>NZ_CP088014.1:0-1200000 GCF_021044685.1 Bradyrhizobium daqingense
TGCACGGCATCCCACAGTTCGCGATTTCGATCGGGCTCGTGCGCGAGGGCACGGTGATCGCGGGCGTGATCTACAATCCCGCCAATGACGAGCTCTACATCGCCGAGCGTGGCAAGGGCGCCTTCCTCAACGACCAGCGCCTGCGCGTCGCCGGCCGCCGCCAGCTCAACGAGTGCGTGGTGGCCTGCGGCCTGCCCCATATCGGCCGGGGCAACCACGAGGAATTCCGCCGCGAGATGACCGCGATCCAGGACCGCGTCGCCGGCCTGCGCCGCTTCGGCGCCGCCGCGCTGGACCTCGCCTTCGTCGCCGCCGGGCGCCTCGACGGCTATTGGGAGCGCGATCTGCAATCCTGGGACATCGCCGCCGGCATGCTGATGGTGCGCGAAGCCGGTGGCACCGTGACCGACATCGCGACGCCGGGCGATGCGCTGGTGACCGGGCACGTCGTGGCCGGCAACGAGTTCGTGCACGGGGAATTGGTGAAGATTTTGAGGAAGCCGGCGTAGCGCCGCGGCCTCTCTCGCGTCATTCCGGGGCGCGCCTCCTGGCGCGAGCCCGGAATGACGCTCAATGACCCGGATGCGCCCGCGCCGGCGGCCCATACGGCTTGGCTTGCTTCTCCGCCTTCGGCTCGCGGTCCCCGCCCAGCACACGCTGCACCGAGACGAAGAACACCGGCACCATCAGCAGCGCCAGGATCACCACCGCGATCATGCCGCCCATCACGACGCTGCCGAGCGCCTGCTGGCTGGCGCCGCCGGCGCCGTGGGCGATGGCCATCGGCAGCACGCCGCAGATGAAGGCAAGGCCCGTCATCAGGATCGGGCGGAAGCGCAGGCGGCAGGCCTCGATGGTGGCTTCGACCAGCGGCTTGCCTTCTTTCCGCAGATCCTTCGCGAACTCGATGATCAGGATCGCGTCCTTTGCCGCGAGGCCGATGATGGTGATCAGGCCGACGGTGAAGTAGACGTCGTTGGGCAGGCTCCGCAGCGTCGCGGCGACGACCGCGCCGACGATGCCGAGCGGGACGGTGAGCAGCACCGCCAGCGGAATGGTCCAGCTTTCGTAGAGTGCGGCAAGGCACAGGAACACCACGAACACGGACAGCGCCAGCAGGAACGGCGCCTGCGAGCCCGAGAGCTTCTCCTGCAGCGACTGCCCGGTCCATTCATAGCCGAAGCCGCGCGGCAACCGGCCGGCGAGCCGCTCCATCTCGGCGATGGCGTCGCCCGAGGTGAAGCCGGCCCTGGCTTCACCGGAGATGCGCACCGCCGGATAATAGTTGAAGCCGGCGATCTGCGTCGGCCCGCGCGCCCACTCCACCGTGGCAAAGGACGAGAACGGCACCAGCTGGCCGCGGCTGTTCTTGACGTTGTAGTTGAGGATGTCCTCGGTCCGCATGCGGTCGCGCGCGTCCGCCTGCACCACGACGCGCTGCATGCGGCCGCGGTTCGGGAAGTCGTTGATGTAGTTCGAACCGAGATTGGTCGAGATCGTGTTGTTGATGTCCTCGAAGGTGACGCCGAAGGCGCCGGCCTTCTCGCGGTCGATCACGAGATTGACCACGCCCGCCTCGGGCAGGCCTTCGATATAGACCTTCTGCAGTACCGGGCTCGCATTGGCCTCGGCGATCAGCTGATCGGCGGCGCGCATCAATTGCTGGTAGCCCTTCTGGCCGCGGTCCTGGAGACGGAACGAGAAGCCGGAGGAGTTGCCGAGATTGTCGATCGGCGGCGGCTGCAGCGCCGAGATTTTCGCGTCGCGGATCGACGCGCCCAGGTCGCGATTGACGTCGTTGACGATCGCGGCGGCGGAGTCCTTCGGCCCGCGCTCCGACCAATCCTTCAGGGTGATGAACGCCTGCGCGGTGTTCATGCCCTGGCCGGAGAAGCTGAAGCCGGTGAGGAAGGTGACGTTGTCGACGCCCGGCCGCTGCGCCAGATATTTCTCGACCTTCTCGATCACGGCCTCGGTGCGGGCATAGGACGAATCCGACGGCGTCTGCACGTCAGTGGTGATGAAGCCCTGGTCGTCGACGGGCAGGAAGCCGCCGGGCAGGTTGACGAAGGCCCAGGACAGGCCGACCAGCAGCGCGGCATAGACCAGCATCAGGCGGCCGGTGCGGCCCAGCGAGAAGCCAACGGTGCGCGCATAGCGCTCCTTGGCGCCTTCGAGCATGCGGTTGAACCAGCCGAACACGCCTCCCTTGGCGTGACCGTGACCGGCCTCGACGGGCTTGAGCAGGGTCGCGCACAATGCTGGCGTCAACGACAGCGCCAGGAAGGCGGAGAAGCCGATCGCGGCGACCATGGTGACCGAAAACTGCCGGTAGATGATTCCGACCGAACCGGGGAAGAACGCCATCGGCACGAACACCGCCATCAGCACCAGGGTGATGCCGATGATGGCGCTGGTGATCTGCGACATGGCTTTGCGCGTCGCTTCCTTCGGCGACAGGCCTTCCTCGGCCATGATGCGCTCGACGTTCTCGACCACGACGATGGCGTCATCGACGAGGATACCGACCGCGAGCACCATGCCGAACATCGAAAGCATGTTGATGGAGTAGCCGGCGAGCAGAAGCGTGGTGCAGGCCCCGAGAAGCGCCACGGGCACCACGATGGTCGGGATGATGGTATAGCGGATGTTCTGCAGGAACAGGAACATCACCACGAACACCAGCACCACGGCTTCGACCAGCGTCGTCAGCACCTTCTTGATCGAGGCCTCGACCACGGGCGTGATGTTGTAGGGAATCTCGTAGGTGATGTTGGCCGGGAAGAAGCGCGACAGCTCCTTCATCTTGGCTTCGACCGCGCTTGCGGTCGCCAGCGCGTTGCCGGTCGGCGACATCAGCACCGAAAGGCCGGCGGTCGGCTTGCCGTCGAGGCGCGTGTTGAACTGGTAGCTGAGACCGCCGACCTCGACGCGCGCGACGTCGCGCAGGCGCACGGTCGAACCGTCGGCATTGGCGCGCAGGATGATCGCGCCGAACTCGTCTGGGGACGACAGCTGGCCCTTGACCAGCACCAGCGCCGAGGTGCGCTGGTTCGACGTCGACGGCTCGGCGCCGATGCTGCCGGAGGCGACCTGCGCGTTCTGCGCGGTGATGGCCTTGTTGACGTCGTCGGCGGTCAGGCCGTAGCCGACGAGCTTGGCCGGATCGACCCAGACGCGCAAGCTGCGCTCGGTGGAATACAGCGTGGCGCGGCCGACGCCGGGAATCCGGCGGATCTCGCCCAGCACGTTGCGGATCATGAAGTCGCCGAGACCAACCTCATCCAAGCTGCCGTCGGTCGAGTTCAGCGTAATGATCTGAAGCACCGCGCTCGAGGCCTCCTCGATCAGGATGCCCTGCTGCATCACCGCGCGCGGCAGGCGCGCTTCGACGCGCTTGATGCGGTTTTGCACCTCGACCGAGGCGGCGCTGGTATCGGTGCCCGGCTGGAAGTTGGCGATGATCTCGACCTGGCCGAGCGAGTCGCTGGTCGATTCGAAGTTGAGGATGTTGGCGGCGCCGTTGAGCTCCTCCTCGATCAGCCGCGTGACGCTGTTGTAGAGGTTTTCGGGCGAGGCGCCGGGATAGCTGGTCGAGACCGAGATCGAGGGCGGCGCGATGATCGGGTATTGCGCGATCGGCAGCAGCGGCACCGCGATTGCGCCGATCAGACAGATGAACAGCGCAACCACCCAGGCGAAGATCGGCCTGTCGATGAAGAAACTCGGCATGAGCCGCTTTACCCTCGTTGTTTCACTGGTTCCTCATGGCGAGCCGCGCGGAACGCGCTCCGGACGATGCTGCGCATCGCCGGGAGAACCATGAAGTGCTCGGCTCTCGCCGGCTATCGTTCGAGACACCCGCCTTGTGCGGGCTCCTCACAGGATTGAGGACGTCACGTGCGGTTCTGCTACCGCGTCATCTGCTGGGCGGCGTGCCGGTTGTCCGCGGTCGCGTCAGCTTCCGACCAGGATTGCGGTTTGACCTTGTCGCCGGCTGCGAACTTCTGGAAGCCTTCGACCACGACCTTGTCGCCGGCCTTCAGGCCTTCGGTGACGAACCAGAGTCCGTCCTGCACCGAGCCGGTGCGCACCGCCTGCACGGCGATGTGATTGTCGTCCTTGACGACGAACACCTCGCTGCCGCCGCCGCCATTGCGCTGGATCGCCTGCTGCGGCACTGCGATCGCATCGGAATCGAGACCCTGATCGATACGGACACGGACATACATGCCGGGTAGCAGCTCGCGCTTGGGGTTGGGAAACTGACCGCGCAGCGTCACCTGGCCGGTGTGGGCATCGACCTTGGCATCGGAGAACAACAGCTTGCCGTCGAGCGCATAGGTGGTGTTGTCGTCGAGCACGAGGCGGACCTTGGCGGCATCGGACGCAATACGCTCGAGATCGCCGGTTTCGAAGGCGCGGCGAAGCTGGTTGAGCTCGTTCACCGACTGGGTGAAATCGGCGTAGATCGGATCGAGCTGCTGGATGGTGGCGAGATTGGTCTCGTTCTGCACCACCAGCGCGCCCTCGCTGACGAGGGCCGCACCAACGACGCCGTCGATCGGCGCGCGCACGGTGGCGTAATCGAGATTGAGCTTGGCCCGCGCGAGCTCGGCCTTGCGGCCCTCGACCTCGGCATGGGCCTGGCGCTCGGCAGCGATGGCTTTCTCGTTCTCGGCCTCCGGCGCGGCGCGGTCCTTGGTGAGCGCAGCGACGCGACGCGCCTGCTGGTGCGCCTGCATCGCAGCGGCTTCGGCCTTGGCGAGCGCCGCCTCGTTGGCCAGCACCTCGACCTCGAACGGGCGCGGATCGATGCGGTAGAGCGCATCGCCTGCCTTCACCTCGCTGCCTTGGCGGAACAGACGTTCCACCACGATGCCGGAGACGCGCGGCCGCACGTCGGAGACGCGGGTCGGCGCGATGCGGCCCGGCAGCTCACGTACCACGGCGCGCGACTGCGGCTTCACGATCACGATGCTGACGTCAGGGTCCGAGGGTGGCGCGGCAGAAGCTGCGGAAATGGATTCGTCGCAGCCTGCCAACAGCGGCGCCAGGGCCGCGAGCATCATTGCAACGCATGCCGATCGCGCACGAAGTCCTGACATGAAATTGGGTGCCCCGAGTTTGTTGAATCTAATCATGCTCGCGCGAAGCCCGTTCTGGGCCTTTTGCACGCGGCTGATACCGCCAAAATAGAATGCATCTGCTGCGATGCAACGCATGGCGCGGGCGGCTCATTGTCACACAGCTTATACTATTGAAATAAGAGGGCTTTTTCCGTGTCACTTGATTGTGAGTCCAGGTTCCACCAGCGCGTGCTGCGACGGAACGGCACAATCACTCGGCGGCCTTCATCCGATAATGGCTGACGCCCCACTCCGTTCCGTCGGCATAACCAAACAGGCCCGAGGTGGCGAGGAGGAACCACCGCCAGCGCCGCATCCAGAGCGCGGTTTCCTCGCCATAGACCTTGCGCAACGAGGCCTCGATGGCGTCGCGGTGCGTATCGAAATTGGCGAGCCAGTCGTTCGCGGTGTGCTGGTAGTGCGTACCGCTCCAGCACCATTCCTTCTCGATGACGAAGATGTCGCCGAACTGCCTGACCAGGTGATGGCTCGGCATCAAGCCGCCCGTGAACACGTGCTGCGCGATCCAGTCCTCGCGGTTGGCCCGGTCGAACAAATGCGAGCCGGAGCGGTGGGAGACCACATGCATGAAGACGCGCCCGTCCGGCGCGAGCCATGCACGCAGGCGGGTCATCAGCTTGCGCCAGTTCATCATCTGCTCGAAGGTCTCGACCGAGACGATGCGGTCGAACTGGCCCTCGGGTGCGAACACGTTCATGTCGGCGGTGACGACGCGGAGGTTCAGGAGCCCGCGCCGCCGCGCCTCCTCCTCGACATAGGCGCGCTGCGCCTGCGAGGCCGACACCGCCGTCACCTTCGCGTGCGGAAACTGCCGGGCCATCCACAACGACAGCGAGCCCCAGCCGCAGCCGAGCTCGAGGACGGTCTGCCCGTCGGCGAGACCGGCATGCTCGACCGTCTGGCGCAGCGCCTCCTCCTCCGCCTCCTGCAAGGTGGTCGCATCGGTCTTGTAGAAGCAGCAGGAATATTTGCGGTTGGGACCGAGCACCTGCGCGAAGAAGGAAGCTGGCACCTCGTCAAGGCGGCCGCTCGCGGCATCCGCGTCTTCGCTGATCGGCCGCAGCATCATCCGCCCGGCGAAGGCGGCATCGTCGGCCGCCCCCAGCGCCGACAGGCGCGTCGCCGTGCGCGAGCACAGACGCTGGATCGCGGCGCGGATCACAACGTCGGGTAACGGCACACGTTCGGCAGTCCCGATGATCGCGGAAACGACGCTCATGCGGCCCCCGAATGGCGAGCTTTTGCAGACACCTGTCTATCAAAGCGCGGCTTCCGGCCCGGGTTCCCCCAGCTCTCCCCGAAATCGGCGCATCAGGCGCTTTTTTTGGGCCGGCGCTGTGCCATAGTGCGCGCGCAAAGCAAGCTTCGTAACGGATGATACCGGCCATGCCGTCTGGCACTTCCCGCTCCATGGATATCGAGTACACCAAACTGTCCTCGCCCAGCGTCTTCCTGGTGCGGATGCTGGTCTTCCTGGTGCTGTGCGCGCTGGTCGGCGTGGTGCTCTACAAGCAGATCATCCAGGCCTTCTTTGCCAATCCCGGGTTGAACGCCCTGATCGGCGGCGTGCTGTTCATCGGCATCATCCTGGCCTTCCGTCAGGTGATCCGGCTCTACCCTGAAGTGTCCTGGGTCAACAATTTCCGCATCGCCGATCCCGGGCTGGCGCCGTCCCGGCATCCGAAGCTGTTGGCGCCGATGGCGGCGATCCTGGGCGGCGAGCGCTCGGGGCGGATGACCATCACCCAGACCACCATGCGGCACCTGCTCGATTCGATCGCGACGCGCCTGGACGAAGCCCGCGACATCTCCCGCTACATGACCGGCCTTTTGGTCTTCCTGGGCCTGCTCGGCACGTTCTGGGGCCTGATCGAGACGGTCGGCTCGGTCGGCAAGGTGATCGACGGGCTCAAGGTCGGGAGCGATTCCGGCGCGCTGTTCGACACGCTCAAGGAGGGCCTCGCCGCCCCGCTCAGCGGCATGGGCATCTCGTTCTCCAGCTCCCTGTTCGGCCTCGCCGGCTCGCTGATCCTCGGCTTCCTCGACCTGCAATCGAGCCAGGCCCAGAACCGCTTCTACACCGACCTGGAAGACTGGCTCGCCACCACCGTGCGCGAATATGGCAGCGGCGAGGTGGCGGTCGCCCCCGCCGTCGCCGGCGGCGGTGTGGCCAGCGGCGAGCTCCAGGCCGCGGTCGAGCGGCTGCGCTCGGTGCTCGAGGACGGCAGCGCCAGCCGCGGCACCACCGCGGCGATGGCAAGCCTTGCCGAAGCCATCCAGGCACTGGTCTCGCATATGCGCACCGAGCAGCAGATGATCCGCGAATGGGCCGACGGCCAGGGCGAGCAGAACCGCGAGATCCGGCGCCTGCTGGAGCGGATCGCGCGCCAGCCGGAGAAGAGTTGAGGATTGAACGGAGGTCTCGTGCCCCGGATGCAGTGCAGCACGCAGTGATGCGCTGCTGAGCCGGGGCCCAGTACCTTCTGAGTGACAAACCGGTCCCGGCTCTGCGCAGCAGCGTTTCACGCTGCTTGCCGCGTCCGCGACACGACAGTGGAGAGTGACGACAATGGCTCTAGCCCGCGCCCGCCGCAGCGAAGGCGGCCTCAACTACTGGCCCGGCTTTGTCGACGCGCTGTCGACGCTGGTGCTGTCGATCGTGTTCCTGCTGTCGGTGTTCCTGGTCGTGCAGTTCTTCCTGTCGCAGGAGGTCACCGGCAAGGACAAGGCCCTGGAGCAGCTCAACGCCAAGATCGCGCAGCTCAACGAGCTGTTGTCGCTGGAGAAGCTCGGCAAGCTCACGCTCGACGACCAGGTCTCGTCGCTGAAGGCCGGGCTCGCCTCGGCAGAGAGCGAGCGCGACCGCATCAAGGGCCTCTATGACGGCCTAGCTGCCGCCGGCAACGACGCGCAGGGCAAGACTTCCGAGCTCGGCAAGGCGCTGGATTCGGAGAAAGCCGTCTCGGCGCGGGCGCTGGCGCAGATCGAGGTGCTGAACCAGCAGATCAGCGCGCTGCGCCGGCAACTGGCCGCGCTGGAAGAGGCGCTGGACGCCTCCGAGAAGCGCGACAAGGAATCGCAGAACCGCATCGCCGATCTCGGCTCCCGCCTGAACGTCGCCCTGGCGCAGCGCGTGCAGGAATTGTCGCGCTACCGCTCGGAGTTCTTCGGCCGGCTGCGCGCGATCCTCGGTAACCGACCCGACATCCGCATCGTCGGCGACCGCTTCGTGTTCCAGTCCGAAGTGTTCTTCGACACCGGACAGGCTGTGCTGCTGCCTGAGGGCCGCGCCGAGCTCGACACCCTGGCAACCGCGCTGATCGAGCTGGACAAGAAGATCCCGAGCGACATCCCGTGGGTGCTGCGCGTCGACGGCCACACCGATGTGCGGCCGGTCACCGGGCTGAACTTCAAGTCGAACTGGGACCTGTCCGCCGCGCGCTCGATCTCGGTGGTGCAGTATCTGGTCTCACTCGGCGTGCCCGCCCAGCGCCTTGTCGCCGCCGGCTTCGGCGAATTTCAGCCGCTCGACGCCGGCAACACGGAAGAGGCCTATAAACGCAACCGCCGCATCGAGCTGAAGCTGACGGAGCGGTAGTGAGCGCCCTCACTCTCCGCCCTTATCGCGTCGAGGATGAGGCCGCCGCGATCGCGCTCTGGCATCGCAGCTGGCAACAGGCCTATCCGCAGATCGACTTCGCGGCCCGGCTGGAATGGTGGCGCGAACGCTGGCGCAAGGACCTCGTGCCGACGGCGTCCATCGTCGTCGCCGAACAGGATAGCGCCCTCACCGGCTTCGTCACCATCGACGGCGACGGCTATCTCGACCAGCTCGTGGTCGATCCCGCGCATTGGGGCTCGGATGCCGCAAGGCGGCTGGTGGACGAGGCCAAACGGCTGTCGCCAGCGGGCGTCACGCTTCTCGTCAACAAGGACAACACCCGCGCCATCCGCTTCTACGAGCGCAACGGCTTCGTTCATGCCGGCGACGACGTGAATCCGACCTCGGGCCGGCCGGTGCTGAAGATGGTGTGGCGGGCGTAGACTCCAAGTTCCGTCGATGCGATGTCGGCTGTCTATCCCGCCTCACGCTCCCTCGAACTGCAGCCGCGCCAGCCTTGCATAGAGCCCGTTCGCAGCGACGAGCTCGGCATGCGTGCCCTGCTCGACGATCCTGCCCTGGTCCATCACCAGGATTCGGTCGCAGGACAGGACGGTAGGGAGGCGGTGGGCGATCACCAGCGTGGTGCGGTGGCGCATCAGTTCTTCCAGCGCGGTCTGCACCAGCGTCTCGCTTTCGGCGTCGAGCGCGGAGGTGGCTT
Source organism: Bradyrhizobium daqingense (assembly GCF_021044685.1). Taxonomy (NCBI): domain Bacteria; kingdom Pseudomonadati; phylum Pseudomonadota; class Alphaproteobacteria; order Hyphomicrobiales; family Nitrobacteraceae; genus Bradyrhizobium; species Bradyrhizobium daqingense. The sequence goes on from NZ_CP088014.1 coordinate 9,473, forward strand.
CATCGAGCAGCAGCAGCGGCGCATCGCGCAGGATGGCGCGCGCGATGGCAATGCGCTGGCGCTGGCCGCCGGAGAGCGTCACGCCGCGTTCGCCGAGCGCCGTCTCGAAGCCTTCGGGCAGCCGACGGATGAACTCGGCGGCATGCGCGAGCTCGGCCGCGCGCTCGACCTCGGCATCGGTCGCATCGGGCCGACCGAAGCGGATGTTCTCGCGGGCGCTTGCTGCAAACACCACCGATTCCTGCGGCACCAGCGCGATGCGCGCGCGGACATCGTGCGGGTCGGCGGATCTGACCGGCACGCCGTCGAGCGCAATCGTGCCGCTGCTGGGATCGTAGAAGCGCAGCAGCAGATGGAAGATCGTGCTCTTGCCGGCGCCGGAGGGGCCGACGATCGCAACCTTCTCGCCGGGCCGCACCGTGAAGGAGACCGCATCGAGCACGTTGACGTCGCGCCGCGCCGGATAGGCGAAGCTGACCCGATCGAAACCGACCTCGCCACGCGCTGGCACTGGCAGCGCGCGCGGCGATGCGGGCGCAGTGATCTCGGACTTCACATGCAGGATTTCGAACAGGCGCTCGGCCGCGCCTGACGCCGCGGACACTTCGCCCCAGACCTCGCTGAGTTGGCCGAGGCCTGCCGCGGCGAACACCGCATACAGCACGAACTGGCCGAGCCGGCCCGGTGAGATCGCACCGGTGAGCACGTCATGCGAACCGATCCAGAGGATCGCGACCACGCTGGCGAACACGATGAAGATGATGATGGCGGTGAGCACCGCACGAGCCTGGGTCGAGGTGCGCGCGGCTTCATAGGCCTGCTCGACATTGCCGCCGAAACGCTTTTCGGCGAACTGCTCGCTGGTATAGGCCTGCACGGTGCGGATCGCACCGACCAGCTCGCCCGCATAGGCCGAAGCGTCGGCGAGCGTGTCCTGCGCATTGCGCGACAGCCGTCGCACCCAGCGCCCGAACGCCACCAGCGGCAGCACGATCAGCGGAATGGCCAGCAGCACGAAGCCCGACAATTTCGGGCTGGTGATCACCATCATCGCGGCGGCGCCGAGGAACATCATCAGATTGCGCAGCGCGATCGACACCGAGGCGCCGACCGCGGATTTGATCTGGGTGGTATCGGCGGTGAGGCGCGAGATCAGTTCGCCGCTGCGCGCGGAATCGAAGAAGGTTGGCGAGAGCGAGAGCAGATGGCCGAAGACGTCGCGCCTGAGATCGGCGACGATGCGCTCGCCGATCGTCATCACGAGGTAGTAGCGCGCCGCGCTCGCGAGCGCGAGCACGCCGACCACCGCGAGCATCACCGAGAAGTAGCTGTTGATCAGCTCGATGCCTTCGGGCGTCAGGCCGAAATCGATCATCCGGCGCACCGCGACCGGCACCAGCAGCGTGGTCAGCGCGGCGACCGTCAGCGCGACGAAGGCGAGCGCGGCGCGGCCGCGGTAGCGGCTCACATAGGGCGCGAGCGCGAGCAGCGGCCGGAGCTTCGCACGGCCCTTGGCCGGCTGCTCGATCAGATCGGCCTCGATCGACGGGGTGTCCGCGGAATTCATTTCGGGCTGATCGACATATTGGTCATCAAGCCGTTCCACTGCGCTCATGAGATCCGACCCATTGCATTCGTTAGCTCCCAATAGGCCGGTGGAAGAATGGTGGCAAATCCGGGAAGTCCCTTAGGGGGAAGCCCGGTTCGCGCGCGCCATGGCTTGTTTTACAGGGGTTCGTGAGGTATAGAGCCGGCCAAATCCGTCATTCGCTAGCCACCCAGAAAGGCGCCGGGGCGCCGAGGAATTGCCATGAAAGCCGAAATTCACCCGAATTATCATACGATTAAGGTCGTCATGACCGACGGAACCGAGTACCTGACCCGCTCCACCTGGGGCAAGGAAGGCGACACACTGAACCTCGACATCGACCCGAAGTCGCACCCGGCCTGGACCGGCGGCAACACCCAGATCCTGGATCGCGGCGGCCGCGTCTCGCGCTTCCAGAAGAAGTTTTCGGGCTTTCTCAAAAAGGATTGATCCGGCCGCAAGGCCGCTACGAAAAACGCCCCTGGGGAGACCAGGGGCGTTTTTGTTTCCCGTCATTCCGGGACGCGCCTTTGGGCGCGGGCCCGGAATCCATACTCCCGATCGTAGTTATGGCTTCCGGGCTCGCGACTTTGTCGCGCCCCGGAATGACGGCTGTGATTGTCGATAGCCTACCGCTCGAACGCGGCTTTCAGCGCGTTGAGGTGCGGCACCAGCGGGTTGCCGATCGCGACGTGCTCGGCCGGCGGGGTGTGGATGGTGGTGTCGAGGCGACGCACGCGGGTCTGCAGGCTCATCGAGCGATGGATCAGATCCTGGAGCTGCGCGGGCAGCTTCTCGATGGTGTCGGCGGGACCCGGATCGGCGGCGGTGAGCTTGACCTTGGTCTTCTCGCGGTTGGCCTGACTCAGCGTCATCTCGCCTTCCTTCACCGCGCGGTGCAGCAGCAGCCACGAGGCGAGCTGCATCAGGCGGGTGGTGAGACGCATGCTCTCGGTCGCATAGGTCAGGCTGACGGCGCGGTCGAGCGCCTTGGCTTCGGTGCGGCCGGCGCCGTCGAGATAGGCGGCGGTCTCCTCGACGAGGTCCATACCCTCACGGAACAGGACGCCGAACGCCGCAGAATTGGTGAACCGCTCGCTGAGTTGAACGAGAGCGCCGTCGGCCTGCAAACGTTCCATGGTTAACGCCCCTTACGCAACTGTTTGACTGTCCGGCTTGGCGCCGGCTTATGATGAACAAATCATTGCCCGGGCGAGACGCGGAGTCCAGTGACAAGCGCGGATATGGTTTCCGCGGGTCATTCCTCGGAATGCAACCGGCATGAGACGCAAACGAGCGATCAGGACGCAAAAAAGAGCCGCCGGAGACCGGCGGCTTTGAAAGTTGATAACAGGGAGGCGTCAAACAGAGTGGACAGGAGCCACTCGGTGTCCAAACGAGGACAGCGCCAGTCATAAACCCGAAAGCTTAATCGACGGTAAACGAGCTAAATTTTTGAGAGTTCGTTAGCCATGTCGGCCAGTGGCCGATCTAAGGTCTCGTGCCCCGGACGCGGTGCGGCACGAAGTGCTGCACTGCTGAGCCGGGGCCTAGAACCTTTTGGCCAAGGTGTTTGGAGAGGCATGGGTCCCGGCTCTGCGGAGCAGCGCTACGCGCTGCACCGCGTCCGGGACACGAGAGTTCCTACGACTTGAAAAAACTGTTCGCCGCATCGCGCGAGGCGCGCTTCCTGGTGGCGGCTTCTTCCAGTCTTGCGATCTCGGACTTGAGCAGGGTGACGCGCTCGGTCAGTTCCTCCACTGACAATAGTGAGAGATCCTGTCCGATCTCATGGCTGATCTTCTTGCGCGGGCGGTCGTCGTCTTCCGTCGGCATCCTCGTTCCTCCTGCGTTCGTGTCCTCCAAACGGGCCTGGGCGGTTGCCAGCGTGAAGCGCGCTGGCTAAGCAATGGCCTCGTTTCTCCCGCACCTTTGCTCAAGGACACATCATGGACAAGCTGCCCGCGCAAATGACCGTGGTTGCCATCTCCACGCCTGGCGGACCGGAGGTGCTGGTGCCGGAACAACGCGCAGTGCCGCAGCCCGGGCCCGACGAGATCCTGGTCAAGGTCGAGGCTGCGGGCGTTAACCGGCCCGACGTCGCGCAGCGCTCCGGCGCCTATCCGCCGCCGCCCGGCGCCAGCGACCTGCCGGGCCTGGAGATCGCGGGCGAAGTGGTCGCGGTCGGCAGCAATGCCAAGCGGCACAAGATCGGCGACAAGGTGATGTCGCTCGTCGCTGGCGGCGGCTATGCGCAGTACTGCATCGCCCAAGACGCCCAGGCCATGAGCGTGCCGCCGTCGCTCTCGATCAAGGAAGCGGGCGCGTTGCCGGAAACCCTGATGACGGTGTGGCACAACGTGTTCGAGCGCGGTGGCCTGAAGGCCGGCGAGACGCTGCTGATCCATGGCGGCTCCTCCGGCATCGGCACCCTCGCGATCCAGCTTGCCAAAGCGTTCGGTGCCAAGGTGCTCGTCACTGTCGGATCGCAGGACAAGATCGATGCCTGCCTCAAGCTGGGCGCCGACCGCGCCATCAACTACAGGAACGAAGACTTCGTGGCCGTGGTCAAGGAAGAGACCAACAAGGCCGGCGTCAATCTGATCCTCGACATGGTCGCCGGCGACTATGTCGACCGCAACTATGATGCCGCCGCGGTCGACGGCCGTATCGTGCAGATCGCGACCCTCAATGGCCCCAAGGTCAGCGTCAACATCGCCAAGGTGATGGTGAAGCGCCTCACCCATACCGGCTCGACGCTGCGCCCCCGTAGTAATGCGGACAAGGCAGCCATGGTCGCCGCGATCGAACAGAAAGTGATGCCGCTTTTGCGCGAAGGCCGCATCAAGCCGCTGATGGACAGCGCTTTCCCGCTGGAAAAGGCAGCTGATGCGCACCGGCGCATGGAAACCAGCGCACATATTGGCAAAATTGTGTTGGAGGTGTAGGCCGCCGACCCACAGGGCCGGGCGGAAAGTCTTTGATTTTCCTCGCTTTCGTGGCATCTATCGCGACGCACCGAACCACTTCCGTTCGGTTTGAAATCGCCTCTTAAGAATCGCCTTGCACTCGAAGTTTGCGTCGAACGCGGAGAACTGACCTTGCGTCTGATCAGGTGCCTCGCGCCCATCGCGCTGGGCCTCATGATGCTCGTTGCCGCGTCCCCTGCACGCGCGCTCGACGCTGTCAGCGTTCGCAGTGACGCGGCCGCGATCGACCTCACCGGCGTGATCGAGCACCAGCGCAGCGACGCCGACCGCATCCAGGTCTCGACCGCGCCCGGCACCGACGGCATCGTCCGCCGCATCGAGGTGCGCGCCCGCGAAGGCGGCCAGAACTGGGTGGTGTTCGCGCTCGCCAACAACACCGATGACCAGCTCGACCGCCTGATCGTCGCCCCGCATTATCGCATCGTCTCCTCGGGGCTGCTCTGGCCGGACCTCGGCCTGTCGCGCATCGCCACCATCACGCCCTCGATCGGCGACCGGCCGGAACGCCAGGAAAGCGCCACCGCGGACGTGTTCCGTATCACGCTCGACCCCGGCGCCGTCGTCACCTTCGTTGCGGAGCTGCGCACCGACAAGCTGCCGCAGCTCTATCTGTGGGAGCCGGAAGCCTACAAGGACAAGGTCAACTCGTTCACGCTGTACCAGGGCATCGTGATTGGCATCTCCGGCTTGCTCGCGCTGGTGCTGACCATCCTGTTCGTGGTGAAGGGCAGCATCATGTTCCCGGCTGCTGCGGCGCTGGCCTGGGCGGTGCTGGTCTATATCGGCGTCGATTTCGGCTTCTGGGGCAAGGTGCTCGACATGTCGAACAACGCCGAGCGCATCTGGCGCGCGGCGGGCGAGGCAATCCTGGCAGCGACGCTGCTCGTGTTCCTGTTCGCCTATCTCAACCTCAGTCGATGGCACGTGCGCTACTCGCACATCACGGTGCTCTGGCTGCTCTTCCTCGGGGCCCTGGTTGCTCTGGCGCTGTTCGATCCGGCCGTGGCCTCCGGCATCGCCCGCATGTCGCTGGTGCTGATCGCCTTCGCCGGCTTTGCGCTGATCGTCTATCTCTCCACCCACGGCTTCGACCGCGCGGTGCTGCTGATCCCGACCTGGTTCCTGCTGGTGGTCTGGGTGGTCGCGGCCGGCATGACGGTGGCAGGCTCCGTCACCAACGACATCGTCGGCCCGGCGCTGCTCGGCGGCCTCGTGCTGATCGTGATGCTGATCGGCTTCACCGTGATGCAGCATGCCTTCGCCGGCGGCAGCGCCAGCACCGGCGTCGTCTCAGACATCGAGCGGCGGGCCTTAGCGCTGGCCGGCTCCGGCGATCTGATTTGGGACTGGGACGTCTCCGCCGACAAGGTCTTCACCAGCCCGGAGACCGAGGCCCTGCTCGGCCTCAAGCGCGGCACGCTGGAAGGCCCGGCCGCGTCCTGGTTAGAGGTACTGCACCCGCTCGACCAGGACCGTTTCCGCGCCGCCCTCGACAGCGTGCTCGACCAGCGCCGCGGCCGCCTGGTGCAGGATTTCCGTTTGCGCACCCCGGACGGTCACTTCATGTGGTTCGCGCTGAAGGCGCGGCCGGTGGTCGGCTCCGACGGCGAGGTCTCGCGCGTGGTCGGCACGCTGACCGACGTCACTGAGCTGCGCAACGCCGAGGAGCGCCTGCTGCACGATTCCGTGCATGACAATCTCACCGGCCTGCCCAACCGCAAGCTGTTCATGGACCGGCTGGGCGCGGTCGCGCATTTCGCCAAGACCATGCCGACGCTGCGGCCGACGCTGATGGTGATCGACCTCGACCGCTTCAAGCAGGTCAACGATTCCGTCGGCATCGCGGTCGGCGATTCCATCCTGCTCACTCTCGCCCGCCGCCTCACCCGCATCCTGAAGCCGCAGGACACGCTGGCGCGGATGGCCGGCGACCAGTTCGGCCTGATCCTGCTGTCGGAGCAGGACCCGGCGCGCATCACGGCTTTCGCCGAGACCATCCGCAAGACCATCCGCGCCCCGATCGCCTTCAACGATCGCGAGATCTTCCTCACGGCCTCGATCGGCCTCGCGCTCTCCGACCCGCAAGTCCAGCTCACGGACGAGATCATCAAGGACGCCGAGCTCGCGATGTATCACTCCAAGCGGATCGGCGGCGACCGCATCGACGTCTACAAGCCGGCGATGCGTGCGCGGAAGACCGACCGCCTGACGCTGGAGAGCGAACTGCGCCGTGCCATCGAGCGGCAGGAGATCACGATCCTGTACCAGCCGATCGTGCGGCTGGAGGATCGCTCGATCGCCGGCTTCGAAGCCCTGGCACGCTGGGACCATCCGAAGCTCGGGCGCATGGCACCGTCGGAATTCATCACCATCGCGGAAGAGACCGGCCTGATCGTCGATCTCGGCATGTTCGTGCTCGACCAGACCGCAAAGCAGCTCTCCGTGTGGCAGCGCGCGATGCGCTCGCGCGAGCCGATCTTCGCCTCGGTCAACGTGTCGTCACGGCAATTGCTCCGTCATGACCTCATTCACGATGTCCGCACCGTGCTGTCGCGCTCCTCGGTGGCGCGCGGCACGCTGAAGCTGGAGCTGACGGAATCGCTGGTGATGGAGAATCCGGAGCATGCGGCACAGATGCTGACGCGGATCCGTGAGCTCGGCACCGGCCTCTCGCTCGACGATTTCGGCACCGGCCATTCTTCGCTGGCGTATCTCCAGCGCTTCCCGTTCGACACCATCAAGATCGACCAGTCCTTCGTGCGCACCACCAGCCGCGGCACGCGTCCGGTGATCCTGAAGTCGATCATCGCGCTCGCGCACGACCTCGGCATGGACGTGGTGGCCGAGGGCGCCGAAACCGATTCCGACGCGGTCGAGCTCTACCAGATGGGCTGCGAATACGCGCAAGGCTTCGCCTTCGGCGAGCCGATGGACGCGGATGCCGCGATGCGCCTGCTGACGGAAGTGCGGCTGGAAGCGGCGAGCTGATCACGAGTCCCGTAGGGTGGGCAAAGGCGCACTTGCGCCGTGCCCACCATTTCTCCCCGCATGCCGCTCTAGCTTATGGTGGGCACGCTTCGCTTTGGCCACCCTACAATACTGTTTGTTGTCGAGGGATCTGCACCGACCTAGCCGCCGCTAGCGCCGCCGATCACCCTTCTTTTTCCTGAACCTTACGCTCGCACCATCCGGCATCCGCGTCGCCACGAAGCCGGCGGCGAGGCAGGCTTCGCGTTGCGGCATCTGGATGTCGGGGCTGCGCAGGCTGTCCCACCAGGAGGCGCGGTTCGCCGCGCGCGGCAGGGCGGCGCCGATGATCTCCTCGATCTGCTCGAAGCTCAGCACGAACTCGTCCTGCTTCTGCCGCATCAGATAGTCGCGCAACGCGTGGTAGTCGTTCACGATCGTCCTCTCGTCCCGCTCACATGGGCTGCCCAAAACCGTGCACCGCATAAACCGTTTCTTAACTCATTGCGGCAGCGCCGTCCTGCCTTAAACACTACTCAAGCTTTCGGGCGCATCCACTAGGATCGCGGAGCAAGCGATGCTGTCTGGATGGCGCGAGATCACGGCCCGCCGGCCGTGGCGAATTTCGGCGAAGCTGCTGATCATCTCGTCCGTCGTGACGGTGATCGGCTTCTCCGCCATTTGCGTCAACGTGATGCTGGACATGCGCCGCGGCGAGGAGGCGCTCGCCCGCCAGACGCTGGAGAATCTGGCGACGACGATCGAGTCCGACGTCAGCCGGAACGTCGAGATCTACGATCTCTCGCTGAAGGCGGTCGCCAGCAACATGCTGCTGCCCGAGCTCGCGACGGTTTCCAAGCCGATCCGCCACCTGATCCTGTTCGACCATGCGACCAACGCCAGGCATTTCGGCGCCATCCAGGTATTCGATGCCGAGGGACGGCTGATCATGGACGCCTCCACGCTCGATCCCCTCACCGAGAATCGGGGCGAGGAGGATTACTTCAAGGTTCATCGCGACAATCCCGGCGCCGGGCTCTTCATCAGCCGTCCCATGCTGTTTCGCGGTGCCTATTCCATCGTCCTGAGCCGGCGCATCAGCGATGCCGATGGCGGCTTCATGGGCGTCGTCACCGGCTCGATCCGTTTCAGCTATTTCCATGAATTGTTCGATCGGCTGAGCCTCGACCCCGACGACACCATCACCGTGCTCAAGCGCGACCGCACCATCATGATGCGGCGGCCGTTCGATCTCGACATCATCGGAACGAATCTGAACGACCATCGGAGCTGGAAGGCGGACAATCTGCCTGCCGGCGCCTCGTACTCGGGGCAGGGACCGGTCGATCCGACGCCGCGGCTCTATGCCCGCAGCGGCGGCAGCGGACCCCTGTTCGTGGTGGCAGGCAAGCCGCTGAACGCCGTGTTCGAGCTGTGGCAGAGAGAGGCCTTTCGCATCGGCGCCGTGGTCGTGGCACTCATCCTGTTCGTGCTGGCCTCGACCCTGGTGCTCGCACGCGAGATCAGCCGGCGCGCCGAAGCCGAGCGCAAGCTCGAGGAGATGGCGACCACGGACGCCCTCACCGGCCTGAAGAACCGCCGCAAGTTCGATGCCGTCATCGACGTCGAGTGGCGGCGTGCGATGCGCCAGAAGGCGCCGCTCGCGCTGCTGATGATCGATGCCGATCACTTCAAGGCCTACAACGACACGTTCGGGCATCAGGCCGGCGACCAGGTGCTGGTCGGCATCGCCATCTGCATTTCGGATTCGGTGAGCCGGGGCGGCGACTGCGCCGCCCGCTATGGCGGCGAGGAATTCGCGGTGCTGCTGCCGAACATTTCCGCCAACGACGCCTTCAAGGTCGCCGAGACGATCCGCCTCAAGGTGCAGGGCTGGTCCGACGACCAGACCATCTCCACGGTGTCCTGCGGCATCGCCAGCCTCGTTCCCGTTGCCGGCATGGACTGGCCGGTCCTGGTCGCCGCCGCCGACAAGGCGCTCTATGCGGCGAAAGCGGGCGGGCGCAATCGGTCCGTGGTGGCGAGCTCGCCGCAGCTGTCGCTGGCGGCATGAGACACATTGGCGTCGCGTAGGTCGACGCAATCTGCCACACCGCAGCTGTCGTCCCGGCGAACGCGGGGACCCATAACCACAGGAAGGAATTTGGCGAGAACTTGCCGTTCGGTATTGCTACCGAACGCAACCGATGAAGCGCGCGGTATGGGTCCCTGCGTTCGCAGGGACGACGGCGGAGTTTGTGGCTCCGCTATTGGCCCAGATATTTATTGCCCCAGATACTTCTTCATCTCCGCGATCAGCCCGTCGCGCAACTCCGGGCGCTTCAGGCCGTAGGCGATGTTGGCGCGGAGGAAGCCGGGCTTGGATCCGCAATCGTGGCGCTCGCCTTCGAATTCGACACCGTAGAATTTCTGCGTCTTCGCAAGGCCGATCATGGCGTCGGTGAGCTGGATCTCGCCGCCGGCGCCGCGCTCCTGGGTCTCCAGGATCTTGAAGATCTCCGGCTGGAGGATGTAGCGGCCGGTGATCGAGAGGTTGGAGGGCGCCGTGCCCTTGGCGGGCTTCTCGACCATGCCGTCGACCTCGAACATCTTGCCGGTGCGTCTTCCGACGCCGCAGATGCCGTATTGATGGGTGAGATGGTCGGGCACCGCCTCGACCGCGACCAGATTGGATTTCTCGCCGAGCGAGGACGCCATCTCGATCATCTGCTTCAGGCAGCCGGGCGTGTTGAGCACGAGTTCGTCGGGCAGCACGACCGCGAACGGCTCGTTGCCGACGATGTCGCGCGCGCACCAGACCGCGTGGCCGAGACCGAGCGGCGCCTGCTGGCGGGTGAAGCTGACGGCGCCGGCTTCCGGCTGGTTCTGCGCCAGGATCTCCTGCTCGGCCTTCTTGCCGCGCTGACTGAGCGTCGCGTCGAGCTCGAACATCCGGTCGAAATGGTCTTCGATCACGTTCTTGTTGCGACCGGTGACGAAGACGAAGTGCTCGATGCCGGCCTCCCTCGCCTCGTCATAGACGTACTGGATCAGCGGCTTGTCGACGATGGTCAGCATTTCCTTCGGCATCGCCTTGGTGGCAGGCAGGACGCGGGTGCCGAGGCCGGCGACGGGGAATACGGCTTTGCGAATTTTCATGGGATCGATCGAATACCTGAGGACGTGAACGGCGCAATGGGTTCTTGCTAACCTGTTTGCAACCGCCAACAAAGGCGGATGTGGGGCCTCGCCCCGACAGAGTTAAGAAAAAGGCCGTCACCAAAATTTCACCTTTGTTAAGCTATTGACAACGCCTAACAGGCCTCCTGATGGCGGAATTTCAAGCCGACGGGTGGGACATGATGCAATCAGCGGCACGACAGGCAAGACAGGCTGGGTCCGTCATCGGCGGGGCGATGGTTGCCACGGCTTTGCTGCTGCCTGTCGGCGCGCACGCCCAGGCGCAGAACGGCCTGTCCAATCTGTTCGGCGGCATCTTCTCCGGCCAGAACCCGGCGCCCGCGCAACCTGCGCCGGGCGCGCCAACGGGAGCTCCCCCTTGGAGCGGCGAGGACGGCGCATCCGGCCATCCGCTGATGACGGCTGCCGCGATCCGCGAGGCCGCGGGAAACTTCAACAATTGCGTCGCGGCGATGTGGCCCGATGCCGCACGGCGCAACATCACCCAGGAGAATTTCCAGCGCTTCACGGCCGGGCTCTCACCTGACCTGCGCATCATGGATCTGATGGACTCGCAGCCGGAGTTCACCAAATCGATCTGGGCCTATCTCGACATCCTCGTGAACGACAACCGCCTCGCCACGGGCCGCGAGGTCCTCGCCAAATACAAGGCGCAGTTCGACGCCACCGAAAAGGCCACAGGCGTTGACCGCTACATCATCGCCTCTATCTGGGGCATCGAGTCCAACTACTCGACGCAGATGGGCGACCGCAGCGTGCTGCAATCGACCGCAACGCTCGCCTGCATCGGCCGCCGCCAGGCCTATTTCAAGGACGAATTCCTGTCCGCGCTGGAGATCCTCAACCGCGGCGATCTGCGCCCGGAGCAGCTCCGCGGCTCCTGGGCCGGCGCCTTCGGCCCGACCCAGTTCATGCCGACCGCATTCAAGCGCTTTGCCGTCGACGGCGACGGCGACGGACGGCGCGACGTCGTCGACAATCCGACCGATCTGATCGCGTCCACCGCCAACAATCTGAAGAAGGACGGCTGGCAGGCCGGCCAGACCTGGGGCTTTGAGGTCGTGGTGCCGCAAGGCTTCAACTACATGCTGGCCGACCGCGCCAAGGCGATGCCGATCGCGCAATGGGAGAAGCTCGGGCTCAAGCGGGCGACCAATCAGCCGTTCCCGCATCCGGCGGAGAAGGCTTATCTGCTGGCACCGGCAGGCGCGCAAGGACCCGGCTTCCTGATGCTCCAGAACTACCGCGTCATCATGAAGTACAACCCGGCCGAGGCCTATGCGCTCGCGATCGGCCATTTCGCCGACCGCCTGCGCGGAGGGCAGCCCTTCGTGCAGCCTTGGCCGCGGCAGGAGCGGGAGCTGTCGCGCACCGAGCGGTTGGAACTGCAGCAGCTGCTGGCCCAGCGCGGCTTCTACAAGGGCACCCCGGACGGCCAGTTCGGCGGCCAGACACGGGAAGCCCTGCGCCATTTCCAGGCCTCCATCGGGGTGCCCGCGGACGGATTTGCCTCCTCCGACGTGCTGGACCGGCTGCGCGGGCGATAAAATCGCGCCGAAAGTAACCCTGAACGGGGATTTTGCCAGGCAGCCTTGACGGCGGCGGCTGTTCCCCGGTGTATGGACCGAGAAATCTGCAATGGAATTTGCCCGTTTGGCGCCGGATTCCGTTATTATATCGAGCTAACTTTAGTCCCCATCGCGCGTGCCCGAGATCGCATGTCGAAGAAGTCCCTGTTCAAGGCGCTGACCGAGACCGGCCCGCTGATCGCGCTGGGGACGGCGCTTGCAATCCTGGTGTCGGTGGCGGCCCCCGCCTCGGCGCAATTCTTCAATTTCCCCGGCTTCGGCGGACCGCCGCAACGCGCGGCCCCACCGCCCCAACGCGGCGGAGGCGGCGGCGGCTGGTTCGGCGGCGACTTCTTCACGCCCTTCCAGCAGCAAGCGCCGCAGGCGCCGCGCCAGGATTTTTCGCGCGCGCCGGCGCCGGCCAAACGCGACACCATCCCTGAGAAGAACGTGCTGGTGATCGGCGATGCCATGGCCGACTGGCTCGCCTATGGCCTGGAGGATGCCTACAGCGAGCAGCCTGACATGGGCGTGATCCGCAAGCACAAGACGACGTCCGGCCTGATCAAGTACCAGCCCAGGGGCGAGCCCTCGGATTGGGCGGCGGCGGCCAGGGGCATCCTCGAGACCGAGAAGCCCGATGTCATCGTCGTCATGCTCGGCCTCAACGACCGCGCCGCCATCCGCGAGCCGGTGGCGGACAAGGCCAAGGATCAGGACAAGGACAAGAAGAACGACAAGGGCGCGCGCGCCAAGCCGCCGGCCAAGCCCGGCGAGACGAAGCCCGGCGCCGATAGCGCCGCCAAGCCGGACGACAAGCCTGCCGATGCCGACCTGCCGCAGGATGATGCCGACAATGCCGATACGCCTGCGGCCGCGCCGGAGAAGACCGCGCGCAATCCGAACGGCCTCTATGAATTCCGCGACGAGCGCTGGATCGAGCTCTACGGCAAGAAGATCGAGGAGCTGGCCAACATCCTCAAGGCCAAGGGCGTGCCGGTGCTCTGGGTCGGTCTTCCCGCTATCCGCGGGCAGAAGGGCACGGCGGACATGTTGTTCCTGGATTCGCTCTATCGTGAAGGCGCGGCCAAGGCCGGCATCACCTATATCGACGTCTGGGACGGCTTCGTCGACGAAGCCGGCCGCTTCCTCCAGAAGGGCCCGGATTTCGAAGGCCAGATCCGCCAGCTCCGCAGCTCCGACGGCGTCTTCTTCACCAAGCCCGGCGCGCGCAAGCTCGCACACTATGTCGAGCGCGAGATCACGCGCCTGCTCGCGGGACGCTCCGGCCCGATCGCGCTGCCGAGCGAGCCGGCGACGCCGGACACCAGCGCCGAGCCCGGCAAGCCCGCGCCGCGGCCGCTGGCCGGTCCGATCGTGCCGCTGGTTGCAGCCTCGATCTCGGCCGATCAATTGCTGGGCGGACCGGGCTCGCGTCCCGCCGCCGTCGATGCGCTCGCGGCGAAGACGATGGTGAAGGGCGAGCCGCTGACCGCTCCGGCGGGGCGTGCCGACGATTATGCCTGGCCGCGCCGCGAAGTCGGCCGCGAGCAGGCTAAGGGCGATACGCCTGTTGCGACGACGACGCCTGACGGCGGCGCCGCGGCTCCCGGCTCGCCGGGGCCGGCCGCCGCGATCGCGCCGCCCAAGCTCGCGCCGAAGAGGCCGCCGATGCCGCCGCAGCAGCCCGCACAGGCTGCACCGCAGTTCCGGGATTTCTTTGGCTTCGGCTCGCCGCAGCCACCGCCGCCACGTCAACTGGCGCCAGCGCCTGGGCCGCGCAACCCGAATCCGAACCCCGCGATTCCGCGTCCGCCCGGCAATGTCGGGCGATCGGCGGAAGTCGTCCGGTAGTTTCTAAGCCAAGGTCTGGTGTCCCGGACGCGGCTCAGCGCGAAGCGTTGTGACGCCGAGCCGAGACCCAGTTCGTGCGGCATCACGAACTGCATTCACGAAGAACTGCATTCACGAAGAATGGGCCCCGGCTCTGCGCAGCAGCGCCTTGGCGCTGCAGCGCGTCCGGGGCAGGAGAACGCGTGTTTGTCGCTCGGCCTTTAATAGCGCCAGCGCGGGGGCGGCCGGCGGGCGGGGCGCGACATCAGGAGCGCGAGCGCAAAGCCGATGCCGCCGGCGACCAGCAGTGAGCCGAGCGGATTGTCCTGCACCTTCTTCGACAGCGCCTGCGTGCCATCGCGGAAGGTCTCGCCGCTGTTCTCATAGGCGTCCTTGGCGTAGCCGGCGGCGGTGTCCGTGGCTTCCCGCACGGCGTCCTTGGCTTGGCCGTACAGATTCTGCACCGTGCCCGCGGCTTCCCGCGCCTTGCCCGACGCCTGCGTCTTCGCATCACCCGCCATGTCTCCGATCGCGCCTTCCGCGCGGCCGGCGTATTCCTTGGCCGATCCAACAATCCGATCCGTGTCCATGATGATCCTCCTCGGTGATCAGCCGAAGTAACCGATCAGACGCAGCGCGGTTCCTTGTCGTGGCCTATAGAATGAGACCGCCATCGACGACCAGCGTCTGGCCGACGATGTAGGACGACAGCGGCGACGCCAGGAACAGCGCCGCGCCCGCCATGTCGGCCGGCGTGCCCAATCGCCGCAGCGGGATGCGCGCCAGCGCGCTTTCGAGCCGCTTGGGATTGTGGGTCGTCACCTTCGTCATCTTGGTGTCGACGAGGCCGGGCGCGATGCCGTTGACGCGGATGCCGTCCTCGGCCCAGGCCTCGCCCAGCGTGCGCGTCAATCCGACCGCGCCGGTCTTCGAGGCGTTGTAGGCGGGATTGCCCATGGTGGAGTGATAGGCGGCGGTCGAGGACACCATGATCAGCGAGCCCTTCGCGTCCCGCAACATGGAATGAAACCGCGTCGCACAGGCCATGAGGCTCATCAGATTGACCTCGACGACCTTGCGGAAACCCGCCATCTCGAATTCGCCGCGGCGATAGATCACCGCGCCCTGTGCCAGCACCAGGATGTCGAGCCGCGCGAAAGACGGCTTGAACGCCTCGATCGCGTTGGGATTGCTGACGTCGAGCTGCGCATACGCAAGACCGTTGAGATCGGAGCCTTCCTCGGGCGAATATTCCGTTGCGTGAGCACGCGTGCCGCATACCGCGACATCCGCACCTCTGGCGCGAAAGGCCTGCGCGATGCCGTTGCCGATGCCGCTGGAACCGCCGACCACCAGCACCTGCTTGCCTGAGAAATCGAGCTCGTTCGCCATCGCGGCCTCCCCTGTTGTTCTGCTTGTTTGACCTGTCTGCGGATCGATGACAGCCTTGTCAATCATAACAAGAACGAGCAGGGCGCGAGGAAAACAGCATGGCCGAATTCAGAGAGCTCAGCCGGTCCGTGAAGGGCCTGACCGTCCTCGTCACCGGCGCGGCCAGCGGCATGGGACGCACCACCGCACGCGTGTTCGCCTCTGAAGGCGCGAACGTCGCGGTCACGGATTTCGACGAGCAAGGCGCGCATGCCGTTGCCAGGGAGATTGCAGCGAGCGGCGGATCGGCGCGGGCCTGGAAGCTCGACGTCGCCGACGCCGGCGAAATCAAGCGCGTGGTCGGCGATATCGCCGCGCGTTTCGGCGGGCTCGACATCGTCGTCAACAATGCCGGCATCTCGGTGCGTGTCGCGATCGACGACGAGGCCTATGAGGACGCATGGGCCAAGGGCCTCGCGGTGATGCTGACGGCACATCCCCGCATCATCCGCGCCGCGCTGCCGCATTTGCGGAAGTCGAAGAGCCCGCGCATCGTCAACATCGCCTCGACCGAGGCGCTCGGCGCCACCGCCTTGCACAGTCCCTATTCGGCGGCGAAAGGCGGCGTTGCCAGCCTCACCCGCTCGCTCGCGGTGGAGCTCGGCCGCGAGGGCATCACCGTCAACTGCATCTGTCCGGGGCCGATCCGCACCGCCATTACCGATCGCATCTCGGAGGAGCACAAGACCATCTACGCCAAGCGCCGCACTGCGCTCGGCCGCTACGGCGACCCCGAGGAGGTCGCGCATATGACGCTCAGTCTCTGCCTGCCGGCGGCTTCCTTCCTCACCGGCGCCGTGATCCCGGTCGACGGCGGGCTGATGGCGCGGAACGCGTGAGAGCCATGCACGAGGCGCGTTGACATCGCGGGATGCGGGAGTCATTTTTTCCCGCAAACAGAGCGGAGAAACCGCTCGCAAATGCGGGAGAACGCCATGACGATCGCCATCCGGCAGCTTCAGAAACATTTCGTCGGCGAGGTGTCTGGCCTCGATTTGCGCAAGCCCCTCACGGCGGATGAGGCGCGCGAGGTCGAGGCCGCCATGGACAAATACGCCGTGCTGGTCTTCCACGACCAGGACATCACCGACGAGCAGCAGATGGCCTTTGCGCTGAATTTCGGCCAGCGCGAGGAAGCACGCGGCGGCAACATCACCAAAGCGGATGAATACCGCCTCACCTCGGGCCTGAACGATGTCTCCAATCTCGGCAAGGACGGCAGGCCGCTGCCGAAGGACAGCCGCGCCAATCTGTTCAACCTCGGCAATTGCCTGTGGCATTCCGACAGTTCGTTCCGCCCGATCCCGGCGAAATTCTCGCTGCTGTCGGCGCGCGTCGTGAACCCGAAGGGCGGCAACACCGAATTCGCCGACATGCGCGCCGCCTATGACGCGCTGGACGACGAGACCAAGGCGGAGATCGAGGACCTCGTCTGCGAGCACTCGCTGATGTATTCGCGCGGATCGCTCGGCTTCACCGAGTACACCGACGAGGAGAAGGAGATGTTCAAGCCGGTGCTGCAGCGGCTGGTGCGCACCCATCCCGTCCATCGCCGCAAGTCGCTGTATCTCTCGTCGCATGCCGGCAAGGTCGTGGGCATGAGCGTGCCGGAGGGCCGGCTACTGCTGCGCGATCTCAACGAGCACGCGACGCAAGCAGAGTTCGTCTACGTCCACAAATGGAAGCTGCATGACCTCGTGATGTGGGACAACCGCCAGACCATGCACCGCGTCCGCCGCTACGACCAGTCCCAGCCCCGCGACATGCGCCGCGCGACGGTCGCGGGCACGGAGCCGACGGTACAGCAGCAGGCGGCGGAGTAGGCGCTACTTAGCAACCGTCATCGTCCGGCTTGACCGCGCGATCCAGTACCCGAGACGGTGGTGACAGGGCCGATGGGCGGCAGCGTACTGGACGCCCCCGTCAAGCCGGGGCATGACGGCGGTGGGTGGGGCACTACAGCGGAGGATAACGCTACGCGTGCCCGGCCTCGTTGGAGAGCATGCCGGGATCGATGCCGATCTTCTGAAGAGCGCGGGTGTATTTGTCGTCGACGTCGTCGCCGAAGATCAGGTCAGCATCCGCGTCGCAATGCAGCCAGCCATTGCTCTGGATTTCGGTCTCGAGCTGGCCCGGCGCCCAGCCGGCATAACCGAGCGCGAGGATGGCGTGCTTGGGGCCGGAACCGTTGGCGATCGCCCGCAGGATGTCGACGGTCGCGGTGAGGCAGACCCCGTCGTCGATCCGAAGCGTCGCGTTCTCGATGTAGAAGTCGCTGGAATGCAGCACGAAGCCGCGTCCGGTGTCGACCGGGCCGCCACGCAGAACCTTCATGCTTTCGGCATTTTCCGGCAGCTTGATGTGCTCGCCTTTCTTGACGATGCCGAGCTGCATCAGGAGCTCGGGAAAGTCGATCGAGCCCGCGGGATGGTTGACGATGATCCCCATCGCGCCTTCGGCAGAATGGGCGCAGAGATAGATCACGGAGCGCTCGAAGCGGGGATCGCCCATCACCGGCATCGCAATCAGGAGGCGGCCGTCGAGATAACCGGCCGAATTGGGGAGCGCGGGGCTCGCGCTGCGGGTGCTGTCGCCCGTCCTTTTACCTGTAGGAGCCATGGTGAAGCACTCCGGTTTCAATTCCTATCCTGATGTCGGGCCCGGCCGCTGTCAAATCAAGGCTTGCAGGGACTCCATTCCAATGCATCCATCACAAGCAATTCAATGGTTTGCCCCGGGGCGACCCTGTAAAGACGTGCCATGTCCAGCATAGTTCCCTTGCGTGCGGCGATTGGCGTCGCGACAACCCTGCTTGCGTCGTCTTTGGCAATCGCCGCCCGTGCCGACGACGCGTCGCCGTGGCAGCGCGACGGACATTCCGCAGTGCGGCTGGTGGCGGGGTCGCGCAGCGGCGCCGTCCTGCTCGGCGGTATCGCCTTCCAGCTCCAGCCGGGCTGGAAGACCTACTGGCGCTCGCCCGGCGATTCCGGCGTCCCGCCGCGGTTCGACTTCTCGAAGTCGGAGAACGTCGAGGCGGTGACGATCATGTGGCCGGCACCGCTGAAATTCGACGACGGCGCGGGCGGGCATTCGATCGGTTATCGCGACCAGGTCGTGCTGCCCCTGCGCATCGTCGCCAAGGCCGCCGACAAGCCGGTGACCTTGCGCGCCGAGATCAACTACGCGGTGTGCGAGAAACTCTGCATTCCCGTCGAGGCCAGCGCCGAGCTCGGCTTCAACAGCGTCGCCTCGACCGAGGACGCGAACTTGCGTGCGGCGCTCGACACCGTGCCCAAGCCGGCCAATATCGGTGATCCCAATCCGCTGACCATCCGCGACGTCAAGCGCGACGGGCCCAAGAATGTGGTGGTCGACGTGGTGACGCCGGACAGCCGCAACGTCAATCTGTTCGTGGAAGGGCCGACATCAGAGTGGGCGCTGCCGATTCCGGCGCCGGTCCAGCACGGCTCGACGGACGTGAAGCGATTTTCCTTCGAGCTCGACGGATTGCCTCCTGGCGCCAAGCCCGACGGCGCCGCGCTGAAGTTCACGCTGGTCGGGCCGGAGAAGTCGTACGAGTTCAACACGAATTTGGAGTGAGGCTGCGCTGTCGTTTGGGTAAGGCCGGAACAGCGACGACCGAGTTGCCCTGCTCGCACCAAATATCTCGCTGTCGTCCCGGACAAGCGCGCGCTGATCCGGGAGGCGCGACACGGTGCCCATCCAACCGAATGTTAACGAATGATTGCTAGGCCGGAGGCTGCCGCAGCATGCGGGATGCCCGGGATCTCGAATTGGCCGTGATGGATGCACAACCCGCAACGACCCGACCGGCCGGGCTGATCGCGCGGTTGCGCGCCAGGCTGACCGGCGGCTCGAGCGAGGCGTCGCTGACGCGGCGGCTGGCCGGCACCATCTTCATCATCCGTGTCATCAGCGCCGGCCTTGCCTATGTCTCGCAGGTGCTGCTCGCGCGCTGGATGGGCACGTCAGACTACGGCATCTACGTCTATGTCTGGACCTGGGTGCTGCTGCTCGGCAGCATGATGGATTTCGGCATCTCCGCTTCCGCGCAAAAGATCATTCCGGAGTACCGCGCCAGTGGCGAGCAGGCGCTGCTGCGCGGCTTTCTCTCCGGCAGCCGCTGGCTGACCCTTGCCGTTTCGACGGCGATGTCGCTCGCCCTCGCCGGCATCGTCAAGCTGCTCGCACCCTGGATCGATCCGGCCGAGGCGCTGCCGCTCTATATCGGCTGCATGACGCTGCCGGCCTTCGTGGTCGCGAACACCCAGGACGGCATCGCGCGCTCGCACGACTGGATGCCGCTCGGCCTGATGCCCCAATTCATCATCCGTCAGGCATTGATCATCGGCATCACGGGCTCTGCCTTCCTGCTCGGCTATCATCTCGGCGCAGTCGCCGCGATGGTCGCGAGCGCCGGGGCGGTCTGGATCGCGATGGCCGGTCAGATGGTGGTGCTGAACCGCAAGCTCGCCGATCACATCGAACCAGGTCCCAAGGCCTACGACATAAGGAGCTGGCTCGCCGTCTCGCTGCCGATCCTGCTGGTCGAGAGCTTCTACCTACTACTGTCCTACACCGACGTACTGGTGCTGCAGCAATTCCGCCCCTCCGAGGAGGTCGGCGTCTATTTTGCCGTGGTGAAGACGCTGGCGTTGGTCTCCTTCATCCACTACGCGATGTCGGCAACGACGGCGCATCGCTTCGCCGAATACCATGCGAGCGGCGACAAGGCGCGGCTGTCGGCCTATGTGGCGCACGCCATCGGCTGGACGTTCTGGCCGTCGCTGGCGGCGACGGTCCTACTGCTCGCTTGCGGCAAGCCGCTGCTCTGGCTGTTCGGGCCGCAGTTCACCGTCGGCTACGACATCATGTTCGTCGCCGCGATCGGCCTCGTGGTGCGCTCTGCGATCGGGCCGGTCGAGCGGCTGCTCAACATGCTCGGCCAGCAGAAGATCTGCGCGCTCACTTATGCACTGGCCTTCGTGATGAACCTCGTGCTCTGCATCGTGCTGGTCCCGCGCTACGGCGGCCACGGCGCCGCCGCCGCGACCTCGATCTCGCTCACCTTCGAGACGGTGCTGCTGTTCTGGATTGTGCGGCAGCGCCTCGGCCTGCACGTGCTGGCGTTTGGAAGATAGCAGTTGGTTCAAGTCAATTGGCAAGCAGTTCGCCACCTGATATGGTCGTATCCATGGCTGCAAGCGATCTGCGAAACCTTCTGGAGCGTGCCCAGACTTGACCTGAGGAGGCCCAGAATGAGCTCGTTGCGATCGCTAGCGAGATCGAGAGCGAGCTGCTCGGCGGGGATTATCTGGCGACGCAGGACGAATTGCGGAGCATCGACGCGGCCTTGGCCTCCATAGACCGCGGCGGGGTCGCGACGGACGCCGAGGTCGCCGCGACCTTCGCGAAATTCAGGCGCGGATGAAGGTCGTCTGGACGCAAGAGGCGCTCGCTGATCTCTCGGGCATCGCGACCTATTATGCCGCCCATGCTAGCCCGACGATCGCCGAAGCAGTCGGTCGGAGATTTGCTGAGGTCGTCGAGCGTATTCGGGTCGCGCCCTTCTTGGCGCCCCGTGTTACCCACCGTTCCGAAGTCCGCGTAATAACCGTTGTCGCTATCCATTCCGGATATTTTATCGTGTGCGTGGCGAGGTAGTCCATATCCTCCATATTCGCCACACCACACGACGGCCGCTCGCGGGACTAAATGGTCGTCCGTGAAGAAGGACTAAGCCACTGATCGGGAATCTCGATTTGGGCTAAGGGGCATTTCCAGATTGCAAGGTTTTGATGCTTTGGGCGTCAGAACCTTGCGATTTGGTTTTCGTGGATTCCCTCGAAGCGGGAAGCATGATTCCTTGTCTGCATCGGAGGGAACGATGCGGCCGAAGAAGCACAAGACGACGGGATCGAACGATCTGTTCCGGGCTCGGCTCGACCAGATCATCAATATGAAGCACGAGCTGGTTCTGCTCGCCGGCAAGGTCGATTGGGACTGGATCGACGGCGAGATCGCGCCGCTCTACAGCGAGAACGGCAGGCCCGGGATCGAGACGCGCTTCATGATCGGTCTGCTGTTGCTCAAGCACATTTACGGGCTGTCCGATGAGGAGGTGTGCGAGCGCTGGGTCCATGACCCATACTTCCAGTTCTTCACCGGGGAAGAGTTCTTTCAGCACACGTTCCCGCACGAGCGCTCGGACCTGAGCCATTGGCGCAAGCGGCTTGGCGACAAGCTGGAGTTGCTGCTGGCCGAGAGCTTGCGGGTAGCGCACGAGGCCGGTGCATTACGCAGCCAGGACCTCAAGCGGGTTACGGTCGACACCACGGTGCAGCCGAAGGCCATCACCTTTCCGACCGATGCCAAGCTGCTGCATGCGGCCATCAAGGGGCTCAACCGCCTGGCGATCAGGCACGGCGTCAGGCTGCGGCAATCCTATGCTCGCATCGCCAAGGCCGCCGCGATGATGGCCGGCCGCTACGCCCATGCCAAACAGTTCAGGCGGCATCAGCGGCAGTTGCGTATCCTGCGTAGCCGGCTGGGCCGGATCATCCGCGACATCCGCCGCAAGATCGAAGGCCAGCCAGCACTGGAGCAGGCGTTCGCCCTCCCGCTCGGCCGGGCCACGCAGATCCGCTCGCAGCAGCAGCGCCAGCGCGGCTGGAAGCTCTATTCCTTCCATGCCCCGGAAGTGGAGTGCATCGGCAAGGGCAAGGCCAGCGCGCCTTACGAGTTCGGCGTGAAGGCCTCCATCGTCACCAACAACCGCCGGGCTCCCGGTGGCCTGTTCGTGCTGCACGCCAGCGCACTGCCCGACAACCCCTACGACGGTCACACCTTGCGGGACGTCATTGACCGCACCGAGACACTCACCGGCTGTCCGATCGAGCGGGCCTATGTCGACAAGGGATACCGCGGCCACGACGCACAAAATCCCCGTCGCGTCTTCATCTCCGGCCAGAAGCGCGGCGTTTTCGGTGTCATCAAGCGCGAGCTGCGCCGCCGCTCCGCCATCGAGCCCATCATCGGACACCTGAAGGCGGAAGGCCACCTCGGGCGCTGCTACCTCAAAGGCCGCGCCGGCGATGCCGCCAACGTCGTCCTCTCAGCCGTCGGACACAACTTCCGCCGCATCCTCGCCTGGCTGAGATATCTCTTGTGCCTGTTCCTGGCCCAGCTATGGCGCACGCTCGCCCGGCCAGCCTCGATCAATCCGGCTTCTTAACGGACGACTAAATGAGCCTGGAAGGCAATATGCCTTGTCGTAGAGCCTTCTCTGGTCGCGCAGCGTGCACTGGCCCGCGGTGCTGCGGCTCGCCTGTGGCAGCATCCTTGCGGGTGCGGTGACGCTGCCGGCGCTGTGCAAGCTCGATCTTGAGAGCGACGACTGGATGCCCCGGTCTAAATATCAAGCCGGGGCATGACACCGGTTCCTACTCCGCCGTCCAGCCGCCGTCGATCGAGAGATTGGAGCCGGTGATCTGCGCGGCATCGTCGCTGCACAGGAATAGCGCCAATGCTGCGACCTGCTCGGAGGTGACGAACTCCTTGGTCGGCTGCGCATCGAGCAGCACGTCGTTGATGACCTGCTCGCGCGTCAGATTGCGCGCCTTCATCGTATCGGGGATCTGCTTCTCGACCAGCGGCGTCCAGACGTAGCCGGGGCTGATGCAGTTGCAGGTGATCTTGTGCGTCGCGACTTCCAGCGCCACGGTCTTGGTGAGGCCGGCAATGCCGTGCTTGGCCGAGACGTAAGCCGACTTGAAGGGCGAGGCCACCAGCGAGTGCGCCGACGCCGTGTTGATGATGCGGCCCCAGCCCTTCTTCTTCATGCCGGGCACGGCTGCGCGGATGGCATGGAAGGCCGAGGACAGGTTGATCGCGATGATCTGGTCCCACTTCTCGAGCGGAAACTCCTCGATCGGCGAGACGAACTGGATGCCGGCATTGTTGACGAGGATGTCGACGGAGCCGAACGTCTTCTCGCCGAGCGCGATCATGCCGGCGATCTCGGCGGGCTTGGTCATGTCGGCGGGCGAGTAGATCGCCTTGACCTTGAAGTCGGCCTCGATCTTGGCACGTTCCTTCTCGATGTCCTCGGGCGAGCCGAAGCCGTTGATGACGACATTGGCGCCGGCGGCGGCGAAGGCACGTGCGTAAGCCAGCCCGATGCCGCTGGTCGATCCGGTCACGACGGCGTTCTTGCCTGACAGACTACCCATTCTATTCGCTCCTTTTTGGCGGGGTCGCGGTGACGTCCCCCGTGAGATCGTAGGCCACCATGGTTTCGCCGGACTGCGGCCGCTCGAGCCAATCCTTATGGCGCATCGACAAATGCACGTCGCGCACGCCCGCTTCCCAATGCTCGACCATGGCAACGTGCGAGAAATCGTAATCCTTGGACGAGGATTCGTAGTTCTTGCTGCGATAGATCAGGTGGACCACCGTCACCGTGCTTTCGCGCGACGCCTTGGCGAGGAATTCGACGGAGGGATCGTTCTTGAGGTAATCAGGTAATTTCGCGATCAGGTCGCGCACGGCACGGCGGGCGTTGTGGATCTGCTTGTTCTTGTCGGTGTTCATCCGCGTGCGGCTGGAGTAGCGGATGTCCTTCTCGCGCTCGGCGGCTTCGAGCAACGAGGTCGGCAGGTCACCGCGGGCGGAAAACAGGTCGACCTGGAAGATCAGCATGTCGCGCTCGAGCTCGGTGTCGAGCACGTAGTCGAGCGGCGTGTTGGAGGCGATGCCGCCGTCCCAATAATGCTCGCCGTCGATCACGACGGAGGGAAAGCCCGGCGGCAGCGCGCCGGAGGCCATGATGTGCTCGGGGCCGATCTTCTTGCCGAGTTTCTTGAACTCGTAATTGTCGAAATATCTGAAGTTGCCGGAGGTGACGCCGACCGCGCCGACCGACAGGCGCGTCTTCACATCGTTGATGCGGTCGAAATCGACCAGGCGCTCCAGCGTCTTCTTCAGCGGCGCGGTGTCGTAATAGCTTTCCGCTTCGGGATGGCCCGGCGGCCACAGCGGCGCCGGCGGCACGCGCGGCACGAAGAAGCCGGGCACGCCGAAGGTCGCGATCAGCGCCGCGCTGGTCGAGTTGAACAGTTCGCGGCTGTGATCGCTCTTTCCGATCGGCTTCCACGGCACCGGCGCCGACACCATTTCCCAAAATTCCTTGAGCCGTTCGACACGGGTGCGGCCCTCATTGCCGGCGATGATGGCCGCGTTGATGGCGCCGATCGAGATGCCGGCGACCCAATCCGGCTCGAAGCCGAAGCCGCACAGCGCCTGGACGGCACCGGCCTGGTACGAGCCGAGCGCGCCACCGCCCTGGAGAACCAGGACACGTTGCGCGTTCGCGGGGATGCTGGCGGAAGCCGGGCGATGATCTTTCATGAGGGAACGATAGCAGAAGGGAGCAATAGCAAAAGGCGAGCCACCGTGGCGACACTCCGCCACGGCGTCAATGCATCCCGGGATCAAGTCTGGCTTATCGCTCCGTCGAGGCCAGGATCATGGTCCAGAACACTTTGTATTTGGTGCCGGGAGCATAGGCCGCTGCGATGCCCAATTTTGTGACACCGCTCTTGAGCATGTTGGCGCGGTGAGGCGGGGAGTCGCGCCAGCCGGAAAACGCTTCTGCCAGCGTATGATAGCCCGCCGAGACATTCTCGACCGCGACGGTCGCGGGATAGCCGCCGGTGGCGAGGCGCTTGGCGAGCGGCGCGCGGACGTCATGGTCCATCTTGTTGGCGGCCGCCATGGCCTGGGACTGGGATTCGGCGAGCCGCATCAGGTCGGAATCGATCACGACGGTGCCGAGACCGTTGTTCTGGCGGTATTGCGATATCATCACGGCGGCCGCCTGCGCATCGAGCTTGGCACCGGGCACTGCCATGTCGGTATACATGGACGGCTGCTGCTGGATCGGCGCGTCATTGCCGGCGCAGCCCGCGAGAAGCAAAGTGACGAGTATTGCGGCCGCGGCGCGCATGAATCGAAGCCCCCAAGAGAAGGGCCGTTGTTGCATACCAACCGTGGCTGAAAGGTGAATTTTGAGGAAAATCTGAGCTGTCATTCCGGGGCAGTGCGCAGCACTGAACCCGGAATCTCGCGCTAAAATCTCGAGATTCCGGGTTCGCGCTGGCACGCGCCCCGGAATGACGGAGATTCAACCCGCAAATATCCGGTAGCGGCGAGGTTCGAGGCCGACGGTGTCACCGGCGCGCAGTTCCCTGCCGCGGGGAGCATCGATCTCGATAGTCTCGCCCCCTGACAGCGCAACCTCGGCGCGCTGCACGGGACCGAAATTGCGGACATGCTGAACCGCGCCCTCGAAGGCGCCGGTGCCGGGCGGACCAACCACCATGTCGTGTCGCCGCACGAACAGCTTTGACGCACCAGACGCAAGCCCGTCCGCGGCAAGCGGAAGCTGCCGATCGCCAAGCCGGACCACACCATCGGATATCTGAACCGGCAGCTCGATGGACTCGCCGATGAAGCTATGGACGAAGGCGGTCGCCGGGCTTTCATAGACGTCGTCGGGCGAGCCGATCTGCTCGATCCGGCCCTTGTCCATCACCACGACGCGGTTGGCGACTTCGAGCGCCTCCTCCTGGTCATGGGTGACGAAGATCGAGGTGACGTTGATCTCGTGATGCAGCGAGCGCAGCCACTTCCGCAGCTCCTTGCGCACCTTGGCATCGAGCGCACCGAAGGGCTCGTCGAGCAAGAGGATGCGCGGCTCGATCGCGAGGGCACGGGCGAGCGCGATGCGCTGGCGCTGGCCGCCGGAGAGCTGGCTCGGATAGCGGTCGGCGAGCCAGTCGAGTTGCACGAGATCGAGCAGTTCCTTGACCCGCGCGCGGATCGTCGCCTCGTCCTTGCGGACGGCGCGCGGCTGCACGCGCAAGCCGAAGGCGACGTTCTCGAACACCGTCATATGGCGGAACAGCGCGTAATGCTGGAACACGAAGCCGACATGCCGTTCGCGCGCGCCTTGCGCCAGCGCGTCCTCGCCGTTGAAGGAGACTTCGCCGGAATCGGGCCAGTCGAGGCCGGCGATGATCCGCAGCAGCGTGGTCTTGCCGGAGCCGGATGGGCCGAGCAGCGCCAGCAGCTCGCCGTCATTGACCTTGAGGTCCACGCCGTCGAGGGCTGCGAAACTGCCGAACTTCTTGACGAGATTCCTGACTTCAATGGTCACTTGCGTCCTGTCCTTCGTCCAGATGACGTTCGAGAACGGTTTTTGCGATCAGCGTGATCAGCGCCAGCATTGCCAGCAGCGAGGCGATCGCGAAGGCGGCGACGAACTGGTACTCGTTGTAGAGGATCTCGACCAGCAGCGGCATGGTGTTGGTCTCGCCGCGGATGTGGCCGGAGACGACGGAGACCGCGCCGAACTCGCCCATTGCGCGGGCATTGCAGAGCAGGACGCCGTAGAGCACGCCCCACTTGATGTTCGGCAGCGTGACGCGGAAGAAGGTTTGCAGGCCCGAGGCGCCGAGCGAGATCGCGGCTTCCTCCTCCTGCGTGCCCTGCTCCTGCATCAAGGGGATCAGCGCACGCGCCACGAACGGGAAGGTGACGAAGGTGGTGGCGAGCGCGATCCCAGGGACCGCGAACAGTATCTGGATGTCATGATCCCTAAGCCAGCTGCCGAAATAGCCCTGTGCGCCAAACAGCAGCACGAAGACGAGGCCTGAGATCACCGGCGAGACCGAGAACGGCAGGTCGATCAGCGTGATCAGGAAGGTCTTGCCCGGAAAATCGAATTTTGCGATCGCCCAGGCGGCGACGAGGCCAAACACGAGATTGAGGCCCACAGAAATGGCGGCGACCAGCAGCGTCAGCTGGATTGCAGCCAGCGCCTCCGGCTCGGCCAGCGCGGCGAGATAGGCGAGAATTCCTTTCGAGAACGCCTGGGCGAACACCACCACGAGCGGCAGCACCACGAAGACGGTGAGGAATATCATCGCCAATGCGATGATCGTGATGCGTACCGCCCTCGGCTCGGTGCGAAGACTGTCACGCGCCGCCACCGCATGCGCACGCGCCTTCTCGTCGGGCGAGGAGAGCGAAACGGAGTCTGCGATCTGCATCGTCATCGCTACTCCCCTCAGCGCGCCGGGACCCGGCTCTGCGCCCAGCGCTGGAGCCGGTTGACCGCGAAGATGATGATGAAGGAGACGACGAGCATGACCACCGCGATGGCGGTCGCATCGGCGTAGCGGAATTCGGACAGGCGGATCACGATCAAGAGCGGCGCGATCTCGGAGACATTGGGCAGATTGCCCGCGATGAAGATCACCGAGCCGTATTCCCCGACCGCGCGGGCGAAGGCGAGCGCGAGCCCGGTGAGCAGCGCCGGCGCGAGCGAGGGCAGGATCACGCGGACGATGGTTTGCCAGCGGCTGGCGCCCAGGCTGCCCGCGGCCTCCTCGATCTCGGGGTCGAGATCCTGGAGCACCGGCTGCACGGTGCGGACCACGAAGGGAATGCCGATGAAGATCATGGCGACGAAGATGCCGACCGGGGTGAACGCGACCTTGAGGCCGAGCGCCGCGAGCGGCGCCCCCAGCCAGCCCTTCTCGGCGAACAGCGCGGTCAGCGCCACGCCGGCGACCGCTGTCGGCAGCGCGAACGGCACGTCGACGATGGCATCGAAGATGCGCCGGCCCGGGAAGCGGTAACGCACCAGCGCCCAGACGATGATGCTGCCCATCACCAGGTTGACGCAGGCCGCGGCAAAGGCGAGGCCGAAGGAGACGCGGAGCGCGTTGAGCGTGCGGCGGCTGGAGAGGATGTTCCAGAACTGCTCCGGACTGAGTTCGAGCGATCTCAGGAACAGGCCGGCGAGCGGAATCAGGATGATAACGGACAGCCAGGTCAGCGTCAGCCCCATGGTGAGACCGAAGCCCGGCAATGTCCGGCGTCTTGCTGCGAGTGCGCTCACCGGGCCCCCTGCTAAAAGCCTCCTAAGACAGCGCTCGATCAGTTCTTGTAGATCTGATCAAAGACGCCGCCGTCGGCGAAATGTTCCTTCTGCGCCTTGGTCCAGCCGCCGAAAACGTCGTCGATCGTGAACAGTTCGACCTTGGCAAAGGCATTCTCGTACTTCTTTGCAATCTCGGCGTCGCGAGGACGGTAGAAATTGCGCGCGGCGATTTCTTGAGCTTCCTTGGTATACCAATATTGCAAGTAGGCGTCAGCCGCGCTCCGCGTGCCTTTTTTGTCGGCAACCTTGTCGACGATGGTGACCGGCGGCTCCGCCAGAATCGATTGCGGCGGTGCCACGATCTCCAATTTGTTCGCACCGAACTCCTTCAGAGCCAGGAACGCCTCGTTCTCCCAGGCGAGCAGCACGTCGCCGACGCCGCGCTCGACAAAGGTCACGGTGGCGCCGCGCGCGCCGGTATCCAGCACCGGCACCTGCTGGAAGAGCTTCCCAACGAACTCCTTGGCCTTGTCGGCCGAACCGTATTTCTTTTGCGCAAAGCCCCAGGCCGCCAGATAATTCCAACGGGCGCCGCCCGAGGTCTTCGGGTTCGGCGTGATGATGGCGACACCCGGCTTGATCAGATCGTCCCAGTCCTTGATGACCTTGGGATTGCCCTTGCGCACCAGGAAGACGATGGTCGAGGTGTAGGGTGACGAATTCTGCGGCAGCCGCTTCTGCCAATCGGCCGCGGTGAGGCCCTTGTTCGCGATGGCGTCGATGTCATAGGCGAGCGCGAGCGTCACCACGTCGGCTTGCAAGCCGTCGATCACCGCGCGCGCCTGCGAACCGCTGCCGCCATGCGACTGCTTGATCTCGACGCTCTTGCCGGTCTCCTTCTGGTAGGCTGTCGCGAACGCCTTGTTGAATTCGGCATAGAGCTCCCGCGTCGGATCGTACGACACGTTCAACAGGTTGATATCCGCGGCGAGAGCCGAGCTTGCCCACAACAAGGTTGCCGCGAGCGGGACGATACGGCGCATCATGTCCATCTCCATTCACATCGACGACGTCGGCGTCGTCGATGGCACGCGGGCATAACTCGGGGCGAAACGCTCTTGAGTCAACGGAACCGGATTTTCTTGTTCGCAGCGTGGCAGCGTAAGCGTGCTAAGAAATCTTCATCGTGTGAATGCCACATTCTGTCTTGGCCCGCCCCCGCCACCGACCGGCGCGAGAATCTTCGTCCTCGGTCGTTCTGCTCGTGCAAGGCATACACCCGACCGACAGATATCCCGACGCAACCAGAGGATGCCGCGGTAATTTAGCGCGGGCGAAGATCGCCGCGATCTCCTCACGCGAGACGTTGGCGAAGGGATTGAACTTCAACCGCGCGCCGTCGTCCTCGACGACCGGGATGTCCGCGCGCGCGTTGCCCTGAAAACGCTTGCGGCCATTGATCCAGGCCGAGAACGGCCTCAGCGCACGTGCCAGCGGTTCCACCTTGCGAATGCGGCAGCAGGCGTCGGGATCGGAGAACCAGAGCTCGCGGTCGGGATCCTCGCGCGACAGCGTCTCTTCCGCGGGCTTGATCGACCGCACGTCCTCGAGGCCAAGCGCGGCGATCAGCGTGTCGCGATAGGCCAGCGTCTCCTCGAACAACCAGCCGGTGTCGAGAAAGATCACGGGGATCGCCGGATCGACCTCCGCCATGACCTTGAGCAGCGCGGCGGATTCCGTGCCGAAGGACGACACCAGCGCGAGCTTGTCGCGCCCGACCGTCTTCAGCGCCGCGGCGATGACCTCCGCCGGCGAGGCATCGCGCAAGGCGCGATCGAGCTCGTCCGCCGGCGGCAGCGCAGAGACGGACGAAACCTGAGCGGTGATCGCGTTCACGTGCCAACACCTTCGGAGTGGCGCAGCTGCATACGCCGGTGCAGCGCCGTGATCCGGCCGTCGCCGGTCGGCTGGTAGAACACCGAATAGCGCTTGGCTGTCTGCATGAAGGCTTCCGCGTCCGCCTGCTTCTTGACCTCGAAGGCGTCGAAGCCGGCGCGCAGCATGAACACGAACTGGTCGCGCAGCACCTGGCCGGTGGCACGCAATTCACCGCGGTAATTGTAGCGCTCGCGCAGCAGACGAGCCTGGCTGTAGGCGCGGCCGTCGCGGAAGGTCGGGAACACCAGCGCGACGGTCGCAAGCTTGCCGAGATACGGCACCAACTCGGCGATATCGCGGTTGTTCGGCCAGATCACGCCGACTTTGCCGGCGCGCTTGAACAACCCTTCCGCTTCACTCAGGAAACGTTCGGCCGGCACCAGGATGTCGCCGCTCTCCGGCAGCGGCGTATCGACGGCGAGCTTCGCGAAGCCGTCGCCCGTGATCTTTCCGCCGTTAACGAGTGGCATAGACGCGCTCCTTGAAGGGTTCGACGCCGAGGCGCTTCACCGTGTCCATGAACAGCTCCTCCGGCCGCTCACGCAGCGCCAGATAGGCCTCCACGACGTCTTCGATGACATCGGCAACTTCGTCGAACTTGACCCCGGGGCCGATCAGGGCCCCGAGGGCTGCGTTCTCGTCGGCACGACCACCGATGGTGATCTGATAGACCTCCTCGCCGTTCTTCTCGACGCCGAGAATGCCGATATGGCCGACATGGTGATGGCCGCAGGCATTGATGCAGCCGGAGATGTTGATGTGGAGCCGGCCGATCAAATTGGCGAGTTCGTGATTGGCGAACCGCCGGGTCAGCTCCTGCGCGATCGGGATCGAGCGCGCATTCGCCAGCGAGCAATAGTCGAGACCCGGGCAGGCGATGATGTCGGTGATCAGGTTGACGTTGGGCGTCGCGAGCCCGAGCTTGTCGAGCGCCTTCCACAGCGCGGGCAAATCGCGTTTGGCGACGTGCGGCAGCGCGAGGTTCTGCTCGTGGCCGACGCGGACCTCGCCGAAGGAATATTTGTCGGCGAGATCGGCCAGCGCGTCCATCTGCTCGGCTGTGGCGTCGCCCGGAGGCCCGCCGGTCGGCTTCAGCGAGATCGTGACGATGGAATAGCCCTGCACCTTGTGCGGGGCCACCGAGTTCTTGCGCCACGCTTCGAAATCGGGATCGGCCGCGGCCTGCCGCAACTCGTCCGGCATGTGCGGCAGCTTCTCGTAAGCCGGATAGGTGAAGCGCGAACGGATGTCTTCGATCACC
This sequence comes from Bradyrhizobium daqingense, assembly GCF_021044685.1. Lineage (NCBI taxonomy): Bacteria > Pseudomonadati > Pseudomonadota > Alphaproteobacteria > Hyphomicrobiales > Nitrobacteraceae > Bradyrhizobium > Bradyrhizobium daqingense. The sequence continues at coordinate 41,220 of NZ_CP088014.1, forward strand.
TCGTCATCGATCTGGAGCGAGGAGTTGCGGATGTGCTGCCATTCCTCCTCGACCTCGCGGGAGAATTTCTCGATGCCGAGCTCGTGCACCAGGATCTTGATGCGCGCCTTGTAGATGTTATCGCGGCGGCCGTACTGGTTGTAGACGCGCAGGATCGCCTCGATGTAGCTGAGGATATCGCGGCCGTGCACGAAGTGCTTGATGGTCTTGGCGATGAACGGCGTGCGGCCGAGACCGCCGCCGACCAGGACCTCGAAGCCGGTCTCGCCCTTCTCGTTCTTGATCAGCCTCAAGCCGATGTCGTGGATCTTGATCGCCGCGCGGTCATGGTCCGATGCGGTGATCGCGATCTTGAACTTGCGCGGCAGGAACGAGAATTCCGGATGCAGCGTGGTGTGCTGGCGGATCAGCTCGGACCAGATGCGCGGATCCTCGATCTCGCCGGGCGCGACGCCGGCCCATTGGTCCGAAGTGACGTTCCGCATGTTGTTGCCGGAGGTCTGCATCGCGTGGATGCCGACTTTGGCGAGGTCTTCGAGTGCGTCCGGCAGCTCGGCGAGCTTGATCCAGTTGAACTGGATGTTCTGCCGCGTGGTGAAATGGCCGTAGCCACGGTCATACTTGCGCGCGACGTGCGCGAGTGCCCGCAGCTGGTCCGTCGCCAGCGTGCCGTAGGGGATCGCGACGCGGAACATATAGGCGTGCAGCTGCAGATAGACACCGTTCTGGAGCCGCAGGATCTTGAACTCGTCCTCGGTGAGCTCGCCGGAGAGGCGCCGCTTCACCTGGTCGCGGAACTCCGAGACGCGCTCGTTGACGAGCGTGCGATCGATTTCGTCGTAAGCATACATAAGAGAGTGCCTTAAACCTGGGCCGGCTGTCCGATGGTGACGCCGGTGCGGCGGATCTGTTCGCGCAGATTGCCGGGAACGATCTTGCCGTCCGCGCCGATCTGCACCGGCGCGATATAGGGACCGATCGCGCCGACGTCATCGGCGACGGACTCCGCAAGCAACGCCTTGGCCTCGTCGGAGTTGCGCACAATCACGGCTTCCGAGAGCTCCGCGGACCAGCCCTTGGCGGCAGTGCGGTACACCACGATGCCGTCCCAGGTGCGGTTGGCGGTCACGACCGAGGGGCCGGCGATTTTGATCTTCTTCTGTTCAAGCGGGGAGGTCATTCGGCTGCATCCAGGAGGTCAGAGATGATTTGAGCTGAGCTTTTCTTGAGGCTTTCGCGGCTGAGCGAGCCGGCATGCCGGACCACCTCGCCGATAATGAGAATGGCGGGACCGCCCTGGACCCGACGCACCAGTTCGGGCAGATCGCGCAGCGTGCCGATCGCTCCTTGCGCATCGGGACGCGTGACGCGGGCGAATACGCCGACCGGCGTCTCCGGCGAACGGCCGGCGGCAAAAAGGCCGGCGCGGATGGCGGGCGCGGCGGTCATGCCCATGTAGACGACGACGGTCATTCTGGTATCGGTCAGCGTCGACCAGTCCACGACTTCGGCATCGCGCGCCTTGTGCGCGGTGAGGAAAGTGATGCGGGTCGCTTCGTGGCGATAGGTGAGCGGCACCTCGAAATCAGCGGCGCCGCCGAGGCCTGCAGTGATGCCGGGGATGATCGAGTAGGCGACGCCTGCCGCGCGCAACGCTTCCACTTCTTCGCCGCCACGGCCGAACACGAAGGGATCGCCGCCCTTCAGCCGCACCACGCGCTGGCCGGCCTGCGCAGCCTCGATCATGCGCTTGTTGATGGCGTCCTGCCCGATGCCGGGCTTGCCGACGCGGCGGCCGACCGCAACGCGCGTGGTATCGCGGCGGATGCGGTCGAGAATGTCCGGCGAGACCAGCTCGTCATGGAAGACGATGTCGGCGTCCTGCAAGGCGCGCAGCGCCTTGATGGTGAGGAGATCGGGATCGCCGGGGCCGGCGCCGACCAGCGCGACCGAGCCTTCCGGCTTGTCCGCACGTGCGAATTCGGAGGGATCGGCAATCGCCGCGAGCGCGACGCCCGCCTCGCTTTTGCGGCCGGCGAGCACGGACGCTCCGATCGGACCGTCGATGACGCGCTCCCAGAAGCGGCGGCGCAGCGGAAACTCCGCGATACGCTCGTTGATGGATTTGCGGAAGCCGCCGATGAACTCGGCGAGCTCACCGATGCGGGCCGGCAGCAGCGCCTCGATCTTCTCGCGCACGCGTCGCGCCACGACCGGCGAGGTGCCGCCGGTGCCGACGGCGACCATGACATCGCCGCGATCGACGATCGCCGGGAAGATGAAGCTGGAATGTTCGAGATCGTCCATGACGTTGACCGGCAAGCCGAGCGTCTTGGCCCTCACCGACATGGCCACCCCGACATCACCGGCGCCCGCGCAGACGATGGCAATGACGCCCGACAGATCCGCCGTGAGCGGATCGCCTGCGGCGGTCTCGATCCGCGCGGCGTCTTCGGTGCTCAGCCCCAGATCCTGATCGCCGTCGATCGCATGCACGCGGACGCGCGCACCGGCCGCCGCAAGCACGCGCAGCTTGGCGCGCAACAGCTCGCCCGCGCCGATGAGGACCACCGGACCGGCCTTGAGATCGAAAAACACCGGCAAGAACCGCATGCGATACTCGCTTCCCCAAATCGGGGTTGACTGGAATTATTTTCTATATATGTCTCGTTTCGAGCGCGCAAAGAGAAAATTTTTTCTTCTCTTTCGCACTGCAACTATAGAATTTTCGCCTCCAAACGCAAAGTGGCAGAGATGCATTTTCTCAAGGACGATTCCGCTGCTGATCGACTGGGCAATCCGGCGCTGGCCGAGCGCGTGCGTGCGCAAGAATTTTCCGCCGAGCTTGCCCCGAGCATGGACCATCTCGATCAGCTCGAGGCGCAGAGCATCTACATCTTTCGTGAGGCATTCGCCCGGCTGAAGAAGATCGCTCTGCTGTGGTCGCTCGGCAAGGACTCCAACGTCATGATCTGGCTGGCGCGGAAGGCCTTCTTCGGCAAGATGCCGTTCCCCGCGCTTCATGTCGACACCGGCAAGAAGTTTCCGGAAATGTATCGCTTCCGCGATCATTACGGCAAAGAGTGGGATCTCGATCTGCGCGTCGAGCCCTGCCCGCCGATCGATGCCGTCGACCCGACGCTGCCGCCGGCCGCACGTTCCGCCGCGCGCAAGACCGAGGGCCTCAAGATGGCGCTCGCCAAATACGGCTTCGACGGCCTGATCGCCGGCATCCGCCGCGACGAAGAGGCGACGCGCGCCAAGGAGCGCGTGTTCTCGCCGCGCGGCCTCGAAGGCAATTGGGACGTGCGCGACCAGCCGCCGGAGTTCTGGGACCATTTCAACGCCTCGCCGCCGCAAGGCGCGCATTTGCGCATCCATCCGATCCTGCATTGGACCGAGGCCGACATCTGGGCCTACACCAAGCGCGAGAACATCCCGATCATCCCGCTTTATCTGTCGCAGAACGGCAAGCGCTATCGCTCGCTGGGTGACCAGGACATCACCAATCCGGTCGCCTCGAACGCTGCGAGCATCGACGAGATCCTGATCGAGCTCGAACAGACCAAGGTGCCGGAGCGTGCCGGACGCGCCCTCGACCACGAGACCGAAGACGCTTTCGAGCGTCTGCGCGTCGCCGGTTATCTCTGACCTCAAGGACGCACTGCGGCCATGAACATGATCGTCACGCCTGCCTCGCCCGCCACCCCGAACGGCACCACGCGTCCCCAGGTGCGTATCGTCATCGTCGGCCATGTCGATCACGGCAAGTCGACGCTGGTCGGCCGCCTGCTGCACGAGACCGGCAGCTTGCCTGAGGGCAAGCTCGAAATGCTCAAAGCCGTCAGCGCGCGGCGCGGCATGCCGTTCGAATGGTCGTTCCTGCTCGACGCGCTCCAGACCGAGCGCGATCAGGGCATCACCATCGACACCACGCAGATCCGCTTCCGCACCAATTCGCGCGACATCGTGCTGATCGACGCGCCGGGCCATGCCGAATTCCTCCGCAACATGATCACCGGCGCCTCGCAGGCCGATGGCGCGGTGCTGATCATCGACGCGCTCGAAGGCGTGCGCGACCAGACCCGTCGGCACGGCTATCTGCTGCATCTGCTGGGCGTGAAGCAGGTCGCTGTCGTCGTCAACAAAATGGACCGTGTCGATTTCAGCGCCGCGCGTTTCAAGGAAATCAGCGACGAGATCTCGGCGCATCTGCAAGGCCTCGGCGTGACGCCGACCGCGGTGATCCCGATCTCGGCCCGCGACGGCGACGGCGTCGCCGCGCGCACCGACCGGATCTCCTGGTACAAGGGACCGACGGTGGTCGAGGCACTGGACCGGCTCGAGCCGGCGCGGCCGCTGGAAGCGCTGGCACTGCGGCTGCCGGTGCAGGCGATCTACAAGTTCGACGATCGCCGCATCGTGGCGGGCCGGATCGAATCCGGCAGCCTGGTTGCCGGCGACGAGATCGTGATCATGCCGGCCGGCAAGATCGCCAAGATCAAGACGGTCGAAAGCTGGCCGGTGACGCCCGTCGCGGGACGGCAGGGCGCCGGCCGCTCGGTCGGCATCACGCTGGACCGTGAGCTCTTCATCGAGCGCGGCGACATCGTCGCACATGCGGGCAGCGCACCGCGCGAGACGCGGCGGCTGCGCGCGCGGATCTTCTGGCTGCACGACAAGCCGCTCGCCAAGGGTGACCAGCTGCTGGTGCGCTGCGGGCCGAAGGAAAGCCGCGCCACCGTCGTCGCCATCGAGAAGGCGGTCGATCCCGGTGAATTGTCGAGCAGCGAGAATAAGGCGATCGGCCGCAACCATGTCGGCGAGATCGACATTTCCCTGTCGAGCCCGATTGCCACCGATCCCTATACCGACAATCCGCGCACCGGCCGGCTCGTGATCGAAGTGTCCGGACGAATCGCCGGTGGCGGCCTCGTGCTGTCGGTCGACGCTGGCCAACGCGCCGTGCCTGTTGACATCGTGCCGGTGGAATCGGCGCTGCGGCCCGACGAGCGCTCCGCGCGCTACCGCCACAACGGTGCCGTGGTCTGGCTGACCGGCCTGCCCGCCTCCGGCAAGTCGACGCTTGCCAAAGCGCTGGAGCGGCGGCTGTTCAGCAATGGCGGCTCGCCAATCCTGCTCGACGGCGACACGATCCGCGCCGGTCTCAACAGCGATCTCGGCTTCTCTGCGACTGATCGCAGCGAGAACATCCGCCGCCTCGCCGAGGTCGCGACGCATCTCGCCCGCAACGGCCACATCGCCATCGTCGCCGCGGTTTCACCAGCCCGCGAGGACCGCGCCACCGCGCGGCGCATCGCCGACACCGCGTTCCGCGAGATCCATGTCGCGACGCCGGCCGAGGTGTGCGAGGAGCGCGACCCCAAGGGCCATTACAAGAAGGCCCGTGCCGGCGCGCTCACCTCGTTCACCGGCATCGGCAACGACTATGAAGCGCCGCAAGCGGCCGAGCTCGTGATCGACACGTCGGCACGGACGGTCGCTGAAGCCGCCGACGAAATCGAGCAGATGCTCAAGAGCACCGGCGTGCTGTTCGACGAAGTCGTGGACCTCGCCGCGAACATTTGAGGCGTGACTTCATCCCCCGCTGTCGTCGCCCGGCGTGACCGGACGACCCAGTATTCCAGAGACGGCGTTGGGATACGGGCAAGCCGCGGCGTACTGGATTCCCCGCCTTCGCGGGGAATGACAGCGATGCCCTGGCCTCGCCGCTTTACTTGACATTTTGACAAGCCCCTAGGGGTCTTCTCACCGCCCCTTTTTTGAGGCTAATAGGCCCCCGAAAGTCGCCCCCAGCGGGCGCATTTTGCTGCTGTCGGGTCGAAAGCAGCCAAAAACAGCCATTTCCAACAAGAAAGCCCATCATGAAACGCGTCGACGCCCACGGATTGAAGATCGCTCCCGTCCTGTTCGATTTCATCGCCAAGGAAGCGACCCCGAAAACGGGGATCGCGCCGGATGCGTTCTGGGCCGGGCTTGCTGGCATCATCAAGGAGCTGGGGCCGAAGAACAGGTCACTGCTCGCATTCCGCGACACGCTTCAGGCCAAGATCGACGACTGGCACCGCGCCAACAAGGGCAAGGCGTTCGATCTCGATGCCTACACCGCCTTCCTGAAGGAGATCGACTATCTCGTCCCGGAGCCGGCGACGCAGAAGGTCGAAACTGCCAATGTCGACGAGGAGATCGGCAAGATCTGCGGCCCGCAGCTCGTGGTGCCGCTCACCAATGCGCGCTACGCGCTGAACGCGGCGAATGCGCGCTGGGGTTCGCTCTATGATGCCTTCTACGGCACCGATGCGATTCCGCACGATCCGTCCGAGAGCGGCAACGGTTACAACAAGGCGCACGGCGACAAGGTGATCGCCAAGGCCAAGGCGTTCCTCGACGCCGCCGCGCCGCTGGCGACCGGCAGCCACACCGACGTCACCGCCTACAGCGTCGTCGCAGGTCAGCTCGCGGTGAAGCTGAAGAGCGGCAACGCGTCCGCGCTGAAGAACGCCGCCCAGTTCGCCGGCTTCCAGGGCGATGCGGCAGCTCCAAGCGCGGTGTTGCTCGTCAACAACGGCCTGCATGTCGAGGTCAAGATCGACCGCAGCAGCGCGATCGGCAAGGACGATCCGGCCGGCGTTGCCGACATGATCATGGAATCCGCGGTCTCGACCATCCTCGACATGGAAGACTCGGTCGCCGCCGTCGATGCCGAAGACAAGGTGCTGGTCTACCGCAACACGCTCGGCCTGATGAACGGCACGCTGTCGGCCGATTTCGAGAAGGGCGGCAAGACCCTGACGCGCTCGCTCAATGCCGACCGCCTTTACAAGACGCCCGACGGCAAGGGCGAGCTCAAGCTGCACGGCCGCAGCCTGCTGCTGATGCGCAATTGCGGTCACCATATGTTCACCGACGCGGTGCTGGACGAGAAGGGTGAGGAAATTCCGGAAGGCCTGCTCGATGCCGCCGTCTCCGGCCTGCTCGCCATTCACGACCTCAAGGGCAACTCCAAGGTCAAGAACAGCCGCACCGGATCGGCCTATATCGTCAAGCCGAAGATGCACGGTCCCGAGGAGGTGTCACTGACCTGCGAGATCTTCGACCGCGTCGAGAAGATGCTGGGCCTGCCCGAAAACACGCTGAAGGTCGGCATCATGGACGAGGAGCGGCGCACCACCGTCAACCTCAAGGCCTGCATCCAGCGCGCCTCCAAGCGCATCATGTTCATCAACACCGGCTTCCTCGACCGCACCGGTGACGAGATCCACACCTCGATGGAGGCGGGTCCGATGATCCGCAAGAACGAGATGAAGGCGCAGGCCTGGATCAAGGCCTATGAGGACTGGAACGTCGACATGGGCCTGATCGATGGTCTCCCCGGCCATGCCCAGATCGGCAAGGGCATGTGGGCCGCGCCCGACAAGATGGCGGACATGCTGGCGCAAAAGCTCGCCCATCCGCAGGCCGGCGCCACCACCGCCTGGGTGCCCTCGCCGACCGCCGCGACCCTGCACGCGCTGCACTACCACCAGGTCAACGTCGTTGCGCGTCAGCAGGAGCTCACCAAGGGCGGGCCGCGCGCAAAGCTCTCGGACATCCTCACCATTCCGGTATCGAAGTCGAACTGGGCGCCCGACGACGTCAAGCAGGAGATCGACAACAACTGCCAGGGCATCCTCGGCTATGTCGTGCGCTGGATCGACCAGGGCGTCGGCTGCTCCAAGGTGCCCGACATCCATGATGTCGGCCTGATGGAAGACCGCGCCACCTTGCGCATCTCCAGCCAGCATCTCGCCAACTGGCTGCATCAGGGCGTGATCACCGAGGCCCAGGTGATGGAATCGCTCAAGCGCATGGCCGTCGTCGTCGACAAGCAGAACGCCGGCGATCCCATCTACAAGCCGATGGCGCCCGCCTTCGACGGCGTCGCCTTCAAGGCGGCCTGCGATCTCATCTTCAAAGGCCGCGAGCAGCCGAACGGATACACCGAATACATCCTCACCGCGCGCCGCCGCGAGGCCAAGTCTCTTGGATGACAAGCCTCGTGAATGACAAGGCTCTTGGATGACAAGGCGGCGGGCCGACCCGGTCAGTTGAACGTCAAAAACCCCGGTGCAAGCCGGGGCTTTTATTGGACGAAACGTCGCGATGCACCGCGGAACTGGCTGCGCGGCGCTCGCGTTGTCCGGCCATCATCAACCAACGGGAGATGGTCATGGACTGGAATCGGATCGAAGGAAACTGGAAGCAATTCAAGGGCTCGGCCAAGGAGAAATGGGGCAAGCTCACGGACGACGACCTTCAATTGATCGAGGGTCGGCGCGAGCAGCTCGAGGGCCGACTTCAGGAGCGCTACGGCAAGGCCAAGGATCAGGTCCGCCAGGACGTCGACGACTGGCTCAAGTCGCTGCATTAAGACAGCAAGAAAGAAGCCCCGGCCCAGGCCGGGGCTTTTTCTTCGACGTGTAGCCCGGATGAGCGAAGCGACATCCGGGACCTTTGTCGCGGCGCCCCGGATCGCTTTGCTCATCCGGGCTGCGAACCGCGCTAGAATACCGCCAGATATTTCAGCAGCGACACGATACCGATGATGATGACGATCACGCGCGCAATCTGCTTGGCGCGGCCGTCCATCGGCAACATGTTGATGAGATAAAGCACGAGAATGACGACGAGAAAGGTGACGAGTACGCCGACCAGCATCGCTAGGACCCCCCTTCAGGCAAATTGCCGACCCTACTCTAACGCCCACCCTGCTCGTCGGTTCCACTCCAGCAACCCATTGCAACTTCTAGTATTTCCGTAGTTCTACGATCGGCCGACCTGCCTAAAACTTTACCCTTTTGCTCTCAGATGCAGAAACCGTTAGGGCCGTCGGCCGCAAAACCATGCGACGCCGGAGCTGCTACGCGCCCATTTGTCGGTGTTGCCGGGCGTCTTCGCGGGAAATTGGGGGACTTCGATGCTGAATCGTCTGACCGTATCCGCGCTGTTGAAGGCGGTGATCGCGATCACGTCGGTCTGCGTGGTGATCGCGCTCTCGCTCACCGCCTACGAATCCTGGGATCGCCTGAAAACCGCGAGCCGTATCTCGCAGATCGCGGGCGCGTCCGCCGACCTGTTCAAGGCGATGCACAATCTGCGCACCGATCGCTCCACCACCAACCGGCTGCTGAACGCGACCGAGCCGATGGACGCCGAGATCGAGAAATATCTCCGTGGATTGCGCGATACCGAGATGCCGGCCATGGCGCGCGCGCTCGAACTGCTGCCGACGATGAGCTTCCCGCAATCAGGCACGCTGGTGCCTGAGCTCGCGCGGCTCTACAAATTGCTGAGCGAACAGCAGAAACAGTTCTGGGAGGAAGTCGCCAAGCCCAAGGACCAGCGCCGTGCCGGCCTGCCCAAGGAATATATGGAGACGACCCAGGGCCTGCTCGAAACGCTCGACAAGCTTTCCAATGTCCTGGCCGCCACCGTCAACCACCAGGACGCCGTGATCGACCAGTTGCTGGCGATCAAGCAGACCGCCTGGCTGCTGCGCAACACCGCCGGCGAAGCTTCGCTGGTCGTTTCGACCGGGCTTGCCGCCGGCAAGATCACGCCCGAGGCCCGCCAGTCCTACGTGCAATATGTCGGCGGCACCGCCGCGATGTGGAAGGCGCTGGAATTGTCGACCTCCGGCATGCAATTGCCGCCCGCGCTCGTCTCGGCCATGGCCGCGGCCAAGACTGCTTACTTCGATCCACAATATCTCGCCCTGCGTGACCGCCTTGCGGACACGCTGGTCAAGGGCGAAAAGGCCGAGATGACCGCCAATCAGTGGAGTCCGGTCACGGTCGGCCGCCTGGCGAGTGCCGTCGCAGTGGCGGAGGCTGCGCTCGACGCCGCCAAGGCCCATACGCTGGAGCAACACGGCGCCGCGCAGCGCGCACTGATCCTGCAGCTCGCCCTCCTGGCGCTCGCGATCGGTCTCGCCGTCGCCGCAGTCATGCTGGTCAACCGTCGCGTCATCGATCCGCTCAACACCATCCGCGACGCGATGCTCAAGGTCGCCGGCGGCGACCTTGCCATCGACAGCGGCTATCTCGACCGCCAGGATGAGATTGGCGCCCTTGCCGGCGCGTTGGAAACCTTCAAGCAGCAGGCCGCCGAGAAACTGAGGATCGAGGCGCAGGAGCGCGAACGCAATGTCGGCGCCGCCGCGCGCCAGCGCGCGGTCGAGGCCTATGTCGGCGAGTTCGAGGGCGCGGTGCGCAAGACGCTCGGCGAATTGAGCGAAGCTTCCGGCGAGATGCGCAAGACCTCGGGCGACCTCTCCGCCGTGTCGCGCCAGACCAATGACCGCGTCCAGGTGGCCGGCAAGGCCTCCAATGATGCCTCCATGAGCGTCGACAGCGTGGCCGCCGCCGCCGAGGAGCTCTCGGCCTCGATCAACGACATCAGCCAACAGGCCGCCCATGCCGCGGGCATCGCCAGCCGCGCCGTGAACCAGGCGCGCGAAACCGACAGCACCGTGCAGGGGCTGGCGCAATCGGCGGGCCGCATCGGCGAGGTCGTCGGCTTGATCAATACGATCGCGGCGCAGACCAATCTGCTCGCGCTCAACGCCACGATCGAGGCCGCGCGTGCCGGCGAAGCGGGGCGCGGATTTGCGGTCGTCGCCTCCGAAGTGAAATCGCTCGCGAGTCAGACCGCGAAAGCGACCGAAGAGATCTCCGAGCAGATCGCCGACATCCAGAAGGTCGCTGGCGATGCCATCAACGCCATTCAGGCCATCGGCGGCATCATCGGCGAAGTGAACGAGGTCGCGACCGCGATTGCGGCTGCCGTGCAGGAGCAGGGCGCAGCCACGCAGGAGATCACCCGCAGCACGCAATATGCCGCGCAGGGCACCAAGAACGTCTCGGACAACATCACGGGCGTCAAAGCCGATGCGGACGCCGCAGCCGGTGCTGCGGAGAACGTCAAGCACGCCTCGGAGACGCTCGAGATCCAAAGCCGCCAGCTCGGTGAGCAGGTCAGCGATTTCCTGGGCAAGATCCGCGCGGCGTAGCACGCCAACGCGCCGCTCTCGATGTCGTCCTGGCGGAAGCCAGGACGACATCGAAGAGCTTCCTCTATTCCTTCGCCACCACCGGCACCTGGCGGAATCTGGCCCGCACCGAGTCCGGCAGGGGCGAGAAATTCATCGCGACGCCGCGGCGGTCGTTGGCATTGCGCGTTGCGACCACCAGGCCGCCAGCGCCCGCGACGATATCACCCTTGCGCAAGGTGGGGTCGTCCTCGACCTTGACCTGGGCGAGCCCCACCGGATCCTTGCCGTTGCAGGTGCAGCCCGTGACGATTTCGTTGCGGTAGCGGAAGGCGTTCGGCAGGTCGGAATAGGACTTTCCGTTCTGCGTCGTGGCGTCGTCGATATTGCTGCCATAGACCAGTGAGGTTTCGGACGCCGGGCAAAAGCTCTTGCAGGATTGCGCCTTGCTTTCGGCATCGCTTCCCTGCGCCGGGAAATAGCGTCCGTCACATCCGCGCACGCAATAGGCGGTGCCGCCGCCATAGGCGGCCCGCTGTCGCGGCACATCGTAGCGCGGCACGTCGTCATGCGGGAACGGTGTCCGGATCTCCGGCGGCGGCCGCATCCGGAAGCCGCCGAACAATTGGGAGAAGAAGTCCTGCGCATGCGCCGACGGCGCCAGCGCGAGACCAAGAGAGGCTATCGCAACAAAGGCTGCGGCAGCACCAGCCAGCTTGGCGATCGACCGTGTTCTCATGTGACCTCATTCAAACCAAAGGCGCGCTTCGTCCCGAATGCGGGTTAGTTCACCGACGACGCCGAAATGTTCAGCGCCTGCCGGCCCGAAGGCAGCGCGGTCACCGCCGGACGCTTGCGCACGGAATCGCCTCCCCTGGCCATCAGAGGCGCGTTCTTCGGCAGCACCACGACCTTGGCACCGACATTGACGCGGCCGAAGAGGTCGATGACGTCCTCATTGGTCATGCGGATGCAGCCGGACGAGACGAACTTGCCGATGGTGCTGGGATCGTTGGTGCCGTGGATGCGGTATTCGCTCGAGCCGAGATACATCGCGCGTGCCCCGAGCGGGTTGCCAGGACCACCGGCGACGAAACGCGGCAGATAGGGCTGGCGCGCGATCATCTGGGCCGGCGGGTGCCAGTCCGGCCACTCCGCCTTGCGGCTGACGCTCTGCACACCCGACCAGGTGAATCCCTCGCGACCGACGCCGACGCCGTAGCGGACGGCGCGCCCCTGGCCGAGCACGTAATAGAGATAGGTGTTGTTGGTATCGATGACGATGGTGCCGGCCGGCTCGCCCCTGTCGAAGCTGACGATCTGCCTGCGCAGACGGTCGGGCAGTTGCGCATCCTCATCGGTGGCCTGCGGCGACTCGTTGACGTCGCCTCGGGCGTAGCCTTGCGGGTATCCCGGAGCAAAACCTTGGGAATAGCCCTGGTCCTGCGGATAGGCCAGCGGCTGCATCGGCGCATGGCCGAACGTCTGGGCGCTCGCACCAGTGAGGGGCAAAGTGAGCAATACGGTCGCGAATGCACAGATCGTGACGGCGCGCGGTGAGAAGCGGCGGACGAGAGAGAACCTTGTCATGTGCTGCCCCGGTTGGATGTGCATCTGGGTGATGCTGCCTCCAACAAACGCGGCCCGACCGGCTCGGGTTCCCCGAACGTTTACCGCAGCAAGGTCACAGTCAAGCGAACACATCTTCACGAAGCCGCGATGGAACCGTCGCTGCATCGGCCCGTTATGGATACGTCAATGGGCGCGCGGATCTCCAGCCTTCCGTGCGGGAGAGATATTGTGCGCGTCCTTCCCAGCGAACGTTTGATTCCCGGCAACAGCGAAGGCGAACCGCTTCCCGACAGTCACACCGAGCTGCCGCCGGTCATTCGCCGCACCGAGTTCGTAGCTTTCGCACTCGCAGGCCTACTGCTGATCGCCGTCGTCACCGTGCTTTATGTCGGGAGGGCATTCTTCCTGCCCGTGGTGATGGCCTTCGTCACCGGCACCATGCTGTCGCCGGCGGCGAGCTTCCTGGAACGGTGCAAGGTGCCTCGCGCGCTCGGTGCCGTCCTGATCGTGATCGCCGGGACCACGGTGGTCGCTTTTGTCGTGGCGCTGATCGCCTCGCCTGTGATGGAATGGAGCACGCGCCTGCCCGAGCTCGGCGCGCATTTGAAAGACAAGCTGCACGTATTCGACCGGCCGCTGGCGCTGTGGCGCGAGCTGCAAGCCATGATCGGCGGCTCGGAAGGGTTTCCCAGCATCCATATGCCGAAGGTCGAATGGGTGCAGCCGACGCTGGAATTTCTGTCGCCGACCTTCACCGAATTCCTGCTGTTCTTCGTCACCCTGATCCTGTTCATCGCCAGTTGGCGCGACCTGCGGCGGGCCATGATCATGACGTTCAGCGACCGCGACGCGCGCTTGCGCACGCTGCGCATTCTCAACGAGATCGAGGTTCATCTCGGCAACTATCTGCTCACCGTGACCCTGATCAACATCGGCGTCGGCGTCGGCACCGGCCTCATCTGCGCGCTCACCGGCATGCCCAATCCGGCCGGGCTCGGCGCGCTGGCGGCAACGCTCAACTTCATCCCCATCATCGGACCGGTCGCGATGTTCGTGGTGCTGGTGGTGGTGGGCCTCGTCGCTTTCCCCACGATCGGCGGCGGCCTCATGGCCGCGCTCGCCTTCGGCGGCCTCACCTTCCTGGAGGGGCACTTCATCACGCCGACCATCATCGGTCGCCGCCTGGCGCTGAATGCCCTTGCGGTCCTGCTGGCGCTGGCGTTCTGGACTTGGATGTGGGGTCCGATGGGCGCGTTCCTGTCGTCACCGCTGCTCATCGTCGCCCTGATCCTCAAGGAGCATCTGCTGCCGGCGGATGCGCCGCATCTGCCGCAGGCCTGAGGGTTTCCGCGAACGGAACTTCCCCGACGACGAAACGTTCTCCGGCTATCTCAGCCGCAACAGTTTGGAGCTCCCGATGTCCACGCCCAATGCCGAAGCCGGGATGAAGGACTGGACCGACAAAGCCACCCGAGAACGTCTCGAAAAGGATGTAGCAGCCGTGAAAAGCGATATCGCCGCCCTCACTGACCAAATCACCGACGCGCTCAATACCTTCGCCAATTCCACCAGCAAGCAGGCTCGCCGCGGCTATCGCCAGGCGCGCGAGAACATGGACTCCGCGATGGACGACATGTCCGAGCGCGGCAGCGCGATGATGGAAGCTGCGCACGACGCCTACGGTTCGATCGAGGAGACGCTGGAAGATGCAATCACGCAACGCCCGCTCGCGACGGTGGGGCTGGCGCTCGGGATCGGTTTCCTGATCGGCGTCGCCTGGCGCCGGTAAGTTTCGGAACGAACATCGGGACGGCGGCGCGCTGCCGTGCCGCCGACGTCGGCGCGTGGTGTTTCGGCTTGTCGGGGAGTGAGGAGCAAGGCCATGTTTCAACGCATCATTGACGGAATCAGTGCCTCCACCGGCACGACGGTGCGGCTGACCTCCCTGGCTGCCGGCGCGGCCTTTGCGCTCTTCATCGCCACATGCTTCCTGTGCGCGGCCGCGTTCATCTCGGTCCTCGAGAAGTATGGCCCGGTGCAGGCCTGCCTCGCGGGTGCCGGCGTTTTCTTTTTGCTCACCCTGGCCGCGGCCGTGAGCTATTGGGCGTATAAGTGGCAGCTGCGCAAGGAAGCCCACATCGCGGCCGAGCGTGCCGCGAAGTCGGCGGCGCAGAACATGCTCGCAGATCCCATGCTGCTCGCCACGGGCCTCCAGATCGTCCGCGCCATCGGTATCAAACGGCTGTTGCCGATCCTGGCGATCGGCGGCGTCGCGCTCGGAATCATGGCGAGCCGCGCGGGCGTTTCCGACGAGGCGCAGGCCGAGCCCGCTGAATGATGCTTCGGGCGGGTCAGAAAATTTCGTTGTAGGTGCTCTGCGCGCATCTATCGGAATTCCGGACGCGAGACGCCGCGCATCTTACGCCACGCTCAGGAAGTCCCCCGCCATCACGCAAACGCTACTCGGATGGGCAGGCGGTTGCCGCTAAAAGCGTCGCCCCTGATTCCAAAAGTCTTTTTCGCGATGAAACCGTCCGTCAAGGCGAACCTCGCCGCCTTCCAACCCGACGCCAGGCTGTATTTGACGCTCGGCATCGCCAATTGGTCGGTTTTCGTCGACCACATCCCGAACAACATCGTCAACCTGCTGACGTTGCGAAACTTCGGCTTCAGCGGCGCGGCCGATTTGTTCGTGTTCGTGGTGGGCTATGGTGTCGCCATCATTCACGGCCGGATGGCGCTGGAGCGCGGCTACGTCGTCGCGGCGACGCGCATCTTCCGCCGCGTCTGGCGGCTCTACGCCGCCTATGTCGTGCTGTTCGTGATCTATATCGACACAATCGCCTATGTCGCCCGGCAATCGATGGCGCCGGAGATCATCCACGAATACAACATCTCGGGGATCCTCGAGCACCCGCTGCGCATCCTGATCCGCGGCCTGGTGCTCCAGGAGGAGCCGCTGAACCTCGACCTCCTGCAACTGATGATCCCATTGATGGCACTCTATCCGCTCGTGCTGTGGGGCCTGCTGCGGCGGCCGAACGTGACGCTTGCGGCATCGGTCGCGCTGTATCTCGCCGCACGCTGGTTCGACTGGAATTTCCGGGTCTATCCGGACCAGGAATGGACCTTCAATCCGCTGTGCTGGCAGATGCTGATGGTGCTGGGCGGCTGGTTCGCCGTGACGGGCGCGCCCGGCAAGGCGCTGCGCGGCATGCCCTGGCTGCGGATCGCCGCAGGGGCCTATATCGTCTTCGCGATGGCGGTCACCCTGATGCGCCATTCGCCGGCATTGTCGACCTATTTGCCGAGCCTGCTCCTCGACGGCATCGCGCCAACCGACAAGGAAAGCCTCGCGCCTTATCGCGTGCTTCACTTCCTCGCGCTCGCTTTCCTCGCGACGCATCTCATTCCAGCCGATCATCCCGGCCTGCGATTGAGGCCGCTTCAGGCGGTCATCCGATGCGGCGAGGAATGGCTCGCCGTGTTCTGCGTCGGCGTGTTCCTGTCCTTTGCCGGCCATCTCATCCTGATCACCGGGCCCAATCTGGTAGCGATGCAGATCGTGGTGAGCCTTGCCGGCTTCGCCGCGATGACCGCGGTCGCCTATTATATCTCCTGGTCGAAGTGGCAGGACCTGCCGGCTGCCCTGCGGCAGCAGACGTAGCGAAAGTCCGATTCCCCTAGGCCTGCCGCCGTAGCTGGGCTATGCGAAGCGGGAGCGGAATGCGCGAGGAGACCAGGCCAGCTCATGCCGAAAATCGAGGATGAAGGGGCTGGCAGCACGCCGCCCCGGCGCGGCCGGCCGCGATCGATCGAGACCACCAACGCCATCCTCGAAAGCGCCTATGCGCTGATGGCTGCCACCGGCCTTGCCGCCACCACCATCGACGCCGTCGCGCGCCACTCCGACGTCTCCAAGATGACGATCTACAAATGGTGGCCGTCGCGTGAGGCGCTTCTGATCGACGCCTTTCTCCATCACGCGGCGCAGATGCTGCCGCTGCCCCCGGAAAGCTCCGGTACGCCGGCCACGCGCGCACGCCGCCATGCCGCGGCCTATGCCGAGGCGCTGCAGGGCGAGTTCGGCAAGGTGCAGCTCGCCGTGATCTCCGAATGCATCTCGAAGACCGGCTCCGCGGAGCTGTTCTACGCCCGCTATCTGCAATTCCGCCGCGACGCGCTGGTGGGGATGATTGCCGCGGGCCAGAAAGACGGTAGCATCCTGGCCGAGGGGTTACCCCAGGATCTCTACGACGCGATCTATGGCGGGCTGTTCTACCGCTACGTCTTCGGCATCGCGCCGATCACGCCGGCCTATGCACGCAACCTGGTCGATCTGGTGTTGCGGCCGAAGGGCTAGCCTCGCACAGGCCGGACCGGCGCCGAGATCTTGTCCGTGCGGTCCCGCTCGCTCATATCGACCACCGTCTCCATCGGCGCGGTCAACTCGTAGACATAGGAGACGTCGGTGAAGTAGCGCTTGGCGGTGCCCCCTAACGCCTCGGGCGCGACGCGGTCGAGCAGTATCAAGCCAAAATCGGAATCGGGACGGCGCGTCGCCTCGCTGGTGTTGAACTCCTCCCAGCGGAAATTGAAGATCTCGTCGGCGCCCTCGCCCGTCACCGTCCAGTTGGCGGTGATGTTCGGATGTTTGCCGACCAGCGACAGGCCTTCGTCGGAATGCGAGGCGAGCTCGAAGAACAGCAACGACAGGCTCTGCGCCGCGCGCGCGCTGACGGCAATGTCGGGACCGGTGACGGCGATACGATCGGCATGCGGGATGGCGCGCGCCTCGAACAAGCCTTTCAGCTTGACACC
The DNA here is from genome assembly GCF_021044685.1 of Bradyrhizobium daqingense. Lineage (NCBI taxonomy): Bacteria > Pseudomonadati > Pseudomonadota > Alphaproteobacteria > Hyphomicrobiales > Nitrobacteraceae > Bradyrhizobium > Bradyrhizobium daqingense. The sequence goes on from NZ_CP088014.1 coordinate 58,663, forward strand.
CTGCCACTGGCTCTCGCTGAGCAGCGAGACCACGTTGGACATGGCGTGGATGCGGCCGATCAGGAGCTCGCGCGCGACGTCGATGTCCGAGCCGTGACGTAGCGTGCGCGTCACGATCGACTGGATCACCGCCAGGATGTTCTTGACCCGGTGGTTGAGCTCGTCGATGACGGCGGTCAGCCGGCGCTCGAAGCCGATCCGCACCTGGATTTCGCGACTGAGCCGCAGATTGTTGTAGGCGACATAGCCGAACAGGCCGCACACCATCGCGGTGATGGCGAAGCCGATCGCTGCAACGATGATGGCGGTCTGCTCGGCGCGCCGGGCCGAGTTGGCTTTCGCGTAATAGCTGAGCTGCCAATCGCGGCCGCCGAAGCTCACCGTGCGCGTCGCCGACGGCGCCTGTCCGTCTGCCACCGCTACGCGCGTGGAGACCACGCCCAGGTCGTTGGCGACCAGCTCGCTGCCGTCCTTGCGCGGATCCCTGAGCGCGACCGAGAACAACGACATGTCGTCATTGGTCAGCATCAGCGTGGCAAGCTCGTAGGAAAACGTGACGAATCCGGCCGGCTCCGTCGCTCCTTCGGGAATGACCGGCGCGGCCACAATGACTCCGATCGGTCCGTCGCCGCGAAGCAGCGGGATCGGGTCCGAGGCGATCGACCGTTTCTCGACCCTCGCGCGCGTCAGCATGGCGCTGCGAACCGGATCCTGATCGTAGCTGCGGCCCGGCAGCGCCTTGGTCTCGTTGCTGCGCGGCTCGAGATCCATCAGCACGTCGATCGGCTGGGTGACGTCGACCGGATCGATCGGCTTGTCGTCAAAGGCGCGAATCTGAGGATTCGGAAAGCCGGCGCCGGCAATGGCAGCCTGCGCCGCCGCGAGTTCGTTCGGCTTCAGCCGGGCGATCCATCCAGCGACAACAAAGTCGGTCTTGAAAGCGTAAATGGCCGAGCGCAGCGGCTCCAGCATGTTCGGCTTGATCACGGACGGCGTGCGGAACAGGCCCGAGGCGACGCGCGCCAGCAGCTCTCGCTCGGTGAGACGGTCCTGAACCAGGCTTGCGTGCACGTCGATCGCACGCGCGAGCGCGATCCGATCGAGCGCCAGCTCCTGATCGTGGACGCGATAGGCCGCAAGCCCGGAGAGCAAGGCTCCGAGCAGAGCGATGAAGCCGATGATGAAACCCAGCCGGACCACGCGACTACTCAAGCGAAAGCAGAAGGTCGGCAATAAACACAGAGCATATGAACGCCGCTCGAACGGGCATGTGCCGAAACAGGGTGGACCTTAATGGCGGAGATAATGGAGGAGGAGGCATCAGTACGCAACGTAGGTCGCCTGAAAAGCTTAATCCAGCCGGCCACGTCCAGCCGGCATTGATTGCGCCAGAGGCGCAGGAGGTAATTAATCGCCGTGTCCGAAATTTGTTCCGCAATTGCGGCCCCAGGCCCGGCGTTATGGCGAAAAACGCCTGCGCTAAGTCGTCGCGTCAGCCCGCCCGGGTCAGGCCGCCCTTGGCCTCGATGAAGCCGACGATGCGGTCCAGCCCCAGGCTCTTCTTCAGGTTGGTCATGACGAAGGGCCGCTCGCCGCGCATGCGCCTGGCGTCGGTCTCCATCTTCTCCAGGGAGGCGCCGACATGGGGGGCCAGATCGATCTTGTTGATGACGAGAAGATCCGACCGGGTGATACCCGGCCCACCCTTGGACGGGATCTTGTCGCCGGCGGCGACGTCGATCACGTAGATGGTGAGGTCGGCCAGCTCCGGGGAAAAAGTGGCAGCGAGATTGTCGCCACCTGACTCGATCAGCACCAGGTCGAGGCCGGGAAATTTCGCGCGCATGTCCGCGACCGCGGCGAGATTCATCGAGGCATCCTCGCGAATGGCCGTGTGCGGGCAGCCGCCGGTCTCGACCCCCGCGATGCGGTCCGGCGTCAGCGAGCCCGAGCGCACCAGAAACTCCGCATCCCATTTGGTGTAGATATCGTTGGTGATCGCGGCGATGTCATAGCGCTCGCGCATGGTCTTGCAGAGCAGGTCCATCAACGCCGTCTTGCCCGATCCGACCGGGCCGCCGACGCCGACACGCAAGGGGCCGTGAGATTTCGACATGTCGCTCGCTCTTTCCTAACGTCGTCCCGGCCAAGGCCGGGACCCATAGCCACCGAATCCGATTGGGACGGCCGGCTGTGGCCACATCCTTCCACAACCACTCACATCTGTGGTTATGGATCCCGGCCTGCGCCGGGACGACGATCGATGAAATCCGCTCACGACCGGAACAGCCGCGTGTATTGCGTCTCGTGCCGCAGGCTGGCGAGATCGGCGCGAAACGTCGCGCTGCCGAGATCATCCAATGCCGCATTCAGCGCACGATTTGCGGTCGCGGCGACGGCGGCTTCCAGCTTCACCAGCACGCGCTGGCTGTCGGTCTGGCCGAGCGGAATGAGCCGGCCGGCCGCGGAGATCCAGTTCGAGACCAGTGCATGCAGGAATGCGTGCAGCGTCGGCGCCAGCGGCACACCATGCTGTGCTGCGACCACGCCGACCGCGATTGGATAGACCAATGGCGTGCGGCATGCCGCAATCATGACATCCAGCCCGTCAGCATCCCAGGCCGCGCGAGCGATATCGACGAAGGCGCGGCCCTGTGAGGTGGTTTCCAGCTGTCGTTCGCGCGACGGCACGAACGCGGCCGCGAGCTCGGCGATCTCGTTCAAGGTGGCCGTCTCGTCCGCTTCGGCGGCGCGATAGGCATGGACCAGGAACGTCGCATCGCAGAAGCCGGAGCCGTCGCCGAGCATGGCGTCGAGCCAGTCGGCCAGCGTCGCAATATCGGTGATGTCGCCGGCCTCGACCGCCCATTCGATGCCGCTGGAGTATGAGAATCCGCCGACCGGGAAGGCCGGCGACAGCCAGGTCATCAACCGGTACAGCGCCGCCGCCTCGTGCTCGGCGAGGTCACCGGCACGGACCGGCTCATTTGTGGTCATGAGCATGCATGTGGCCGTGGTGATGGTCGGGGTGATCGCAATGCTCGTCGTGGTGATGGTGGTGGTCGTGACCATGGTCATGCGCGGCATGGCCATGATGATCATGATGACCTTCATGACTGTGATCGTGATGCGCATGGTCGTGTCCATGCGCGTGGCCGGCATCGGCATAGGCGCCGCCCTCGGGATCGAACGGCGCTTCGATCTCGATCACGCGTGCGCCGAGCCCCTTCACCATCGCCTCGATGACGTGGTCGCGGCGGATGCGCAAGGCCTTGGCCATGATCTGCGTCGGCAAATGGCGGTTGCCGAGATGCCAGCCGACGCGAATGAGGTGGTGCGGATCGCGGCCGCGGATCTCCAGCAGCGGCTCGGGCGCAGCGACCACCTCGACCAGCCGGCCGTCCTCCAGCACCAGCGCATCGCCGCCGCGCAGCGCGACGGCGTTCTCCAGGTCGAGCAGGAATTCGAGCCCCCGCGTGCCCGTCATCGCCATGCGGCGGCGGTGCCGATCGTCGAAATCGAGCACGACCGTATCCGCCGGCGCTTCCGTGAAGCGGTGCTGCCCCTTGACCTGCGTCGCCCGGATCATGCGTTTACCCCGTTACCGAGTCTCGACCTTCTCGGGCGTGATCACCTCGATTTTCGGCGGCGCCGTGAAGCACTTCACCGCGACACGGCCGAACGTCTTCATGTGCTCCATGGCACGATGCCGCACCAGCGCCTCGGCATTTTCCCACTGCTCGACGAACACCATCTTGCTGGGATCGGTGACACTCTCATGCATGTCATAGGCGATATTGCCGGGCCCTTTCCGCGTCTCCTTGATGCAGGCGGTAGCCGCTGCAATGAATTCGGCGCGCGTTTCGGGCTTGATGGTCAAGGTGGCAACGACGTAGATCACGAGAAATCCTCCCGGCTTTTTCTTCTCAGGTTACGATACCGGGCGGGACATTAGACCAGGCGGGATCGAACGCAAAACGCGAAAAGACGCCCCCAACATGTCCCTGAGACATGCGTCGAGGCGCTATTTCAGTACATGAAATATCGCTGCGCCATCGGCAGCACCTCGGCGGGCGCGCAGGTAAGCAACTCGCCGTCGGCGCGGACCTCATAGGTTTCCGGATCGACCTCGATATTGGGCGTGGCGTCGTTGTGGATCATGCTCTTCTTGGAGATCTTGCCGCGGGTGTTCTGGACCGCATAGAGCTTCTTCTCGATGCCGAGCTTCCGCGCGAGGCCGCCGGTGATCGCGGCCTTCGAGGTGAACACCACGGAAGATGCCGTCCGCGCCTTGCCGAAGGCGCCGAACATCGGCTGGTAGTGCACCGGCTGCGGCGTCGGGATCGAGGCGTTGGGATCGCCCATCGGCGCGGCGACGATGCTGCCGCCCTTGACGATGCAGTCCGGCTTGACGCCGAAGAAGGCCGGCGACCACAGCACGAGATCGGCGAGCTTGCCCTTCTCGACCGAGCCGATCAGCTTCGAGACGCCATGGGCGATCGCGGGATTGATGGTGTATTTGGCGATGTAGCGCTTGACGCGGAAATTATCGTTGTCCTTGCCCTTGTCCTGCGGCAGAGACCCGCGCTGCTTCTTCATCTTGTCGGCCGTCTGCCAGGTCCGGATGATGACCTCGCCGAGACGGCCCATCGCCTGGGAGTCCGAGGACATCATCGAGAGCGCGCCCAGATCGTGCAGGATGTCCTCGGCGGCGATGGTCTCCTTGCGGATGCGGCTTTCCGCAAAGGCCAGATCTTCCGCGATCGAGGGATCGAGGTGGTGGCACACCATCAGCATGTCGAGATGCTCGTCGATGGTGTTGCGCGTGAAGGGGCGCGTCGGGTTGGTCGAGGACGGCAGCACGTTCTTCAGCCCGGCGACCTTGATGATGTCGGGGGCGTGACCGCCGCCGGCGCCTTCGGTGTGGAAGGCGTGGATGGTGCGGCCTTTGAACGCCTTGATCGTGTCCTCGACGAAGCCCGACTCGTTCAGCGTGTCGGTGTGGATCATCACCTGGATGTCGTGATCGTCGGCGACCGACAGGCAATTGTCGATCGCGGCCGGCGTCGTGCCCCAATCCTCGTGCAGCTTCAGCGCACAGGCGCCGCCCTTGATCATCTCGACCAGCGCGGCGGGCCGCGAGGCGTTGCCCTTGCCGGAAATGCCGAGATTGACCGGGAAAGCGTCGAACGACTGGATCATCCGACCCATGTGCCAGGGGCCTGGCGTGCAGGTGGTGGCGAACGTGCCGTGCGACGGGCCGGTGCCACCGCCCAGCATCGAGGTGACGCCTGACATCAGCGCGTGCTCGATCTGCTGCGGGCAGATGAAATGGATGTGGCTGTCGAAGCCGCCGGCGGTCAGAATCTTGCCCTCGCCCGCGATCACGTCGGTGCCGGGACCGATGATGATGGTGACGCCAGGCTGGATGTCCGGATTACCGGCCTTGCCGATCGCGGAGATCAGGCCGTCCTTGATGGCGACATCGGCCTTCACGATGCCCCAGTGATCGACGATCAGCGCATTGGTGATGACCGTGTCGGCCGCGCCCTGCTTGTTGGTAACCTGCGACTGCCCCATGCCGTCGCGGATCACCTTGCCGCCGCCGAACTTCACCTCCTCGCCATAGGTGGTAAAATCCTTCTCGACCTCGATGATGAGGTCGGTGTCGGCAAGCCGCACCTTGTCGCCGGTGGTCGGGCCGAACATGCCGGCATAGACGGAACGCTTCATTTTGACGGACATCACAAGCCCCGTTTGCGATTGAATTTCTGGTCGGTCACAGCGCGACCCTCGCTGCTTTCACGACATCATCGAATTTCTCGTCGAGCCACGCATTGCCGCCGCGGCAGCCTGCGACGACCTGCGTCGCCCACTCCACGTAGTCGGCCAGATCGTCGCGCTCCTCGGCGGTCAGGTCAGTTTGAATGCGCGCCCCTGTATTGCTGATCTTGTCGGCGATCTTGATGAGTTTGGCGCCCGCGGATTTCTTCGGAGCGTCCTCGATCTGCTTCTGCCGTCGTTCGGCCTTCGGCAGGCTCATGTCATCGGTGCATTCGAGGACGAGGGACGCGACACGATCGGAAAACCTTTGCGCGAGCTCCTCGCGCGCGGTGTCGGTGTCCTCGATCGTATCGTGCAGCCAGCCGGCCGCGACCAGTTCGGCGTCGGTACCATCAGTCGCGGTCGCAAGCAGGTTCGCGACCTCGGCGAGATGATTGATGTAGGGCTCCTGACCCCGCCCCTTGCGCGTCATACCGTTGTGGCGGCGCGCGGCAAGTTCGGCAGCTTCGGAGACGAGCCGGATAGGTGACAGCATGGCAAATACCTCCGTTTTCGCCTCAACCGTGCCGCACCGTGCTCGTTCCTGTGGAGGTCACAGCTTTCCCATGACGTCGCCGCGGAAACCGTAGATCGTCTTCTTCCCCGCCATGGCGACGAGCTGGACGTCGCGGGTCTGGCCGGGCTCGAAACGTACGGCGGTGCCGGCGGCGATGTCGAGGCGCATGCCGCGGGCTTTCTTGCGGTCGAATTTCAGCGCCGGGTTCGTCTCGAAGAAGTGGTAATGCGAGCCGACCTGGATCGGGCGGTCACCGGTATTGGCGACCGTCAGCGTCACGGTCTTGCGGCCGGCATTGAGCTCGATCTCGCCGTCCTGGATGAAGAGTTCGCCGGGGATCATTCCTGTCTTCCTCTGTCATTCCGGCGCTCGCGGAGCGAGAACCCGGAATCTCGATCAACAATCTCTGGATTCCGGGCTCGCCCTTTCGGGCGCCCCGGAATGACGAATTTGAATTATCTGATCGGCTCGTGCACGGTGACGAGCTTGGTGCCATCCGGAAAGGTCGCCTCGACCTGGATGTCATGGATCATCTCGGGAATGCCCGGCATCACCTGGTCGCGGGTCAGCACCTGCGCACCGGACTGCATCAGCTCGGCGACGGTGCGGCCGTCACGTGCGCCTTCGAGGATGAAGTCGGAGATGATCGCGATCGCTTCGGGATGGTTGAGCTTGACGCCGCGGTCCAGCCTGCGGCGCGCCACGATGGCCGCCATCGAGATCAGAAGTTTGTCCTTTTCGCGGGGAGACAGATTCATGCGACATCTCTTCCGTTCAACGCATCAATTCAACCGGTCAATTCAACCACAGCCGCGGCAGCGCCGCGCCGGCGCGTGCCAGCACCGCCATCATGTCGGCCCGCAAACGCGCCGCATCTTGGGCACAGAACCGCGCTATTGCAAAGCCATTCCAGGCCGATATTCCGACCTCGCCGGAGAAGGATTCCGATGTCTCGCGGATGCGCTCGACCAGGGCCTCATCGCCGGGCACGATCAGCGCCGTGCCGATCGCGGCGCCGCCCTTGGCGACGGCGGATCGGCCAAGTTTTGCGCCGATATCGCCGTCGAGCTTGACGGTCTCGGCGAACACCAGCCTGCCGCCGCGAGACAGCCGCCAGCGATCGACGAACTCGCCCTGCTCCATCCGCTCGCCCATGGCGGTGCGGCCGAACACGACGATCTCGCAAAGCAGGAGCGAGGCGGTCTCATCGAGCGCGATATCGAAGCGGCGGTGAACCCGGGCGCGATCGAACAGGATCGTTTCCTGGGGTAGCCAGGCAAGATGCGCGTCCGCGTCGACCTTCAAGGCGATGCTGAGCTGCGCCGCAGCGCCCGGCGCACGATAGATCTTTTCGGCCGCCGCTGTGGTCAGCGTCAGCCGCGCACCCTGGCCTGCTGCGATATCGATATCGAAACTGTCCCCGCCGGCGACCCCGCCGGCCGTGTTGACGAACACGCCGGACAGCCCCTCGCCCTCCGGCGAGGGGAAGCGCACGCGCAGTGAGCCGGATTCATGCAAGGCTCCACGCCGCGTCACCCCATCGCGCGCATGCACGTCGAAGCGCACCGCGCCGCGGGCGCGGTTCGCCTCGAAAACCCCGGATGTGACCGAAACGTCGCTGCGCATCCGCTTCCCCAGCCGTCGCGGCAGAATGGCCTAGAGCGCCATCTGACGGCTGATTTCGCTCGCGTCGAGATTGGATCGGTCGCAAGTGAACTTCACCGCGCCGCGATCCATCACCGCGAAACTGTCGCCGAGTTCGCAGGCAAAGTCGAGATATTGTTCGACCAACACGATGGCGATGTTGCCGAGATTGCGGAGATAAGATATGGCGCGGCCGATATCCTTGATGATCGAGGGCTGAATGCCCTCGGTCGGCTCGTCCAGCAGCAGCAGCTTCGGCCGCATCACCAGCGCGCGCCCGATCGCGAGTTGCTGCTGCTGGCCGCCGGAGAGATCGCCGCCGCGCCGGCCGAGCATGGATTGCAGCACCGGAAACAGCGAGAACACGTCGTCCGGAATGTGCTTGTCCTCGCGCTTGAGCGGGCCGAAGCCGGTCTTGAGGTTCTCCTCGACCGTCAGCAGCGGGAAGATCTCGCGGCCCTGCGGCACGAAGCCGATGCCCTTGCGGGCCCGCTCATAGGGCTTCAGGCCGGTGATGTCGCTGCCGTCGAGCATGATCGCGCCCGAGGAGATCGGATATTGCCCGACCATGGCGCGCAGCAGCGAGGTCTTGCCGACGCCATTGCGCCCGAGCACGCAAGTGACCTTGCCCGGCTCGGCCGAGATGGAGACGCCGCGCAGCGCCTGCGCCGCGCCGTAGAACAGGTTGATGTCCTTGACCTCAAGCATCGCTCAGCGTCCCAGATACACTTCAATGACCCGCTCGTTGGACGAGACCTGATCGATCGTTCCTTCCGCGAGCACCGTGCCTTCGTGCAGGCAGGTGACCTTGACGCCGAGCTCGCGCACGAAAGTCATGTCGTGCTCGACCACCATCACGGTGTGGGTCTTGTTGATCTCTTTCAGCAGCTCGGCGGTGAGATGCGTCTCGACGTCGGTCATGCCTGCAACGGGCTCGTCGACGAGAAGCAGCTTCGGATCCTGCGCCAGCAGCATGCCGATCTCGAGCCATTGTTTCTGGCCGTGGCTGAGGCTGCCGGCGAGGCGGTTGCGGGCCTCCGTGAGACGGATCGTCTCCAGCACCTTGTCGATGCGCTCGGCCTCGGCCTTGCTGCCGCGCCAGAACAACGTGCCGCGCACCGAGTGATCGACATTGAGCGCGAGCAGGAGGTTGTCCTGCACGGTCTGGCTCTCGAACACAGTCGGCTTCTGGAATTTGCGGCCGATGCCTAGCTCGGCGATGCGGGTCTCGTCGAGCCGCGTCAGGTCGGTGACGCCGTCGAACAGCACGGTGCCCTCGTCGGGCTTGGTCTTGCCGGTGATGATGTCCATCATCGTGGTCTTGCCGGCGCCGTTCGGGCCGATGATGGCGCGCATCTCGCCGGGCTCGAGCGTCAACGACAGATTGTTGATGGCATGGAAGCCGTCGAAGGAGACGTGCACGCCGTCGAGATAGAGCATTGCGGAGGTGGTGCGGGTGTCCATCACGTTCATGACCGCTACTCCGCCATCTTGGGTTCGGTGACGCCGTTTTCGGCCGCAGCGCTCGCGGTGGCCGCGGCGGAGCTCTTCTCCTTCGACTGGTCCCACCAGGCGTAGAAGGTGCCGACGATGCCTTTGGGCAGCAGCAACGTCACCAGGATGAACAGCGCGCCCAGCATGAACAGCCAGTACGGCGCCAGCATGCCCGAGGTGAAGAACGTCTTGGCGTAGTTGACGACGACGGCGCCGAGCGCGGCGCCGACCAGCGTGCCGCGGCCGCCGACCGCGACCCAGATCACCGCCTCGATCGAATTGCCGGGAGCGAATTCGGATGGATTGATGATGCCGACCTGCGGCACGTAGAGCGCGCCGGCGACGCCGGCCATGCAGCCCGACACCGTGAACACGAACAGCTTGTAGGATTCGACGCGGTAGCCGAGGAAGCGCGTGCGCGATTCCGCGTCACGCACCGCGATCAAGACCTTGCCGAGCTTGGACGAGACGATGGCGCGGCAGATCAGGAAGCCCAGGATCAACGCCAGGCAGCTCAGCGCGAACAGCGCGGCACGGGTCCCCTCGGCCTGCACGTTGAAGCCGAGGATGTCCTTGAAATCGGTCAGGCCGTTGTTGCCGCCGAAGCCGAAATCGTTGCGGAAGAAGGCGAGCAACAACGCGTAGGTCATCGCCTGCGTGATGATCGACAGATACACGCCGGTGACGCGGGAGCGGAAGGCAAGCCAGCCGAAGCAGAAGGCGAGCAGGCCCGGCACGACCAGCACCATCAGGGCCGCGAACCAGAACATGTCGAAGCCATACCAGTACCAGGGCAGCTTCTCCCAGTTCAGGAACACCATGAAGTCGGGCAGGATCGGATTGCCGTAGACGCCACGGGTGCCGATCTGCCGCATCAGATACATGCCCATGGCGTAGCCGCCGAGCGCGAAGAAGGCGCCATGACCGAGCGAGAGGATGCCGCAATAGCCCCAGATCAGATCGATCGCGAGCGCCAGGATGGCGTAGCAGACATATTTGCCCCAGAGCGCGACGAGATAGGTCGGCACTTGCAGGAACGAGCCGGCGGGCAGCAGCAGGTTGGAGAGCGGGATGAGGATGCCGCAGGCCGCGACGACGGCGAGGAAGATCGTCGCGCTGCGGTCCAGCGATCGCGTCAGCATGTGAGGGGTCATGCTTCCACCGCACGGCCCTTGAGCGCGAACAGTCCGCGCGGCCGCTTTTGAATGAACAGGATGATGAGAACGAGGATGGCGATCTTGCCGAGCACGGCGCCGGCGACCGGCTCCAGGAACTTGTTGGCGATGCCGAGCGTGAAGGCGCCGACGAGCGTGCCCCAGAGATTGCCGACCCCGCCGAACACCACGACCATGAAGCTGTCGATGATGTAGCTCTGGCCGAGATTGGGGCTGACATTGTCGATCTGCGACAGCGCCACCCCGGCAATGCCGGCAATGCCCGAGCCGAGCCCGAAAGTCAGCGCGTCGACGCGCGAGGTGGCGATGCCCATCGAGGCCGCCATGCGGCGGTTCTGCGTCACCGCGCGCATCTCGAGGCCCAGCGCGGTGTAGCGCAGCATCGCCAGCAGGATTACGAACACGGCAAGCGTGAAGCAGAGGATCCAGAGCCGGTTATAGGTGATGGTGATCTGACCGAGTTCGAAGGCGCCGCTCATCCAGGAGGGATTGCCGACCTCGCGATTGGTCGGGCCGAACATGGTGCGCACCGCCTGCTGCAGCACCAGCGACAGACCCCAGGTCGCGAGCAGCGTCTCCAACGGACGGCCATAGAGGAAGCGGATGATGCTGCGCTCGATCAGGACCCCGATGGCCCCGGCGACGAGGAAGGCAAGCGGCACAGCGATCAGCAGCGAATAGTCGAACAGGCCGGGATATCGGGTTCGGATCACCTCCTGCACCACGAAGGTGGTGTAGGCGCCGATCATCACCATCTCGCCATGGGCCATGTTGATGACGCCCATCACGCCGAAGGTGATGGCAAGCCCGATCGCCGCAAGCAGCAGCACCGAGCCGAGCGAGAGGCCATACCAGGCGTTCTGCACCGTGGACCAGACGGCCAGTGAGCTCTGGATCGAGCCGATCGCGCTCGCCGCAGCCTTGGTCACCGAGGCCGGCTGGTCGCCCATGCCGGTGAGCAGCGCCAGGGCCTCCTGGTCGCCGCGCGCCTTGAGAGTGGCGACTGCTTCGAGCTTCTCGACCTCGGTCGCGTCCGGCTTGAACAGCAGGATAGCCGCGCGGGCTTCGCCGAGCGCGGTCTTGACGGACCTGTTGCTTTCCTTGGCGAGCGCGGCATCGACCGCCTCCAGCGCGGTCTCCTCATGCGACTTGAACACCGACTGCGCGGCCTGGAGACGCGTTCCAACATCCGGCGACTGCAGCGTCAAGCTGCCGATCGCAGCGTCGACGCTGCGACGCAGGCGGTTGTTGAGGCGAACCGCGCTCGCGCTGTCGGGAACGCTGGCCACGGGCTGGCCGGTCGCAGCGTCAATCGACTTGCCGTCGGCGCCGGTGACGTAAACCTTCTTGCTGTCGGGATCGGCCATGAGGCGGCCGTCCTGGAGCGCGCTGATGATCGGGAAGGCCAACGCATTGCCGCTGCCCGCGACCGCGCCGATCGCCTCTTCCGTGTCGGAAAAATCGTCATTGGCGAACTTGGCGACGGCATCCTCGAACGGGCCGGCGAAGGCCGGCAACGCGAATGCGATCAGGAACAGCGAGAGGACGAGCGAACATAGGCGTGCGGACAAATGGGCTGGCACTGATTGATCCCGGCAGAAATGGGTGGAGAAGGCGGCGGGATCGCCGCCCTCTCCGAGCTTGCAAGGAGGCGTCAGATCGGAATCAGGAGCCCGAGCCGAGGCACTTGTTGGTCTTGGTGTTGAAGTTGCCGCACTTCTTGCCGACCCAGTCGCCGACCAGGTCCTTGGAGCCATCGAGCTCCTTCGACCAGGCATCGCCGGGGACGAGGCTCGGGGTCTTCCAGACCACGTCGAACTGGCCGTTGCCCTTGATCTCGCCGATGAACACCGGCTTGGTGATATGGTGGTTCGGGAGCATCTTGGAGGTCCCGCCGGTCAGGTTCTTGGCTTCGATGCCGGGGAGAGCATCGATCACCTTGTCGGGATCGGTCGACTTCGCCTTCTCGACTGCCTTCACCCACATGTCGAAGCCGATCACGTGCGCTTCCATCGGATCGTTGGTCACGCGCTTCGGATTCTTGGTGTAGGCCTGCCACGCCTTGATGAACTTCTCGTTCTCCGGCGACTTGATCGACTGGAAGTAGTTCCAGGCGGCGAGATGGCCGACCAGCGGCTTGGTGTCGATGCCGGCGAGCTCTTCCTCACCCACCGAGAACGCGACCACCGGGATGTCCTTGGCCTTGATGCCCTGGTTGCCGAGCTCCTTGTAGAAGGGAACGTTGGCGTCGCCATTGATGGTCGAGACAACCGCGGTCTTCTTGCCGGCCGAGCCGAACTTCTTGATGTCGGCCACGATCGTCTGCCAGTCGGAATGACCGAATGGCGTGTAGTTGATCATGATGTCTTCCTGGGCGACGCCCTTTGACTTCAGATAGGCTTCCAGGATCTTGTTGGTCGTGCGCGGATAGACGTAGTCGGTGCCCGCGAGCACCCAGCGCTTCACCTTCTCTTCCTTCATCAGGTAGTCGACGGCAGGGATCGCCTGCTGGTTCGGCGCAGCACCCGTGTAGAATACGTTGCGCTCGCTCTCCTCGCCCTCGTACTGCACGGGATAGAACAGGATGCTGTTCAGCTCCTTGAAGACGGGGAGCACCGATTTGCGCGACACCGAGGTCCAGCAGCCGAACACCACCGACACCTTGTCTTTAGTGATCAGCTCGCGCGCCTTCTCGGCGAACAGCGGCCAGTTCGAAGCGGGGTCGACGACGACGGCTTCGAGCTTCTTGCCGAGAACGCCGCCCTTCTTGTTCTGCTCGTCGATCAGGAAGAGGATGGTGTCCTTCAGCGTGGTTTCGCTGATGGCCATCGTGCCGGACAGGGAGTGGAGCACGCCGACCTTGATGGTATCGTCCGCGGCCTTGGCGCCGGTCAATGAAGCCAGACCAAGCATCAGCGCGGCGGTCGCGGCGAGCACGCCGCGGCGGCTAAATGACGCCGCTATATCGTGAGTGGATTTGCTAAGCATGAGTGTATCATCTCCCTGACGCAGACGTGAAAAACGCTGCGAAACGGCCCCACGGCCGCCTGCGGTTAACGGATTCGCAAGAACCATGCCATGGGCTAGGCACCCCTCAAGTTACTGTTTTGACTTGTAAAATAGCCTTTATTCCTAGTTTTGCCGCAGTCAACCCGCCTAAATCATGGGCAGCTGGCATGTATGCGGAAGTGGCAGGCAGCCTGTTTTATATGCAAATCGCTCGTTTTGGCTAAATTTCCAGCACAATTATTTCTGCACTGCATCGTCGTTTGCGGCGTGCTTGCCTTGAAAGCGCCCTAGCAATGTTCCATATGAGGGGCCGAGACTTCTTGCGAATCAAGGGGTCGTAGCGAGCCGCGTGTTCTTAAGCCCTACCGGGCCTCTGGCTTGCCCCATATCTCCCAAGCCATCCGACACCCCAAACACGCAGGTGTCTTCTTGACACCCTTTTGCGCGCGCCGCGCCGAATGCGCCGGGCGCCCGCTTCGACATGGAAAGAACCCCTCTTTTGACTTCGTTTCAGGACTTCGGCCTCGCCGAACCGATCGCACGCGCTCTTCGTGAAGAGAACTACGTCACCCCCACCCCGATCCAGGCACAGACCGTCCCGCTCGCACTGACCGGCCGCGACGTCGTCGGCATCGCCCAGACCGGCACCGGCAAGACCGCATCCTTCGCGCTGCCGATCCTGCATCGCCTGCTCGAGAACCGCATCAAGCCGCAGCCCAAGACCGCCCGCGTCCTGGTGCTGTCGCCGACCCGCGAACTGTCCGGCCAGATCCTGGACAGCTTCAACGCCTATGGCCGCCACATCCGCCTGTCGTCGACGCTCGCGATCGGCGGCGTGCCGATGGGCCGCCAGGTCCGCTCGCTGATGCAAGGCGTCGAGGTTCTGGTCGCCACGCCCGGCCGGCTGCTCGACCTCGTGCAGAGCAACGGCTTGAAGCTGTCCAGCGTCGAGTTCCTCGTGCTCGACGAGGCGGACCGCATGCTTGACATGGGCTTCATCAACGACATCCGCAAAATCGTCGCCAAGCTGCCGATCAAGCGGCAGACGCTGTTCTTCTCGGCCACCATGCCGAAGGACATCGCCGAGCTCGCCGATGCCATGCTGCGTGACCCCGCCCGTGTCGCGGTGACCCCGGTCTCCTCGACCGCCGAGCGGATCAACCAGCGCATCATCCAGGTCGACTTCTCCGCCAAGCCGTCCTTCCTCGCCAGGCTGCTGAAGGAAGAACCGGTCAACCGGGCTCTGGTCTTCACCCGTACCAAGCACGGCGCCGACAAGGTCGTGAAGACGCTCGAGAAGGCGGGCATCCCCGCCAGCGCCATCCACGGCAACAAGTCGCAAAACCATCGCGAACGCACGCTGGGCCTGTTCCGGTCGGGCGAGATCCGCACCCTGGTCGCCACTGACATCGCCGCCCGCGGTATCGATGTCGATGGCATCACCCACGTCATCAATTTCGACCTGCCCAACGTGCCCGAGACCTATGTCCACCGCATCGGTCGCACTGCGCGTGCGGGCGCCGACGGCACCGCGATCTCGCTGGTCGCCGGCGGTGAGGAGCTCAGCTATCTCCGCGACATCGAGCGGCTGATCAAGGTGGCGCTGCCACGCGAGGATCTCCGCACCGATGCCGGCCGCCGCGACGCGGGCCCTCCCCCGGCCCAGCAGCGACAGGGCCGGCCGGGCGGCCGTCCAGGCCAGCGTCCGCAGGGTGCACGCCATGGTGACGGCAGGCGTACCGACGAAAGGCATGCCGACGGACGCCGCCATGGCGCCGGCAAGGGCGACGGACGGCATATGGACGGAAGGCACGGCGAAGGCCGCCATGCCGAGGGCAGACCTGTTGATGGCAGGCCCAACGAAGGCCACAGGGCCGCGAAGGGGGCTCGCCGTCGTCACGGTTCCGGTGGTAAGGTGAATTCCTCACCAACCGATCGGTCGGAACAGCGTCCCGCGCATAGCGCCGGCAAGCCTGATGGAATACAAGGCGTTGCCTTTTTGCGTCGCGAGAGTCGTCCCAACGGCCGACCGAACCGCAACCCTCATTCGCACTAGCCGTCCACGACCTGGAGACAACCACATGGCTAAGGAAGAGCTGATCCAGTTCGAAGGACTGGTCACCGAAATCCTCCCCGACGCCCGCTACCGCGTGCAGCTCGACGCCGGACACGAGATCGTTGCCTACACCGCCGGCAAGATGAAGAAGAATCGCATCAAGACACTCGCGGGCGACCGCGTGACGGTGGAGATGTCGCCCTATGACCTTGAGAAGGGCCGGCTGATTTTCCGTCACAAGGACGAACGTCCGGCGACGGCCGGCGGTCCGCCGCGAGGTGGCCCGCAGCGCGGCGGCCAGTTCCGCCGCCGCTGATCGCCTCTCGACGCGCAAGGGCATGCTGATCCGCCGTGGACATCACGGCGGATCAAAAAATTGTGCATGTCCGGATTGTCTGTAGGCCTTAATTCCGATAAAATGAATTAATCGATTTTCGGCCGGACGACATTAGCATCCACCGGTACAGCCGGTTTAGACACGCTGACGACCCTTCCAAAAATTCGATCTAACCTGCCTGCGCAAGCGGGCTTTTACATTGTGTATCCGAGAAGGGACTACCCCCGTGAGCATGGGAACTGTGAAGTGGTTTAACTCGACCAAGGGCTTTGGCTTCATCCAGCCCGACGATGGCGGCAAGGACGTGTTCGTTCACATCAGCGCCGTCGAGCGCGCCGGCCTCGGCACGCTGCAGGAAGGCCAGAAGGTCTCCTACGAGATCGTGGCCGACCGCCGCTCCGGCAAGTCGGCAGCGGACAACCTCCGCGCCGCCGGTTGAGCCCGCCGGGCCTTGGATCGGCTCAGGCGAGTCAAAGAATCAAAAAAGGCCGTGCACGACGTACGGCCTTTTTCATGTCCCTGACTACCGAGCGATGAGGATACGCCGGGTTTAGTTGGTCTTGGCGCCCGCGCCGGCGGTACCGCTGGCATTGTTGCTCAGCGAACCCGCCTGGCTCATCGTGTTGTTGAAATAGGTGTCGCTGTCGCCGAGCGTCACGCGACGCTGACAAAGCGGCATGCAGCTGTAGGACTCGCGCTCTATCCCGCGATAGACGGTGACGAGCCGATCGCTCGGACCTTCGACCTGGATCTGGCGGTCGACCAGGATCTCGCCGCCCCGGTCGAGCGCGATGAAATTGGTGGCACCATAGCCCTTACCGGTCACGACGATCATGCCGCCGGGCTGGAGCGTGACGTCGGCGATCAGCGGATTGCCGACGACGATGGTCGCGACCTTGCCAGGGAGACGGACCAGCTTGGCCTGGTCGACATTGACGGCAATGGTATCGGCGGTGGGCTCGGCAAGCCCGGCACCAGGCGATGCCAGCCCCGCAGCCGCAACCAGAAGGCAGACGCGCGCCTGACGGCGCAGCAACTCTTTACGCATACACATACCCCCGGGACGTCACAAACCGGCAGAAACGATCAGATCACAGCGGAGCCGGTGCCCGATCCGGCTAACCTGCCTTTAATTCATGAACACTCCGCAAACTCGCCGATGATTGTTTGAAGGGACCGGCGCCTTCGTGGCGCTCGCAGCCGCGCCCTAGCGGCGGAACGGAAAAGCGAGCTGGCCGCCGAACTCCTTCGGCATGGTCGCTTCGTCCTTGCCGTAATCCTGCGGCAGCCGGCCCTGCGGCATACGGAAGGTGCCGAACAGCACGTCCCAGATCGGGAATGTCCCGGCAAAATTGGTGTTGCCCCCCTCCTCGATCGAGGTGTGGTGCCAACGATGGAACACCGGCGTCGCCAGCAAATATCTGAACGGTCCGAAGGTCCAGTTCAGATTGGCGTGTACGAAGGCCGAATGGAAGGTGGTGAACGGGCCAAGCCAGATCATGACGTTCGGCGAGATACCGGCCATCAGCAGCACTACGTCGACGCCGATCGTCCCGAGCACGAGATTGACGGGATGGAAGCGTGCCGCGGAGATCCAGCCGATCTCCTCGGAGGAGTGATGAATCGCGTGGTACTTCCAGAAACCGCCATCATGGAAAAGCCGGTGCAGCCAGTACAGCATGAAATCGGACAGCACCAGGAACAGCACCGCCTGCGCCCACAGCGGCAGCTGCGCCAGCGGGCCATGGCCGTTGTCGTAGAAGGCGATGAGCTCGTCGGCATCGTGGATGTTGAAGACGACGCCGGCGCCGACGATCAGCAGCCCGATCCGCATGGTGCGGGCAAACACGGGTACGAAGAACCAATAGCAGATGTCGGTGAGGATCTCGCGCTTGCGCCACCACGGCGCGCCGGGATTGCAGGCCCAGAAATGCTCCAGCACGGTGAAGACCGCCGCGAGCACCAGCGTGACGGGAAGCATCTTCTGGATGGTCTCGCCGAGCATCAGGGCGACTTGCATGGGCAGGCTCGACATCGTCGCCTCACTTCGGAATTGCTGTTCAGCCTAGACCTACTCCGCGAAATTTAAGGGAGGGTGAAGCCCGCGGCGCGCGTGCGCTGCATTCGGCACGGGACCGAATTTCAACTCCGCCCTTAAGGCGAAATTCACTCTGGCCAAAAGCATCGCGCAAGGCGCGGGTTTGCGCGATCGAATTAACTCTACCGAAAGAGCTCGGCTCACATGTTCGTCGCGTCAAAGACACCGCCGAACGAGGCGATCCCAACCAGACGGAGTTTTGTTCATGAAGAACCTGATTGCGCGTTTCGCCAAGGATGAATCCGGCGCCACCGCCATCGAATACGGTCTGATCGCCGCCGGCATCGCGCTGGCCATCATCACCGTGGTCAACAACCTCGGCAGCACGATGAACACCAAGTTCGGCTCGATCAGCTCCTCGCTGAAGTAAGCGACCGACGAGCGACTGCAAAAGCCCCGGACCTCCGGGGCCTTTGTTTTCCTGAAGACGGCGAGTTCCAGTGGCGTTGCGCGAGTACAGAACCAGGGCCGCGGTCGCGGCGAACGAGGCCGAGGCGGCGCATGCCGGCTCGCCGGCCTATTGGGTCTGCCTTGCGCTGCTGCTTGCGACGGCCGTGCTCGCCGTGCGCATTGCCAGCCTCTGGTGAGCACGTTTTCGCCGGAGCCGCTGCCCGGCTGCCGTTGTCGGTTTGTTTAGCACTGCGGGCTAGCATGCCCGGCGCCAGCTTCCGCGAACAACCAGGCCCCAAGACGCAGCCCATGATCCTCGACCTTGCGCGCCTTATGCTCTTCCCGGCCCTCATGGCCTTCGCCGCGGCGAGCGATCTCTTCACGATGACCATCTCGAACCGCGTGTCGCTGGTCCTGGTCGCAGGCTTCTTCGCCCTCGCTCTCGCCGGCGGCATGGCACCCTACGAGGTGCTGAGCCATGTCGGCGCCGGCGCACTCGTGCTGGTCGTGGCCTTCGGCTGCTTTGCGATGGGCTGGGTCGGCGGCGGCGATGCCAAGGTCGCAGCCTCCGTCGCGCTCTGGTTCGGCTTTGCCCACCTGATGAACTTCCTGCTCTACGCCTCGCTGTTCGGTGGGGCGCTGACGCTGCTCCTGCTCCAGTTCCGGCAATGGCCGCTGCCCTACGGGCTGGCCGGCCAAGCCTGGCTCGCACGGCTGCACGCCAAGGAGAGCGGCATTCCCTACGGCATCGCGCTCGCGCTGAGCGCGTTGATGGTCTATCCGGAGACCGAATGGGTGAAGGCGATCGACCTCGCTCACCTTGCACTGCGCTGAACGCACTGGGGTAACCCTGCGTTAAGGCGATTTAGATACGCCTCATTAACCATGCTTTGACGAATAGCTGGTCAACTGCCGATTACGGCGGCGGCAGCGTCGCGGCGTCTTGTTGGAAAGTGAAGCGTATGAATAGGGCACGCATTGTCGTCCTGACGGTCGCCATCTGCGCCGGCGGCGTCGCCGCGTACCTGGCGAGCGGCTCGGACAATTCTGCGCCGCCTCCAGCTCCGGTTGCGCAGCTCCCGACCGTCGACGTCCTCGTCGCCAAGAACGACATCGGTCTCGGCCAGACGGTCAAGCCGGAAGACGTGCAATGGCAGACCTGGCCGGCCGCGACCGCCAGCGCCGCCTTCATCCGCCGCAATGAGCGTCCCGAGGGCGCGACCCAGGTGGCTGGCTCGATCGCGCGCGCTCCCTTCATTCAGGGCGAGCCGATCCGCGACCAGAAGCTGGTCAAGGCAGAGAACTCCGGCTTCATGGCCGCAATCCTGCCGAGCGGCATGCGGGCGATCTCGACCGAAATCTCGCCGGAGACCGGCGCGGGCGGCTTCATCCTGCCCAACGACCGCGTCGATGTGATCCTCACGCGCCGCCTCAAGAATCCCGACCAGAGCAACGGCGCCCCCGACATCATCACCTCCGAGATCATCCTGGCTAACATCCGTGTCCTCGCCATCGACCAGGCGCCGAAGGAGAAGGATGGCCAGAACACGGTGGTCGGCAAGACCGTGACCTTGGAACTCAATGCCGCGCAGACCCAGGCGCTTTCGTCGGCCCGCCAGGCCGGGACGCTGTCGCTGGCGCTGCGCAGCATAGCCGACGTCAAGGTGAGCGAGATCACGCTCGATGACTCCGCGCAGAAGCGCGACGGCGTTTCGATCATCCGCTACGGCATTCCGAGTCAGACGGCAAAAGCACGATGAAGACAGTCGATATCAAGCACAGGGCGAACGCGGTGACGATGCGAACCTCGGTGGTTCGCGCTCTGTCGTTTTCGGCCGCTCTTGCGCTGGCGCTCAACCCGGTGCTGACTCCCGTGGTCGCTGCCGACTACCGCCCGGTCGCCCCGGTCGCGGCCGACGGCCAGATCAACGCGCGCTTTCTCTCGCTCGGCGTCGGCAAGTCCGTCGTGATCGATCTGCCGCGGGATATCAAGGACGTGCTGGTTGCGGATCCCAAGATCGCCAATGCGGTGGTCCGCTCGGCGCAGCGCGCCTACATCATCGGCGCGACCGTCGGCCAGACCAACATCGTGTTCTTCGATTCCGCCGGCCAGCAGATTGCGGCCTATGACATCGCGGTCAAGCGCGACCTCAACGGCGTGAGGGCCGCGCTGAAGCAGATCCTGCCCAACTCCGACATCCAGATCGACGGCCTCGGCGACGGCGTCGTCCTGAGCGGCACGGCGGCGAACCCGCTGGAGGCGCAGCAGGCGAACGACCTCGCCGCGCGACTGGCCGGTGGCCCCGACAAGGTGGTGAACTCGATCGTGGTCCGCGGCCGCGACCAGGTCATGCTGAAGGTGACCGTCGCCGAAGTCCAGCGCAACATCGTCAAGCAGCTCGGCATCGACCTCTCCGCGAATCTGAACTACGGCACCTCGGTGGTGAGCTTCACCAACTCCAATCCGTTCACGGCCCTCGGCCGCAATCTCGTCGACGGCAACAACCTGACCACCAAGTTCGGCGCGACGCCGAGCGTGCAGGCCACCTTGCGCGCGATGGAGACTGCGGGCGTGATCCGGACGCTGGCCGAGCCGAACCTGACCGCGATCTCCGGGGAGTCCGCGACCTTCATCGCCGGCGGCGAATTCCCGGTGCCGGCGGGCTATGCGTGCGATCCCGTCACGCATGTCTGTACCACCCAGATCAGCTTCAAGAAGTTCGGCATCTCGCTCAACTTCACGCCGATCGTTCTGAGCGAAGGCAAGATCAGCCTGCGCGTGATGACGGAAGTCTCGGAGCTGTCGAACGAGAATTCGATCACGCTGTCCCAGGCCGTGAGCGCGAATTCGGTGAACTCGTTGACGGTGCCCTCGATCAGGACCCGCCGCGCCGAGACGTCCCTGGAAATTCCTTCGGGCGGCGCGATGGCGATGGCCGGCCTGATCCAGCAGCAGACCAAGCAGGCCGTCAGTGGATTGCCGGGGTTGATGCAGCTCCCGATCCTCGGCACGCTGTTCCGTAGTCGCGACTTCGTCAACAACGCGACCGAGCTGGTCGTGATCGTGACGCCCTATGTCGTTCGCGCGGTCGCACAAAAGGATCTGTCGCGCCCGGATGACGGCTTCTCCGCGCCTGCAGATCCGCAGGCCCAACTGATCGGCAACATCAACCGCATCTACGGTGTGCCGAACCGGACCGAACCGGCCAGAAACTACCGCGGCACCTACGGCTTCATCACCGACTGAGGCGAACGGGGACTTCACGATGAACACAAGACCACCCCAGCTTCGCAAGCGCGCCCTATGCCTCGGTGGCGCGCTCGTCGGCATGGCGCTCGCCCTCGGCGGCTGCCAGCACGACGAAGCGCTCACCGCCTCCATTCCGGACGACTACAAACAGCGCCATCCGATCGCGGTCGAAGAGCAGAACCGCTCGATCGTCGTTTTCGTCGGCCATGCGCGCGGGGGCCTCACCGCCGCCCAACGCGCCGACGTGATGGGAGTCGCGTCAGCCTGGCTGCACGAGGGGACCGGCGCCATCCGTATCGACGTGCCGTCCGGCACGCCGAATGCGCGTCCGGTGGCGGACACCATGCGTGAAATCCAGGCGATGCTTGCGGCAGCAGGCGTTCCGCCGCGGGGCATCGTCGCTCGTCCCTATCAGCCGGAAGACAAGCGCTTCCTGCCGCCGATTCGACTCACTTACTCCAAGATCGCCGCGGTCGCGGGTCCCTGCGGCCTGTGGCCGGAGGACATCGGTCCCTCGATGAAGAACAAGCGTTGGTTCGAGAACAAGGACTATTACAATTACGGCTGTGCCTATCAGCGGAATCTCGCTGCGATGGTCGCCAATCCTTCGGATCTCGAGCAGCCGAGGCCTGAAACGCCATCCTACACGGCGCGCCGCACCATGTCCTTCGAGAAATACCGCAAGGGCACGACCACGGCGACCACTTATCCCGAAGCCGACAAGGCCAAACTCAGCGACACCGGCAAATGATCAGCTACGCTCGCCAACCTCAAGAAGAG
Source organism: Bradyrhizobium daqingense (assembly GCF_021044685.1). Taxonomy (NCBI): domain Bacteria; kingdom Pseudomonadati; phylum Pseudomonadota; class Alphaproteobacteria; order Hyphomicrobiales; family Nitrobacteraceae; genus Bradyrhizobium; species Bradyrhizobium daqingense. The sequence goes on from NZ_CP088014.1 coordinate 81,236, forward strand.
CAGCCGGAGACTCCGCCGCCACCTGTTGAGGAGCATATTGCACCCTCGCCGCGTGTCTCGGTGCAGGCCTTCTGCGAGACCGTGGAGACCGCTGCCGCGGTGCAGTCGGCCGGAGAGGATCGCCGTCTCGGCAAGGCCCATCTGAAGATCCAGATGGGCGGCATGGCGGCGGCGATCGAAGCCTATCGCTCTGCCCCGACGCCGAACGTGATCGTGCTCGAGAGCGACGGCCGCAACGACCTCCTGGGCGGGCTCGACCAGCTCGCCACCGTCTGCGATGCCGGTACCCGCGTGGTCGTGATCGGCCGCATCAACGACGTCATGCTCTACCGCGAGCTGGTGCGCCGCGGCGTTAGCGACTACGTGCTCGCGCCGGTCGGCGCGATCGACGTCGTGCGCTCGATCTGCAACCTGTTCTCGGCGCCCGAAGCCAAGGCGGTCGGCCGCATCATCGCCGTGGTCGGCGCCAAGGGCGGCGTCGGCGCGTCCACCATCTCGCACAACGTCGCTTGGGCGATCGCTCGCGACCTTGCGATGGACGCGGTCGTCGCCGATCTCGACCTCGCCTTCGGCACGGCCGGCCTGGACTACAACCAGGACCCGCCACAGGGAATTGCCGACGCGGTGTTCTCTCCCGATCGCGTCGACACGGCCTTCATCGACCGCCTGCTGTCGAAATGCACCGACCATCTCAGCCTGCTGGCGGCGCCTGCGACGCTCGACCGGGTCTATGATTTCGGTTCCGATGCGTTCGATTCCGTGTTCGACACGCTGCGCTCCACCATGCCTTGCATCGTGCTCGATGTCCCGCACCAATGGTCGGGCTGGACCAAGCGCGCCCTGGTCGGCGCGGACGACATCCTGATCGTGGCGGCACCTGATCTCGCTAATCTGCGCAACACCAAGAACCTGTTCGATTTGTTGAAGGCCTCGCGCCCCAACGACCGGCCGCCGCTCTACTGCCTGAACCAGGTCGGCGTCCCGAAACGGCCCGAGATCGCCGCCGCAGAATTCGCCAAGGCGATCGAGAGCCAGCCGGTCGCCTCGATCCCGTTCGAACCGCAGATCTTCGGCTCGGCGGCCAACAACGGCCAGATGATCGCGGAGATCTCCGCCAACCACAAGTCGATCGAGATGTTCCTCCAGATCGCCCAGCGCCTCACCGGCCGCAGCGAGACGAAGAAACAAAAGTCGTCCTTGTTTTCACCCCTGATTGAGAAGTTGCGGGGAAAATAGCCGCCGCATGGAGTCGTTAAGTGTTCGGTAAGCGTAGCGGAACAGACACCGACTTGCGGGCTCCCAAGCCCGGCGCCGTGGCGCCCGAGCCTTCCCTGGCTCCGGCGCCGACGGTGTCGCGCGCGCCGCCCCCGCCGGCCGTCGCCTCGCCGCCGCTCGCCCCCGTCAAGGCCCCGCCGCCTCCCCCCATGGAGAGCCGGCGCTCGGACAATTACTACGAGGTCAAGGCGACCATCTTCGGCGCGCTGATCGAGGCCATCGACCTCGCCCAGCTCGCCAAGCTCGATTCGGAGTCCGCGCGCGAGGAAATCCGCGACATCGTCAACGAGATCATCGCGATCAAGAACATCGTGATGTCGATCGCCGAGCAGGAAGAGCTGCTCGACGACATCTGCAACGACGTGCTCGGCTACGGCCCGCTGGAGCCGCTGCTCGCGCGCGACGACATCGCGGACATCATGGTGAACGGGGCCGGCACCGTCTTCATCGAAGTCGGGGGCAAGATCCAGCGCACCGGCATCCGTTTTCGCGACAACCAGCAGCTCCTCAACATCTGCCAGCGCATCGTCAGCCAGGTCGGACGCCGCGTCGACGAATCCTCGCCGATCTGCGACGCGCGCCTCGCCGACGGCTCCCGCGTCAACGCCATCGTGCCGCCGCTGGCGATCGACGGTCCCGCCCTCACCATCCGAAAGTTCAAGAAGGACAAGCTGACGCTCGATCAGCTCGTCAAGTTCGGCGCGATCTCGCCTGAAGGCGCCGAGATCCTCCAGATCATCGGCCGCGTCCGCTGCAACGTGCTGATCTCCGGCGGTACCGGCTCGGGCAAGACGACGCTGCTGAACTGTCTGACCAACTACATCGAGCACGACGAGCGCGTCATCACCTGCGAGGACGCCGCCGAGCTCCAGCTCCAGCAGCCGCATGTGGTGCGGCTCGAAACCCGGCCGCCCAACATCGAAGGCGAAGGCCAGGTCACCATGCGCGAGCTGGTGCGCAATTGCCTGCGTATGCGCCCCGAGCGCATCATCGTCGGCGAAGTCCGCGGACCCGAGGCGTTCGACCTGCTACAGGCCATGAACACGGGCCATGACGGCTCGATGGGCACGCTCCACGCCAACAATCCTCGCGAGGCGCTGTCGCGCTGCGAATCCATGATCACCATGGGCGGCTTCTCGCTGCCGTCGCGCACCATCCGCGAGATGATCTGCGCTTCCATCGACGTCATCGTCCAGGCCGCGCGCCTGCGCGACGGCTCGCGCCGCATCACGCACATCACCGAGGTGTTGGGCATGGAAGGCGACACCATCATCACGCAGGACATCTTCCTCTACGACCTGATCGGCGAAGACGCCAACGGCAAGATCATCGGCAAGCACCGCTCGACCGGCATCGGCCGCCCGAAATTCTGGGAACGCGCCCGCTATTACGGCGAGGAAAAGCGTCTCGCCGCCGCGCTCGACGCCGCGGAATCGGCACCGCCGAATTGAGCAGGTCGCCATGAACATGCAGGTCCTCGCCCTCGCCTTTCTCGCCACTGCCGCCGTCGGTGGCATCGCCTGGGTCTTCCTCTATCCGCTGCTGTCCGGAGAGCGGAAAGCGGAAAGCCGCCGCGCCTCGATCGCGCGCGCCGACGCGCCCGCAGCCAAGCAGACCGAGAAGAACCAACGATCGCGCCGTGAGCAGGTCGAGACCTCGCTCAAGGATCTCGAGGCGCGGCGTCAGCAGGAAAAGAGCGTTCCGCTCAGCGTCCGCATCTCGCAGGCAGGACTCGACTGGACCCCGCAGAAATTCTGGGTCGTGTCCGCCGTCGTCGCAGGCCTGCTGTTCGCCGCGGCGATGCTCGTCGGAGGCGGCTTGCTGGGCGCCGCCGGCCTCGCTTTTGCCGGAGGCTTCGGCCTGCCGCGCTGGGCGCTGAACTTCCTGAAGAAGCGACGCGAGACCAAGTTCCTGGCGGCGCTTCCCGATGCGGTCGACGTGATCGTGCGCGGCATCAAGGCGGGTCTGCCGCTGTTCGACTCGATCAAGGTCGTAGCGGCCGATTCACCGGAGCCGCTGCGCAGCGAGTTCCTGGCCATCATCGAGACGCAGGCGATCGGCATGCCGCTCGGCGAGGCCTGCTCGCGGCTCTATGAGCGCATGCCGCTGCCTGAGGCGAACTTCTTCGGCATCGTGATCTCGATCCAGCAGAAGTCGGGCGGCAACCTCTCCGAAGCGCTCGGCAACCTCTCCAAGGTGCTGCGTGACCGAAAGAAGATGAAGGAGAAGATCCAGGCGATGTCGATGGAAGCCAAGGCTTCGGCCGGCATCATCGGCTCGCTGCCCCCGATCGTGATGTTCCTCGTCTATCTCACCACGCCACACTACATCTCGCTGCTTTGGACCCACCCCACCGGTCAGCTCATGCTGGTCGGCTGCGTGATCTGGATGTCGATCGGCATCATGGTGATGAAGAAGATGATCAACTTCGATTTCTGACGGTGTCGTATGGTCGAGTTTCTCGTTTCGAAGCTACATGACGTCCGCTTCATGACCATGCTGCTGGCGGCCATTGCCGCCAGCGCAACCGTCTATACGCTGGTGATGCCGCTGTTTGCCGGCGAGGGACTCTCCAAGCGCATGAAGGCGGTGGCGAGCGAACGAGAGCGCTTGCGGCAGCGCGAGCGCGAGCGCCTCAACAAGAACGAAAAGGTTTCGCTGCGCCAGACACCGAAGCAGCTCGTCTCCAAGGTGGTCGAGGACTTCAACCTCACCAAATGGGTGGCGCAGGAAGCCGCCCGGGACAAGCTGATCATGGCGGGCTATCGCGGCCAGGCTCCCTACATCACCTTCCTGTTTGCCCGCGCGGTCGCTCCGCTCGCGCTCTTCGTCGGCGCCGCCATCTACGTCTTCTTGATCGCGCACCTCGAGCAGTCGATGCCGATCAAGATCGGCATCTGCATCGGCGCAGCCTATCTCGGACTTCAGGCGCCGATGCTCTTCCTCAAGAACGCGATCTCCAAGCGCCAACTCTCGATCAAGCGCGCGTTTCCAGATGCGCTCGACCTGCTGCTGATCTGCATCGAATCCGGCATGTCGGTCGAAATGGCGTTCCGGAAGGTCGCGACCGAGATCGTCGGCCAGTCGATCGCGCTGTCGGAGGAGTTCGCGCTGACCACGGCCGAGCTGTCCTATTTGCAGGACCGGAAGATGGCCTATGAGAACCTGGCCCGGCGCACCGGGCTCGAAGGCGTCAAGTCGGTGTGTCTCGCACTTCAGCAGGCGGAACGTTACGGCACGCCGCTCGGGCATTCCCTGCGCGTCATGGCGCAGGAGAATCGCGACATGCGCATGAACGAGGCCGAGAAGAAGGCAGCCGCACTGCCCCCGAAGCTGACGGTGCCGATGATCCTGTTCTTCCTGCCGGTGCTGTTCGTGGTCATTCTCGGACCGACGGGCATCAAGATCACCGAGCTGCACTGAGGCGCGAGACCGCGCGCAGTTCGCCGGCGTCGTTGCCTTCCAATGATCAGATCAATCAGTCGGGCTGGCTGAGCGAGGCGACCGGAGTCCGCTTCGGAGCACCGCGCGGGACGTCGTTGCGGCTCAGCATGTCCTTGAGATAGGCGACGTTGGCCGCGGCCTGATCCGGCGGCAGGTCTGCCTTCACGATAATCTCCGCCTCGGCGAAGCGACCTTGAAGACCGACGACCAAAGCGAGATTCTGCCGCACGCGGGCGCTCGCGCGTGGCGAAGCGTAAGCCTGCCGCAACGCCTCTTCGGCCTTGGGCAGGTTCCTCGTCAACATGTAGGACAGGCCGAGATTGGAGAGCACGCCGGGATCACCCGGCGCGATCTTCAGCGCGCTCGCGTAGTAGGAGCGCGCCTCCTCGTGACGGCCCATCTGATCGAGCGCGGTACCCTGTACCGAGAGCAGGCGCCAGTCCGGATTGTCGGGCGAATGCGCCTTCGCCAGCACGTCGAAAGCCTGCTGGAAATTGCCGTTGTCGGCGAGCGCCCGGCCATACTGGGCGAGCAGCGCCTTGTTGCCGGGATTGGCGATCGTCGCCTGCTCGAGCACGGCGGCGGCCTGGGCGCGCTGACCATTGGCGCGCAAGGCCTGGCCATAGGCCAGCGCGGCTTCGGCGTCCTTGGGATTGGCGCGATAGCGCTCGCCATAGACTTCGGCGGCGCGCGCCGGATCGGTGGGGGCAGCTTCCGCGCGCGTCCCGACCGAGCCCGTGACGTCGGAGAGCTTCGACATGGCCGTGCAGCCGCCGAGACTAATCGCCACCATCGCGCCGAGCGAGGCGGACGCAAGAAGCCGGGCAAGACTGAACCGTTGACGCATGACGATTTGACTCTCGAGCCAATTGATCGAGCCGAACGTGCCAGCAATAGACTGTTAACCCTAACGAGCGGTTAACGTCAGCCTGCCTGCCCCATGGCAGCGCCTGCGGCGGCGCTTCGCCGAGATCGAGGCCGAACGCTCTCAATGCCTCGTTCAGGTCGCACAGCGATTTCGCTCTTCGTCGCGCCTGAAGCTCGACACCCTCGCGCGGCGCCGAGACGACGTAGGTGCAGAACGCATGCGTCCAATCCGGCTCCGGTTCATCATAGAAGCTGCGGCGCATCAACAGCCGCCGGGCGAGCGCTGCAGCCTGATCCAGCTTCAGCGCGGCGCAGGAACCGATCTCGATGGCGAAGCCGATTGCAGCGGCGGCGAAACTCTGCGAAGTCTCGTCCGTTCGCATGACCTTGTTGATCCGGATCCGCAATGCCTTCTGTCTTCGAGACGACCTCAATTGCCATCCCCATCACCTTCGTGACCAAGACGAGCTGGGATGCCGTTCGCGAGACGCTGCCGCCGGCGCAACGCCAGTTCGCCGCCGCGAGCGCTTACTCCGCCAAGCCGGGCGGCTATCTCGCCCTGCCTGCCCCCGATGGCGCGATCGCGCGGGTGCTGTTCGGTCTCGAGGATGAAGGTGCGAAATCGCGCGACCTGTTCAGGCCGGGGGCCCTGCCCGGCCTGCTGCCGCCGGGGACCTATCGCTTCGCCAATGCGCCGCACGATGCACGCCTCGCAGCGCTCGCCTTCGTGCTCGGCACTTACCGCTTCGCGCGCTACCGCAAGGCGGACAGGCCCGAGGTCCGGCTGGTGCCGCCTGAGGGCGTCGATGCGACCGAGATCGACCGCATCGCAGACGCGACCATGCTCGCGCGCGACCTCATCAACACGCCATCCAACGACATGGGACCGGAGGAGCTCGCCGCGGCCGCGCAAGCGCTCGCCGCCGAATTCGGCGCAAGCTTCGCCTGCACCATGGGCGAGGAGCTGGAGAAGCACTTCCCGCTGATCCATGCCGTCGGCATGGCCTCCGGCCGCGCGCCGCGGCTGATCGACATCGGCTGGGGCAATCCTGATCATCCCAAGGTGACGCTGGTCGGCAAGGGCGTGTGCTTCGACACCGGCGGCCTCGACCTGAAGCCGTCGAGCGGCATGCTGATCATGAAGAAGGACATGGGCGGCGCCGCCAACGTGCTGGCGCTCGCGCGCATGGTGATGGACGCGAAGCTGAAGGTGCGGCTGCGCGTGTTGATCCCGGCCGTTGAGAATGCGGTCGCCGGCAATGCCTTCCGTCCGCTCGACATCTTCACCTCGCGCAAGGGCATCACGGTCGAAATCGGCAACACCGACGCGGAAGGACGCCTGGTGCTTGCCGACGCGCTGGCGCTGGCCGACGAGGAGAAGCCGGAGCTGCTGATCGACTTGGGCACACTGACCGGCGCGGCCCGCGTGGCGCTGGGTCCGGATCTGCCGCCCTTCTACACCAATGACGAGACGCTGGCCGCCGATGTCGCACGTTGCGCGGCGAAGGAGAACGATCCGTTGTGGCGCATGCCGCTATGGCCGCCTTACGATGCGTGGCTGGATTCCAAGACGGCGACGATCACCAATGCGCCGTCGGGGGGCTTCGCCGGCTCGATCACTTGCGCGCTGTTCCTGCAACGCTTCGTCGAGCACGCCGCGAGCTGGCTGCATGTCGACATCTACGGCTGGACGCCGTCGGCCAAGCCGGCGCGGCCCGAAGGTGGCGAGTGCCAGGCCGCGCGGGCCATCTACGCACTCCTGAGCGAACGTTATGCATGATCCGCGAATAACGCCGGCACGGGGCGACATCGCCGCGAAATATCTCGAAGGCAAGGTCGCGGCGGATCGCTACGTCAGCGGCGAGGAATTCGAGGTGGTCGAGCCGGTTGCACCGGTGCGCGAGCAACCGTCACCGGGTGCGATGCTGATGACCGAGGCGCTGCGCGGTGAGCGCGTCACGGTCTATGACCGCAACGGCGAAGGCTGGGCCTGGGGTCAGCTCAACGGCGACGGCTATGTCGGCTGGCTGCCCGATGCAGCGCTGGCGCGCCCTACGGCGGCGCCGACCCACGTCGTCAGCGCGCTGCGGACGTTTGCGTTTCCCGGCCCCTCGATCAAGCTGCCGCCGGCGGACACGCTGGTGCTGGGATCGAAGCTCACGATCGTGCGCGAGGATGGGCCCTTCGCCGTGAGCCGCGACGGAACGTTCCTGCCAAGGACGCATCTCGCGCCGCTCGATCACCGCGAGCCGGATTTCGTCACCGTTGCCGAACGCTTCGTCGGCACGCCCTATCTGTGGGGCGGCAAGAGCAGTCTTGGCATCGACTGCTCGGGCCTGGTGCAGGTCTCGCTGACATCTTCGGGCATCGGCTGCCCGCGCGACAGCGACATGCAGCAGGCCGGCCTCGGCCGCGCGCTGGACCCGCTTGAGCGGCGCAGCTTGCGTCGGGGCGATCTGATCTTCTGGAAGGGCCATGTCGCCATCGTCCGCGACGCCAGCACCATGGTTCACGCCAATGCCCATCACATGGCGACCGTGATCGAGCCGATCGAACCGGCGATTGCGCGGATCAGGCAGGCCGGCAGCGAGGTGGCCGCAATCAAGCGGCTCTGACGAACGCTACGTCGCCACCGACCCATTCCCTGCCGTCTCCAGCCGGAATGCGGCCGCGAACAGCGCGCGCGCGTAATCGGTCTTTGGATTCTTGAACAGCTCGGCGGCCTGCCCCTCCTCCACGACCTTGCCGCCGCGCATCACGATCAGGTGGCTCGCGAGCGAGGCGACGACGCGCAGATCGTGCGAGATGAACATGTAGGTCAGCTCGCGCTTGCGCTGGAGCTCGCGCAACAGGTCGACCATCTGCGCCTGGAATAGCATGTCGAGCGCGCTGGTCGGCTCGTCCAGCACGACGAAATCCGGCTCCAGCACCACCGCGCGCGCGATGCTGATGCGCTGGCGCTGCCCGCCGGAGAATTCATGCGGATAGCGGAAGCGGGTCTCGGGATTGAGCCCGACGTCCTCCAGCGCCTTGACGACGCGCGCCTCGCGCTCCTCGCGCGACAGTCCCGGCTGATGCACGGAGAGGCCTTCGGCTATGATGTCTGCGACTGACATGCGCGGCGAGAGCGAGCCGAACGGATCCTGGAACACGATCTGCATGTCGCGCCGGAAGGGGCGCATCTCCTTGAACCGCAGGCCCTGGATGTCCTTGCCGAGGAAGACGATGCGCCCGTTCGATGAGATGAGCCGCAACAGTGCGAGCCCCAGCGTGGTCTTGCCCGACCCGGATTCGCCGACCACGCCGAGCGTCTCGCCCTTGCGCACGGCGACGCTGACGCCGTCGACCGCCTTGATGTGGCCGACCGTCTTGCGCATCAAGCCGCGCTTGATCGGAAACCAGACCTTCAGATCATCGACCGACATCACCACCGGCGCATCCGGCTGTGGTGGCGCAGGGTCCGGCTTCGGCTCCGCGGCGAGCAGGTCGCGCGTGTAGGGATGTTTCGGGGTCCTGAAGACCTGCTCGACCGGTCCCTGCTCGACGATCTCGCCGCTCTTCATGACGCAGACAGTGTCAGCGATGCGGCGCACGATGCCGAGATCGTGGGTGATGAAGAGCAGGCTCATGCCGAGCCGCGAGCGGATCTCGGCGAGCAGGGCCAGGATCTGCGCCTGCACGGTGACGTCGAGCGCCGTGGTCGGCTCGTCCGCAATCAGTAGATCCGGCTCGTTGGCGAGGGCCATCGCGATCATCACGCGCTGGCGCTGGCCACCGGAGAGCTGGTGCGGATAGCTGTTCAGCCGCGTCTCGGGGTCGGGAATGCCGACCTGGGTCAGCAATTCCAGCGTCCGCTTGCGCGCCTGCGCATTGCTGGTCGGATTGTGCAGCTGGATGATCTCGCCGATCTGCGCCTCGATCGTGTGCAGCGGATTGAGCGAGGTCATCGGCTCCTGGAAGATGATGGAGATGTCGCTGCCGCGAATCTCCCGCATCTGTTGCTCCGAGCGATCGATCAGCTCCTGGCCCTTGAAGCGGATACTGCCCGAAGGGTGCGAGGCGTTCGGATAAGGCAGCAGCTTCAGGATCGAGAGCGCGCTGACCGATTTTCCGGAGCCGGACTCGCCGACCAGCGCAACGCATTCGCCGCGCTTGATCTGGAACGAGACCTTGTCGACCGCGAGCGTGGTGGCGCCGCCCTGGTGGAAGGCCACCGAGAGATCGCGCACGCTGAGCAAGGGCTGGTTGATCGCGTCCATCACGCCCTCACCTGAACGTCTTGCGCGGATCGAAGGCGTCACGCACGGCTTCGCCGATGAAGATCAGCAGCGACAGCATGATCGCAACCGAGAAGAAGCCGGAGAAGCCGAGCCAGGGCGCCTGCACGTTGGATTTGGCCTGGGACAGCAACTCGCCCAGCGAGGGCGATCCCGGCGGCAGGCCGAAGCCGAGGAAATCGAGCGCCGTCAGCGTCATCACCGAGCTCGACAGAATGAAGGGCAGGAACGTCATGGTCGCGACCATCGCGTTCGGCAGCAGGTGACGGAACATGATGACCCGATTGGAGACGCCGAGCGCGCGCGCGGCCTGAATGTATTCGAAATTGCGCCCGCGCAGGAACTCCGCCCGCACGAGACCGACCAGCGAAACCCAGGAGAACAGCAGGAGGATGCCGAGCAGCACGAAGAAGCCGGGCACGAGCACGGAAGACAGGATCAGGAGAAGATAGAGCGAGGGGATCGCCGTCCAGATCTCGATGACGCGCTGGAAGATGAGATCGACCCAGCCGCCGAAATAGCCCTGCACCGCGCCGGCCGCGATGCCGATGACGGACGAGACGATGGTGAGGCACAGGCCGAACAGCACCGAGATGCGGAAGCCGTAGATCAGGCGCGCCACCACGTCACGGCCCTGATCGTCGGTGCCGAGCCAGTTGTATTCGAGGTCGCGGCAGCTCTTCAGCCCCTTCTTCTCCACCACCGGCTGGCATTGTTTCTCGGTCAGCATCCAGGTCGGAGGCGACGGCGCCGGCGTCGGCAGATCCAGGTTGTGGGTGTCGTAGGAATAGCGGATCAGCGGCCAGACGATACTGCCGCCCTTGTCCTTGATCAGCTTCTGCAGATAGGGGTCGCGGTAGTCGGCCGCCGTCTCGAAATCGCCGCCGAAGGTCGTCTCCGAATAGGTGACGAAGGCCGGCCAATAAAGCCGGCCGTCGAACTTGATCAGGAAAGGCCGGTCATTGGCGATCAGCTCGGCGAACAGGGAGATCACGAACAGGGCGATGAAGATCCAGAACGACCAGTAGCCGCGGCGGTTCGCCTTGAAGTTCTGCCAGCGCCGCTTGTTGAGCGGCGACGGCGCAAACGACTTGCGCGTGATCGGCACGGCATCGCCGAGCGGCGACTTCGCCGTGGTCTCGATCGGCGTCGGCGCAGTCAGCGTCATCAAACCTCCCGCGCCTCGAAATCGATCCGGGGGTCGATCCACATATAGGTGAGGTCGGAGATCAGATTGATCACGAGGCCGACCAGCGAAAAGATGTAGAGCGTGCCGAACACGACGGGATAGTCGCGGTTGAGCACGCTCTCGAAGCTGAGCAGCCCCAGCCCGTCCAGCGAGAAGATGGTCTCGATCAGCAGCGAGCCCGAGAAGAAGGCGTGGATGAAAGTCCCGGGAAAGCCTGCGATCACGATCAGCATCGCGTTACGGAAGACATGGCCGTAGAGCACGCGGCTCTCGCTGCATCCTTTGGCGCGTGCAGTCATGACGTATTGCTTGCGGATCTCGTCCAGGAACGAGTTCTTGGTCAGGAATGTCATGGTGGTGAACGCCCCGAGCCCCATGGCGATCAGCGGCAACGTCAGGTGCCAGAAATAATCGATGATCTTCCAGTACCAGGGAAACTGCGACCAGCCGTCCGAGGTCAGACCGCGCAACGGGAACCAGTTGAAGAAGGAGCCGCCGGCAAACAGGATGATCAGGAGGATGGCGAACAGGAAGCCGGGAATCGCATAGCCCAGCACGAGAACGGTCGACGTCCAGGTATCGAAGCGCGCGCCGTCGTTGACCGCCTTGCGGATGCCGAGCGGGATCGAGATCAGATAAGTGATCAGCGTCAGCCAGATCCCGAGCGAGATCGAAACCGGCAGCTTCTCCTTGATCAGCTGGATCACGCTGACGTCGCGGAAATAGCTCTTGCCGAAATCGAAGCGCGCGAAATTCCACACCATCAGGAGAAAGCGTTCGGGCGCCGGCTTGTCGAAGCCGAACTGCGCCTCCAGCTTCTTGATGAAATCGGGATCGAGCCCCTGCGCGCCGCGATATTTCGAGTTGACGGCATCGCCCCCGGCCCCGACCTGCCCCGGCGCGCGCTGCGCAAAATCGCCGCCGCCCGAAATGCGTGACGTGCCGCCGGTGTCGGCCCCCGACAGCTGCGCGATCACGCGCTCGACCGGCCCGCCCGGCGCGAACTGCACGACGACAAAGGACACGAAGAGGATCCCCAGCAGCGTCGGGATCATCAGGAGGAGACGGCGGGCGATGTAAGCGCTCATGATTATTTCGCCTGCTCGAGCTTGGCGGCCTTGGCCGGTTCATGCCACCAGATGTCGGGCGCGCCGACGCCGTTGGCATACCGCGGCAGCCTCGTTGGATGGCCGAACTGATCCCAATAAGCCAGCCGATGCGTCTTGTTGTACCATTGCGGCACCCAATAGCGGCCGGCGCGGAACAGGCGATCGAAGGCGCGGCAGGCGACAGTCAGATCCTCGCGGCTATCTGCTGCCATGATCTTCTCGATCATGGCGTCGATGGCCGGGCTGGCGACGCCTGCGAGATTGTAGGAGCCTTTGGTCGCCGCGACCTGGGAGGAGAAGAACGAACGCATGGCATCGCCCGGCGTCGCCGACATGCTGAAGCGCTGGATCGTCAGGTCGAAGTCGAACTCGTCCTGGCGCGCCCTGTACTGCACGGCATCGACGAGACGTATGTTGGCTTCGATGCCGAGCGTCGCCAGATTCTTGATGTAGGGCGCGTGATGCGGCTGGAAAGACGGCTCGTCCAACAGGAACTCGATCCTGAACGCCTCGCCGTTCGGCAGCATCCGCTTGCCATCCTTGATCGGCAGGCCGGCCTCGTTGAGCAGTTGCTGCGCCTTGCGCAACAGGCCGCGATCCTGTCCAGATCCGTCCGTGACCGGCGGCGTGAACGGCGCGGTGAAGACATCGTCGGGAACCTGGCCGCGAAACGGCTCCAGCAGCTTCAGCTCTTCCGGCGACGGCGGCGCATTGCCTGCCATGAGATCGGAATTCTGGAAAGGCGACACCGTACGGGCGTAAGCGCCGTACATGATGGTCTTGTTGGTCCACTCGAAATCGAAGGCGTTGATCAAGGCCTCGCGCACGCGCGGATCCTTGAACTTGTCGCGCCGCGTATTGATGAACCAGCCTTGCGCACCGGAGGGCGTGTCGTCGGGCACGACCTCCATCTTGACGCGGCCGTCCTTCACGGCCGGGAAGTCATAGCGCGTCGCCCAGATGCGCGAGGTGAACTCCTCACGGTAGAGATAGTTCTTGCCCGTGAACCCTTCGAAGGCGACGTCGCGGTCGCGATAGAATTCATAGCGCACCACATCGAAATTGTAGCTGCCGCGGCAGGGCGGCAGATCGGCGGCCCACCAGTCCTTGACCCGCTCGAACTCGATGTAGCGATTGACCTCGAACCTGCCGACCTTGTACGGACCGGACCCGAGCGGGATATCCAGCGTCGATTCGTCAAACGGCCGGGACGCGTAATAGGCTTTCGAAAAGATCGGCAGCCCGGCGACATAGAGCGGCACATCGCGGGCGCGTCCCTTGGCGAAGGTGACGACGAGCGTCGCATCGTCGATCGCTTCAGCGCTCACCACGTCGCGCATCTGCACGATGATCAACGGGTGGCCCTTGGCCTTCAACGTCGTCAGCGAGAACGCAGCATCATGCGCGGTGAGCCTGGTGCCGTCGTGGAATCTCGCCTCCGGCCGCATCGTGAAGCGATAGACCAGCCGGTCCGGCGATATCTGCACGGATTTTGCGGCAAGCCCGTACATCGCGTCCGGCTCGTCGCTCGCGCGCACCATCAGCGGCGAAAACGTCATGTCCATGCCTTGCGCGCCATCGCCCTTGAGGATGAAGGCGTTGAGCGAGTTGAAGGTCTGATAAGATTGGTTATGCGATTTTGTGGACGGAATCAGCGAGAACGTGCCGCCCTTCGGCGCAGCCGAATTGACGTAGTCGAAATGGCGGAAATCGGCGGGATATTTGAGATCGCCGAACGCGGAAATGCCGTGGGCCTCGCCTCCCGCTTCTGATGCCCGCGCGCGCAGCAGGGGCGATCCGATGGACGCACCCAAGGCGCCAACACCCAAGGCCAACACATGGCGACGTGACATCTGCGTCATGCGGGCAATGTCCTTCACGACTTCTTTGCGATCCGCGCCGCCTTGTCTGCGTCATACCACCAGATGAACGGGAAGCTGGACTGACCGTATCTGGGCAGTTCCGCCGGCCGGCCGAAGCGATCCCAACGTGCGGTACGCACCTTGTTGTAAGTCCATTGCGGCACGACGTAGTGATTCCACAGCAAGACGCGATCGAGCGCCTTGGTGGCGGCGACGAGGTCGTCGCGATCCGTGGAATAGATCACTCGCTCGATCAGCTTGTCGATGGCCGGATTCTTGATGCCGGCGATATTGCGAGACCCCGCGATATCGGCTGTTTTCGACGACCAGAACTCACGCTGCTCGTTGCCGGGCGATTGCGACTCGCCCCACGAGTTCGTGATGATGTCGAAATCCCAATCGCGGGTCCTGTTCTCGTATTGGGTCGGATCGACCGTCCGCACGCTGACGGCAATGCCGAGCCGCTCCAGCGACGGCTTGTAGAACAGCGTGATCCGCTCGAAGCTCGGATCGGAGTTCAGCAGCTCCAGGGTGAACTGGGCGCCTGTCTTGACGTCGACCAGCTTGCGATCTCGCACCTCGTAGCCGGCCTCCTTGAGCAGGCGCAGCGCCTCGCGCAGATTATCGCGCACGGCTTCCGGACTGCCACCGACCGGATTGCTATAAGCCGTCGTAAAGACTTCGGGCGGCACCTGGGCGCGGACCGTCTCCAGGATCTCGAGCTCCTTGCCCTGCGGCACGCCGGTCGCCATGAGCTCCTCGATGCCATCGAAATAGCTGCTGATGCGCTTGTACTGACCGAAGAAGATCTGCTTGTTCATCTCCTCGAAGTCGAAGGCGTAGTTGAGCGCACGCCGCACGCGGGGATCGCTGAACTTGGCGCGGCGTAGGTTCGGCACGAACGCCTGCATCACGCCGGAACTGCGATTGGCGAACTCTTCGAGGATCACGCGCTTTTCGTTCACGGCCGGGAAGTCGTAGGCCGTCGCCCAGTTCTTGGCGCTGTTCTCGGTGCGCCAGTCAACCTGATCGGCCTTGAAGGCTTCGATGGCCACGGTGCCGTCGCGGAAATATTCGTAGCGCAGCTCGTCGAAATTGTTGCGGCCCACATTGATCGCGAAATCGCGGCCCCAATAATCCTTGACGCGCTCCAGCGCGATCGAGCGGCCGGCTACGAATTCCTTGACCTTGTAGGGGCCCGAACCGAGCGGCACCTCCAAGGTGGTGGCGGAGACATCGCGCTTGCGGCCCTGGGCGTCCGTGCCCTCCCACCAATGTTTCGGCAAGACCGTGAGCTGTCCGACGATCTGCGGCAGTTCGCGATTGCCGGGCGCGTCGAATACGAACTTCACCTCACGCTCGCCGACCTTCTCGGCCTTCACCACATGGCTGTAATAGGCCGAGTACATCGGATGGTGCTTCTTGAAGGACTCGAGCGAGAAGATCACGTCCTCGGGCGTGACGGCCTTGCCGTCATGCCATTTGGCCTGCGGCCGCAAGCGATAGGTGACGAAGGAAAAATCGTCCGGATGGCTGACCGCTTCGGCCAGCGCGCCGTATTCGGTCGAGACCTCGTCAAGCGAGGGCGTCGTGAGAGATTCGTAGATGAAGGTGACGGCGCCGGCGACCTGCCCCTTCACACCGGAGACGACGATGTTGAAATTGTCGAATGTGCCCACCGCGATCTGGCGCGCGACGCCGCCTTTAGGCGCTTCCGGGTTGACGTAATCGAAGCGCTTGAAATCGGCGGGGTACTTGACCTTACCGAACAGCGACAGCGCGTGGCGCCAGGGCAGTTCGCTGGAAGACTGCGCGTGCGCGGCGCCGACGGAAACGCCCGCGACGGAACCAAGGGCGGGGAGCGCTGCGGCGGCAGTGCCGGTGAGCAGGAGATCGCGTCGGGTAATGGCCAAATCTACATCCCTGTCTTGAAGGAGGTTACTCCTTTAAGTTCCCAATATAGGCGAGGTTTCGACCGAATATGTTGCTTTTTCCTCATCTTGAAAGCCCAGGCGGCCTATCGGATGCGGCCAAACGCCCCGATAACGTCGCCGCGAGGTCCGGATAAGGAAACGGCCAGGCTTGCCAGCCTGGCCGCAATTCCAAGACGGAATATTGGGACCTTACTTCGACGCCGTCGGCAGCGGCTGGGGTTTCTCCGACAGCGAATTCAGATAGGCAATGACATCGGCGCGCTCGGAGTCCTTGGCGATACCGGCAAAGCCCATCGCCGTGCCCGGAATGAAGCCCTTCGGATTGGCGAGGAACTTGTTGAGGTCGTCGAAGCTCCAGTCGCCGCCCTTGGCCTTCAAGGCAGCAGAGAAGTTGAAGCCACCACGGCCCTGGCCCTTGGCCTCGCCGACGACGCCATAGAGGTTCGGACCGACGCGATTCGGGCCGCCCTTCTCGAACGTGTGGCAGGCGCCGCACTTCTTGGCGGCCGCCGCGCCCTTCTCGACGGAGGCGGTCTGGAGCAGCTTCTCGATCGGTTCGGACGGTGCGGCGGCAGCGGCGCCTTCCTTGCCGCCACCGGCATCTTGCTTCACTGCGATCTCGAAGCCCGGCTTTTCCGGCATCTTGGGCGAAAACAGCGCCTGGGCGGTGAAGCTGGTCACCAGAAGAAAAAGACAGGTGCCAAGCACGGCACCCATGATCTTATTGAGTTCGAAAGAGTCCATTTCCGGCCAGGCCCCACCGCAAGAAGGAAACAGCGGCCCAAGCGGCCGCCAGGACGCGCCTCGGGAGAATCAAACATTCCCATTGTTTCCCCGAGTTTTGCCATTGAGATATCGGTTTGCCCGGGGTCTGGCAACCCGTATAAGCGACCCCGCTTTCAGCCCGTCCCCAGCCGCTTGTCGGCGCGGAAAATGCCCCGTTTCCAGGCCCTTGACCCAATGATCGACTCCCGCATCCTGGTGCTGATCCCAGCCCGCATGGCCGCCACCCGCCTGCCCGGCAAGCCGCTCGCCGACATCGCGGGCCTGCCGATGATCGTGCATGTCCTGCGCCGCGCGGAGGCCGCTGCGATAGGCCGGGTCGCCGTCGCAACCGACACGCCGGAGATCGCCTCCGTGGTGACGGCCCATGGCGGCGAGGCCGTGATGACCCGCCCCGACCACCCCTCCGGCTCGGACCGCATCCACGAGGCCATGCAGAAGCTCGATCCCGACGGCAAGGCCGAGATCGTGGTCAATCTCCAGGGGGATTTCCCGACCATCACCATCGACAACATCCGCGAAGTGCTGCCGCCGCTGCAAGACGCGGCGGTGGACATCGCAACACTGGCCTCGCAGATCCACACCGAGGAAGAGGATCTCGCGCCGAGCGTGGTGAAAGCAATCGGGACCTCGCTTGGCGGCAAGCGGATGCGCGCACTTTATTTCACGCGCGCGACCGCCCCGACCGGCGACGGACCGCGTTACCACCATATCGGCCTCTATGCCTATCGCCGCGCCGCGCTGGAGCGCTACGTCTCGCTACCGCCGTCTCCGCTGGAATTGCAGGAGAAGCTCGAGCAGCTCCGGGCGCTGGAGGCCGGAATGCGCATCGACTTCACCATCGTCGATACCGTGCCCCGCGGTGTCGATACGCCCGCGGACCTGGAGACCGCACGCAGCATCCTTTCCAAATCCTGAGCCGCTGCTACAAGGCCGAACATGAGCAAGATGAAGATCGCATTCCAGGGCGAACCTGGGGCCAACTCCCACATCGCCATCGTCGAGGCCTATCCCGACGCCGAGCCGATGCCCTGCGCCACCTTCGAGGACGCGCTGTCGGCGATCTCGTCCGGCGAAGCCGATCTCGGCATGATCCCGATCGAGAATTCGGTCGCGGGCCGCGTCGCCGACATCCACCATCTGCTGCCGGCCTCCGGCCTCTTCATTGTCGGCGAATGGTTTCTGCCAGTCCGCCACCAGCTGATGGCTGTGAAGGGCACCAGGCTCGAAGACATCAAGAGCGTGGAGAGCCATGTGCATGCGCTCGGCCAGTGCCGGCGCATCATCCGCAAGCTCGGCATCAAGCCGATCGTGCATGCCGATACCGCCGGTAGCGCCCGCGACATTTCCGAGCGCAAGGACAAGAGCGTCGCCGCGATCGCCTCGCGCCTCGCCGCAAAGATCTACGGCCTCGACATCCTCGCCGAGGACATCGAGGACGAGGCGCACAACACCACGCGCTTCGTGGTGCTGGCGCGCGAGCCGAAATGGGCGGCGCAAGGCTCGGGTTCGCTGGTCACGACGTTCGTCTTCCGGGTGCGCAACCTGCCGGCGGCGCTCTACAAGGCGCTCGGCGGCTTTGCCACCAACGGCGTCAACATGACCAAGCTCGAAAGCTACATGGTCGACGGCAATTTCTTCGCGACGCAGTTCTATGCCGACGTCGACGGTCACCCCGACGACAAGGGCCTCGCCTTTGCGATCGAGGAGCTGAAGTTCTTCTCGCGCGAATTCCGCATCGTCGGTGTCTATCCGGGCCATCCGTTCCGCGCGACGTTCAGCGAGACGCAGGATTAGTGGTCGCCCCGGCGAAGGCCGGGGCCCATAACCACCAACGCGCGTTGCTGCGGAAGAATCTCTGACACCTTGTCTCAACAGAGACATCACGCGGTATGGGTGCCGGCCTTCGCCGGGACGACAGCTAGACTAGCCTCCACCTTTCACCGATCCAAACGCCTCCGCCAGCAGCGAATAGGACTTCTTCCGCGCCTCGTGGTCGTACACCGCGGTGATCACCATCAGCTCGTCCGGCTTGCTGGCATAGATCAGCGGCTGAAGCTTCTTCTGCACGGTCGCCGGACTGCCGACGAACAGGCGCGAGCGGTTGCGCAGGATCGAGATGCGCTCGGCATCCGTATAGGGATAGGCCAGCGCCTCCTCGACGCTCGGCAGCGGCAGATATTGACCGCGGTCGCGGCGAAGGCGGTTGAGGTCGAAGGAGCTGGCGAGCCGTTCGGCCTCCTCGTCGGTGTCGGCCGCGATGGCCGCGACCGCGAGGATCGCATGCGGGGACGGACGCCAGGCCGAGGGCTGGAAGCGGTTGCGATAATGCACCATCGCGTCGACCGCGTCGTGGGAGGCGAAATGATGGGCGAAGGCGAAGCCCATGCCGACCTGCGCGGCGAGCTCGGACGAATAGTCGCTGGAGCCGAGCAGCCAGATCGGCGGCAGCCTGGTATCGTCGGGCATGGCGACGACGTTGTTGTAGGGATGGCCCGAGGGGAATTCGCGGGTTTCCCACAAGATCAGCTCGTGCAGCCGCTCCAGGAAATCGTCGCCCTCGCGGCGATCGAGCCGGCTGCGCAGCGCGTAGGCGGTGGCGCCGTCGGTGCCGGGGGCGCGGCCGAGACCAAGGTCGATGCGGCCGGGAAACAGCGCCTCCAGCATCTTGAAGCGCTCGGCCACCACCAGCGGCGCGTGGTTGGGCAGCATCACGCCGCCGGAGCCGACGCGGATGTGCTTCGTCACCGCCGCGATCTGCCCGATCATCAGGTCGGGCGCGGGGCTCGCGACGGATGCGAGGTTGTGATGTTCGGCGAGCCAGTAGCGGACATAGCCGAGCCCGTCGACGTGGCGCGCGAGGTCGATGCTGTTGCGCAGCGCCGCGGCGGGCTTGGTGCCGGTGGTGACGACCGAGAGGTCGAGGACTGAGAGCGGGATCATGGCGCGTTAACGTAATGGAGAGCTGTGCCGCGGCAACGGCAGGCTGCGCAGGCCTGACGTGTACGAGCCGGGGGCAATTCGGAGCTACCTGTTGGGATGATCTGTGCACGCAAATCCATCGACTTTTCTGCCCACTGCAAGATTCATTGACCCGGAACGAAGTAACTCGGACAAAAATGCAATAAAATCCGCCACATCACGTGATCACTACGTTTCCCACTAGCACTTCCTCCCCTAACAAAACTCGCCTCAAACGGCTAAGAATGGGCAATTTCCCATTACCGATGGGCTGTTGGCGATACCGCCTTTGGCGTATCTTAGCCTCTCCAAGGTAGACCGACCGCTGCCTGACATTGGAGTGAGTGGTGCCATGACTGACGTGACGACGCCTGCGACAGCAGAGGGGCACCTGAGGCGGCCTGCGATCTCCTTCGAGTTCTTTCCGCCCAAGACGGAAGAGATGGAGCGGAATCTGTGGGACACCATCAACCGGCTGGCCCCGCTCGACCCCAAATTCGTCTCGGTGACCTACGGCGCCGGAGGCTCGACCCGCGAACGCACGCATTCGACCATCGCCCGCATCCTGAGGGAGACTGCGTTGCTGCCGGCCGCGCATCTGACCTGCGTCGGCGCCTCGCGCGGCGAGATCGACGAGATCGTCGACCGCTATCATGAGGTCGGCGTGCGCCACATCGTCGGCCTGCGCGGCGATCCCGCCGGCGGAATCGGCACGCCCTATAGCAGCCATCCCGACGGCTACCAGAGCTCGGCCGAACTCGTCGCGGGAATCAAGAAGCGGCACGGCGACATCGAGGTGAGCGTGTCCGCCTATCCGGAGAAACATCCGGAAGCGCGCGACTTCGATGCCGACATCGACACGCTTCAGGCCAAGGTCGATGCGGGTGCGACGCGCGCGATCACGCAGGTGTTCTTCGATAACGATCTCTACTTCCGCTATCTCGACCGCGTCCGCGCCCGCGGCATCGACATTCCGATCGTGCCGGGAATCATGCCCATGCACAATTTCAAGCAGGCGAGAGCCTTCGTCACCCGCGCCGGCACCACCGTACCGGACTGGTTCGCCGCGAAATTCGACGGCCTCGACGACGATGCCGAGACCCGCAAGCTGGTGGCCGCGACGGTTGCCGCCGGCCAGGTTCAGAAGCTGGCCAAACGCGGCGTCGACACCTTCCATTTCTACACCATGAACCGCGCCGATCTCGTGTTCGCGATCAGCCATTTGCTCGGCATTCGCGCCAAGAGCGCGCAGAAGGCGGCTTGAGACATATGACCGTGCCCACCTCACCCAAGCGAACTGCCCTGCTCAATGCCGCGCGCGAGCGCATCCTCGTGCTCGACGGCGCCATGGGCACGATGATCCAGAACCTCCAGCTCGACGAGGCCGCCTTCCGCGGCGAGCGCTTCAAGAACTTCCATCGCGACCTGCGCGGCAACAACGACCTGTTGATCCTGACCCAGCCGCAGGCGATCGAGGACATCCACGCCGCGTACTTGCGCGCCGGCGCCGACATCGTCGCGACCAACACCTTCTCCACCACGTCGATCGCGCAAGCCGATTACGATCTCACCGACATCGTCTACGAGATGGCGCGCGAAGGCGCCCGCCTCGCCGGCAACGCGGCACGGCGCGTCGAGGCCGAAGACGGCAAGCCGCGCTTCGTTGCGGGTGCCATCGGCCCGACCAACCGCACCGCCTCGATCTCGCCCGACGTCTCCAATCCCGGCTACCGCGCCGTCACCTTCGACGACTTGCGCAAATCCTACGGCGAGCAGATCAACGGCATGCTCGACGGCGGCGTCGATCTGCTGCTGGTCGAGACCATCTTCGATACGCTGAACGCCAAGGCGGCGCTCTATGCGATCGCCGAGATCACCGAAGCGCGCGGCATCGACGTTCCGGTGATGGTCTCGGGCACCATCACCGACAAATCCGGCCGCCTGCTCTCGGGCCAGATGCCGGAGGCGTTCTGGAACTCGGTGAGGCACGCCAAGCCCGTCACTATTGGTTTCAATTGCGCACTCGGCGCCGAGGATCTGCGGGCGCATATCGCCGATATCGGCCGCGTCGCCGACACGCTCGTCTGCGCCTATCCGAACGCCGGCCTGCCCAACGAGTTCGGCCAGTATGACGAGAGCCCGGACTACATGGCCCGCCTGATCGGCGAATTTGCGCGCGACGGCCTCGTCAACATCGTCGGCGGCTGCTGCGGCACCACGCCGGACCACATCGCGGCGATTGCGGCCGCCGTCGCCCCGCACAAGCCGCGCATCGTGCCGGAGATCCAGCCGCGCCTGCGGCTCTCCGGCCTTGAGCCCTTCGTGCTGACGGACGCCATTCCCTTCGTCAATGTCGGCGAGCGCACCAACGTGACGGGCTCTGCGAAATTCCGCAAGCTAATCACCGCCGGCGATTACACGGCCGCGCTGCAGGTCGCGCGCGACCAGGTCGAGAACGGTGCGCAAATCATCGACGTCAACATGGACGAAGGCCTGCTCGATTCCGAAGCGGCGATGGTGACCTTCCTCAACCTCGTGGCCGCCGAGCCGGACATCGCCCGCGTGCCCGTGATGGTCGACTCGTCGAAATTCTCCGTGATCGAAGCCGGCCTGAAATGCGTGCAGGGCAAGCCGGTCGTCAACTCGATCTCGATGAAGGAGGGCGAGGAGAAGTTCATTCACGAAGCCAAGATCGCCCGCCGCCATGGCGCGGCCGTCGTCGTCATGGCCTTCGACGAGATCGGCCAGGCCGACACGTTCGCGCGCAAGACCGAGATCTGCAAGCGCGCCTACGACATCCTGGTGAACAAGGTCGGCTTCCCGCCCGAGGACATCATCTTCGATCCCAACATTTTTGCGATCGCGACCGGCATCGAGGAGCACAACAATTACGGCGTCGACTTCATCGAGGCGACGCGCTGGATCCGCCAGAACCTGCCCGGCGCACACATCTCGGGCGGCGTCTCCAACCTGTCGTTCTCGTTCCGCGGCAACGAGCCGGTGCGCGAAGCCATGCACTCGGTGTTCCTGTATCACGCCATCAAGGCCGGCATGGACATGGGCATCGTCAATGCCGGGCAGATGATCGTCTATGACGACATCGACGCCGAGCTGCGCCAGACCTGCGAGGACGTCGTCCTCAACCGCGATGCGGGCGCGAGCGAACGCCTCTTGGCGTTGGCGGAGAAATTCCGCGGCAAGAAGACCGAAAGCAAGGAAGCCGATCTCGCCTGGCGCGAATGGCCGGTGGAAAAGCGGCTGTCGCATTCGCTGGTGCATGGGATCACCGAATTCATCGAGCAGGACACCGAGGAAGCCCGCAAGAGCTCGTCGCGTCCGCTCGACGTGATCGAGGGCCCGCTGATGGCCGGCATGAACGTGGTCGGCGACCTCTTCGGCGACGGCAAGATGTTCCTGCCGCAAGTGGTGAAGTCGGCGCGCGTGATGAAGCAGGCGGTGGCCTGGCTGATGCCCTTCATGGAGGAGGAGAAGGCACGCAATCTCGCCAACGGCATCGGCACCGAGGGCTCATCGTCCGCCGGCAAGATCGTGCTGGCGACGGTGAAGGGCGACGTCCACGACATCGGCAAGAACATCGTCGGCATCGTGCTCCAGTGCAACAATTTCGAGGTCATCGACCTCGGCGTGATGGTGCCCGCGGCGAAGATCGTCGAGACCGTGAAGGCGGAGAAGGCCGACATCGTCGGGCTGTCGGGCCTGATCACGCCCTCGCTCGACGAGATGGCGTTCTTCGCCGGCGAGTTGCAGCGCGAAGGCCTGAAGCTGCCGCTATTGATCGGCGGCGCCACCACCAGTCGCGTGCACACCGCCGTCAAGATCGACCCGAGCTATCGCGCCGGTCCTGTCGTGCACGTCAACGACGCCAGCCGCGCCGTCGGCGTTGCCTCCGCACTGCTGTCGCCGGAGAAGCGCGAGGCCTATGCCGCCGACGTCCGTGCCGAATACGCAAAAATCTCGGAGGCGCATCTGCGCGCGCAGGCCGACAAGAAGCGCCTGAAGCTCGCCGATGCCCGCGCCAACCGCGTTCCCATCGATTTCGCGAAGAGCAAGCCGATGAAGCCGACTTTCCTCGGCACCCGCAGCTTCGACGAATACGATCTTGCTGAATTGGTGCCCTACATCGACTGGACGCCGTTCTTCCAGACCTGGGAGCTCGCGGGCCGCTTCCCCGCCATCCTCGACGACGCCAAGGTCGGCGAGGTCGCGCGCTCGCTCTATGACGACGCGCGCAAGATGCTCGACACCATCGTGAAGGAAAAATGGTTCCGGGCGCGCGCGACGATCGGCTTCTGGCCGGCCAATGCGCAAGGCGACGACATCGTGCTCTATGCCGACGAGAGCCGTACCAAGCCGATCGCGACGCTGCACACGCTGCGCCAGCAGCTGGAGAAGCGCGAAGGCCGCTTCAACGCGGCGCTCGCCGACTTCATCGCGCCGGCAGGCGTGCCCGACTATATCGGCGGCTTCGTCGTCACCGCCGGGATCGGCGAGGATGCGGTCGCCGATCGCTTCAAGATGGCCAACGACGATTATTCCTCGATCCTGTGCAAGGCGCTGGCCGACCGCCTCGCCGAGGCCTTTGCCGAGCGCATGCATGCCCGCGTGCGCCGCGAGTTCTGGGCCTATGCACCGGACGAGGCGCTCACGAGCGAGGAGCTGATCCTGGAAAAGTACCAGGGCATCCGTCCCGCGCCCGGCTATCCCGCCCAGCCCGATCACACCGAGAAGGCGACGCTGTTCGAGCTGCTCGACGCCGAAGCAACCGCCGGCGTGAAGCTGACCGAGAGCTTTGCGATGTGGCCGGGCTCGTCGGTGTCGGGGCTCTATTTCGCAAACCCTGAGAGCTATTATTTCGGCGTCGGCAAGATCGAGCGCGACCAGGTCGAGGACTACGCCGCGCGCAAAGGCATGACCGTAGCGGAGACGGAGCGCTGGCTCGCGCCGGTGCTCAATTACATCCCGTCGCGGGAGGACAAGGCTTTCGCGGCAAGGCCGGCCAACGACGAGACGCCTGAGGACCTCGCCTCGCACCCGCCGGGCTGTACCTGCGCGGTGCATCTGGTCTGGCAAAGGAAGCGCGCTGGGGCGGGGTAAGCGCGCCTCCAAAACCGAAGTGAAAAAACAACCCCATGCACAGTAGCGATGGGGTTGAAAAGTTTGAATAATTTCTGTCTTACCGAAAACGGTTTGCGACGTCGGGCAAAACAGGGGTATTATTGCATCATCGGCTGGTGCGCGCGGTGACGCAAAGGCGGTCGATGGGTTCTGTCACTCTCCCACACACACACGATGCCCATCCTCCCCTGGAGGGGGAGGATCGGTTCGCATGCAGCGTAGCGGAATGCGGACCGAGGTGGGGTGAAGCCAAGAACGAGATCGCTGAGAGCCTCGAGACGGCGCGAATCGAAGCAGCGAGATCCGGGATGGTCTGTCACCCCGCCCCGCTCGCGCTGCGCGCGATCGACCCTCCCCCTCCAGGGGAGGGTAAAGATCACCCCTTCGGCGGTGCCAGCGGCTGTGCGATCTCCCTGAATGGCGCCAGGGCCTCGCAGCGCTCGGCATGCGCGCTCAGTGCCGGATAGCGCGAGGCGTCGAACAGGTGCGGGTGGGCCTCGCGGGTGAAGCGGACGACGCAGGCGACTGCGACGTCCGCATGGCCGATGCGCTCGCCCAGCCAGTACGGCGTCGTCACCTTGGCACGCTCGGCCTCGAGCACGGCGAGCACGTCCGCGATCTGCGCCTGGCAGCGCTCGACCCACAGCGAAAGCTGCTCCGTCCGCAGCACGCGCTCATAGAGCAGGCTCACCGCCTTGTCGCCGAGGCCGGAGGCGAGCGCGCAGATGCGCAAATGCTTGCGCCGCTCGGTGCCGCCGCGCGGCAGCATCGCCTTGTCGGGGCCGACGAAGTCGTCGAGATAGTCCAGGATGATCGTGCTCTCGATCAGCGCCTCGCCGTCATCGAGCACCAGCGTTGGCACGCGGCGCAGGGGATTATAGGGCGCGATCTTGTCGGCGTCCCCGAAGGTCGACCACGGTCTGTGCTCGAAGGCCAGCCCATAAAGCCGCAACGCAATCGCGACGCGGCGGACGAAGGGGGAATCGTATTGGCCGATCAGGAACATCTGCGCACCTCTTGTCATTGCCGGGCTTGACCCGGCAATCCATCTTTCCTCAGATTAGAAAGCGATGGATGCCCGGATCAAGTCCGGGCATGACCGACCGGAGTTCATGGTACGCATGCGATATCTGCAATTTTGTCTTCTCGCGCCCTTCGTCGCGGCCACCGCGGTCCACGCCCAGGACCGCCCAATCGGCTTTCTCACGCCCTCGAAGAACATCGCCTGCCAGTTCTTCAGCAATGACGGACAGGGCGTGCTCCGCTGCGACATCATAAACCTGGAGGTCCGCCCGCGCCGGCCAGCCGATTGTGAGCTCGACTATGGCCACGCCTTCGAGATGAGCGCGAAGGGCGCTGCCGGCCGCATCTGCGCCGGCGACACCGTGATGGACGCCTCGCTTTCGGTGCTTGCTTATGGCGAGGTGTGGCAGCGCGGGGGATTCACGTGCCGGTCGGAGCAGAGCGGGCTGACGTGCTTCAACGCGATGCAGCGGGGTTTTTCGCTGGCGCGGGGGAGGCAGGAGGTGTTTTGAGAAGCTGCAGAACACTACACTAAAACGTCCCTCTTTCGCGAAGCAACATCTATTGCTCGCACTAGTTGAGAACAGCTATAGTGTGGCCATTCATGCAATTTCTCTGAATACAATTGCGCACACGCTCCATGAATTGCGGGTTTTATCTGTTCGTCGATGAGGCAGGAGACGAAGGTCTTGAGCGAATAAGGCCTATCGACGTCGATGGTGCATCTGAGTACTTCGTTTTGTGCGGTGTCCTAGTTCGGACCAGCAAATATCCAGAACTGGTACAAGCTTTTGGCAGGATAAAATCGGAGATCGGACTGCCCGCCTCCGAACAAATCCACTTTCGTGATCTAAGCGAGGAGCAGAAGCTCATTGTGACCCGCGCGATCGCCGGCCTTAGACTGGAACTGATAGCGATAGTGTCAAACAAACGAAACATGCGCGGCTACAGAAACCTGCGATGTGAGGCGAGGAGCATGGAATTCTCTCGTGGCCGACTTCGGCCTCGCAGATACAATTGGTTCTACAACAGCCTATTTCGTTATCTTCTTGAGCGAGCAAGCGCTGAATGCAGACGGTGGACCTACCGTGCCTACGGAGAGACCCGCTCGATGCAGATTATCTTTTCACGCCGAAAAGATCTTTCGTATTCGCAAACCGGAGCGTATCTCATAAAGCTTAAGACCGAGCGGCGCGATCGAGGATACTTTAATAACAAGGGAACAATCGATTGGTCAGTCTTGAACGTCTTTGACATTGACAGCCGCAAACATAAAGACGAAATCGGCCTCCAGATCGCCGATTGCGCGGCGAGCGCTATTTATCGGGCTCTTGATGAATCGTGGTTCGGAAATGTGAATCCGGTCTACCTCGAACTCCTCAATAAGAAATTCGCTCGGGTGAGCACGTCCCCAAGGGACTATGGATTCAAGTTGCTACCAGATGGATTTCGCGGACCAGTATCGACAGATCAGCGGCGCGGTCTACTCTCGGTCGGGTATAAGCTACAATCGTAGCCAATGGAGCAAAGCATTTTTCTGGGTGCTTTCCCGCATACCGCTTCGCACGCCCAGACCCGCGTGATCCTGCGATCTCCTGCGCACGATTCATTTAGAGGCGGGCGGCGCGTGTTGCGATCAGGGTGCGCGGTGACGTCGTGATGCCCCCCGCCGCCGGTGCTGGCTTATAGGGGCGTGGCAGCGCGAGGGATTCACTTGCTGGCCGAAGCAATCTGGATCGACATGCTCCAATGCGACGCCGCAGGAGTTTTTACCGACGGGGAAAGCAGGTACCATTCTAAGGTCTGCTGGCTCGAAAGAGCGCACTCAAACAATGCCTGCCCTCTCAAGAGCTCTTTCAAGCTCCCTCTCTGCTCGACCCTTCACCTTTGAGCGAAAGTCGCGCAATTGTCGTGAGATCGTCAAACCTTTCGCACCAAAGATTTTTACTGCACGACGTGCGTAAGTCCAGAACGTCCATTTCCGGTAATCGTCTGCCACCTCTGCGAAGTCTTGCACACGACCAAATCTTTCAATCAGCTTCTCGCAGTCCAAATGTCCTCATAAAAAGGAAGCGTCCTTGCCAGGATATCTTTTCACAAGAGAGACTGCGGCAGACCGAGCATTGCGCGTGACCTTCCGATAGAGATTGGATAACGTGCTGTCTCGGATGAAAACTTTCCTTCCGTCAAACCGGAAGCCTAGATATTCTAATCCGTTCTTGTCCTGCTCACCTTGGACCAAAGTGCAAACTTGAGTGCTGCCCTTTGAACTGAATACAAACACGGAAGATTTCTTTTCTTTGATGACAAGCTTCTCGCCAAACTTCTTGATCATGACTCGCATATCGTACGCTAACGACTTCCCAACATCCTCTCCTCCGGGACAGATCAAGAGGATATCGTCTGAATATCGAAAATAGACACCTCCTAGCTTCGCAATGCGCTCGCGAACTGCGCAGTCAAATTTCAGGAGATAGATATTTGCCAGCAAATCGGAGATGGGAGAGCCTTGTGGGATTCCGTAATTTTTCAAATTGACATCGACAATACTCTTCGAGCCGTCCCCCCCCCAGCGATTTTCTGTCTAAACTCGAGTCCGCTGCACAATTGCTTGGGCATGTCCTTATAAGAAACTAGATATCCGCTGGAGGGTTTCCCAGATTTTGAGGAGGGTTTAGGACCAAAATATCCAAGGCGCTCATAGACAGCTTGTTTTTCGACAACGGTATATCTTGTAATTGCGCGAAAGACTCTGAAATGGTCCTCCGGCAGCTTCTTCACACCCAATAGCTCACACCACGCTGCCTTTAATCGATCATGATCCAACGATTCGAAGAAGCCACTGATATCAAGCGCAACCACGCAGCAGTTTCCGAGCTTACTAATCGTATCAAACGCATCTCGAGCAAAGTGAATGTTGCATTTCCCTTTACCGTCCTCGTCCATTATTCGTCGATACGCCAGAATCGAATCCGATAATGCGTTACTGGCTAGAGCAGCCTCATAAGCTCTTGAGAGGACGTGACGATAATAGGAGAAAATGTACGCATCGCCCCGAGCAGAATACCGGATAGGCCGCAGCTTCACATCGCCTTGTTTGCCTAGCGGGGCGAAACGCGTCCAACGGTCCGAGTACAATAGGAAGGGATAAAATGTGTGCGACGCAACAGCCTTAGGATCGGTAGCTAGCTTAGTGGCAGCCGCGATAGAGAGCTGAGCGTCGAAATGGGGGTAGCGCTTCAAATTCTCGGAAGCAATCTTCCAAGTATCCATCGTGCCTCCCAGAGCGAGAGAGGGTGAGGTAACCAGTTGCGGTCCGGTTATGACCTCACCCTGCACCGTTAGCAGCGAGTCCACTCGAAGACTCTTACCCGCAAACAATCGACTTTGTAGTCTATACTGTCGTCCAGATGCTACGCACCCGGCGCGACTGCGCCTGCGCCGATACGGAGTTCACCATTCTGATGGCGATCAATATCATTGCAAACTTCAGCCTTGACAGTTTCAACCGTCACTCCGGCTCCCCCGAACGGATCTTCGTAGCCGGATAACACCCCAAGTTGAGGAATGCTTCCGCAATTTAGGTCAATCTTCTCGGCTTTCAAGTGGGCGCCCGAGCGAAACAACCCCTACTAGATAGTTGGCAGAAAGTTTTATCTCTTGACACAAGTGGCATCGGCACGGCGATTCTCTCCGCCGGCTCAGCAATTGCTCGAAGGCGCTCTTTAGGCGCTACTCCCACCCAGCGAACGCGGCCAGTTACAACTGGATGATCGGCACGTGCCGCGCCACATCGCGCGGCGCGGTGCCGTCGAGGCGCGGGTCGTCCTCGACTTCGATCTGGCGGCGGAAGGGCCGGAAGCCGGAGCGCTGGTAGAATGCGACGGCGGAGGGATGGTCGAAGGTGCAGGTGTGCACCCAGACGCGGCGGAGATCGCGTGACCATGCGATCTCCAGCGCGCGGTTCATCAGGAAGCGGGCGGCGCCGGTGCCGATGAGACCAGCGGTGACGCCGAAATAGACCAGCTCGCACTGGCCGGGCTCGCGGAAGTCGAGCTCGAGCAGGCCTTCGTCGCGGCCGTCAAGGACGAGAGTGTAGACTTCGATTCCGGCTGCGTGGATGATCGCCGCGAGCTCGGCGTCGGTCATGCGGGCGCGCGAGAACCACAGCCAGTCTTCGCCGACGCGGCGGAAGAGATCGCGATACCAATCGAGCGCGGGCGCGTCGACCTTGCGCAGTCTCCATGCGCCAGGGGGATCGGCGCGGGGCGCGGGAGGTGCGGTCATCTCGAGATGGGTGACGACGGCTGCGATCTTGCCGGCGGGCACGTCGGAATAGCCGTCAGGGAGGATCATGCGAGTTGCTTCTTTCCGTTATGGGCGAGCGGGCGGCGCCGTTTGAGGAGCGACAGCAGCGCGGCACTCCGTCATTGCGAGCGCAGCGAAGCAATCCAGGATCTTTCCGCGGAAGCAGTCTGGATTGCTTCGTCGCAAGGGCTCCTCGCAATGACGACGTGGACACAGTTGGCGCGCCTCGCGGCATCGAGCTGCGACGCTGTACCTACGCCTACCCCTCCCCTTCATCACTCGCCAGCACGCCCCTCACTGCCCTTGCCCAGCCTGCGAGCTTCTTCTCGCGTGTGGCCTGGCTCATATTTGGCTTGAAACGGTGCTCGAGGCGCCAGTTGTCGGCGAACTTGGTCGGCTCGGGATAGACGCCGGCGTTGAGGCCGGCGAGATAGGCGGCACCGAGCGCGGTGGTCTCCTGGATCACGGGGCGGTCGACCGGCGCATCCAGCAAATCGGCGAGGCGCTGCATGGTCCAGTCGGAGGCGGTCATGCCGCCGTCGACGCGGAGCACGACGCTGGCGGTTTCCGAGCTCGGCCAATCCGCACGCATCGCGGCCCAGAGATCGAAGGTCTGGTAGCAGACGCTTTCCAGCGCGGCGTGGGCGAGCTCGGCGGGGCCGGTGTTGCGGGTGAGGCCGAACAGCGCGCCGCGCACGCGCGGATTCCAGTAGGGGGCGCCCATGCCGACAAAGGCGGGGACGAGATAGACGCTCTGCATGGAATCGGACTGATCGGCGAGCGGGCCGGTCTCGGCGGCGTGCTTGATGATGCCGAGCCCGTCGCGCAGCCATTGCACCGCGGAGCCTGCGACGAAGATCGAGCCTTCCAGCGCATAGGTGCGCTTGCCATCGAGCTGATAGGCGACGGTGGTGAGGAGCTTGTTCTTGGAGACCACAGGCGTGGTACCGGTGTTGAGCAGCGCGAAGCAGCCGGTGCCATAGGTCGACTTCATCATGCCGGGCCGGAAGCAGGCCTGGCCGATGGTGGCAGCCTGCTGGTCGCCGGCAATGCCCGATATGGCGATGGGGCCGCCGAACAAATCCGGCGTGCTCTCGCCGAAGCGGGCGGAGGAGTCCTTCACCTCGGGCAGCATCGAGCGCGGCACGCCGATGATCTCCAAGAGCTCGTCGTCCCACTCTCCGGTGTGGATGTTGAACAGCAGCGTGCGCGAGGCATTGGTGGCGTCGGTGGCGTGCACCTTGCCGCCGGTGAGTCGCCAGAGCAGATAGCAATCGATGGTGCCGAACATCAACTCGCCGCGCGCGGCGCGCGCCCGCGCGCCGGGGACGTGGTCGAGAATCCAGGCAACCTTGGTGCCGGAGAAATAGGGATCGATGATCAGTCCGGTCTTCTGCGAGATCACGGGCTCGCGACCGTCGGCTTTCAGTTTGGCGCAGATGTCGGCGGTGCGGCGGTCCTGCCAGACGATGGCGCGGTGCACGGCCTGGCCGGTGGCGCGGTCCCACACCACGGTGGTCTCGCGCTGGTTGGTGATGCCGATCGCGGCGATGTCCTTTGCCGTGATGCCGGCATGCTCGATCGCCTCGCGGCACACCATCACGGTCGAGGTCCAGATGTCCTCGGGCTCGTGCTCCACCCACCCCGACGCCGGAAAATGCTGCGGAAACTCGGCTTGCGCCTTCGCCGCAATGGAAATATCGCCGCGAAACACGATCGCGCGCGAAGAGGTGGTGCCCTGGTCAATGGCGAGGACGAAAGACATGGCGGCTTACCCTGGTGTTTCCCCCTGGAGGGCATCATTGTGTCGCGCCAAAGAAACGGGATTGCCGCCATGAGGTCAAGGTGGCCGTCCTCTTACCCTCCCCTGGAGGGGGAGGGTCGATCGCGCGAAGCGCGAGCGGGGCGGGGTGGGGCCGCAAAGGAGGTCTCTCGTTCCTAGTCGAAGCACTTTTGCCGCACATCAGACAAACCGCATTCGCGGATAGTCCGTCACCCCACCCCGCTGCGCATTGCATGCGCAACGACCCTCCCCCTCCAGGGGAGGGTAAGGGAAGTGGCCCGCAGCGTAGCTTCGACGGTGCTTCATAGGCACGGCTTTCGCCTCGCGCGAGCCGTATAGCTCGACATAGATCCGTTCGAGCACGGCGGTCAGGTCGGCCGTGATCTCCGAATTCCAGAACCGGATAACTAACCTTCGCGTTCCAGCCAGCGTTGGCGTTCGAGGTCCTGTGCGGCCGTGTCGTCTTCATTGTGGTGCCCGCCGTCGAGCTCGATGACGAGGCGCTTGGCCGGGCAGAGGAAGTCAACGATGTAGGGGCCGATCGGCGCCTGCCGGCGGAAGTGCGAGCCCTCGATCGGGAGCTCATTGAGCGCACGCAAGATCCGCTCGTGTGGAGTGGTGTTCGCCCTGAGCTTCTTTGCCGCGGCTTGTCGGATTGATTTCGAGACCATCAGTGTGGCTTCACCCCACCCCGCTCGTGCTTCGCACGAGCGACCCTCCCCCTCCAGGGGAGAATAAGAGAGACGTGCCTGCAATGCAACCTCTGGTCATTCATAGTCGGACCGTCGCCGTCGTCGTGCTGCACCTCCATCGCGCGAGACTAGGACCGTTTCCGCAAAAATGCTACACGCCGGGCCGGGTAAACGGGGCGACATGACTTTCACCTCTTTTCAGTTCGGCATCTTCGTCGCGGTGGTGTTCGGCGCCTATTATTTGCCGCCGTTGCGCGGCTTCCAGGTGCAGCTGCTGGTGGCTGCGAGCGTGTTCTTTTACGGCTTCGGTCAGCCCGAGCTGCTGCCGCTGCTGCTGGTCGCGGTGCTCGGAACCCATGTCTGCCTGGTGCTCGCGTTCGAAAACCGAAGCGTGTGGATGCCGGCCGGCATCGTCTTCAACCTCGGTCTGCTGGCGTTCTTCAAATACAAATTCCTGTTCGTCGATGCCGCAGCAAGCCATCTGACCGGCGTCGCGCCGATCGATTTCCTGCTGCGGCTGCCGCTGCCGATCGGCATCTCGTTCTTCGTGTTCCACAACATCAGCCTGCTGGTTGACTTGACGCGCGAGAAGCGCAGCGTCGGCCTGCGCGAGGTGTTCCTGTACATCATCTTCTTTCCGCAGCTGGTGTCCGGCCCGATCACGCGCGCGGCCCAGTTCATGCCGCAAATCGTTCCGAAGCGGATCAACGACGTCGCCTTCGCTGAGGCCGCGAAATGGATTCTGGTCGGCTATTTCTTCAAGCTGTATGTGGCGAACAACCTCAACGAGATGACGTCCTATATGGACTTCCCGCTCTACGAGACGCTGCGCACGCAGGACCGCTGGCTGCTCGTGTTCCTCTACAGCTACCAGATCTATGCCGACTTCTTCGGCTATTCGGCGATCGCGCTCGGCCTCGGCCTGTTGTTCGGCTATCGCCTGCCCGTGAACTTCAACCTGCCCTACATCTCGGCATCGTTCTCGGAGTTCTGGACGCGCTGGCATATCTCCTTGTCCACCTGGCTCAGGACCTATCTGTACATCCCGCTCGGCGGCAACCGGCACGGGCGGATGCGAACCTATCTCAACCTGATGATCGTGATGACACTCGGCGGGCTCTGGCACGGCGCGAGCCTGAGCTACGCGCTGTGGGGCATGGCGCACGGGCTGCTGCTCGTGATCGAGCGGCCGTTCCTGAGGCTTCTCGGCGATGCAAATCCTGCGGTGCGGGCGATCCGGATGGGCGCCGTGTTCTTCTGCGTGACGATGCTGTGGATCTTCTTCAAGCTGCCGAACTTCGATCATGCGCTCGACTACCTCGAGGGCATGTTCGTCGCGACGGATGCGCCCAATCCGCCGAAGCTGTTCTATAACCTCGCGCTACTCTACGCGCTGCCGGTGATCATCCAGCATGCCGGCATCGGCGCGCTTATGGAAGGCCGGTTGCGGCGATGGGAGCCGTATCTCTATGGTACGCTGGCAGCGCTTGCCTATCTCGAGGCCGGGCCCGACAGCGCCTTCATCTACTTCCAGTTCTGATCATGCGGCAGGATTCGACGCTTTCGTGGATGGTCAAATGCGCCGCTGTCGCGGCGGTGGTGCTGCTCGTCTGCGGCTTCGCCACCGCGCGCTTCGGCTCGGCCCTGCAGCAGCCGGCCGTCACCACCCGCGACGGCAGCCTCGTCACCCTCAACCGCTATGTGCGCGAGCCCACGCCTGACATCGTGCTGGTCGGCAGCTCGGTGACGTGGCGCCTCAAGGAGGAATATTTCTCGCTGCCCAGCGTCCGCAATCTGGCGCTGGCCGGCGGCTCGCCGGTGACCGGGCTCGAGATCGTCGCCCGGCAGGCGCGCCTGCCGAAAACCATTCTCATCGAGACCAACGTGCTGTCGCGCGAGCCCGACAGCGCGCTGATCGAGAGATTCTCGCATGGCGCGGGCGTGCAGGCCTCGTTGCTGCGCCCGCTGCGCACGGCGGTTGCAGCCTATGAGACGTGGAATCACGCGCCGCCGGATCCGGCCCAGGCGCGTGCCGAACGCGATCGCCTGCTCGGCCAGCCGCCTGATCCGTTCGACAACAGGGTCTATCTCGACCGTGCCGTGGCGCAGATGAACGAGGGTGATCCGACTGTGCCGGTTCGCGCCAATGCGATTCGCATCCAGCAGCTCGTCGAGGAGCTGCAGCGGCGCGGCGCGCGCGTCCTCCTCATTCATGTGCCCTTCGCGCCGGAGATCGAGGGCTCGCGCCTTGTCAGGACGACCCGCGAGATCGTCGACAACGCCTTTCCAGATCGCGGGCTTTGGCTTCCGGTCGAGCCGCCGCGCAGCGAGCTGCGCTGGGCCGACGGCGTGCATCTCGACGAACGGTCCGCCCTGATCGTCGTGCGCGCGATCGAAGGCGCGCTAACCGCGCGTGCCGCTACTACACCGCCGCGGTAGTCACGCCGCCGTCGATGACGATGGTCTGGCCGGTCATGAAGCTCGAGGCGTCAGAGGCGAGATAGGCCACGGCGCCGGCGATCTCGTCGGGCTCGCCGATGCGGCGCAGCGGCGTGGTGGCGGTGCGGCGCTTCAGGTTGGCTTCGTCTTCCCACAGCGCGCGGGCGAAATCGGTCTTGACGAGGCCCGGCGCGATGCAGTTGACACGGACGCCCTTCGGGCCCCATTCGCCCGCGAGCGAGCGACACAGCGCGAAATCGGCAGCCTTCGAGATGCCGTAGGCGCCGATCACCGTGGAGCCGCGCAGGCCCCCGATCGACGAGATGATGATCACCGAGCCGTTGCCGCGCTCGGCCATTTGCGGAATGGCGAGCGCCGAGAGCCAGATGTTGCTCTTGACGTTGGAGCCCATGATCTTGTCGAAGGCTTCGTCCGTGATGTCGAGCAGCGGTCCGTAATACGGGTTCACTGCGGCGTTGCAGACGAGGATGTCGATCTTGCCGTAATGCTTCGTCGCGCCCGCGATCAGCGCCTCGACCTCGTTCTTGCGCGCGATGTTGCAGGGAATGACGATGGCATCGCCGCCGGTCGCATTGATGCCGTCGGCGACCTCCTTGCATGCATCCGCCTTGCGCGAGGAGACCACGACCTTGGCCCGGAGCCTGGCGAGCAACTCGGCGGAGGAGCGGCCGATGCCGCGGCTGGAGCCGGTGACGACGGCGACCTTGCCGGTGAGATCGAACGGAGTGTTTTTCATTGTTGTTGCTCTGCTGATTGCGCTCATTCACTCCGCCGTCATGGCCGGGCTTGACCCGGCCATCCACGCCTTCGGACTGCCAAGACGTGGATGCCCGGGTCAAGCCCGGGCATGACGACCTTTGTGTGGCTCCCGCCTTGCGCGGCAGCGTCAGATCAACCCGCCCGCATCAGCGACGCGGCGCTGATGGTAGTCGGTGTCGCCAAAGGTGTTCTCGATCATGGTCAGGCGCTTGAAGTAGTGGCCGATCTTCGCCTCCATGGTCATGCCGATGCCGCCGTGGAGCTGGATCGACTGCTGGCCCACGAATTTCAGCGACTTGCCGATCTGTACCTTGGCCGCGGCGATGGCATTGCTGCGCTCCTTCGCGTCCTCGAAATCACCAGCCATGGTCGCGAACATCGACATCGAGCGCGCCTGCTCGGCGGCGACGAACATGTCGGAGGCGCGGTGCTGCAGGGACTGGAACGAGCCGATCGCGACGCCGAACTGCTTTCGCGTCTTGATGTACTCGACGGTGGTCTTCAGCGATTCGTCCATCAGGCCGACCGCCTCGGCGCAGAGCGCGATGCGGGCTTCGTCGACGACGCGCTCGATCAGTGCGAGCGAATCCTCGGGATTGCCGAGCACGGCGTCCGGACCGATCTCGACGCCGGTGAAGGTGATGTCGGCGGCGTGCAGGCCATCCTGGGTTGGATAGCTCTTCTTCGCAACGCCCTTGGCGTCGGCGGGGACCAGGAACACGCCGATGCCGGTCTTGTCACGGCGGTCGCCCTTGGTACGCGCGGTGACGACAAGCGTGTCGGCGTTCTCGCCGTTGAGCACGACGAATTTCTCGCCGTCGATGACCCAGCCATCGCCCTTCTTCTTCGCTGTCGTCGAGACGTCGAACAGATCATAGCGCGCGTTCTTCTCGAGCTGGGCGAACGCCAGCGTCTTGCTGCCGTCGATGATCCCTGGCACGTGCGCCGCCTTCTGCGCGTCGGTGCCGGCATGGCGCAGGAAGCCGCCGCCGATCACGACCGTTGCAAGATAAGGCTCGAGCACCAGCGCCTTGCCGAGCGCTTCCATCACGATCATGGTCTCGACGCCGCCGCCGCCGAAGCCGCCATCGGCTTCGCTGAACGGCAAGCCGAGCAGGCCCTGCTCAGCGAGCTTGAGCCAGACGGTTTTGCTCCAGCCGCCCTTCTCCTTCATGTATTTCTTGCGCTGCTCGAAATCGTAGGAATCGGTCAGCAGGCCGTCGATGCTTTCCTTGAGAAGCCGCTGCTCCTCGTTCAGATCAAAATCCATGTTTTTTGGTTCCTCGTACCCGGAATTATTTGGCTTCGTCATCCCGGGGCGCGCATCGCGCGAGCCCGGGATCCATACTCCCGATCGTGGTTATGGATTCCGGGTTCGCGCTGAGGCGCGCCCCGGAATGACGCCTAGAGCCCCAGCACCGCCTTGGCGATGATGTTGCGCTGGATCTCGTTGGAGCCGCCGTAGATGGAGACCTTGCGGTTGTTGAAGTAGCTCGGCGCGATCTGAGCGGTCCAGTCCATGGCTTCGTTGGAGCCGTCGTCGCCGTGCACGTCGTAGGGCGCGGCGAACGGGCCGATCACTTCCATCAGCAGCTCGGTGGTGGTCTGCTGGATCTCGGAGCCCTTGATCTTCAGCACGGAGGAGGCCGGGTTCGGCTTGCCTTTGCCGTGCTTGCCTTCGTCGGCGACGACGCGGAGCTGCGTCAGCTCGA
Organism: Bradyrhizobium daqingense; assembly: GCF_021044685.1. NCBI lineage: Bacteria > Pseudomonadati > Pseudomonadota > Alphaproteobacteria > Hyphomicrobiales > Nitrobacteraceae > Bradyrhizobium > Bradyrhizobium daqingense. Next base: position 118,810 of record NZ_CP088014.1, read on the forward strand.
GCGCCTTCAGCTCGATCTCGCAGGCCGCCAGCTTCTCGCGGAAGGCCGGATCCTGGATGATCGGCTTGCCGCCGGATTCCACCTTGGAGGCGAGATCCTTGATGCGGCGGATGCGCTCCTTGGAGACGCCGACCCGGGCGATTCCGGTACGCTCATTGCCGAGCAGGAACTTGGCGTAGTCCCAGCCCTTGTTCTCCTCGCCGATCAGGTTCTCATAGGGCACCTCGACGTCATCGAAGAAGACTTCGTTGACCTCGACGCCGCCGTCGATGGTCTGGATCGGGCGCACGGTGACGCCCTTCGACTTCATCGAGAACACGATGAAGGAGATGCCCATCTGCTTCTTGGCATTGTTGTCGGTGCGGCAGAGACAGAAGATCATGTCGGCGTGCTGGGCCAGCGTGGTCCAGGTCTTCTGGCCGTTGATGATCCACTTGTCGCCCTTGCGCTCGGCCTTGGTCTTGAGCGAGGCGAGGTCAGATCCCGAACCGGGCTCGGAGAAGCCCTGGCACCACCAATCGTCGACATTGGCGATGCGCGGCAGATACTTCTTCTTCTGCTCCTCGTTGCCGAAGGTGTAGATGACGGGGCCGACCATGCTGACGCCGAAGGCAAGCGGCTGCGGCGCCGGATGAGCCTGGAGCTCCTCGTTGAAGATGTAGTGCTGCACGGGCGTCCAGCCGGTGCCGCCATACTCCTTCGGCCAGTGGCTGACGCCCCAGCCCTTCTTGTTGAGGATGCGCCACCAATTCACCATCTCGTCCTTCGAGAGGTGGCGGCCCTCGACCATCTTGCGCCGCGTATCCGGCGGCACGTTGTCGCGGAAGAACTGCCGCACTTCCTCGCGAAACGCCTGCTCTTCCTTCGTGAATGCGAGATCCATCGGATCCTCCTGTGAGCGAAACTTTTCTTGTCAGCGTCCCGGCGGAAGCCAGGACGACAGCGAACTACTGCAACACCTCGAACAATCCGGCAGCGCCCATGCCGCCGCCGACGCACATCGTCACGACCGCGTACTTCGCCTTGCGGCGGCGGCCTTCGATCAGCGCGTGGCCGGTCAGGCGTGCGCCGGACATGCCGTAGGGATGGCCGACCGAGATCGCACCGCCGTTGACGTTGATCTTTTCGGGGTCGATGCCGAGCTTGTCGCGGCAATACAGCACCTGCACGGCGAAGGCCTCGTTCAGCTCCCACAGGCCGATGTCGTCGACGGTGAGGCCGTGGCGCTTCAAGAGGCGCGGCACGGCGAAGACCGGGCCGATGCCCATCTCGTCCGGCTCGCAGCCCGCGGAGACGAAGCCGCGGAAGATGCCGAGCGGCTTGAGGCCGCGCTTGGCAGCTTCCTTGTCGCTCATGATCACGGAGGCGCTGGCGCCGTCGGAGAGCTGGCTGGCATTGCCGGCGGTGATCGAAAAGCCTTCGCCGCGCACCGGCTTGAGGCCGGCGAGGCCTTCGGCGGTGGTCTCGGGACGCGGACCTTCGTCCTGCGACAGCGTCACCTCCTTCATCGACACGGCACCCGTCGCCTTGTCGGTGACCGCCATCTGCGTGGTGATCGGCGCGAGCTCGTCCCTAAACTTGCCGCCCTGTTGGGCAGCCGCGGTGCGGCGCTGGCTCTCCAGCGAATATTCGTCTTGCTTCTCGCGCGAGATGCCGTAGCGCTTGGCGACGACCTCGGCGGTGTCGATCATGGGCATGTAGACCTCGCCCTTGATCTTGAGCAGCGCCGGGTCCTGGGCGTGGAAGCCGTTCATCTTGTCGTTCTGCACCAGGCTGATCGACTCGCCGCCGCCGCCGACCGCGATCTCGACGCCGTCGAAGATCACCGAGCGCGCGGCGAGCGCGATCGCCTGCAGGCCCGAGGCGCATTGCCGGTCGATGGTGGTGCCGGCGACGGTGACGGGCAGGCCGGCACGCAGCAGCGCCTTGCGGGCGATGTTGCCGCCGGTCGCGCCCTGCTGCAGCGCTGCGCCCATCACGACGTCCTCGACCTCCTTCGGATCGACCTTGGCGCGCGCGACGGCCTCGCCGATGGCGTGGCCGAGCAGGGTCGCCCCCTCGGTGGCGTTGAGCATGCCGCGATAGGCCTTTCCGATCGGGGTGCGGGCGGTGGAAACGATGACGGCGTCGGTCAAGAGCGACCTCCTGATGTTTGTTGAGTGGATTGTGACGGTTTCTGCTGCTGGCGCAACTCGTGACGCGACAGCTTTCCGACCGGCGTGCGCGGCAGATCGTCGACGAACTCGACCGCGGCCGGCAATTCGTGCTTGCCGAGCTTGCCCGCGAGCTGGCTGCGCAGCTCGTCGAGCGAGAACGGCTTTGCCTCGGGCCTGAGCTTGATGAAGGCTTTTGCGGCTTCCCCGCGGTAGGGGTCGGGAATGCCGAGCACGATGACCTCGTGCACACCGGGAATGGTGTAGATCGCCTGCTCGATCATCTGCGGATAGACGTTGAAGCCGCCGGAGATGATCATGTCCTTCTTGCGGTCGACCAGGAAGAAATAGCCGTCCGCATCCATATAGCCGATGTCGCCGGTGAGGAAGCGGCCGTCGACGAAGGCGTCCGCGGAGCCCTCCGGCTTGTTCCAGTAGCCTCTGGTGACGTTCGGGCCCTTGATGCGGATCTCGCCGACTTCGCCCGGCGGCAGCACGCGTCTCGGGTCGTCCAGCGCGACGACGTCGAGCTCGATGCCGGGCAACATCAGGCCGATCGAGCCGGGCTTCTCGGGGCCGGTGGGCGGATGGCCGGTGCCGGGCGAGCAGGTCTCGGTCATGCCCCAGCCGCTTTTGAGCTTCTTGCCGACCTTGCGCTCGAAGAAGCTCGCGACCTCGACCGGCAGCGGCGCGCCGCCGGAGCCGATGGTGGCGAGCGAGGAGAAATCGCGCTTGTCGAGGTCCGGCAGTGCGGCAATCGCGATCCACATCGTCGGCACGCCCGGAAAATATGTCGCGCGCTTGATCTCGATGTCGCGCATCACGGCCTCGACGTCGAAGCGCTGATGCAGCGAGATCAAATTGCCGCGGCGCAGCGAGGACAGCAGCACCACGGTGAGCGCATAGATGTGGAATAGCGGCAGCACGCAGATCACGCGCTCGATGACGTCGCCACGTGCAGCGCGCGACGGCTTGCCCCAGACGTCGTAGATCGACACCGCCGAGGTGAGATTGCCATGCGTCAGCATCGCGCCCTTGGGCAGGCCGGTGGTGCCGCCGGTATATTGCAGCAGCGCGACGTCGTCGGCCCCGACGTTCGGCCATGCTGCGGGCACGGCCGCGCCCTCGACGAAGGTCTTGAACGTGACGATGCGGGGATCGTTGGGGATCGCGGCCTGCGGCGTGCCGACCTTGCCCCAATCATCGTCCTCGCAGACGACGAGGCGGTCGATCAGGCCCTTCTCCAGGAATTTCAGCGCGGTCGGCAGCAGCGCCTTGAGGTTCGAGGTGACCAGCAGCCGCGATCCTGAATCGGAGACCTTGTGCGTCAGCGCAATCTCGCCGTCGAGCGGCGACAGATGCGCGACGCGGGCGCCGGCCCTCAGCGCACCGAAGAAGCTGACGGGATGATCCGGCGTGTTGCCGAGGAACAGCGCGACGGAGGAATCCTTGCCGCAGCCGGCGCGAAGGAACGCCGCAGCCGCACGCTCGGCTCGCGCGGCGAGATCGGCGTAGGAGATGGCGCGGTCGCGAAATTCCAGCGCGGCGCGCGGGCCGTACTCGGCGGCGGCCTTCGACAGCAGGTCCGGGAGCGTGCCCTGGACGATGGTGTCGTCCCAACGCACGCCCTCGGGATAATATTGTTCGCCGGGATGGGTCATTGCTTCTCTAAACCACACAGACCGTTATTCCGGGGCGCCCGAAGGGCGAACCCGGAATCTCAAGATTCCGGGTTCGATGCTGCGCATCGCCCCGGAATGACGCCAACCCTCACGCCGCCTTCGACCCAGCCGCCAGCGAGGCGAAGGTCTTGCCTTCCGCCGCGAGTTTCTTCAGCAGCGGGGCGGGCTCGAGGCTGGGGTCGTTGGTCTCCTTGGCGTAGAAGGCCAGGCGGTCGGCGATGTGCTTGAGGCCGACGCTGTCGGCCCAGAACATCGGGCCGCCGCGATAGATCGGCCAGCCATAGCCGTAGAGCCAGACCACGTCGATGTCCGAGGGTCGCGCGGCGATGCCCTCTTCGAGGATCTTCGCGCCTTCGTTGACCATCGGATACATCATGCGCTCGAGGATCTCCTCGTCGCTGACGACGCGCTTCTTGCGCCCCAGGCGCAGCAGCGTCTCGTCGATCAGCTTCTCGACCTCCGGATCCGGCATCGGAGCGCGCGAACCGGCTTCGTACTTGTAGTAGCCCTTGCCGGTCTTCTGGCCGAAACGGCCGGCCTCACACAGCGCGTCCGCGATCTCGGACTTGATGCCGCGGTCCTTGCGCGAACGCCAGCCAATGTCGAGGCCGGCGAGATCGCCCATTGCGAACGGCCCCATCGGCATGCCGAACTTGGTGACGACGGCATCGACCTGCTGCGGCAAGGCACCTTCGAACAACAGCTTCTCGGACTGCTTGCTGCGCTGGGCGAGCATGCGGTTGCCGACGAAGCCGTCGCAGACGCCGACCACGGCCGGCACCTTCGCGATCTTGCGTGCGATCGTCACTGCGGTGACCAGCGCGTCCGGCGCGGTCTTGTCGGCGCGCACGATCTCGCACAGCTTCATGACGTTAGCCGGTGAGAAGAAGTGCATGCCGAGCACGTCCTGCGGACGCTTGGTCGACTTCGCGATCTCGTCGATGTTGAGATAGGACGTGTTGGAGGCGAGCACCGCGCCCGGCTTGGCGTACTGGTCGAGCTTGCCGAACACTTCCTTCTTCACCGCCATGGTCTCGAACACGGCCTCGATGATGAGGTCGGCATCGCCGACATTCTCGATGCCGACCTTGCCGTCGATGAGCGCCATGCGCTTGGCGGGCGCATCGGCCGGAATGCCGCCGCGCGCTGCAGTCGCCTCCCAGTTCTTCTGCATGATGCCCATGCCGCGCTTGAGCTGCTCCTCGGCGGTCTCGATCAGGGTGACCGGGATACCGGCATTGGCAAAGGACATCGCGATGCCGCCGCCCATGGTGCCGGCGCCGAGGATGGCGACGCGGTTCACCGGCCGCCCCTTGGTGCCCTCAGGCACGCCCGCGATCTTGTTGGCTTCGCGCTCGGCGAAGAAGGCGTAGCGCTGCGCCTTGGACTGCTCGCTGGTGACGAGCTTGAGGAAGCCTTCGCGCTCTTTCTTCAGGCCCTCGTCGAAGGGCAGGTCAATGGCGTAGCCGACGGCGTCGGCTGCCGCGAACGGCGCCTCCAGGCCGCGCGACTTCTTGGTCATGGCGGCAACCGCATTGGTAAAGATCGAGCGATCGGCCTTGGCCGCCGCGAGCTTGGAATCGTCATCGCGCAGGCGGCGCAGCGGACGCTTCTCGGCGAGCAGCTTGCGCACGAAGGCCTCGCCGCCGGAGGCCGGACCTTCGACGATCTCCTCGATCAGGCCGTTCTTCAGCGCTTCCGCAGCGCCGATCGGATCACCGCCGACGATCATCTTGACGGCGAGCTCGGGACCGACCGCGCGCGGCAAGCGCTGGGTGCCGCCCGCGCCCGGCAGCAGGCCGAGCTTCACCTCGGGCAGGCCGAGCTTGGCCTCTTTCACCGCGACACGGAAATGGCAGGCGAGCGCAACCTCGAGGCCGCCGCCGAGCGCGGTGCCGTGGATCGCGGCGACCACCGGCTTCGGCGAATTCTCGATTTCGGACAACACGTCGTTGAGCGCCGGCGGCTTCGGCGGCTTGCCGAACTCGGTGATGTCGGCGCCCGCGATGAAGGTGCGGCCGGCGCAGGTCAGCACGATACCTTTGATGGCAGGATCGGCGACAGCGGCCTTGATGCACTCCAGGATTCCGCCGCGCACTGCGGCACTCAGCGCATTGACCGGAGGACTGTTGACCGTGACGATGCCGACTTCGTCATGACGCTCAAGCTTGACCACTTCGCTCACGGTGTCCCTCCTTGGTGGGGCTATATGCTTTTGTCGATTTCGCGGTGCGGAATTTAATTCCGCATCTTGACGGCAGGGTTATTTTGAAGCACGGACGTTGTCAACGACTCCGCGCAAGAAGCAGATCAGGGATGAAGCGTACAGGAAAGAAGACTGCGACCGATCGGAATTTCGTCGTCGCGCTTTCCCGCGGACTGGACGTATTGCGCGCATTCCAACCCAATGACGGCCTTCTCGGCAATCAAGAGATCGCGGCGCGGACAAATCTGCCCAAGCCGACCGTGTCGCGGCTGACCTATACGCTGACAAAGCTCGGTTATCTGACGCCGGTTCCCCGGTTCGAGAAGTACCAGCTCACCCCCGCGGCGATGTCGCTCGGCTACGCCGCACTCGCCAATCTCGGTGTTCGACATTTGTCCGAGCCGTTTCGCGAGGAATTGATGCGCGCGACCGGCGGCGCCGTCGCCGTCGGCGGCCGCGATCGTCATAGCATGATCTATTTCGGGCAGAGCCGCGGCAGCGAGACCGTCGGCGTTCAACTTGACGTCGGCTCTCGCGTGCCGATTGCAACCAGCGCGATGGGCCGCGCCTATTTCTGGGCACTCGACGCTGACGATCGTGCGGAGCTCTCGCGTCTGCTGCGCGAGCACTACGGCAGCCGCTGGCCGAAGATGCGCGATGGATTGGAGCGTTCCGGAGAGACCGTAGCGAAATACGGCTTTGCAATTTCCGTGGGCGATTGGCACGACGACATCGGCGCCGCCGGCGTCGCGCTCAAGCTCAACGACGGAACTGGACCTTACGCATTCAACTGCGGCGCGCCCGCATTCCGCTTCACGGAAGAGCGCTTGATCAACGACATTGGACCGCGTCTGCTCGCGATGGTAAGGAACATCGAAGCGGCACTCGGGGGTCTGATGCCGCAATCCAAAAAAGAAACCAGCAAAAAGCTGAGATCAGGAGGAAGAGTTGCACGCGTGGCCGAGGGGATCAGATAGTCTTTGTCATCGCCGGGAGCGGTTCGCATCGCACCATCGCCCACTGAATCGCGTGGGCGAGACGAGATGACGCAGGCACAGCTCGCGCAGGGGACGTCGCCCCTGCTCGCCGTTCGCGACGTCAGTGTCGTGTTCGGCGGTATCGTCGCGCTCAATGGCGTGTCCTTCGACATGCACAAGGGAGCCATCCTCGGATTGATCGGTCCCAACGGCGCCGGCAAGACTACACTCTTCAACTGTCTCTCGCGGCTCTATCAGCCGTCGTCCGGCGACATCTTGATGGAGGGCGTGAGCATCCTGACGCGGCCGCCGCACCGGATCGCCGAGATCGGCATCGGCCGCACCTTCCAGAACGTGGCGCTGTTTCCCAACCTTTCGGTGATGGACAACGTCCGCGTCGGCGCCCATTCGAAGACCTCCAGCGACATCATCAGCGACTCCCTGAAGCTTGCCTGGGTCCGGCGCAGCGAGAGCGCCGTCAACAAGAAGGTTTACGAGATCCTTGCTTACCTCGATCTCGAGGACGTCGCCCATACGGTCGTGTCCGGCCTACCGTTCGGTACGCAGAAGCGGGTCGAGCTGGCACGTGCGTTGGCGGCCGATCCGAAGATCCTGCTGCTCGACGAACCCGCCGGCGGCCTCAATCACGAGGAAGTCCATGTGCTCGGCGACCTCATCCGCAAAATCCGTGACGAGCGCCACATGACCGTGCTGCTGGTCGAGCACCACATGGGTCTCGTGATGTCGATCGCCGACCACGTCGTCGCGCTGAATTTCGGCAAGAAACTCGCGGAAGGCACGCCGGCTCAGGTGCAGGCCGATCCCGACGTCATCAAGGCCTATCTCGGGAGCAAAGACCAATGACGCCACTGCTCAACGTCAAGGATCTGCGCGCCTATTACGGCCAGGTCCAGGCGCTCCATGGCCTGTCCTTTTCGCTCAACGAGGGCTCGCTTGTGACGTTGCTCGGCGCCAACGGCGCCGGCAAGACCACCACGCTGCGTGCGATCTGCAACATGGTGCGCTCCACCGGCGGCGTCGAGTTCGAGGGTCAGCCGCTGAACAACCGCTCCACCGAGAGCATCGTGCGATTCGGCATCGCCCACGTGCCGCAAGGCCGCGGCACCTTCACCAATATGACGGTGGAGGAGAATCTCCAGTTGGGGGCCATCACCCGCAAGGATCGCGCCGGCATCGTCTCCGACATCGAGCGCATGTATGCGCATTTTCCGGTCCTGAAGCAACGCCACACCCAGCAGGCCGGCACGCTCTCCGGCGGCGAGCAGCAGATGCTCGCGGTCGCGCGCGCGTTGATGCTGCGGCCGCGCCTGATGCTGCTGGACGAACCGTCCTTCGGCCTCGCGCCGCTGGTGGTGCGTGACCTGTTCGGCATCCTCGGCAAGATCAACCGCGAGGACAAGGTGTCGATCCTCGTGGTCGAGCAGAACGCGCAACTCGCGCTCGAACTCGCCGACCAGGCTTATGTGATCGAGACGGGGCGTATCGTGATGTCCGGTAAAGCCAAGGACATCGCGAACAACGAAGAAATCCGCAAATCCTATCTGGGTTACTGAGGGAGCCGGGACAATGGAGCTGTTCACCAACCAGGTCCTGGCCGGCATCGCCACGGGCGCGATCTATGCCTGCATGGCCTTGGCCGTCGTCATGATCTACCAGGCCATCGATCATCTCAACTTCGCGCAAGGCGAGATGGCGATGTTCTCGACCTTCATCTCCTGGCAGTTGATGCAGTGGGGCGTGTCCTACTGGGCCGCCTTCCTGATCACGCTGGCATTTTCCTTCGTCGCGGGGATCGCGATCGAGCGCATCCTGTTCAAGCCGCTCGCGAAAGCACCGGTGCTGACCAATGTCGCCGGCTTCATCGCGCTGTTTGCGATCATCAACTCCTCGGCCGGCCTGATCTGGGACTTCACGATCAAGCAATATCCGACCCCGTTCGGCTCCGCACCGTTCCTCGGCAGCCAGCTGATCTCCACCCACCAGGCCGGCATGATCGGCGTCACGATTGCGCTGCTGCTCGCGCTGTATTTCTTCTTCCAGTACACGCGGATCGGTCTTGCGATGCGCGCCGCCGCCTCGGTGCCTGAATCGGCCCGCCTCGTCGGCATCAACACCAGCTGGATGATCGCGCTCGGCTGGGGCATGGCAACCGCGATCGGCTCGATCGCCGGCATGCTGATCGCTCCGGTCGTTTTCCTCGAGCCCAACATGATGGGCGGCGTGCTGATCTATGGCTTCGCCGCCGCAGTGCTCGGCGGACTGTCGAGCCCGTTCGGCGCCGTGGTCGGTGGCTTCCTGGTCGGCGTGTTCGAGAACCTCGCCGGGACCTACATCCCCGGCGTCGGCAACGAACTGAAGCTCCCGATCGCGCTCGCGCTGATCATCTCCGTCCTGGTCGTCAAACCCGCTGGCCTGTTCGGCCGGCCAATCGTCAAGCGAGTTTGATCATGAGCGCAGCAGAAGAAGTCGTCGCCGAAGGCCACCAGGCGGTCGAGGCGGTTCCGAAGCGGGCCATGACGCTGGGCACCGGCACCTCGCTGGTGGTGCTGGCGGCGTTGTTGGTCGTGCCGATGTTCGTCAAGAACTTCATCATCTTCCAGATGACGATGCTTCTGATCTACGGACTCGCGGTGCTGGCGCTGAACATCCTGACCGGCGGTTCCGGCCAGTTCTCGCTCGGCCAGAGCGCATTCTACGCCGTCGGCGCCTATACCTCGGCGGTGCTGATGGAGCATGCCAACGTCAACTATGCGCTGACCATTCCGATTTCCGCGGCGATCTGCTTCGGGTTCGGCTACCTGTTCGGCAAGCCGGCGCTGCGGCTATCGGGCATCTATCTCGCGCTCGCGACCTTCGCACTCGCCACCGCAATGCCGCAGCTGCTCAAGCTGAACTTCCTCGAGCACTGGACCGGCGGCGTGCAGGGCCTCGTCGTCACCAAGCCGGATGCGCCGTTCGGCCTGCCGATGTCGCAGGACATGTGGCTGTACTATTTCACGCTCATCGTGACGATCGCGATCTACATCTTCTCGGTGAACCTGCTGCGCTCCCGCTCGGGCCGCGCCTTCATGGCGATCCGCGACAACGAGATCGCAGCCTCCTCGATGGGCGTCAACGTCGCGCTCTACAAGACACTGGCTTTCGGGGTGTCCGCGGGCATCACCGGCGTCGCCGGCTCGCTCGGCGCCATCGCCGTGCAATTCGTCGCGCCCGACAGCTACACCATCACGCTCGCGATCTCGCTGTTCCTCGGCATGGTCGTCGGCGGCGTCGGCTGGCTGCCCGGCTCGTTCGTCGGCGCGGCCTTCATCATCTTCGTGCCGAACATGGCGGAGAGCATCTCGAAGGGCCTCTCCGGCGCCGTGTTCGGCGTCCTCCTGTTCCTCGTCATCTACCTGGTGCCGCATGGCGCACGGCAGATCGCGATCCTGGGCCAGCAACTCGCCGGCAAGATCAGGAAGAACTGAAGACTCTCATCCAGGCGTTCATTGAAGAAGGAGATCGAATTGCTTTTTGGAAGAACACTGCGAGCCGCCGCGCTGGTCACGGCAACGGCGGCCATTTCCCTCACCTCCGGCGCTGCACTCGCCCAAAAGAAATACGACACCGGTGCGTCCGATACCGAGATCAAGATCGGCAACATCATGCCGTACAGCGGTCCGGCGTCGGCCTATGGCGTCATCGGCAAGACCGAAGAAGCCTATTTCCGGATGATCAACGACAAGGGCGGCATCAACGGCCGCAAGGTCAACTTCGTCAGCTATGACGACGGCTATTCGCCGCCGAAGGCCGTCGAGCAGGTGCGCAAACTGGTCGAGAGCGACGAGGTGCTGGTGGTGTTCAACCCGCTCGGCACGCCCTCGAACACGGCAATCCAGAAATACCTCAACGCCAAGAAGATCCCGCAGCTCTTCGTCGCCACCGGCGCCACCAAGTGGAACGATCCGAAGAACTTCCCCTGGACCATCGGCTGGCAGCCCTCCTACCAGAGCGAAGCGCAGATCTACGCGAAATGGCTGATGAAGGAGAAGCCGGACGCCAAGGTCGCGATCCTCTACCAGAACGACGATTTCGGCAAAGACTACCTCAAGGGCACCAAGGACGGCCTCGGCGCCAAGGCCTCGTCCATGATCATCATGGAGGAGAGCTACGAGGTGTCCGAGCCGTCGGTCGACGGCCACATCGTCAAGATCAAGGCCGCCAATCCCGACGTGCTCTTGATCTACACCACGCCGAAGTTCGCGGCCCAGACCATCAAGAAGACCGCCGAGCTCAGCTGGAAGCCGCTCCAGATCCTCACCAACGTGTCGATCTCGGTCGGCAGCGTGATGAAGCCGGCCGGCTTCGAGAACGCGCAGGGCGTGCTGTCGGCGGCCTATGCCAAGGACTCGACGGATCCGCAATGGGCCAACGACCCCGGCATGAAGAAGTGGAACGAGTTCGTCGACAAATACATGCCCGGCGCCGACAAGTCGGATACCAGCATGGTCTACGGCTACGGCGCAGCGTCGACGCTCGCCAAGGTGCTGGAAATGTGCGGCGACGATCTCACCCGCGCCAACATCATGAAGCAGGCCGCCGCGTTGAAGGACTTCGCTCCGGACACCCTGCTGCCCGGCGTCAAGATCAACACCAGTGCCACCGACTTCGCTCCGATCGCGCAGCTCCAGATGATGCGCTTCAAGGGCGAGAAGTGGGAACTGTTCGGCGAGATCATCAGCGGCGACGTCGCCTCCGAGTGAAGCGCTGACGCGACAATTCGAGTTGATAAGCCCCCGCGGGCGACCGCGGGGGCTTTTTGTTGACGGCCGGCGTCAATCTTGTTCAATGCGGCGCCGATCCAGCCCGGGGTAGGAGAACAATGATCGCCGTTCGTTTTCAGGTTGCGACCTTCTCGGCCGCCTTCGCATTGTGCACTGCGATGAGCAGCGGGGCCTTGGCGCAAAAGAAATACGATACCGGCGCCTCCGACACCGAGATCAAGATCGGCAACATCATGCCCTATAGCGGCCCCGCCTCCGCCTATGCCGCGATCGGCAAGACCGAGGCGGCCTATTTCAACAAGATCAATGCCGAGGGCGGCATCAACGGCCGCAAGATCAGGTTCATCTCCTATGACGACGCCTACTCGCCGCCGAAGACGGTGGAGCAGGCGCGCAAGCTGGTGGAGAGCGACGGCGTGCTGCTGATCTTCGGCTCGCTCGGAACATCCACCAACAATGCGATCCGCAGATACATGAACGAGAAGAAGGTGCCGCAATTGTTCGTGGCGAGCGGCGCCTCGAAGTGGAACGACCCCAAGCAGTATCCCTGGACCATGGGCTGGCAGCCGAGCTACGTCAGCGAGGCGCGCATCTATGCCAAATACATCATGAAGGAGAAGCCGGACGGCAAGATCGGCGTGCTCTACCAGAACGACGATTTCGGCAAAGACTATCTGAAGGGACTGAAGGACGGGCTGGGACCGAAGGCCTCGATGATCGTGCTGGAAGAACCGTACGATACATCCGAGCCGGCGATCGACGAGCACGTCGTGAAGCTGAAGGCCACGGGCGCCGACATCCTCATCAGCATCACCAGCCCGAAATTCGCCGCGCAGGGAATCAAGAAGGCGGCGGAGATCAACTGGCATCCGATGCAGATCATCTCTAACGTCTCGGCCTCGGTCGGCGGCGTGCTGGAGCCGGCCGGCCTCGAGATCTCGCAAGGCATCCTGTCGGCGAGCTACGCCAAGGACGGCTCCGACCCGCAATGGAACGCCGACGACGGCATGAGGAAGTTCTACAATTTCCTCGCGCAGTACGAGCCCAAGGCCAACAAGCTCGATGCCGGCGTCGTGTTCGGCTATGCCGCGGCGCAGACCATGGTGAAGGTGCTGCAGATGTGCGGCGACGATCTCACCCGCGAGAACGTCATGAGGCAGGCCGCTTCCTTGAAGGATTTCGAGCCCGATACGCTCTTGCCCGGGATCAAGATCAACACCGCGCCGGACAATTTCGCCCCGATCGAGCAGCTCCAGATGATGCGTTTCAAAGGCAGGAAGTGGGAGCTGTTCGGCGATGTGATCTCGAGCGAGCTCGGGCACTGAGCGTCGCGCAATTCAAGATAGCTCCGCCTTGCATCGGCAATTTAAGCGCAATTGATTAACGGCGCGCAAAATCTCACGCGCCGGAATATTCCGTAGGCTCCAAATCAATTGTACATCCTGTGACGGTGGCCCAGGCGTGCTTTTTCTTGCTGGCCGCGATGGATGGGTATTGAATGTGGGGCAGAGCGGCGCGCAACGATCGCTCCCAAATCAAGAACAATCGACACATTCAACCGACCCAGGGAGAACAAGATGCCTGCAATGCACGTGCGGTTGGCAGCCTTTTCGGCCGCCTTCCTGCTGGCTGCCGCCTTGTCCACGGCAGCATCGGCACAGAAGAAATACGACACCGGCGCATCCGACACCGAGATCAAGATTGGCAACATCATGCCCTACAGCGGACCGGCCTCCGCCTATGGTGTGATCGGCAAGACCGAGGAGGCCTATTTCCGCAAGATCAACGCGGAGGGCGGCATCAACGGTCGCAAGATCAACTTCATCACCTATGACGACGCCTATTCCCCGCCGAAGACCGTGGAGCAGGCGCGCAAGCTGGTCGAGAGCGACGAGGTGTTTCTCATCTTCAACCCGCTCGGCACGCCGCCGAACACGGCGATCCAGAAATACATGAACGCGAAAAAGGTGCCGCAGCTGTTCGTCGCCACCGGCGCCACCAAATGGGACGACCCGCAGAACTTTCCTTGGACGATGGGCTGGCAGCCGAACTACCAGACTGAAGCCCGCATCTATGCAAAGTACATTCTGACGGAAAGGCCAGGCGCCAGGATAGCCATCCTCTATCAGAATGACGACTACGGCAAAGACTACGTCAAGGGCCTGAAGGACGGCCTGGGCGCCAAGGCGGCGTCGATGATCGTGGCCGAGGAAAGCTACGAGGTGGCGCAGCCGACCATCGACTCCAGCATCGTCAAGCTGAAGTCGACGGATGCTGACGTGTTCTTCAACGTCACCACGCCGAAATTTGCAGCTCAGACGATCAAGAAGATGCATGAGATCGGCTGGAAGCCGATGCATTTCCTCAACAACGTCTCGATTTCCATCGGCAGCGTCATGAAGCCGGCCGGCTTCGAGGCCTCGCAAGGCATCATCTCCTCGAACTACTACAAGGATGCGACCGACGCGCAATGGAAGAACGATCCGGCGATGAAGGCCTGGAATGAGTTCCTCGACAAGTACTATCCGGAAGCCAACCGCACGGATTCGGCGGTGATGTATGGATACATCGTAGCCCAGGGTCTCGTGCATGTATTGAAGGCGTGCGGCGACGATCTGACTCGAGCTAACGTCATGAAGCAGGCAGCCGCCATCCGGGACTTTGAGCCCGGCGGCCTGCTGCCGGGTATCAAGGTTAACACGAGCTCCACCGACTTCGCGCCGCTATCCCAAGTGCAGCTCATGCGCTTCAAGGGCGAAAGCTGGGAGCTGTTCGGCAACGTCCTCAGTAGCGACGTGGGCGGCTAAGGGCGCGGTCTTGCCCCCAATGACTACTAAAGAAGCAGCCCCTGCGGCGTCGTCGCAGGGGCTTTTTCTTGAAGGCGCCCACCAAATCGTATTGAATTGCGGCCACGTCACCAAAAACAATCAAGTCAAGAAAAGGGACGCACACACATCAAGAAAAAATAGGGAGATTGGAATGCCCGCTGTCACCGGCAAGCTTGCGGCCGCTTCACTGGCGCTCGTGCTCTTTGCGGCCACGACATCCACCGCATTTGCCCAGAAGAAATACGATACCGGCGCGACCGACACCGAGATCAAGATCGGCAACATCATGCCCTACAGCGGACCGGCCTCCGCCTACGGCATCATCGGGCGGACCGAAGCCGCCTATTTCAAGAAGATCAACGAAGAGGGCGGCATCAACGGCCGCAAGATCAACTTCGTTTCTTACGACGACGCGTATTCGCCGCCGAAGACGGTGGAGCAGGCCCGCAAGCTGGTCGAGAGCGACGAGGTGCTGCTGGTCTTCAACTCGCTCGGCACGCCGCCGAACTCGGCGATCCAGAAATACATGAACTCGAAGAAGGTGCCGCAGCTGTTCGTCGCCACCGGCGCCACCAAGTGGAACGATCCGCAGAACTTCCCGTGGACGATGGGCTGGCAGCCCAATTACCAGAGCGAGACGCAGATCTACGCGAAGTACATCCTGAAGGCGATGCCGAACGCCAAGATCGGCGTGCTCTACCAGAACGACGATTACGGAAAGGACTATCTGAAGGGCCTGAAGGACGGCCTGGGGGCCAAGGCCGCAAGCATGATCGTGCTGGAGGAAAGCTACGAGACATCGGAGCCGACCATCGACAACCACATCGTCAAGCTGAAGGCGACCGGCGCCGACGTCTTCGTCAACATCACCACGCCGAAATTCGCGGCGCAGGCGATCAAGAAGATCTCCGAAATCGGCTGGAAGCCGACGCACTTCCTCAACAACGTCTCGGCCTCGGTCGGCAGCGTGATCAAGCCCGCCGGCTTCGAGAATTCGCAGGACATCATCTCGGCCGCCTACCTGAAGGACGTGTCCGACCCGCAGTGGAAGGACGACGCCGGCATGAAAGCCTTCCTGGAGTTCATGACGAAGTACTTCCCCGAAGGCGACAAGCTCGACGGCGGCACCATCGTCGGCTACGGCGTGGCACAGACGCTGGTCGAGGTACTGAAGAAGTGCGGCGACAATCTCACGCGCGAGAACGTCATGAAGCAGGCGGCGAGCCTGAAGGACTTCCGCACCGAAGTGCTGCTGCCCGGCATCAAGATCAACACCGGCGCGAACGACTTCGCACCGATCAGCTCGCTCCAGCTCATGAAGTTCAAGGGCGACAAGTGGGATCTGTTCGGGGACGTGATCAGCGCCGACGCCGGCGGCTAGTCGCGAGGAACCAGCGATACAAGCCCCCTGCGCCGATGGCGCAGGGGGCTTTTGCTTGTGCGCCGATCATGATCACGCGATCGCACAATCGAATGATGGCAAAGCCTGCTTACGCTTTCGCGCCTGATGCGCTAGGCATGTGACCGGCGGCGCCCACCCGCTGATCTCTCCCGTCTACCAAGGCCTTTCGTCATGACCGACCGCCGTCCCCTGCTCCGCTCGCTCTACGACGCCGCCGTTGCCGCCGCCCATCCGAATATGATCCTGGCGCCGCATCTGCGCCCCGCGCCGAAGGGACGCGTGATCTGCCTCGCCGCCGGCAAGGGCGCCGGCGCGATGGCGGCTGCGGCCGAACGGCACTATCTCGACACGCTGAAGCTCGCGCCGGAGCGCCTCGTCGGTATCGCCACCACGCGCCACGGCTACGGCGTGCCGACCCGCCGCATCCGCGTGGTCGAGGCCGGACATCCCGTGCCGGATGAGGCCGGGCTGAAGGGCGCCGCCGACACGCTCGCGCTTGCGGGCGAGGCCGGCCCCGACGATCTGCTGCTGGTGCTGCTCACCGGCGGCGGCTCGGCGAACTGGATCGCGCCGGTGGAGGGCATCGGCTTCGCGCAGAAGCAGGCGGTCAACAAGGCGCTGCTCCGTTCAGGCGCGCCGATCGGCGAGATGAACGTGGTGCGCAAGCATTTGTCGCGGATCAAGGGCGGCCGTCTCGCGCGCGCCGGCAGGAACGCTGCCGAGATCGTGACGCTGGCGATCTCCGACGTGCCGCATGACGATCCTTCCGCGATCGCCTCCGGCCCCACCGTGCCGGACCCGACGACGCTCGCCGATGCGCGCGCGATCGTCGCGAAATACAAGCTCGACATCGACGATGCCGTGCGCCGCGCGCTCGACGATTCCGCCAATGAAAGCTGCAAGCCGGGCGACGCGGCCTTTGCACGCGCGCAGTTCGAGCTGATCGCGCGGCCCAAGCAATCGCTCGACGCCGCCGTCAAGCTCGCGCGCGAGGCCGGCTTCGAGACCATCGATCTCGGCGCCGATCTCGAAGGCGAGGCGCGCGAAGTCGCCGCCGATCATGCCAGGCTCGCGCTTGAAGCCCGCGCGCAAGGCAAGCGCGTCGCGATCCTGTCCGGCGGTGAGCTCACGGTCACCGTGCGCGGCAATGGGCGCGGCGGCCCGAACCAGGAATACGCGCTGGCCCTCGCCGGCCTCCTGAAGGACACGCCAAACATTTCGGCGCTGGCCGCCGACACCGACGGCGCCGACGGCGGCGCCGGTCATCCCACCGACCCCGCCGGCGCGCTGATCGACGCGGCGACCTTCGCGAAGATGAAGGCGCAGGGGCTCGAGCCGCAGGCCTATCTCGACAACAACGACGCGACGACGTTCTTCGAGGCGACCGGCGATCTGCTTCAGCCCGGCCCGACGCTGACCAATGTGAACGACATCCGGGTGATTTTGGTGGATTGAGGTCGAGGTATTTCCTCCGTCATGGCCGGGCTCGACCCGGCCATCCACGCCTTCCCCACTCCAGATAGACGTGGATGCCCGGGACAAGCCCGGGCATGACGCGGACGTGGAGAGCCCCTCAAAACTCGTTGGCGATCTTCGCGAGCATCGTAAGCAAGGCTTCGCGGTTGCTCTGCCCGAGCAAATCGTTCAACCGCGCCTCGTGCTTGGTGGCGACGAGCTTCTTGGCGCGGGCCAGCACCGCCTTGCCCTTGTCGGTGAGCACCAGGATGTGCGAGCGGCGGTCGTTCGTGGAGCGGATCCGCGCGCACAGGTCGCGGCTCTCGAGATTGTCGAGCATGGCCACGAAGTTCGGCCTGAGGATGCCGAGTGTCGAGGCGATCTCGGTCTGGTTACGGCCGGGATTCTTCTCGACCAGCAGCAGCACGGAGAATTGCGCCGGCGTCAGCTGGAGCGAGGACATGCAGCGCAGGAAGTTCTCGAACACCTTGAGCTGGGCCCGCTTCAGGACGTAGCCCAGCTGTTCGGAGAGCTCGCCGAGCTGGAGGGCCTCCGTCTGCGGCTCGCCTGCGTCCTTGCGGCCCTTGGCCGCGTCGGCCGGCTTTTCGGAGAACTTTTCAGCGGTTTTGGAAACGGTCATCGCCTCGTGCTCGTAATCCCGCTAAATTCGGGATGGGTCGTCCCCACCCTTGATGTTATATTTGATAATTGTTATGGACCATATCAAATATCGTCAGCGTTTTTCAATGGCTGTGAGCGGACCGTCCACCACAATCGCGGGGACCGGTCCGGATTAGGGGGAGCGTCCGGTCTTGAATACCACCATCATGCTGTTCCTGGTGCAGGACGGCATCACCAATGGCGCGATCTATGCGCTGCTCGGCCTGGCGCTGGTGCTGGTGTTCGCCGTCACCCGCGTCATCCTCATTCCCCAGGGCGAATTCGTCACCTATGGCGCGCTGACCTACGCCTCGCTGGCGGCGGGCCAGATGCCGGGCACGGCCAAGCTCGCACTGGCGCTGGGCATCGGCGCCTTCGCCTTCGACCTGTTCGTCGCGCGCAAGGCCCTGCACGGCCGCCTGATCCTGCGCAGCGTGATCGCCAACGTCGTGCTGCCGGCCATCGTGCTGGCGCTGACCCTGTACTTCGCCGCCCAGAAGCCGCCGATCGCGGTCTGCATCGCGCTGTCGCTGGTGATCGTGGCGATGATCGGCCTCTATCTCTACCGCATCGCGTTCCAGCCGCTGGCGCACACCTCCGTGCTGGTGCTGCTGATCGCCTCGGTGGGCGTCCACCTTGCGCTCCAGGGCCTTGGCCTGTTGTTCTTCGGGGCCGAAGGCCAGCGCGGGCCGGCCGTGCTGTCCGGCGCCTTCACCGCGGGCGCGCTACGCTTCACCGGCCAGAGCATCACCGTCTACGCCATCACCATCGCCTTCATCGTCGGGCTCTGGCTGTTCTTCGGCCTGACGCTGTACGGCAAGGCTTTGCGCGCGACCGCGGTGAACCGGCTGGGGGCGCGGCTCGCCGGCATCCGCACGACGCTGTCGGGACAGATCGCCTTCCTGCTCGCGTCCGTCATCGGCGCGCTCTCGGGCATCCTGATCGTGCCGATCACGACGTTGTACTACGACTCCGGCTTCCTGATCGGCCTGAAGGGCTTCGTCGCCGCGATCATCGGCGGCCTGGTCAGCTACCCCCTCACCGCCGTCGCGGCGCTGGTCGTCGGCACCGTCGAGGCGTTCTCGTCCTTCTACGCCTCCAATTACAAGGAGGTCATCGTCTTCATGCTGCTGATCCCCGTGCTGCTGCTGCGCTCGCTCGCCGCGCCCGCGGTCGAGGAAGAGAAGGACTGAGGCTAAGATGCAAAGCCGGCTTCCCATCCTCGTCTTCGCAGCCGTCATGGCGGTGATCCCGTTCATCCCGGGCATGCCACCGTTCTGGATCGTGCTGCTCGACAATATCGGCCTTGCCGCCCTCGTCGCGATGGGCCTCGTGCTGCTGACCGGCGTCGGCGGCCTGACCTCCTTCGGACAAGCCGCCTTCGTCGGCTTCGGCGCCTACACCACCGCGGTGCTGTCGACGGCCTATGGCGTGTCGCCCTGGCTGACATTGCCGCTGTCGCTCCTGGTCAGCGGCGTGTTCGCAGTGCTGCTCGGCCTGATCACCGTCCGCCTGTCCGGCCATTACCTGCCGCTCGGCACCATCGCCTGGGGGCTCGGGCTGTTCTATCTCTTCAGCAAGCTGGAATTCCTGGGGAGAAACGACGGCATCTCGGCGATCCCACCGCTGTCGATCGGCACGTTCAAGATGCTCTCGCCCGGCTCGATCTATTACGCGATCTGGATCGCCGTGATCGTCTCGGCGCTGTTGACGATGAACCTGTTGGACTCCCGCACCGGCCGCGCCATCCGCGCGCTCAGGCGCGGCCATGTCGCGGCGGAAGCTTTCGGCGTGCACACGCCGCGCGCCAAGCTCCTGGTGTTCATCCACGCCGCCGTGCTCGCCGGGCTCTCGGGGTGGCTCTACGCGCATCTTCAGCGCGCGGTGAACCCGACGCCGTTCGGCGCGCATATGGGCATCGAGTACCTCTTCATCGCCGTGGTCGGCGGCGCCGGCTATGTCTGGGGCGGCGTGCTGGGCGCGGCGATCGTCGTGATCCTGAAGGAGGTGCTGCAGAGCTATCTGCCGCTGCTCCTGCCCGGCTCCGGCCAGGTTGAGACCATCGTGTTCGGCATCATGCTCGTGGCGCTGCTCCAGCTCGCGCCCGGCGGCCTCTGGCCCTGGCTGATGTCGTTCCTGCCCGAGCGCACCGGTGGCAAGACGCCCGACACCTCGCTGAAGCTGGAGCATCGCGCCCGCGCACCCGGCGAGTCCAACACCCTGCTCCAGGTCGACAAGGCGCGGAAGCAGTTCGGCGGCGTGGTCGCGGTCAACAACGTCTCCTTCGACGTCCACGCCCGCGAGATCGTCGCGCTGATCGGCCCGAACGGCGCCGGCAAGAGCACGACGTTCAACCTGATCACCGGCGTGCTGTCGGCGACCTCCGGCTCGATCTCGGTGCTGGGCCGCAAGGTCGACAAGGCGCCGCCGCAGGAGATCGTCAAGCTCGGCATCTCTCGCACGTTCCAGCACGTCAAGCTGGTGCCTGACATGACGGTCCTGGAGAACGTCGCGATCGGCGCGCATCTGC
The DNA here is from genome assembly GCF_021044685.1 of Bradyrhizobium daqingense. NCBI lineage: Bacteria > Pseudomonadati > Pseudomonadota > Alphaproteobacteria > Hyphomicrobiales > Nitrobacteraceae > Bradyrhizobium > Bradyrhizobium daqingense. Next base: position 139,487 of record NZ_CP088014.1, read on the forward strand.
GGGGCCATGCCGGCCCCGTCTCCTCGATGCTGCGGCTCGACCGCGCCGACGAGGCCAAGCTGCTCGCGGAAGCCGCCCGGCAGATCGAGCGCGTCGGCCTCACCGAGCAGATGCACCAGCTCGCCGGCAGCCTTTCGCTCGGCCAGCAGCGCATCGTCGAGATCGCCCGCGCGCTGTGCGTCGATCCGATGCTGCTGCTGCTCGACGAGCCGGCCGCGGGCCTGCGCCACATGGAGAAGCAGCGGCTGGCAACGCTACTGCGTGAGCTGCGCGACGGCGGCATGAGCGTGCTGCTGGTCGAGCACGACATGGGCTTCGTCATGAACCTCGCCGACCGTATCGTGGTGCTCGATTTCGGCACCAAGATCGCGGAGGGCACCCCCGCCACGATCAAGACCAACCCGGAAGTGATCAAGGCCTATCTCGGAGTGGCGGCATGAGCGCGCTGTTGTCCGTCGCCGACGCGCATGTCGCCTATGGCAAGGTCGAGGCCGTGCGCTCGGTTTCGCTCGAGGTCGGCGCGAATGAGATCGTCACCATTGTCGGCGCCAACGGCGCCGGCAAGACCACGCTGCTCTCGGCCATCATGGGCATCCTGCCGCTGAAGGGCCGCGTCGCCTTTGCCGGCCAGGACCTCGGCCGGCTCGACATCGAGGATCGCGTCGCGATGGGCCTCGGCCTCGTCCCTGAACATCGCGAATTGTTCGTGACCTTGAATGTCGAGGACAATCTCGAGCTTGGCGCCTTCCGCATCGAGCGGAGCAAGGCGAAAGCCTCGATGGAGCGGGTGTACGCGCTATTTCCGCGGCTGAAGGAGCGGCGCAAGCAGCTCGCCGGCACGCTCTCCGGCGGCGAGCAGCAGATGCTCGCGATGGGCCGCGCGCTGATGGGCGAGCCGAAGCTCCTGATGCTGGACGAGCCGAGCCTGGGCCTCGCCCCGATCATCGTCGCCGACATCTTCCGCATCGTCACCGAACTGCGCGCCAGCGGCGTCTCCGTGCTGCTGGTCGAGCAGAATGCGCAGGCCGCGCTGAAGATCGCGGACCAGGCCTATGTGATGGAGCTCGGCGAATTCGTGCTCAGCGGCAAGGCCAGCGACATCGCCGCGAACGAGCGGGTCGCGGCGAGCTATCTCGGCTTCCAGCACGAAGGCGAAAGTGTGTTGTGACTCTTATCCTCCCCTTGAGGGCAGGGCTATCGCATATGACTTGTAGTGGCGGCCGGTGCGCACGCCTCGTCCTTCGAGACGGCGCTGACGCGCCTCCTCAGGATGAGGCTAATCAGCGTCGGTGACTTTTTAAACTGCAAACCACGCACTCCGTCCTCATCCTGAGGAGCCCGCTTAAAGCGGGCGTCGAAGGATGGCCGCAGAAATAGCTCTCAAATGCGATTACCCTACCCTTGAGGGGGAGGGTAAACGAGCGGCGCGTTACGAACCTCCTGTCCTCTTCTCCTCCTTCAACGCCACCACCTCCGCCTCCAGCTCCGCGATCCTTGCATCCCTCGCGGCCAGCGCTGCCGCGACATCGCCGGCATCGAACTTCTGCGGGATGTGCTGCGGGCAGTTGGTGTCCCAGGCTGCGATCTTGAACAGGATCACCTGCTCGGGGCGCGCGCGGTAGCCCTTCGGCATCAGCGACGTGGTCAGCGCTTCGTCGTCCTCAACGATTCGCGCCTCGCCCCAGATCTTCACGCGGCGGCGATGGGCGTAGTCCATCACGAAGATATAGGCCTTGGGGTTCTCCGAGAGATTGCCCTGGGTGATGAATTGCTGGTTGCCGGCATAGTCGGCGAAGGCGAGCGTCCGCTTGTCCAGCACCTTGAGAAAGCCCTTGGGCCCGCCGCGATGCTGGATATAGGGCTGGCCGTCCGCGGAAGCCGTGGCGAAGTAGAAGCTGTTGGCCTCGGCGAGGAAGGCCGCAAGGTTGTCATCGACCTCGGTGCGCCAGCCGCGCTGCTCGCTGCGCGCATAGGCCTCGCGCGAGCCCTTGCGCGCCTGGATCGCCTTCACCGCCGGCGAGAAGGCGACGTCGCTCGCGAAAGTGTGGACTGCTGTCGTCATCGGAACATCTCCTGAAGTTCAGGGCGCATTCCTGCGTCTTTCGCCAGTTAAGATGGACTAGTCGGCCGCTAAAACAATCGCGCCGCTTGACACTTCATCGTTGCAATATATGCAATAATACCATGGACCGGCTCGAAGCCATGCACGTCTTCGTCACCGTCGCCGATCTGCGCGGCTTTGCGCCGGCGGCGCGCAAGCTGCGCCTGTCGCCCTCGGCGGTGACGCGCCTGATCGCGGCGCTGGAGGAGCATCTCGGCGCGCGGCTGTTGCAGCGGACCACCCGGCAGGTGACGCTGACCGACGTCGGCACGCGCTACCTGGAGCGCGCGAGGCGCATCCTTGCCGATGTCGAGGAGGCCGACGGCTCGGCGCGGCAGGAGCGCAACCGGCCCAGCGGACGCCTCGTGGTGTCGGCTCCGGTCGGCTTCGGTCGGCTACATGTCGGGCCGGTCATGACCGCCTATCTCAAGCGCTATCCCGAAGTCGCTTGCGAATTGCGGCTGTCGGACCATCTGGTGAATTTGGTCGAGGACGCGGTGGACGCCGCCGTCCGGATCGGCCATCTCGCCGATTCCTCGCTGGTCGCGCGCCAGGTCGGCGAGATGCGGCGGATCGTGGTGGCCTCGCCCGGCTATCTCAAGCGTCACGGCGAGCCGAAGACGCCAGAGGCGCTCGCCGGGCACCAGACCGTCCAGTTCGGCCCCTGGTCCGAATGGCGCTTCATGCGCGACGGCCGCGACATCGCGGTGCCGTTATCCCCTCGCTTCATCAGCAACAGCGCCGACGCAGCGCTGCAATATGCCGAGGCCGGCGGGGGCGTGACGCGCGTGCTCGCCTATCAGGCCGCCGATGGCCTGAAGCGCGGACGGCTGAAGATCCTGCTCGCCGGATATGAACAACCGGCACTGCCGATCCACATCGTGTATCCGACTTCGCGCCTGCTCTCGGCCAAGGTGCGTGCCTTCGTCGATCTCGTGGTGGAGACGGCGGAGTGGAGGTTTGTGTGAATTCGTGTCCCGGACGCGGTGCGGCGCGAAGTGCCGCACCGCAGAGCCGGGACCCAGATGGCTGCACTGTACCATATCGATGGATGGGCCCCGGCTCTGCAGCGCACCGCCGAAGAGGCGCTGCGCTGCGTCCGGGGCACGAGAGCCTCAGCCCTTCTTCGGCACCACCCTGAACGTCCCGCTGGCGCGCGCGATCACGGTGTCGTCGGCCTTCACAAGGCACTGCGCGAAGCAAATCGTGGAGCCGGTCTTGATCGCGTCGCCTTCGACCGCGAGCCATTGGCCGATCTCGGCCGCGCCGACATAATCTACCGACAGCGAGATCGTGACGAACGACGTCGTCCAGCCCGTCGCCTGGGCACAGCTATAACCCATGGCGGCATCGGCCAGCGCCGCGATCAGCCCGCCATGGATCAGCCCGCGTGCGTTGGTGTGCGGCGTCGCCAGGCGCAGTCCCACGGTGACGCCCTTCTCGGTCTTCTTCGAATAGAGCGGCTCCCAGGGATCGGTGAGCGGGGCTTTGCGGAAGTGTGGCTCGAAGCCGGCGGGGATGTCGGGGGTGGGCATGGAAGTCTCGCGTTGCTGGTTGCCGGCATTGAACGCGATGTGGCTGACAGTTGCATCAATTACAAAGTTTCAAACGAAGTTTGCGCGGGCGTTTGAAACGGCTGCACCGTCATTGCGAGGAGCTCTTGCGACGAAGCAATCCAGACTGTCTCCGCGGAGACATCTCTGGATTGCTTCGCTTCGCTCGCAATGACGATGTGGAAAGGCACGCGATATCTCCCTAAAATGGCAACCCCACATAATTCTCCGACAGCGAGGTCATCGCGGCCTGCGATTACGTGACGTAGTCGAGCTCGGCGAGCTGGATGCGGGCGCCGATGGTGCCGGTATCGGGGAATTTGTGCAGCATCGACGTCATCCACCAGGAGAAGCGCACCGCTTTCCAGACCCGCGCCAGCGCCTTGGCCGAATAAGCGTCGATGCCGGCGCTGGATTTCTCGTCGTAGAACTCGCGGAAGGCGCTCGACAGATAGTGCGCGTCGGAAGCGGCAAGGTTCAGCCCCTTGGCACCGGTCGCCGGCACGATGTGCGCGGCATCACCGCACAGAAACATCCGGCCGAAGCGCATCGGCTCGGCAACGAAGCTGCGCAAGGGCGCGATGCTCTTCTCGATCGACGGGCCGGTGACGAGACTGTCGGCCGCCTCCTGGTCGAGCCGGCGCTTCAATTCATCCCAGAAGCGGTCGTCCGGCCATTGGTCGACATGATCGTCGAGCGAACATTGCACATAATAGCGGCTGCGCCTGGTCGAGCGCATGGTGCAGAGCGCAAAGCCTCGGGCGTGGTTAGAATAGATCAGTTCGTGACTGACCGGCGGCGTATCCGACAAAATGCCGAGCCAGCCGAACGGATAAACCCGCTCGAACTCCTCGATCGCCGTAGCCGGCACGCTGGCACGGCTGACGCCGTGGAAACCGTCGCAGCCGGCGATGAAATCGCAATCGATCGTGTGGGTAACGCCGTCCTTGACGTAAGTTACGCGCGGGTGACTGCCGTCGAAATCATGCGGCTGGACGTCCCTGGCCTCGTAAACCGAGACGAGACCGGCAGCCTTCCGCGCGTTCATCAGGTCGAGCGTGACCTCGGTCTGGCCGTAGATCATCACGGTCTTGCCGGTCGCGCCTTTCATGTCGATGCGGTGGCGGCGGCCGGAGAAGGCGAGCTCGATGCCTTCATGCACCAGGCCTTCGGCATGAGCCCGCGCCCCGGCGCCGATCTGGTCGAGCAGGGAGACAGTTCCCTCCTCCAGCAGGCCGGCGCGGATGCGGCCGAGCACGTAATCCGGTGTCTGCCGCTCCAGGATGACGTTGTCGATGCCGTAGCTATGCAGCAGTTGCCCAAGCAACAATCCAGCCGGCCCGGCCCCGATGATTGCGACTTTTGTCCGCAATACTTGCTCCTCCCGATCCTGTAGGTTTTGGTCGCGGCCTGCTTGTCGCAAAGGTCCGCAGAAGATAATTATATCATATAACGTTTGCGCAAAAGGGAGCAGTCGTCGCCGGGGCAGCGACATATCCATGCAACATGGCTGACGTAGATGGCGCGACAAGGCGCGCGCCAGTTCCGGCTTGAACACGTCGGCCAATTAGATAACATGTTAATTAACGAGACCGGGCCATCGAAGCCCGCCGTCGAAAACAGGGAGAGACGCGTGATGAGGAAAGCCTGTCTGGCCTTGCTGCTGGCAGCAAGCGTGAGCCCAGCGTTCGCGCAGGACAAGACCTTCGATCTGAAGATCTCGCATTGGGTGCCGGCCTCGCATCCGCTGCAAAAATCGCTGGAGGACTGGGCCGCAGCGGTCGAGAAGGATTCCGGCGGCACCATCAAGGGCAAGGTGTTTCCGGCCCAGCAGCTGGGCAAGGCCTTCGACCATTACGACATGGCGCGCGACGGCATCGCCGACGTCACCTACGTCAATCCCGGCTACCAGCCCGGCCGCTTCCCGATCATCGGCGCGGGCGAATTGCCGTTCCTGATCTCGGACGCCAAGGGCGGCTCGATGGGGCTGGACGCCTGGTACCGCAAATATGCCGAGAAGGAGATGAAGGACGTCAAATACTGCCTCGCCTTCGTGCACTCGCCTTCGTCCTTCCATTCCAAGACCAAGAAGATCGTGACGCCGGAGGACGTGAAAGGCCTGAAGATCCGCCCCGCTCATGCCACCATGGCGAATTTCGTCACCTCGCTCGGCGGCACCAACGTGCAGTCCTCGGCACCGGAAGTGCGCGACATCATCGAGCGCGGCGTCGCCGACGGCGTCACCTTCCCCTGGGGCTCCCTGGTGCTGTTCGGCATCGACAAGGTGACCAAATACGACATGGAGGCGCCGCTCTACACCACGACCTTCGTGTTCGTGATCAACAAGGACAAGTACAACGCGATGTCCGACAAGCAGAAGGCCGCGATCGACAAAAACTGCACGGTCGAGATGGCGGGCGTGGTCGGCGAGCATTGGGGCAAGTTCGAGGACGCCGGCATCGCCAAGGTGAAGGCCGAATCCAGCCACGAGGTCTACAAGCTGACGCCTGAACAGACCGCCGCCTGGAAGAAGGCCGCCGAGCCGTTGGTCAAGACCTGGAGCGACGGCGCCAAGAAAGCCGGTGCCGATCCAGACGCCGCGCTCGCGGATCTCAAGGCGTCGCTGAAGAAGTACAACGCGCTGGCGGAGTGAGGCGAAGCTGCGGCCGCGCGCTGGCTGCACCTCTCCCGCTTGCGGGAGAGGTCGCGCCGAAGGCGCGGGTGAGGGTTCTCTCCCCTTGGGGGCTCTCGATTGTGGAAGCACCCTCTCCCCAACCCTCCCCCGCTAGCGGGGGAGGGAGCGCACCTTCCTCGCGGAAGCGACTGCATCCAACTTCGCTGACCTTGAACAGGATTCCCCCATGAAGCGCTCCTGGATGGATCGCGTGATCGATTCGATCGAATGGATCGCGGCCGGCTTCGTCGGCATCGTCGCGCTCGACATCTTCCTGTCGGTGCTGCTGCGCAACACGCTGAACTATTCGATTCCCGACAGCTTCGACATCGGCCGCATGCTGCTCGGTATCCTGATCTTCTGGGGCATCGCGGCGACCTCCTATCGCGGCACCCACATCACCGTCGACCTGGTCTGGGGCAATGTCGGGCCGCGCCACCAGCGCATGATCGACGTGTTCGCGACGCTGGTGCTGCTGTTCGTCGTCACCGTGCAGACCTGGACGCTGTTCGACAAGGTCCGGCTAACCTACAACGACAACGTCCAGACCTTCGACCTGCACATGCCGACATGGCCGTTCTTCCTCGTCGCCTGGATCGGCGACGTCTGCGCCGTGCTGCTGATCGCCATCCGCACGTACCGGCTGATCTTCCACCCCGAAGACATGCAAGAACCCAAGATCAAGGTGACGGAGTGACCATGAGTACCGACGCCGTCGCCGTCATCGGCTTCGTCTCCCTGTTCGCCCTGATGCTGCTGCGCGTGCCGGTCGGCATGGCCATGGGCCTCGTCGGCGTGTGCGGCTTTAGCTATCTGGTGGGCTCGACACCGGCCCTGAAGATGGTCGGTCAGGTCACCATGCGGACCGTGACTGACTACACCTTCGGCGTGATCCCGATGTTCCTGCTGATGGGCTCGTTCGTGTCCAATTCCGGCATGAGCCGCGAGCTGTTCCGCGCCGCCAACGGCTTCGTCGGACACTTGCGCGGAGGGCTCGGCATCGCCACCGTCGGCGCCTGCGGCGGCTTTGCGGCGATCTGCGGCTCGTCGGTCGCAACCGCGGCCACCTTCTCCGCCGTCGCCTATCCCGAGATGCGGCGCTTCGGCTACCCGCAATCCTTTGCCACCGGCGTGATCGCGGCCGGCGGCACGCTAGGTGCGATGCTGCCGCCCTCCACCGTGCTCGCGGTGTACGGCATCATCACCGAGCAGGATATCGGCAAGCTCTTCATTGCCGGCATCATCCCGGGCCTGCTCGCGATGACCATGTACATGCTCACGATTTTCCTGATCGGCTATTTCCGCCCCGACTTCCTGCCCAAGGGCAAGGTGACGCCGTGGCGCGAGCGCTTTGCCGGGTTGAAGGAGATCTGGGCGCCGGTGCTGCTGTTCGTCTTCGTCATCGGCGGCCTCTACGGCCTGCCCTTCCTGCCGCGCTTCACCCCGACGGAAGCCGGCGGCGTCGGCGCCACCGGCGCCTTCATCATCGGCGTTCTGACCGGCCGCCTCGACCGCGAGAAGGTGCTGGCCTCGCTGCTGCAGGCGACGCGCACCGCGGCCGCGGTGTTCACCGTGCTGATCGGCGCGCTGATCTTCGGCTATTTCCTCACGGTGACGCAGACTCCGCAGAAGGTGACGGAACTCCTCACCGGGCTCGGTCTCGGCCCCTACGGCGTGCTGGCGCTGATCATGGTGATGTATCTCGTGCTCGGCTGCCTGATGGACGCGATGGCGATGATCATCCTCACGGTGCCGATCATCTTCCCCGTGATCATGCATCTCGGCTTCGACCCGATCTGGTTCGGCATCATCATCGTCATGACCGTCGAGCTCGGCCTGATCCACCCGCCGGTCGGCATGAACGTCTTCGTGATCAAGAGTGTAGTGAAGGACGTCTCCTTCTCCACCATCTTCAGGGGCGTGATCCCGTTCGTGGCGACAGACCTGGTGCGGCTGGTGATCCTGATCGCATTCCCGTTGCTGGCGACCTGGCTGCCGACCCGGATGATGGCGCATTGAGAGGCGAAGTGATGACCACGCCAACACTAGCGACGAAATACGTCTTCACCATCCACCCGCGTATCGGCGACGTCATCACCGCCGGCGAGACCGGGATTGGCGTTCGCCGCATCATTCCGATCATCGGCGGCGAGGTGACGGGCGCGATCACCGGCAAGGTGCTGCCTTTCGGCGCCGACTTCCAGACCATACGGCCCAATGAGCTGATCGATCTCGAGGCGAAATACGCCTTCGAGACCGATGACGGCGCGACCGTCTATGTCGAGAACAAGGGCATGCGCTTCGGCCCGGTCGAGCTGCTGCAGAAGCTCAAGCGCGGCGAGCCGGTCGATCCGAAACTGATCTATTTCCGGACCGTGCCGCGGTTCGAGACCGGGCACGAAAAATATCGCTGGCTGATGCAGCACATTTTCGTCGGCTCGGCCGCGCGCCATGCGGATCGCGTGGTGATCGACGTGCATCAGGTGATGTAAGGGCGGCACACCTCGTCATTGCCAGCGAAGCAATCCAGAGCCCCTCCGCGGGAAGATTCTGGAGTTGCTTCGCTGCGTTCGCAATGACGGAGAACCTGGTTACGGACGTAACTTCCGACTTACCCCCCGGCCCCGCCGCCTGCCCGTCAGGGCCGCAGTTATGGCCACCGAGATCCAGCCCCGCCCCCACCTTGACTCCCCCAAAAATCGTTATACAACATAACTATTCTGACAAGGACGCAAATGACACAGGGAAACGCCGAGACCGCGAACGCGGGCGCCTCTGGACTGCTGAGGATAGAGCGGGCGGACCGGGTTCTGACCGTGGGTCTGAATCGGCCGGCCAAGCGCAATGCGCTCAATGACGGCATCATCCTGGAAATCGGCGAATGTTTTGCATCCCTGCCCGAGGACATCGGCGCAGTGGTGATCCACGGCATCGGCGACCATTTCTCCAGTGGTCTCGACCTCTCCGAATTGACCGAACACGACGCCACCGGCGGCCTGCTACATTCCCAGATGTGGCACCGGGTGTTCGACCGCATCCAGTACAGCCGCGTGCCCGTCATCGCCGCGCTCCGGGGCGCCGTGATCGGCGGCGGGCTGGAGCTTGCCTGTGCCGCGCATATCCGCGTCGCCGAGCCCTCGACCTATTTCGCGCTGCCGGAAGGACAGCGCGGCATCTTCGTCGGCGGCGGCGGCTCGGTGCGGCTGCCGCGGCTGATCGGTGTCGCCAGGATGATGGACATGATGCTGACCGGTCGTGTCTACAGCGCGACGGAAGGCGCCTCCTACGGCTTCGCGCAATATGTGACGGAAGCCGGCAACGGGCTTGGCAAGGCGATGGAACTCGCGGCCAAGGTCGCGTCCAACGCGCCGCTGACCAATTTCGCCGTGCTCCAGGCGCTGCCGATGATCGCGGAGGCCAACCCGCAAACGGGCCTCCTGATGGAGTCGCTGATGGCGACCGTTGCGCAGAGCGACAAGGAAGCCAAGCGGCGGATCCGCGAATTCCTCGAACACAAGACCGCAAAGGTGAAGCCGAAGTCATGAGCGCGCAGCCGTCCTCTTCCAGCATGGAGCGCGGCGCGAGCACTTTCCCGCTGCGGCCGATCTCGTTCGGCGATCCCGTCGTCAACATCGAGCGCCGCGACGACGGCACGATCTACCTGCGGCCCAAGCAGCCGCTCGGCGACTATCCTGTCCGCATCACCGACCGCCTGCATCATTGGGCGACCACCACGCCCGACCGCATCTTCGTGGCGGAGCGCGAAGGCGGCCACGGCTGGCGCAAGATCACCTACGCCGAGCTGCTCGCCGCGAGCCGGCACATCGCATCCGGCCTGCTCGCGCGCGGCCTCTCGGCGGAGCGTCCGGTCGTCATCCTCTCCGGCAATTCGATCGACCATGCCCTGCTCGCGTTCGGCGCGTTCTATGCCGGCATCCCGTTCTGCCCGGTGTCGCCGGCCTATTCGCTGGTGTCGAAGGACTACGGCAAACTTTCCTATCTGATGAAGCTGCTGACACCGGGCCTCGTCTTCGCCGAGGATGCCGACAGATTCGCCGATGCATTTGCCGCCAACGTTTCGCTCGGCACCGAGATCGCCGCGTCCTATGGCCAAGTGCCGGGCCGCGACGTCACCCTGCTCGCCGACCTCATGGCGACGCCGATCCGCGGCGATCTCGACGAGGTCCACGGCAAGATCGGCCCTGATACGATCGCGAAATTCCTGCTGACGTCGGGCTCGACCGGCAACCCCAAGGCCGTCATCAACACCCAGCGCATGATCTGCGCCAACCAGGTGATGCTGCGCGAGACGCTCGCCTTCCTCAAGGACGAGCCGCCCGTCATCATCGACTGGCTGCCCTGGAATCACACTTTTGGCGGCAACCACAATATCGGGCTGACGCTCTACAATGGCGGCTCGATGTATCTGGACGCCGGCAAGCCGGTGCCCGGCGGCATCGAGGAGACCGTGCGCAATCTCCAGGAGATCTCGCCGACGGTCTATTTCAACGTGCCCAAGGGCTATGAGTCGCTGCTGCCTTATCTGCGCGACGACCAGGGCCTGCGGGCGAAGTTCTTCGACCGGCTGCATGCGATGTTCTTCTCGGGCGCGGCGCTGTCGCCGTTCGTCTGGGACAGCCTCGACGCGCTCGCGGTGAAGGAAAAGGGTTATCGCGTGCCGATGCTCACCGGCTTGGGTGCGACCGAGACCGCGCCCTTCTTCATGTCGGTCAATCCGCGCACCAGCCGCTCCGGCCATGTCGGCCTGCCGGTTTCGGGCAATGACGCGAAACTGGTGCCCAACAACGGCAAGATGGAGGTGCGCGCCAAGGGCCCGAACGTGATGCCCGGCTACTGGCGCCAGCCCGACATCACCGCGAAATCCTTCGACGAGGAGGGATTCTACAAGATGGGCGACGCGCTCAAGCCCGCCGACCCCGATGACCTGAATGCCGGCTTCGATTTCGACGGCCGCGTCAGCGAGGATTTCAAGCTCGCCAGCGGCACCTGGGTCAGCGTCGGCCCCTTGCGCGCGCGCTTCGTGGCGGCCTGCGCGCCGCTGGTGCGCGACGTCGTCATCGCCGGCATCAACCGCGACGAGATCTCCGCGATCGTGCTGCTCGATCTCGACGGCTGCCGGCTGATCAATCCGACGCTGCCGGCCGACAATCTCACCGTCACCGCCCGTGACCGGCTGGTGCGGGAAGCGTTCCGCGAGCGGTTGATGGGCTTCCTGAGCCAGGCCACCGGCTCCTCGACGCGCGTCACGCGCGCGATCCTGCTGGACACGCCGCTCTCGATCGACAAAGGCGAAGTCACCGACAAGGGCTCGATCAACCAGCGCGCGGTGCTGGAGCATCGCGGCGAGCTGATCGAAGAGCTCTACGCTGCCAATCCGTCGAGCCGTGTGATATCGGTCGGGTAAGAACTCAAAGCTATAGGAGAACGCCATGTTGTTGAAGGATCAGGCAGCCATCGTCACCGGCGGTGCATCGGGACTGGGCGCGGCCACCGCGCGAAAGCTGGCGGCGCAGGGGGCCAAGGTCGCGGTGTGCGATCTCAATGCCAAGCTGGCGGAGACCGTCGCGGCAGAGATCAAGGGCGTGGCCGTGACCTGCGACGTCTCCGATGCCGCCTCCGCGGAAGCTGCGATCGCCCAAGCGACGAAGGCCCACGGGCCGGCGCGCGTGCTGGTCAATTGCGCCGGCATCGGCGTTGCCAAGCGCGTGGTCGGTCGTGACGGCCCGATGGCGCTCGCCGATTTCGACAAGGTGATCAAGGTCAATCTAATCGGCACCTTCAACATGCTGCGCCTCGCCGCCACCGAAATGTCCAAGCTCGAGCCGCAGGCGACCGGCGAGCGCGGCGTCATCATCAACACCGCGTCCGTTGCCGCCTATGACGGCCAGATCGGCCAGTCGGCCTATTCGGCCTCCAAGGGCGGCATCGTCGGCATGACGCTGCCGATCGCGCGCGAGCTGGCGCAGTTCGGTGTCCGCGTCCTGACGATTGCGCCCGGCCTGTTTCTGACGCCGCTGCTCGCCAACCTGCCGCAGGAGGCCCAGGACTCGCTCGCGGCCGCGATCCCCTTCCCGCGCCGGCTCGGCCAAGCCGACGAGTTTGCCGCGCTCGCGCTGCATATGGTGGAGAATGCGTATCTGAACGGCGAAGTGGTGCGCCTCGACGGCTCGCTGCGCATGGCGCCGAAGTAAGGCCCCGTTCATGTTCGTGAACCGGCGCGACGTCCAGATCCAGTGGGGCGACTGCGACCCCGCCAACATCGTCTACTACCCGCGCTATTTCGCGATGTTCGACGATTCGACCTCGACCCTGTTCGAGGTCGCCGGCTTCTCCAAGCAGGACCTGGTCCGCAAATACGGCCTCGTGGGCATTCCCATGGTCGACACGCGGGCCAAATTCTACATCCCCTCGACCTATGGCGACTGGATTACCATCGAAACCAAGATCGAGAGCATCAAGCGCTCGAGCTTCGAGGTGAAGCACAACGTCTACAAGGGCGAGGCGCTGGCGATCGAGGGCTTCGAGACCCGCGTCCTGGTCGGCCGCGATCCTGACAACCCCGACAAGCTGAAATCGGCACCATTCCCGGCGGAGATGGTGGCCAAATTCACCGGGAGCTAAAGTCCGGAGCTAAATCGCCGCATCACCAAAAGAGGGGGCTGAATTACCCCCCGATTTCTGCTTTCAAAGCATCACGTCAAGGGAGGAATCAATGAAACGCTTTTATTTGACCGCTGCCATCACCGCGGCCACGCTGGCGCTGCCGGCATTGCCTGCGCTGGCCCAGACCAGCGAAGTCACCATCGGCATCACCACCACCACGACCGGCCCGGGCGCGGCGCTCGGCATTCCCGAGCGCAACGCGCTGGAGTTCGTGCCGAAGGAGATCGGCGGCGTGCCGCTGAAGGTGATCGTGCTCGACGACGGCGGCGATCCCACCACCGCGACCACCAACGCCCGCCGCTTCGTGACCGAATCCAAGGCCGACATCATCATGGGCTCGGCGCTGACGCCGCCGACCATTGCGGTCTCCAACGTCGCCAACGAGGCCGGCATCCCGCATTTCGGCCTCGCGCCCTTCCCGATCACGCCGGAACGCATGAAGTGGTCGGTGGCGATGCCGCAGCCGATCCCGATCGTCGGCAAGGTGCTGTACGACCACATGAAGTCCAAGGGCGTGAAGACGCTCGGCTATATCGGCTATTCCGACTCCTATGGCGACCTTTGGTTCAACGACCTCAAGGCCCAGGCCGTGCCGATGGGCATGACCATCGTCGACGAGGAGCGCTTCGCGCGTCCCGACACCTCGGTGACCGGACAGGTGCTCAAGCTCGTCGCCGCCAATCCCGACGCGATCCTGGTCGGCGCCTCCGGCACCGCGGCCGCGCTGCCGCAGACCGAGCTGCGCGAACGCGGTTACAAGGGCCTGATCTACCAGACTCACGGTGCGGCCAGCATGGACTTCATCCGCATCGCCGGCAAAGCGGCGGAAGGCGTGCTGATGGCCTCCGGTCCCGTCATGGCCCCCGAGGAACAGCCGGATAGCGCGCTGACCAAGAAGCCGGGTCTCGCGCTGAACTCGGCCTATGAGGCCAAGTACGGCCCGAACAGCCGCAGCCAGTTCGCCGGCCATTCCTACGATGCGTTCGAGATCCTCAAGCGCGTCATTCCTGCGGCCTTGAAGACGGCCAAGCCCGGCACGCCTGAATTCCGCGAAGCCATCCGCCAGGCGCTGCTGACGGAAAAGGAGCTGGCGGCGAGCCAGGGCGTTTACAACTTCACCGAAAAGGATCGCTACGGCCTCGACGACCGCTCGCGCATCCTGCTCACCGTGAAGGACGGCAAATACACGCTGGTGAAGTAGGCATAACGAGAATTCTGAGGCGACGAGAGCCGGCCCATCGGGCCGGCTCTTTTGTTTTGCTCCGGTCTCTCAGCGCGTCATGCCCGGGCTTGTCCCGGGCATCCACGTTCTTTGAACCGAGCGGAATTACGTGGATGGCCGGGACAAGCCCCGCCATGACGGTGTGGAAGGCTCAGCGCCCCTCGCTGCCAACAGACGAGCGCTACGCCGCCTGCCGCAGCGGCATCCAGGCGAACTCCGGATAGTACGCGTCCATCATGCGGTCGACATAGGCGGTGAGGTTCGGAAATCCCTCGGCGCGCTGGCGCAGGGCCGATTCGAAGAACGGCGTCAGGATGCCCGCAAGCGCGCCGAAGGCGGTGGCATCGACACCGCACGGCTTGTTGCCCATCAGATAGGGCTTGTCGCCGAGCTGCACCGAGAGCGCAAACAGCGAGCGGACCGCGAGATCGACGTCGTCATCGGGCCCATGGCGGCCGAGACCAGAGAGCAGATAATTCTCGGCGACGCGGAATTGCGCATCCTCGCGCAGCTTCTCGCGGTTGTGCTCGGGCGCGCCGTCGAAGAAATGAGCCGGGCCCTTGGCGAAATTGACCGGGTCGACCCAGCGCGCGCCGACCAGCGCCCAGTAGACGTGATGCTCGATCATCCGCTCGAACGCCCAGGCTTGCGCACGTTCTTGCAAGGAGAGCCCGGCGTCGAAATTGAAGCCGTAGCGGCGTTCGATATGGGCACGGATGAAGGTGGAATCGGCCACCGCCTCACCGCCGTCGTCGATGAAGGGCAGCTGCCCCTTGGGTGAGGCGGGCGGCATCGCCCGCTCCTTCCGGTAGGGCAACTCCGCCATCTTGAGCTGCACCTCCGTCTTGGTAACGAAGGGGCTGATTTCCGGCAGGCCGAAGCCGGCGCCGAAGCCGTAGAGCGTGATCATGAAACCTCTCCTGAACCTGCCGAAAGCCGGCGGAACTTAACGGCCGGCTGCTGCCACCATGGTGGCAGCAGCCGTGATATCTTCTGCGAAGCGGGCGCCCTGAAAGGCGCGGCCCATGACACTGCGAACGACATGCTGGACCAGCGCGTCCGCGGCCCGGACCAGCAAGCGTGTCACCACGCCTGCAACTGCGAATCGGAGATCGACGGCCATGAGATCGAGCGAAACGAGGCGGCTGAACGCCCTCGCCTGCCGCATCTGGGCGTGCCACAGCGGACCCGCCGGGCCGAAATGGGTTGGAATGATCATGGACAAATCCTCTTCAGTCGATGTGTTGTCCCGGTATAGAACTCCCCTGCTGCCAACATCCTGTCAGCAGCCGCGCGCCGCCGTCTGAAAAGACCACCGAGAGAAATGCAGCGACGAGAGACCAGTCATGAGACGCGCCGACCGGCTGTTTCAGATCATCCAGGTGCTGAGGCGCACGCGTAAGCCGCTGACGGCAGACGCGATTGCGGCCGAGCTCGAGACGTCGAAGCGCACCATCTATCGCGACATCGCAACCCTGATCGGCCAGCGCGTGCCGATCCGCGGCGAAGCCGGCATGGGCTACATCCTGGAAAAGGGTTTTGACCTGCCGCCGCTGATGCTGACGCCCGACGAGATCGAAGCGGCGGTGCTGGGTGCACAATGGGTCGCGGGCCACGCCGATTCCGCGCTGGCGCGTGCCGCCGAAGATCTGATGGCCAAGATCGCCGACACCGTGCCCGAGCGCCTGCGTCCTTTCGTGCTGGAGCCGGCGAGCCGGGCGCGGCCGAGCTGGAACAGGGAGCCGGACCGGTTGGACATGGCGCGCACGCGCACCCAGATCCACGAGGGCAGGAAGATCATGCTGCGCTATCGCGACGAGCAGGGCCGCGCCAGCGAGCGGATGATCTGGCCGATCTCGGTCGGCTATCTCGAAGCCGTGCGCCTGCTCGCCGCCTGGTGCGAGCTGCGCAGCGATTTCCGCAGCTTCCGCACCGACCGCGTGGTCGAGGCGACCTATCTCGACGAGAAATATCCGGAACGGCGCGACGTGCTGCGCGCAAGGTGGCGGCAGAGCCTGGTCTGGGGTCCCCCGAAGGACACGTGACGACGATGGAAGAGATCGACCTGTCGAGCTGTTGCCAGAGCTGCGGCGCTTGCTGCGGCTATTCGCAGAACTGGCCGCGCTTCTCGATCGAGAGCGACGAGGAGCTTGCGGCGATCCCGGAGGCGCTCGTCAATGCGCGTCAATCCGGCATGCGCTGCGAGGGCGATCGCTGCTCGGCGTTACAGGGAGAGATCGGGAAAGAGACCGCATGCGGCATCTATGCCATGCGGCCGGAGGTGTGCCGCACCTGCATGCCCGGTGACGCCGAATGCGCGATGGCGCGGCGGAAGTTCGGACTGCCGGTGATCGACGCCGCTTAGGCCGGGACCGCTTCGCTGACCTCGTCGTCGAGCTCGTCATCCAGCGGTGCCAGCACCGAGAGCGGCTTGGTCGACAGCGTGATCGGCTTGCGCCCGCCCGACAGCGACGGCGAGGGTTTCGCCGTCCCTTCACGCGACAGCGCGTAGAGCGTCGAACCGACCCGGCCGCCGTTCTCGATCAGGTCACGCTCGCTGCAGCTTGCAGCGATCGCGACTGCCAGCGAATGCAGGTGGCTGCGGCGATAGCAGAACAGCGCCAGCTTGGCGCGTGCGTCAGGGGAAACACTCTCAACCAGCCTCGGTAGGCCACTCTCGCTGGCGCGATACATCTCGCCAAGGAGCTCGTCGCGAACCGGGCAGAAATCGCTTTCAAATGCGTCGCGGTTTGAAAACATTGCAGTTCTCCCTCGTATGCGGAAGATGCAGCGCAATTCTCTAATGAAAGGTTAACCACGCTGCCCGGTAGTCACCCGGGGTGGTTGCGCCCTGGCCGCGAATCGGAGGGACGCCTTGGTCGGGTTTTCAAAGGCTTCCACGGCGTCATGGCCGGGCATAGCCGTCCAAAGGACGGCGTCGCTTCCGCTCGCCTATGTCCCGGCCATCCACGCCTAATCACCCGGCGCGAAGAACGTGGATGCCCGGGACAAGCCCGGGCATGACGAACTATCGCGCCCGATGACGGATTGCCTCGTACCGAGGGCCGTCGGCAGTCAGTTCGCTGCCATGTAGATGGAGAGGCCGAAGCCGGTGAGGTGGTGCAGTGCCTGGTCGACGCCGATCAGGGTCCAGAACCAGGGATGGGCCAGGTCGACACCGAAATTGGCCGAGACGAAACCCTTGGCGCGGTCGATCGTGATGTGGATCACGAAGTCGATGAACGCCACGAACCAGAATCTCGGCGCCACGATCAGGATCAGCGGCAGCGCAACTAAGAGGTGAACGAGGCAATGCACCAGAAGCGGCAGGGCCCAGCCGTGCTTCTGGTCTTTGCCATGCGCCATCCAGGCGGTCTGCAAGACGAAATCGGCGATGATGTGCTTGAAGGTGAGCAGCAGCATCCAGCCAATGAGCGCGCCAACCGGAACCGCCGATGACATGGATGGAAACGACAAGCTGACGCCCTCATTGACGTGGACAAGAAAAAATTGGAGCGTTCAGCGCAACTTCTTCTTGGACCGGTCAAATCGCCGGGACGTGCGATTTATGACATCTCCCGCGGCGGAATGCAGCCGGGGGAACTGGAAAATCGCCAAGTGTGGCTAACTGGTGATAGGATGACCAATCGCCGCGGTGGCGCGGGGTAAGGTTACCCCCGGCTCGAAATTTGCATTCCGCTGTCTTGGCGCTATCATCGACGGCAGAGAATTTCGTTCTTTTTTCAGACGTTTACGAATTACAGGGCGCTCGCTGCGCTTTCCATGCCGCGCGCCGCCACCAAAGAATAAGGCCGGAGTGCTGCCATGAGTGCTGAAGGCCCATCGCCGACCGAGCCGGCGCCTCGGCGTCCCAAGGTGATCAAGACCAACCAGCAGCAGGTTTTCCTCTACGTCGTGCTGACCCTGCTGCTGTCGTTCGCCACGGTCTGGGCCGGCCGCACGCTGTTGCACAATTCGGAAACGCTGACCTTTGCCGTCGGTGCTGCCAATAGCGACGAGGCGCTGTTCGCGGCCAAGCTCGCCACGCTCCTAAAAAACAACGCATCCCGCTTGCGGATCAATATCGTCAACAACGCTGATAACACCAAGGCGATCGCACAGTTCGACCGCAAGCAGGCCGATCTCGCCGTGCTGCGCACGGACGCCAAGGTGCCGCTGCGGGCGCGCGCGCTTGCGGTCCTCGAGCACGATCTCGTGCTCCTGCTCGGTCCCGGCAACAAGAAGATCAAGTCGCTCGCCGAGCTGAAGAAGAAGAAAGTCGCGGTGATCGCCGAGAGCGAATCCTCTCTCGCCTTCGTCCGCAGCATCCTCGACGTCTCCGACGGCCCTGATGCCGCGAAGATCCAGATGGCGCCGCAGGGCGCAACGCTCGACAAGCTGTTTGCCCCGGCAAACGGCTTCAGCGCCGTGATCGGCGTCGTCCATGCCTCGAAGGCGGTGCGGGACAAGTCCTATGAGCAAGCCGCCAAGCGCGGCGGCTTCACGCTGAACGCGATCGAGGAAGCCAAGACGCTGGCGCGCAAATTCCCCGGCATCTCCGACGAGACGCTGACGGCGGGCACGGTGTCGACGTCCCCGCAAATTCCCGACGACGACCTCGACACGATCGGGCTCGAATGGCTGCTGGTCGCGCAATCCAGGATGTCACCGACCACCGCGGGCGAGCTCGCGCGCATCGTCTACGAGAACAAGTCCGCGCTCGGGCTCGACAACGGCTTTGCCACCCGGATCGAGCCGGCCTCGGTCGAGAAGGACGCCTTCGTGATCGCACATCGGGGCGCCGCCGATTACATCAACGACGACACCAAGTCGTTCCTGGATAAGTACAGCGACTTGATGTACCTGGGCGCCGCCGCACTCAGCATCATCGGCTCGATCTTCGCCGCGATCTACGCCAAGGTCACGCGGATCGCGCCGGAGAAGGCCAGCGAGCTCTCCACCGCCATCCTCGACGTCGGCGAGCGGATCGAGCACGCCCATTCGCTCGACCAGCTCGAATCCCTCCAGGACGAGCTGGAAGGCATTTTGCGCGGGGCGGTCATCGGCCTCAGAGACGGCACGATCAGCACGGACGGGCTCGACACCTTCAAGCTCGGCTACGAATTCGTCCGCGACGAGATCGGCATGCGCCGCGACTATCTGAAACGTCATGCCGGCGAGACCGAGAAGACGGCGCGCGATGCCGGCCCCGCTCAGCACGACGACAGCAACGTCGTGGTGGTCAAAACTGCGCAGAGCGCCTGATCGGCCGGCTTGATGCCTCTGGTCAGGCGGCATCCTGACGGTGGACTGAAGGTCGGAACCCAGGAACCGTCCTCATCTGCAACCGTTGGCTCCGGGATTGCAACCGGAGAACGCAGCATGCGTACGCTCCTCATCATCTTCCTGCTGGGAATGCTGACGGCGGTTGGCTATTTCGCCTATTCCGCCATGGCGGTCGAAGGCGAGCCGATCCCGACGGAAGGCTATTGGGCCCTCGCGCTGGGGGCGGGATTTTCCGTCGTCGTCGGCATCGGCCTGATGGTGCTGCTGTTCTTCAGCAGTCGCCGGGGCTATGACGAACCGCCGCATTTCAGGTAGTTCCGAGAAACGAAGGAACATCCACCGGCGGGCGCCGATGCCTGCCACGCTGCCGGCGCTGTCGTTGACGGCCTCGGTCCAGGCGGGCACTTTGCAACGAGAGGTCCAACCTTGGACCCAGACCAACCGAGCCGCCGTCCTGCATGTCTCACTTCGCTGATCTCTGCCTTGGCCCTGTTTGCGGCTGCCACGGCCGGCTGCAACGATGCAAAACGTCCCGCGCTCGAAAACAATAGTGGAGACAAGAATGTCGGATACAGCCGACGCCGCATCCAGCCCCGTGCTAGACATCACCGACGCACGCGCCACCATCCGCCTCAACCGTCCCAAGCATCTCAACCGGCTCCAGGCAGAGGATCTGGGCGAACTGGTGAAATTGTTCGACCGGATCGAGACTGATCCCGCCATTCGCGTGCTGGTGCTGACCGGCACCGGGCGCGCCTTCTCCGCGGGCTATGATCTCAATTCGGTGGCGGAGCGCGCCGTCAGCGCCCATGAGCAGCAAAGCGCCGGCTCGGCGTTCGAGGTGATCGTCAACCGCCTCGAGGATCTCGGCGTTCCCACGATCTGCCGGCTCAACGGCGGGGTCTATGGCGGCTCGACCGACCTCGCACTGGCCTGCGATTTCCGCATTGGCGTCGACACCGCCGAGATGTTCATGCCGGCGGCCCGGCTCGGGCTGCATTATTACCCGAGCGGCATCAAGCGCTACGTGACCAGGCTCGGCCTCGACAATGCGAAGAAGCTGTTCCTGACCGCGCAAAAGATCAGTGCGCCGGAGATGCTGCGCATCGGCTATCTCACGGCGATGGTGCCGGTAGAATTGCTGGACAAGGAGGTGGACAAGCTCGCGGCCGCCCTCGCCGGCAACGCGCCGCAGGCGATGCGCGGCATGAAACGCGCCATCAACGAGTTCGCCCGCGGCGAGCTCGAGGAAGCCGCCGCGGACCAGCGTCACCGCGACAGCATGCGCGGCGACGAGATCAAGGAAGGCATCAAGGCGTTTGGAGAGAAGAGAGCGCCGCGGTTTTGAGGATTGACCAAGGAGTACGAGGAGGCGCCTCATTCTCCGCTGTCGTCCCGGACAAGCGCAGCGAAGCGGAGCGCCGATCCGGGGCCCATAGCCACAGGGTGTGGTTGTGGAAAGGGCTGGTAACTCCAAACCAAATCCTGTGGTTATGGGTCCCGGGCTCGCGCTTTGCGCGCCCCGGGACGACGGCGCAGGTTAGGACGACAGCTATCCCCCAACCGCCTTGGCATGCTGCGCGGCCATCTCGTCATCGGCTGCATTGATGCGCTGGAACGCAGGACGCGAGGTCATGCGCTCGGCGTAGCGGACGAAGACGTCCTTCTTCGGCACGATGCCGAACATCATGGTCCAGCTGAGCGCCACGCCCCAGAGCACGTCTGCTGCGGTCATGCGCTCGCCGAGCAGATACGGCCCTTTCGACAGCTGCGCCTCGAGCGCGCCCAGCATGGTGTCGTAATCGGCATAGGGCGATTGCGTGATCGGCGCCGGCTCGCGCTGCATGAACTTGTCGATCATGGCCGGCTCGAACGACGAGCCGTAATAGGCTATCCAGCGCAGATAAGGCCCGCGCAGCGGATCGTTGAGGGCGGGCGTCAGCCCCGCCTGCGGAAACAGATCGGCGAGATAGATGGTGATCGCGACCTGCTCGGTCACCAGCGCTTCGCTGTGGCGGACCGCCGGCACCTTGCCGAGCGGATTGATGGCGAGGTAGGCGGGCTGGCGCTGCTCGCCGGCCTTCATGTTGAGGACATGGAGATCGTAAGGCGCGCCCAGCTCCTCCAGCAGCACCCGCGTGCCTGTGGCCCGGCTCTGCGGCGAATAATACAGCGTGATGCGGTTCGGATCGGTCATGGCGGGACTCCCATCTGGCCTTTTGGCGATGGCGCAGCTTGTATCTGATCATACCTGACATCCTTTGTCAGGTATGATCAAAGGAACCATGCGCGCGAGCCGGATGCTGTCGATCCTCACCACCCTCCAGGCCAGGGGGCAGGTCACCGCGCCCAAGCTTGCTGAGGCCTGCGAGGTCTCGGTGCGCACGATCTATCGCGACATCGACGCGCTGGCGGCGTCAGGTGTTCCCGTCTATGCCGACCGCGGCGCGGAGGGCGGCTATCGCCTGCTCGACGGCTATCGCGTGCGGCTGAATGGGCTGTCACAGAGCGAAGCGAGCGCACTGTTTCTGGCGGGATTGCCGGGCCCGGCCGCGGCGCTCGGGCTCGACGCTGCGATGATCGCCGCCCAGAACAAGCTGATGGCGGCGCTGCCTCCGAACTTGCGCGAGGACGCCGGGCGGATGCAGGAGCGCTTTCACCTGGACGCGCCGGGCTGGTTCGGCGAGGCCGAGGATCCCAAACATCTGCGCAGCATCGCCGGCGCGGCTCTGCGCGGGACGCTGATCAAAATCCGCTACCATAGCTGGCGCTCGGAGAAGCAGCGCCGGGTCGCACCGCTCGGCCTCGTGCTGAAGGGCGGCAGCTGGTATCTCGCAGGGCAGGTCGACGGCAGCGTTCGCACCTATCGCGTCGCGCGCGTGCTCGACTGTACGGCGCTCGACGACCGCTTCGATCGCCCTGCCGATTTCGATCTCGCTGCCTACTGGCAGGCTGCGACACTTCGTCTCGAAGCCGAGATGCATCCCAATGTCGCGGTCGTGCGGCTGTCGCCGTTCGGCGTCAAGCTGCTCGACGCGCTGAGCCAGCCTTACGTCAAGGCGCGTACGCAGCTCGAGGAGACCGCTGATACCGATGGCTGGCGCATTGCGAGAGTGCCGGTGGGCAAGACGTCGTGGCATGCGGCGTCCGAATTGCTGCGGCTCGGCCCCGAGGCCGAAGTGCTCGAGCCCGTCGATCTCCGAGACAAGTTGGCCGAGCTGACGCAGGCCATGGCCGCGCGTTATCGCACGGCGCCGAAAGCCGGGCGGCGGCGTAAATCGCCGAGGGCGACGAAACAGTCCTGAAACACGATTCTCAGCCAACGGCGTGAACGCATTCCCGCTTCGACCCGACCGAGATGCAGGGACACAACAATGGCCCTGCGCCACATGGAGAATGAAGATGTTTCGTAAGCTTGCACTTGGTCTGATCGCCGCCGGCTCGCTCGCTGTCGCCGCTCTCGCCCCCACCGCGGCCTCGGCCGGCGGCTTCCATCACCATCATCACGGTCATCACCACTGGGGTCCCGGCTGGGGCGTTGGCGGCATCTACCTCAACACTGGCGTCAGCAGCTGCTATCGGGAGCGCCTCGTCCAGACCCGTCACGGCCTGCGCGTCCGCGTCGTGAATGTCTGCGCTTACGGCATCTACTGATATCTCGCCGTCACGACAAAGCTCCGGTCGCGCCGCGACCGGAGCTTTGCGTTCAGCTATCCCGCCTGCCGCTGCCGGCGAAACCAGGCCCAGGTCTCGCGCGTCGTTCTGATGTAACCGCGACCGCGATGGACGATCTCACCGTCGACGATCTCGTTCAGCTTCGGCAACGCGTGAAAGGGGATCGAGGGATAGGCGTGATGCTCGACATGGTAGGGCATGTTCCACGCGAACCATTTGACGATCGCACCGGTATAGGTGGTGCGGGTGTTCTCGAAGGCGCTGCGGGTGCGGTCGCAACCGGTATGCTCGGCGTAGAGATAGGGCCGCAGGAAGAATTGCCCGATGACGAGCGGCACGATCCAGACCCAGAGCAGAAGCGCCGAGGCGAACCACAGCGACAACGCGAAGAGCAGCGTATAGAGGGCGAGATAGGCACGCGCCTCGCGTACGATGACGGCGCGCTTGTTCTCGGGAATCCAGGGGGCGGTGACCCTCCCGGTGACGGCGTGGCCGAGCATCAGCCGGAGACGAACGGCAACCTGGAGCAGGCCGCTGTAGGCGATCGCGAGCTGGGTGTCGGAGGTTGGCTTCACACCGACGATCAGCTCCGGGTCCTTTTCCGGATCCTGCGTGTAGCGATGATGGTCCCAGTGAAACAGGCAGTAATATTCGTAAGGCAATCCGATCAGGAAAGCGGAAAGATTGCCCACGATCAGATTGAGGCTGCGGCTTTTGAACGCCGTCTTGTGCGCGGTCTCGTGCACCGCCATGAACAGGAAGGCGACGACATAGCCCTGCACCGCCATCAGCGGCAGCGCCCAGAGCACGCCATGGCGCGAGCTGACGATCCAGATCAGCGTGCCCAGCAACAGGATTACGCCGTAATGGCCGAGGCTCTGCGCGGCGCCCCTGAGATCGGAACGGACCGACAGCTCACGCAGCATCGCTGGCGTCAGCGGCTTCAGGCGGTGGCCGGGCTCAGGAACGGTCGCGTCAGTCATGATCGGAAGCCCCCCTATTTGCTGAGAAGCGCCGCGATCTCGGCCTTGATGAAGGCCTCATCGCGGGCATTGCCAACGGGATTGCCGGCACGATGGCCGTGCAGCGACGGGATCGGATGCAGCACTGCGGATTTCGCGCCGGTCAACCGGCCGAGCTCGTCCTCATTGTCGCGGACATCGAAATAGCGATCGGTCGCGCCCGGCATCAGCAGCATGTGCGCCTTGATCGCGGCCAGCGCGCGATCGAGATCGCCTGCGAAAGCCGGGCAGCCGCTGATGTCACCGCTTTGCCAGATGCCGATCTGCGCCAGGAGATCGTTGGCATCGCGCCGCGCGAAGGTCGTATCCCAGGTGCGGACGAGATAATCCTCCAGCGAGGGGAAGCCCCCATCGCGCCAGAGCTCGTCGCGATAGAAACCGTGCGACATCGCCCAGCCGGCATAGACCCGCCCCATCGCTCGGTAGCCGGCGATGGGTTTGTCGACGAAGCGGCCATCGCGGAACGCGGGATCGGCGGTCAGAGCGGCCTTCACGCTTTCGAGAAAGACATGGTTATAGGGCGCGCAGCGCGCGCTGCCGCAGGCGATCGCCGCACGCTCGACCATGTCAGGATGCAGCGCCGCCCAATGATAGGCCTGCATGCCGCCCATCGACCAGCCATAGACCAGCGCCAGCTTCGAGATGCCGAACCGTTCGGTGAGCAGCCGGTGTTGGACCGCGATCGCATCGTGATAGGTCAGCTTCGGAAACGGCGCGGCGGTGTTCGAAGGCGACGACGACAGGCCGTTGCCGAACAGGTTCGGGATGATGATGAAGTAGCGTGAGGGATCGAGCACGCCATCGGGCCGGATCAGCCATTCGGTGTCGAAGTGCTGGGCGCTGAAGGAGGTCGGGTAGAGGATGACATTGTCCCTGGCAGGGCCCAGCGTGCCATAGGTCTTATAGGCGAGCTTCAGCGACGGAAAGACGGCGCCGGACTGGAGCGTGACATTGCCCGGCTCGAAAATCTCGTAATCGCTCGACCCGCTCATGCGTCCATCTTCCGCTCACATGGCCGCAGAACACGACCGTCCAAACAAACGATGCATCGATCGTGCCGAACCAGCAAACGCATCGTTGCGCCGTCGATATACTGTACTAGTAGTACATTTATTTAGCGAACACAAGACGGTTTGAGCGCAGGTCACGCGATGGCCGCGATATATCGCTCCACCGACGCCGCAAACGCGGCCTTGGCGCCGCGCGCGATATTGCGGCCCCACCAAGCGCCATAAATCCGATCGAAGGCGAGCGGCTCGACGGCAGCCGCGATGCGCCGTACCGCGGAAGCGTTAAGCGGCATGTAGTTGGGGTAGGAATACATGAAGCTGACGAAGCGGCGGTCCATCGCTACCTGCGCGATATCGCCGGTGAGGAACGCGCCCCTGCCGTCCGCGGCGCGCGACGAGTGCAGCATGGTGGCGCCGGCGAAATGACCGCCGGTGCGCAGCAGCAGCACCTCGTCGGAGATGCGCTGACTCTCGCCGGTCCAATGCACGATCGACGCATGCGGCCGTGTCACCCATTGGCGATCATCGGCGTGCAGATAGACCGGCACGCCGCCGAAGGCGTCGCTCCAATCGGCGAGCGCGCCATAATAGTGCGGATGCGAGATCGCGATGGCCTTGAGTCCGCCGAGCGAACGCACATGCGCGATCGCCTCCGCGGTCGCCAGCGGCACGCAATCCCACATCAAGCAACCATCGCCGAGTGGCACCAGCAGCGCGCGCTGGCCGATGGCGAAGCTCGGCTCGAGCGAGAGGCCGGTAAGGCCGAGATCGTCGCGCCAAACGACGCGGTGGCGTTCGGCCAGCGTCTCGCGCGTCAGGAAAATCTGCCCATTCCAACCTACATACTGCCGTTCGTCCTCGCAGATTGGACAGGATGCGGGCGGATGTCCGCTGTCCGGAAATTGTGCGCCGCAGGTTTCGCAGATCCAGAGTGGCATGGCCGTGATCCTGATTGAGACCGTCGCAAGTTTGGCATGAATTCGCGAAGCCTGCGATCACAAGGGCGGCCGGAACCAACGCGATGAGCACAGGTTAAGTTCTGGTCCGCCGCAGGCCCCATTGGCCCGCAGTCCCCGCCTCATGCGAGATCCGATGCGATCGGCAGCACCAAGTTCAGCGTCTCGATGACATCGCGCCCTTCAACGTCTCGTATCTGGCCCCTGTTTGCGCTCAACTTCTTCATGGCCGACATGCAGTCGGGCATCGGGCCTTTCATCGGCGTCTTCCTCCAGGAGCGCGGCTGGGCGCCCGGTCTGATCGGCACTGCGATGACGATCGGCAATGTCGCCGGCATGCTGGTGACCACGCCGATCGGGGGCTTCATCGATTCGAGCCGCAACAAGCGGATGTGGGTCGTCATTCCCGGCATCTGCGTGGTCTCGGCCTCCGCGATCATCCTGATCTCGCAAAATTTCTGGGCGGTGACGGTCTCGCAAGTCGCGCAGTCGCTGGCGAGCGCCGCGATCGTGCCGGCAGTCACGGGCATCACGCTCGGCATCGCCAAGCAGAAGGGCTTCAACGCGCTCAACGGCCGCAACCAGGCGTATAACCACGCCGGCAACATGGTGGGCGCCGCGCTCTCGGGCTATCTCGGCTACAAGTATGGCTATTTTGCCGTCTTCGCGCTGGCGGCCGTGTTCGGCGCCATCGCGATCGCCTGCGTGCTGATGATTCCAGCCAAGGCGATCGACGACCGCGCCGCGCGTGGCTGCAAGGAGGACGATCCCGACAGCGCGCCCGACGCCTTCACGATGCTGCTCAAACACCGCGCGCTCCTGGTTCTTGCGCTGGCTCTGGCGCTATTCCATCTCGGCAACGCCGCGATCGTGCCGCTCTACGGACTTGCCGCGGTGGCCGAGGGACAAGCCAACGGTCCGACCTTCGTCGCGACCACCGTGGTGATCGCGCAGGGCGTAATGGTCGTGACCTCACTGATCGCGATGAAGGCCGCCAGCAAGCGCAACTACTGGCCGATCATCCTGGTCTCCTTCATGTTCCTGCCCATCCGCGGCGTGCTCGCCTTCTTCGTCACGGGATGGTGGGGCGTCGTGCCGATGCAGGTGCTCGACGGCATCGGTACCGGGCTCCAGACGGTCGCCGTTCCCGGCATGGTCGCGCGCTCGCTCAACGGCACCGGCCGCATCAACCTCGGTCAGGGGGCCGTCATCACCGTGCAAGGCGTCGGCGCGAGCCTCAGCCCCGCGCTCGGCGGCTGGATCGCACAATGGATCGGCTACGGCCCGACCTTCCTGCTGCTCGGCGGCTTCGGGCTCGCCTCGATGGCACTGTGGCTGGCCTTCGCCGCGACGGTGAAGAAGTATTGAGCTTCACCGCCACCGCCGGAATCACGGGGCGAATTGCCGGTTCAGGCCGATCCTGAGCGTGTGCAGTTCGATGTCGCTGGCCGGCATGCTCGTTCCGGGAATCGACAAGGAGAGCTGGCGGCCGAGATAGAGATACAGATACTCCGCCTTGAGCGACCAGCGCGGCGCGAACGACCATTCCCCGCCGCCGCCGACTGCATATCCGAGATTGTAGCCGCTTGCCGAGGCGTGACCGTCCAGCGCGCCGGGAAATCCCGCGATGAGCAGATTGTTAGTCAGGCGCGCATGGCTGCTGTCGAGGCTTGCCTTGACATGCGCCCAGGCGAGACCGCCCGTCGCGTAAAGCAGCCAATTGTTGCTGGCATAACCCAGGCGGCCGCGCAGCGTGCCGAGATAATCAATGTCCTGGGTCACCGTCACGCTGCCGGTGTAGTTGTCGAAATCCCCGACGAGGAAAACGGGGCGTAGAGCATAAGCTCCAGATGCCCGTCCGCCAATCCCGGAGACGCTGACATCGGCTTCGACACCGGCGACCATATGACCGGCCTGCCAATTGTAGCCGGCCTGCAATCCGCCCAGCCAGCCGGATTGCCCCACACCGAGCGTGAATGGCGCCGACGCCGTCGACGTCGCATTGTTGACGCCGGGAAACAGGGCCAGTAGCGCGCTGGGATCGACCGAGGCGGCGTTGCCGTCACCGGTGCCGTAGCCGGCGTGAACGCCCGCGTAAAAGCCGGTCCAGCTGAAGACCGGCGGCGGCGCAGGGGGCGCTTTCAGCGCAATGTCGGCGGCCTTTGCATCAGTGGCGCAAAGCGCACCAAGCCCAAGTGCCAGAAGAACGGGCAGCAAACTGCTCCTACGCCGTGTCATCGAACCAATTTCCTTCCAATCGGCCAATCGTTATGGGCGGGACGATAGGCGGGATGCGGCCGCGGTTCGTGGGGAGTGGCGAAAGGCTGGATGGACTGACGTGAAGGCCTGCAGATCCGCCGCCGCCTGTTGCGATCCGGGCACAATTCGCGAACGCCTGACCTGCGGCACCTCGTCACTGGCTCACCGCGCAGTTGCGAGTGGTTTTTTGCGCAATCCGGAGCTTTTCTGGTTGCCGCACCGCGGCGCGCCGACGAGGATGCAATCCGCATCAAATCGTCAGCGCATATATTCCAGCGATCGATGACCCAGCCGCAACTCTCATTCGATGGCGATCCGAACGGTCGGGCCTATGAAGAATGGCGCGAGCAGTTTTGCCGTCAGGTGGCGAATGTCGATTTCGTGCCGGTGGGAGAAGGACGCGTTCACCGGACCATTGCGCCCGCCATTCTTCCCCGCATCAGGCTCTCGGCCTCGTTCGGCACGCCGATGTCTTTCGTGTCGTTGGGGACGAACGACGAACTGATCGTTACGATGTCACCCAATTCGGCCTTGAGCGGGGCCATGGGCAAACGTCCGTTGGAGATCGCCGCTGGCGACATCACCATCGGCGACCCCTCCATCAAGGGCGCCTGCATCACCCAGATCAAGCACGGCAATTTCCAGACCGCGCTGCTGCCGCGCAAGGCGCTGCTGCGCGCGTGCCCGAATGCCGAGGACCTGATCGCGCAGTCGATCCCCGGCGCCAATCCGATCACGTCGATGTTCCTGCGATATTACGATCTCGCGCATGCTCATGCGGACAAGCTCGCGCCCGCGGAGCTCGATGCGGTCTCCCAACATTTGTTCGACCTCGCCGTGCTGATGATCGGGGCGCGCGGCGATGTCGCCGACGAGGCGCGACTGCGCGGCCTCGCGGCGGCGCGTTTCCAAACCCTGAAATCGGACATTCTGGCGCAGCTGGACAGTCCTGCGCTGTCGCTCACCGATCTTGCCGCCGCGCATCGGATCAGCCCGCGCACCATCCAGTTGCTGTTCGAGCAGGCCGGCATCACTTATAGCGGCTTCGTGCTGGAGCAGCGGTTGCTGCGCGCCGAGCGTCTGCTTCGAAATCCCGCCATGCGCACGCGCAAGATCATCGAGATCGCGCATCTTGCGGGATTCCACGACGTCTCCTACTTCCACCGCGTGTTTCGCCGCCGCTTCGGGCAGACGCCGGATGACATGAGGAAGCTGGCCGGCGACGCCAGCTAGGCGAACTCGACCACGATCTTGCCGAAATGGCCGCCGCGCTGCATCAGACGCATCGCATCCGGCACGGCCTCGAAGCCGAAGGTGCGGTCGATCACTGGCTTCATCGCGTTCCGTCCGATGCCAGCGGCCATGGCCTCGAACAT
Source organism: Bradyrhizobium daqingense (assembly GCF_021044685.1). NCBI lineage: Bacteria > Pseudomonadati > Pseudomonadota > Alphaproteobacteria > Hyphomicrobiales > Nitrobacteraceae > Bradyrhizobium > Bradyrhizobium daqingense. The sequence goes on from NZ_CP088014.1 coordinate 169,305, forward strand.
GCGGCGGCTGCCGACAGAAAGGCCGATGACGTGCAGGTTCTTGGCGAACAGGCTCGAGATCGCGATCTGCTGCGAGACGCCCGTGAGGATGCCGATCACCAAGATCGTACCGCCGACGCGCGCGGCCTCCAGTGATTGCGCAAACGTATCCTTGCCGCCAACCTCGACGATATGATCGACGCCGCCGCCGCTCCACGCCGCCGCGGCCTTGCCCCACTCCGGAACCGATCGATAGTTGATGGTGTGGTCGGCACCTAACGCCCTGGCGCGTTCGAGCTTCGCGTCGCTCGATGAGGTCACGATCACGCTTGCGCCAGCGAGCTTTGCAAATTGCAGAGCGAAGATCGACACGCCGCCTGTGCCCTGCACCAGCACGGTGTCGCCGGGCTGTACCTTGGCATGTTCGAACAACGCACGCCAAGCTGTTAGGCCGGCGCAGGGTAGCGTAGCGGCCTCCTGGAACGACAGATGCGAGGGAATGTGGCTGACGCCCTCGGCGTCGAGCACCATCACCTCCTGCAGGACGCCCGGCCGCGTGCCGCCGAGCGCGTAGCGGCGAGCGGCTGCCGAAACTTCCCCATCGATCCAGGATTGGAAGAACATCGGACAGACACGATCCCCGACGGCGACACGGGTTACGCCCTCACCCACGGCGATCACTTCACCGGCGCCATCCGAGAACGGAATGAGCGGCAATCTGGAAACGCCGCCCTTGCCCTGCACGGTCAGCAGGTCGCGATAGTTCAGCGATGCTGCCTTCATCCGCACGGCGACCTGGCCCGGCGCAGGCGTAGGCTCCGGCAGATCGGCGAGCTCCATCCCTTCGATCGACCAGTCACGCACGACCTGCCAGGCTTTCATGGCAACGCTCCGTTTCAGGTACCGAAATTCTTCTGGATCGCCTTGTCGAGCGTCTCGCCGCCGACGAAGCGCTGACGCAGCTCGCGCTTGAGCAGCTTGCCGCTCGGATTCTTCGGCAGGGCATCCACGAAGATCACGCGCTTCGGCACCTTGAAATGCGCCATCTGGCCGGCGCAGTGCTTGATGACGGTCTCTTCGTCCAGCGCCTCGCCGCTCTTGACTACGACGATCGCAGTCACAGCCTCGATCCAGCGCGGATCCGGCAGGCCTACGACCGCGACCTCGGAGACGGCGGGGATGCGGTAGACCATCTCCTCGACCTCGCGGCTCGCGACATTCTCGCCGCCGGACTTGATCATGTCCTTGACGCGGTCGACCACGGTGATGTGGCCCTCGTCATCGACCGTGGCGAGATCGCCGGAATGAAACCAGCCGCCCGAGAACGCCGCCGCCGTCTTCACGGGATCGTTGTAGTAACCGGAGAGCAGATGCGGCGAGCGGTGCACGATCTCGCCGACCTCGCCGACCTTCACGTCTTCCATGGACGTATTGACCACCCGCGTCTCGACATTGAGCACCGGCTTGCCGGCGGAGCCGGCCTTGCGCAGCTGGTCCTCGGGCCGCAGCACGGTCGCGAGCGGCGCGACCTCGGTCTGGCCGTAGAAATTCCAGAACTTGACGTTGGGCAGGCGGCGCTGGAGCTCGAGCAGGACCTCTACCGGCATGATCGAGGCGCCGTAATAGCCCTTCTGGAGTGTCGACAGATCGGTCTTGTCGAAGTTCGGCGACCGCAACATGGCGATCCAGATCGTCGGCGGAGCGAAGAACGAGGTGATCTTGTGGGCCTGGATCAACGCCAGGATGTTGTCCGCGGTCGGCTTGCCCGTGATGACGCCGGAGGCGCTGAGGTAAACCTGCGGTCCCAGGAACACGTCGAGCTGGGCGCAATGATACAGCGGCAGCGCGTGCAGGAATTTGTCGTCCACGCTCATGCCGCCGTCGATGATGCAGCTGACATACTGCCACATCACGGCTTCATGGGTCAGCATCGCGCCCTTGGGCAGCGACTCCGTGCCACTGGTATAGACGATCTGCGCGAGATCGCGGCTGTCGACCGACGCCTCCAGGAACGAGCCGTCGGCATGGAGGAGATCGTCGAAGGTGGTGAGGCCCGCAGGCGCCGTGGCCGGATCCTCGCCCGGCAGCCAGATCATCTTCTCGACGGCGCAATCCTTGGCGGTGGCGGCGCGCGCCGGCTCGACGAAATCGGGGCCTGTCGCGAGCAGCTTTGCGCCGGAGCTCTTCAGGATGAAATTGACCTCGTCCGGATTGAGCATGAAGTTGATCGGCACCAGGACCGCGCCGATCCGCGCCACCGCGAAACGCAGTGCCGCGAAGGCATGCGAGTTGCGCGACAGCACCGCGAGACGGTCGCCCTTCTTGACACCGAGGCCGAGGAGACCGCGACCGAGACGATTGCAGATCGTGTCCATCTCGGCAAAGCTCCAGCTCACCCCGCCGCAGCTCACCGCAAGCTTGTTCGGCTCCCGCCCCGCCGAACGGCGCAGGAGATCGCCAATGGAATGCTCGCGTGCCTTCGCAATGATGGCTGCGGTGTCGCCGGTCATGTGTTCCTCCGTCCAACGTCTTTGTTTGCGGGATTTCTTGATCGAAATCTTGCGTCTTGTTTTTGCGCTATCTGCGCCGGGCCGCCTGCGCATGCTCCATGTACATGTGCTCGACCGAGCGATCGAGCGAGGCGATCTTCTCGAAGCCGCGCCGCCAGTCCTGCAAGTGCCGGCGCGTCCACAGCACGCCGGCCTCACGGTCGCGGCGGCGGATCGCATCGATCAGATGGCGGTGCGCCGCGACGAGGCGCGGGCCACCTTCGGCAACGCCGCTCACGATCATCTCGGTGGTCGGATAGAACAATTGCGCGGCCGGCTCGCGCGCGAGCTGGAGCACACGGTTCTGCGAGGCCTTCGCCACCAGCACGTGGAATTCGGCGTCGCATTCGGCGAGCATCGCGGGATCGCCGACCACGGCCTCGCTACGTGCGAGATTGGCCGCGAGCTCGGCGATGTTTTCCTCCGTCGCACGCTCCACCGCGCCTTCGATGCTCGCGACCTCCAGCGTCATCGAGGCCTCGTAGAGCTCGCGAAAGGTGACCTCATGCAGGACCAAAGCGCGGCTGAGCCGGCTCGCCAGCTTGCTGTAGCGCGGCAGACAGGCATGCAGTCGGCGCGAGGAATCGCGGCGGATCAGACCGCTCTCCTCCAGCACACGGATGCCCTCGCGGATGGTCGAGCGGTTGACGCCGAACTGGCGGACGAGATCGTGCTCGGTGCCGATGGGATCGCCCGGCTTGATGCGGCCATTGACGATCTCGCGTTCGATGGCGTCGGCAACCTTCTGATATGCCGGCGCGACATCGATCGGACGAAACAGCGGCGCGACAGGCAAGATGGCCTCCGATGTCGATTGTCCGACAAACCATATTGGATCGCTAAGGGTGCGTCAAACTACATCAGGCAGGCTGCATTGCGAACAAATTGACTCCGCAGGAAGCTGCTTCTAACTTTGTCGGACAAAGGGACAGGATAGTCCCAAGTCAGAGGAAACGTAGCCATGAGACCTATCGCAGCCCTCGCGTCTGCGGCCGGCCTGCTGTCGGCTGTCTTGATCTCGCCCGTCTCTGCCCAGCAGGCACCTCTCAAGATCGGGGTGCTCTCCGACTTCTCCTCCGTCTATTCCGACATCGGCGGCATGGGGAATGTCGAGGCCACGAAGATGGCGATCGAGGATTTCGGCGGGCAGATGTTCGGCAAGCCGATCGACATGATCAGTGCCGACGTGCTCAACAAGCCCGATGTCGCCTCCACCATCGCGCGCAAATGGTGGGAGACCGAGGGCGTCGACATGATCATCGACCTTCCGACCTCGGCGACCGCACTCGCGGTGATGGAGTTGTCGAAGCAATACGAGAAGATCATGATCGTGACGGATGCGGCGAGCTCCGACATCACCGGAAAATCCTGCTCGCCCTACACCGCGCATTGGACCTACGACACCTACTCCAATGCGCAGACTGTCGGCAGCGCCATCGTCAAGAATGGCGGGGACACCTGGTACTTCCTCACCGCCGACTATCTGTTCGGTCATTCCGTCGAGCGCGACACCGGTAACGTGGTGAAGGCTTCCGGGGGCAAGGTGCTCGGCAGCGTCAAGCATCCGCTCAATACGGCCGACTTCTCGTCGTTCCTGCTCCAGGCGCAGGCTTCCAAGGCCAAGATCATCGGGCTCGCCAACGGGGGCGGCGACACCATCAACGCGATCAAGCAGGCCGGCGAGTTTGGCATCGTCGCCGGCGGTCAGAACCTGGCTGCGATCGTGATGTTCATCTCCGACGTGCACAGCCTGGGCCTCAAGCTCGCGCAAGGGCTGATCGTCACCGAAGCCTATTACTGGGATCTCAACGACAGGACTCGCGCCTTCGGCAAGCGCTTCATGGAGCGGGTCAAGCGCATGCCGACGATGAACCAGGCCGCGACCTACAGTGCGACGCTGCATTATCTCAAGGCCGTGCAGGCCGCGGGCACCCGGGACACCAAGACCGTGATGGCCAAGATGCGCGAGCTGCCGGTGCGCGATGCCTTCACCGACAATGGCGTGCTGCGCGAGGACGGCCGCATGGTGCACAGCATGTACCTCTTCCAGGTGAAGAAGCCGGAGGAGTCGAAGGGACCGTGGGACTACTACAAGCTGCTCGCAGAGGTGCCCGGCGACCAGGCGTTCCGACCGCTGAAGGACGGCGGCTGCCCGCTGGTGAAGTGAGGCTGACAGGCGCGCGAGGCACGGCCCCGCGCGCCTGAGCCGCGCGCAGCCGAGTGGCTCCAGCCAACCGTCAGGTCACCTCGTCACCGCTTGCCAGCATCTCGTTCAGCATCGCCTCGGCCTTGTGCTGAAGCGGCCGCGCGCCGTTTTCGGAGGCGATCGCGATGGCGGCACGCAGGGAAGCGCGGATGGCCGCCTTGCTTTCGGCATCGGAGGGCGGCGTCACCACGGCTTCGCCGAACAGGGCCTCGGCCTCGAGGCCCGAAAACCCCTGCTGCCGCGCCGTATTGCGGGCCTCGCGCAGCATGTTCTGCGCGGCCCTGGAGTCGCCGAGCCGGTGGGCGGCCAGCGCCAGATAGATCGAGCTGCGCAGCACCGCCGAGGTGTAGCCGACCGCCTTCGCCTCCTCGCGCGCTTCCGTCAGCATGCCCCGCGCCCGGTCGAACAGGCCCTGCTCCAGATAGGCGATGCCGAGGTGACAGGCGAGCACCGGCACGAACAGCCGGATGCCATGCTTCTGCGCGAGCACGAATCCGTCTTCGAGGATGGACGCGGCGGCGGCCGGATCGTTCTGCCCGAGCTTCAGCCACCCGCCGCTATAGGCGGCCGCGACGCGGTCATAGGGACGGCCTGTCTCCTCGGCGATGACGGCAGCCTCGCGCTGGAGCTGCTGGGCGGCATCGAGCTCACCCATGACGGTGTGGGTGAAGCTCTTCATCATGCAGCAGAGGACGAGCAGATAGCTCGGCGTCGTCCCGATCGGAGCGCTGGCTTGCGGACCCGCCAGCTGGGTGCGGGCCAGCGCCAGCGTGCGCTCGGCTTCGCGGTACCGGCCGGCGAGGAAATAGGCCTGCCCGAGACCGTAGCGGGCGAGATTGAGCCAACCCGGATTGTCCCATTCCTGAGCGAGGCGGACCACCTCTTCCGAGACAGCGACGGCTTCGACCGGCGCGCCGTAGAAGTTTTGCGCGCCGGCTCGAACCGTCATCGCGGCGACCTTGCGTCCAATATCGTCGATCCCGTCCGCCCGCCGTTCGGCATCCATTCCGAGGTCGAGCCACTCGGCGACCTGACCGGACGCGATGAACGCCGCGCGGGCCTCCATCCGCAGATCGATGGCATCGGCCTCCCGCGAAGGCGTCATCGGCGTCTTGTCGAGCGAGCCCATCGCAATCTCGAAATAGCTGGCCGCGTCGGAAAACGCCGACCGGCTCAGGCATTTTCGTCCCGCGCTCTTGCCGTGACTGAACGCCTTGTACCAATCGCGGGCCCGCACGGCGTGGTAGCACAGCGCATCGGGTTGATCCGCGCCTGCTCCATCGCCCTCCAGCCTCGCGAGAATGCGCGCGTGGATGGCTTCGCGCACCTTCTCGACCATCGAGTCATAGGTCACCTGGCGGACCATCTCGTGCCGAAACTCGAGCACATCGTCCAATTCGCTGTCGATCCTCACCAGCAGCTCGGCGCGATCGAGCGCCGCAAGGCAATCCTGAAGGACGCTTTCGGGCAGCTCGGCGAGATCACGCAGCATGGCGACGCTCGATCGTGGTCCCAGCGCTGCCGCGATCTGCAGGATGGCGCGCTCCTGGCGCGACACGCGATCGAGGCGCGCCGCGATCACGCCCTGGATGCTCGAGGGAATGCCCAGCTCTCGGGCGCACCAGCGCCAGATCGCCCCACTGGCCGTGGAGCGTTCCGCTGTCCCGCAAACCCCGGCACACCTCCTCGATGAACAGAGGGACATTCGCCGTGTGCGAGATGATCCGATTCTTCAGATCGTCGTTGGCCGCGGAGGGCCCGAGCATGTCGGCGAGCATGGCCAGCCCGGAATCGTCGTCGAGAGCTTGCATCGCGACGACCTCGGCATGGCAGCGCGCAATCCACACCGGCATGCCGGTGGGCCTGGAGGTGAGGAGGACGAGAAGACCTGGTGCCTGAAGCGACGCTATCGTGGCCATGACCGCATCGCTGGCCCGGTCGATCCAGTGCAGATCCTCGAGCAGCAGGATCGTGCGCTGACGCCGGGCGATGCTCGCGATGACGGCGCAGCTTGCATCGGAGATCGCACGTCCCCGGGCGTGAGGCTCGAGCTGCGACCAGCGAGGATTCGACGTCGGCAGATCGAGCACCGCATCGAGCGCGCATTGCGCGATCTCGCCGAGATCCTTCCGCGGATCCGACGGGCTGTCGGGATCCTTGGCGGCCATCTCGAGGGCCGATAGCAGAACGCGCTTGAGCGTGCTGAACGGGGCCCCCTGGAGGTTCGGGCTGCACTCGGCGTCGATCAGGCGCCAACCATGGGATCTGAGCTCCTGGACGAATTCGTGCGCGAGTCGCGATTTGCCGATGCCGGCGTCGCCGAGCAGCAGGACCGTCCGCCGGCTCGTTCTGGCGCTCTCGACGGCACGAGCCAGCAATGCCCGCTCCGTCGTACGATCGACGAACCGCGAGACGCTGCGGGCACGCCGCACCCGCCAGCTCGACAGATCGCTCGCCCCCACGATGCGGTAGACCGGCACGGCCTGATTGAAGCCGCGCAGCGGCTTGCCGCCGAGATACTCGAATCGGACATGTCCTTCGGCAAGCTCCTGGCAGGCTTTCGACACGTAAATCTGATTCGCCTCCGCCGCAGATTCCAGGCGAGCGGCCAGATGCTGGGCGGCACCGCCGATCTCGTAGACCTTGGAAAACTCGCTGGAGACCATGTAGGCGACGACATGACCCGAGTGCAGACCAACCCGGACCTGAAGCCCGGGATCGCCCAGGCCGACGACGCGCCGGACCAATTCGATCGCCGCATGGCAGGCCAGGGGGGCATGATTGTCGTCCGCGATCGGGGCGCCGAACACCGCGGAAACGCCATCGCCCAATTCCTTGCTGACGATGCCTCCGAACTGGCGCACCGCGCCTCTCATGGCGGCCAGTGCCGGCTCCAGGCGGGAGACGGCCTCTTCCGGATCGAGATCGGCGACAAGCCCGGTGGAATCGACGACGTCGGCACGGAGAATCGTCACGAACCGGCGTTCGTTGTCCGGCTCGGAACGGCGCACCGCCACCCCGCAACTGGAGCACCAGCTATCGCCTGGGTCGATCGCCGACTGACACGCGACACAATGCATTTCCGTGCCTTCAAAAGCTGCAGCGCCGTCGCTTGACGACCGGCGCTCGCAAGGAGCCCGGCGCAAGATTACCCATCGAAAGAGTCAAGGCAATCGAACTTGCAAGCGGTATGGCTCCATCACCGATCCGTAGCTCTCTGGACGAAGCACAATTTCGAGTGATAGCAATTGCACGCGCGAAATATGGGACCGCGCGTCTAGGGGACGCCGGGGCTTTCCATCTGGCCGACGAGCTTTGCTGGTCTGCACGTCACCCCGATTGATTAGAACATTTCGAAAGGCAAGGCGATGGGCGGCAAGACATATAGCGGCAAAGCGTTCAGGGATTTGATGAACAGCAATTACTACCCCCTGGCGAACATGAAGAGGAGCGTGGCCAAGCTCAAGGCGTCGGATGACATCGATCTGGCTACGCTGGAATACGGGCAGTACCACCTGATCCTGACGCCGGCTTCGAAATGGCCGCAAGGCAGCGCCAAGTACTGGCACAAGGAGAAGGGCCGGGCTCGCCTCGACCTCAGCACCCAGCCGAACACGGTGCCCCTATCCAAGGACGAGCCCGGCGTCATTCCTCTGACACGGTGCGACCTGCTCGATGCCTGCGTGCGGAAGTGCTTCAATTCCGAACCACCGATCCCGATGAAGACGAACATCATCGTCCATGCCCCGAACGACGCCTATGCCCATCGGCACGAGATTCGGCTGGAGTGGGAATACAAGAAGGGCTCGGAGAAGCCGACACTGCTCCATCTGACGATGGTCTGCCCGTACAGGGGCTGATCCTTCGGGCCATCGATCGATCGAGGCGATCGTCGCAAGCACCTCACGCACGCGGCTACGTTCGATCGAGATTCAAGATTCGGCAGGTGAGCTTCGAAGCAGTTGGCTGTTCAAAGCGACGCCACGTCAGGGGAGACCACGAGGCACTAGGATAGGAATTGCGGCGACAGCGCACTTGATGGTCTTGATGGGGAAGAGAGATTGCAGCAGGTACTCCGGCGCCTGATTGACGCAATTGCGACGGCACGCAGGCCTACGCACCAGCATCGCCCAAACAAAAATGGCCCGCATCAAGCGGGCCATTTTCGTATCGGATCCGGTCAATCCGAATTTGGTTGCGGGGATAGGATTTGAACCTATGACCTTCAGGTTATGAGCCTGACGAGCTACCGGGCTGCTCCACCCCGCGTTAAACACTTGCTGCGCCTTCGCCAAAATGCCGGGGACGGTGGATTGAGGCCCGCGCTGGTGCGTGGCTGGCCTCACTCGTCCCAAAGGCTTCCTTGGAAGGCAACCCGGGGCAAAGCCCGTCGGGTGCGGGGCGTATGTATCAAGGGCGGCTGCCTTTGGAAAGGGCTGCGGGAACGTTTTTTTCGACTTTATGACAGGCGGATGGACCGATTTGGGTCCGTTTGGCGTGCACTTGCAGGGGTTCCGCAAAGAAACAGCTTGGCCGCAGCAAAACCAGGGACCGACGCCCATTTTCGGGGGAGGAACGCCATGGACCGTGTCTTGCATCACTCCCAGGCAAACGGCCCGCTGCAGCACCGGGGCGCGACCACTGCGCCGACCATCATGATCGGAGAGAAGGCAGCGGACATGATCAGGAGCGAGATGGGGGCGAGTTAGGCGGTGGCCTCATCCTCCGTTGTCGTCCCGGGGAAGGCCGGGACCCATAATCCCAGGCGGAGGATGTGAAGCGAGCTGATAACTCGGGGTCTTCGCCAAATTACGTTTCGTGGTTATGGGTCCCGGCCTTTCGCCGGGACGACGCTCAGCAAAGACCGTTCTTGAACAACGAAGAGCGCGATCAATTCAACAAGAACCCGCCGTCCACCGTCACCACGCTCCCCGTCATGTATCGCGACGCGTTCGAGGCCAGCAGCAGGATCGCGCCGTCGAGATCGGATTCGGCGCCGACGCGGCGCTGGGGGATGCGCTTGGCCAGGCGCTCGCCTGCGGGCGTCGACCAGAAGGCGTGGTTCATCTCGGTGTCGATGTAGCCGGGCGCCAGCGCATTGATGCGGATGTTCTGGCCGGCGAGTTCCAGCGCCATCGCCTTCGTGGCCTGGAGGATGCCGGCCTTGGAGATCGCGTAAGGCGACACCGCCTTGAGCACGCCGGTGCCGAGCACGGAGGCGATGTTGACGATGTTGCCGTGCTGCCCGCGCGCGATCATGCGCCGCGCCACTTCCGTCGCGAGGAAATAGGCGCCCTTGAGATTGGCGCCGATCACGGCGTCCCAATCGGCCTCGGTCTGCTCGGTCGCGAGCTTCTCGATGGCGATGCCCGCATTGTTGATCAGCACAGTGACCGGGCCGAGCGCGGCTTCCGCGGCATCGACGGCCTTCGCGATCGAGGCGGTGTCGGTGACGTCGAGCGCGACCGCGGCGGCGCGGCCACCTTTGCCGCGGATTTCCTCTTCCAGGTTCTTCAGCTTCTCGGTCTGGCGCGCGGCGAGCGCGACGGATGCACCATGAGCCGCCAGCACCCGGGCAAATTGCCGCCCCAGTCCCTGGCTCGCGCCAGTAACGAGGATGGTTTCTTTACTGACGTCGAATAGGTCTGACATGACGCGTTCCTTGCGCGATTTCTCTGAGGGTTTGGAGCCATCAATACAGACGATTTTAGCGATCTGAAACCGGAATGATCGGTTCGGCGTTCATTCGTTCCGTCGCGGCAGGGCTCCCATGAACAGCTTCGATCTTGCGGTCTATTCGGCACTCGCCATTGCGGTCGGCCTCGGTTTCAGGACCGGCCTGCTGCGCAGCGCCATGACGATCCTCGCCTATCTCCTCGCCGCGCCGATGGCAGTGACGCTGATGCCGCTGATCGTGCCGCAGATCGCGGCCAATCCGAATCCACCACTGCTGCAGAACTGGATCTGGTTCTTCGCCATCTTCGTTGTGGTCGGCATGCTGCTCGGCCATATCGGCCGCGTCGCGCTGAACGACACCGTTGGCGAAGCCGGCATCGGCGACCGGCTCGGCGGCGCGGCGCTCGGCGCGGCCAGGGTCGGCCTCGTCGCCACCACGCTGGTGCTGGTGTTCGACCAGATCGTGCCGGTCAACCACCAGCCGCCGTTCCTGGCCGGCTCGCATCTGCGGCCGCTGTTCTCGACGGTCGGGCGGATGGGATTCAAGTCGCTGCCGCCGGACGCCGCGGACGCGATCGATCGTCTCAAGCGGGAGCGGCGCATCTGAGCGCGATGAGATCGCGCCTTATTGTTTTGGCATGATCCTTTCGGAAAACTGCTGCGCACTTTCGCTACGCGCCCACTGGGTCCTGATCATGCATGCGCATTTGCATCGCGGCGCGGACGCGCATGCATTTTGGTGCGAGCCCATCCCTTATCAGCGGCGTCGATGTTGGCTAGAGTGGCCGCATCCAAAACCTGCCTGACATTTACGGGAGTGAAACAGTGGATCTTGGGATCAAAGGTCGCCGCGCCATCGTCTGCGCATCCAGCAAGGGCCTCGGGCGCGCCTGCGCCATCTCGTTGGCGGAGGCCGGCGTTCACGTCACGCTGACTGCGCGCGGCGCCGAAGCCCTGAAGAAGACGGCTGACGAGATCCGCAAGGCCTACCCTGACGTCACCGTCACCGAGATCGTCGGCGACATCACGACGCCGGCGGGCCGCGAGGCGGTGCTGAAGGCCTGCCCCGATCCCGACATCCTGATCAACAATGCCGGCGGCCCGCCGCCCGGCGATTTCCGCAACTGGACGCGAGACGACTGGATCAAGGCGATCGACGCCAACATGCTCACCCCGATCGAGCTGATCAAGTCGACGGTTGACGGCATGATGGCGCGGAAGTTCGGCCGCATCGTCAACATCACCTCGGCGGCGGTGAAGGCGCCGATCGACATTCTCGGCCTGTCCAACGGCGCGCGCGCCGGCCTCACCGGCTTCATCGCCGGCCTGTCGCGCAAGACCGTGATCAACAACGTTACCATCAACGGCCTGTTGCCGGGCCCGTTCGAGACCGACCGTCTGACCGGCACTGCCAAGGCCGAGGCCGACAAGCGCGGCGTCACGCCGGAGCAGATTCTGACCGAGCGCGCCAAGCTCAATCCCGCCGGCCGCTTCGGCCAGCCCGACGAGTTCGGCTATGCCTGCGCCTTCTTGTGCGGCGCCAAGGCCGGCTTCATCACCGGGCAGAACATCCTGCTGGATGGCGGCGCGTTCCCCGGGACGCTGTGAGCCATCAGCGCATCCGCAAACTGCGCAATCTACGAACGATTGTCATGCCCGGGCTTGTCCGGGCATCGACGTTCTTTGAACTGTGCAGGACGACATGGATGGCCGGGTCAAGCCCGGCCATGACGATGTGGGGGTGTCGGGGCGCGATGAATTTCAGCTCACCGCGAGGCCCGGCCACTCACCGCTGCTTCGTCGGCTCGTCTTCGTCCTGCTGGCTCGGAGCGGCGGAATCGGCCGTCGTGCGTTCGTCGGTCCAGTCGATGCCGAATGCGTCGAGCCCGTCGGCGAGCAGATCGCCCAGCATAGGTTCGCCGAGCAGATAATGCACGGTCTCGCGGCGCGGGCTGCGATACTCGCTCCTCGCCTCCACGGCCCGGGCGCGCAGATCGCTCCAATCATCAATGGTACCGTCACCGCGACCGAGCCAGGTCAACGCGACGAGATCGAGCTGCTCGTCCTCGTTCAACGCGATCATGAAGCTGCCGAGCTCGTTGACGACGGGATCGGAGCCGTCGTCGTCGAGGACGTCCATCATATCGTCGTCGGCCGCGTTCGAGCCGGAATCGGGATCGGACGCCCCCTCCTTGACGTCGAATTGACGCGCCTTCTCGATGATGAAGGCGACCTTCTCCGCGGAAATCGCAAGCTCTGGCATGGCTTCCTCTTCGACTCTTTTCCGGTTCCCCGCGATAACGCCACATCACCGCAGATGATCCATTGCGCTCGCTGGCAGAAAGCGTGCATGTTCCAGCGCAAGAGCAAGAAACACAGGAGGCGCCGGATGCAGTGGAAGGTCGGCAAGGTCAAGATCACGAAATTTGTCGAAATGGAGACGATCGGTTCAACCCGTTTCATCCTGCCGGCCGCGACCAACGACGAGATCCAGAAGCTGCCCTGGCTGATCCCGCATTTCGCCACCGAAGAAGGGCGACTGAAAATGTCGATCCACTCGCTGGTGGTGGAAACACCTTCGCGCCGGATCGTCGTCGACACCGGCCTTGGCAACGACAAGCAGGGCCGCGGCGTCCCCACCTGGAACAACCGCAGCACACCGTTCCTGGAGACCATGACCGCGGCAGGGTTTCCGCCTGACAGCATCGACACCGTGCTGTGCACGCATCTTCACGTCGACCATGTCGGCTGGAACACGCGACTGGTCGACGGCCGATGGGTGCCGACATTTCCGAAGGCGCGCTACGTCTTCGGCAAGACCGAATATGAACACTGGCGTGATTACACCGCCGAGCCGGACAAGGTCGCGGTGTTCGATGATTCCGTGAAGCCGGTGGTCGATGCCGGCCAGGCCGAGCTCGTCCGGAGCGACCACCGGCTCTGCGAGGAGATCAGGCTGATCCCGACCCCAGGACACAGCCCGGGACATATGAGCGTCCTGATCGAGTGCGATGGCGAACAGGCGCTTCTGACCGGCGACGTCGCCCATCATCCCTGTCAGATGGCGTATCTCGACTGGTGCTCGACGGTGGATACCGACCCCGCGCAATCGGCGGCAAGCCGGCACGCATTGTTCTCGCGCTTTGCCGACACGCCGACGCTGGTGATCGGCGGTCATTATTCGGCCGGGCATATCAAGCGCGACGGCGACGCGTTCAGGTTCGTGGCGCTGGGGTGATCCCCGTTTTGGGCGGTTGAATTTCCTGCCGCCCTGTTCCATGAAGCTGTTCAACCGATCGGTCCATTCCCAGGGAGAAACGAGAATGAAGCTTGTTCGTTATGGCGAGAAGGGTGCGGAAAAGCCCGGCCTGATCGACAAATCCGGCCAGTTGCGCGATCTGTCGGCGCATGTGAAGGACCTCACGGGCGAAGCCTATTCGCCTGATACCCTGAAGAAGCTGGCCGCCATCGATCCCGCCTCGCTGCCCGCAATCTCCGGCAAGCCGCGCTTCGGCGCTCCGGTCACCGGTATCTCGAAGTTCGTCGCCATCGGCCTCAATTACAGCGACCACGCCAAGGAGACGGGCGCTGCGATCCCGACCGAGCCGATCATCTTCATGAAGGCCAACACCTCGCTGTCCGGGCCGAACGACGCGGTCGAGAAGCCGCGCGGCTCGACCAAGCTCGACTGGGAGGTCGAGATCGCCGCGATCATCGGCACCCGCGCCAAATATGTCTCGGAAGCCGACGCGCTGAACTACGTCGCCGGCTATTGCGTCTGCAACGACGTCTCCGAGCGCAACTTCCAGACCGAGCGCCTTGGCCAGTGGACCAAGGGCAAGTCGCACGACACGTTCGGCCCGCTTGGGCCGTGGCTCGCCACCAAGGACGAGATCAAGGACGTGCAGGACCTCTCGATGTGGCTCGACGTCAACGGCCAGCGCCGGCAGACCGGCTCGACCAAGACCATGATCTTCTCGATGGCCAAGTGCGTCTCCTACGTCTCGCAGTTCATGACGCTGCTGCCGGGCGACATCATCACCACAGGCACCCCGCCCGGCGTCGGCCTCGGCATGAAGCCGCCGACCTTCCTCAATGTCGGCGATGTCGTCACGCTCGGCATCGAAGGCCTCGGCGAGCAGCGCCAGGAGATTATCGCGGCGTAAGCGATCACGACGACCCGCCACGTCGTCATTGCGAGGAGCTCTTGCGACGAAGCAATCCAGGTTCTTTCTGCAGAGGCAGTCTGGATTGCTTCGCTTGGCTCGCAATGACGAAAGCAACTGCCGGATGTTCATCAGGATCGTTTCATGAAACTCACCTTCTCCCCCGCCTCGCCTTTTGCCCGCAAGGTGCGCATCGCCGCGATCGAGCTCGGACTGATCGACAAGATCGAGCTCGTGCCCGCAACCGTCGCGCCTGGCACGGCCAACGAGGACTATTCGAAGATCACGCCGCTGAAGAAGCTGCCGGTGCTGATCACCAATGACGGCGACGTCATTTTGGATTCCTACGTCATCGTCGAATATCTCAACGAGCTCGCCGGCGGCAGCCTGGTGCCGGATTACGGCCCGCGGCGCTGGAAGGCCAAGACCAACCACTCGCTGATCAACGGCATGCTCGATTCCATGCTGCTGTGCCGCTACGAGAAGATGGTGCGGCCGCAGGGCCTGCAATGGCAGGCCTGGTCGGACGACCACTGGAACAGGGCCTGGACCGGCATGGCGCGCTTCGAGAACATGCCGGAGGTGCTGAACGGCCCGTTCGACATCTCGCAGATCGGCCTCGTCTGCGTGCTCGGCTATGCCGACTTCCGTTTCGCCGATTGCGGCTGGCGCAAGGCCTATCCGAAGCTCGACGCCTTCCATCAGAAGATGCTGGAGCGGCCCTCGGTCAAGATCTCGGTGCCTCCAGCCGCATAACAGCGGAGTTCCTCATGAGCCTCAAGTTCTCGGTCGGCGATCTCACCATCCATCGCGTCATCGAGCAGGAAACCTCGTTCGTCCCGGCGCTGGAGATGCTGCCGGGACTGACACCGGAAGTGCTGGCCGAGAATCGGGCCTGGATGCGTGAGGCAAAGGCGCTGGACGAGCAGGACGTGCTGCTGCTGTGCTTCCAGTCTTACGTGGTGAAGACGCCGCACCACACCATTTTGATCGACAGCTGCATCGGCAACGACAAGCCGCGGCCGCAGCGGCCGAAATGGAACATGAAGACCGACGACACCTATTTAACCGGCCTCAAGGCCGCAGGGTTCTCGGTCGATGACATCGACTTCGTGATGTGCACGCATTTGCATGTCGACCATGTCGGCTGGAACACGCGGCTGGAAAACGGCCGCTGGGTGCCGACCTTCCCCAAGGCGCGTTATCTGTTCGCCAAGCAGGAGTTCGATCACTGGTTTGCGCAGAACGCGAAGGCGGAGGTGCCGCCGTTCGCGGACAGCGTGCTGCCGGTGGTTGAGGCCAAGCGTCATGAGCTCGTCGGCAACGATCACCAGATTGGCGACCACGTCCGCATCCTGCCGACCCCCGGCCACACGCCGGGCCATATCGCCATCACGATGGGCCGTGGCAAGGACGATGCGGTGTTCTCCGGCGATCTCATGCATTCGCCGCTTCAGACGCTCTATCCGGAGCTGTCGATCAAGTTCGACGTCGATCCGGCCGCGGCAGCGAGAACCCGCCGCAGTTTTCTCGAGCGCTATTGCGACACCGACACGCTGTGCTGCACCGCGCATTTCCCCTCGCCGTCGGTCGGGAAGATCAAGCGCAAGGGCAACGCATTCCTCTGCGCGGCGGTGTAGCCCACGCGATCTTCCTGTTTCCTGCCGTCATGCCCGGGCTTGTCCCGGGCATCCACGTTCTTACAATCTATCGGTCACCAAGAACGCGGATGGCCGGGACGAGCCCGGCCATGACGAGGAAACATTATGACCGATCTCCCCGAAGTCCCCCTGCCCGCCGACATTCGCTCGCGCTATGTCGACGGCATCAACGGCTTGCGGATGCATGTGCTGGAGGCGGGCTTCGAGACCAAGGGGCGCCCGTGCATCCTCCTGCTGCACGGCTTTCCCGAGCTCGCCTTCTCCTGGCGCAAGGTGATGCCGGCACTCGCCGCCGCCGGCTATCACGTGATCGCGCCGGACCAGCGCGGCTATGGCCGTACGACGGGATGGAGCGCGGACTACGACGGCGATCTCACACCCTTCTCACTCTTAAACATGGTGCGCGATGCGCTCGCCCTGGTGTCGGCGTTCGGCTACAGGCAGGTCGATCTGGCTGGGCATGATTTCGGTAGCCCGGTCGCGGCCTGGTGCGCACTGATCCGGCCCGACGTGTTTCGTTCGCTGACGCTGATGAGCGCGCCATTCGGCGGCGCGCCGGCGTTGCCGTTCGACACGGTCGACCGTCCGTCGAAGCCCGCGGTGGAAGATCCCGTTCATCGCGAGCTCGCCGCGCTGCCGCGTCCGCGAAAGCACTATCAATGGTACTATTCGACACGTCAGGCCAATGCCGACATGCAGCAGGCCCCGCAGGGCCTGCATGATTTCCTGCGCGCCTATTATCATCACAAGAGCGCCGACTGGACCGACAACAAGCCTTATCCGCTGAAGTCATGGTCCGCAGGCGAGCTGGCAAAACTGCCGACCTACTACGTGATGGACCTGAATGAGACCATGGCCGATACGGTCGCCAAGGAGATGCCCTCGCCCGCTGCGATCGTCGCCAATCAATGGCTGCCGGACAGCGATCTCGCCTATTACGCCGCCGAATATGGCCGCACCGGATTCCAGGGCGGGCTGCAATGGTATCGCTACGGCACGTCGGGCATGCTCAACAACGAGATGCAATTGTTCGCCGGACGGAGCATCGACGTGCCCTCCTGCTTCATCTCGGGCAAGCAGGATTGGGGCACCTATCAACGCCCAGGCGCGTTCGCAGCAATGCAGGGACGCGGCTGCACGAAGATGCTCGGATGCCATCTCGTCGACGGCGCCGGTCATTGGGTGCAGCAGGAACAGCCGGCCGAGGTGAGCCGGTTGCTGCTGGCGTTTCTCGCCAGGGCTCGCACCGGCTGATTTGACCGGGGAACCAGGGCAGCCTATAGTTTAGAATAATTCTAAACTCATGCCAGGGCCGCCGTGAAGAGTTTTTCCGAGCTGACCGAGCGCGAGGTGCTTGCGGTCGCGATCTCCTCCGAGGAGGAGGACAGCCGCATCTACATGACCTTCGCCGAAGATCTGCGGGAGCGTTATCCGGACACAGCCAGGATTTTCGAGCAGATGGCCGAGGAGGAGCGCGGCCATCGGCATCGCCTCCTCCAGCTTTATGAGGAGCGTTTTGGCGCGCATCTGCCGCCGATCCGCCGCGAGGATGTCAAAGGCTTCCTGCGCCGGCGCCCGATCTGGCTGACCAAGAACCTGCCGCTCGACACCATCCGGAAAGAGGTCGAGACCATGGAGCTCGAGGCCGAGCGCTTCTACGCGCGCGCCGCCGAGCAGGCCGAGGATGTCGGCGTGCGCCGCCTGCTCGGCGATCTCGCCGAGGAAGAGAAGCATCACGAGCACCGCGCCACAGAGCTTACTGACGAGATCCTGAAGCCGGACGTGCGCGCCGAGGAAGACCGCACGCGGCGCCGGATGTTCGTGCTGCAATATGTGCAGCCCGGCCTCGCCGGCCTGATGGACGGATCGGTCTCGACGCTGGCGCCGCTGTTCGCCGCCGCCTTCGCCACGCACCAGAACTGGCAGACCTTCCTGGTGGGCCTTGCCGCCTCGATCGGCGCCGGCATCAGCATGGGCTTTGCGGAGGCGCTGTCCGACGATGGTTCGCTCACCGGGCGCGGCTCGCCCTGGCTGCGCGGCCTCACCTGCGGTGCGATGACCACGCTCGGCGGTCTCGGTCACACCGCGCCTTATCTGGTACCCGACACCTGGCCCAACGCATTCTGGATCGCGACCGCAATCGCCTGCGTCGTCGTGTTCTTCGAGTTGTGGGCGATCGCCTTCATCCGCTCTCGCTACATGGACACGCCGTTCCTCCAGGCCGCGTTCCAGATCGTGCTCGGCGGCGCCATCGTGCTGGCGGTGGGGATCGTGATCGGGGCGGCGTAACTCGCTGTCATGCCCCGCGAAGGCGGGGCATCCAGTACACGCCGCGACGTGTCGGTTCGATCACGACCGTGTCGGAAGACTGAATCGCCCGCCCCAGTGCGCAATTGCGCAGAGCCGGGCGATGACAGCTCGTGACATATCAATCGCCATCAAACACCCGTTGCAGCTCTCGGCCAAACTGCGCATCATCCTTGGACAATAAGAACAGGAGACGTGCCGTGGCCAAATCGCAATGGAGTTTCAAGAGCGCCGTCGAGCTGTCGACTGCGTTGACGGCAAAGAAAGTTTCCGCTGTCGAGCTCACCCAGGACGCGATCGACCGCATCGAACGGCACGACGGCAAGATCAACGCGGTCTGCGTGCGCGATTTCGATCGCGCGCTCGTTGCGGCGCGCGAGGCGGATGCCGCACTGGCGCGCGGCGAGCGCAAGCTGCTGCTCGGCCTGCCCTTGACGATCAAGGAATCCTTCAACATCGCCGGCCTTCCGACGACCTGGGGATTCGTCCCGCAGAAGAACTTCAAGCCTGCCGAAGACGCGTTGCCGGTGGCGCGCATCAAGCAGGCCGGCGGCGTGATCCTCGGCAAGACCAACGTCCCGGTCGGCCTCGGCGACTGGCAGAGCTACAACGACATCTACGGCACCACGAACAACCCGTATGACCTCGGCCGCACGCCGGGGGGATCGTCCGGGGGATCGTCGGCGGCCCTCGCCGCGGGCTATTGCGCGCTCGCCACCGGCTCCGACATCGGCGGTTCGCTGCGCGTGCCGGCGTTTCATTGCGGCATCTTCGCCCACAAGCCGACCATCAATCTCTGCGCGGCGCGCGGCGAGACGCCGCCGCCATTTCCCGCCATTCCGCGCGAGGGCGATCTCGCCGTCATCGGTCCGATGGCGCGCACGGCGGCGGATCTGTCCCTGCTGCTCGACGTCATGGCCGGACCGGATCCGCTGGAAGGCGGCATCGCCTACAAGCTCGATCTGCCTGCGGCACGGCATCAGTCGCTGCGCGATTTTCGCATCCTGGTGATCGACAGCCATCCGCTGCTGCCGACCGACAGGGACGTGCGCGGCGCGATCGACAAGCTCGCGGCGGGTCTTTCGAAGGCCGGCGTTACGGTTGCGCGCGAGAGCCCGCTGCTGCCGGACTTCGCGGAGACGTCACGGCTGTACATGCGCATGCTGCTGGGCTTCCTCGGCGCGTTCTTCCCGCCGGAGGAGCTTGCGGATGTGCAGGCGCGGGCGAGCCAGCTCTCGCCGGAGGACCGGAGCCTCAATGCGGAGCGACTGCGCGGCGCCACCGCAAGCCACCGTGCCTGGGTGCTCGACGCCGGCGCCCGTGCCGGCCTGCGCGCGCAATGGCGCGCACTATTCAAGAGTTTCGATGCGGTGATCTGCCCGATCATGCCGACGGCGGCGTTTCCGCATGATCACTCGCCGGAGCAGCGCCTGCGAACGATCGGCATCGACGGCAAGGACTACCCCTATTCCGACCAGCTCGCCTGGCCGGGCATCGCGACGCTTCCCGGCCTGCCGGCAACAGCCGTTCCGCTCGGCCTGTCGAAGGACGGGCTGCCGGTTGGCGCGCAGATCGTCGGTCCCTTCCTCGAGGACCGCACGCCCTTGAGGCTCGCCGAGCTGATCGAGCGCGAGTTCGGCGGATTCGTGCCGCCGCCTATGTTTGACGATTAATCTTCCCTGTCATTGCGAGGAGCTCTTGCGACGAAGCAATCCAGACTGCATCCGCGGAGACATTTCTGGATTGCTTCGCTCCGCTCGCAATGACGGGCTGAAATAACTGCGAGCTATTAGGTTCGCACTTCTCGCGCGCCCCGGAATGACAGAAGGAGGAAGCACCATGAGCGACGACCTCGAACGGCTCACCGCGCTCAACCGCGACTATGTCGCCTCCGTGCAGAACTGCGACGTCAAGCGCTTCGACGAGATCCTCGCCCCGGAGTTCTACTGCTCCAATCCCGACAAGACGCTGGTCGACCGCGCGGCGTTCCTGGAGCAGACGGCGCGGCCGATCGCGATCCGCAATTTGCATGCGCACGACGTCATCATCCGCATCATGGGCGAGTTCGCCATCATCCACGCCACCACGAGCTATACGACGGCCGATGGACAGCAAGCGACGGGGCGTTACACCGATTGCTGGGCGAAGAAGAACGGCAAGTGGCTGGCAGTATCCGCGCACGTGTCGCGGTGAGATGAGCTATTGCCTCCGCGCCCTCCAATGTCATGCCCCGGCTTGACCGGGGCATCCAGTACGCCGCGGCGGCAGTTGTGCGAACGAACTACCGCCGCGGCGTACTGGATCGCCCGCCTTCGCGGGCGATGACGCCGTCAGTGTGGCTCAACTATCGAACACGATCACGCTGCGCAGCGTCTTGCCGGCCTTCATGCTAGCGAAGCCCTCGTTGATCTCGCTGAGCTTCAGCTTGGCTGAGATCCAGTCCTCCAGGTGCAGCCGGCCGCGCAGGTAGAAATCGACCAGCCTCGGCATGTCGACGCGGAAATGGTTCGAGCCCATCGAGGAGCCCTGGATCTTGCGCTCGCGCAGGAAGTCGAAGCCATGCAGCTCGATCTTCTGGCCGAACGGGATCATGCCGACGATGGTGGCGGTGCCGCCGGAAGTCAGCATGCCAAACGCCTGCTCGGCGGTCTCCTTGCGCCCGAGCACCTCGAAGGAATGATGCACGCCGCCATTGGTGAGGTCGCGCACCTGCTTCACGACGTCGCCATCCGCCGGGTTGATGATGTCGGTCGCGCCCAGCTTGGTCGCAAGCTGTAGCTTGGCCGGATTGGTATCGATGGCGATGATGCGGCCGGCGCCGGCGATCTGCGCGCCGTTGATCGCCGCCATGCCGACGCCGCCGCAGCCGATCACCGCCACGGTCTCGCCAGCCGTTACCTTCGCCGTATTCACCACCGCACCGTAGCCGGTGATGACGCCGCAGCCGATCAGGGCGGCGAGATCGAGCGGCATTTCTTTCCGGATCTTCACGATGGCGTTCTCGTGCACCAGCATCTGCTCGGCGAACGACGAGAGATTGAGGAACTGGTGCAGCTTCTCGGGCTTCGACCATTGCATCCGGTTCGAGACGCCCGGCATCATCTTCACTGTGGTGTCGGTGCAGAGCACGGTGCGGCCGGTCGTGCAGTTGTCGCAGGTGCCGCAGAACACCGACAGGCAGGTGACGACATGATCGCCCGGCTTGACGTAAGTGACGTCGGAGCCGACCTGCTCGACCACGCCGGCGGATTCGTGCCCGAGCACCGCGGGCAACGGATGCGGATAGAGCCCTTCCATGAAATGCAGATCGGAGTGGCAGAGGCCGGCGACCGCGGTGCGGATCAGCACCTCGCGCGGCCCTGGTTTCGGCAGGCTGACGTCCTCGATGACGAGCGGCTGGTTGACTTCATGGAGGACGGCGGCCTTCATCGAGCACTCCCCGGTTTGTTTTTGCTTGATCGTGAAGTACAGCCTACGCCGCCAGAACCAGTTCGCCAACCTCGCTCATGCCGGCTGAGCTGTCGCCGAGCAGCAGCGCGGCGATCTTGGCTTGCACGGGATTTTCCGTTAGCCGGAACGGATCGCTTGGCAACACGCGATGGTCAACCACGAGTCGCGACAGCAGCAGCCGGCGCGCATCGCCGCGCATCTCATGGATACGGTGCGCTTCCCAGGCGAGCGCGACCGCGCTTGCGACGTGATAGAGCAGGCTGGTGGCGCGCCGCGCGTCGGCCTCGTTGTCGGCCTTGGACGCGACCTCGCGCGCGAAGCCGACAGCACGATCGACGAGGCCGCGCAGATGCTCGCGCCAGGCCTGCGGCACGGTCGCGCTGTCGTCGAGCCGGGCATGCAGATCGGCTGCGAGCGCGGACTCGGCGCCGTGGCGGCCGACCGCGCGCCTGAGCGCGTCGATCGCCACGATGTTGCCGGTGCCTTCCCAAACCGAGCCGAGATGGGCATCGCGCAGTAGACGTGGGGTGGCGAATTCCTCGATATAGCCGATGCCGCCGCGCATCTCGAGCGCATCACCGCAGACCTTTCGCGCATCGCGGGTGGCGCGAAATTTCAGCGTCGGCGTGAGGATGCGCAAGAGCGCCGCCGCATCCTGGCTGCCGGCTTCGGCGCGGTCGAGCGCATCGGCGGTGAGGAAGCTCATCGACAGCGCCTGCTCGACCGGCAGCATGATCTTCAACATCTGGCGACGACCGAGCGGCAGGTCGATGATGCGGCTGCCGAACACCACGCGGTTCTTCGCGACGGTCATCGCGTCGTGATAGGCCCGCCGCATCAATGCGGTGGATTTGACGCCGTTGGAGAGCCGCGACGAGTTCACCATCTCGGCCATCTGCACGAAGCCGCGGTCGAGCTTGCCGACGGCATAGGCGATCGCGCCTTCGAACTTGATCTCGCCCGAGGCCATGGAGCGGGTGCCGAGCTTGTCCTTGAGACGCACGATCCTGTAGTGGTTCTGCGAGCCATCGTCGAGAAAGCGCGGCATCAGGAACAGGCCGACGCCGCGCGTGCCGGGGCCGGCGCCCTCAGGGCGCGCGAGCAGCATCACCACCTTGGCATCGGCATTCGAGCAGAACCATTTCTCGCCATAGAGGCGCCAATGCTCGCCCTCCTGCACCGCGCGCGTGGTCAGCGTGCCGACGTCGGAGCCGCCCTCCTTCTCGGTCATGAACTGGCCGCCCTGGGTCAGCTTGCTCATGTCGGTCTGGGTGAGACCGTCGAGATATCTGGCCTTCAATGCCTCGCTGCCGAAATTCGCCAGCAATTTTGCGCAGCCGTCGGTGACGTTGATCGGGCAGCCCATGCCGAATTCGGTCTGGTTGAACAGGAAGGTGAAGGCGTGCTTGGCGACGACGGGATATTTGTCTGGCCAGCCCATGATGCCCTTGCGGATCGAAAGCGCATGGATGCCGAACTCGCCGAACGCGGCCTTCTCCAGCTCGCGATAGGCCGGATGGTATTCGATCCACTGCACGTCGCGGCCGAACTTGTCGCGCTGGTGCAGAATGGGCGTGTGCCGGTCGGCGAGCCGCGCGCATTCGTCGAGCACGCCGCCGGCGAGTTCGCCGAGACGGTCGAGATGCGGCTCGATGTGACGGAAAAGTGTATCAGGCAGATGGATGCGCAGCAGGTCGGTCAGCGCCGGATCGGCACGGTAGAAATTCATGCCCGAGGTGTCGGGCGCCAGCAGGCCGGACGGCTCGGCCGCGACGTGTTTTGGCTGCGCTGGGACCGGCTTGTGCATGATCGTCCTCTTCGTTTCCGCCCGACGGCAAGTCTTCACTTGTCTTGGCGCTTGCCGCTTGGGATGATGTCGATCATGCGCCAGCGGCGGACGCGGATAAAGCCGCAAATTGTCAGGCCCGCATGATCGCCGTGAAGGAGCAATTCGCTCTGCGGAATTGTGAATGCTCCGGCTGGTTGTCCGCGCGGACCATGCATAGATCAACGGCTCCCCGTCTGCGAGAGATCACGCCATGGAACACCCGAAATACAAGATCGCGCTCATCGTCGGCGCCGGCGAAGGATTGAGCGCGTCGCTGGCGCGGCTGTTGGCCGCCCAGAACATCCGCGTCGCCCTTGCCGCGCGCAAGATCGAGAAGCTCGGCGCGCTCTGCACCGCGACCGGTGCAAAGGCCTATGCCTGCAACGCGACGGACCCCGAGGAGGTCGAGCGGCTGTTCGGCCTCGTCGAGCGCGAGATCGGCACGCCCGATCTCGTCGTCTACAACGCCAGCGGCCGCACCCGCGGACCGTTCGTGGATCTCGTCCCGGCCGATGTGGCGCAGGCGATTGCGGTCAGCGCCTATGGCGGCTTCCTGGTGGCGCAGCAGGCGGCGAGGCGCATGCTGCCGAACAAGCATGGCGCGATCCTGTTCACCGGCGCCTCCGCCAGCGTCAAGGGCTATGCGCAGTCGGCGTCGTTCGCGATGGGCAAGTTCGCGCTGCGTGGCCTTGCACAGAGTCTCGCGCGCGAATTGTCGCCGCAGGGCATCCATGTCGCGCATTTCGTCATCGACGGCGGCATTCGCAGTGCCGCGCGCACCGAACCTGCCGACAAGCCGGATTCGATGCTCGATCCCGACGCGATCGCAGAGAGCTATTGGAACGTGCTGCAGCAGCCGCGCAGCGCCTGGAGCTGGGAGCTGGAGCTGCGGCCTTGGGTGGAGAATTTTTGAGGCGATAAGGCAACAACAACCGTCATTGCGAGGAGCGAAGCGACGAAGCAATCCAGACTTGTCCCGCGGAGAGATTCTGGATTGCTTCGCTTCGCTCGCAATGACGAGAAAGAGAGGGAGGCGACATGACCACGGAAACCACCATCGACACCGGCACGAACGAACTCCTCTGCGTCATTCGCGACCGCGTCGCAATCATCACGCTGAATCGGCCGGAGGCGCGTAACTCGCTGTCGGATGCGCTGACGCCGGCACTGCGCACGATGATCCGGAGCTGCGGCGAGAGCCCCGATGTCGGCGCGCTGCTGCTCACCGGGGCGGGCGAAGCCTTCTGCGCCGGCGGCAACGTCAAGGGCATGGGCGCGCATCGCGATCCGAAGAAGCTGGAGATGTCGCTGGAAGATCGCATCGCCGATCTGCAGGAGCGGCAGCGGCTGCTCACGGGCGCGCTGGTGTCGGTGCGCAAGCCGACCATCGCCGCCCTGCCCGGCCCCGCGGTCGGCGCGGGACTCGCCATCGCCATGGCCTGCGACATCCGCATCGCCGCCCAATCGGCCTTCGTCGCCACCGGTTATGCCCGCATCGCGCTCAGCGGCGATTACGGCATCGCCTGGCTGCTCACCCGCCTCGTCGGCACCGCGAGGGCGCGCGAATTGATGTTCACCGGCGACCGCGTCGATGCTGCCAGGTGCGAGGCCATCGGCCTCGTCAATCGCGTCGTGCCGGACGACAAGCTGCAATCAGAAGCTTTCACGTTGGCAAAGTCGCTCGCCGAAGGCCCGCGCCTGGCGCTGCGCTACATGAAGGACAATCTCGACGAAGCCGTGCTGTTCGACTTCGAAACCGCTCGCGACCATGAGGCCGAACGGCTGGTGCGCCTGACCACGACCGCGGATCACAAGGAGGCCGTGCAGGCCTTCATCGAGAAGCGCAAGGCGGTGTTTACGGGGAAGTAAGCGGCGCAAAAAAATACCCGGCGCTGGCTTGGCCAGGCCGGGCTTGCAGTGGTGTCAGGCCGAGGCTGAGGGGCTATCGGCCTGACGGGAAAGTGCAGCGAGGCGCCCGCTCGCACAGGGAATGTCTTTCGGCGCGACCGCGATCTCCTTGTCGAAGCGCACCAGCTTCCAATCGTCGGGATGGTTGACGAAGGCGAAGCCGGACTTGCGCGCCAGCGAAATCATCGTCTCGTTGGAGCGCAGCGTGTCGCCGAAGATATGCTCAGCGCCCAGCGCAGCGGCGCGGCATTCGAGGTTCTTCAGAAGCGCGTTGGCGATGCCCTGACCCTGCCAACGGTCGTCGACCGACATGCCGAACTCGACCGTCGCGGTTTCCGCATGGAGCGCATAACGCATCTCGGCGACGATGGTCTCGAAGCCATCGACCATCATGGTCGCGACGACGGTGAAGCGCTCGTGCCCCCCGACCTCGAGGAAATCGTGCAGCAATCCCTTCGGCAGTTCGCTGATCGCGCCGAAAAAGCGGTTGTAACGCGAGCGGGTCGAGAGCGAGCGGAAATAGTGCTGGAGCTCGTCGGTATCGCGCGGCTCGACGAAGCGGACGGTGACGGCCTCACCCTGCCGGGTGCGCAGCGTATCCGAATATTGCGAGAGGTCTTCGAGGCGAAGCGTGCTCATGACACATGCCGTGGGAAAGAGGACCGCCGGCGCCCCTGTGCTCAGGCGGCGCCGGCTTGGCGGCCAATCAGGCCCGCCAGAAGGGCTTTTCGGCCTCATAGGCGACGTCTGACCAGGACAGGCCTACGTCCTGGAGATCCCGGGCCGTCCAGTTGGAGAGCTCGCGCCTGTTGCGGTAGCGCTCGTGCCAGACATGGAGGGTGTCACCGATCTGGTAGAGCAGACCAAGTGCATGATGATTTGTCATCGAATTCTGGGTCAAAATAGACATCTTCAGCTCCTTGAGCTAAGTTGACTGCTAGTATCTGCCTGCTGTTGCGCCGCGACAAACGACAATTTGTACCTTTTCGCATGAAATAACGTCATGTATCCTGCTGCCAGATGACTGCCAGATTGCCCTCTCTCAACGGATTGCGGGCGTTCGAGGCCGCCGCGCGCCATCTCAGCTTCACGCTGGCCGCGAGCGAGCTGAACGTGACCCAGACCGCGATCAGCCATCAGATCCGGCGGCTGGAGGAGGAGCTCGGCATCCGCCTGTTCGTCCGGCAGAACCGCGCGCTGGCGCTGACGCCGGAGGCGCGCGACTACCTCCCTGGTGTGCGTGCCGCCTTCAACGACCTGCGCCTCGCCACCGACCGCCTGCTGCGCAAGGACGACGACAAGGTGCTGACGGTATCGACACTGGCGTCGCTGGCCGCAAAATGGCTGCTGCCGCGGCTCGCCGATTTCCAGGAGCAGCATCCCGGCATCGATGTCCGCATCACCACTTCGACCAGCCTGGTGGATTTCCAGCGCGACGACGTCGATGCCGCGATTCGCTACGGCCGCGGCCAATGGCCGGGACTGCGCGCCGACTGGCTGATGGCGGATGAGCTGTTCCCGGTGTGCAGCCCGTCGCTGCTTCGTGGCGACAAGCCGCTGCGCCGGCCGGAGGACCTGCGAAACCATCCGTTACTGCACACCTCGAATGCCAACAGCGACGATTGGCGGCTGTGGCTGACCGCGGCCGGCCTGCCCTCCGATATCGCGAGGCACCCCGGGATCACCTTCGACATGATCTTCATGACCATCCAGGCCGCGATCGACGGTATCGGGGTGGCGATGGGGCGGACGTCCTACGTCCAGGACGACATCGCCAAGGGCCGGCTGGTGGTGCCCTTCAAGATCGCGCTACCGGCGGACGCCGGCTTCTACCTGGTCTCGCCGGAAGGCCGCCGCGAGGCGCCGAAACTGGTCGCTTTCCGGGACTGGATGATCGCTGCAGCGCAAAATAAAGCCTGAAAAATCATCAGCTTCCCGGGCAAAATCGGTTGACTCGCCTCGTCCCGCGCGGGAAGGGGTATGGCAGATTGTCGCAGCATCAATCTGTCGCCTTGCCGAAAGAACGGTTTTCGGCCGGCCACGCCTTTCCAAGGGGAGAACGCCATGGCTGGATCAGCCGCATCGACCAATCCACCCGCGATCAAATCGCGCATCGGCGCCATCCTGCGCGCGACCTCGGGCAATTTCCTCGAACAGTTCGACTTCTTCCTGTTCGGCTTCTATGCCGCCGCAATCGGCAAGGCGTTCTTCCCCTCCACCAACGAAACAGCCTCGCTGCTCAACACATTCGGCGTGTTTTGGCTTGGCGCCCTCATGCGCCCCGTGGGCGCGATCGTGCTTGGCGCCTATATCGACCGCATCGGCCGCCGCCAGGGCCTGATCGTCACCCTCGGCATCATGGCGTTCGGCACCGTCGTCATCGCGTTCTGCCCGAGCTACGAAACCATCGGCATCGCGGCGCCGATCATCGTGCTGATCGGCCGGCTGCTGCAAGGCTTCTCGGCGGGCGTCGAGCTCGGCGGCGTGTCAGTGTATCTCGCGGAAATCGCAACGCCCGGCAATCGCGGCTTCTACACCTCGTTCCAATCGGCAAGCCAGCAGGTCGCGATCTTCGTGGCCTCGATCCTCGGCTTCATCCTCTCCGAGGTGATGCCGGCCGACACGGTAGCCGCCTGGGGCTGGCGCATTCCCTTTTTCGTGGGCTGCCTGATCATTCCGCTGATCTTCGTCCTGCGGCGGACGCTGGAGGAGACGCCGGCCTTCCTCGCCATGAGGAAGCATCCGACGACGCGCGAGGTGTTCGCCTCCGCTCTCACCAACTGGCGCATCGTCGTGCTCGGCATGATGATCGCGATCCTGACCACGACGACGTTCTATTTCGTCACCGTCTATACGCCGACCTTCGGCAAGACCGTGCTGAAGCTGTCGACGCAGGACGCGTTGCTGGTGACCCTGCTGGTGGCAGTGAGCAACTTCATCTGGAATCCGGTCGGCGGCGCGCTGTCCGACCGCATCGGCCGCAAGCCGGTGCTGCTCGCCATCGCCGGCCTCTCGCTCGTCACCGCCTATCCGGCGCTGCACTGGCTGGTGGCGGCGCCGACCTTCGGCAAGCTGCTCGCGGTCGAGATGATGTTCTCGTTCTATTTCGGCGTCTATAGCGGCACCATGTTAGGCGCCCTCGTCGAGATCGTGCCGGCGCATGTGCGCACCACCTGCTTCTCGCTCGCCTTCGCGCTCGCCGCCGCCCTGTTCGGCACCTTCACGCCATTCGCCTCGACCTGGCTGATCGAGCGCACCGGCGACAAGGCCGCGCCCGGCTTCTGGCTGATGTTCGCCGCCCTGCTCGGCATCATCGCGGCCTCGACGGTGTATCGCGGCGGCGGCACAGTGCCGGCCTATGATGCGGTGCCGGAGCCGGTGGCGGGGCATTAGACGGTGTCATTCCGGGGCGCCTCACAGAGGCGAACCCGGAATCCATGTCTCCCAGCACTCCTATCGCACGATGGATTCCGGGTTCGGTCCTGCGGACCGCCCCGGAATGACAGTGGAGGGCTACAGATCCACCACCACGTAGTCGCTCTCGATGCTGACCGGGATGGTCTCGGCAACATACGGCCCCTTCACCACGCTGGCGCCCGGCTCGACATGGGCGGGATAGGCCTTCACGCGGAAGCGGCGGGGGTCGCAATAGGATTGGCCGGTGCGGATGTCGAACTCCCAACCGTGCCAGGGGCAGCGGATGATCTCGCCGAGCTTGGTATATTCGATTTCACCGGGATCGCTGGATTGCGCGAGCCCGATCAGCGGGCCCTCGCACAGCGCAGCGCCCTGATGCGGGCAGCGGTTCATCAGACCGAAATATTCGCCCTTGATGTTGAAGACCGCGATCGGCCGTCCATCGATCTCCAGGAATTTTCGCGTGCCCGGCGGAAGCTCGTCGACAGCGGCAATCACATGACGCGCCATCAAGCCAGTCCGTAAAGCTTCTTCGCATTGCCGAGATAGAAGGCTTCGCGATTGGCTTCGCTGACACCCGCCGGCAGCACGCGCGATGGCTCGTCATAGTCCCAATGCGGATAGTCGGTTGCGAACAAGAGCCGGTCCCAGCCGATCCAGTTGATGACGTCGAACAGATCCTCGCGCCGCTCCGGATCTTCCATCGGCTGCGTCGTCCACCACACCTGGTCGCGGATATATTCGGACGGCGGCCGCTTCACATGCGGCACCTCGCTCCGAAGGCGCTGCCAGACCTTGTCGAGCCGCCATGCCAGCGACGGCGCCCAGCCGAAGCCGGCCTCGATCATCACCATCTTCAGTTTCGGGAAGCGCTCGAATACGCCTTCCAGCACGAGGCTCGCCAGCGCCGATTGCTGGCACTGCGAATGTCCCACCATCTCCTCGATGTAATAGGATGGCCAGCCCGACGGCGTGATCGGATTGCCGCCGAAGCCGAAGGCGTGCACGCCGACGGGAAGGCCGGCCTCTTCCGCGGCCTGGTAGATCGGCCAGTAACGGCGCTGGCCGAGCGGCTCGACATTGCGGCTGAGCAGCAGCACCTGGACGAAATTCTTGTCGCCGGCGCGCTCGCGGATTTCGGCGGCGGCCGACAGCCCGTCCTCATTGCCGACGACGATGGACGCCTTCAGCCGCTTGTCCTTGCTGGTCCATTTGTCGATCTGCCAGTCGTTGATCGCCGAGCACAGAGCGGCCGAGAGCTCGTGATTGCGAATGCCCTGCCCGGTGTTGAGCGGATTGAGCACGCCCAATTGCACGTTGTTGGGATCGAGCAGTTGCTTCTGCATGAAGGCGAGTGAGGAGCCTTGCGGCCCGCCTTCCGGCGGATAGGCATCGCGGCGGGAGGCGTTGGGCTGGGCCTTCGGATAGGGCGGGCCTTCCATCATGCCCTGATAGGCATGGACGCCGTAGATCTCGAGGTGATGCTGCCAGCGTTTGGCGAGATAGGGATAGAGTTCGGTGCGGGTGGCGCGGGCCGGATGGATGTCGCAATCCGCGATCGCGGTTTTCGTCGTCAGTGGGGAAGCAGCTTCTTGGCTCTCGCGGAACTGGATATTCATCGCCTTGCCTCCTTTGGCAGCGGGCTCATTTCAGGCGGGGATAGGTCGCATGCGGATTGTCGATCATGATCTTGCGCACGAGATCGGGGGACAGACCTTCGGGCAGCGCGTCCGGGCCATCGAACTGCCAGTGCGGATAGTCCGTGGAGAATAGGACCAATTCGTCCGACTGCATATGATCAAACAGGCGATTTAATGTCGCCTCGTCTGGCGGTGCATCAAATGGTTGTAACGAGAAGCGTATGTTGCTGCGCACAATCTCCTGCGGCGCGCGATCGACCCAAGGCGTCTCCATCCGCACCCCGCGCCAGAACTTGTGCAGGCGCCAGAGGTAAGGCGAGATCCAGGAGACGCCGGATTCCAGCATCACCATTTTCAGCGCGGATATTTTGCGAACACGCCCTCCACGATCAGGCTGGTAAGCTGGGTCTGGAACGCCTGGGCCTGACCGACATAATCCTCGATGTGATAGGAACCCCATCCCACCGAGGTCGGCGGATTGTGATAGGCGGAACCGGCGTGGATGCCGACCGGGAGTTCCAGACGCTCCGCGGCCGCATAGATCGGCCAGAGCGCGCGCTTGCCGAGTGGCATATCGCCCATGACCAGCATCAGCACTTGCACGAAACGCCGGTCCTGCGCGCAACGCTCGATCTCGGCAACGGCCTTCTCGACGCTTTGCGTGGGGATCACGATCGAGCCGCGCAGGCGGGGGTCGCGATCGAGCCACTCCTTGGCGAGCCAGTCGTTCAACGCGCGGCAGAACGCCGCCTGCATGTCCTCGGAGAACACCATCTGCACGCCATAGAGCGGATTGCAGATGGCGAGCTTCAGCTGGAAAGGATCGAGCACATGGCGCTGCATGTCCGCCAGGCTTTCGCCGGGTTTGCCGGTCTCGGGGCGCCAATCGGGCCGCGACACGATCGGCGATTTCTCGGGATAGGATTGCGAGACGAGATCGACCATGCCGCGCGTCGTCACCTGATCGCGCCAGTAATCGTTCAAATACGGCAACAGGCTGGTCAGATGCGGCACAGCCGGATGAACATCGCAATCCACCCCGCCAGCGATCAGGGACGCCATGACGTCTCCTTCACGTTTCCTCGTCTCGTTCTGTCTTGTCCGCCATTCAAGCAGGCCTGCCCGTCGCCCGCAACTCGGCCAAGCCTTCTGTCATATGCTAGGAAGGCTGGGCTCGGTTGCGAGGGAATGAGAGGTCAAAGGGATGAAAGAGCTCCTCGGCATTGCAGATCAGGTCGCCGCCAAACTGATCGCGCGCAAGCAGACCATTGCGGTGGCGGAATCCTCCGCCGGCGGGCTGATCTCGGCCAGCCTGCTCGCCGTGCCCGGCGCGTCCGCCTATTTCCTCGGTGGTGCCGTGGTCTACACCCGCGATGCCCGGCGTGCGCTGATGGATATTTCGGATGAAGGAATGAAGGGCTTTCGCTCCTCCTCGGAGCCCTATGCGCAATTGCTTGCCGAGCGGATGCGCAGCCGCTTCAGCTCCGACTGGGGCCTCTCCGAGACCGGCGCCGCCGGTCCCACCGGCAATCGCTACGGCGATGCCGCGGGCCATAGCTGCATGGCGGTCGCAGGGCCGGCCGCAGAGGTGATGACGCTGGAGACTGGTAGCAACGACCGGTTCGGCAACATGCAGGTCTTTGCGGCGACCGCGCTGAAGCTGCTGCTGAAGAAGCTGGAGGGGTGAACGAGCGCGACTCAAGCGAGTCGGAACGAGGTCACCGCAACACTGCTGTCATCGCCCGGCTTGACCGGGCGATCCAGTACTCCGAGGGCGGTTGTGATCGAATCGATGGGCCGCGGCGTGCTGGATGCCCCGGTCGAGCCGGGCCATGACGGCGGAGGGTGTGACCACGTCACCTTCCCAAATGCCGCATGAAAATCCGCACCACATAGCCTGAAAACCGCGGCGCTTCGTCGTAGAGGTCGGATGCGATCCGTTCGATGGTCTCGCGCAGCGACAGGAATTGCGCCTGGCGTGCGCTGCTTTCGGTGCCCTGCATGCCCGCGAGCTCGTCCATCGCGGCGTCGCTGATCTGACACTGCACCACATCGCCGTCGTTGAGCATGGTGAAGCGAAAGGCCAGCCGTTCCAGATCATGGCCAATGATCTTGTCGCGCGTCAGCGGCATCCGATTGTCCCGTTCGCGCCCCCGAACGGGACAATGCTGAAAATCTGACGCCTTGTCACTACCCGCGCCAATGGGGATGGCTCGCGCCGAAACCATCGACGGCGCGGCTCCGCGAGCGCCGCTCCAGCATCAGTAGACGAGCGCCGTTCCGATCGGCTTATCGAGCGCCGCGGCCAGCGATCGATACTCCTCGCAATCCGTCCCGCAGATGGAGGCAATCCGGCCGAGGTGATAGAGCGCCTGCTCGCGGTTGCCCCGCTCGAGCTGCCACAGCCCATAGTACTGCCACGTCAGCACGTGGTTCGGATCTGCCTTCAGAGCACGCTCGTACCAGAGCTGCGACTGCTCGTAGTCGCCAAGCTTGCGATAGGAGTAGCCGATCAGGTTGGCGACATTCGGATGGTCGTCCTGGCCAAGCGACTTCAATTGCGCGATCGCGGCCGTGTAGTCGTTGCGGTCGTAGATGGTATCGTAGGCCACGCGGTAGCCAGCCGCGAATGCGGGATCACCGATGCTGGACTGGTTGTTTGGCTTCTTCGCCTTTTGACCGGCCTTTGTTCCGGAACGCTTCGGATAGGCCGGTTGAGTAGCGCTGGGAGGAGTTGAATAGGTGCTACCATAGGCGTCGCTGCCACCACCTCCGCCACCTCCTCCCCCGCCCGCCGAGTACGCAGGGGAAGCCAGCAGCGCCGCAAACGTCCCCAGCGTGACCAGTCTGATCATTGTGATGATCATGTCTGTCTCCTGTCCTATTTTCGAGCGGCCCCGGACCACTTGATAACCCTGCCTAGGCGGCAATATTCCGGGACGCTGCGCTCACGGAGACGTTAGCGTTCGTACGACAGTTCTGTTGTCCTTTACTGGAACGCGACTTCGGCGAAACTGCGGAGCTTGCGCGAATGCAGCCGCTCGGATTCCTGCTGCTTGAGCCGTTCCAGCGCCTTGAGGCCGATCTGGAGATGCTGGCCGACGCGGCGGCGATAGAACTCGCTCGCCATGCCCGCGAGCTTGATCTCGCCATGCAGCGGCTTGTCGGAGACGCAGAGCAGCGTGCCATAGGGCACGCGGAAACGGTAACCGTTGGCAGCGATCGCGGCAGACTCCATGTCGAGCGCAACAGCGCGCGACTGCGACAGGCGGCGGATCACCTCCGGGCCAGAGATCTCCCAGTTGCGATTGTCGACGCTCGCCACCGTGCCGGTGCGCATCAGGCGCTTGAGCTCGAAACCTTCGAGCCCCGTGACGTCCTCGACCGCCTCTTCGAGCGCGACCTGCATCTCGGCCAGTGCCGGGATCGGCACCCAGAGCGGCAGCTCGCGGTCGAGCACGTGATCCTCGCGCACATAACCGTGGGCGAGCACGTAGTCGCCGAGCCGCTGCGTGTTGCGCAGGCCCGCGCAATGGCCGAGCATCAGCCAGGCGTGCGGCCGCAGCACGGCGACATGATCGGTGACGTTGCGCGCATTGGACGGCCCCGTGCCGATATTGATCAGGGTGATGCCGCGATAATCCGGTGCGACCAGATGGAAGGCCGGCATCTGTGGTGTGCGCGCCGGCACTGTGCCGCTGACGGCACCGCCGCTGGTGGTGATCACATTGCCGGGCGCGACGAAAGCATCGAGACCGGCCTCGCCGGACTGAAGCCGGCCCTGACAGAGCTGCGCGAAGGCGTCGACATAGAACTGGTAGTTGGTGAAGATCACAAAGTTCTGGAAGTACTCGGGATCGGTGCCGGTGTAGTGGTAGAGCCGTCGCAGCGAGTAGTCGACGCGGGCGGCGCGGAACAGCGACAGCGGCTCGGGCGCGCCCGGTTGGAGTTCGAAGGTGCCGTCGGCGATCGAGTCGTCCATCGTGGCGAGATCCGGCACGTCGAACGCATCGCGCAGCGACCGCGTCACGGGCGAGTTCTCGCTGGTGGTGATGGCTGCCTCGATGTTGATGTCGCGGCGATAGGCGAAATGGATCGGGATCGGCTCGGCGGATTCGCCGATCTCGACCGGCACGCCGTGGTTCTGGATCAGCAAACCGATCTGCTCGGTGAGATAGCTGCGGAACAGATCGGGCCGCGTGACGCTGGTCTCGTGCACGCCGGGGCCGGCGACAAAACCGTAAGCAAGACGCGAATCCAACCGCGCATGCGTCGCGGTGGTGAGACGGACGAAGGGGTAGTAGGCGCGAACGCGCGTCGTGATCGCCTCACCGCCCAAATAGGCCTCGAACCGGTCGCGCAGGAATTTCGTATTGCGCTCGTAGATTTCTTCGAGCCGCGCGACGGCGAGGCACGCATCGGAGAAGGATTCGGTGGCGATGGAGGGTAGAGTTTGCATGGTCGACTGCCGGGTTGCTGGGGCTTCGCGTCGAACTATAGCAAAGAAGGCGGTGCCGTAGGGTGGGCAAAGCGAAGCGTGCCCACCGTCGCAACGGCCTGCGGGAAGATGGTGGGCACGGCGCGTTGCGCCTTTGCCCACCCTACGAGACCGAGTGTGTGGTACGAGATCCCGGATGCGCGCTAAGCGCGCTCCGGGATGACGCGCTTTCGCGCGTCACTTCTCGCGGAAGGCGCGCATCAGCTGGTCGTGCAGCGGCTTCATCAGATAGGACAGCATGGTGCGGTCGCCGGTCTGCACGAAGGCTTCCACGGGCATGCCGGGGATCATCTTGACGTCGCCGAGGCGGGCGATCTCTTCGGCGGGCATCGAGACGCGGATGGTGTAGTAGCTCTGGCCGGTGCGCTGGTCGGTGGTGACGTCGGGCGACACGCGGCTGACGACGCCGTTGAGCTCGGGCGTGGTGCGCTGGTTGAAGGCGGACAGTCGCAACAGCGTCTTCTGGCCGATCTGGAGCTTGTCGATGTCGACCGGGTTGACCTTGGCCTCGACCTGGAGGTCGTCGGCCTGCGGCACGATCAGCATCAGCGCGTCGCCTGCGGTGATGACGCCGCCAATCGTGTGCACCGTCGATTGCAGCACCATGCCGTCCTGCGGCGCACGGATGTCGACGCGGCGGAGCTGGTCCTCGGCTGCGACCTTGCGCTCGATCAGCTCGCCGATCTTGTCGTTGGTCTCGCGCAGGTCCTTGGAGACTTCGCTGACCACGTCCTTGTCGATCTGGATGATCTGGAGCTCGGTCTCGGTGATCTTGCCCTTGGCCTGGGCGCGCGAGGCGATGTACTGCGCGCGTTCGCCGTTGAGGCGCGCCGAGTCGCGTTCAAGCTGGGTCAGGCGCGAGATCTGCACCAGGCGCTTGTCGTAGAGCTCGCGCACGCCGGTGAGTTCGTTCTGCACCAGCGAGATCTCCTGGTCCTTGGCCTTCTCCTGCGCGCTGAGGCCGGAGATTTCCTCATTGAGCTGCGTGATGCGCTCGCGCAGCTGCGCCTTCTGTCCGGTGCGGCCGTTGACGCGGACGTCGAACAGCTTGGTTTCGGCCGAGAGCAGCGCTTTGACGTCGGGATCGTTGGCGCGCTCGAGAAGGCTTTGCGGAAACTCGATCCTGTCGAGACCGCGCTGCTCGGCCTGCAGCCGCGCCGCCCGCGCCTGCGCGGCATCGAGATTCTTGGTGACGATGGCGAGGTTGGCCTTGGTGACGGTGTCGTCGAGCCGCACCACGACGTCGCCGGCCTTGACCACGTCGCCGTCGCGCGCGCGCACCTCGCCGACGACGCCGCCGGTCGGATGCTGCACCTTCTTGACGTTGGATTCGACCACGATCTGGCCCGGCGCAATCAGCGCGCCCGAGATCAGCACCGTGGAGGCCCAGCCGCCGAGCCCGACGACCAGCACCAGCACGATCCCGAGCCCGAGCATCAGGTGGAACTTGATGGAATCGCGCACGGTCTTGTTCGCGGCAGGCTTCGGTCCACCGATCGCCAATGTGCTCATGGCTTGGGCACTCCACCTTCGCTGACGATCTTGATCGGAGCCGGCGGGGTCGCGCGCGGCTGGAGCACCTGGGCGAGAACCTGCTCCTTCGGACCGAAGGCCTGCATGCGGCCGTCGCGCAGCACCAGGATCTGGTCGACCGCCTCGACGCCGATCGGCCGATGCGCCACCACGACGACGATGGCGCCACGTTCGCGCGCGGCGCGGATGGCGCGGGTGAGCGCCTCGTCACCCTCGGTGTCGAGATTGGAATTGGGCTCGTCGAGTACGATCAGGAACGGATTGCCGTAGAGCGCGCGCGCCAGCGCCACGCGCTGCGCCTGGCCTGCCGAGAGCGCGGTGCCCTGCTCGCCGACCTGCGTGTTGTAGCCCTCGCGCATCTTGATGATCATCTCGTGCACGCCGGCGTCCTTGGCCGCGGCGATGATGGCATCGGAGGTGGCCTCGGGATCGAACCGGCTGATGTTCTCGGCGATGGTGCCGCCGAACAATTCGACGTCCTGCGGCAGATAGCCGATGTGGCGGCCGAGCACGTCGCTCGACCATTGATCGAGCGCCGCGCCGTCGAGCCGGACCTTGCCGCGCACCGGCTGCCAGACGCCGACCAGCGCGCGGATCAGCGACGATTTGCCGGAGCCGCTCGGCCCGATCACGCCGAGACCGTTGCCGGCGGCGAGCGCGAAAGTGATGTCCTGGACGATGAGGCGCTGGTCGCCCGGCGGCACCATGGCGACGCCTTCGACCGAGAGCCGGCTGGTGGGCGCCTGCAGCTGCGTCGGCATCGCCTGCGCCGGCATCTGCTCCAGCAGGCGGGTCAGGCGCTGCCAGCTCTGGCGCGCCGCGACGAAGGATTTCCAATGCGCGATGGCGAGATCGACCGGCGCGAGCGCGCGGGCGGAGAGGATCGAGCCGGCGATGATGATGCCGGCGGTCGCCTCCTGGTGGATGACGAGATAGGCGCCGACCGCGAGCACGGCCGATTGCAGCATCATGCGCAGCACTTTTGCGACCGCACCGAGACCGCCGGCGACGTCGCTCGCCCGCTGATTGCCGGCGAGATATTTTTCGTTGGCCTCGCTCCAGCGCTGGTTCATGCGACCGGCCATGCCCATGGACACCATGACTTCGGCGTTGCGGCGACTGGCCTGGGCGAGATCGTTGCGCTGGGCGGCAAGGCCCATCGCCTCCTTTGCCGGCTGGCGTGACATGAATTCGGTGACCAGCGTCAGGCCGACCAGGATGATAGCGCCGATCAGCGCGGTGACGCCGATCATGACGTGGAAGGCGAAGCAGATGGCGAGATAGAGCGGCAGCCAGGGCAGGTCGAAGAACGCGCTCGGGCCCATGCCGCCGAGGAAGGAGCGGACATTGTCGAGGTCGCGCAGCGGCTGGAGGCCGTCGTTGCGACTGCCGACGAGGAGCGGCAGGCGCACGATGGTGTCGAACACGCGCTTGTTGAGGGCTTCGTCCAGCGCGGTGCCGATCCGTCCCAGGACCCGGTTGCGGATCATGTCGAGCAGGCCCTGCGCCATGTAGAGGAAGCTGGCGAGGATGATGAGGCCGACCAGGGTCGGAACGCTGCGGCTGGGCAGCACCCGGTCGTAGACCTCCAGCATGAAGATCGATCCGGTCAGATAGAGCAGATTGATCATGCAGCTCATCAAGCCGACGCCGATGAACGCCGTGCGACAAGCACGCAAGGCGTCACCGAGCTCCGAGCGGCGGACGCCAGGGATGGCTGCCATCAGTCTTGTCTCTTTCGGGTAAGGGGCAAGGCCCCTGATTTCAAAGACGATTCAGGGGTACTCGCCGCGGATTAACATCTGTTTTCCGGCCGTCCAACGCGGTCGAAATAATCCGGGTCCCTGACAGGCCACATCTACCCCTGATCGCCTTCCGCGCAATCCGGAATTTCACAGGCTTGCGGCTTTTTCTTGCAGGCTTTCACCCGCTTCCAAGGATGGCCGAAGTTCCAACCCCCAACGCCGGCTAGAGCCGCCCGCCGCCACGCACCAGGCGGACCACCAGCAGCAGAATGACCGCGCCGATCGCGGAATAGACGATCTCGGAGACGAGCCCGGTGCCGAGACGGATGCCGAGCTTGGGAAACAGAAGGCTCGCCACCAGCGCACCGGCAATACCGATCACGATGTCGCCGATGATGCCGAATCCGGCACCGCGCACGATCTTTCCGGCGAGCCAGCCGGCGACCAGACCGACGAAGAGGATGACGAGCAGGCCTTCGTTCGAAATGTGCATCCGTTAAGTCCCTCTTCCGTGAATGCCCGCATGGAACGGGAACCGGCATGAATGAGGTGTGAATGCTAATCGCGGCCGGTCAGTTGCGGAGTCTCGATACAGAGGTCGAAAACAACCCCATGCACAGTAGACAAGTTGATGATTTCTTAGAGAAAATTTTCAAGCAGGGAACTCGGCTCTTCACTCTCCCATAAGAGCTGGGCGAGGGAGCGCAGCTGCGCACGTTGGCAGTGGCGCGCCGCAGTTTACGGCGCTACCGCGACCGGCTCCGCCAGCACGCATCGCGCCGCCCGGGCCGGGCCGACCTCCACATTCCCAGGCAGCTGCTCCAGGCAGCGCGGCTCGGCGAGCTTGCAGCGGGGAGCGAAGGAGCAGTTGTGCGGCTTCTCGGCGAGCGAGGGCGGCGTGCCGGGAATGGTTTCCAGCCGCGCGCCGCGCTTGGCGCCGTGGATGGTGGAGGCGAGCAGGCCCTTGGCATAGGGATGCACCGGCGAGCGGACAATGTCGCGCAGGCTGCCCTGCTCGACGATCTGGCCGGCATACATCACCGCGACACGGTCGCAGATCTCGATGGCGACGCCGATGTCGTGGGTGACGAAGATGACGGACATGCCGAATTCGCGCTGCAGCTCGCGCAGCAGAAGCAGGATCTGGATCTGCACGGTGGCATCGAGCGCTGTGGTCGGCTCGTCCGCGAGCAGAATCTTCGGCCGGCAGGCCAGCGCAAGCGCGATCATCGCACGCTGGCGCATGCCGCCGGACATCTCGTGCGGGTAGGCATCGAGGCGGCGCTTTGCGGAGGGAATGCGCACGACCTCGAGCATTTCGAGCGCACGCGCCCTGCCCTCCGCATGCGATTTGCCCTCATGGCGCACGACGCTTTCGGCGATCTGCGCGCCGATGGTGTAGACCGGATCGAGCGCGAGCGCAGGCTCCTGGAAGATCATCGAGACGGTCTGGCCGCGGAACGACGACAGCTCCTCGTCGTTCATGGCCAGCACGTCGCGGCCCAGCACGTTGACCGTGCCGGAGATCTGCGTGCGCTTCTTCGGCAACAGCCGCATCAGCGCACGCAGGGTCACGCTCTTGCCGGAGCCGGATTCGCCGAGCAGGCCCAACACCTCACTGTTGCCGAGCGAGAGGCTGAGGTCGTTCACGGCATAGACCGTGCGCTCGCCCGTGAAGCGGATGTTCAGGCCTGAGATCTCGACGAGCTTTGTCATGACGGCAGTTTCGGCAATCGGTCGTGATAGTCGGTGACGCGCTGGAAGGCGGCGCCGATGGTGAGCAGGGTGGCTTCGTCGAAGGAACGGCCGATCAGCTGCATGCCGACTGGCAGACCGGCTTTGGTGAAGCCTGATGGCACCGTGAGCGACGGCAGGCCGAGGAAGTTCACCGGGCGGGTGAACAGCGTCAGCCGCTGCACCATGGCCGGCGCATTCGGCCCGCCGCCGACGTCGCTCTCCTCGATGGTCGGCGCCGGCACGGGCGAGGCCGGCGCAATCACCGCATCGACGTGCGCCGTCGCTGCGTTGTGCGCGGCGAGCGCAGGCCCGCGCCAGCGCATCGCCTCGAGATAGGTGATGGCGGGAACGGCAAGGCCGTTCTGAAGCCGCATCAGGACCTGCGGGCCATAATCCTGCGGACGCTCGATCATCCAGCGCTTGTGGAAGGCGGCCGCTTCCGCGGCGAGCACCAGCTGGCTCGCCGACGACAATTGCCGCTGGTCCGGCAGCTCGACGGAGACGATGTCCGCACCCTCGCGCTTGAGCACCGCGATCGTTTCATCCAGCACGCGCGCGACCTCGCTGTCGAGATCATCGACATAGAAGGACGCGGGCACGCCGATCCTCAGGCCCTTCAGCGAGCCCTTGGTAGCGGCGACATAGTCCGACAGCGGCTCGTGGCTGCAGGTGGAATCCGCGGGATCGGCGCCGGCCATCAGCGCCAGCAGCAGCGCGCAATCCTCGGCGGTGCGGGCGAGCGGACCGACGGTGTCGAGCGATTGCGACAGCGGCATCGCGCCGGCACGGCTGACGCGACCGACGGTGGTCTTCAGTCCGGTGACGCCGCAGAAATGGGCGGGCATGCGGATCGAACCCCCGGTGTCCGAGCCGAGTGCCGCATAGGTCAATCGCGCTGCAACCGCCGAGCCCGAGCCTGATGAAGAGCCGCCGGTGATATGGGCGACGTTCCAGGGATTGCGCACCGGGCCGTAATGGGCGTTGTGCCCGGTCGGGCCATAGGCGAACTCGGCAAGATGCAGCGTGCCGAGCCTGACCTGGCCGGCGTCCTTCAGCCGCTGCAGCGCAGTCGATGTCGTGGTCGGCACGAAGTCGCGGCGGATCAGCGAGCCGCAGGTCGAGACCTTGCCGGCGTCGTAATACATGTCCTTGTGCGCGAGCGGTACGCCATGGAGGGGACCACGGACATTGCCCTTGGCGAGCTCGGCGTCGGCGGCCTCCGCCGCCTTCAGCGCCTCGTCCGCTTCAATCGACATGAAGGCGTTGAGATGCGGCTGCCATTGCGCGATCCGCTTCAACAGCGCACGCGTCACTTCATGCGAGGACAGCTGCTTTGCCGCGATCGCACGCGCGACCTCGGTGAGCGTCATCAATGCGGGTTCGGTGCTCATTTCAACACCTTCTGCGTCTGAGCGAGCACATAGCCGGCGGGCTCGAGATCGAACGGCAGCGTGCCGGCAATGGTCGCAAAGCCTTCGAAAGCAGGTCCGATGGAATTGGAGATGCGGGTTGCGATCTCGTCATCCACGGGGATGCCCGCGATGTGTGCGATCGGCTTGATCTCTTTCGGTGTCGGTCTCGTCATACGGTTTCTCCCCTGGGCGCGCGGCTATGGCCTGAACCCGGTATAGCCATGTAGCACGCGGCCTCGTGGCCCATCTTATCCAGCGCGGTGAGCTTTGGTGTCGCATTTGCGCAGAGCGGCTCCGCAAACGGGCAACGGGTATGGAAGCGGCAGCCCGGGGGCGGATCGATCGGGTTGGGCGGATCGCCCGTGATCGGCGGCGTCTCGGTGCGCCTGTCGGGGTCGGAGGACGGCATCGCCGCCAGCAGCGCGCGCGTATAGGGATGCGCCGGCTGGTCCCAGACCTGGTCGACCGGGCCGAGCTCGACGACCTCGCCGAGATACATCACCAGCACGCGGTCCGAGATGTAGCGGACCACGTTGAGGTCGTGGCTGATGAACAGATAGGTCAATCCAAACTCGCGCTTGAGATCGGCGAGCAGATTGAGCACCTGCGCCTCGACGGATTTGTCGAGCGCCGAGACGGCCTCATCCAGGATCACCAGCCGCGGCGACAGCGCCAGCGCACGGGCGATGTTGACGCGCTGGCGCTGGCCGCCGGAGATCTCGTGCGGATAGCGATTGGCGAAATTCTCCGGGCGCAGGCCGACCTTGCCGAGCA
This sequence comes from Bradyrhizobium daqingense, assembly GCF_021044685.1. Classification (NCBI taxonomy): domain Bacteria; kingdom Pseudomonadati; phylum Pseudomonadota; class Alphaproteobacteria; order Hyphomicrobiales; family Nitrobacteraceae; genus Bradyrhizobium; species Bradyrhizobium daqingense. The sequence continues at coordinate 211,791 of NZ_CP088014.1, forward strand.
GCTCGCGGGCAAGCGTGCGGGCCGCGCCGTCGGCCATGCCGTGGACCTTTGGGCCGAAGGCGATCGACTCCTCGATCGTCAGGCGCGGATTGAGCGAGGCGTAGGAGTCCTGGAACACCATCTGCATGCCGCGGCGCAGCTCGCGCAGGCTCAGCGACTGGCCGACGGTCATGCCGTCATAGATGATGTCGCCCTCATCGCGCGGCATCAGATGCATCAGGAGGCGCGCGGTGGTCGACTTGCCACAGCCGGACTCGCCGACGATACCCACGGTCTCGCCCTTGGCCACAGTGAAGGAGACGTCGTCGACGGCCCGCACGGTGCGCTTTGCGGCGAACAGGCCGCCGCGCACGGGAAAATGCTTGGTCAGGCCGTTGACCTGAAGCAGCGGCTGCGCAACGCCGCCGCGATCCTCGACAGGCTCCAGCATTTCGACGGATGTGCTCTCGCTCATGGTCGCAGGCCTACATCCTCTGCCCATCGGGCAGGGCAACCGCATATGGCTGGCACCAAAGTCTCCTCACCGTCATGGCCGGGCTTGTCCCGGCCATCCACGCCTTGCCACGCGGAGCGAAGAACGTGGATGCCCGGGACAAGCCCGGGCATGACGACCGTCCGTGCGACGCCATTATGCTCCTCCATCATCATCGCTAATTCCTGATGTCCATGGCGCTTCGCAGGCCGTCCGAGAGCAGGTTGAAGCAGATCGAGACCGCGAAGATCATCGCGCCCGGAAGCGCAGCGACCCAGGGATTGACGTAGATCGCGGTGCGCAGCGTGTTCAGCATCAATCCCCATTCCGGCTCCGGCGGTTTCGTGCCCAGGCCGAGGAAGGAGAGGCCGGCGGCGAGGATCATGGAGACGGAGATCAGGCTGGTGGCATAGACGAAGATCGAGCCCAGCACGTTGCCGAGGATGTGCACTCGCATGATGGTGAAGGCGCCGGCGCCCGAGGCCCGCGCCGCCTCGACGAAATCCATGTTGCGCACGCCGGTGGTGACGCTTTCGGCAACGCGGGTGATCTGCGGCACGAACACCACGGTCAACGACACGATCGAATTGAGGATGCCGGCACCGAGCGCGCCGGAGATCGCGATCGCCAGCAGCACCGACGGGAAGGCATAGAACACGTCGACCGTGCGCATAATTGCGGTGTTGAGCCTGCCGCCGACATAGCCGGCAACGAGGCCGAGCGAGGTGCCGATGCAGAAGGCAAGGATGACGGGCAAAATGCCGATGACCAGCGACAGCCGCCCGCCATAGATCAGCCGCGCCAGCATATCGCGACCGAGCTCGTCGGTGCCGAGCGGGTAACCCGCCGTGCCGATGTGGCGCAGGCGGCGGATCATCGAACCCTTGTAGGGGTCTTCGAGACCGAGCCATGGCGCGAGGATCGCGGACAGGAAGATCAGCAGCAGCACCAGCGCGCAGGCCATGCTGACCTTGTCGCGCATGATGCGGCGGCCGACCGTCGCCCAATAACCGCGCGCCTTGGTCGGGGGCGCGGCCTGAAGCGCGGCATCGGCGGTGGCGGACAACGGAAGCTCGCTCATCGCTAGCCCCGCTTGATGCGCGGGTCGATCGCGGCTTGGGCGATATCGACGAGCAGATTGAGGAAGACGAAGAACAGCGCCAGGATCAGGATCGTGCCCTGGAGCAGCGGCAGGTCGCGCTGGAAGATCGCCGAGTTGAGCAGAAAGCCCGAACCAGGCCAGGAGAACACGGTCTCGATCAGGATCGAGCCGCCGAGCATGTAACCGAGCTGGAGGCCCATCACCGCGAGCGCAGTGGGCGCAGCGTTCTTGATGACGTGGCGGAATACGCCGGTTTCGCGCAAGCCCTTGGCCCGCAGCGCCTCGACGAAATCCTGGCTGAGGATGTCCCCGGTCAGCGCGCGCACCGTGCGCGTGACGATGCCCATCGGGATTACCGATGTCGTGATCGCCGGCAGCACCAGATATTTCAGGTGCGCCCAGTCCCAGGCCCAGGAGTTCGAGCCGCTGGGCCCGGCGCCGACCGCGGGCAGCCAGTTCAGCTGCACCGAGAAGATGATGACGAGCAGCATGCCGAGCCAGTAATGCGGCACCGAGACGCCGGCGATGGCGAACGAGGTCGCTAGTTTGTCGATCCAGGTCTCGCGGAAATAGCCGGCGATCAGGCCGAGCAGGATGCCCATGGTGAAGCCGATGACCGCGGCGGCGATCGCCAGCGTGACGGTGTTGCCGACCGCGCGCATGACTTCGGCCAGCACGGGACGGCCGGTGGCGATGGAATTGCCGAGATCGCCGTGCAGGGCGCGAAGCAGCCACAGCCCGAACTGCACCGGCAGTGGACGGTCGAAGCCATAGGCGGCGCGCAGCTGCGCGGCGAGCTCCTGCGAGGCATCGGCGGGCAGCACGGCGACGAGCGGATCGCCAGGCGTGATGTGCACGAGCAGGAAGCACACCAGCGCCACGCTGATGATGATCGGGACGACGTAGACGATGCGTCTGGCGATATAGGCGAGCACGTTTGATTACTCAGGTTGGCACGTAGACTTCGCGGATCGTCATGGCCGGGCTTGACCCGGCCATCCACGCGCCGCTTGCGCCGTCATTCCGGGGCGGTGCGAAGCATCGAACCCGGAATCTCGAGATTCCGGGTTCGCCCTTCGGGCGCCCCGGAATGACCGAGCAAATGGATAGACGTGGATGCCCGGGTCAAGCCCGGGCATGACGTGTGAGTAGACGGGCGGCCTCACTTCGCGATCGACACCGGCGAGAAGTCGATGAACCAGCTCTTCGGCTGCACGACGCCCGTCAACTTCGGGCTCATGGCGCGCGGGCCGACGTCGTGGGCGACGTAGAGGAAGGCCGCATCGTCGACCGAGGCCGCGTGGAGCTCGGCGAGGGCGGCGTCACGCGCAGCGGGATCGAAGGTCTGCCGTGCCTTCTTCACCAGTTCGTCGAACTTGGGCTCGTTGATAAGACCCCAATTGTTCGAGACCGGCGGCGCCATGCCCGATTGCAGGAAGCGCACCAGCGCGAAGAAAGGGTCCATCGCCGCATAGGTGACGTTGGTCGCGTTCGAGCCGTTGGCGCTAGGGTCCTTGGCGCCGCGGCGCCAGTTGGTGAACAGCGTATTCCACTCGATGACGTCGAGCTTCACGTCGAAATAGCATTCGGCCAGTGCCTGCTGGAGATATTCGTTCATCGCCAAAGGCTGCATCTGACCCGAGCCGGACGCCGAGGTCTGGGTCTTGACCGTCAGCTTCTTGTTCGGACCGTATCCCGCCTCCTGCATCAGTTTTTGCGCGGCGGCCTTGTCATACTTGATCTGGAAGCTCGGCTTGCCGCGCCAGGGATGGCCGGGCTCGAAGGTGCCGGTCGCCGGCACCATCAGACCGGCGAGCAGCCCGTCCCTGAGGCCTTCGCGATCGATGCAGAGGTTCGCCGCCTTGCGCACGCGAATGTCGTTCCAGGGCGAGCCTTCGATACGCGAGAATTGCCAGGGCCAGACATGCGGCTGCTCGTTGGCGTAGAGCTTGAAGCCGCGCTGCTTGAGCTCGGGCAGCGCATCCGGCGCGGGCGCCTCGACCCAATCGACCTGCCCCGAGAGCAGCGCCGCCGTGCGCGCATTCGCCTCCGGCATCGGCAAGAGCACCATCTTGTCGATCTTCGGCACGCGATCCTTATTCCAGTAGGCCGCATTCTTCACCAGCTCGAGCCGCTCGCGCGGCGTGAAGCTCGCCATCTTCCACGGGCCGGTGCCCGAGGCGTCCTTGGCGAACGCGGTCCAGGCGGCCTGCGACTTCGCCTTGGCGTCGGCACCTTCGGCCTTGTCGTAGAAGGCCTGCCACTTCGCCGGGCTGGCCATGAAGAGGTTGGTGAGGTTGATCGGCAGGAAGCTGTCGGGCTCCTTGGTGGTCAGTTCGACCGTCATGTCGTCGATCTTCTTGGCAGAGGCCAGCGTCGGCATGCGCGAGGCGGTGACGCCGACCTGGCTGGCGTCGAATTGCGGCGCGTCCTGCTTCAGGACCTTCTCGACGTTCCACACCACGGCGTCCGCATTGAACGGCGAGCCGTCATGGAAGGTGACGCCGGGACGCAGCTTGAACACCCATTTGGTCTTGTCGGCATCGTCGACCTTCCACTCGGTGGCAAGGCCGGGGATCACCACGCTCGCCTTGTCGGCTGAGGACAGGTCCCAGCCGGTCAGCGCGTCATACATGGTGAGGCCGGTGAAGCGGTTGCCTTCAAAGCCCTGATCGGGCTGGCCCAGCGTGCGCGGAATATCGGCAGCGGTCATGCCGATTCGGAGCACCGTTTGGGCACTCACGACGCGCGGCCATGCCGCCGCCGTCGTCAGAGCAAGCGCCGCGATCAATGCCGCGCGTGTCGTCTTCTTCATAAACATCGCCTCAATCCTTTTCCGGCTTCGATGACTATTTTTGATGCAATCGTATGCAATGGCTATGCCAATGAGAAACTTATTCTGCAATTTGTCACTGCGACGACAAGTCCTTGTGGCCAATGCACCGACCGACGCATCGCATTGCCTATTCTGGCATCAAGATTGCAGGTCCGCTTCCGAAATCCCTGGGAGCTTTGGACCATGCGTGTTCGCTTATCGACCTGTCTCGCCGTGCTTGCGCTGGCGGTCTCCGCAATCTCGGCGCGCGCCGAGAGCGTCGTGCGCTACGGCATCTCGATGGCGGATATTCCGCTGACGACAGGCCAGCCCGACCGCGGTGCCGGCGCTTATCAATTCACGGCCTATACGATCTACGATCCCCTGGTCGCCTGGGAGATGGACGTCGCCGATCGTCCCGGCAAGCTGGTGCCGGGCCTCGCGACCGAATGGAAGGTCGACGATGCCGACAAGACCAAGTGGCGCTTTACCCTGCGCAAGGGCGTGAAGTTTCACGACGGCAGCGAGTTCAATGCCGACGCGGTGATCTGGAATCTGGACAAGGTGCTCAACGACAAGGCGCCGCAGTTCGACAAGCGGCAGAGCGCGCAGGTGAAGACCCGCCTTCCCTCCGTCGCCAGCTACGCCAAGATCGACGATTTCACGGTAGAGATCACCACCAAGACGGTCGATTCCTTCTTTCCCTATCAGATGCTGTGGTTCCTGGTGTCGAGCCCGGCGCAATACGACAAGCTCGGCAAGGACTGGGACAAGTTCGCCAGCCAGCCCTCGGGCACCGGCCCGTTCAAGCTGACCAAGCTGGTGCCGCGCGAACTCGCCGAACTCTCCAAGAACCCGGATTACTGGAACAAGAAGCGCATTCCCAAGGCCGGCAAGATCGTTCTGGTGCCGATGCCGGAAGCGCTGACGCGCACCAATGCGCTGCTCGCAGGGCAGGTCGATTTGATCGAGACGCCGGCGCCGGATGCCGTGCCGCAGCTGAAAGCAGCCGGCATGAAGCTCGTCGACAACGTCACGCCGCATGTCTGGAATTATCATCTCAGCGTGCTGCCGGGTTCGCCCTGGACTGACATCCGCCTGCGCAAGGCGTTGAACCTCGCTATCGACCGCGAGGCCGTGGTCGGCCTGATGAATGGGCTGGCAAAACCCGCCAAGGGGCAGGTCGATCCGTCGAGCCCGTGGTTCGGCAAGCCGAGCTTCGAGCTGAAATACGATCTTGCCGCCGCAAAGAAGCTGGTCGAGGAAGCCGGCTACTCCAAGGCGAAGCCGCTGAAGGCCACCTTCATCATCGCGCAAGGCGGCACCGGCCAGATGCTGTCGCTCCCGATGAACGAGTTCCTGCAGCAGAGCTTCAAGGAGATCGGCATCGAGATCGACTTCAAGGTGGTCGAACTCGAGACGCTCTATACACATTGGCGCAAGGGCGCGGCGGACGAGATGAACGCCGGCATCACTGCCAATAACATCGCCTATGTCACCTCCGACCCGCTCTACGCCATCGTCCGCTTCTTCCATTCGGGCCAGATCGCGCCGGTCGGCGTCAACTGGGGCGGCTACAAGAACCCGAAGGTGGATGCGCTGATCGACGAGGCCAAGCAGACCTTCGATGCCACCAAGCAGGACGAGCTGCTGGCACAGGCGCACGCGCTGATCGTCGACGACGCCACGCTGGTCTGGGTCGTCCACGACACCAACCCGCACGCGCTGTCGCCGAAGATCAAGCAGTTCGTGCAGGCGCAGCACTGGTTCCAGGATCTGACCACGATCGGAATGGAGTGAGGGGGCGGCCACACTTTCGCTTCACATTACACCGTCGTCCCGGGGCGCGACGCAGTCGCGAGCCCGGGACCCATAGCCATAGGCCGCAATCGTGCGGAAACTCGGAGTTGCCGGCGCGCGCCATAACCGCTCCCTGTGGTTATGGATCCCCGCCTGCGCGGGGATGACACCGTCGATGGGGCGGCCATCAAACCACACCCGACGACCCTACTTCGTCAGCAGCGCATAGGCCCCCGTCCATCCTTCCGCCGGCGGATTGAGCTGGAAATCCTTGATCCGGGCTTCATAGAGCCTGAACAGCTTTTCCAGCGTGTCGGCGTCCTCGCTCTTGCGGCCGCGCTCGATGGCGTCGAGGGCGCCCTGCCAGTCGCGGCTGCGGTAGCAGCCGAGCATTTCGATGGTGATGTTGCGAAGGCGCTGGAAGGCGCCCGAATGCATCACGTCCTCGCGGCCGGCGATGGCGTAGATCACCTCCGGCTCCGACTTGCCCTTGACCATGATGAAGTCGAGCTCGAGGATCGCGAACTTGTCCTTGGCGGCGAGCGCAGTCCGCGATCCCACGATGATCGGGAAGCCGTATTCCTTGGTCTGCCCCTCCAGGCGCGAGGCCAGGTTCACGCTGTCGCCGAGCACCGAATAGTTCTTCTTCAGGTCGGAGCCCATATTGCCGACGACGCCGATGCCGGTGTTGAGGCCGATGCCGACATTGAGCGGAATGTAGACGTGGCCGCCGTCGGCGGCTTCCTGCTCGCGCTCCTTGTTGACCGTGTCGATCTGCTCCAGCATCTGGATCGCGGCTTCGCAGGCGTTGACCTCGTGCTGGGCATCGTCGAGCGGCGCGTTCCAGAACGCCATGATGGCGTCGCCCATGTATTTGTCGATATAGCCCTTCTGCTCGATGATCACGTCCGTCAGCGGTGTCAGGAAGCGATTCATCAACTCGATGAGGCCTTGCGGATCGTGCTTGTAGCTCTCCGAGATCGTGGTGAAGCCACGCACGTCGGAGAACATGATGGTCATCTCGCGCTCCTCGCCGCCGAGCACGAGCTTCTCCGGCGACTGCACCAGCTGCTCGACCAGAACCGGCGACATGTATTGCGCGAATTGGCCGCGGATCTGCACGCGCTGACGCTGCTCACGCACGAAGCTGGCGAAGATCAGGGTCAGATAGACCGCGGTGGTCGACAGCAGCGGATAGGTGAAGTCTATGAGATAGCGGTATTGCGTGTAGAAGAACCAGGACACCCCAACCAGGATGGCGGCGAAGGCCGCGCCGGCCAGCACCAGACGCACGGGGCCGAGATTCGGCGTGAAGATGATGACGAGCAGCCCGATGACCAGCGCCGCGATCAGCTCGATGCCGAGCGCGTAGTTCGGCTGCGAGATCACCGCGCCGCTGAGCACGCTCTCCAGCACCTGGGCATGGATCTCGACACCCGGCATGGTCGCGGATACCGGCGTGGTCTTGATGTCGTTGAGCCCGGCCGCGGAGGTTCCGACCAGCACCAGCTTGCCGGCGAACTTGCTCGGGGACACGCTGTTGTCGAGCACGTCGGCCGCGGAGACGTAGATCGAAGGATCCCGGCGGGCATAGTGCACCCAGAACTGGCCGTTCTTGTCGGTGGGGATCTCGACGCCCTTGAGGCGCACGGCCCGCACGCCGGTCTTGTCGGTCCTGACCAGCAGCGTCGGCGTGCCCGTGACGACGCGCAGTATCTCGAGGCTGAGCGATGGCATGATGTTGCCCTGGGCCCGCATGACCATCGGCACGCGGCGAATGAAACCGTCCCGCTCTTTCCTGATCGAGAACAGGCCGCGGCCGGCAGCGACCTTCTCTATGTCCGGCACGTTGCGCAGCAAGCCTGGAAATTCGAACAGGAAACGTTCGGCTCCCTCCTCGCCGACGGTCGCCACGCCGGTGAACGGAAGCGATTTATCGAGCTCGGACAACACGGCCGGAAGCCCGGTCTCGCCCAGCACCACGCGCGAGCGCTTGATCGCCTCGGCGAGGATCTGGTCGTTGGTCGGCAGCTCGCGCAGCTTTGCGCGGGTGGCATCGTCGAGATGGCGCATCTGGCTTGCGACCAGATCCGGATTGAGCCGGTCGGGTTCGGAGAAGACCACGTCGAAGCCGATCGCAACCGCGCCGTGACTGGTCAGGTTCTGAATCAAATCGGCGATCCGCGTGCGCGGCCACGGCCATTGCCCGAGCTTGGCGAGGCTCTTGTCGTCGATGTCGACGATGACGACAGGCCGTGCCGCTTTGTGCCTGGGGTCGATCAGCTGGAACATGTCGAAGGTGCGCAGCCGCAATTCTTGGATCGGCGGCGGATCCCACAGGCGCGCGCCGGCGAACAGGACCAGCAGCGCGAGGCACATCAGCCGCGCGAAGCCGAACTTGCGCGCAAACCACCGCCGCAGGATTTTGAGACGTTTCATGCCAGTCAGACTACCTGCCCCGGATCATGCCGGGCGCAGCGATCATGGAGCGTCGGCGTGCGATTGGCTATTCCCGAGTGCTGAAGATCATGGATTTTTTGCCGCGGTCACAGGCCAGCCGGCGGCCACCGCATTCACTAGGCGCCGTGAGCGCCGAAGATGAAATCGCTGGATTGGAGATTCGCGACGGCGACACCCTTGAGCAGGATCGTCTCGTGGCTATCCAGTGTGAGCAGCGTGCCGCCATCCTGCGCGGTGGCCGCGGCAAGGTCGCTCCAAGAGCTGATGCCGCTGAACTGCCGCAGGTCGATCTTGTCGAGACCGAACTCGAAATCGTTCACGGTGTGCTGGACCTGATCCTGTGGCGACGCCGGCGCGAACACGAACTGGTCCTTGGCGCCGCCGCCGATGAGCGTGTCGCTCGACTCGGTCGCGAAAATAACGTCCTTGCCGCCAGTGCCCTGCAGGGTGATGCCCTGGCTCTCGGCTCCTTCGACGAAGATGAAATTTACAGTGTCGGAACGACCGGCCGAGTCCGCAACAGTCAGCGTGATCTGTTCGATTCCGGGCAGCTCTGCCTCGGGATTCGCGCCGGTCGGATCGTAGACGATGCCCGCGCCCTCTGCGAGGCCGGTGTTGATCTGGGCGAGCGTGCCCGTCGTCGGATAAACGCTGGCGAGGCTGACGTCCGGATTCGCGGTCGACAGCGTGACCGTGAAAGTGTCCGTCGCTGCGCCGGGATCGGTGTCAGTAATCTTAAGATCGGTGATGATCTCGTTGCTGTTCTCGGTGATGTGCTCGACCTGGAAGCTTTCGGTGTTGATGACCGGGCCGCCGGCGTCGTCGGCGCCAGTCACGTCCACCGTGAGCGTTGCCGTGTCGGTCGCACCATGGATGTCCGTGGTCTGGACCGTGAACGTGTCGGCATACGATCCGGCTGCCAGCGCGTTGATCGCGGCTGCATTCGGAACGTAGCTGTAGCTGCCGTCGGCGTTGACGGTCAGCGTCCCGTACAGGCCCGCGACCGTCGTCGCCGCGTGGTGATCTGCATTGAGGACGGCGTAGGTCAGCGTCGCCGTCTCGCCGCTGTCGGCGTCGGTCCCGGCCAATTGCCCGGTGATATCGGAGAAGGTGTCGGCCGCGGCGGTGTCCGTGAGCGGACCGATATGGAGATCGGACAGGGTTGGCGCGTCGTTCGTGCCGTTGATCGTGACGGTGACGTCCTGGGAGACCTGCGCGCCGTGATCGTCGGTGAAGGTGACGGTGTAGACCTGGGTGATGGTCTGGCCCTGCCCCAGCGACTGCAGCACCGCATTGTCGTTGTCGAGGCTGAAGTGCCAGCCCAGTGTCGCACCGTTGTCGGTGTCGGTGTTGAACTCTGCGACCGCGGAATCAATCGTGAAGGTGCCTAGCGGCGTGTCGCCGTCGAAACCATGCAGAAGCGCGTTCGATGTCGCCGATTTGAACACGGCTTGCGCGGTGTGGGCGTCGATCAGATCGAAATCCTGGATCGCCAGCGTGCCGTCGATCGAGAGCGTGGTGCCCTCATCCTCGATAACCGAGCCCGTCGCCGCGCAGGCATCGCTCGTGATCGTCGGCGCGTCGTTGGCGCCGTTGATCGTGACGGTCACGTTCTGCGAGACCTGCGCGCCGTGATTGTCGGTGAAGGTGACGGTGTAGACCTGGGTGATGGTCTGGCCCTTCGCCAGCGACTGCAGCACCGCGTTGTTGTTGGCGAGGCTGAAGTGCCAGCCCAGCGTCGCGCCGTTGTTGGTGTCCGTGCTGTATTCCAGCACCGACGGATCGATCGTGAAGGTGCCGATGTTCGCGTTGGCACCGAACCCCGGCAAGGTCGAGCTGGCGGATGACGAAGTGAACACCGCATGCGCCGTATGGGTGTCGATCAGGTCCAGATCCTGGATCGCCAGCGTGCCGGCGATCGACAGTGTCGCGCCGGTATCCTCGGTGACGGACCCCTTTGCCGCGTTTGCACTGCTCGTGACTGTCGGCGCATCGTTGGTGCCGGTGATGGTGACCGTCACGTCGCGGGTGACGGTGCCACCGTGATGGTCATCGAGCTTGACGGTGTAGACCTGCGTGATGGTCTGGCCTTCGGCCAGCGACTGCAGCACCGGATCATTATTGTTGAGCGTAAACGTCCAGCCGACCGACCCGCGAGAGCTGGCGCCTGGGCTCTCGTTCACCGCTGCAAGCGCGAAAGTGCCGATATGCGACGTGCCGTTGCCGAAGCCGGGCAGATGCGCGCTCGACGACGTCGACTTCAGGACGTAACTCGCAGTGTGCGTATCCGTGAGGTCCGGATCGTTGAATGTAATGGTGCCATTCGCCGCCAAGGTTGTTGACGACGTATCCTCGGTCACGGCGCCGGTCGGCGTCGTGGAGTCTTCGACGACCGTCGGGACGTCGTTCGTGCCCTCGACATTGACGTCCGCCCCGTCGATGGACACCGTGAGCGGCGTGCTGACGACACCGCCGTGGCCGTCATCGACCTGCACCACGTAGTTGAGGATCAGCTTCTCGTCCTTAGCCAGGAAGTCGAAGAGATGGTCGGGAACGCTGTAGGTCCAGGTGGCCGTGCCGTTGTTGCCGTTTCCGGCGCCCTGAACCACCGTCAGCGACACCTTGACGGCGGCGATCGCGGCGAGCTGCGCCGGGGTCAACGTCGTGATGTCGTTGCCTTCGGCGTCGAGATATTTGAACGGCTCGACGGTCGAGAGCGCCGCGCTCACGATCGGCCGGTCGGTCAGATCGACGTCGGTGAAGGTGACCGTGCCGGTGATGACGTCCAGAGCCTCGTTACCGGTCCCGACCTGCTCGATGACGGTGCCACCCGACGTCGCAACGGTAGGCTTGTCGTTCGTTCCCGTGATCGTGATGGTGATGGGAATGAACTTGCTCTCAGGGTTCACCGTGAAATTGGTGTCGACGCGGACCATGTAGGTCAGCGTCAGCGTCTCGCCGGCCGCGAGGAAGTCGAAGACCTTGTCCGGGATCGTGTAGGTCCAGACCGCCGAGCCGTTGTTGTTGTTGCCGGGATCGGGGACGACGCCGATCTGGATCTGCGTCGCCACGATGGCCTGCTTCTGGAGCACGGAGAGCGAGCCCGTGACGTCCTGCTGGCCGGCATTCTTGTAGATGTAGTTCGGCGCCTCGGCGAGGCTTATGCTCACCGTCGGCCGGTCGCCGAGATTCTGATCGATGAAGGTGATCCGGCCGGAGACCGTGTCGGGCGTCGTCGCGCCCGTCGTGTCGGCGCGCTCGGTCAGCGCGAATGCCGTCTTCACGTTGCCGCCGGAATCGAGGCTCTGCACCAGCGGCTGGCCGGGAATACGGGTGACGAGCGGCGGGGGTGTGCTCGGCCCCTCCTGCCCTTGCGTATTGAGGTTGACGAATGTCGCGGTCGCGACGGCGCCGGATGCCGACTTGAACACCACGTCCAGGCTCATCGGCGTAAGCGTGTCGGTGAAGTTCGTGGTCAGCTTGGTGTTCGTGTTGTCGGTGAACTTAAGCGTGAACACGTCCGTGATCAGCTTCTGCACGTCCGGCGACAGCAGCCCATTGGTGATCGAGACGTTGCCGCCGCTGATCTGGATCATTTGACCGGCCTGGTTGACCGTCGCGATCGGCAGCAGCGTGACCTTGTCGAACAGGATGTAGGAGCCCGTCGTGCCGTTCGGCTCGACCAGCACCTGGAAGCTGGCCTGCGGCTGCGGATCGCCGCCCCCGGCCGGGACGACGAAATTGATCTGGGTCAGCACCGCCGTGCCGCGGATGCCCATGGTTGCGACCGGCGTGTCGACCTTCATGTCGCCGTGCTTGGCGGTCTCGCCGGCGACGAAGGTGATGGTGCCGGCGACGAGGCTCAGCAGCGAGGAGTTGCTCGACCCGTTGGGGTCGTAGACCATCTCGTTCAGCACCATCCGCGCATTGGAGGACAGGCCGAACACGGTGCCATCGATGAAGGTGATGCCGAGCGTCGAATCGGCACCGGTCGAGACCACGTCGCCCTTCTCGACGTTGTCGCCGTTGTTCAGGATGACCGAGACGCCGTTACGGATCGCTGTCGCGCTGCCGACCAGCTTGGTGACGTGGCCGATGACCTGGGCTGCGGCCGTGCCGGGCGCGGCCTGCGCATATTGCACATGGCCGGTGAGCGCGTTGACGATGTCGCCGGTGAGGTGGGCGCCGTCCGACGAGGCGATGGCTGCGCGCTTGTCGCCTCTGAAATAGTCGTGGACGACGAACTCGCGCCCCTCATGGGACAGCACGAGATCGAGGCCCGTGCGCTTGAACTCGCCATTGAAGATCAGGTTGGGGTCGGGAACGACGACCGCACCTTCGGGCACGTGACCATGCGCCTTTGCGATGAACGGCTTGGGTGCAAAGGAATCGACATGGATATCGCCCAGGGAACGGGAACCCTGGCCGTCCAAGGGGATCGCGGCGTCAAATTTGCCAGCGTAATTCAACCGCGCACCGTAAAAAGGGTTAAAATCTAAGTAAGTATCGACCGCCTAAGCTTGCATAGCATTACCAAGTCCTTAGCGAAACCATCTATTGCTTGTGTGATTCCGCATCACCGAGCCGCCAACGGCGCAATCGGGCCAAGTCCTCATAGAGGAAGCAGGAGAACTCTGGAGATACTTGCAAGTATAATTGCGGTTATTCGAGCCCATTTTCGGCACCCCAAAATATTCGAACGTATAGATCAGGCAGCGAATACTTGTGTCATCTTTTCTTCGTGGTGCCCCGCAACACACTGCGGCAAATACGGACTTAAATCTGTGACCTAACTAACAGAAGCCCTGAAAAAGCGGGCCGGTAGCCATAGGAGGCGGATTCGACGGACGCACAACCAGCACCTGCAAATGGTTCCGTTTCGCGGCAGCTGGCGATCTCCTAGCCCCGATTCGTAAAATTTTACGCAATTTGAGCAGGCGCATTTCAGCCTGTTTCCCGGATTTGGAACCCCTGCCGAGCGCATTAAGCAGAACAAAACGGCCCGTCTCGTACTATCTCCGCGAAAGCAACAAGGCCCGGCACGTCGAGATCGAGGGGGATTTCGCGAAGCCCGGGAAGGGGATGTCAGATGGAGACCGCTACTCGCTCGCGCGCCTGGCGCGCAATCCTTGTCATGTGCGGATTGATCCTGCTCGGATCGGCCGCCGAGCTTCGCGCCGGCACGCTGCTGTCGCCGGGCGCCGGCGTCCTCGTGCGCAAATCCGCCGAACCTTTCGGCGTGTTCGCCTTCTCCCTCTCCGCCGGCAATTTGCGGCAGAAATGGCTGACGCTGAAGGACAGGCTCGACGACGACATGGTGCAACTCGCGCTGTGCGACGGCGACCGGGACAATTGCGCATCGCCTGCGGCCCTGAAGCTGCTCGCCATCGTCGACCAGGTCCGCGGCCGCGACGGCCGTGCGCGCCTCGGCGAAGCCAACCGCGCCATCAACCTCGCCATCCGGGCCGCCGATGACGGCATCGACGACGTCTGGAGTTCGCCGCTTGCGACCTTCCAGCGCGGCGGCGGCGATTGCGAGGACTATGCCATTGCCAAGCTCGCCGCACTGCGGCTCGCCGGCGTTGCCGCCGAGGACCTCCGCATCGTCGTGGTGCGCGACGTCAGGGCCGGCGAAGCGCATGCGGTCGCCGCCGCACGGCTCGACGGCCACTGGCTGATGCTCGACAATCGCCGCATGGCGATGGTCGAGGACGAGGCTGCACAGATCTACCGGCCGCTGTTCGTGCTTCACCAGTCGGCCGTTCTGAAATATGTCGACGAACCGATCCGGGTCTCGATGGCCGCCGAGACGCGCTGATTGCGGCTCTCTCGTCGCCTGCCCCACCATAAAGCCGTTTCGTTGCACGATCCGGACGGCTAGAGCATAATCGGTTCTGATTGAATCAGAACCGAAGCTCTAGATTCTTGTTTTGACGCGTTTTCTTTACGCGAACCGGTATCCACTTCGCTCGAAAACGCTCTAGCATGGCCGCGGCCACGCTGAGGGACGAGGGGAATGCGGTTCACGGTGCTCACTGTGCTTGCGCTGCTGGCGTTGCCGACGGCGCCTGGCTCCGCGCAATCTGACCGCTCCATCGCCGACAGGCTGCCGCTGTTCGCCAAGAACAACTGCCAGCAGATTCGCGATCCCGGCAATCAGCTGTTCTGTGGTGATACTGAGCTGGCCGCCGCCGCCGAGAAGCTGAGCACGGCGGTCGAGGCGCGACTCGCCCGCCTGCCCGATCGCCTGCCGGCGATCGAGGAGAATGCGATCTGGATCCGCCAAAGAAACCTCGGTTGCGGCATCGTCGGCCAGACCGCGATCCGCGCCGACGAATTCGACCGGGTGAAGGCGTGCCTGCTCAAGGTGACCGAGGAGCGCACCGCGATCGTGCGTGATCCGGATTTCGACTGCCTCGCGGCCAACACCGCGGCCGGCGCGCTGATCTGCGCGGATCCTGCGCTGGCGGTCGCCGAAACTGAGCTCAACGGCCTGGTGCTCGGCCTGATCGGCAAGCTGGACCCGACCGCCGCGCGCTTTGCCTTCGCCGAATACGGCAGGTGGACGCGAGAGCGCGACCGCAAATGCAATCTCGTCGGCAAGGAGAACGTGCCGCTCCAGGAATTGGAGACCGCGGAAGACTGTCTCGCCGACCATCTGAAGCGCAGGACCGACGAGATTCGCACGGCGAAGGGCGATCCCAAGAAGGTGTTTGGCCGGCAGGTCGCAGCCCGCTCGCCCGATACCGACGCGGTCGACTTCTGCGCCGCGCGCATCCATGCCGCCAATTCCTGCGGCAACTTCCTCCGCATCAACCGCGTCTACGCACTCGACAGCCATGCGACCGATCAGGAGGCACAGGTCACGGGCGAGATCGAGATGGTCGTGCTGGCGCCCTTCACCATGTGCAGCAAGGTCGCCTCCACCTGCACCGGCACCTGCTGGGACGCCAGGACGGGCCGTCCTCAGCCGGGAGCCGGAAACAAGGAGCGGTCCGCAGAAGCCTTCAACGTCACGCGGCGCCTGCGGATCCAGCGGAATTTTGCCTTCGTGAAAGCCGCCGACGGCTGGCGCTGCCGCGAGGACGAGCTGGCTCCGGTGAATTCGGGTACGGCAGGCGGGGGATCGTGAACTCTTGCCCTCCCCTGGAGGGCTCGCATTGAACTTTCACTATCCCCTGGAGGGGGAGGGCTATCGCATTTGGACCGTTACAAGAGGTCGTCATGCCCGGGCTTGTCCCGGGCATCCACGTTCTTTGTGCTGCGTAGTAAGACGTGGATGGCCGGGACAAGCCCGGCCATGACGATGAGAAGGCTCTCGAACCCCAAGTGCGAAGCGAAGCATCAGAACATCAGATTGTCCTTCACCAGCACCCAGCGGCCGCCCTTGACCTGCTGCACCTGGGTGATGGTGTTGGCGAGGTGGTCGGTCTTGGAGAACTTGGTCGGCGGCGAGTTGAAGATGTCGAGGAATTTCTCACCCGACTCGAGCGAATCCAGCATCTTCTGGCCGGTCAGATCCTTGCCCGCCTTGTTCGCATAGAACGCAAACGTCATCATCGCATTGTAGCCGATGATGGCCTGGGTGTTGGCGTCGGCGTTGAACATCTTCTTGTAGTTGACGAGCCAGTCCTTCACCTTGCCCTTGGCGGTGTCCTCATAGGGAATCTCGAAGCCGCTGGCGGCATAGAGACCCTCGACGGCTTCCTTGCCCAGCGCCGGAACCTCCATCACATTGGTGGGGGTGGCACCGAGGAAGGTAACGTCCCAGCCCAGCTTCTTGGCTTCGGTCATCGCCCCGATGGTCTCGCGGAGCACGGTGCCGAGCACGACGAGGTCGCAGCCGTCGGACTTCATCTTGGCGATCTGCGCGCTGAAATCGGAGGCGCCGCGCTTGTAGCTCGTGATCGAGGCCGGCTGCGCCTTCATCGCGGTGAGCTGCTGATTGAAGCCGTCGAGCACGTTCTTACCGTACTCGTCGTCCTGATGCATGATGCAGGGCTTCTTGAAGCCCTTCCACTCGATCATGTATTTCACCGCGGCCCGCGTGCTCTCGACATAGGGCAGCAGATTGTTGAACTTCAGCCGTTCCTGCGGCTTGGCCGGATCGAATTTGAAGGTGAACTCGGCCGCCGTCAGCGGGAAGAGCTGCAGGACACCGGCGTCGAACAGGATGTCCTGCGCGGCGAGCACCGTCGGCGATCCCATCGGCCCCACCATGGCGAAGATCTTGTCGCGCTCGATCAGCTTTTGCGACGCCAGCACGGCCTTCTTCGGATCGTAGCCGCTGTCCTCGACGACCAGCCGGATCTTGCGGCCGTTGATGCCGCCGGCCGCATTGATCTCCTCGGCCGCCATCTTCATGCCGTTCGCGACCGGAACACCCCACCCCTTGATCGGACCCGACAGGTCCTGGTGCGTGCCGATGACGATCTCGGTTGCCGAGATGCCCTCGTTGGTGACCTTAGTTTGCGCCGCGGCCGGCAGATGCGTGAGCACGACTGCGCTCACCGCAAGGCCGAACGCCCTGAACGATTTCGACATTGACGTCTCCTCTCCCTGGCCAGTGTTGCGCGAAGGGCGTGGCCATCGCTCCCCCGCTGTTTCCTCGTCACCTGGCTGGCGGGCCAGGCGTCTCACGCCACCGCGCGCTCGCGATACATCGCCTCGATCTCGGCGGCGTAGCGCTTGTTCACGAAGCCGCGCTTCAGCTTCATGGTCGGCGTCAGCTCCTCGTCCTCGGGCGTCAGCTGGCGTTCGATCAGATAAAAACGCTTGATGCTCTCGACGCGGGCGAAATTGCCATTCACCTGCTCGATCTCGCGCCAGATCAGATCCTGGATCTCGACCGCCCGACACAGGCTGGCATAGTTGGTGAAGGGGATGTCGTGGTCCTGCGCGAACTTCTCGACATTCTCTTGGTCGATCATCACGAGGCAGGTGAGGTACGGCCGTTTGTCGCCGATCACCACGGCATCGGAGATGTAGGGCGAGAATTTGAGCTGGTTCTCGATCTCGGACGGCGTGATGTTCTTGCCGCCGGAGGTGATGATGATGTCCTTCATCCGATCCGTGACGCGGACGAAGCCTTCATTGTCGATGGTGCCGACGTCGCCGGTGTGCAGCCAGCCGCGGGAATCGATGGTCTCGGCAGTCTTCTCCGGCTGGTTCAGATAGCCCATGAACAGGAAGTCGCCCTTGATCAGGATCTCTCCCTCGGGCGACAGCATGACCTCGCCCCAGGGCACGGCCGTGCCGACAGAGCCGAGCTTGATCCGCTCCGCCGGCATCATGGTGGCAACCCCGCAATTCTCGGTCTGCCCGTAGACCTCATGGATGTCGATGCCGAGCGCGAGATACCAGCGGATCAACTCCGGCGCGATCGGCGCCGCGCCGGTGAAGGCGATGCGGCAGCGGTCGAGCCCGATCATGCGGCGAATGTTGCGGAATGCGATGCGATAGGCCAGACCGTTGGCGATGCGCAGCGACAGCGGCGGCGTCCTGCCCTCGAGCCGGCAATCGACCATGCGGTAGCCGATGTCGATGGCGCGGCGATAGACCCATTGCTGCAGCGGCGTCGCATCCTTCAGCGCGATGGTGATCGCGGAATAGAACTTTTCCCAGATGCGCGGCACCGCCAGGAAGACGGTCGGCTGTACCTCGCGCAGATTGTCAGGCACGGTTTCCTGGCTTTCGGCGAAATTCATCACCGAGCCGAGTGCGACCGAGATGTAGTAGCCGCCGATGCGTTCGGCGACATGGCAGAGCGGCAGGAAGATCAGCCGCTCCTCGTCCTCCTGCGCCGGAATGAAGTCGTTGGCGTGCCGCATCTGATGCGTCACGCTGCGGTTGGCGTGCATCGCGCCCTTGGGCGGGCCGGTCGTGCCCGACGTGTAGACGAGGATCGCGAGATCGCCGGCGCTGCGGCTGTCGATCATCTCCTGCCACAGCGCTTCGCGACCGACCATGTGGTTGCGCCCGAGCGCGCGAAACTCGTCGAGCGACAACACCATGTCGTCGGAGAAGCCGCTGAGGCCTTCCATGTCGAACACGATGATCTTCTGCAGGGTCGGGCAGCGGGTGCGGCAGGCGAGCACTTTGTCGAGCTGCTCCTCGTCCTCGACGAAGATCACCTTGGTGGCAGAATCGTTGACGAGATATTCCACCTGGGACGATGCATCGGTCGGGTAGATGCCGGAGGCGACGCCGCCGGCACACAGGATGCCCATGTCGGCGTGGACCCATTCGGGAACGGCATTGGCGATGATGGAGGCGACGTCGCCGGGCATGAAGCCGGAGGCACGAAGCGCATAGGCGACTTCCTTGGAGATCTCCAGCCATTCTCGCCAGCTCGTCGGCTGCCAGATGCCGAACTTCTTCTCGCGGATCGCCGGCCTGTCGCCCCGCGTCTCGGCGGCGCGCAGAAAGCTCTTCGCGATCGTATCAGCGACCGTCAGCACCGCCGGTCGGGTCATGCACCTCTCCTCCTCGTCGTCCTGCCTCCGCTGCCTGCCTTGCCGGCGGTCTGTCGTTGCGGATGGCAAGCTCATCTTACTGCCAGCTCGTTCTCACCGCCATGTCTTCTTCTTTTTCCAGCGCCGCTCGCCGCGCGCGCCCGCTTCCTTGGCACCAAGGTAGAATTCCTGGATGTCCTGGGAATGCATCAAGCGGTCGCAGGTGTCGTTCATCACGATGCGGCCGATCTCCAGGACATAGCCATAATGTGCGGTCTCCAGCGCCACCTTGGCGTTCTGCTCGACCAGCAGGATCGACATGCCCTGCTCCTCGTTGACGCGGCGGATGATGGTGAAGATCTCCTTCACCAGCAGCGGTGACAGGCCGAGGGAGGGCTCGTCGAGCAAGAGCAGCGCCGGCCGGTTCATCAGGGCGCGGCCGATCGCGAGCATCTGCTGCTCGCCGCCGGAGAGCTGGCCGGCCGGCTGGTTGATGCGCTCCTTCAGGCGGGGGAAATAGCCGTAGACCCGCTCCAGATCCTCCGCGACGCCGTCGCGGTCCCGGCGCGGATAGGCGCCCATCATCAAATTCTCGCGGACCGAGAGGAAGGGAAAGACTTCGCGGCCCTCCGGCACGTGGCTGAGGCCGAGCCGCACGATCCGGTCGGCCTCCATGCGCTGGATCGGCTTGCCCATGAACTCGATCGCGCCCTTTTGCGGGTCCAGGATACCGGAAATGGTCTTCAGCACCGTGGTCTTGCCGGCGCCATTGGCACCGAGCAGCGTGACGATGCGCCCGCGCGGCACCTCCAGCGAGATGCCGCGGATCGCCATGATCGGCCCGTAATAGCTCTCGATGTTCGAGAGCTTCAGGATGGTCTCGGGTGTCGTAGTCGCGTCCATCGCCTCAGGCTCCCAGATACGCAGCGACGACATCGGGATGCTGCTGCACCTCGGCCGGCGAGCCCATCGCCAGCACCCGGCCGTAGTTCAGCGCGATGACGCGGTCGGAGACGCGATTGACCAGCGACATGTCGTGCTCGACCATCAGCACGGTGACGCCGAGCTCGTTCTTCAGGTCGCGGATCCAGAACGACATGTCGTCGGTCTCCTCGACGTTGAGGCCGCTTGACGGCTCGTCGAGCAGGATCAGCTTCGGCTCCGAGCACAGCGCGCGAGCGAGCTCGATCACCTTGCGCACGCCATAGGGCAGGCCGGAGATGAGCTTGTCGCGATAAGGCTCGAGATCGAGGAATTCGATGACCTGCTCGACCCGGCGGCGGTGCAGCTTCTCGTTGGCGCGCACGCTGGGCAGGAACAGGAGCTCCTGCCAGAGCTGGGTGGTGGAATGGCGGTGACGGCCGACCAGCAGGTTCGACAGCACGGTCGCGTTCTCGAACAGCTCGATGTTCTGGAAGGTGCGGGCGATGCCGAGCTTGGCGATGTCGTAGGGCGGCTGCTCTGTGATGTCCTGGTCCTCGAAGAAGATGCGGCCCGAGGTCGGCCGGTAGATCCGCGAGATCAGGTTGAAGATCGAGCTCTTGCCGGCGCCGTTGGGGCCGATGATCGAGAGGATCTCGCCCTTCTCGACCGCGAAGGACACCGCATCGACTGCCTTGAGGCCGCCGAAGTGCAGCGACAGGTTCTCGGCGCGGAAATAGCTCATCGGTTGCGCTCCGACTTCACGTAGATCTTCTGCCGCTTGAAGGTGGCGCGCTTGTAGAGCGGGAACAGCTGGAAGAAGAGCTTGATCTTGAGCCAGCGGCCGTAGAGCCCGAGCGGCTCGAACAGCACGAACAGCACGATGATGATGCCGTAGATCGCGCCCTTCAGCCCGTTGAGCGAGGCGAAGGCGGCGACCTTGGACTGGATCTCGGCCGCGGTCGCCGTGCCCGCCCCGAACGCCGCGGCGATGCCGGCGATGATGCCGGGCATGTCGTCCTTCAGATAGGTCAGGAACGGATCGATCATCACGATGAAGATCGCACCCAGCACCGCACCATGCAGGCTGAAAGTGCCGCCGATCAGGATCACGATGATGAACTCGATCGAGAGCTGGAGCGTGAACATCTCCGGCGAGATGAAGGAGAGCTTGTGCGCGAACAGGACGCCGGCAAAGCCGGTGATCGCCGCCGAGATCGCGAACGACTTCACCTTGTAGAGCGCGACATTGACGCCCATGCTGCGCGCCGCCGTCTCGGAGTCGCGGATGGCGACGAAGGCGCGGCCGGTCGGCGAGCGCAGCAGATTGAGCGTGCCGACGATGGTCAGCACGAGAACGGCAAGGCACAGATAATAGAAGGTCGGGCTATCGCGCGGCACCGCGACGCCGAGCAGCGACAGCGTCTTGACCCGCATGCCCTCGTTGCCGTGGGTCACGCTCTCCCAGCGCGCCAGGATCTCCTCGACGATCAGGGCAAAGGAGATGGTGGCGATGACGAGATAGATGCCGGTCAGGCGCAAGGCGGGAAAGCCGACCAGCGCGCCGATGAAGCCGGTCAAAGCTCCGGCGGCGAGGAAGTAGACCGGGAACGGCACGTTGTATTTCTGCAAGTAGGCCGCAGTGTAGGCTCCGATCGCGAGGAACGCGGCGTGCCCGAGCGAGGCCTGGCCGGTGAAGCCGGTCAGGATCAGGAGCGCCACGCCGACGATCGCGTAGATGCAGACGAAGACGAGCTGGCTCATCACATAGCTGGACAGCACATGGGGCGCGATCAGCAGCAGCGCGATCAGGATGCCGTAGGAGACGACGTAGCCCGAATGCGGAAACAGTTTGATGTCGTCTTCATAGTCGGTCTTGAACAGGAAGCGCATGGCGTTCAGACCTTCTTGCGGACGTGGAGGCCGAACAGGCCTTCGGGCTTCAGGAGCAGCACGGCAAGCAGCACGAGATAGGGCGCGACGTCCTTCCAGCCCTCCGGCAGGTAGAAGCCCGCCATGCTCTCGATCACGCCGATCAGCACGCCGCCGACGACCGCGCCCGGGATCGAGCCGAAGCCGCCGAGCACCGCGGCCGGAAACGCCTTCAGGCCGAGCACGAGGCCGACATTGGAGTGGATGAACGTGATCGGCGCCAGCAGCACGCCGGCGCAGGTCGCGACCGCCGCGCTGATGGCCCAGACAATCGACACCACGCGCTTCACCGGAATGCCCATGTAGTAGGCCGCGAGCATGTTCTCGGAGCTGGCGCGCATCGCGGTGCCGAGCGTGGTCTTGTTGAAGAACAGCCACAACAGCGTGCACAGGATCATCGTCGCCGCAATCACCGAGAGCTTGTCATAGGCGAGCACCAGCGAGCCCATCCGCAGCACGCCCTGGCTGAACGGCGTCTCGATCTTGAGGTCGTCGGTGCCCCAGATCATGCCGGCGATCGAGCGCAGGAAATAGCCGAGCCCGATGGTGACCATGATGATGGAGAATTGGGGGTAGCCGAGGATCGGCCGCACCACGACCCGCTCCGCCACCATGCCGAACAGCGCCATGGCGGCCACCGCACCGGCAAAGCCGATCCAGTAGTTCAGGCCCATCATGCCGATGAAGGTAAATGCGAAGAAGCCGCCGAGCATCATCAGATCGCCCTGGGCGAAATTGACGACCTCCGTGGCCTTGTAGACGAGCACGAAGCCAAGCGCGATCAGGCCGTAAACGCAGCCGAGCGCAACACCGCTGACCAGCTGCTGAACAAAATCCAGCATCGACGCGCGTCCTCCCGATGCAGCCGTCGGTTCTTCGTGACCGCTTGCCGCATCTTGTGTCCAGTCGCTACGCAGTCGTTTCGCTGCGTTAGCACCATTTGTCCCAAGGCCAATTCAGCCTGAACCGCAATGCGCTGTCAACAAAGGGTGACTTGCTTTGGTCGGTCCCGGATGCCGGAATTAGTCGACCGTAGATTCACGGTGCCGAAACATCTTCACGTCATGGTCGCGGGCAATGCAAAACCGGATGGTATGGCCGTCATGAAGCCGGACAGCGCTGCGCTGGAAGTCCGAGGGTTAACCAAGCGTTTTGACCGCTTGGCGGTCGACGGCCTCGATCTCACGATTCATGCCGGCGAGTTCTATGCGCTGGTCGGCCCCAACGGTGCCGGCAAGACCACCAGCTTGCGCATGGTTGCGGGCCTGCTCAGACCCGATGCCGGCAGCGTCTCGATCTTCGGCATCGATGCGCTCCAGAACCCCGTTGCCGCCAAGCAGGTGATGGCGTGGGTCTCCGACGAGCCGATGATCTATGACAAGCTGACACCGCTCGAATATCTCGAATTCGTCGCGGGCCTCTGGGGCATCGTACCCTCGGCCTCAGAGCCGGTGGCGCAGGAGCTGCTCTATTCGCTCGGCCTCGCGCCGCACCGGCACGAGCGCTGCGAGGGCTTTTCCAAGGGCATGCGCCAGAAGGTGGCGCTCGCCGGCGCACTGGTGCACGATCCCCGCCTCATCATCCTCGACGAGCCGCTGACCGGCCTCGATGCCGTCTCCGCCCGTCATGTGAAGGGCCTGCTCGGCGCGCGCGTCCGCGCCGGCTGCACGGTCATCATGACCACGCATATACTCGAGGTCGCCGAGCGCATGGCCGACCGCATCGGCGTGATCGCATCGGGCCAGCTGGTCGCCGAAGGCACGCTCGACGAGCTGCGCCGGCAGAACGGCCATGCCGATACCAGCCTCGAGGATCTCTTCATCGCGCTGGTGACGCTTCCGGACGCCGCATGAGCTCGACGACCGCACTGTCCTGGTTCGCCCGCCACGAGCTCCGGCTCGCCTGGCGCGAATGGTTCGCCATGATGACGGGAGGCCGGCGCAAACGCACGCGCGCTGCAGTGATCGGCCTGCTCTGCTTCGCCGCGCTGCTGCACTTGCCGGCCTGGGCCGTGATCGGCCGTTTCGCCGACCTGCAACTGCCGCTCGACAAATCCTCGCTGATCGTGATCTCGGCGATGATTGTCCTGGCCTGGACCTTGATGCTGTCGCAGGCGATCGAATCGGTGACGCGGGTGTTCTACGCCCGCGCCGATCTCGACCTCATCATGTCCTCGCCGGCGAGGCTGGCCAATCTGTTCTCGGTGCGCATCGCCGCGATCGCGCTCAGCGTGACGATGATGGCGCTGTTGTTCTCGACGCCCTTCATCGACGTGCTTGTGATCGGCGGTGGCGCGCGCTGGCTCAGCGCGTTCGGCGTCGTGGTCGCGATGGGCCTGTCGGCCGCGGCGATCTCGATCGCCATCACCATCCTGCTGTTCCGGCTGATCGGCCCGGCACGGACCCGTCTCATCGCCCAGATCCTCGCCGCAATCATCGGCGCCGGCTTCGTGATCGCGCTCCAGGTCGCCGCGATCATGTCCTACGGCACGCTGTCGCGCTTCACCATCCTGACCTCGGGTAGCCTCGAAGCCTACGCACCCGACGTCGACAGCATCTGGTGGTGGCCGGCGCGCGCGGCCCTCGGCGACAGCGAGGCGTTGCTGCTGCTGCTGGCGTTCGGCCTGGTGCTGCTCGGAGGCGTCATGGCGATCTTTTCCGACCGCTTTGCCGACACCGCCATCGATGCGGCGGCCCATGGCGCATCCGGCCGCGTGCACGCCAAGGAGCGCCCGTTCCGCGGCGGATCGCGGCAGCAGGCGCTGCGGCGCAAGGAGTTCATGCTGCTGTGGCGCGATCCCTGGCTGATCTCGCAGACCCTGATGCAGCTGCTCTACCTGGTGCCGCCGGCGCTGCTGCTCTGGCGCAATTTTGCCGAGAGCTCCGCGGCACTGACGCTGATCACACCGGTGATCGTGATGGCGGCCGGACAGCTCGCCGGCGGGCTGGCCTGGCTGACGATCTCGGGCGAGGACGCCCCCGACCTCGTCGCCACCGCACCGCTGACGCCATCCAGCGTCACCCGCGCCAAGATCGAGGTCGTGCTGATCGCGATCGCCGCGATCTTCTGTCCGCTGATCGCGGCGCTCGCCTTCGCCTCGCCATTCCAGGCGGCGATCAGCGCCGGCGCCGTCCTGGTCAGCGCGGCCTCCGCCACCGCGATCCAGCTCTGGTTCCGGGTGCAGGCCCGGCGCAGCCAGTTCCGCCGGCGCCAGACCTCCTCGCGGCTTGCGACCTTTGCCGAGGCCTTCTCCTCGATCGGCTGGGCGGCCACTGCCGCGCTGCTGCTGGCCCTGCCCATCGCCGGCCTCGTCAGCGGCCTGATCACGGCCGGCCTCGTCGCAATCACCTGGAAGTTCAGCCCTAGGCGGGACTAGAAAGCGGGTGAGCCTCCTTGAAAGTAAGGCTAAATTACCTTACTTAAGGATGGCAAGAATTGAGGCTGCGATGAGTATTCTTACTGTCACGGCAAAGGGGCAGGTCACGCTCCGGAAGGATCTCCTGGAACACCTCGGTGTACATCCGGGCGACAAGATCTCGATAGAAAAACTTCCAGGGGGACGAGTTGAGGTGAAGGCCGCTCGACCTACCGGAAAGATTTCGGATGCCTTCGGCTTCCTGAAAGGAAAAACGAACGATCGATCACTGTCGATCGAGGAAATGAACGAAGTCATTGCTGACGGCTGGGCCGGTAAGCGATGAAGATGACACCTGACACCAATGTCCTGGTGCGGGTTCTGGTCGGAGATCATGCCGAACAGAGCAAGGTGGCCGAAGCCCTTCTCAAGAAGGCAGACCTCATCGCTATTTCGATCCCCGCATTGTGCGAGCTGACCTGGGTTCTCTCTCGAGGCTACAAGACTTCGGCTGCCAATATCGCGGCTTCGATCCGGCACTTGATCAATGCCTCCAATACGGTTGTTGACCGGCCCACGGCCGAGGCCGGATTGGCATTCCTCGAGGCCGGGGGTGATTTCGCCGATGGTGTCATCGCTCACGAGGGCGACTGGCTTGGAGCCGATACCTTCGTTTCTTTCGACAAGAGGGCCGTGAAACTGGTCGAGGCAAGCGGCGGATTGGCGCGGTTGGCCGGCGGCACATGACGCAAGGATAATTCGTCGATACACTCAGCAGGTCGTTGATGAGCGGCGGACGGTTTTCATGTTGCGACTCCTGCTGACGGCTTTTGCGTTTCTCGGCTCGCTGGCCGCACCTGTTCTCGCCCAGCAGCCACCACAGCGCAGCGAATGCCTGGCGATGGCGAACGCGGCGCCCCGCGCGATGCCGGTCGCGTTCCGGCAGGCAGCAGCGGCGCCCGGGGTCGAGATCACCTATGCCGGCCATTCCACCTATTTCATCGACACGCCCGGCGGCCTGCGCATCGCCACCGACTATAGCGGCGCCTATCAGGTCGGCCGGCTCCCCGACGTCGTCACCATGAACCGGGCCCACAGCACCCACTACACATTATTCCCGGATAAGCGCATTCCCCATGTGCTGCATGGCTGGAGCGAGGACGGCAAGCCGGCCATCGTCTCGACCCGCATCGGCGACACCATCATCCGCAACGTCACGACCGACATCCGCCGCTATTTCGGTGACGATGCCGGCAGCGACATGATCCGCGACGGCAACTCGATCTTCATCTTCGAGGTCGCTGGCCTCTGCATCGGGCATCTCGGCCATCTCCACCACAAGCTGGACGACAGCCATTTCGCCCAGATCGGGCGGCTCGACATCGTGATGGTGCCGATCGACGGCACCTACACCATGTCGCTGGGCGGCATCTCCGAGATCACCAAGCGGCTGCGCGCGTCCGTGGTGCTGCCGATGCATCGCTTCGCCACGCCGCTCGACGATTTCATGCGCCGGATCGGTCAGGACTTCGAGATCGACCGCCGTACCGAACGCTCGTTCCGGATGTCGCGGGATGCGCTGCCGTCGCAGCCAACCGTGATTATCCTCGACGGCGTCTGAGACGCAATTTTCTCCAAGTCCGCTGAAGCCGGTTCGTGCTGATCTCACCGCAAGAGGAGATCGACATGACGGACTTTGCGAGATTGTTGCACGCGGACGGACCAAACCCAGAGCATGCGGCTGCGCTCCAGCTTTACGGCCGCTTCGTCGGCGACTAGGATGCCGAGATCACAGCTCACGGCCCGGATGGAACGCGGCACACGGCGCCCGGCGAGATCCATTTCGGCTGGGTGCTGCAGGGACGTGCCGTGCAGGACGTCTGGATCATCCCCCGGCCCGCGGGCGCCCCGGCGTTTCCGATCGCCGGCAATTGGTACGGCACCACCTTGCGTATCTATGACCCCACCATCGCGGCGTGGCGGATTTCCTGGTTCGATCCCGGCCGTAGCCTGTTCCGCCAGCAGATCGGCCGTCCGCGGGGCGATGACATCGTGCAGGAAGGCACGACCGAGACGGGCGAACTGACGCGCTGGAGCTTCACGGAGATCACCGGCGATTCCTTCCATTGGCTTGGGGAGGTCAAGCCGGCTGCGGCGGCGGACTGGCGGCTGACGGTCGATGTAAGGGCAAAGCGGCGCAAGGGCTGACGACACCTCCGCTGTGCTCGCGATGACGGGTGCGGTTGCACGGCGCGCGCTGCTGCGCGTCGAGATGAAGTGCTAGGCTCCCGACACAAAAACAACGAGGGAGCGAACGTCGATGGCTGCAAGCGGGTTGCCTGGCAATACGAGCGGGCTGTTTGTCGAGCCGCGCGAGGACTGGCTCGCGCTGCACCAGGAGGAGATCATCGATCCGTCGCGGCCGATCGTCGATCCCCATCACCATCTCTGGAATCGCAGGCACCGCTATCTGATCGAGGAGATGGCCGCCGATATCGCGACCGGGCATAACGTCATTGCCACCGTTTATGTCGATTGCCGGTCGATGTACCGCGCGCGCGGGCCGGAGGCGTTCCGGCCCGTGGGAGAGGTCGAGTTCGCCAACGGCGTTGCTGCAATGAGCGCGAGCGATGCTTACGGCAAGGCCGCAATCTGCGCCGGCATCGTCAGCCACGCCAATCTGCTGCTGGGCGACGCCGCCAAGCCGGTGCTGGAAGCGGAGATCGCGGCCGGCAATGGCCGCTTCCGCGGCATCAGGCATTCCTCGGCCTGGGACGAGGACCCCGTCGTCGCCGGCATGTATGCCAACCGACCGAAAGGCCTGTTGCAGGATCCGGCCTTCCGCAAGGGCTTTGCTTGCCTCGCGCCGCTGAACCTCAGCTTCGACGCCTGGCTGTTCCACCCGCAGATCGGCGAGTTGACCGAACTGGCGCGCGCCTTTCCCGAGACCAGGATCGTGCTCGACCATTGCGGCGGCCCCGCCGGCGTCGGCCGCTTCGCAGGGCGCCGCGAGGAGGTGTTTCCGCAATGGCGCGCCTCGATCCAGGAAATCGCCAGATGCGAGAACGTGGTGGTGAAGCTCGGCGGGCTCGCCATGTGCCTGCTCGGCTGCGAATTCCATCTGCGCGACAGGCCGCCATCCTCAGAGGAACTCGCTGCCGCCTGGCGGCCCTATGTCGAAACCTGCATCGAGGCATTCGGCACCAAGCGCGCGATGTTCGAGAGCAACTTCCCGCCGGACAAGGGCCAGTGCAGCTACCAGGTGATCTTCAACGCCTTCAAGCGCATCGCATCGCCCCTCAGCGAGGCCGAGAAGACCGCGCTGTTCTCGCAGACCGCTATCGACGTCTATCGGCTCGAGCTGCCGTCATGACGAGAAGAGGGGCCGGGATGTTATCCCGACCCCTCTTCCGTCGTAGCCGCTGGGAAGCGTCCTTGAAACGTTGAGAGCTCTAGCCCGCGCCCATCAGCGAGGCCGGACGACGCTCGCCGCCGAAGGCGAAGATCTTCTTGAGCTTGTTGACGGCGCGGATCAGGAAGCCAATCATCACGGGATTGGTCTTGCGGCAGAACGCGATCTTCTTGACGTGGCCTTCGACATGCCATTTGGCATGCGCGCCGTCGCGGAAGAAGATGACGTCACCGGGGCCGTAGCGCTTCGGCGGCATGCCGTCGCTTTCGAGCACGATCGATCCTTCCATGATCATGATCGTCTCGTCGATATCGTAGTACCAGTTGAAGCGCCCTTCGGTGCATTGCCAAATGATGGTCTGGGCGGTGCCATCGGCACTGGTCGACAGGACGCGCGAGCGCGAGACCGGATTACCCTCGATGACCCAGGACGGCTCGATCGGCCGCAGTTCGAGGTCCACGTTGCTAGTACCGACTTCAATCAATGCGCGCGACATCTGCTTCCTCGGGAAATGATATTTGCGGCCGATCCGGGCCTGGATTGTTTCGAAAGATATTGGGACGCTAGTCATCCGTTTTTAATTCTTTCTTACATCGACTTCGAGAATCAGTCGGAAGCGACACGTGCTCACGGTTAACGTCGCAATTCCCTTGCAAATCCGCATACATGCCCTGGTCGTTTTCCCAGGTGCGACAAAAAGCGCGAAGGCACGGGCGGCGCCCTAGGCCTCCATGCTCCAACCTCGGATATGCCGGTGGCCCGCGCGTGTTGCTATGAGCACGCGAGCTCTTCAAGGACCGGCGCACGAGCTTTGGCCCGTGAATGGGCCACGGAATGTCGCCGCGTTCACCTGCAGAAGGGAGATACGCCCTACTTCGCCCACTCGCCCTTGCGGAACACCGGCACCTTGCTGCCGTCGGCGAGGATGCCGTCGATGTCGGTCTCGGCCGAGCCAATCATCCAGTCGATGTGGATCAGGCTCTGGTTGCCGCCTTGCGCCGCGATCTGCTGCGGCGTGAGCTGCGCGCCGTTGACGAAGCATTTCGAGTAGCACTGGCCGAGCGCGATGTGCGAGGCCGCGTTCTCGTCGAACAGAGTGTTGTAGAACAACAATCCGCTCTGCGAGATCGGCGAGGAATGCGGCACCAAGGCCACCTCGCCGAGGCGGCGCGCGCCCTCGTCGGTGTCGAGCACCTTGTTCAGCACCTCCGAACCGCGCGAGGCCTTTGCGTCGACGATCTTGCCGTCCTCGAAGCGCACCGCGATGTTGTCGATCAGCGTGCCCTGGTAGGACAGCGGCTTGGAGCTCACGACGTGACCGTAGACCCGGCGGCAATGCGGCGTGGTGAAGACCTCTTCGGTCGGGATGTTGGCGTTGCAGCTGATGCCGTTCTTGGAGAGCGAGGCGCCGCCCTCCCATTCGTGGCCGTCGGCAAGGCCGATGGTGAGGTCGGTGCCAGGTCCCGAATATTGCAACGCGCGAAAGCGCTGGCCGTTGAGCCAGTTGGTGCGCTCGCGCAGCACGGCATTGTGGCTCGCCCAATTGGCCATCGCGTCCTCGCGGTCGACGCGGGACGCCGCAAAGATGGCATCGGCGAGCTTGCCGATCGCGACATCTTCCGGCTCGTTCGGAAACACCTGCTTGGCCCAGGACGGGCTGGGATAGGCGATGATGTTCCAGTTGGTGTCGAAATTGACGATTTTCTCGAGCGCCGGCTGGTAGGCCATGGAATTGGCCTTGCTGGCGCGCGCCACCTTGGACGGATCCTCGCCCGACAGCAGCATCGGATTGTCGCCGACGATGGCGAGCCGTGCGGTGTTGTCCGAAAAGGCCTTGGCCATGCCCTCGTAGAGCCAGCCGGCGGCACGGTCGAAGCTGTCGTCGTGGCCGTGGCGGTAACGCGCCAGCGTCATCTCCTCGTCCGACAGGATCGGCGTCACGATGCCGGCGCCGGCCTTGTAGGCGTGCACGGCGATCCGCCGCACCAGCGGCAGCGCGATCGCAGGCGCCGTCAGAAGCAGATCCTGTCCCGGTCGCAAGCCCAGGCCCACCTTCACCGCCACCTCGGCCAGCCGGTCGAGTTTCGCGGGATCGATGGGAGTAGCGGAATTGCGGTGATCGGTCATGCGGGTCCCTCTGCCGGAAGTCTCTCGTTCAATCTAAGTCTAGCATCGCGAGGCGCAAGTGCGCGAGCACCTTGCGAGACCGACAAGATACGCAGTTTCGCGCATATTGGTTTTCAACGCGTTGCCGATTTCAGCACCCGGTCGACCATGGCGGGCGCAAGGCCGAGGTAATTTTTCGGTGAGGTGAGCGCCTCGATTGTGACGCGGTCGATGCGGCTCGAGACGCGCGCATCGGACGACAGCGCATCCGCCAGGCTCAAGCCTTCGTCATTGGCGAGCCGGCAGGCATCGTAGACCACGTCATGCGCCTCCTGCCGCCCGATCTGCGGCGCCAGCCCCATCATGACCGCTTCGGCGACGATCAGGCCACGGCTGACGGCGAGATTGTCGTTCATCTTCGCCTCGTCCACGATGAGGCCCGCGAGCGCGAACTTCGCCTGGTGCAGCGCGCCGGCCGTCAGCACGAAGCTTTCGGGGATCGCCATCCATTCGGCGTGCCAGGGACCGGTGGCGCGCTCGAAATCCTGCACCATGGCATCGAGCATCAAGCCCGCGTGCTGGCGCACCGCCTTGGATGCCGCGAGCATCAGTTCGGAGGAGATCGGGTTGCGCTTCTGCGGCATGGTCGAGGAGGCGCCGCGGCCTTTGACGAAGGGTTCATAGACCTCCGCGAATTCGGTGGAGGCCATGATCATGATGTCGAGCGCGATCTTGCCGAGTGAACCGGTGACGAGCGCCAGGAAATTCACGGCCTCGGCAAAGCCGTCGCGCGCGACGTGCCAGGTCGAGGCGGGAACGCCGAGCTTCAATTCGGCGCACAGAGCTTCCTGCACCTCGAATCCCTTGTCGCCGAGCGAGGCCAGCGTGCCGGCGGCGCCCGCAAACTGACCGACCAGGACACGTGGCTTCAATTGCGCCAGACGTTCGGCATGGCGGTCGAACATCGCGAGCCAGATCGCGGTCTTGTAGCCAAACGTCACCGGCAGCGCCTGCTGGAGATGGGTGCGGCCCGCCATCGGCGTGTCGCGGTATCGCTTCGACAGGTCGGCCAGAATGCGGCGGAGCTCGGCAATGTCCCTTTCGACGATCGCGAGCGCGGCACGCAGCTGCAGGACCACAGCGGTGTCCATGATGTCCTGCGTGGTCGCACCCCAGTGCACATAGCGGCCGGCCTCGCCGCATTGCTTCACCATCTGATGCACCAGGGGGAGAATCGGATAGCCGACGATGTCGGTCTCCTGCCGCAACAGCTCGAAATCGAGTGCGGTGACATTGGTCCGCGCCGAAATTTGGTCGGCGGCGTCCTGCGGGATCACGCCGCATCTGGCCTCCGCCTTCGCCAGCGCCACCTCGACCTCGGCATAGCGCGCCACCAGCGCGACATCGGAAAACACCTCCCGCATCTCGGGCGTGCCGAAGGCGTCGCGGAAAAGCATGGAGTCGATCACGGTGGTGGAGGCGGGAAAAGCGGGCATGGCGTTTCTTCGTGGTTGATGTGTGCGTGTGAAGGCAGCTTACGCAGGCCACACTGTTCGGCAATGGACAATGGCATTCCCCCGGTCATTCCGGGGGCGCCGAAGCGGGCCCGGAATGACCAGACAGAGCCCAAAGCCACCTTGTGTGAGGCCCTCTTCCCGTCCCAACAGCGTGACCTCGATCACGCAATCGTGGTGAACCGGATTGACCGTTCGGCGGACTTACATACTTCGAGTCGAAGTCCATTTTGATTTTGTCATTGCCTGCTGTCTTTCTGAGCCCAGAGTTTTCGACGTGCAGTTTATGTTCCAGGACCATCTTCTCGACACCGACCGGCGCGAGCTGAGCCGCGAGCAGGTTCCCATTGCCGTGGAACCGCAGGTTTTCGATCTGGTCGTCCATCTCATGGAAAATCGCGACCGGGTGGTCAGCAAGGATGAGCTGATCGACAAGATCTGGCACGGCCGCAGCGTGTCGGAATCCACGCTGACCAGCCGGATCAACGCGGCGCGCAAGGCGATCGGCGACAACGGGGCCAACCAGGCGTTGATCCGCACCATCGCGCGCAAGGGCTTTCGCTTTGTCGGCGACGTCGAGGCAAAGCGCGGCGCGGTCGCACCGGAGCCCGGCCTCGCGGCGCAGACGCCGCAGACCACGCTCGCCCTGCCCGACCGGCCCGCGATCGCGGTGCTGCCCTTCACCAATATGAGCGGCGACCGCGAGCAGGATTATTTCTCCGACGGCATCAGCGAGGACATCATCACCGCACTGTCGAAGCTGCGCTGGTTCTTCGTCGTCGCGCGCAACTCCTCCTTCGTCTACAAGGGCCGCGCCGTGCACCTCCACGAGGTCGCCCGCGAGCTCGGCGTGCGCTACGTGGTCGAAGGCAGCGTGCGACGCAGCGGTGAGCGGCTGCGCATCTCGGCCCAGCTCAACGACGTCTCGACCGGCAGCCATCTCTGGGCCGAGCGCTACGATCGCGAGCTCGCCGACATCTTCGCCGTGCAGGACGAGATCACGGAGGCGATCGTCGCCGCGATCGAGCCGCAGCTTTATGCCGCCGAGAGCTTTCGCGCCCAACGCAAGCCGCCGGGCAGCCTGGACGCCTGGGACCTCGTGATGCGCGCTCTGTCGCATCACTGGCGCAGCACGCGCGAGGACAATGCCGCCGCGCAACGACTGCTCGAACAGGCCGTCGCGATCGATCCCAGCTATGGCAAGGCGCTCGGCCTGCTCGCAACCAGCCATATCTTCGGCGCCCATATGGGCTGGGCCGACATGCCCACGACCATCCCGATTGCCGAACGCGCGGCACTGGCCGCAGTGGAAGCCGATCGCGACGACGCCTGGGCCCATCACGGCCTCGCCTATACCTATCTGTTCCGCCGCCGTTTCGAGGATGCACTGGCGGAGTTCGAGCTGGCCTTGAGCCTCAATCCGAATTTCGCGATGGCGCACGCCTTCTATGGCGTGACCTTGTGCTATGCGGGACGATGGCAGGAGGGCGATGCCGCCGCGCGCCGAGCGCTGCGGCTCAGTCCACGCGATCCGCTGGCGGCGATCTATTGTGGCGTTGCGGCCTATGCCCGGTTCGTCGGCTGCGACTACGAAGGCGCCATGCAGATGGCGCGTGAGTCGCTCCGGCAACGCGGCGATTTCGTCGGCGCGCATCGCGTGCTGACGGCCGCCGCCGGCATGTCAGAAAATTCGGCGCTTGCCGCGTCCGCCCTGGAAGGCCTGCGCCGCGCCCAGCCCGGCATTTCGCTCGCCTGGATCACCCGCGAGCTGCCGATGCTGCGAGACGAAGACCGCGCGCACTATCTGGAAGGATTGCGGCGCGCGGGGATGCGTTAGGAAGAGCCGTGCCCTACTCCTGCATCATCTCGCCGCTGCCGCCGAACTCGGCGGGAAAATCCTTCAGCTTGGGCAGGCCGTCGCGCATCGGCAGCACCGTCTCGGCGTAGTTGACGTGGACGCCGGGCGTGAATGCGAGCGTGGGAATGGTGGCGGTGAAGACGTCCACCAGTCCGAGCGGCGGATGGTTGGTCATGAGATGACCGCCGCACTTCCTGCAGAACTTGCGCTGGCTCAGCGGCGTCTTGGCGAAGGTTTCGACATTCTGGGCGCCTTCGGTGATGCGCACGGCCTCCGGCTTCCAGAGGCTGAAGGCGTTCACCGGCCCGCCCGACCATGAGCGGCAGGAGCGGCAATGGCAATAGCCCATCGCCTCCGGCGCACCGGTGACCTCGACCGTGACGGCGCCGCAGAAGCAGTTTCCGACATGTTTCATTGGTTTCTCCCTGACTCAGGATCGATAGCGGACGTCGGGCGCCACGCGTCCTTCTTCGGTGGACGCGTGGCGCAAGGCGAAGACTATACCGATCTGCGCCAGGGGATAAGCATCGACACGCGTTGTTTGTACTGCCGGTACTCGTCGCCGAAGAGAGCCACGAGGTCGCGTTCCTCCAGCGCGATGCCGACGAAGATGTAAAGCGTGGTCACGGCGGCGAACAGCAGGTGGCCCGCGGTCATGACCGGTGCCGCCCAGAACGCGATGATGAAGCCGAGATAGATCGGATGGCGCACGAATTTGTAGAGCAGCGGCGTCTTGAAGCGCGGCGCCTCCGCTTCCTTGCCGACGAGGTGATTGGTCACCTGATGCAGGCCGAACAACTCGAAATGGTTGATGATGAAGGTCGAGGTGAACACCAGCACCCAGCCGGCAAAGGCCAGCGTGACCACCGTCACGGCGAGATCGGGATTCTGAATCTCCCATATGACCGCCGGCAGCGGACGCCACTGCCAGAACAGGAGGAGCAATGACAGGCTCGCCAGCAGCACATAGGTGCTGCGCTCGACAGGCTTCGGGACGAACTGCGTCCACCACACCTTGAAGCCCTGGCGCGCCATCACGCTGTGCTGGATCGCAAACAGCGCCATCAGGAGGAGATTGACGATGATGGCTTCGAGCGGTGGCGTCGCGGTTCCCGTGTCGATGGTCTTCGGCACCACCAGCCCCATGACGAAGCCGATAGCGTAGAGAATGGTCACGAAAAACACGACATATGCCGTAATTCCGTACAGAAAGGCGATGAACTTGGAAATGCGTGAGCCCGCAACCTCCGGGCAGATCGAATGAACCTGGTGCTCAATTTGGGACATGAAAAACTCCCTTGTGGCAAAAAGCAGTGACAATTCGTTGGTCGGCGCACCCTGCACCCGCGACGGGGACAAGACTTTCGCGGACGGTTTATTTTCGCCTGAGACGCCTTTGATTTTAGCTTGAGACGACAAGAACGTGCGATTCCGCTTTGAAAACAACGTGCTCGACGGCGACTTGCGGGAGCTCACGCGCGACGGGGCGGCCGTGCCGCTGCAGCCGCAAGTGTTCGATCTGTTGCTCTACCTGGTCGCGCAACGCGCGCGAGTGGTCAGCAAGGATGACCTGATCAGGCAGATCTGGAGCGACCGCATCGTCTCGGACTCCGCACTCAACAGCCGGATCAACGCCGCGCGCAAGGCGATCGGTGACGACGGCGCGACCCAGCGGCTGATCAAGACCATTCCGCGCAAGGGTTTTCGTTTCGTCGGGGACATCCGCGAAGACATCCGCGAAAACCCGGCAGCTTCGCCTGCGCAGGCTGAATCCGCTCCTGCCCGGCCGCGCACGGCGGCGGACCGCCCGGCGGTCGCGGTGCTCGCGTTCGAGAACATGAGCGGCGATCCCGAGCAGGATTATTTCGGCGACGGAATCAGCGAGGACATCCTCACCGCGCTGTCGAAACAGCGCTGGTTCATGGTGATCGCCCGCAATTCGTCCTTCACCTACAAGGGCCGCGCGGTCCACATCAGGCAGGTCGCCGAGGAGCTCGGCGTCCGCTACGTCGTCGAAGGCAGCGTTCGCAAGGCGGGCAACCGGGTGCGCATCACCGCCCAGCTCAACGACGCTACGTCGGGGAGCCATCTCTGGGCCGAACGCTATGATCGCGACTTGGTCGACGTCTTCGCCGTGCAGGACGAGATCACCAACGCGATCGTCGCAGCCATCGAGCCGCAGATCCTTGCTGCGGAGGATTTCCGCGCGAAGCGCAAGCCGCCGGCGAGCCTCGATGCATGGGACCTGCTGATGCGGGCGCTGTCGCATTACTGGCGCGTGACGCGTGGGGATCACGAGGCCGCCCGGGCGCTGCTGGAGCGCGCCATCGGCATCGATCCGAATTATGGTCAGGCGCTCTCGGTGCTGGCGGCGAACCACATGTTCGGCGTGCATCTCGGCTGGGCCGATCTTGCCGTGGTGGCGCCGGCCGCGGAAGCCGCCGCGCTCGCGGCCGTGCGCTGCGACCATGAGGACGCCTGGGCGCATGCCGCGCTCGGGAGCGTCTGCTTCTCGACCCGCAGGCTGGCCGGCGCACTGTCCGAGTTCGAGCAGGCGCTCGCGCTCAATCCAAACTTCTCGCTGGCGCAGGGCTATTACGCGCTGGCCTTGTCCTATGCCGGACGCACGAAGGAGTCATTCGAGGCCGCGCAGAAGGCCATCCGGCTCTCGCCGCGCGACCCCTCGCTGGCGATCTATCACGGCATCGCCGCCTATGCGCGCTTCACCGAGCGGCACTATGACGAGGCGATCGCGCTGGCGCGCGAGGCGATCCGCCACCGCGGCGACCTCACCGGCGCCTATCGCGTGCTCGCGGTCTCCGCCGGCATGACCGGCGACGGGATGCTGGCGGAGATGGCGCTGGGCGAGCTGCGCCGCACCCAGCCCGGCATCTCGCTGCACTGGATCGCGACGCAATTGCCGTGGGCCAATGACGCCGACCGCGACCACTATCTGGAAGGATTCCGGCGGGCGGGCCTGCGGTAGACGACCGGATCAAAATCCGGAGCGCGGCCCCTGAGCGGCGACCTGCCGCGACGCTGTGTCGCTAGTCGCAGCTCCCTGTCGGCCAACGACCGACACGACGAGTGCGCCGGCGATAAGAGGCCGATTCACCAAAACAGGACGCGCTGTACATTTTTTGTGCGAACGCTGTCGAGACTTTCATCTTGCGGCGCCGAACGGGACTGTGTGAGCCTCGATATCGGATGGGGACTGGGATGGCCTGCCGTCGCTTTGCGCGCGAGGACGCTGCAAAGCGTTCACGGTTGGTCTTCGCTTGGGAAAGATAAGACATGCCGAAACGAGTGTTGCTTGGTCTCCTCCTGGCTTGCGGCCTCACGGCCCCCGCACTGGCGCAAGAGCCGAAAACGGGAGGCGTGATCAATGCCGTGATCCAGCCCGAGCCGCCCGGCCTGATGCTTGCGCAGGTCCAGAACGGCCCGACCCAGATGGTGTCGGGCAATATCTTCGAGGGGCTATTGCGCTACAGCCCCAAGCTCGAGCCTCTGCCTGAGCTTGCTGAGAGCTGGAGCGTGAGCGAGGACGCCAAAACCTACACTTTCAAGCTCAGGAAGGGCGTGACGTGGCATGACGGCAAGCCTTTCACCGCCGCCGACGTGCTGTTCTCGATCGAGATGCTGAAGCAGACGCATGCCCGCGCCCGCACCAATTTGGCGCAGGTCGACAAGATCGAGACGCCGGACGATTACACGGTGGTGTTCACGCTGAAGCAGCCGTTCGGCCCGTTCCTCGGCATCTTCGAGGTCGGCTCGATGCCGATGGTGCCGAAGCATCTCTATGACGGCACCGACTGGAAGACCAACCCCTACAACAACGCGCCCATCGGCACCGGCCCCTTCATGTTCAAGGAATGGCAGAAGGGCTCGTTCATCCGCCTGGTCAAGAATCCGAACTACCACGAGAAGGGCAAGCCCTATATCGACGAGATCTACTGGCAGATCATCCCCGACGCCGCGGCGCGCTCGGTGGCCTTCGAGACCGGCAAGGTCGACGTGCTGCCCGGCGGCTCGGTCGAGAATTTCGACGTGCCGCGGCTGTCCAAGCTGAAGGACACTTGCGTCACCGGCGCCGGCTGGGAGTTCTTCTCGCCGCTGTCCTGGCTCTGGCTCAACAACCGTCAGGGTCCGCTCGCCGACAAGCGGGTGCGGCAGGCGATCATGTATGCGATCGATCGCGACTTCGCCAAGGACGTGATCTGGAACGGGCTCGGCAAGGTCGCGACCGGCCCGTCCGCCTCGACCATCAAATACTACACCGACGACGTGAAGAAATACCCGTACGACCCGGCCAAGGCCAAGGCGCTGCTGAAGGATGCCGGCTACAAGGGCGAGAAGATCCGCCTGTTGCCGCTGGCCTATGGCGAGACCTGGCAACGCTGGGGTGAGGCCGTGAAGCAGAACCTGCAGGACGTCGGCATCAACATCGAGACGATCGCCACCGACGTTGCCGGCGGCAACCAGAAGATCGGCGATTGGGACTACGACATCGCCTTCACCTATCTCTACCAGTATGGCGATCCGGCGCTCGGCGTCGGCCGCAACTACATCTCCAGCAACATCGCCAAGGGACAGGTCTTCAACAACGTCGAGGGCTATTCCAACCCGGAGATCGACAAGCTGTTCGCCGACGGGGCGGTTGCCACGCCGGACTCCAAGCGCAAGGAGATCTACGAGAAGGCGCAGAAGATCCTGGTCGAGGACGTGCCGGTGGCCTGGATGCTCGAGCTGCAATTCCCGACGATCACGCGGTGCAAGGTCAAGAACCTGATCACCACGGGCATCGGCGTCAACGACGGCTTCAAGGACGCATGGCTCGACAAGTGAGGGGCCGCTCCCTTTCCCTGTCCCCGCTTGCGGGGAGAGGGAGCTCACCGTCACGCCGGCTCGGGTTCACGCTACAAGATATGACGCACTAGATGCTCTCCTTCGTCGCTCAGCGTGTCGTGAAGGGCGTGATCGTCCTGCTCGCGATCGTCGTCCTCAATTTCTTCCTGATTCGGCTTGCGCCCGGCGACCCCGCGATCGTGATGGCGGGCGAGGCCGGCGCCAGCGACCAGGTCTTCGTCAAGCAACTCCGGGAAAAATTCGGTCTCGACAAGCCTCTGCCGGAGCAGCTCTTCATCTACGTCAAGGGCGTCATCACCCTCGACCTCGGCTTCTCCTTCCGCCAGCAGGCGCCGGTCGCAAAGCTGATCGGCGAACGGCTGCCGGCAACACTGTTGCTGACGCTGACGGCATTCGCGATCTCGCTCATGCTCGGCATTCTCTTCGGCAGCTTTGCCGCGCGCTTTGCCGGAACCTTCCTCGACACCGCCATCACCGTGTTCGCGCTGATCTTCTACGCCATGCCGATCTTCTGGGTGGCGCTGATGGGCATCCTGCTGTTCTCGGTCACCATGGATTGGCTGCCGAGCTTCGGCTACGAGACCGTCGGCGCCAATCTCACCGGCTTCGCCCACGCGGTCGACGTCGCAAAGCACCTGATCATGCCGGCGATGACGCTCGGCCTGTTCTTCATGGCGACCTATACCCGCATGACGCGCGCCTCGATGCTGGAGGTGAAGCGGCTCGATTTCGTCAAGACCGCGCGGGCCAAGGGCCTTAGCGACGCCGTGATCCAGCGTCGCCACGTGCTGCGCAATGCGCTGCTGCCCGTCGTAACGCTCGCCGGCGTGCATTCCGGCACCTTGATCGGCGGCGCGGTCATCACCGAGACCGTGTTCGCCTGGCCCGGCATCGGCCGCCTGATGTACGACGCGTTGCTCCAGCGCGACTACAATCTGCTGCTCGGCGTCTTCGTGATCTGCTCCGCCATGGTGCTGATCTTCAACCTCATCACCGACCTGGTCTATCGCCTGGTCGACCCGCGCATCGAATTCGCCTCATGAAACAGTTCTGGAAATCGATGCTGAAGAGCCCGAGCGGCGTCGTCGGGCTCGTCATCCTGTTCCTCGCGATCGCGGTCGCCTTGTTCGGACCGATGTTCTTCCCGAACTCGCCCTGGCGCATGGTGCAGCGGCCGTTCCTGCCGCCGTTCACGCTGTCGACCGTGCCGCTCGGCACCGACGCGCTCGGCCGCGACGTCTTTGCCGGCATGATCTTCGGTGCACGCGTCTCGCTGCTGGTCGGCCTGGTCTCGACGCTGGTCGCCCTGGTCGTCGGCGTGCCGATCGGCGCGGTGGCCGGCTATTTCGGCGGCAAGGTCGACGACGCCTTGATGCGCTTCACTGAATTCTTCCAGACCATTCCGAGCTTCGCGCTGGCGATCGTCCTGGTCGCAATCCTTCAGCCGTCGATCTATTCGATCGTGGCCTCGATCGCCTTGGTGAGCTGGCCGCCCGTGGCGCGCCTCGTGCGCGGGGAGGTGCTGTCGCTGCGCACGCGCGAATATGTCCAGGCCGCGGTGGTCACCGGCCAGAGCAACAGCTGGATCATCCTGCGCGAGATCCTGCCGAACGCGCTGTCGCCCGTGATCGTGCTGGCCTCGCTGATGGTGGCGACCGCGATTCTGCTGGAATCCTCGCTGTCGTTCCTCGGCCTCGGCGATCCCAACCTGATCTCCTGGGGCTACATGGTCGGCGCCGGCCGCACCGTGATCCGGCAGGCCTGGTGGATCACCGTATTTCCCGGCGTCGCCATCCTGATCTCGGTGCTCGGCCTCAATCTGATCGGCGAAGGCCTCAACGACGCGCTCAATCCGCGCCTGTCGCGGGAGGGACGCTGACGATGACCGCTCCGCCCGCCGTCTCGATCAAGAACCTGAGGATCGCGCTGCCCAAGGGCGCCGAGCGTCCGTTCGCGGTCGACGGCGTCTCG
Source organism: Bradyrhizobium daqingense (assembly GCF_021044685.1). Classification (NCBI taxonomy): domain Bacteria; kingdom Pseudomonadati; phylum Pseudomonadota; class Alphaproteobacteria; order Hyphomicrobiales; family Nitrobacteraceae; genus Bradyrhizobium; species Bradyrhizobium daqingense. Next base: position 252,829 of record NZ_CP088014.1, read on the forward strand.
CTCGATTTGCGGCCCGGGAAGATCGTCTGCGTCGTCGGCGAGTCCGGCTCCGGCAAGTCGATGTGCGCGCATGCGTTGATGGGCCTGCTGCCGGACACGGTGGCGGTCACATCAGGCGAGATTCAGTTCGAAGGCCGTGACCTGCTCAAGCTCGACGACGACGGCTGGCGCGACCTGCGCGGCCGCCGGCTTGCGATGATCTTCCAGGAGCCGATGACCGCGCTCAATCCCTTGATGCGGATCGGCGACCAGATGGCGGAGATGTTCGAGGCGCACGGCCTGCTGACGCCGAAGGAGCGGCGCGCGAAAGCGCTCGCCCTGGCGCGCGAGGTCGGCCTGCCCGACCCCGAACGCATCGTGCGTGCCTATCCGCACCAGCTCTCCGGCGGCCAGCGCCAGCGCGCCATGATCGCGATGGCGCTCGCACTCGAACCGGCCGTGCTGGTCGCGGACGAGCCGACCACCGCGCTCGACGTCACCACGCAGGCGCAGATCCTGAAGCTGATCCGCAACCTCCAGCGCAACCGCAATATGGCGGTGATGTTCATCACCCATGACTTCGGCGTGGTCGCCGATATCGCCGATCAGGTCGTGGTGCTCCGGCATGGCAAGGTGGTCGAGGAAGGTCCCGCGGCGACGGTGTTCAACGCGCCGCAGCACGACTACACCAAGGCGCTGCTCGCCGCGGTGCCGTCGATGGATCCGCCGGTCCGCGCACCCCTCGACGACCAGGCAAGAGCGGTCGAGGTGATCGGGCTGGACAAGACTTACGTCACTTCCGGCGGCTGGTTTCGCGAGGACCGCCGCGTCGATGCGGCACGCGCGGTCAACTTCAATATCCTCAAGGGCGAGACGCTCGGGCTCGTCGGTGAATCCGGCTCCGGCAAGTCGTCGGTCGCGCGGCTGGTGATGCGGCTGATCGAGGCCGACCGCGGCACGGTGCGAATTGGCGAGACCGATCTCACCTCGCTCTCGGGCAAGGCGCTGCGCGCCGAGCGCCATCGCATCCAGATGATCTTTCAGGATCCGTTCGCCTCGCTCAATCCGCGCCGCAAGATCGGTCACATCGTCGCCGACGGGCCGATCGCGGCCGGCACCGATCCGAAGGTCGCATTCGATCGCGCCCGCGACCTCCTCAGAATGGTCGGCCTCGACGCTGGCGCGCTCGAACGCTACCCGCACGAATTCTCCGGCGGCCAACGCCAGCGCATTGGCATTGCGCGCGCGCTCGCGCTGGAGCCCGAGATCATCGTTGCGGACGAGGCCGTCTCCGCACTCGACGTCTCCGTGCAAGCGCAAGTGTTGAAGCTGCTCGAAGATCTCAAGGCGCGGCTCGGCCTCTCGATGCTGTTCATCACCCACGACTTGCGCGTCGCCGCACAGATCTGTGATCGGATCGCCGTGATGCAACGCGGCGCCATCGTGGAGCTGAAGCCCACCGCGCAACTCTTCGCCGCGCCCGAGCATACCTACACGCGCGAGTTACTTGCGGCAGTGCCGGGACGAAAGGAACGGGCGCCGGCAGCGTGAGGCGCGTTTCGCTCCGGTATCCGGCTCCGCTTTAGGAACACGAAACAATCACGGGCATTTTATCCCTCGTGACCGACCGGACGGCAGCGAACGCAACGTCGGCACCCCACATCCAATGAAATGATTTCCATCATCTGATGATGGATATCGCGATTGATTGGAGCCGACATGGGCCAGGTTATTCAGTTTGTCTCGAAGTCCGAGCGCGAACGCATTCGTCTCATTCAGGAGGCACGCGCGATCTATGACAGCATCTTCCCGTCGACTGACTCTGCCGGAAGCGCGCAGCAAAAGGCGATCGGTAGCGCGGCCGGCGGCGACGTAGGAAATCTGGCGTGATCAAGATCATCGCCGTGCTGTGCAGTCTATCGGCTCCGGGAAATTGTCACGAGCAGATCGTCACCACGTCGGATTTCGCCGACGTTTCGCTGCAATCGTGCCTGATGGGCGCGCCCCAGCTCGCCGAATGGATGAACCAGCATCCGGCCGAGCGCTTGGCGGGATGGCGCTGCGTGATCGGGCAACAGGCCCGCAGGGGCATCTGAGGTCCGAGGACCATCAGAGGCTGCTCACCGAACGGCACGATCGCGTGAACCGTGACGGCGGCACTTCTCCAAGCTAGTATTGCATTCAGCTGCTTGGCAGAGGGGAAAGCCGGATGGAGGTCGCCAGCCTCGTTCTTCCCGTATTCGCGATTATCGTCACCGGCTGGCTCGCGGGTGAGCTCGGATACCTTTCCCGCTCGCTTGCCGATGCGCTCGTTCACTTCGCCTACAACGTGGCGATGCCGGCACTGCTGATCGTCACCATCGCACAGGAGCCGGCACGGAATCTGCTCGAGTGGCGCTTCCTGCTGGCATTCGGCGGCGGCTCGCTGATCTGCTTCGCGCTGGTCTTCCTGGCAGTCCGCGCCGGCGGCAAGCGTGACCTTGCCAGCAGCACCATCCATGGCATGGCGGCGGCGATGACCAACACCGGCTTCGTCGCGCTGCCGATCCTGCACGCGATCTACGGCCAGCCCGCCGTGTTGCCGGCTGCGGTGGCAACAGTGTTCGTGGCCGCCGTGATGTTTCCGATCACGGTCATCCTGCTGGAGTGGGACGCGCGCGGTCCCGCGCATTCGGCGGGTCTGGCGAAGCAGATCCTGCTCAATCCGATGGTGCTGTCGACGCTCGTCGGTCTGGTATGGGCGATTACCGGCTTGCCGATTCCAGCGCCGGTCGCCGTCTATCTGAACATGGTCGCCGCTGCGCTCACGCCCTGCGCGCTGTTCGCCATCGGACTCGGTCTGTCCGTCGACGGCCTGCGATCCAGCCTGAAGGCCTCGTTTGCGCTCGCCACGGTGAAGCTGGTGGTCATGCCGCTGATCGTCTACGGGCTCTGTGTGGTTCTGAGCCTCGCGCCTCTCTATACGGTAGCCGCCGTCGTCTGCGCGGCCGTACCGACGGCAAAAACCGTGTATGTCCTGGCGCACGAGCACAAGGTCGAGGAGAGATTGGTTGCAGCGACCGTCTCGATCACGACGATGCTGTCAGTCGCGACGTTGCTGGTCGCGCTCTATCTGCTCTCGGGGTCGGCGAGCGGTGCACGCTGACGCTCTCTATCTCGTGGTATTGCTCCAAGTGGGAACCGAGTTGGTCACGCCGACTGAGGGCCAATTGTAGGTGCCGATCGACGGCGCCGTGACGGTGCCGGCCGTCTGTCCGGACGACCCATAGGACGCGCGCGGCTGCGCGGCCGGCGCTCCGGCACCGCTATAGTTCGGCGCTACCACACCCGTGCTGTAAGATCGGCTCGTCGACCTGACCTTCTTCGCTTCAGCCGCGAAAGGCGCGGCAAGAACTCCTGTCGCGACGAGCGCGGCGATGGCGAGTTTGATGGTTTTCATGACAGATCCTTTCGCCCGGTTCGCACCCCCGATATGCCAAGTGTTCATTCGTCGGGATAATTTCCATGGGCCTCCATTCATAACTCCGTGCGCGGACGAAGGTGCCGGAACGAAGGGCGCGCGAGCACGCCGCCTTCGGATGGACCCGAATCAGCGCTAGTGCATTGCGCCTAGTGACTTCCCTGGACCCCTAGCAGCATGACCGGCGCCGAACTGAAGCAACTTCGCAACGACCTCTCCGACGTGCTCGATCGCAAGCTCACCGCGGCCGACATGGCCAGGCTGTGCGGATTGCCGGAGAAGGGCGGCGCCGACACCATCCGGCGCTGGGAGGTGAGCGGCCCGACGCCAGCCGCGACCAAGGTGCTGCGCGTGCTCGCGATGGCGAGCGAGCGCTATCCGATCCTGGAGAAGTTCGACATCTTCGATCGCCACGACGTGCGCGAGGAAGATCGGCCGGCGAAGCGCGCCGCCTTTCGGGCGCAGATGCGCGACGAGGCGCTGCGGCGGCTTGGTTAACAAGAGCGGCGCGCAAGTTACCCGAGATGGGTGAGGTTAAGCCTTTCTTCACCACTTCTTAAGCCGTCATTAAGCACGAAAAGCATTTGGAGCCCAACAAGTTAGGTTGGGTGCCGCTGTGCCACGGATGTGACAGCATTTTCGTCAAAAGCGGGCTATCTGCAAAACCAACGCGGCGCGGAAAGCGCGCCTGCCGGGGACATTGAGTGCTGGAGTTCAAGACGATGAAGAAGATTCTGTTTGCGACCGTTGCGCTGCTCGTGGTTGGCGCGGCTGCGCCCGCCATCGGCGCCGATCTCGGAAACCGCAACTATTACAAGACGCCCGCGCCGGCCTATGCCGCGCCAATCTACAACTGGACGGGCTTCTATCTCGGCGCCCATCTCGGCGGCGCATTCTCCAGCGACAACAATTTCAGTGGCCTCTCCACCGGCAACAACGGCAATGGCCGCTTCCTCGGCGGCGTGCAGGTCGGCGCGGACTGGCAGGTCAATCCGAACTTCGTGGTCGGCGTCGAAGGCCAGTACTCCTGGCTGTCCGGCAGCGTCGGCGCGGTGTTCCCGGGCGGCGTGGCCTATATCAACGACCAGCGCGGCCTCGGCTCGATCACCGGCCGCGTCGGCTACACCTGGGGTCCGGGCCTCGTCTACGTGAAGGGCGGCTATGCCTATTCGGACAACAACGAGAAGGTGACGGTGGGCGGCGTGCCGACCGGCTTCATCATCGATGGCGATCACCGCAACGGCTACACCGTCGGTGCCGGTCTCGAATACATGTTCGCCCCGAACTGGTCGGCCAAGGCCGAGTACCAGTACTACAATTTCGGCGACGCGCGCTTCGTCGCGGGCCCGCTGGCCGGCACCGGCAACTTCACTACCGACGACCACACCGTCAAGGTGGGCGTCAACTACCGCTTCAACTGGGCTAGCCCCGCGGTCGCGCGCTACTGAGCGGTTACCAGGATCTTTCCGCGAAACAGGGCCGGCGATCTCGCCGGCCCTTCTTTTTTCGCTCTGCGGAACGCAGCCCAAGCAGTTGCCCCAATTGCGATTTTTTAACCCGCACCGCCGATACTGCCGCCCACAAAGATAAGATAGAGCTGGGGGAATTTTCGATGGCGATCCGTCTGGGTTTGGGCCGTTTTCGGCCGCGCTTCAAAATGCCGACATGGGGCGTGCGCGGGAGCCTGTTCGCGGCCTTCGCGGTGATCGCCGGCATGGGCCTCGTGATCTCGGCCGGCGCCGGCCTGGTGCTGCAGAATCTCGGCGGACGCATGACCGAGCTGAGCGGGCGGGACATTCCGCGCCTTGCCGCAAGCCTGCAATTGTCGGCCCTGAGCGCGAGCCTTGCGGCCCAGGGCCCTGCCCTGCTTGCAGCTCAGAGCGAGGATGCCCTGAACGAGCGCACCAAGAAGCTCAGGGAATTGCAGGAGCAGACGCAGCAGAAGCTCAACGAGATCATCGAGCTCGGCGGCGACAAGGCGATCGTCTCCGGACTCAGCGAAACCATGAAGAGCATCAACGAGGCGGCTCAGAGCCTGGCCAAGGCTGCCCGCGAACGGCTGGATATCGCCGCGCTCCATGACAAGCAGTATGACGCACTGCGCAGCGCGCAGGGCGCGTTCGTCGGCGCCGCCAGTCCGGCGATGCTGGACGCGCAGACCCGGGTCAACGCCATTCTCGGCTCGGCCGACATGTCCGCCGCAGACGCCACCGACGCCGCACAATCCGTCGGCCAGCTCGGCAACGTCGTCGCCAGCGGCAATCTCGCGGCCGCCAACATGAGCGCGGCGCTGTCGGCGAACACGAGCGACAAGCTCGACGACATCCAGAAGGAATTCAAGACGGCGCAAGGGCGCCTGCGGTCCAACCTCGATCTGTTGCCGGACAACCAGGGCAGCAAGATGCTGCGCGAGACGGCGGAAAAGCTGCTCGCGCTCGGCACCGGCAAGACCGGCGTGTTCAATCTGCGTGAGAAGGAGCTCGACTCCGTCGATTATGGCCAGACCATCCTGGACGAGACCCGCAAGCTCAATGTCGGTCTCGGCATCAGCGTGCAGCAGCTCGTCGACGGCGTGCAAAAGGAGACTAACGCTTCGACCGCCCAGGCAGGGCAGCAGATCTCGCTCGCGACGACGGTGATGCTGGCCATGGGCGCCTTGATGCTGGTCGGCTCGGCCCTGTTCGTCTGGCTCTATGTCGGCCGCAACATCCTGCGCCGCATCAGCGGTCTGCAGCGCGCCATGCAGCTGCTGTCGGCCGGCGATCTCGACACCGAGATCGCGCGCTCCAAGCACAATGACGAGATCGGCGCGATGAATGACACACTGACCGTGTTCCGCGACAGCATGATCGAGGCCCGGGCGCTCGCCAGCGAGCAGGACAAGGACCGCGTCGCCAAGGCAGAGCGTGCCGCGCGGATGGAGGCGAAGATCGCCGAGTTCGAAGGCACGGTCCGCTCCGCGCTCGACAATTTGGCGCAATCAGCCAATTCGATGCAGTCGACCGCGCAGAGCATGTCGACCACCGCCGACCAGTCCAACGCGCTGGTGAACGCGGTTGCCTCCGCCGCCGAGGAGACCTCGGTCAACGTGCAGACCGTGTCGGCAGGCACCGAGCAATTGTCGTCCTCGATCACCGAGATCAGCCGCCAGGTGGTCACTTCGGCGGAGATCGCCAAGAAGGCGGTCGACGAGGCCGGTGCCACCGATACGACAGTACAAAGTCTGGCCGACAGCGCGAGCCGCATCAGCGTCGTCGTCGATCTGATCCAGACCATCGCCTCGCAGACCAATCTGCTCGCGCTCAACGCCACCATCGAGGCGGCGCGCGCGGGCGAGGCCGGCCGCGGTTTCGCGGTGGTCGCCTCCGAGGTGAAGAGCCTCGCGAGCCAGACCGCCAAGGCGACGGAGGAGATCCGCACCCAGATCGCCAGCATGCAGGAGATCACGACCACGGCGGTCGGCGCCATCCAAGGCATTGGCCGGATCATCGGCGAGATCAACGACGTCACCACGACGATCGCAGCCGCCGTGGAGGAGCAAGGCGCTGCCACCCGCGAGATCGCCCGCAACATCCAGCATGCCGCTGGCGGCACCAGCGAGGTCTCCAGCAACATCGTCGGCGTCTCCACCGCATCCGCCGAAGCCGGCGCCGCCGCCTCCGAGGTGTTGGGCGCGTCCGACGCATTGCGCCGCGAGGCCGACCTGCTGCGCGGGGAGATCGACGCGTTCCTCAACAACATGCGGGCGGCCTGATCGTCAGCCGGGGCTCGTGCTTAAGCGCGCCCCGGAATGACTGCGTTTTCGGCCAGCTTCAAACCGAGTCGCGGAAAATCCCTGCCGGTATGACGGCCATGCGGCCGCCGGCAGGCATCCTTTTTCGGCTGGCGCGCCGCGCGCGGCGGGTTTAAGCCGGTAGCATGAACGCGAAAACCGATACCGTGCAATCCTCGGCCGAGGCGCTGCGCTATCCCTGGGAGCAGCATCCCGGACCCGAACAGGTGGTCGAGGTGCGGCCCGGCGTGCTGTGGGCACGGCTGAAGCTGCCGTTCCGCCTCAACCACGTGAACATCTACCTGCTCGCCGACGGCGACGGCTATGCGATGATCGATGCCGGCTTCGGCAACGAAGAGACGATCGAGGCCTGGACCAAGCTGTTCGATGGACCGCTGAAGGGCGTCAACATCACGCGCCTGATCGTCACGCATTCGCACCCCGACCATGTCGGGCTCGCCGGGTGGATCGTCGAACGGTTCAACTGCCCGCTGGTGATGTCGCAGGTCGAGTATCTGCAATCGGTCTATCACCAGAATCGCGGGACCGAAGAGCGGCGCGAGGCGCAGCGGCTGTTCTTCCGCCGTCATGGCATGGACGAGTCGCTCACCGAAAAGCTGCTCGGTCGCGGCCAGGACTATCTCAAGCGCGTTTCGGTGCTGCCGCCGTCCTATCGCCGCATCTCCCATGGCGACGACGTCGTGATCGGTTCGCGCCGCTTCAAGGTGATCACCGGCGGCGGCCATGCGCTCGACCAGGTGATGCTGTATTGCGCCGACGACAAGCTGTTCCTCTCCGCCGACCAGGTGCTGAGCAAGATTTCGCCGAATGTCAGCGTCTGGGCGGTCGAGCCCGACCAGAACTCGCTGGGCGAATATCTGGCCTCGCTCGCCAGCCTCACCACGACGCTTCCCTATGACGTGCTGGTGCTGCCCGGCCATGGCGTGCCGTTCTACGGGCTCAAGACCCGCATCAAGCAGCTCGCCGACCATCACGAGGAGCGCTGCCGCCTGATCGCGGAGGCCTGCCGCGAGGTGCCGCAGACCTCGCGCGCCCTCGTGCCCGTCGTATTCAACAAGCACGTGCTGGACGAGCACCAGATGGGCTTTGCCGCCGGCGAGCTGGTCGCCCACGTCAACTACATGCTCGTCGAAGGCCGGCTCACGGCCGAGACGCAAGACGGCGTGCTGCAGTTTCGGACAACGTGAGCCTTGTCGTCATGGCCGGGCTTGTCCCGGCCATCCACGTCCTTTCACGCGAGAGCGAATTCGTGGATGCCGTGGGACAAACCCGGGCATGACGAGTTTGCGGCTACGGCCTCACTTCATGTTCGCGATGGCGTGCAGCGCCGCGATGTAGCCGAACGGCCCGAGGCCACAGATCACGCCGGTCGCCACGAACGAGATCTTCGAGTGGCGGTGATATTCGTCGCGGGCATGGATGTTGGAGATGTGGACTTCCAGCATCGGGCCTTCGAACGTCTTGATCGCGTCCATGATCGCCACCGAGGTGAAGGAAAAGCCGGCCGGATTGATGATGACGGCGTCGGCATCCTGCCGCGCCGATTGAATCAGATCGACCAGCACGCCTTCGTGGTTGGACTGGTGGAAGGCGAGCTTGAGCCCGAGCTTCGCGGCGGCTTCCTCGCAGCTCGCATTGATCTGCGCCAGCGTCGTGGTGCCGTAGATGTGCGGCTCGCGGATGCCGAGCATGTTGAGGTTGGGACCGTTCAGGATCATCACGCGTTGCATCGGAGCTTCCTTTCACATGTCGGCTTTCATCTGGACCGCGTCGGTGCGACCGGCGCTGCGATCATGGACGACAGCCGCGCCATGGACAAAATGTCCACGGTGGCCCCTGCCCCCGGGAAACGCCGGTCCCCCCGCAGGCCGTGTTAGGCGGTTGATCCACATCAACAATCGCCGCCGGACCGGCGTTATCAATTGGCACGCCCGCCTCGGCCCAAATGTGCGCAGGCGCATAGACATCGGAGCTGGAAAAGCTCTAAAAAATGAACGGCCGCCTTGGGCCGGGTTCCGCTGCAGGTTTTGCCGATGGATTACAACCAGTTCTTCAATTCCGCCCTCGACCGTCTCCACACCGAGCGGCGCTACCGCGTGTTCGCCGATCTCGAGCGCACGGCCGGCCGGTTCCCGCATGCGGTCTGGCATTCGCCCAAGGGCCGGCGAGACGTCGTGATCTGGTGCTCCAACGATTATCTCGGCATGGGCCAGCACCCGAAGGTGGTCGGCGCCATGGTCGAGACCGCAACCCGGGTCGGCACCGGCGCCGGCGGCACCCGCAACATCGCCGGCACGCATCATCCGCTGGTCCAGCTCGAGGCCGAGCTCGCCGACCTCCACGGCAAGGAGGCCGCGCTGCTGTTCACGTCGGGCTATGTCTCGAACCAGACCGGCATCGCCACCATCGCCAAACTCATTCCGAACTGCCTGATCCTGTCGGACGAGCTCAACCACAATTCGATGATCGAAGGCATCCGGCAGTCCGGCTGCGAACGGGTCGTGTTCCGCCACAATGATCTTGCCGATCTTGAAGTCAAGCTGAAGGCTGCGGGTGCGAACCGACCGAAGCTGATCGCCTGCGAGAGCCTTTACTCGATGGACGGCGACGTCGCGCCGCTCGCCAGGATCTGCGACCTCGCCGAGAAATATGGTGCGATGACCTATGTCGACGAGGTCCATGCCGTCGGCATGTATGGCCCGCGCGGCGGCGGCATCGCCGAGCGTGACGGCGTCATGCACCGCATCGACATCCTCGAGGGAACGCTGGCCAAGGCGTTCGGCTGCCTCGGCGGCTACATCGCCGGCAACGGTCAGATCATCGACGCCGTGCGCTCCTATGCGCCGGGCTTCATCTTCACCACCGCGCTGCCACCGGCGATCTGCTCGGCCGCGACCGCCGCGATCAAGCATCTGAAGACCTCGAACTGGGAGCGTGAGCGCCACCAGGACCGCGCCGCCCGGGTCAAGGCGATCCTCGATGCGGCCGGCCTGCCGGTGATGTCGAGCGACACCCATATCGTGCCGCTGTTCGTCGGCGATCCCGAAAAGTGCAAGCAGGCCTCCGACCTGCTGCTCGAGGAGCACGGCATCTACATCCAGCCGATCAACTATCCGACCGTCGCCAAGGGCACCGAACGGCTGCGCATCACGCCCTCGCCCTATCACGACGACGGCCTGATCGATCAGCTCGCCGAGGCCCTGCTGCAAGTCTGGGATCGTCTCGGCCTGCCGCTGCGCCAGAAGTCGCTGGCGGCGGAGTAGAGCGTCGATTTTGACCGGTCGGGCGAGAGCCGACTTTCCGGCTCCCATTATCGAAGCGGATTGAATATCTCGGTATCGGGAAAATCCTTCTCGTTGTCGGTCACGACGATGCAGTCGTGAGCTTCCGCGACGGCCGCGATGATTGTATCGAGCGCGCTGCGAGGGCGCCCTTTCGCCGTACCCTCGGCCATGAGTCGCGCCCACACCAGGCCCGCTCTGCCGTCGAACGGCAGAACGCGACCGGCAAAGAGTGAGCCGGGTCCTTCCGGGCCAGAAAACCAGGCATCGAGGCGGTCGCGCCTGCGGCCCGACGGCATTTCCAGAATGCCGCGCCGGATTTCGGCGAGGGTGAGTGATGCAATGAAAAGATCCTCGTCGGCCTGCTCGCCCAACCAGACAAGCAGGCCTTCCGAAGGCACGGGTCGCGTGACGTTGCTGATGATGTTGGTGTCGAGCAGATAGCGCGTCACAGCTCGATCTTTCGTCCCGGTTCAAACGCACGAGCAGCCGCGATATCGGCGCCGACAAGCGGAGAACGGCGGAGCGCCTGGAGAATGCCGCCCTTCCTGGGCGGCTCGCCCGACATGGTCTGGGTGACCACGTCCCTCAACCGAGAGGCCTCCGGCCCCTCCTCCGCCAGCCGCCGCGCAAGCGACCGGATGAGATCGCGATCGCCGTCGAGACCCATCACCTCGAACCGCGCCATTCCGCGTGTCCGGAGACGCGATCGGTAGTTCTTGATCGCGCGCTTCTGCGACCTGCTGCCCATCTGGTCTCCATGGCTTTGACGGATATATCCAGTAATATATCCAGAGTACGTGGGAATGGCAAGGCTCGGAGTCAGGCTTCGCGACATTAACGACGATCCAAGCTGCGACTTCAGCCGCAAAATCGCTGTCGCTTGCTGCGCGGGGAGAGGCTAAGTTCATAAGAACAAGAACATTGGCGCGGGCTGCCGCGCATTGGGGAGGTCCCCACAATGCTGCACGATTGGGGCGTGATCGCCGCCGCCTTCGGCTACATCGGCTTTCTGTTCCTGGTGGCGAGCCACGGCGACCGCCGCTCGCTGGCCGGCCCCGGCCGTGCGTCCGGACTGATCTACCCGCTGTCGCTGGCGATCTACTGCACCTCCTGGACCTTCTTCGGCTCGGTGGGCTTCGCCACCCGCACCTCGACCGACTTCCTGGCGATCTATGTCGGCCCCATCCTGATGATCGGGCTCGGCGCCGGCGTGCTCCGGCGCGTGATCCAGCTGGCCAAGGCCCACAACATCACCTCGATCGCCGATTTCATCGGCGCGCGCTACGGCAAGAGCCAGGCGGTGGCGGCGACCGTAGCGCTGATCGCCATCATCGGCTCGGTGCCCTACATCGCGCTCCAGCTCAAGGCGGTGGCCTCCTCGCTCGGAACGATCCTGAGCGAAGACCAGGCCTTCTCCCATATCCCGATCCTCGGCGACATGGCGCTGATGGTGACGCTGGCGATGGCGGCCTTCGCGGTGCTGTTCGGCACCCGCCAGACCGATGCCACCGAGCACCAGCACGGCCTGATGCTGGCGGTCGCGACTGAATCCATCGTCAAGCTGGTCGCCTTCCTCGCCGCCGGCATCTTCGTCACCTTCTGGATGTTCTCGCCGCAGGAATTGATCGAGCGCGCGATGAAGACGCCGGAGGCGGTGCGCGCCATCAACTACTCGCCGTCGATCGGCAACTTCCTGACCATGACGCTGCTGTCGCTGTGCGCGATCATGCTGCTGCCGCGCCAATTCCATGTCAGCGTGGTGGAGAATTCGTCCGATGCCGAGGTCGGCCGCGCGCGCTGGCTGTTCCCGCTCTATCTCGTCGCCATCAACGTGTTCGTGATCCCGATCGCGCTGGCCGGTCTCGTCACCTTCCCGTTCGGCGCCGCCGACCCCGACATGTACGTGCTCGCCCTGCCGATCGAGTTCGGCGCGGACCTGCTTAGTGTCGTGGTCTTCGTGGGCGGGCTGTCGGCCGCGACCGCCATGGTGATCGTCGAATGCGTCGCGCTCTCCATCATGGTCTCGAACGACCTCGTGGTGCCCCTGGTGCTGCAACGGCGCCCGGAAGGTCGCACCGGCGGCGCCGATTTCAGCGATTTCCTGCTGCGCTCGCGGCGGCTTGCGATCTTCGCCATCATGGTGATGGCGTATTTCTACTACCGCGCCCTCGGCAACACCCAGCTCGCGGCAATCGGCCTGTTGTCCTTTGCCGCCATCGCCCAGCTCGCACCGAGCTTCTTCGGCGGACTTTTGTGGCGGCGCGCGACCGCGCGGGGCGCGATCGGCGGCATGCTGGTCGGCTTCCTGGTGTGGTTCTACACGCTGTTCTTGCCGAGCTTCATGGACGCTTCGACGTCAGGCATCCTGTGGCTTCAGCACGGCCCGTTCGGGATCGAGGCGCTGCGGCCGCAGGCGCTGTTCGGCGCCGACCTGCCGCCGCTGATGCACGGCGTCATCTGGTCGCTGTCGCTCAATATCCTCACCTATGTGTTCCTGTCGCTGGCACGCCGGCCGTCTTCCATCGAGCTCGTGCAGGCCGACCTGTTCGTGCCCAACACACTCGCGCCGATCACGCCGAGCTTCCGCCGCTGGCGCACCACCGTCACCGTGCAGGACATCCAGACCACGGTGGCGCAATATCTCGGGCCCGAGCGCGCGCGGCATTCGTTCGAGGCGTTCTCGGCGCGGCGCAACGTCCGGCTCGAGCCCGGAGCGCCCGCCGATTTCGAGCTGTTGCAGCACGCCGAGCACCTGATCGCCTCCTCGATCGGCGCGGCCTCCTCACGGCTCGTGATGTCGCTGCTGCTGCGCAAGCGGACGGTCTCGGCGAAGGCCGCGCTGAAGCTGCTCGACGATTCCCATGCGGCGCTGCACTTCAACCGCGAGATCCTCCAGACCGCCCTCAATCACGTGCGCCAGGGCATCGCGGTGTTCGATGCCGATCTGCAGCTGATCTGCTCCAACCGGCAGTTCGGCGACCTTCTCAACGTTCCCCCGCACTTCGTCCAGTTCGGCACGCCGCTTCGCGAGATCCTGGAGTTCATCGGCGTCGCCGACCCGGACGACCCGGTCGAGCGCGAGTCCATGCTGGAGCGGCGGCTCGCCGCCTACACCACCGATAGCGAGCCCTATCTCGAACGCCTGCCGGATCGCCACATGGTGATCGAGGTGCTCACCAACCACATGCCCGGCGGCGGCTTTGTCATCACCTTCACGGACGTCACCCCGACATTCGAGGCCGCGGAAGCGCTGGAGCGTGCCAACGCGACGCTGGAAAAGCGCGTCCGCGACCGCACCGAGGAACTGACGCGGCTGAATTCGGAGCTGGCTCGGGCCAAGAGCACGGCGGAGGATGCCAGCATTTCCAAGACACGCTTCCTCGCCGCCGCCAGCCACGACATTCTGCAGCCCTTGAACGCGGCGCGGCTCTACGTCACCAGCCTCGTCGAGCGCCAGCACAATGGCGAGGAGACGCGGCTGGTCGAGAATATCGACGAGTCGCTGCAGGCGATCGAGGAGATCCTGGGCGCGCTGCTCGATATCTCCAGGCTCGACGCCGGCGCGATGACGACCTCGATCACGAGCTTCAAGATGGCTGATCTGATGCGCTCGCTGGAGATCGAGTTCGCGCCGATTGCGCGCGCCAAGGGCCTGGAGTTGACCTTCGTGCCCTGCTCGCTCCCGGTCGAGTCGGACCGGCTGCTGCTGCGGCGCCTGCTCCAGAACCTGATCTCCAACGCGATCAAATACACCCCGCGCGGGCGCGTTTTGGTCGGTTGTCGCCGCCAGGGTCCGTCGCTGAAGATCTGCGTCTACGACACCGGCGTCGGCATCCCCCCGGTCAAGCGCGGCGAGATCTTCAAGGAATTCCACCGCCTCGAGCAGGGCGCGCGAATCGCCCGCGGTCTCGGCCTCGGGCTCTCGATCGTCGAGCGGCTGGCGCGGGTGCTCAAGCATGGCATCGCGATCGACGGCAATAGAAGCGGCGGCTCGGTGTTCTCCGTGACGGTGCCGACGGCGAAGGCGGTCACCCACACCGCGGCCGTGACCAGCGCGACGCCGCTGGCGCGCACGCCGATCTCGGGCGCGCTGATCGTCTGCATCGAGAACGATGCGGCGATCCTCGACGGCATGCGCACGCTGCTGAAGGCCTGGGATGCCGAGGTCATCGCGGTCGCCGATCCCGAAGGCGCGATCGCCGCAATCGAAGCAGCCGGCCGCCGCGTCACCGGTCTCCTGGTCGATTATCACCTCGACCGCGGCAACGGCATCGCGGCGATCCGCGAGATCCGCCGCCGTTTCGGCGACGGCATCCCCGCGATCCTGATCACCGCCGACCGTAGCCCCGCCGTGCAGATTGCGGCGCGCGACGAGAAGGTTGCCGTGCTCAACAAGCCGGTGAAGCCAGCCTCGCTCCGCGCCCTGCTCGGCCAGTGGCGCACGCAGCAGATGGTGGCGGCGGAGTGAGACGCGCGGGTCAGTAGTCTGTCGAGATGCTGAGCGTACGCCACGTCTCGAGCTCTTCGAGACGAAGCCGATCCGTCGCGGCGATGGCGTTCACGGCATCGCTACCGAGCGCGATCCGCAAAGGCGGGCGATCCATGTCCGCAAGCTTCAGCACGACGGCCGCAGCCTTGGCCGGGTCGCCGGGCTGGCGGCCATCGTAATCGCGCTGCATCCTGACCGCTGAGCCGACGACCGCATCGTATTCCGGGCGTCCTTCGTCCGTGGCGTGCGCGGCCTGGGCAAAGCCGGTGCGGAAACCGCCTGGCTCGACGATCGTCACGTGCACGCCGATCAACGCCATTTCGCGCGCCAGGGATTCCGAAAAGCCTTCGATTCCCCATTTGGCGGCTGAATAAGCCGCGCGTGCCGGGGCACCGATCCGGCCGCCGACGGACGAGACCTGCACGATATGCCCGCTGCGCTGCCGACGCAGCACCGGGATCGCCGCCTTGGTGACGATGATGGTGCCGATCAAATTGGCCTCGATCTGCCGCCGGAACGAGTCCAGGCTGGTGTCCTCGACCGACCCGAGATCGCCGTAACCGGCATTGTTCACGACGACATCGACGCCGCCGAACGTCTCTACGGCGAGGCCGACCGCCGCATGCGCTGCCGCCTCATCGGTCACGTCGAGCGTTGCAAGCCTGAGCGTTCCGCCGAAGCTCGCAAGCAACGGTTCGAGCGGCTTTGGGTGCCGCGCCGAGGCGAGCACGCGGTCCCCCGCCGCAAGTGCGGCTTCCACGATGGCACGACCGAGCCCACGTGAGGCGCCGCTGACGAACCATGTCTTCATGAGACAGTCTCCTGACGGCCTCAAGGCGCGAGCCGCGTGAACACGTAATCGCGTGCCTTGGCGCGCGCTTCATGGCACGCGAAGCAGGTGCGGTGCTGGGCCTCGTCCACCGGCTTGCCGTTGATGAAGCGACCGAAGCCCCAGCCGCCTGTCGCCGCATATTTCTTGGAATCTTTCACCATCACCTGGACGGTGGTGGCGGCACCGGGAATCGTCGCGGACGCGAACTCCGGCGACTGTTTCCGCTTCCAGGCGCGCTTGACCAGGATGGTACCATCAGGGAACGGAAGCTTGCCGGCTTGATACGCATCGATCGCAGTCTGGTTGCCGATCACGGCACGAAGCTCGTCGAGCGGCGCCGCCTCTTCGGCCGGCGCGATCAGCTCCCACTGCTTGTAGCCGGGAGGAATCGTGACGCCGAAGATCGGCGAGGCGTCGGCCGTCGCGCGGCCCTCCGCAGAAGCGATCGTGACGAGATACGGCACACAGGTCAGGAGCACGACGATCAGGATCGCGGCGAGCACGATCATCGTGACGTAAGGAGATTTCTTTGTCTCAGGTTCAGCGGGCGTCATGACGTCTCATCAAGCGGGTTGCAACGGGCGATGCTCGGTCCAGCCTGGCTGGACCGAGGTGCTGGCAGGTGATCAGGCGCCATTGGCGTCGATGACGGCCTTGGCGAAGGCGTCCGGCGCTTCCTGCGGCAGATTGTGGCCGATGCCGCCGGTGATCAGGCGAAATTCGTATCGTCCGGAGAACTTCTTGGCATAGGCGCTCGGATCGGGATGCGGGGCGCCGTTGGCGTCGCCCTCCATCGTGATCGTCGGCACCTCGATGACGGGAGCCGCCGCGAGCTTCTTTTCGAGATGGTCGTATTTCGCCTCGCCCTGAGCGAGCCCTAACCGCCAGCGATAATTGTGGATCGTGATCGCGACATGGTCCTTGTTATCGAGTGCCGCGGCGCTTCGATTGAAAGTGGCGTCGTCGAACTTCCACTGCGGCGAGGCGAGCTTCCAGATCAGCTTGGCGAAATCATGCGTGTACTTCTCGTATCCGGCCCGGCCGCGCTCGGTGGCGAAATAGAATTGATACCACCATTGCAGCTCGGCCGACGGCGGCAGCGGCGCGTTGCCCGCGGCCTGGCTCGAGATCAGATATCCGCTGACCGAAACCAATGCCCGGCAGCGATCCGGCCATAGTGCAGCGATGATGTCTGCGGTGCGCGCGCCCCAGTCGAAGCCGGCGACGACGGCCTTCTTGATGTCGAGCTTGTCCATCAGCGCGATGATGTCGGCGGCCATGGCGGCAGGCTCGCCGTTGCGCGGGGTCTCGCCGGAGAGGAAATGCGTGCTGCCGTAGCCGCGCAGGTAAGGGATGATCACGCGATATCCGGCCTTTGCCAGGATCGGCGCGACGTCCACGAAGGCGTGGATGTCGTAGGGCCAGCCATGCAGCAGGATGGCCACGGGACCGTTCGAGGGACCCGCCTCGGCATAGCCGACATTGAGGACGCCCGCCTCGATCTGCTTGATCGCGCCAAAGGATGCATTCGATATGGAGGACCGCGGTGCTCCCGTCTCGGCACGGGCGAGGTCGATCACGCCGAGACCCATGGCGACGGTGCCCGCGGCGACGCCAAAGAAATTGCGGCGGTGCTGGTCGATGATCTGGTTCATGCTGTCAGTCCTTATTGATGGTGATGAGGCGCGTCAGATCAGTGCGACCGTGACGTCGATGTTGCCGCGGACGGCCTTGGAGTAGGGACAGGTTTGATGCGCTTCCTCGATGATGCCGCGCGCGATCTCGGGGTCGAGACCCGGGAGACTGACATTGAGGCGCGCTCTCAGCGAATAGGCACCATCGTCGAGCACAAGATCGATCTCCGCATCGATCGCGCATTTCCTGGGGAGATCGATCTTCCGCTTGCGCGCCGCGATCTCCATGGCGCCTTCGAAGCACGCCGACCAGCCGGCTGCGAACAATTGCTCGGGATTGGTGCCGATGCCTGCCCCGCCCGGCGGCGACAATTTGACATCCAGACGGCCATCGGAGCTGCGCGATGTGCCGTCGTGCCGGCCGCCGCTGGTGTGGGTCCTGGCAGTGTAGAGCAATTTTGCCGCTTGCGTCATGAGGCTGTCCTTTCCGTTGCGTAACTGGCTAGCAGCGGCTGCCGCAGGACACCCGTTGGGAGTTGTGAGAAGTTGTGAGGCTTCGGTTCGCGCGCCTCACAAGGCCTGCTTCCACGGTCTAATGCCGATGCGGAGCGACGTCTTGCCGGATCGCAGCCCTCTCGCTATCGGGTCTGCTGAGAGGATCAGGATTTCGTGATGACTGAAGCCGCCCGGCCTGCGACGGGAACCCTATCGTTCGGGCCATTCATTGTGACGCCGTATGAAAGGCTGATCACGCGTGACGGCGTTGCGCTACCGCTCGGTGCAAAAGCCTTCGACATGCTGATCGCCCTGATGTCGCGGCCGAACGAGGTGGTCAGCAAATGGGATCTGATGGCGCAGGTGTGGCCGGGCCTGACCGTCGAAGAAGCCAGCTTGCGCTTTCACATCGCAGCGCTTCGCAAAGTCCTCGGCGACGGCAAGGACGGTGCACGCTACATCACCACGCTGTCCGGCCGCGGCTATTGCTTCGTCGCGCCGATCTCGCACGTGGCCATGCCGCCAGAACAGCGCCCGGCACCACAGCTCGACCTGCCGCCGGTGAAGCTGCCGAACCGGCTGCAACGGATGGTCGGGCGCGACGATGCGATCGCCGTCGTGTCCGACAAGCTCATCACCTCGCGCTTCGTCACGATTGTCGGCCCCGGCGGCGTCGGCAAGACCGCCGTCGCCATCGCGATCGCACACGACCTGCTCGGAACCTTCGCTGACGCGGCGCACTTTGTCGATCTTGCCGCGCTCAGCGATCCCGATCTCGTGATCACCTCGATCCTGCTGATGCTGGGCCTGCCGGCGCAGACCGACGATCCCCTGCCCGCGCTGCTCGCGCATGTCAGGGACAAGAAGATGCTGCTGATCCTCGACAATTGCGAGCATGTCATCGCCACCGTGGCGCCGCTCGCTGCGGCGATCTTCCAGGCCGCGCCGCATGTCCATATCCTGGCGACGAGCCGCGAGGCGTTGCGCGTCGAGGGCGAGCAGGTCTATCGGTTGGCGCCGCTCGCCGTTCCGCCTGATGAGTCCGGGCTGACCGTCGCTGCGGCGCGGACCTATCCTGCACTTCAACTCTTCCTCGAACGTGCCACGGCGAGCGGCGCGCAGATCGCGCTCGACGATGCCAATGCCGCAATCATCGCGAGAATCTGCCGCAAGCTCGACGGCATGGCCCTGGCGATCGAGCTCGCCGCCGGCCGGGTCGAAGCCTATGGCCTGAAGCAGACGGCGACGCTGCTCGACGAGCGGCTCAATCTGCTCTGGCAGGGACAGCGCACCGCGCCGCCGCGACAGAAGACATTGCAGGCGACGCTGGACTGGAGCTACGGGCTCCTGTCCGACACCGAGCGCCTCGTGCTGCGACGGCTTGCGGTGTTCGCCGGCCACTTCACCATCGACGCCGCGCTCGAGGTTGTGCCGGACGATCGCGTCGACCGCTCCCATTTGTTCGACGCCATCGACAGCCTCGTCGCCAAGTCCATGGTCGCGCCACGGCCGATCGGCGCCATGATGCGCTACCGGCTGCTCGACACCACGCGCGCCTATTTGCTCGAGATCGCGCCCGATGACGCGGCGCTCGCCGCCCGTCACGCCACCTATTACCGGCAATGGCTGGAGCAGGCCGGCTCGACATGGGCGACGGTGCCGGGCGCCGACGAGCGGGCGGTGCACTTCTCCGCCCTTCACAACGTGCGCGCCGCGCTGGACTGGTGCTTCGGCACGGGCGGCGACATCAAGATCGGCATCGCGCTCGCCGCTGCGGCGGCACCGATCTTCCTCGCAATGTCGCTGTTGACCGAATGCCGGCGCTGGTCGGAACGGGCGCTGCGTGCGATCGGCCCCTCCTCGCAGGGGAGTGCCGAGGAGATGCACATCCAGGCGGCCCTCGGCCTCACCTTGATGTTCACGCGCGGCGGCAGCGAAGCGGCGCGCGCCGCCCTGAGCCGGAGCCTTGCGATCGCCGAAGCGCGTGGCGACGCACCGAACCAGCTCCAGCTGCTCGGCCGCATGCACATCTTCCACGAGCGGATGGGCGAATTCGACGCCGCGCTCGGCTATGCCCAGCAGAGCCTCATCGTTGCCGAGGCCCTCGGCGACGCGGCCTCGGCTGCGCTCGCCCATTCGCTTCTGGGCGTCTCGTTGCACCTGGCCGGCGAGCATCGCGACGCGCTGACGATGCTGGAGGCCGCCTGGCGAGGGCCCGGCACGGAACGGATCAGCACGGTCTACGGCTTCGACCATCGCAACCGGGCCGGCATCTCGCTCGCACGCGAACTTTGGTTGCAGGGCCGGCCGGCAGATGCGCGGCGGCTGGCGCGGCAGACGGTCGCTGAGGCCGCGCAGATGGATCATCCGATCACGCTTTGCATCGCATTGATCTGGGCGGTGTCGATCGATCTCTGGGACGGTGACCTCGACGGAGCTGAGGAGAGCATCGACCGATTCATCGCGCTTGCCGAGGCGCGCTCGATGGGCCCGTATCTTGCGGTCGGCCGAGGCGTCAAAGGCGAGCTGGCAATCCGGCGGGGCGAGGCCGCTGATGGCGTCGAGACGATCAAGTCCTGCCTGCGCGAGCTCCACGATTCCGGTTACGAGCTGCTCACCACGACCTTCAACATCGCGATGGTGCAGGGCTTGCTGGCACTCGGACAGACCGAGCAGAGCGCAGGCCTGATCGACGACGCGATCCGCCTCGTCGAGAGAAGCGGCGATCATCTCTACATGCCCGAGCTGCTGCGGATGAAGGGCCGAATCCTGTTGTCGCTGCCAGAGCCCGGGGCCGATCAGGCCGAAGCCCGTTTCATGCAGTCCCTGGAATTGAGCCGCCGCCAAGGCGCAAAAGCCTGGGAGCTGCGGGCCGCAATCGGTCTCGCCGCGCTATTTGCTCAACGCGGACAGCGCGAGGAAGCGAAGCGATCGCTGCAATCAGCACTCGAAGGTTTTTCCGAAGGCTCCGACACGGCGGATATCGGCGCGGCCAACGCGCTTCTGATGATGCTGTAGCGCCTCTCACCCCGTCGGCGTGCCCTGCTTCCACTGGCCGCCGGCGATTTTCGCGGCGGCGATCACGGCCTGGGTGCGGCTCTCGACGCCGAGCTTTTGCAGGATGGCCGAGACGTGTGCCTTGATGGTGGCCTCGGAGACGCCGAGCTCGTAGGCGATCTGCTTGTTGAGCAGACCCTCCGACAGCATCATCAGGACCCGGACCTGTTGCGGCGTCAGCGTCACCAGGCGGTCGCGCAGGCGCGTCATGTCGGGGTCGGCTGCGGCCGACAGATCGGTGTCGGCGGGAACCCAGACGTCGCCTTCCATCACCTTGAGGATGGCATCGCGCAGGGTCTCGACGCCGAAACGCTTCGGGATGAAGCCGGAGGCGCCGAAATCGAGCGAGCGGCGGATCGTCGCAATGTCGTCGGACGCCGAGACGATCACGACCGGAATCGCCGGATATTGCGCCCGCAGATAGATCAGGCCGGAAAAGCCGGAAATCCCGGGCATCGAGAGGTCGAGCAGGACCAGATCGACGTCGGGGGTCTGTTCCAGCAGCTTGGTCAGATCCTCGAACGAGCCGGCCTCGTCGATTCTGGCCGCGGTCAGGACGCCAGCCACCGCCTGCCGCAGCGCGTCGCGAAACAGGGGATGGTCATCGGCGATGACGAGATGGGTGGAAGGAGCGTTCATCGTTCTCTTGCTGTCGTTCACGCCGGGGCCGGCCACAGACCGGCAGACCTCAATTCTTCCCCGAGCGGCCGTGGCATGCAAGTGCACATTATCCCTTTGCTGCAAAGGGGTTAATCCCCGGCGTCGCGGATTGTGGACCGGGCCCCACTTCCGGAGCGCCGGGTGCGCGTCAGTGCGCAAGGCCGAAAGTCGTATTGGGGCGGGTTTCACGGCGATGTTACCTTGTCGCCAAGACCTGGGTTGATCCGGCACGTCCGGACGTCTGGGGCGCGAGGGAAACGCATTTTTTTTGGGGAGCGACTCAACATGTCGACAGTGGCTGTATCTCAGACGAGCACGGGAGGGATGACGAAGGACGAACGGTTCGTCATTCTCGCCTCCTCGCTCGGTACCGTCTTCGAGTGGTACGACTTCTACCTCTACGGCTCGCTGGCCGGCATCATCGGCGCACAGTTCTTCTCGGCCTATCCGCCGGCAACCCGCGACATCTTCGCGCTGCTGGCGTTTGCCGCCGGCTTCCTGGTGCGTCCGTTCGGCGCGATCGTGTTCGGCCGTGTCGGCGACATCGTCGGCCGCAAATACACCTTCCTCGTCACCATCCTGATCATGGGCCTGTCGACCTTCATCGTCGGCCTGTTGCCCAACGCGGCGACCATCGGCATCGCTGCCCCGATCATCCTGATCGTGCTGCGCCTCGCCCAGGGTCTGGCGCTCGGCGGCGAATATGGCGGTGCAGCGACCTACGTCGCGGAGCATGCGCCGAACGGCAAGCGCGGCTTCTACACCTCCTTCATCCAGACCACGGCAACCCTAGGCCTATTCCTGTCGCTGCTGGTGATCCTGTTCACCCGCACCGCGCTCGGTGAGGCCGACTTCGCAGCGTGGGGCTGGCGTATTCCGTTCCTCGTCTCGGTGCTGCTGCTCGGCATCTCGGTCTGGATCCGGCTCCGCCTTAACGAATCGCCGATCTTCCAGAAGATGAAAGAAGAGGGCAAGGGCTCGAAGGCGCCGCTGACGGAAGCCTTCGGCAACTGGCAGAACGGCAAGCTCGTGCTGCTCGCCCTCCTCGGCGGCGTGATGGGCCAGGGCGTGGTCTGGTACACCGGCCAGTTCTACGCGCTGTTCTTCCTGCAATCGATCCTGAAGGTCGACGGCTATACCGCCAACCTCCTGATTGCATGGTCGCTGCTGCTCGGCACCGGCTTCTTCATCGTGTTCGGCATGCTCTCCGACAAGATCGGCCGCAAGCCGATCATCCTCGGCGGCTGTCTGATCGCGGCTCTCACCTTCTTCCCGATCTTCAAGATGATCACCACCAACGCCAACCCGGCGTTGGAGAAGGCCATCGAGTCGGTCAAGGTCGAGGTCGTGGCCGATCCCGCGGGCTGCGGCGATCTGTTCAACCCGGTCGGCACCCGCGTCTTCACCGCGCCTTGCGACACCGCACGTGCCTACCTGTCCCAGTCGTCGGTCAAATATTCGACCACGCCTGGTCCGGCCGGCTCCGGCGTGAAGGTGATGGTCAACGGCAAGGAAGTGCCCTACGCCAACGCCAAGGACAGCAACCCGGCCGTCCTCGCCGCGGTGCAGGCAGCTGGCTACCCGAAGGCAGGTGACGCCGGCATCGTGAAGATGTCGCATCCGTTCGACGTCTTCCGTCCGCAGGTGGCCGCGATCATCGGACTGCTGTTCGTCCTGGTGCTGTTCGTCACCATGGTGTACGGCCCGATCGCCGCGATGCTGGTCGAACTGTTCCCGACCCGCATCCGCTACACCTCGATGTCGCTGCCCTACCACATCGGCAACGGCTGGTTTGGCGGCCTCCTGCCGGCGACCGCCTTCGCCATCGTGGCCTCGACCGGCGACATCTATGCCGGCCTCTGGTACCCGATCATCTTCGCCTCGATCACCGTGGTGATCGGCGCCCTGTTCCTGCCGGAAACCAAGGACGTCGACATCAAGGCGAACTGATCGACGGCACCGATCTCAAACCGATACGAACCGGCCGCGGTCTCCGCGGCCGGTTTCATTTATGCGGTCACCGATTGCTGCCGATGAATTGCAGCACGATCTCGCGACGATGCGGACGAGCACGATGCTCGATCAGATAGATCGCCTGCCAGGTCCCCAGCGCGAGCTTGCCGTTCAGGACCGGGACCTGAAGCGAGGTCTGCGTCAACATCGTCTTGATGTGCCCGGGCATGTCATCCGGCCCTTCGCTGTCATGCGTCCATCCGGCGCTCTCCGGCGCGAGGCGGGACAACGCCGTGGTGAGATCGACGAGCACCGAAGGATCGGCGTTCTCCTGGATCGTCAGAGAGGCCGAGGTGTGGCGGATGAACAGTGTCAGCGCGCCGTCTCGGGCGTGGGCTTCATTGACGAACTTGGCTGCCTCGCCGGTAAGATCGATGAAGCCGCGGCCCGGCGTCTGCACGGTGAGCAGCGACGATGCGATGGTGGTGGCTTGCACGGACGATGGCGCCGAGCGCGTGACGGATTTGCCTGATGTCATCGAAAGCCTCGACTGAAGAACACTGCCGTAGGGTGACAACTGGCATCGAGAAACACGCATCAGTCACCGCTTATGGATCCTGGCTTTCGCCAGCACGACTTGGAGAGAGTTCTCTCAAATCTTCCCCGACACGTCCTTCTGCACACGGTTGGCCATGTCGATCAGCCGGCGCCAGGCCCGTTCCAGGAACGACATCGCGCGGTCGATATCCTGGTCGCTCGGCAACGGAATCTCGATCCTGCGCTCGCCCTCGGCGATCTTCGGCGCCGGCTTCTTGAGGGGATCGGATTTCGGCATCGGCTCGTCGACCTTGCCCGACACGGTCGGCCCGGCCGCGAGTTGGCCCTTCAGCTTCTCGACCTCGGCCTGCAGCCTGCCGATCTCGGCGTCGAGCGCGGACCGCTCGTCAGGTACCGCATAGCAGGCCCAGCCGGCGCCGTTTCGGGTGCAGGTCGACACCGTGCCGGTGCGGGTGTCGAGCCGCAACACGCCCTCGGGGATCGGCGTCATGCTGTAACGGCCGTTTTCGCCGTCTGGGGCGGATTGCGCGGCGACGAAGCCGCCGCTGAGGACGATCACCCCGGCGAATGTCGCGGCCGCGAGCCATGATGTTGTGGATGACGTCTCAGGTCTCATCGCGCTCTCCGTCGACGCGCCGGTGGCACTTTCCGCAATTCTACACCCCGCCGCGGAATCAGTCGCCCAAAACGCATTATCCGGGATCAACGATGGCGAGGGTCCCTTTGATCCCGCCAGCGCGGCAAATGGCGGCTGCATCCTCATGCAGACATCTGCTGCGGTGCGGCGTCACGCTGTGTGCAGCGCTGCTGTGCTCGCCAATAATGTCAAATAAATCAGTTACATACGAGAAAGCGACAAATCGTGACTTGGCTTGACTTGATTATAAGCCATCAGTATGGTCCGCGCGGCTTTTGAGGGTGGCGGGCGTAATTTCCATTCAGCCGCGGCGTTTCGGGTCTTCGTTGCATGACACAGGGCACGGGACACGGCGAGAATGGAGATCGCGATAGATCGTCCGAGGAAGCTGCGCTTTCCGAACGGCTCGGAAGTCTTGATCAGAGGTTGTCCGAATTTCGCGACCGCCGAATCAAGGCCGAGCAACCCACAGGTGACGGTGGAGACGGAGCGGCCAGAGCATCGGCGATGGCGCTTGGTTTCCGGCTATCCTCTGAGTTGATCGCCGGTGTCGCTGTCGGAGCGGGGATTGGCTGGGGGTTCGACCACTTGCTGTCGACGTCGCCTTTCGGATTTATCGCGTTCCTGCTGCTGGGCTTCGTCGCCGGCGTGGTGAATGTGGTGAGAACGGCAGGCGCGGGTCCGAACAAGCGTGGTGGTTCGTAATTGGCCTAGCCAGGTTAACTGTCGTGCCGCTCGCCGGCACAGCTGGCCGACCGATCTTGACCGGTCGGCTGGTTCAGCAGACGAGAGATGCCGCGCGGATGAAAATCGACCCGATCCACCAGTTCAACGTCGAACCGCTCTTCACGATCGGCCGTATCGGCGATCACACGATCGCCTTCACCAATGCCTCTCTCTACATGTTCGTCGCGGTGGGGATCATTGCGCTGCTCCTGCTCACCAGCGGCAGGCAGCTGGTTCCCGGGCGACTGCAGTCGGTGGCCGAGCTCTCCTATGAGTTCGTAGCCAGCATGATCCGGAGCACGGCCGGAGCGGATGGCATGCGGTTCTTCCCGCTGATCTTCTCGCTGTTCATGTTCATCTGCGTCTCGAACCTCGTGGGCATCGTCCCCTACACGTTCACCGTGACGAGCCACCTCATCGTCACGGCGGCGCTCGCGCTGCTGGTGTTCTTCACGGTCCTGATCTACGGCCTCTACAAGAACGGCCTGAAGTTCTTGAAAGTATTCGTGCCCTCGGGCGTGCCGGGCTACATCCTGCCACTGGTCATGGCTATCGAGGTGCTGTCGTTCTTCCTGCGACCGGTCTCGCACAGCGTTCGACTGTTCGCGAACATGCTGGCGGGCCACATTGCGCTGAAGGTGTTCGCCGGCTTCGTCGCCATGCTCGGTGCGTCTCTTGGCGTGGTCGGCTGGATCGGCGGCGTCATGCCGCTGGCGCTCGCCGTCGCGCTCACCGCGCTCGAACTGCTGGTCGCGTTCCTGCAAGCCTATGTGTTTGCGATCTTGACCTGTATCTACCTCAACGACGCCATTCACCCTGGACACTGAGTGATCCGGGTGCTTTTCCACCCACACCTGTCTTTCTTCGAAGGAGTCAAAAATGGATCCGCAAGCAGCTAAGTTTCTCGGCGCGGGCATCGCGTGCATCGGCATGGGCGGCGCCGGCATCGGCGTGGCCTTCATCTTCGGCAACTATCTGTCAGCAGCCATGCGCAACCCGGCAGCTGCCCAGGGCCAGTTCGGCAACCTGATTTTCGGCTTCGCCGTGACCGAAGCGCTCGGCATCTTCTCGCTGCTGATCGCTCTGCTGCTGCTGTTCGTCCCGCTCTGAACGCGTTCCGCGCCGCTTCCCGGTCGGAGGCGGCGCGTCTGACAGCAACAGGAGAACTCCATGGCTGAAAGTCATGGCGGCGCCAAGGCTACCGGCGCTCACACGGAGGCCGATGGCGGTCACCACGGCGGTGGCTTTCCGCCGTTCGAGAGCAGCACCTTTGCTTCGCAGCTGGTGTCGCTCGCGATCGCCTTCGTCGCGCTGTATCTGATCGTCTCCCGGTTCGCGCTGCCGCGTGTCGGCGGTGCAATCGAGGCGCGTCAGAACAAGATCGAGGGTGACCTCGCCGAAGCGCAGAAGCTGAAGGATCAGTCCGAGGCGGCGCTGAAAGCCTATGAAGGCGAGCTCGCGTCGGCGCGCACGCGTGCGCAGGCGATCGGCAACGAATCCCGCGAGAAGGCGAATGCGCAGGCGGAAGCCGAACGCAAGGCGCTGGAAGAGCAATTGGCCGCCAAGCTCGCTGAGGCCGAGAAGACCATCGCCTCGACCCGCACGACGGCCATGAGCAACGTGCGCGGCATCGCGGCCGATGCGGCCGGCACCATCGTTCAGCAGCTCACGGGCGTCGTTCCGGATGCGGCCTCGATCAATGCCGCCGTTGACGCGTCCTTGAAGGGTTAGTCGAGATGTTCTTCACACCTGAGTTTTGGGTCGCCGTCGCCTTCGTGATCCTGATGGTGATCTTCGGCTATGTCGGGGTGTTCAAGACGGCGATGTCGGCACTCGATCATCGTGCCGCTCGCATCAAGGCCGAGCTGGACGAGGCGGCGCGCCTCAAGCAGGAGGCAGCCAAGGTGCTGGCCGACTACAAGGTGCGTACCGCCAGCGCCGAGCGCGAGGCCGCCGACATCATCGCCAACGCCAACGCCGAAGCGGAGCGCATCGCAGCAGAGGCCAGGGCGAAGATGGAAGACTTCGTCGCCCGCCGGACCAAGACGGCGGAGAGCAAGATCGCGCTCGCCGAGGCCCAGGCGCTGGCCGATGTCCGTGCCGCCGCTGCGGAGGCTGCCGTCCAGGCCGCCTCGACGATCCTGTCGCAGTCGGTCAAGGGCCAGGTCGCCGACGACCTGCTCGCCAAGGGCATCAACGAAGTCAGGCAGAAGCTGAACTGAGGGTTCTGCCTTCATCAATCAAAAAGCCGGTGCGATGAGCGCCGGCTTTTTTGTTGGGCTGAAAAACTCTCGTGTCCCGGACGCGATGCGGCATGAAATGACGCGCCGCAGAGCCGGGACCCACGCATCCGCGACTCCTGGGCCCCGGCTCTGCGTCGCACCGCTGCGCGCTGCGCCGCGTCCGGGGCACGAGGCTGTTGCGTTACTTCTTCTTCCGCCCCTTCGGCTCGGGCGCGAGGGCCTGCGGGTCGAAGCCGACATAGAAGATGTAGCTATCGGCGACCGCGGGGGCGGGCTCCGGATAGGTCATATCCTCGATCACGAAGGTGAACGGCACGCTGCCGCCCTCGGACATCTCGACCGTGGTCCGGTAGGCTTTCGAGGCAATCACCTTCTCGCCGACGCCGCCCTGCACCACGGCGATGCGCAAGGGCACCTCGACCGTCGCCGGCGCACCGGCGGGACCGGCAATCACGCGGCCCTGGATGCCGATCCGGGCCGTGATGCCCGCGCTGCTGCGCGAACATTCTCGCGCCATCTTGGTGATCGAGGCCTGGAAGCGAATCTCATTGCCGACGGCCGGCTTGCCGGAGGCGCCGACTGCATAGGTCGAGGCGCCGGCACGCACGGTGACCTGCGGGCAATCGACCTCGTCTTCGGGCGGCTGGCCGGGCGCGGGCGGCGGCTTCGGCGGGGCCGGCTCGTCGGACTTGCCGCCAAACAGGCTCTTGAAGCGGTCGGTCAGGGACTGAGCCGCCACCGGCGAGACAGAGGCGAGCGCAATCGACAATGCTAGCGCGATCGTCGTCCCCCGCCGCAACGCATTCCGCGATGACCGAAGCTCCTGCACCATCGACGCCTGTACTCCATGACATTGTCCGGCCCGATCGCCAGCCGGGGCATGCGGGTTATATCGCCAAAATCGGCGAACCCAAGGCAGCAAAAGGGGGGGACTTGGCCGCACCAATCAGGCGGCTCAGCCGCGGAAGTCTTCATGCAGCAGGCCGAACAGGAGGTGGTCCTGCCAGATCCCGTTGATGCACAGATAGCGGCGCGCCAGCCCTTCGCGGGAGAAGCCGCACTTCTCCAGCACCCGGATCGACGGCGCATTGGTGGGAATACAGGCGGCCTCGACGCGGTGCAGGTTGAGCTCGCCGAACAGCGTCGGCAGCAGCACCCGCAGCGCAGCCGTCATGTAGCCCCGATGGGCGTGAGGCTGCCCGACCCAGTAGCCGATCGTACCAGCCTGCACGATGCCACGCCGGACATTTGCCAGCGTGATGCCGCCGATCATGGCACCGTCGAGCTCGCGAAAGATCAGAAACGGATAGGAACGGTCCGCGGCGATGTCCTCGGAATAGCGGCGCAGGCGGCGGCGGAAGCCGGACCGGGTGAGATCGTCCGACGGCCAGATCGGCTCCCAGGGGGTGAGGTAATCGCGGCTGCTTTCGCGCAAATGGGCCCATTGCAGGAAGTCCGACATCTGCGGGGCGCGCAGCAGGAGCCCGTTGCCGCGCGGCGCGAGGGCGGCGGGTCCACTGGATGGCAGGCGAAAGAGAGCCATGGTGATGCTTCCCGGCGCGGGCGCCCTTGGCGACTCCTAATGCAGTCGCGCCTTGGCGCGCGCCCGGGTCAATCCTTCCGCAAAAGACACCGCCGTGTCCAGACCCCTGCCGCTGCCCAATGCGACAACCGCAGGGCGGCTGCGCGAAAGTAGCGCACGTGCCGCATCCCGGGTCGATTCGACGCTGACGGCATCGATCCGGGCCACCAGCTCCTGCACCGTCTGCGGCCGGCCATAGGCGAGCACATGGCGGGCGAGCTGCTCGGCACGGGACGAGCAGCTCTCCAGCGCCATCAAGAGGCCGGCCTTCATCTGCGCCTTGGCCCGCGCGATCTCGGCCTCGGCCAGCGTCTCCACCGAATCATTCATGACGTCGACCACAACTTCCATCATCTCCGGCGCGTCGGCGGGATCGGTGCCGGTGTAGAGGCCGAAGAAGCCGGTGTCGGTGTAGGGCGCGTGGAAGGTGTAGATGGAGTAGCAGAGGCCGCGCTTCTCGCGCACCTCCTGGAATAGCCGCGACGACATCCCGCCGCCGAGGATGTTGGTGAAGACCTGCAGCGAGAACAGGGAGGGGTCGGTCTGCGGCACCCCTTCGAGCGCCAGCGTCAGATGCGCCTGCTCGAGCTCGCGGTGAACCACCTTGGCGCCGCCCTTGCCGAACTGGGCCGATTGCGGCTTGGGTCCCGGCGTCGCCTCGAAGCTCGCAAAACGCTTCTCGACCTCGGCAACCACCCGGCTGTGGTCGACCGCGCCCGCGGCGGCCACCACCATGTCGGGCCCGCGATAATGCGTCGACAGATAGCCGCGCAGCATGTCGCGGTTGAAGCCGCGCAGCGTCTTGGCCGTACCCAGCAGCGAGCGGCCCATCGGCTGGTCGGGATAGCAGAGCTCGTTGAGATGCTCGAACACGACGTCGTCGGGCGTGTCCTGCGCTGCCCCGATCTCCTGCACGATGACGTTCTTCTCGCGCTCCAGCTCGTCCGGCTCGAAGGCAGGATTGGCGAGAATGTCGGCGAGCACGTCGAGCGCGAGCGGCACGTCGGCCTTCAGCACCCGCGCGTAATAGGACGTGGTCTCGGTCGAGGTGCCGGCATTGAGGTCGCCGCCCACCGCCTCGATCTCCTCCACGATCTCGCGCGAGGTGCGCGTGGTCGTTCCCTTGAACGCCATGTGTTCGAGCAGATGCGAGATGCCGTGCTCGTTCGGCTTCTCGTCACGCCCTCCGACGCCGGCCCACACCCCGAGCGCTGCGGTCTCGAGATGCGGCATCTTGTCGGTGACGACGGTCAGGCCGGAGGCAAGCTTGGAAATCTCGACGCTCATCCGGCAACTCCCTGTTTTGCGGCGCGGCTCACCGACAGCACAAACCGCTCGACCTCGGCCTGATCGTTCTTCACCACCTTCATGTGCTCGGATTTGGTCATCAATCCGTCGAGCCAGGCGGGCAGTTGCGGCCGCTGGCCGCAGGCCGCCTCGACTGCGTCGGGAAATTTGGCCGGATGGGCCGTGGAGAGCACGATGTTCGGCGCCGCCGTGTCGGTCGTGTCGCGGTCGGCGACCGCGAGCGCAACCGCGGTATGGGGATCCACCAGCTCGCCTGCCTCGCGCCAGGCGGCGCGGATCGCCGCCGCGGTTTCGGTCTCGTCGGCGCGCCCTGCGTCGAACTCCTCGCGGATCGCCGCCAACGTCGCATCGGGCAGCACGAAGCGACCGGACTGCTTCAGCGAATCCATCAGGCGGCGCACGCCCGCCGCATCGCGCCGGCCGGCCTCGAACAGCAGGCGCTCGAAATTCGAGGAGATCTGGATGTCCATCGACGGGGACGCCGTGGCGTGCACCTCGCGTACCTCGTAGATGCCGGTCTTGAGCGTGCGGGCCAGGATGTCGTTGACGTTGGCGGCAATGCGCAGGGTCCGCACCGGCAGCCCCATGCGCTTGGCGACATAGCCGGCAAAGATGTCACCGAAATTGCCGGTCGGCACGACGAAATCCACCGCGCGCGCCGGAGCGCCGACGGCAACGGCCGAGGTGAAATAGTAGACGACCTGGGCGACGATGCGCGCCCAGTTGATCGAGTTGACGCCGGAGAGCGAGGTCGCATCGCGAAAGCGATGATTGTTGAACATCCCCTTCACCAGCGCCTGGCAATCGTCGAAATTGCCTTCGATGGCGAGCGCGTGCACATTGGCTGCGCCCGTCGTGGTCATCATCCGCCGCTGCACCTCGGAGATGCGGCCGTGCGGGAACAGCACGATCAGATCGACATTCTCGAGGCCCGCGAAGGCTTCGACCGCGGCACCGCCGGTGTCGCCGGACGTTGCGACCACGATGGTGGTGCGCTGGCCGCGCTTGGCGAGCACGTGATCCATCAGCCGCGAGATCAGCTGCATCGCCACGTCCTTGAAGGCGAGCGTCGGTCCGTGGAACAGTTCCAGCACGAACTGGTGCGGCGACATCTGCCGCAGCGGCACCACTGCGGGATGCCGGAAGGTGGCATAGGCCTCGTTGGCCATGCGGCCGAGCTCGGCGTCCGAAATCTCTCCGCCGGCGAACGGGCGAATCACGTCGACCGCGACCTCCCAATAGGGACGGCCGAAGAAGCCGGCGATCGTCTCGGCCGAAAGCTGCGGCCAGGTGGCCGGCACATACAGGCCACCGTCACGGGCGAGCCCGGTCAGCATCACGTCGCAGAAGCCGAGTTCGGGGGCTTCGCCCCGGGTCGAGATATAACGAGTCAAACTGCCCTCCAAAGGCCGGCCGAGCCAGACTCGCCCGTTAAGCCTTTGATCTCACGAAACTAGTTGTTACCAGCCAGAGGCCTTTGGCCACCATAAAGCGTTTTGCGGCATCGGGAAACCGCTTCCGCTCGGCCACCTCGTGCAATGAAAAAGGGCTGCGGCGTCGCCGCAGCCCTTCTCTTGGAAGGTCTGTCGTTGTGTGCAGACCGGTTTGCCTCGTTCGGGGCTCCTGCCCCGTTGAAACTGTTCGTCCGAGCTTTCGACTGCCGTCGCCGGATCGTCAAGAGCCAAAACGGCAGGCAGCGAAAGATGTTCCAGTTTTTCCCGGCGAAGCCACTCCGTCACTTGCAGCCGTAGGCCAAGCGCGCTTTAAATTGCCGCTTCTTCCTGAAACACCAGCTCCATGCGGAACGAAGGCCGTGGTCACCCATTGGGTCGGCGGATGGTGCCCGCCATCGTCCATGCATTGCCCGGCCGCTGGCGACGCCGATCCGTCGACCGAGCCGCTGCCTCCCGAGCAGCCGGCTCGCTCGTCGGCGGAGGGTCAGTTCATCCCGATTTCCACGGCGATCCGGATCAGGTCGGAATGGTTCTTGGCTCCTAATTTCTGCTTGAGCAGCGACGTGGTATTCGCGACGGTCTTGTAGGAGATGCCGAGCGCTTCCGCGACCTCGACGATCTTGTCGCCGCGTCCGAGCAGGCGGAGAATCTCGAGTTCCCGCGGCGTCATCTGCGAGGCCGGATTGGCCTTGATCGCCGCGCCGGAAAACGTCACGGCTTCCGCAAGCTGCGGTGAAATGAAGTTGTCGCCCGCGACCACCTTGCGCACCGCCTTCAGCAGGACCCTGGGGTCGTCGCCCTTGGAGACATAGCCCTGGGCTCCGAGCTCGACCGCCCGCACCACGAAGGCCGGATCGTCGTTCATGCTGAACATGATGATCTTGGCGTCCGGATCATCCTTGCGGATGCGCCGCATCAGCTCGAAGCCGGAGACATCGGGCAGGCTGATGTCGATCACGGTCACGTCGGGCCGCTTGCTGACATAGGCACGATGCCCGGATCTGGCGTCGGTCGCCTCGTCGATACGAATGGAGTGGTCGGACGCGAACAGGGTGCGGCAACCGGACAGCACCACCGGATGGTCGTCGACGATCAGGACCCGGGTCGCGGGCTTGGCGGTATCTTGCATCGCGCGCTCTCTGTTTTCTCGACTCATAGACCGGCGGGAACAAATGGAAAGAGAAAATCCCCTCAATGCGCGTTAGAATTGACCTAATGTGGCGGCGACTTTCGTTCAGGACGCAACTGTTTCTTCCGCTCGGCGCGGGCCTTCTCGCGGCCCTGATCGTGGGCGGCATATTGCTGCAAACATTTGCAACAAAACAGCTGGCCGACGAGCATGAACCGGCTCGACGTTCGATCCAGACCGTCGCGGCCGCGCTCAACAGCACTCTGCGCGCATCGGACAATCCGCAAAAGACCCTCGATGCATTCGTTCAGTCCTTGGACGCCTCCACGGATATTCACTTCCGCCGCATGGAGGGAGGTCCCCCGCCCGCTCCGAAGGATTTGCGCAGCCTGAAGACGGTTCCGCAATGGTTCGTCAACCTCATCACCATACCGGAGATGGAAGCGGCGTTTCCGGTCGTCATTGACGGCAAACATGTCGGCGATATCGTGTTCTTCCCGGACATATCGGCCGACCTGTTCGAGAAGTGGATCGGCTTCCTTGCGCTGACGGGCCTTGTCGCGGTCCTGATGGTGCTCACGGGCACAGTTGCCTACACCTTCGCTGGTTCGGCCCTCCGCCCCCTGCAACATCTTGGCGAAGGTCTCACGCGGATGCGGCGTGGCGACTACGCAAGGCCGATTCCGGTCGGAGGACCGCCGGAGATCCGGCGAAGCTGCGAGGAAGCCAATGCGCTGGCAG
The DNA here is from genome assembly GCF_021044685.1 of Bradyrhizobium daqingense. Classification (NCBI taxonomy): domain Bacteria; kingdom Pseudomonadati; phylum Pseudomonadota; class Alphaproteobacteria; order Hyphomicrobiales; family Nitrobacteraceae; genus Bradyrhizobium; species Bradyrhizobium daqingense. The sequence goes on from NZ_CP088014.1 coordinate 286,843, forward strand.
CGACACTGGCGCAACTCAGTCAGGACAATCGCGACCTGATGCACCGCCTGGTATCGCTCCAGGACGACGAGCGGCGCGATCTCGCCCGCGAACTGCACGACGAGCTTGGCCCGCTTCTGTTCAGCATCCGCGCCAGCACGATTGCGCTAATCGAGGCCACGCGGCTTGCGGGAAATCTCGGCAATTCGGCGCAGGATGTGCTGCAGTCGGTCGAGGCGCTTCAGCACACCAACCGTCGTATCCTCGACCGGCTGCGGCCGCTCTATATCGAGGACCTGGGTCTTGCGACCAGCGTGCAGACGCTGCTCCGGAATTTTCGCAAGCAGGCACCGCATATCGGCCTGACGGACACGATCGATCCCGGTCTCAACGCGATCGACGGACCGCTGGCTCAGACCGTCTATCGCGTGATCCAGGAGGCGCTGACCAACGTGCTGCGCCATGCCGAGGCCAACGATGTCCAGGTGCAGGCCGTGGTCGTCGAGGACACGCTCGTCATCGAGATCTCCGACGACGGCGGCGGCTTTCCCCCCGACAACGTGTTCGGCCGTGGCCTGACCGGCATGCATGAGCGCGTGCGCGCGCTCAGCGGATCACTGTCACTGCTGCGTGCGCACGAGCGAACCTATGTACGATGTCGTTTGCCGATGCAGGCGACCCGGGACGCAGCGTCATCGCGCTAACATGCGCAACCCTCATGCGCATTCTGCAGCGCCGGCTCGCATATCGTACTGCGTATCTTCCCCTCCGAGCTGAAGCGAAACGACGCGCGAATGCGCAGGGCTCCGGCGACGGAATATTCGAGATCGACGCCGTGGGGCACGGGGTGGATCTCCTCCAGCCCGAAACCCGCCGACGAGAAGGTGCTGAGCCGCGGCTGCCAATAGGCTTCGAGCTCGCTGCGGCCGTGATAGCGGTGCCTGCCGTTGCAGCTGCATTCGAGCTCGGCGTTGTCGGCATAGAGATCGAGCAGCATCGCGAGGTCGCCCCGACGGCAGGCGTCCACCCAATCGACGACAAGTCCCATCTGATCAAAATCGCTCACGCTGCAATCCTCTGCCGCGGACCATCCATCGCGGCTTAGGACCACACTCGTGAATGTGGGCTGAACGGTAAAGCCCGGGCGATACCGGGTTCCCTCGGGGGGAGCTACGGATGCGTTCCGCTTTGCCGCCGGCCTCGCACCCACACCGCAAAGGCGATCAACACGGCGCCTGCGAGCGTGAACCAGGTGATCGCGTATTGCAGGTGATCGTCTTTCAGATGCACGTCGAGTGGCCCGGGACGCGGAATGCCGTTCTCGGGCACCGGGCGCTCGAGGTCGACGTAGAACGGCGCAACTGCGCCCCAGCCGAGCGCACGCGCAATTGCCAGATGATCGCGCACGAACCACAGCCGCTTGTCGCGGTTCTCCGCCGGCGTCAGCCATCCCGGCGCCTCGGAAAAGCGCAGATAGCCGGTGAGCTCCACCGGTTGCCCCGTGACGAGCTTCTTGACCGCGCGGTCCTCGACACTGCGATCCTGCATCGTATTCTCGACGAAGCCGGCATCGATCACCACCATCTCGCCGCTCGGAAGCCGCGCCGGCAGGAATGCCCAGGTGCCGGGGCCGGAAGCGTCCTTGCGCACGGCCGAGCCGGAGGAATAGACCATCGCATCGGGCAGGGCTGCGTAGACCGCCGTGAAGCTGACGCGGCGGAATTCATCGCGGGCCGGATTCAGAGTCGCCCATTGCGACGACGGCGGCAGCGCAACGGGGGCCTGTGCCAGTCGCTCGGTGAGCGCCGCGATCAGCTCGTGCTTGGCCGTTCGGCGCTGCAACTGCCAGACGCCGAGCGCGACGAAGACGGCGGTCAGGAACAGCGTGAACAGCGCGAAGCCGGCCACGCGAGGCTTGCGCACAGTCCCGTTCATTTCGCGCGGTCGACGAGCCGGCCGGGCGCCGCCTTGTGATGGAACTGCAGCGCGATCAGCAGGGACTTCATCGCGCGCAGCGGCAATAGCGTGGTGGCGAGGATCAGCGGCAGCCAGAGCACCGCATGCAGCCAGAACGGCGGCTGATACTTGACCTCGACGACGAGCGCGCAGCCGACGACGATGGCACCGGCCAGCATGATGATGAAGATCGCCGGGCCGTCGCCGGTATCGATGAACGCGTAGTCGAGATCGCAGCGGTCGCAGCGCGGCGCGAGCGTCAGGAAGCCCGCATAGAGCTTGCCCTCGCCGCAGCGCGGGCATTTGCAGGCGAGCCCGCGCAGCGCGCTTTGCAGGACCGTGGCCTCGGACTCGGACGGGGCAGCTGTGTCGTTCATGATGGCAAACTCTATCACAGTTTCCGCCGAAGCTTCCGGCAGCCGAAAAGCGAAAGGGCGGCCTGGGGCCGCCCTTTCTGATCATCTGTCTTGCGGAGCTCAGTGCGCGCCGTGGGCCATGGTCTCGGCGCCGTGTCCCCAGACGTAGATGCAGAGGAACAGGAACAGCCAGACCACGTCGACGAAGTGCCAGTACCAGGCGGCGAACTCGAAACCGAGATGTTGCTTCGGCGTGAAGTGCCCGGCATAGACGCGGAACAGGCAGACCAGCAGGAAGATGGTGCCGACCAGCACGTGGAAGCCATGGAAGCCGGTCGCCATGAAGAAGGTCGCACCATAGACGTTGCCGCCGAAGGAGAACGCGGCGTGGCTGTACTCATAGGCCTGCACGCAGGTGAACAGCGCGCCCAGCACGACGGTCAGGATCAAGCCGTATTTCAGGCCCTGCCGATCGTTCTCGAGCAGCGCATGGTGCGCCCAGGTCACCGTGGTGCCGGAGGTGAGCAGGATCAGCGTGTTCAGGAGCGGCAGGTGCCAGGGATCGAAGGTCTCGATGCCCTTCGGCGGCCAGGTGCCGGGGACGGAGCAGGCGCCGGGCTGGGTGCCGAGGCCGCAACCGAACACCGCATCGCGCGTGGCGTGAACCGCGTCGGCCGGGAACAACGCGGCATTGAAATAGGCCCAGAACCAGGCCACGAAGAACATCACCTCGGAGGCGATGAACAGGATCATGCCGTAGCGGTGATGCAGCTGAACGACGCGGGTGTGGTCGCCCTTGTACTGGGCTTCCTTGATCACGTCGGCCCACCAGCTCGCCATGGTGTAGAGCACACCGACGGTGCCGACGCCGAACACGATCGGTGCGGCCGAGAACATGTGGTGCATCCAGGCGACCGCGCCAACCGCCATGATGAAGGCCGACAGCGAGCCGACGGCAGGCCACGGCGAGGGATCGACCAGATGGTAGTCGTGATGCTTGGTGTGCGCCGTTGCCATTGCGGTCTCTCTCCTCAATCCGGTGCCTGTCAGGCACTTATCCCCTCGTGTCCAACCGACCGGGCGCGAGCCCGGCGGTCAGAGATTTCCCTTGCGCTTGTCGCCCTCGCCCGACGCCAGCGGCTTCACCACCGGATCCTTCACCGGATAGAAGGTGTAGGAGAGCGTGATGGTGTTCAGGGTGTCGTTCTCGTGATCGTCGGCGATCGATGGATCGACGTAGAACACGACCGGCATCTCCCGCTTCTCGCCCGGCGCCATGGTCTGCTCGGTGAAGCAGAAGCAGTTGATCTTCTGGAAGTAGGCCCCGACCGTCAGCGGCGCGACGTTGTAGGCGGCCTGCCCCGCGGTGGTGCGCGCGGCCTGGTTGGTCACGGTGTAGTAGACGGTCGTGACCTGCCCGATATTGACCTCGATTTCGGTCTGCTCCGGCTCGAACTTCCAGGGCAGACCCGGCGCGATGTTGGAATCGAACCGGACCAGTATCTTGCGCGCGATCGGGCCGGTGGCCGGCGCGGAGGTCGCGACCTGGGTGGTGCCGTTGAAGCCGGTGGCGCGGCAGAACCAATTGTAGAACGGCACCGCCGCGTAGGAGGCGCCGACCATCAGCGCCACCACGCCGCCGCAGATGGAAGCGACCACCACATCGCGGCCGAGGCCACGGCCCTTGGCCGGCTTACGATGTGCCGGCTTGGCGCTGACGTCCCGCGATATGGTCGGTTCGTGATCCATGTTTCCTACATCGGCCGCACTAGCACCGCGGGTCCCTTGACCATGGTGACGGCGAAGAACAGCACCACGAGCACGCCGAGCGCCAGCGCGATGGCAATGGAGCGCTGACGACGGCTCTTCCGTTGCGCCTCGGTGAGGACGATTCCATCTGGCTCGGGTTTGTCGGCCATTCCTGCCTCATGCGCCCCATGCCACCGGAGCAAGCGCCCGGAACACGACCTCGGCCAGCAGGGTCGCGAACAGCGCGAACAGGTACAGGATCGAGAAGGCAAACAGCTTGCGGGTCGCACGCAGCGACTGGCTGCGCTCGCGGCGCATGTAGACGTTGATCGCGAGCACCAGCATGCCGGCACCGAGGATCAGCGAGACGATGCCGTAGACGGCATCGAAATAGCCGAGCGCCCAGGGCGCGGCGGCGACCGCGATCAGCACGATGGTGTAGAGCAGGATCTGGAGGCGCGTCGCATCGGGGCCGGCGACGTTCGGCAGCATCGGAATGCCGGCGCGCGCATAGTCGTCGGAGCGGAACAGCGCCAGCGCCCAGAAATGCGGCGGCGTCCAGAAGAAGATGATGGCGAACAGCAGCAATGGCTCGACGTCGACCGTGCCGGTCACCGCGGCCCAGGCCACCACCGGCGGCAGCGCGCCGGCGGCGCCGCCGATCACGATGTTCTGCGCGGTCCAGCGCTTCAGCCACATCGTGTAGATCACGACGTAGAAGAAGATGGTGAAGGCGAGCAGGCCGCCTGCGATCCAGTTGACGAGGATGCCGAGGGTCATCACCGAGAAGAAGGCGAGCGTCAGGCCGAACGCCATGGCTTCGGGCCGGGTGATGCGGCCGCGCGGGATCGGCCGGTTCGCGGTGCGCGACATCTTGGCGTCGATGTCGCCTTCGAGCGCCATGTTGAGCGCGCCCGAGGCGCCGGCACCGACCGCGATGCAGAGCAGCGAGGTGATCGCCAGCACCCAGTGGAAATGTCCGGGCGCCATCGCCATCCCGACCAGCGCGGTGAAGATCACCAGCGACATCACCCGCGGCTTGAGCAGCGCGATGTAATCGCCGACCTCCGCTTCGGAGACTCGGGGATTGATGTCGATGGCGTGGTGGTCGAGGACGGACACTTAATTCAACTCGCTTCGTGATAGAGCCGCGGCGCCCGTCAAGGCGCCGCGGAGGATGGCTTACTGCACGCGGGGCAGCACTTCGAACTGATGGAAGGGCGGCGGTGAAGACAGCGTCCACTCCAGCGTGGTGGCACCTGCACCCCACGGATTGTCGCCCGCCGGCACCTTCTTCATGAAGGCGTCGAGCACGCAATAGAGGAAGATCAGGACGCCGAAGCCGGAGATGTAGGAGCCGAGCGACGAGATCAGGTTCCAGCCCGCGAACGCATCGGGATAGTCGACATAGCGACGCGGCATGCCCGACAGGCCGAGGAAGTGCTGCGGGAAGAACACCAGGTTGACGCCGATGAAGGTGACCCAGAAGTGCGCCTTGGCCAGCCCTTCATTGTACATGTAGCCCGACATCTTCGGGAACCAGTAGTACCAGCCGGCGAAGATCGCGAACACGGCGCCGAGCGACAGCACGTAGTGGAAGTGCGCGACGACGTAGTAAGTCTCCTGGAGCACGCGGTCGACGCCCGCATTCGCCAGCACGACGCCGGTGACGCCGCCGACCGTGAACAGGAAGATGAAGCCGACTGCCCAGATCATGGGCGCGCGGAATTCGATCGAGCCGCCCCACATCGTGGCGATCCAGGAGAAGATCTTCACGCCGGTAGGGACCGCGATTACCATGGTGGCGGCGACGAAATAGGCCTGCGTCGCCGAGGACATGCCGACCGTGTACATGTGGTGCGCCCACACCACGAAGCCGATGCCGCCGATCGCGACCATGGCGTAGGCCATGCCGAGATAGCCGAACACGGGCTTGCGCGAGAAGGTCGAGACGATCTGGCTGACCATGCCGAAGCCGGGCAGGATCAGGATGTACACTTCGGGATGGCCGAAGAACCAGAACAAATGCTGGAACAGCACCGGATCGCCGCCGCCCTCGGGCGCGAAGAACGTCGTGTGGAAATTGCGGTCGGTGAGCAGCATGGTGATCGCACCGGCGAGCACCGGCAGCGACAACAGCAGCAGGAACACGGTCACCAGGATCGACCACACGAACAGCGGCATCTTGTGCAGGGTCATGCCGGGCGCGCGCATGTTGAAGATGGTGGTGATGAAGTTGATGGCGCCGAGGATCGACGAGGCGCCCGCCAGATGCAGCGACAGGATCGCGAAGTCGACGGCCGGGCCCGGATGACCGGAGCTCGACAGCGGCACATACATGGTCCAGCCGGCGCCGACGCCGTTGGCGCCCGGCTCACCCTCGACGAAGGTCGACATCAGCAGCAGCGCGAAGGAGGCCGGCAGCAGCCAGAACGAGATGTTGTTCATGCGCGGGAACGCCATGTCAGGCGCGCCGATCATCAGTGGCACGAACCAATTGCCGAAACCGCCGATCATCGCGGGCATGACCATGAAGAAGATCATGATCAGGCCGTGCGAGGTCACGAAGACGTTGTAGGTGTGCGCCTCGTGGAAGATCTGCACGCCCGGATACATCAGCTCGGCCCGGATCGCGATCGACATCGCGGCACCGATGATGCCCGCGATGACCGCGAAGATCAGGTACATCGTGCCGATGTCCTTGTGATTGGTCGAATAGACGTAGCGCCGCCATCCGGTCGGATGGGCGTGCTCGTGGTCATGCGCGTGATCGCCGTGTGCCGCTGCGCTCGTTGCCATTTTCAAATCCTGCCTTGCGTCCCGTTCGGACCTGATGCGGTCCCGCCCTTCATGGCGCTTTCAGTCCCCAGAGCCTCCGCCCGGCGCTTACTGCGTCGGGCCGGCCGCGGAGGCGTAGGTACTGGTGCCGCCGCTCGCATACTTCTTCTTCGCCGCCTCGACCCAGGAGGCGAACTCCTGGTCGTCGACCACGCGGATCGCGATCGGCATGAAGGCGTGATCCTTGCCGCACAATTCCGAGCACTGGCCGTAATACATGCCGGTCTTGGTGGCCTTGAACCAGGTCTCGTTCAGCCGGCCCGGAATGGCGTCGATCTTGACGCCGAAAGCCGGCAGCGCAAAGGCGTGGATGACGTCTGCGCCGGTAACCTGGACACGAACCACCTTGTTCACCGGCACGACCATCTCATTGTCGACTCCGAGCAGCCGGGGCTGCTTGTCCTGGGCCATCAGCGAGTCGAATTCGAACTTGCCGTTATCCGGATAGGCATAGGACCAGTACCACTGCTTGCCGGTCGCCTTGATGGTCAGGTCCGCCTTGGGAATGTCGAGCTCGAGGAACAGGAGGCGGAACGACGGCACCGCGATACCGACCAGGATCAACACCGGAACCAGGGTCCACACCACCTCGATCAACGTGTGGTGCGTGGTCCGCGACGGCACCGGATTGGCCTTCGCATTGAACTTGACGACCACGATCACGAGCAGCGCGAGAACGAACAGCGTGATCAAAGTGATCAGCACGAACAGGAAGTTGTGGAACCAGACGATGTTGTCCATCACCGGGGAGCCGGACTCCTGAAGCGTCCATTCCCATGGCTTCGGTTGCCCGAGCTCGGCATAAGCCGCGCCGCCCGTCGCCAGCGTCAGACCCGCCACGGCCAATCCCAGCAACTGCCGCCCCATCCGGCCCATCGACATCCTCATGCCGTTCGCGCTCCCCTTACGAAATCACCCCGAATGCATTCCCCTGAGTTGCGGGAAACGCTTATTCGATCCGCCCGTCTGCCAAACCGCCGCTCAAGAATACCTCTAAGAGGAACTGGGGCCAGATCGCTAGAACGCCGAAATCAAGCCTCTCAAACCATAATTCTTGATCTATCGCAATGCAGTCTTGGGCCTCATCTGCCACGCGTCACCCGCAAGATATTTCCTAGTAACATCAGACAAAAATACCGTTTCCCGGCATGCTGCGGCTTGACAGCGAAATTGCCCGCGGTAGGCACTGGCAGACAGCCGCGCAGAAAGCTGATTCGTGCGGGCGATGGCGGTGCGCGGCGGCGCGGAATTTGCTTGGGAATTGCCTTCAAGACGCCGTCATTCCCGTATCAGTCCGCCGGGCGCGAGCGACCCAGGCGAGCAGAGGGACCGACCCGATGGGGCTTTCGAGATGCACGGCACGGCGGGCTGGCCGCCCCACGACGCTGGCCGCCCTGCTGGCGGCGATCGCCGTCCCGGCGCTGCCCGGCCTTGCCCATGCGCAGGGCGCGGTGCGCTCCGTCCACGGCGACTGGCAGATCCGCTGTGACACCCCGCCGGGCGCCCAGAGCGAGCAATGCGCCCTGATCCAGAGCGTGGTGGCGGAGGACCGCTCCAATGCCGGCCTGACCGTCATCGTGCTGAAGACCGCCGACCAGAAGAGCCGCCTGATGCGCGTGGTCGCGCCGCTCGGCGTGCTCCTGCCCTCCGGCCTCGGTCTCAAGCTCGACAACCAGGACGTCGGCCGCGCCGGCTTCGTGCGCTGCCTGCCCAATGGCTGCGTCGCCGAAGTCGTGATGGACGACAAGCTGCTCGGCCAGCTCCGCAGCGCCAAGACGGCGACCTTCATCATCTTCGAGACGCCGGAAGAAGGCATCGGCTTCCCGCTCAGCCTGAACGGGCTCGGCGAGGGCTATGACAAGCTGCCGTAGGACGGCCCGACAGCCGACGCACGATCCTATTGTTTCCGTAATGTGAGGCTTGGCACCCTCGCGGAACCGGTGCGAAACCATTATCTTGCCCCACAGCCCCCGATAATGGACGGACGCATGACGAACCCTGCCACGACCTCCCTGCTCGACCGCGCCAATCTCGACCGCGACCAGGTTCGCAACGAGGTCGCGCGCGGCCTCGCCGGTGCCGACGACGGCGAATTATTCCTGGAGTACAGCCAGACCGAAGCGCTGATGTTCGACAATGGGCGGCTGAAGCAGGCGACCTACGACACCTCGCAGGGCTTTGGGCTTCGCGCCGTCAAGGACGACGCAGTCGGCTATGCGCATTCCTCCGACGTGTCGCTGCCGGCGCTGATTCGCGCCGCTGACGCCGTCGCGGCCGTGCGCGGCGGCTATTCCGGCAGCTTCGCCGCGCCGCCGGCGCATACCAACGTCCGCCTCTATGGCGACGACAATCCGCTCGATGCGCCGGGCTTCGAGACCAAGGTCAAGCTGCTCGCCGAGATCGACGCATATTTGCGCGACAAGGATCCGCGCGTGCGGCAGGTCAGCGTCAGCCTGGGCGCGACCTGGCAGGTGGTCGAGATCCTGCGGCCGGACGGCGAGAGCTATCGCGACATCCGCCCGCTCGTGCGCGTCAACATCTCCGTCGTCGCCGGCCAGGGCGACCGCCAGGAGAGCGGCAGCAAGGGCTATGGCGGACGCGCCGGCTATGCCGAATTCATCGAGAGCAAGAACTGGCGCGACGCCGCCGACGGCGCGCTACGCGAGGCGCTGGTCAATCTGGAATCGATTCCGGCTCCGGCCGGCGAGATGGACGTGGTGCTCGGCGCCGGCTGGCCCGGCGTGATGCTGCATGAAGCGGTTGGCCACGGCCTCGAAGGCGATTTCAATCGCAAGAAGACCTCTGCCTTCGCCGGCCTGATGGGCCAGCAGGTCGCGGCCAAGGGCGTCACCGTCGTCGACGACGGCACCATCGCCTCGCGCCGCGGCTCGCTGTCGATCGACGACGAGGGTACCCCGACCAACCGGACCGTGCTGATCGAGGACGGCATCCTGGTCGGCTACATGCAGGACCGCCAGAACGCGCGCCTGATGAACATGAAGCCGACCGGCAACGGCCGTCGCCAGGGCTACGCCCACGTGCCGATGCCGCGCATGACCAACACCTACATGCTCGCGGGCGACCGCGATCCCGCCGAGATTCTCGCCTCGGTGAAGAACGGCGTGTTCGCCGCGAATTTCGGCGGCGGCCAGGTCGACATCACCTCGGGCAAATACGTGTTCCAGTGCACTGAGGCCTACAAGATCGAGAACGGCAAGATCGGCGCGCCTCTCAAGGGCGCCATGCTGATCGGCAACGGGCCGACCGACCTGCACCGCATCCGCATGATCGGCAACGACCTCGCGCTCGACACCGGCATCGGCACCTGCGGCAAGAACGGCCAGGGCGTGCCTGTCGGCGTCGGCCAGCCGTCGCTTCTGATGGAGCGCATCACGGTGGGGGGGACGGGCGCATGAGCGTGGAAGAAGCATGAGCGTGGAAGAAAAGGTCACTGTCACCCCCAAACGAAAGAGCAGCGGCTGGGGCGGTCAGTTGGTGCAGCTCGCCGGCATCGTCGCCGCCGTGTTCATCGCCAAGGGCGCACTCGCCGAGCCGTTCTACGTGCCGTCGGGCTCGATGGAGCCGACGCTGCTGATCGGCGATGCGCTGCTCGCCTCGAAATTCCCCTATGGCTACGGCACCTCGTCGCTGCCGATCCAGATCAACCTGCCTGAGACCGGCCGCGTGTTCGCGGAGACGCCAAAGCTCGGCGACGTCGTCGTCTTCCGTTGGCCCGGCGATCGCTCGCAAGCCTGGGTCAAGCGCGTCGTCGGCCTGCCCGGCGACCGCATCCAGATGCGGCAGGGCCAGCTCTTCATCAACGACCGTCCCGCCGAGCTGAAGCCGGATGGCGTTGGCGCTGCCGAAGACGACAATGGCGGCACCGAACCGGCCTATCGCTATGTCGAGACGCTGCCGAACGGCGTCTCGCACCTGATTTTCAAGATGCGCGACAACGGGCCGCTCGACAACACGCCGGAAATGACGGTGCCATCAGGCCACCTCTTCGTGCTCGGCGACAACAGGGACAATTCCGCCGACAGCCGCGTGCCGCTGCGCTCCGGCGGCGTCGGCCTGCTGCCGATCGACAATCTGGTCGGCCGTGCGGATGCCGTGCTCGGCTCCTGGGATCTCGGCATGCGCAGTCAGCCGGTATGGACCTGGCTCTCCGGCTTCAGGCTCGCGCGGTTCTTCACCGCCGTGCATTGAATGAAGCGTCGACCGTGTCCTGGCGTAGTGTGATGGTGGGCACGGCGCGCGAAGAGCGCGCCTTTGCCTACCCTACGATTTCCGATGACACGCGACGAATTCCTCGCTCTCGCCCTGCAAAGTCCCGTCAACGCCGCGATCATCGATGAGCTGCGCCGGCTGGCGCTGCCGGATGCGTGGCTGGTCGCAGGTTGCCTGGTGCAGTCGGTGTGGAACGCGCTCACGGGACGCCCGATCGATTACGGCATTGCCGATTACGACGTGTTCTATTTCGATGCCGACACGTCGTGGGAGGCGGAGGACGCGGTAATCCGCACCCTGCATGCGCGGCTCGGCCATCTCGGCGCCAAGGTCGAGATCCGCAACCAGGCTCGCGTGCATCTGTGGTACCCCGACAAGCACGGCCTTCCCTATCCGCCGTTGACGCGCTCGACCGATGGCATCGACCGCTTCCTCACGGAGAATACGCAGCTGGGCATCCGACCTGCCGACGGTGATTTCGAGGTCTATGCGCCGCACCGATTCGACGACGTCGCGAGGCTGATCGTGCGCCCCAATCGGGCGCTGAACTTTTCCGCCGCGAATTACGCGGCGAAGACTGCGCGATGGAAGGCGCTGTGGCCGGAGATCACGGTGATTGCGGCGGAGTGAGAGGCCGTATGGTGGGCATGCCCACCACTTCTCGTGGCGACTGCGGAGGGATGGTGGGCACGGCGCTTTGCGCCTTTGCCCACCCCACGGCACCTGCGTCCGGGGCACAGACCTATCGCACCACGCCCGACGTGAACCCCGCCTTGCGCCGGGGCGGCTTGATGTCCTTCTTCAGGAAGCAGCGCGCCTCGCGGCCGGTGTAGCCGGGGCGAGCATAGGTGAAGGCGCGGCATTTGTTGTCGGCGGTGCAGGCGGCCTTGCAGGCCTCCTCGCCTTCGCCGCTCTTGAGCTCGAAATTGCGGAGATCCCCGCCCGGGCGGTCGATCGACGTTTCCACGCCCTCGATACGCGGCTCGATCACGCCGGCCCCGCGTACGCCGGAGATGCAGCAACTGCCCGGAATGCGTGCCGGCACCGTGTTCTTGAGCCAGCAGACGGCCGAGCCGCCCTCCACATCCGGATAGTTGAAGCTCCAGGAGCGGCAGCGGCGGTCACGCTCGCACAGCAGCGCGCAATCCTCGGGATCGCCGGAGGTGACTGGCGTGCTGAAATAATCGCCACCCGGGCGGTCGAACGCCGTCTGAGCCCGCGCAGGCACGCTCGCGCACACGAGCGAAAGCAGCGCGGCGCATGCCACGACGCTTGCCAGGACCTTTGCGATGACACCGCGCAGGCGGCCCTTCCCCATCGGAACAGCTTTCGAGTTATTGACGACGCTCAGGTTTTTTGAGCCGATCATTTGATCGCCGCAAACCTGTACGGCCGATGAACGGCTCAAGTCCCCGTCGTTGGCCCTGTTCTAGAAAGCGTATTCCGCGTAGGCCGGTTCCACCGAGCCCTTCCAGGGACCATTAAACTTGTCGAGCATCTCCTCGGCCGGGGTTCGGCCGGAATCGATGATACGATCGAGCGGCTCCAAATGCCGGGTCTCGTCGCGGCCGAGCTGGTCGATCCGGCCACGCCGGCGCAGGCCGGCATGCGACAGAACGAGGCACTCCTTGGCGATCTCGAAGAGATAGCGATCCTTGATCCGCGACTTGAAGCCGAAGCGCGGCACGTCGTCGCGCAGGGCTTGGCGCTCATGCGCGGTCCAGTGCTTCACGATCTCCCAGGCGGCATCGAGCGAGGCATCGTCATAGAGCAGCCCGACCCAGAACGCCGACAGCGCCGGCAGCCGGCCCCACGGGCCGCCATCGGAGCCGCGCATCTCGAGATAGCGCTTGAGCCGGACTTCCGGGAAGATCGTCGAGAGGTGGTTGGCCCAGTCCGACAACGTCGGACGCTCACCGGGAAGGTTGTTGTTGCGGCCGTCGAAGAAGGCGCGGAACGAGGAACCCGATACGTCGATATAGTGCTCGCCGCGCTTGACGAAATACATGGGCACGTCGAGCGCGTAGTCGACATAGCGCTCGAACCCCATGCCGTCCTCGAACGCCCACGGCATCATGCCCGAACGCGCATTGTCTGTGTCGCGCCAGATCTCGGAGCGGAAGGAGAGAAAGCCGTTTGGCTTGCCCTCGGTGAACGGCGAATTGGCGAACAAGGCCGTCGCGACCGGCTGAAGCGCGAGCGAGACGCGCAGCTTCTTGACCATGTCGGCTTCGGAGGAGAAGTCGAGATTGGTCTGCACCGTGCAGGTCCGGTACATCATGTCGAGGCCGTATTGACCGACCTTCGGCATGTAATTGGTCATGATCTTGTAGCGGCCCTTGGGCATCACCGGGATGTCCGCACGCGACCAGGACGGCGTCATGCCGAGCCCGAGGAAGCCGATGCCGAGCGGGGTTGCGATCTCGCGCACCTGCGCCAGATGCGCCATCAGCTCGCTCTGGGTCTGGTGCACGTTCTCGACCGGCGCGCCGGAAAGCTCGAACTGTCCGCCGGGCTCGAGCGAGATGGCACCGCCGCCGGTGACGTCGTAGAGGCCGATGATGTTGCCCTGCTCCATGATCGGCTCCCACCCGAGCAGGAGCTTCATGCCCTCGAGCAGCGCGCCGATGCCGCGCGCGCCCTCGTACGGCACGGGACGGTGCCCCTCGAGCGTGAACGGCGTCTTCTCGTGCTCGGTGCCCATGCGGAATTCGGACGGGTCCTTGCAGCCGGCCTCGAACCACGCGACGAGCTCGTCGCGCGATTGCAGTGGTGTCATGTCGATCTGGTCTCGCGCCATATCAAACTCTAATCAAAAGCGCTTCGACCGAACGCGCGGGTGACGGGGAGGGTCCGCGAGCCCACCGGGCGCGCGGACGTGCTGGTTTGCCGCGATCATCGCGACGGTGTGCTTTCGCTGACGTTGGCGACGGGCGGCAATTTCATCTCGCCGCACGAGCAGCCCAGGCGATCGAGCAGCGTGCTGAGCTTGACGGCGTCGGCATCCGACAGCTTCGAACCGACATGTTTCTCGATTGCCGCCGAATAGGCCCCCCACATCCGCTTCTGCAACTCGCGGCCGGCTTCGGTGATCTCGACGAACTGGCCGCGCTTGTCGATCTTGCATTCGCGCCGCGAGGCGAGGCCTTCGTCGACCAGGCGGTCGATCAGCCGCGAGGTCGAATATTGCGGGATCAGCATCTGGCGTTCGAGCTCCACCGGCCGCAGCTCGCCGGAAGGAGCGCGGGACAGTTCAAGCAGCGCGTCGTACCAGGCCAGCGGCGGGAACCCCGCCTTCTTCAGGTCCTGCTCGACGCAATCGAGCACGCGGCTCTGCACTCGCATCAGACGGATCCAGGCCGAAGTCGCCTCGGTCGATGGTTTGCGTTTCATGGTCCCGCTCAAGCTCGTCGCCCGCTCTTTACCCCACTCGATGCACCTGCATCAATCTTGCTATTCAATGCAGGTGCATGTAGTCGTTTCTTTCGTCTCGACCAAGCCGTCACGAGAAGGAAATTCCATGAAACTGTAATATTCGTCCGGCGCCTGCTCCCTACCCCTCATCGCGCTCCTGGAAGCCGGCCCGCCCTACGAGCTGGTCAAGGTCGATATCCGGGCCAAGAAGCTCGAAAACAGCGGGGATTATCTGAAGCTGAATCCCAAGGGCCAGGTCCCTGCGTGAGGCCTCGACGCGGCGAGATCGTGGCTGAAGGGCCGGTGATTGTCCAGATGATCGCCGACCCGCGCATCAGCCAAGGCGCTGCCCGCCGCTCGCGGCAGTTCCAAGCCCTGGCAGCGCTGAAGAAGAAGGGCGGGTCCAGGCGAACTGAGCGCTGGCAAGGCGCAACAGGCAAAAGGCCCGGGTCGACGATCCGCCTTCTTGAACCATTCGATCGACGACGACGTCGAAGGAACACCTCCACGAGACACTTGCCTCATGAACATGATCGTCCTCATGACCGCCGCGGGCGCGCCGCTCGCGATGCTTGGCTTGTCGACGCCGGCCGCGCCGGAGCGCAATTGCATCTTCATGATCCATCCGCAGATCACCCCGGCCGTGTTCGAGAGCAAGGAAGGCAAGATCGTCTTTCCGGACCGGCCGACCGAATATCCCTGCCGCTACGCCAAGACGAAGAGCGGCGCGGACGTCGCCTTCACCAACCAGAATGGCTGGCGCTTCGAGGTGCGCATCGGCCACGGCGACGAAGGCAATTGGAAGGCCAGCCTCGTCGAGGATGCGGTATCGGGCCGCGCCTTCTCGCCGTTCGGAGAGAGCAAATAACGAGGGCAAATAAAAAGGCCGGATCGATGATCCGGCCTTTTGTTGCTGCGGAGCCTCGATGCTTCGTCAGGCCGCCGCCTTCTTCGGCGCGAAGCGGCCGTAGAAGGTCTCGCCCTTCGCGGCCATCTCCTCCAGCAGCTTCGGCGGGGTGAAGCGCGAGCCGTATTTCGCTTCCAGCTTGTGGCAGAGCTCGACGAACTTCTTGGTGCCCATGAAGTCGATATAGGACAGCGTGCCACCGGTGAACGGCGCAAAGCCGAAGCCGAGGATCGAGCCGACATCCGCCTCGCGCGGATCGGTGATGACGTGATCCTCCACGGTGCGCGCGGCTTCCACCGCCTGCACCACCAGGAAGCGCTGCTTCAGCTCCTCGATGTCGAGCGTATCGGGGTCGAGCTGCTTCGGCTGCAAGGCTGACAGCCCCGGCCACAGGCTCTTCTGGCCCTTGCCCTTCTCGGGATAGTCGTAGAAGCCCTTGCTGTTCTTGCGCCCCAGACGGCCCTGCTTCTCGACCATCTCCACCATCAGCTTCTTCTGATCGGGGTTGATGGCGTTAGGACCGAGGTCGGCTTCGGTGGCCTTCATGATCTTCAGACCAAGGTCGAGCGCGACCTCGTCCGAGAGCGAAAGCGGGCCCACCGGCATGCCGGCCATCTTGGCGCAATTCTCGATCATCGCCGGCGGCACGCCTTCCAGGAACATCTCGTTGCCTTCGGCGACGTAGCGGCCGACGCAGCGATTGGCGAAGAAGCCGCGGCTGTCATTGACGACGATCGGCGTCTTGCCGATCTGACGGACGTAATCGAGCGCGGTGGCGAGCGCGAGATCTCCGGTGTTCTTGCCCTTGATGATCTCGACCAGCATCATCTTCTCGACCGGCGAGAAGAAATGGATGCCGACGAACTTGCCCTGATCCTTGAAGCTCTCGGCCAGCGAGGTGATCGGCAGCGTCGAGGTGTTCGACGCGAAGATCACGTCGGGCTTGAGGTATTCCTGCGCCTTGGCGAAGGTCTCCGCCTTGACCCTGCGGTCCTCGAACACGGCCTCGATGACGAGGTCGACGTCCCTAAGCGCAGCGTAGTCCGCGGTCGGCGTGATGCGTGCGAGCAGCGCTTCGGCATCACCCGGCTTGGCGCGGCCCTTCTTGATCTGCTCCTCGATCACCTTCTGCGCATGCGCCTTGCCCTTGTCGGCGCTTTCCTGATCGCGATCGATCAGGACGACGTCGAGGCCGGCGCGGGCCGAGACGTAGCCGACGCTCGCGCCCATGAAGCCGGCGCCGATCACGGCGATCTTCTTGACCTTGGTGGCGGGCACGTCCTTCGGACGGCGCGCGCCCTTGTTGAGCTCCTGCATCGAGAGGAACAGGCTGCGGATCATCGCAGCCGCTTCCTTCGAGCGCAGCACCGAGGTGAAGTAGCGCGACTCCACGCGCAGCGCGGCGTCGATCGGCAGCTGCAGCCCCTCATAGACGCAGCTCATGATCGCGCGCGCGGCCGGGTAGTTGTCGTAGGTCTCACGGCGATAGATCGCGTTGCCGGCCGGGAACATCATCATGCCGGCCTTGGAGAACACCGGGCCGCCGGGCAGCTTGAAGCCCTTCTCGTCCCAGGGCGCGACGGCCTTTCCGCCGCCCTTGATCCAGTCCTTCGCAGCCTTGATGAGATCGGCGGCGGGAACGATGGCGTGGATCAGGTTCAGCGCCTTGGCCTTGTCGACGGTAACCGGATCGCCCTTGAGCAGGATCGTCATGGCGTCCTGCGGCGGCACCAGGCGCGGCACGCGCTGCGTGCCGCCGGCGCCGGGGAACAGGCCGACCTTGACCTCGGGCAGGCCGAGACGCGTCTTGGGATTCTCGGCCGCCACGCGATAGTGGCAGCACAGCGTGATCTCGAAACCGCCGCCGAGCGCGAGGCCGTTAATCGCGGCGGCCCACGGCTTGCCCGAGGTCTCGATCGACCGCAGCACCTGCGAGAAGCGGCGGCTCTGGTCGAACAGCATCTGGTTCGCTGCAGTCTCGCCCTGCTCCTTGAGAACCTTCGCGTAAGCCTGGTTCATGCCTTCGAGCATGGAGAGGTCGGCGCCGGCGCAGAACGCTTCTTTCGCCGAGGTGATGACGACGCCCTTCACCGCGGCATCGGCCGTGGTCGCCTTGACGATCGCATCGAGCTCGCTGGTCGAGGTCTCGTCGAGCACGTTCATCGAGCGGCCCGGGATGTCCCAGGTGACGAGCGCGATGCCGTCGGAATCGGTCTCAACCTTGAAGTTCTTGTACGACATTTGGTTGCTCCCTACCCTTAGACGCGCTCGATGATGGTCGCGGTGCCCATGCCGCCGCCGATGCACAGCGTGACCAGGGCGGTGGATTTGTTGGTGCGCTCGAGCTCGTCGAGCACGGTGCCGAGGATCATCGCGCCGGTCGCGCCGAGCGGATGGCCGAGCGCGATGGCGCCGCCATTGACGTTGATCTTGGCGTTGTCGATGTCGAAGGCCTGGATGTAGCGCAGCACCACCGAGGCGAAGGCCTCGTTGAGCTCGAACAGGTCGATGTCCGACTTCTTCATGCCCGAGCGCGCGAACAGCTTCTCGGTGACGTCGACCGGGCCGGTCAGCATCATCGCCGGCTCCGAGCCGACATTGGCGAACGCGCGGATCTTTGCGCGCGGCTTCAGACCATACTTGCTACCCGCTTCCTTGCTGCCGAGCAGTACCGCGCCGGCACCGTCGACGATGCCGGAGGAATTGCCGGCGTGATGCACGTAATTGACGCGCTCGATCTCCGGATGCGACTGCACCGCGACGCCGTCGAAGCCGCCCATCTGCGCCATCATCGTGAACGACGGCTGCAGCTGCGCCAGCGACTGCATCGTCGTCGAGGGACGCATGTGCTCGTCCTTGGCGAGGATGGTGAGGCCGTTGATGTCCTTGACCGGCACCACCGACTTGTTGAAGCGGCCCTCGTCCCAGGCCTTGCCCGCGCGCTGCTGGCTCTGCACCGCATAGGCATCGACGTCGTCGCGCGAGAAGCCGTATTTGGTGGCGATCAGATCGGCCGACACGCCCTGCGGCATGAAATAGGCCGGCACCGCCATCGAGGGATCCATCGGCCAGGCGCCGCCGGAGGCACCGATGCCGACGCGGCTCATCGATTCGGCACCGCCGCCGATCACGAGCTCATGCTGGCCGCTCATCACCTGCGCGGCGGCGAAGTTCACGGCATCGAGGCCGGAGGCGCAGAAGCGGCTGATCTGCACGCCGGGCACGGCTTCGCCGAGACCGGCCTTCAACGCGGCAAAGCGCGCGATGTCGGAACCGGCTTCGCCGACCGGATCGACCACGCCGAGCACGACGTCATCGACCGAATCCTCGGGAAGGTTGTTGCGGTCCTTGAGCGCCTTGAGAGGCACGGTGGCGAGCGCGAGCGCGGTCACTTCGTGCAACGCGCCGTCGGCTTTGCCGCGGCCACGCGGGGTTCGGACGTGGTCGTAGATATAGGCATCTGCCATGGGAGCCTCCTGATTGCAGTTATCTTGGTGACGGCCGCTGCGCGGTCGCGATCATTCTTGGGGCGAAAGACTCAGAACGCTTCCGCCGGCAATTCCATGATAGTGGCGCAGCCGGCCTGGATGCGCGCGAGATTGGCCGCGGTCTCCGGCAGCATCCGCTCCATGAAGAAGCGGCCGGTGACGAGCTTGGTCGAGAGATAGGGCGTCGCCCCGCTCTCGGCAATCTTCGCCTGCGTCACCTTGGCCATCTTCGCCCACATGTAGCCGAGCGCGACGAAGCCGAAGAGATGCAGGTAATCGGTGGCGGCCGCGCCCGCATTGTCAGGCTTGGCCATCGCGTTCTGCATCAGCCAGGTCGTGGCCTGCTGCAGGTGACCCAGCGAGGTCGAGAGCGGGGTGATGAAGGGCTTGAGCGCCTCGTCGCCGCCGTTTTCCTTGGCGAAGGCCATGACCTCGCCGAAGAAGGCCATGATGGCGCGGCCGCCGTCGCGCGGCAGCTTGCGGCCGACGAGGTCGAGCGCCTGGATGCCGTTGGCGCCTTCATAGATCATGGCGATGCGCGCATCGCGCACGAACTGCTCCATGCCCTGCTCAGCGATGTAGCCGTGGCCGCCATACATCTGCTGCGCCTGCACCGCATTGGCGAAGCCGTAGTCGGTGAGGAAGCCCTTCAGCACCGGCGTCATCAGGCCCATGTGGTCGTCGGCGGCCTGGCGGTCCTTCGGGTCCTCGGAGCGGTGGGCGACGTCGCTCTTGAGCGCAGTCCACATCACGAAGGCGCGCGCCGCTTCGTTGAAGGCGCGGATCGAGAGCAGCGTGCGGCGCACGTCGGGATGCACGATGATCGGGTCGGCTTGCTTGTCCGGCGCCTTGGCACCGGTGAGCGCGCGGCCCTGGATACGCTCGCGGGCATAGGCGACGGCGTTCTGATAGGCGACCTCCGACTGCGCGAGGCCCTGCACGGCGACGCCGAGCCTCGCCTCGTTCATCATCACGAACATGCCCTGCATGCCCTTGTTCTCTTCGCCGATCAGCCAGCCGGTGGCGTTGTCGTAGTTCATCACGCAGGTGGAATTGCCGTGGATGCCCATCTTGTGCTCGATCGAGCCGCAGACGACGCCGTTGCGCTGCCCCACCGAACCGTCGGCGTTGACCAGGAATTTCGGCACCACGAACAGCGATACGCCCTTGATACCGGCCGGCGCGCCCTCGATGCGGGCGAGCACGAGGTGGATGATGTTGTCGGCGAGATCATGCTCACCGGCCGAGATGAAGATCTTGGTGCCCGTGATCTTGAAGCTGCCGTCAGCCTGACGCGCCGCCTTGGTGCGGAGCATGCCGAGATCGGTGCCGCAATGCGGCTCGGTCAGGTTCATGGTGCCGGTCCATTCGCCCGCCACCATCTTCGGCACGTAGGTCTGCTTCTGCTCGGGCGTGCCGTGCACGAGAAGCGCCGCGGTCGCGCCCATGGTGAGGCCGCCATACATCGAGAACGCCATGTTGGCCGAGATCTGGAATTCGTTGACGGCCTGGGAGAGCGTCACCGGCAGACCCTGACCGCCGAACTCGGTCGGCGCCGACAGACCGAGCCAGCCGCCCTCGGCGACCTGCCTGAAGGCGTCCTTGAATCCCTTTGGCGTGGTGACGCTGCCGTCGTCCGCGCGCTTGCAGCCTTCGAGATCGCCGACGCGGTTGAGCGGCTGCAGCACCTCTTCGGCGAGCTTGGCGGCCTCGCCGAGGATCGCCTCGCGGACGTCGCTCGACGCATCGGAGAACCCAGCCAGATTGTCGTAGCGGTCGATCTGGAAGACGTCGTTGAGCAGAAAGTTCACGTCTTCGACGGGGGCTTTATAGATCGGCATGGGGGTCTCCCGGCGTGGCCTGGTAGGATGATGTGGGGCTTATGATTGTGCGGCGGCAAGCTGCTCCGCCATCAGGCGGTGCAGCATGTTGATCGCCTTGAGCGGACGCACCATCACCTTGAAATGGGTGATGCGTCCCTCGGCATCGAAGCTGATGATGTCGACACCGTTGATCTCGATGCCGTCGATGACGTTCTTGAATTCGAGCACCGCACCATTGTCGCTGCGCCATTCACCGACATAGGTGAAGCCGGGGCCACCGAGCACCTTCTCGGCGCTGGAGAGATATTTGAAGGTGATGTCGCGGCCGCGCTGCGGTGAATGCACCACGGGGCTTTCGAACACCGCATCGGGGTGCAGGAGGTCCCAGAGCGCGGCGCGGTCGTGAGACTTCATGTAGGCGTACCAGGAATCGAGGCCGGTCATTCTCAGATGCCTCCCTAGGCCAAAGGGCAAGTGCGAAAACAACCCCATGCACAGTAGCGATGCAATTGATTTAGCTTGATTCTTTCAGTCGAGCCGTGGGCCCGCCCGCAAGTCGCCTCATATGCACATTGACGCATATGCGCCGATGCGCATAAAGTCAAGCAGATTGGTCAGACGTGAGACAGGAGGCCGGTCATGGCACTGGGCGACGCAATCCTCGCATGCCTGACGGAACGTCCGATGACGGGCTACGAGCTCGCCAAGACGTTCGATTCCTCGATCGGCTTCTTCTGGAAGGCCGACCACCAGCAGATCTACCGCGAGCTCTCCAAGCTGCGCGACCGCGGCTACATCCAGGGCCGCGAGGTCGTGCAAACCGGAAAGCCCAACAAGCTGGTTTATACGCTTACCCCGGAGGGCCGAACAGCGCTGCGGCACTGGGCCGCGCGGCCAAGCACGCCAGCCTCGACCAAGGACGACCTGCTGGTCCGCCTCCATGCGCTCGACAGCATCGACATCGAGCCGCTGCGCACCGACCTGATGGCCCGCCTGGAGCACCATCGCGATCGCCACGCCAACTACGAGCGCATCCTGAAGAAGCGTTTTCCGGACGGCACTGCGGAGGGTCGGCTCGATCTTGGTAACCTGCTTCTGCTTCGCCTTGGCGCCCGGCACGAGCAGATGGTCGCCGATTTCTGCGAAGAGGCGCTTGCGGCGCTCTCGGCGATGAGCGGCAAGGCCACGGTGGTGTCGATCGAGGACGGCAAGCGCGAGAAGGGCTGAGGGCCTCTCTGCATCGTCATGGCCGGGCTTGTCCCGGCCATCCACGACCTTTCGCATGGCATCGAAAAACGTGGATGCCCGGGACAAGCCCGGGCATGACGAACATCGGTACGCGCCCCCTCAGTTCCCTCTGCCCAACTTTAAGACACCCCGCCCAGCATTCCTTAACCCGTTATTTACCGTAACAGGAAAAAGTCGGTTTTCGAGGCAGACGACCCGCGCCAAATTCGATTGTCTTTGCAACCGGCACGCGTGGGGAGGCTGGAGGCGCCGGGTGGGGCGCCGGAGTCGGAACCGGACAGAGTCATGAATTCGCGCGTATCGTGGAGTGTTGACGGCATCGATCCATCCGTTCGGGAGCGGGCCGAAGCTGCTGCGCGTCGCGCCGGAATGTCGCTCAACGATTGGCTGAACTCCACCCTCGGCGACACCGCCCCGCCGAACTTCCGCGGACCTCACGACCAGCGTCCGCACCACATGCCGCAAGCACCGAGCCAGGAGAGCCGCGAAGTCGCGGACATTCATCAGCGGCTCGACGCGATCACCCAGCAGATCGAACGAATCTCGAAGCCCGCGCCGCGTCAGGACCCTTCACGACAAGATGCCGCGCGCCCGGACGTCTCGCGCGAGCAGGGCGTCGCGCGCCAGCTGAACGATGCGATCTCGCGGCTTGATGCGCGGCTGTCGCAGATCTCGAAGCCGCAGCAATCCCACCAGCAGCCGCATCAGGCCCCGCGGCCGGCGCCCTCGCCGGTCGAGACGCGCCAGCGCCAGGCCGATGCGGTCGAGCGCGCGGCCGCCCAGGTCTATCGCAGCTCGCCTCCCCTAAGCCCTGCATCCTTCGACGTCGCGGTCGCCGAGATCACGGCGCGACAGAGCGAGCTCGACGGGTTTACGCCGAGGCAGATGCCGCCGCGCGCCGCGCCGCCGATTGCGCCCGCGCCAGCTGCCTTCGCCCCCCCGATGGCGCCGCCTGCCGCCGCCTACGCGCCGCCGCCCCCGCAGCCGGGACCGGATTTCTCGACGCTCGAGCGCCATCTGCTCAAGATCACGAGCCAGATCGAATCGCTGCAGCGGCCGGACAATACCGAGCAGGCGATCGCGGCCTTCCGCAGCGAGCTCGCCGAAATCCGCACGGCCATCACCGAAGCGATGCCGCGGCGCGCGATCGAATCGATCGAGAACGAGATCCGCTCGCTGCATCGTCGGATCGACGAGACGCGGTCCAACGGCACCGACGGCCAGGTTCTCTCCGGCATCGAACGCGCGCTGTCCGACATCAAGCAGGTGCTGCGCACGCTGACGCCGGCCGAGCAGCTCACCGGCTATGACGAGGCGATCCGCAATCTCGGCGCCAAGCTCGACCTGATCCTGCGCGCCAATGACGATCCCTCGACCGTGCAGCAGCTCGAAGGCGCGATCTCCGCGTTGCGCGCCATCGTCTCCAACGTTGCCTCCAACGAAGCGCTCGCGCGCCTGTCCGAGGACGTGCAGCTGCTGTCGTCCAAGGTCGACCAGATCACCCGCGCCTCCGGCCACAGCGACAGCTTCGCGGTTCTGGAGCAGCGCATCGCGGCGCTCACCGCCGCGCTGGAAACACGCGAGCGGCCGCAGCCGGCCGAGAGCACCGAGCATCTGGAAGCCGCGATCCGGGCGCTGTCGGACCGCTTCGACCGCATGCAGGTCGGCAACGATTCGGCCTCGACCTTCGCCCATCTCGAGCAGCGCGTCTCCTATCTGCTGGAGCGGATCGAAGCTGCCTCCGATCCGCGCAACGGCAATCTCAGCCGCGTCGAGGACGGGCTGCACGACATCCTCAGGCACCTGGAACGGCAGCAGGCCACCTATTCCGCGCTGGCCGAGAGCCGCAGCTCGGCGCCGCCCGATTCCGGCATGGTCGATCTCGTCAAGCGCGAGCTCTCCGACATCCGCTTCAGCCAGGCCGAGACCAATCGCAGCACCCAGGACTCGCTCGACGCGGTCCATAGCGCGCTCGGCCATGTTGTCGATCGCCTCTCCATGATCGAAGGCGATCTGCGCGCCGTGCGTAGCGCGCCGCCGGCCCCTGCCCCGCAGCCGATGGCGATGCCAATGGCGGCTCCAATGGAGCCGGCGCCGATGGCGCGCGAGCCACGGCCGCAGGCACAGCAGCCGAAATACGATCCGAAGCCCGAGCTGCCCAATCCCGCCGCCGCGCAAGCAGCGCAGGCCGCCTTCGTCGCCGCGCCACGCGACTTCCACGCCGCCACCCCGGCCGCACCGCCGCCGGTGCCTGCGGCCCCGCAAGTCGCGCCGCCCATGCCGCCGCGCGCGATCAGCGAGATCCTGGAGCCGCACACCGCGCCTGCGCGCGCTGCGCTGGCGCCGGAATTGCCGCCGGATCATCCGCTCGAGCCGGGCACCCGTCCGGGCGGGCGCGCTGCCACGCCGTCGGAGCGCATTGCGGCGTCCGAAAGCGCGATCAGCGACATTCCCGCCGCGCCGAAAGAACCGGTGTCGTCGTCGAGCTTCATCGCCGCCGCCCGCCGGGCGGCTCAAGCCGCCGCCGCAGCGCCGCCCGAGAAAGCCGGCCGCGCCGCCAAGGCGTCGGCGAGAGGTGGCAAAAATAAAGGCCAGGAAGGCGGCTCGACCATCACGTCGAAGATCCGCTCGCTGCTGGTCGGCGCGAGCGTGGTGGTGATCGTGCTCGGCACCTTCAAGATGGCGATGAACCTGCTCGACGGCGGCAGCCCGCCGGCGCCGCAGGCGATGCAGAATGTCCCGAGCGACCCGGTATCGCCCGCCCCACCGCCGCCCCCGGTCGAGACCAAGCCAGCCGCGCCCGAGCAGATCACGCCGTCGATGTCCTC
Source organism: Bradyrhizobium daqingense (assembly GCF_021044685.1). Classification (NCBI taxonomy): domain Bacteria; kingdom Pseudomonadati; phylum Pseudomonadota; class Alphaproteobacteria; order Hyphomicrobiales; family Nitrobacteraceae; genus Bradyrhizobium; species Bradyrhizobium daqingense. The sequence continues at coordinate 311,659 of NZ_CP088014.1, forward strand.
ACCGACGCCGATCGGACGGCAGTCGCAGAACAATGCTGCGCCGGCGCCCGCTCCCACTCCGGGCAACTCGGCCTCGGTCGAGATTCCGCCGGCGCCTGCCGCGGCCCCGCCGCCTGCCTCCAGCGACGTCACCGGCGCGCTGTCGGGCACGAGCCGAGCCAAGCTCGGCCTCATCCAGGTGCCGCCGAGCGAGAAGCTGCCCGAGGCCATCGGCGGCCCCGCCTTGCGCACCGCCGCGATGAAGGGCGATGCGACGGCGGCCTACGAGATCGGCATGCGCTTTGCGGAAGGCAAGGGCGTCGCCACCAACTATGACGAAGCCGCCAAATGGTACGACCGCGCCGCGCAGGCCGGCGTCGTTCCCGCGACCTTCCGCCTCGGCACGCTCTACGAGAAGGGCCTCGGCGTGAAGAAGGACGCCGACATCGCCCGCCGCTACTACACGCAGGCCGCCGAGCGCGGCAACGCCAAGGCGATGCACAATCTCGCGGTGCTCGATGCCGATGGCGGCGGACGCGGCGCCAATTACAAGAGCGCGGCGCAATGGTTCCGCAAGGCCGCCGATCGCGGCGTCGCCGACAGCCAGTTCAACCTCGGCATCCTCTATGCCCGCGGCATCGGCGTGGAGCAGAACCTCGCCGAATCCTACAAATGGTTCAGCCTGGCAGCCGCGCAGGGCGACACCGATGCGCCCGGCAAGCGCGACGACGTCGCCAAGCGTCTCGACTCGCAATCGCTCGCGGCCGCCAAGCTCGCGATCCAGACCTTCAGCGCCGAGCCGCAGCCCGACGATGCCGTCAACGTCATGACCCCGCCCGGCGGCTGGGACAGCGCGCCGCAGGCGGCCGCAAAGCCGGCGCCAAAAGCGGTCGCGACCAAGCGCTCGGCTTCCGCGGCGCATTGATCCCTTCTCGCTCCTCATGGTGAGGAGCGCGCTCCAGCGCGCGTCTCGAACCATGCAGGCGTGGCTGCCGATCCGGGCCTCGCCCTTCGAGACGCCTGCTGCGCAGGCTCCTCAGGGTGAGGAGATAATATCCTGCTGGATCACTCATTCACCACGCCCGAAATTCCCGGTCCCTCATCGCGCCGAATTCCGCTATTGAGGGACGCGGCAATCGTTCCGCTTCCCGCGAGCATTCCGCGTTAGTCGATCCGTCCCGCCGGCGCGTGGTTCAATGCAGCTTTACCTTCCGATCGCCGATCTTCCGGTCAATGTCTTCCTGGTGCTCGCCATGGGCGCCGCGGTCGGCTTCGTGTCCGGCATGTTCGGGATCGGCGGCGGCTTCCTGATGACGCCGCTTCTGATCTTCATCGGCATCACGCCGGCGGTCGCGGTCGCCTCGGTCGCCAGCCACATCGCGGCCTCCTCCTTTTCGGGCGCACTCTCCTACTGGCGGCGGCGTGCGATCGATCCGGCGCTGGCGAGCGTTCTCTTGTGCGGCGGCGTGACCGGGACGACGCTGGGCGTGTGGACCTTCACCCAGCTTCGCGCGCTCGGGCAGCTCGACCTCATGATCGCGCTGTCTTACGTCGTGCTGCTCACCACCGTGGGCAGCCTGATGTTCTCCGAAGGCCTGCGCGCCCTGATGCGGACAAGGCGCGGCGCGCTGCCGCCGCGCCGCACCCACAATTGGATCCACGGCCTGCCGCTGAAGATGCGGTTCAAGCGCTCCAAGATCTATCTGTCGGTGATCCCGGTCGTCATCGTCGGCACAATCATCGGCTTCATCGGCGCCATCATGGGCATCGGCGGCGGCTTCATCCTGGTGCCGATCATGATCTATCTGCTGCGGGTGCCGACCTCGACCGTGATCGGGACCTCGATGGTCCTGACCGTCGTCACCATGCTGTTCGCGACCATGCTGCACGCCGTGACCAATCATCTCGTCGATGCCGTGCTGGCGCTGATCCTGATGGTCGGCGGCGTCACCGGCGCGCAGTTCGGCGCAAGGGCCGGCCAGAAGATCCGCGGCGAGCAGCTGCGGCTGCTGCTCGGGCTTCTGATCCTCTCGGTCGGAATCCGCTTCGCGGTCGAGCTGGTGATCCGCCCCGCGGACCTCTTCACCATCCGTGAGCTGGGGGTGACCGGATGACGCGCGTGCTTCTGGCAGCTCTTCTCGTTCTTCTGGTCTGCGGCGCAGCGCGCGCCGAGCGGCTGATCGTGTCGGTCTCCAACCACCGCGTCACCGTGACGCCGAACTATTCCGGCGAGGAGCTGGTGCTGTTCGGCTCGGTCGAGAAGGATGCGTCCACGCCGGCCGATCGAACCAATTACGATCTCGTCGTCACCGTGATGGGCCCGCGCGCCGACATGGTGACGCGGCGGAAGGAACGCACCTTCGGCATCTGGATCAACACCGACTACCGCCAGTTCCTGGAGGTGCCGAGCTATCTGGCGCTGTTCGCCAACCGTCCCTTCGATGCCATCACCTCGCCCGAGGTCGCGCGGCGGCAGCAGATCGGGCTCAACAACGTGCTGCTGACCCAGCGCGTCAGCGGCGACTATGCCGACGTGGTGCCGAACGATGCATTCCGCTCCGCCTTCATCCGCCTGCGCACCCAGCGCGGGCTCTATCGCGAGGATGCGGGCGCCGTGACGTTCCTGACGCCGACGCTGTTCCGCACCGGCATTCCGCTGCCGGGCGAGGTGCCGATCGGCACCTATGAGGTCGAGATCAAGCTGTTTGCCAACGGTGCGTTCATCGGCAAGACCGAGACCGCGTTCGAGATCGTCAAGATCGGCTTCGAGCAGTTCGTCGCCACCAGCGCGCGCCACCACGGCCTGCTCTACGGCCTCGCCACGGTGGCGATGGCGCTGATGTCGGGATGGATGGCGTCGATCGTGTTCAGGAAGGATTAGCCGCCGTCCGTCATTGCGGGGGGCGAACCACTCACTCACCGTCATGGCCGGGCTTGACCCGGCCATCCACGTTTTTGTCGCCGCACTAAGAACGTGGATGCCCGGGACAAGCCCGGGCATGACGGAGAAGGGAGTACGCGGCGGTCCACCTCACGGCGCTTCGACCACCGTCGGCACGCCCGGCTCCAGCAGGCGCAGCCGTGTCCCGAAGCCGAGCACGTCGAAGGTCTTGCGCAGGTCCTCGCCGTTCTGGCGGAAATGCGCCCAGCCTTCGGTGTGCACCGGCACGATCATCGCATCGGGGAAGGCGCGCGCGGTCTCGATGGTGTCGTTGGTGTCCATGGTGAGATGGAACGGGCCGCGCGTTTGCGCCGCGCCCGCGAAAGGCAGCACCACGCCGCATTTGAAGCGGCGCGCGACTTCGGCGACGCCGTCGAACCAGGTGGTGTCGCCGCTGATATAGACCGGACGCGTGTCCTTGCGGCTCGACGCCACCACGAAGCCGATGACGTCGCCCGACAGCGGCTCGATGCCGGCCGGGCCATGGCGCGCCGGCGTTGCGGTGATGGTCAGCGAATTGCCGTCACCATCCCTCAGCTTCGCGGTGTCCCAGGGCGCGAGGCCCTCGATATGACCGCCGAGGCGCCTTGCGCCCATCTCGGTCGTGAACACGCGCTTGACCGTGAAGAGATATTCGCGGCCGGAATTGTCGAGATTGTCGGAGTGCTGGTCGTGGCTGAGCAGCACCGCATCGACCGGGCCGATCGCATCGGGCCGCATGGCAGGCCCGATCGTCTTCTCCAGCTTCACATGCGGCAGCTGATAGGCGCCGGGCGCATCGAAGGTCGGGTCGGTGAGCAGGCGGAAGCCGTCGATCTCGATCAGCGCGGTGGGGCCGCCGATCAACGTGATGGAAACGGGCATGACAAACTCCTGTTACGAGACGCGCTTTGCGGGGCGCGTCACCAGATAGATGCCGAGCGCCACCGGAATGATGCCGAGCAGATCGCGGGCCTCGACATGCTCGCCGAGCACGAGGAATGCGAACAGCATGCCGAGCGGCGGCATCAGGAAATGATAGGCGCTTGCGGCGGTGGCGCCACACACTTTCAGGAGATGAAACCAGAGCCAATAGGCGAGGATCGAGCCGCCAAGCACCAGGAAGGCGAAGGCGCCGATCAGGCCCGGCGTAAAGTCGATCGCGTGGATGTCGGCGAAGGTGAATGCGATCGGCGCGAGCACGATGCCCGCGGCGAGATTCTGCACGCCGTTGCCGATCCACAGCGATCCCTTCGGCGCGAGCAGCTTGAACAGGATGGTGCCGGCGACGATGGACGCGAGCGAGGCCAGCGTGAAGACGATGCCGTGCAGGCTGTCGGTGCCGACAGAGAGACGGTGCCACACGATCGCGGTCACGCCGATGATGCCGAGCAACAGGCCGCTCGCCTTGCGCCAGGTCATGCCTTCGCCGAGCAGAAGCGCGGCCAGCGCCGCCGTGAACACCGGATTGGCCGAGACGATCAGGCCGCCGAGGCCGGCGGAGACCGTTTGCAGGCCGGTGTAGCCGAGCCCGAGATAGAGCGCGTTGTTGGCGATGCCGATCACCGCGAAGATCGCGACATCGCGCCAGGACAATGACCAGCTGTCGCCGCGGACGAGCGTGGCACCGAGGATCAGGACGCCGGCCAGCGAGAAGCGCGCCGCGAGCAGGATCAGCGGCGGGCAATGGGTGACGCCGATCTTGCCGGCGACGAAGGCGTAGCTCCAGAGCAGGCAAAACAGGCCGATGGCAAGTGGCAACGTGTTGAAGCGGCTGCGGGGAACGGGGAGCGACGGCGCGAGCGACATGAGGGCATTCTCCTGGAGCCCTCGATCTAGGGAGGCGGCTTGTCATTTGGAAATTAAATGATTAACCTTCGATCAGTGGATTTTCGAATGGAGGCTGATATGCTCGATCTCGAGCTGCTGCGCAGCTTCGTCTCGGTGGTGGAGGCCGGCGGCTTCACCCGCGCCGGCGCGCGCATCCACCGCACGCAATCGACCGTGAGCCAGCAGATCAAGCGGCTGGAGGAGGATGTCGGACAGGTGCTGCTGCATCGCGACGGCAAGGACGTGCGTCCGACCGAAGCCGGCGAGCGGCTACTGTCCTATGCGCGGCGGCTGCTCTCGCTCGCGGAGGAAGCGCGCGACGTGCTGCGCCAGCCGGGCGGCGAAGGTGCGATCCGGCTCGGCATCCCCGAGGATTTCGCGGCCTACCGGCTGACGAAACTGCTGGGCGCGTTCTCGCGCTCGCATCCGCGGTTGCGGCTCGACGTGCGCGCCGACCAGAGCAAGCATCTCGCCCGCGATCTCGAGCGCGGCGAGCTCGACCTTGCGCTGTACAAGCGCGAGGCCGGCGCAAAAGACGCGATTGCGGTGTGGCCGGAGCGGGTGCACTGGGTCACCAGCAAGAGCCATCCGGTCGACGTCAACGTGCCGTCCGTGCCGCTGATCGGGTTTCCGCTCGGCTGCATCTACCGGGCCGGCGCCATCCACGCACTGGAAAGCGCGGGCCGTGCCTGGCACACCGCCTACACGTCATCGAGTCTCTCCGGCATCCAGGCCGCGGTCGCCGCCGGCATGGGGCTGAGCATATTATCAGAGATGGCAATCCAGTCCGACCATCGCGTGCTGACCGCCAAGGACGGCTTTGCGCCGATCAATAAGACCGAGGTGGCGTTGATGGCGTCGCCGGATGCAGGCCCGGCGACGCTGCGGCTGGCCGAGCGCCTCGCCGAATTCTGCGACAACGTCCAGACGAAGGCGGCTTAATAACAGCGCGACGCGGCGATGGCGTGGACGCGGCGGTCGCCGAGCAGGTGCGCGACGAAGCCGTTCTTCGGAAAGATTTTTCCAAACGCGGCATCGCGGATGCTGAGGCCGCCGGCATAGGCGCCGAAGGCAGGCATCACGGCCCGCATCCCGTCGGACGCAAAGCAGCGGCGCTCCATCGAACGGCCGCGCGCGGAGACGCGGGCCTTGGGATGCAGATGGCCGGCGATCTCGCCATGCGCGCCTGTCGGCTCGTGGCGGAACGTGATCGGGCCGATCGCGACTTCCTCGGCGACGGTACCGCCGAGATCGCGCGGCAGCATGGGATCGTGATTGCCGGAGATCCAGATCCAGTCGCGGCCCGACTGGAGCGCGGCGACGGCGTCGCGATCCTCTGCCGACAACCGCTCATGCGCGCTACGATCATGAAAACTGTCGCCGAGCGCGATGACGGTGCGCGGGTTATGGCGGGAGATGACAGCAGCGAGACGGCCAAGCGTTGCCAGCGTGTCGTAAGGCGGCAGCAGCACGCCGCGCATGGCGAAGCTGGAACCTTTTTCGAGATGCAGGTCGGAGACGACGAGCAGGCGCTGCTCCTCCCAGAACAGCGCGCCGGAGAGGTCGGCCGCGAACGTCACTTCGTTGATGGTGACGCTGGAAACGCGCATGTCCTCGACATCTCCCGAAATCAGCGCGCCTGCCGTCACGTCGAAACCTGCCTCTATCCCATCGCTTCCTTGACCAGCTCGTCGGCGGCTTCCGCCAACAGCTCGTCTCCAGCTTCGCCATAAACTGACTCGCGGCCGATTTCCAGCATCACGGGCACCGCGAGCGGGGAAACGTGGTCGAGTTCCCGGAGCGTAATTCGGCCCTGGATGCGCATCAGCATGTCGCTAAGGCGGCGCAGATCGAGGAGGCCGGTGGCGGCATCGGCGCGCGCGGCGCGCAAGAGGACGTGGTCGGCCTGATGCTTGCGCAGCACGTCGTAGACGAGATCGGTCGAGAACAGCACCTGGCGGCGGCTCTTCTCTTCGCCGGTGTGGCGGCGCGCGATCAGGCCGGAGATGATCGCGCAATTGCGGAAGGTGCGCTTCATCAAGGCCGATTCGGCCAGCCAGGCTTCGAGGTCATCGCCGAGCATGTCGGGGTCGAACAGCGCATCGAGGTTGATCCGGCCGTCGCGAATCATGACCGACATGTCGCCGAGCGCCCACACCGCAATGGCATATTCGTTGGCGACGAAGCCGAGCGGCCGCGCGCGGGCGCGCTCGAGACGGCGCGTCAGCAGCATGCCGAGGGTCTGATGCGCGAGGCGACCTTCGAAGGGATAGCAGACGAGATAGTGCTTGTTGGCCCGCGGAAAGCTCTCGACTAGCAGCTCGCGCACGGCGGGCACCTGCGAAACGTCCTTTTGCAGTGACAGCCAGTCGCGCACCTGCTCCGGCAGGCCGCCCCATGCGCGCCCGTCGTCGAGCAGGCGGCGCACGCGCTCGGCAAGATAGGTCGAGAGCGGGAATTTGCCGCCCATGTAGGACGGCACCTTGGGATCCTTGTCATGGGCGCGCGAAACATAGACCTGGTCCTCGACCAGGGTCTCGTAGCGCACCACCTCGCCCGAGAACACGAACGTATCGCCGGGGCTCAAGCCCTCGATGAAGGCTTCCTCGATCTCGCCGAGTAGCCTGCCGCCGCGCGCGATCACGCCCGTGGATCCCGCACCGCCGCCGCGCGAGCGCACCAGGCGCACCTTCAGCATGTCGTCCTCGACGATGGTGCCGACATTCATACGGTAGCTGTGCCGCACCTTGGGGTTGGCGACGCGCCAGCGGCCCTCCTTGCCCTGCTTGATGCGGGCGAAGCGCTCATAGGTCTTCAGCGCATAGCCGCCGGAGGCGACGAAGTCGACGACGTCGTCGAAATCCTGGCGAGTAAGATTCGCGTAAGGCGCGGCGGTTCGGACCTCGTTGTAGAGTTCATCGGAGAAGAACGGCTCGCCGCAGGCGCAGCCGAGCACGTGCTGGGCGAGCACGTCGAGCGCGCCGGTGCGCAAGGGCGGCGTGTCCTGCGCATTCTCGGCGATGGCATCGATGGCGACGCGGCACTCCAGCACTTCGAAGCGGTTGGCAGGCACCAGCACCGCGCGCGAGGCTTCGTCGAGGCGATGATTGGCGCGGCCGATGCGCTGCATCAAGCGCGAGGAGCCCTTGGGCGCACCGATATTGACGACGAGATCGACATCGCCCCAGTCGACGCCGAGGTCGAGCGAGGAGGTGCAGACCACGCCGCGCAAGCGTCCGGCCGACATCGCGTCTTCGACCTTGCGGCGCTGGGCGACGTCGAGCGAGCCGTGATGCAGCGCGATGGCGAGGCCGTCATCGTTCATGCTCCAGAGATTCTGGAACAGCATCTCGGCCTGGCTGCGGGTGTTGACGAAGACCAGCGTGGTCTTGTTGGCCTTGATCAGCTCGTAGATCTCAGGGAGCGCATGACGCGCGCTGTGGCCGGCCCAGGGCAGGCGTTCGCGCGTATCGAGCATCTCAACCTCGGGCGGCGCGGCGCCGCCGGCGACGACGATGTCGGCGGCTTCTTCGTTGCCGTCGGGCTGCGGCACCAGGAAGCGCGCGAGCTGATCCGGCTCGGCGACGGTCGCCGACAGGCCGATGGCGCGCAGCTGCGGCGCGAGGCGCCACAGCCGTGCGAGGCCGAGCGAGAGCAGATCGCCGCGCTTGGACGTCACCAGCGCGTGCAGCTCGTCGAGCACGATGCGCCTCAGCGATGAGAACAGGAACGGCGCATCGTCGGAGGACAGCAGCAGCGCGAGCTGCTCCGGCGTCGTCAGCAGGACGTCAGGCGGATAGCGCCGCTGGCGCTGGCGGCGCGACACCGGCGTGTCGCCGGTGCGGGTCTCGACCTTGACCGGCAGATTCATCTCCGCGATCGGACGTTCGAGGTTGCGCGCGATGTCGACCGCGAGCGCCTTGAGCGGCGAGATGTAGAGCGTGTGCAGGCCGCCGGCGCGCCGCACGTCGCGGCCGGTGGAGACGAGGCTTTTCTTCGCACCTGCGTTCCGCTCGGCCGCCTGCGTGGAAAGCTCCACCAGCGTCGGCAGAAATCCTGCGAGCGTCTTGCCGGCGCCGGTCGGCGCGATCAGCAGCGCGGACTTGTCCTCGCGCGCTTTTTCCAACAGCGCCAATTGATGCGCGCGCGGCGACCAGCCGCGGGCCGCGAACCATGCGTTAAAGCGGTCGGGCAGCAGCGCGGGCATCTCGGCCGGGGATTTGCGGATGCGGGGCGGCACGGCGTAAGAGGTAAGCCGTGGGGCCGGGTTAGTCGAGGGGGAGTTCGGCGAGATGCTTCTCCGGCGTCATGGCCGGGCTTGTCCCGGCCATCCACGTTCTTGCCGCGGTGACAAAGACGTGGATGCCCGGGACAAGCCCGGGCATGACGAGTTTGTGGCAGCGCGGAGAGTCCCTACTCCGACATCGGCTTGTCGGAGATGTCCCAATCCTTGCCGGTGAAGGTGGAGATGAACAGCGTCTTCATCGGCGTGTAATCCTCGGGCGTGTAGCTGTAGGTGACGCCGTCGAGGAAATAGGGCGAGTGGAATCCGTTGAGGTTCGAGGCCTGCTTGAGCACGTTGGCGCGGGTGAGTTCGTTGCCGCAGCGGCGCAGGATTTCGGCCATGCTCGCAGCCTGGCCGTAGCCGGCGAAGGCGATGGTGTTGTCGGGATCGATCGCCGGCGTGTACTTCTTGCGCAGCTCCTCGAACGCCATCACATCGGGATCCTTCTCCCATTTCGGCAGGCCGACCTCCTTGTTGTAGCGGATGGCGACGATGCCGGTGGCGTTCTCCAGGCCCGCGGCGCTGAGGATGGAGCGGCCGGTCGATCCCGCCGACAGCAGCTGCAGCGGCTTCCAGCCGAGCTCGGCCACCTTGCGGATCGATTGCGAAGAGGCCTTACCGGTGGAGATGTTGTAGAAGACGTCGGCGCCCGACTTCGAGAGATTGATGAGCTGGGAATCGACCGTCGGCTCGGTGAGATCATAGGTCTGCTCCATGATCACCTGCGCGGTGCCGCCGGCATCGGCCAGCACCTTCTTGAAGGGACCGAGGAAGTCGCGGCCGAAATCGTCGTTCTGATAGAGGATGCCGATCTTGGCGTTCGGCTTCACGGCAACGACGTGCCGGGCCAGGATGCGCGCCTCGGTCGGATAGAGCGGCAGGCCCGCCATGGTCCATTTGAACTCTTTCGGATTGTTCCACTTCGAGGCGCCGGTGTTGAGCAGGAGCTGCGGCACGCCCTTGGAGTTCAGGTATTTGTGCACGGCGGTCTGCGGCGCGGTGCCGAGCGAACCGTAGAGCGCGAGCACCTCTTCCTGCTCGACCAGGCGCCGCGTCGCCTCGACACATTTCGGCGCGCTATAGGCATCGTCCATGGTGAGGAACTTGACCTTGCGCCCGTTGATGCCGCCCTTCTCGTTCAGCATCTGGAAATAGGCCTCACCCACGCGGCCGAGCACGCCATAGAGCGAACCAGGGCCGGAATGCGGCACGGTCTGCCCGATCTTGATCTCGGTGTCGCTGGCGCCGGCATCATATTTCTTTTCTGCGGCCCAGACATAGGGCGCGGGCAGAGTGGATGCGGCGATGGTGGCGAGCGCGGCGGCGCTGAAATCGCGCCGCGATGGATTCTTGGTCATTATTGTTTTCTCCCTGGTGCGCGCATTGTGCTGACATCGCAGCTCGGCTCGCAAGTGGGAAGTCGCAGCTTTGCGACGCAATGACGCTCAAATTGCTACAGATGCAGCGCCTAGACTCAAGTTTTCTCGGCGACGACGACGAGGCCGCGCACCGGCTCGTTGTTCTCATTGCGCGGCGAGGCCGGCTCCAGCGTGAGAAGCTTCAGTCCGGCTTTCGCGATGGCGCCGCGCACATATTCCGCCGAATGGGCATAGCGCAGGCCGACGCCGAGCACGATGCCGCTGCCGTCATGCGTCTCCAGCGTGAAGGCGAGCACGCCGCCGGAGACGAGCACGCGCTTTGCCTCGGTGAGCACCGGCGCGAGATCGGAGAGATAGACGAAGGCATCGGCGGCCACGACGAGGTTCGCACTCGCATCCGCCTGGCCGCGCAGGCCGTCGATCATGTCGGCGACCTCCAGCTCGGCATAGAGCCCAGTCGCACGCGCCTCCTTGATCATGCCGGGCGACAGATCGATGCCGATGAAATGGTCGACCTGCTTGGCAAACGCAGCGGCCGCAAGCCCGGTGCCGCAGCCGAGATCGATGGTGCGCTTGAAGAAGGCGGGCTTCTTGCCGGCGACGCGCGCGGCCACCACCGCCTTGAAGATCAGCGCCGGTGCGCGATAGCCGAGATCGTTGATCAGCGTATGCTCGAAGCGCGGCGCGTACTGATCGAACAGGGCCTGCACATAGGCCTTGGGCATCTCCGCCATCGCCGCGTCTCCGAGCCGCATCAGATGCAGGCCGGCGCCGTGCTGGTCTCCCGGATCGCAGTCACGCGCCTTGCGAAAGGCTTCGATCGCCTTGTCGCGCTCGCCGAGCTGCTGACGGATCTCGCCGAGCGTGAACCAGGCGGAGGTGAAGTTTGGCGCGAGCTCGAGCGCCTGCTCCACGACGTCCGCGGCGGCCGGCAGATCGCCCTTGAGCTGGAGGTCGCGCGCGAACTCGAAACGACGGTCGGCCATGAGGTCGCCGGAGGTCAGGAACAAGCGCAGGGGCATTGGGGAACCACTCGTCATTGCCGGGCTTTGACCCGGCAATCCATCGAAAAAAAGGAACTCTTTAGGGCGATGGATGCGCGGGTCAAGCCCGCGCATGACAGCTTAATTTGGAGCGCCCACTTCCTATATCACCACCATGCGCCCCCAAGACATCCTGCTGCCAACTGCTGCCGGCCTGTGCTGCAAGCCGGGCGGCTTCCACATCGATCCTGTCCGGCCCGTGGAGCGAGCCGTGATCACCCACGGCCATTCCGACCATGCCCGCGCTGGCCATGGCGCGGTGCTGGCGACGCAGGAAACGCTCGACATGATGCGGCTGCGCTATGGCGAGAATTTTGCCGGCTCGACACAGGCGATCGCTTACGGCGAGGAGATCCGGCTCGGAGATGTCCGCGTCAAGTTTCACCCAGCCGGCCATGTGCTGGGCTCGGCGCAGATCGCCGTGACCTGCAAGGACACCTGCATCGTCGCCTCCGGCGACTACAAGGATGCGCCCGACCCGACCTGCACGTCGTTCGAGCTGGTGCCCTGCGACGTCTTCATCACCGAGGCGACGTTCGGCCTGCCGGTGTTCCGGCATGGCGACGCCGCCGACGAGGTGAAGAAGCTGCTGGCCTCGGTCGCGCTGTTTCCGGAGCGCGCGCATCTCGTCGGCGCCTATTCCCTCGGCAAGGCCCAGCGCGTGATCGCGCTGCTGCGCCAGGCCCGCTATGAGGCGCCGATCTATCTCCACGGCGCGATGGAGACGATCACGCACTACTATCAGAGCCGCGGCATCGACCTCGGCGAGCTCAGGCCGGCGAAGGGCATGAAGAAGGCGGCGCTCGCCGGCACCATCACGCTGGCGCCGCCGTCGGCGACATCAGATCTCTGGACGCGGCGCTTTCCCGACCCGGTCACTGCCTTCGCCTCGGGTTGGATGCGCGTGCGCGCCCGCGCGCGGCAGCGCGGCATCGAGCTGCCGCTCGTCATCTCCGACCATGCCGATTGGGACGGCCTCACCGCGACGATCGCAGCGACTGGCGCCGGCGAGATCTGGGTCACGCACGGCCAGGAAGACGCGCTGGTGCATTGGTGCCGTAGCAAGGGCCTCAAAGCGCAGCCGCTGGATCTCGTCGGCTATGGCGACGAGGAGGAGAGCGAGACGCCGATCCAAAACGAGGCCGAGGCATGAACCGCTTCGCCGAGCTGCTCGACCGCCTCGCCTACGAGCCCGGCCGCAACAACAAGCTGCGGCTGATCACCGGCTATTTCCGCGAGGTCGCCGACCCCGATCGCGGCTACGCATTGGCCGCGCTCACCGGCGCGCTCAGCTTCAAGCATGCCAAGCCCGCATTGATCCGCGACCTCATCGCGGCGCGCACGGATGAGGTGCTGTTCGGGCTCTCCTACGACTATGTCGGCGATCTCTCGGAGACGGTGGCGCTGATGTGGCCGAAGGCGCCGCTGGCCGCCCACAACAATCCGCCGCCGCCATCCCTCACCGAGGTCGTCACCACGCTGCGCACGCTCGGCAAGACCGAGCTGCCGAAGCAGCTCGAACGCTGGCTCGACGAGCTCGACGAGACCGGCCGCTGGGCGCTGCTCAAGCTCGTCACCGGTGCGCTTCGCATCGGCATCTCCGCGCGGCTGGCAAAAACCGCAGCCGCCGCACTCGGCGACAAGGACCCGCATGAGGTCGAGTTGATCTGGCCGGGGCTTGCGCCGCCCTATCTCGACCTGTTCGCCTGGCTCGAAGGCCGCGGCGACAAGCCGGTCAATCGCGATCCCGCGCCGTTCCGCCCGGTGATGCTCGCGCATGCGATCGAGGACACGGATTTCACCGCGCTCGATCCCGCCGACTATATCGCCGAATGGAAATGGGACGGCATCCGCGTGCAGGCGGTGGCGGGGCGAGACGAGCACGGGCACATTACCGCGCGGCTCTATTCGCGCACCGGCGAGGACATCACCGGCAGCTTTCCGGATCTCGTGCCGTCGCTGCATCTGCCCGGCGCCATCGACGGCGAGCTTCTGATCCTGCGCGAGGGCCGCGTGCAGACTTTCAACGTCCTGCAGCAGCGGCTGAACCGCAAGGTTGTCTCGCCGAAGCTGATCAAGGAGTTTCCGATCCATCTGCGCGCCTACGACCTGCTCGGCGACGACGAGAACGATCTGCGCGAGCTGCCGTTTGCGGAACGGCGCGAGAGGCTCGAGATCTTCATCGCAAAGCTCGGCGATCCCCGCATCGACTTGTCGCCCACCGTCCCTTTCGCAAGCTGGGAGGCGCTCACCGCGGCGCGCGCCGATCCCGCCAGTGCCGGCGCCGGCGAGGATGCCGACGCAGTCGAAGGCGTGATGCTGAAGCGGCGCGATGCGCCTTATCTGCCGGGCCGGCCGAAGGGGCAATGGTGGAAGTGGAAGCGCGATCCGCACATCATCGATGCCGTGCTGATGTATGCGCAGCGCGGCCACGGTAAGCGCTCGTCCTATTATTCCGACTACACCTTCGGCGTCTGGACCGGCGGCGATGGCGGCGACGAGCTGGTGCCGGTCGGCAAGGCCTATTTCGGCTTCACCGACGAGGAGCTGTTGCAGATCGACCGCTTCGTCCGCCGCAACACCACCGAAAAATTCGGCCCGGTCCGCCATGTCGTGCACGAGCCGGACAAGGGCCTCGTGCTGGAGGTCGCGTTCGAGGGGCTGCAACGCTCACCGCGGCACAAATCCGGCGTCGCCATGCGCTTTCCCCGCATCAGCCGCCTGCGCTGGGACAAGCCGCCGCGGGAAGCGGACAGGCTGGAAACGCTGGAGCGGATGCTGAAGGCGGAGCCGGCGGAGGTGGAGGTGTGAGGCGCGTACCGAGCTAGACTTTGGCAGCGCCTGAGCGCGCGCCTCGTCCTTCGAGAGGACCGCTTCGCGGTCTCCTCAGGATGAGGCTAATCGGCGTCGGCGCCCGCTTCGACTGCTGCCGCGCACTCCGTCCTCATCCTGAGGAGCCCGCGAAGCGGGCGTCTCGAAGGATGGCGGTCGGGAAACACTCCTATGAGGCCGCGGGAAGATGACTGACTGGCCCGAATTAAACTCCCGTAACCCGATTGACGGCCGGACCCGGGTTCCCCATGTGCCCCGCCGTGACCTATAATGGGGTCGAATCCCCGCGAGGAGTTTGAGATGGTCCAAGACGTCAGAGATTTGCCGGCCGGCCGCAGCGATGGCCTGAACCGCTTTCTCGGCGGCTCGCCGCTGGCGGTCGCGTTTCGCCTGGTCCTGCTCTCGATCCTGGTCGGCGTCGTGCTGGCGGCGATCGGTTTCGATCCCTGGAACATCCTCTACAGCATCCAGCTGCTGTTCCAGCGGCTCTGGGATCTCGGATTCGACACGATCAACTGGCTGTGGCGCTATTTCCTGCTTGGCGCGGTCATCGTGATCCCGATCTGGCTGCTCTCGCGCGTGTTCGGCGCGCCGCGCCGCTGATTCCGGATCATAATTAGGGAGCCCGCAGCCGATGCAACTGCGCTTTGTCGGCTGCGGTGACGCCTTCGGCTCGGGTGGCAGACTCAACACCTGCTTCCACGTCTCGGGGCGAAAGAGCAATTTCCTGATCGATTGCGGCGCGTCGGCCCTGCCGGCGCTGAAGCGGCTCGAGATCGCGTGTGACGACATCGATCTCATCCTCATCACGCATTTCCACGGCGACCATTTTGCCGGGCTGCCGTTCTTCCTGCTCGATGCGCAATTCTCGCGGCGGACGCGGCCGCTGACGATTGCGGGCCCGGAAGGTATCGAAACGCGGCTCCGCGCAGTGATGGAAGCGCTGTTCGAGCACTCCTCCAAGACCAAGCAGCGTTTCGAGCTCAACGTGGTCGAACTAGCGCCTCGGCAAAGCCAAGGCTTTGGCGCGGTGACGGTGACGCCCTACCCCGTCGTGCACGGCGAATCCGGCGGACCGTTCCTGGCCTATCGCGTCGAGACCGAGGGCCGCACGCTCGCCTACAGCGCCGACACCGAATGGACGGAGACGCTCATTCCGCTGGCGCATGGCGCGGACCTTTTCATTGCGGAAGCCTATATGTACGAGAATGTGGTCAAGAACCATCTCAGCCTGAAGACCTTGGAACAGTATCTGCCCGCCATCGGCGCAAAACGTCTCGTCCTCACCCATATGAGCGACGACGTGCTGTCGCGCCTCGACGACATCGCGCATCTCGCCGCCGAAGACGGCATGGTGCTCGTGTTCTGACATGCACGCCCCCATTCCCCTCAAGATCGGCTCCCGCCAGGTGTTCGCCATCGCAGGCCCTGCGATGGTCGCGAACCTCACCACGCCGCTGATCGGCGTGGTCTCGACCACGGCGATCGGACGGCTGGACGATGCCGCCCTGCTCGGCGGCGTCGCGATGGCGTCGGTGATCTTCGACTGCCTGTTCTGGCTGTTCGGCTTCCTGCGCATGAGCACGCTCGCCTTCACCGCGCAGGCGATGGGTGCCGGGGAGACACGCGAGCAGACCGTGATCCTGGTGCGCGGCTTCATCGTGGCCGGCTTGATCGGCGCCGGGCTGATCGTACTGCAATTGCCGCTGGCCGCCGTGCTGTTCGACCTGATGGGCGGCAGCGAGGGCGTGACGCGCGCAGCGAAGACCTATTTCATGATCCGGATCTGGTCCTCGCCCTTCGCCTTCGCCAATTACGTCGTGCTCGGCTGGCTGGTGGGGCAGGCTCGCGCCAATCCGGCGCTCGCGCTCCAGGTCGTCATCAACCTCATCAACATGGCCGCGACGATCCTGCTGGTGCTGGTCTACGACGCCGGCATTGCGGGCGCTGCCATCGCCGCGCTGCTGTCGGAGACATCAGGCTTCGTGCTGGGCGTGATCGTCTGCCGCCGCTATGCCGTCGGCGGCTTCAAGGTGCCCCGCGCAATTCTGTTCGATCGCGCCAAGCTGATGCGGCTTTTGGCGGTGAACACCGACATCCTGATCCGCACCGCGGCGCTGATCACTGTGTTTCTGTTCTTCACCGCCAAGGGCGCGCGCACCGGCGACGTCACGCTCGCCGCGAATTCCGTGCTCAACAATTTCCTGCTGGTCAGCGCCTTCTTCCTCGACGGCCTCGCCAATGCGGCCCAGCAGCTGTGCGGCCGCACCTATGGCGCGCGCGACGCCACGGGCTTTGCGAATTCGACCCGGCTGGTGCTGACATGGGGCCTCGGCTTCGCCACGGTCGTCGCGGTGCTGTTCGCGACGTTCGGGCCAGATATCATCAATTTCATGACCGCGAGCGAGGACGTCCGCCGCGCCGCGCGCGAATTCCTGCCGTTCATCGTGCTTGCGCCGATTCCCGGCGTGTTCGCGTTCGGCTTCGACGGCATCTATGTCGGCGCCACCTGGGCGCGCCAAATGCGCAATCTGATGCTGGCCTCGCTCGCGATATTCTTCTGCGTCTGGCTGGCGCTGCAATCATTCGGCAACACCGGATTGTGGTGCGCGCTGATTGCGTTCTACGTGGCGCGCGGCGGATTGCAGGGGGCGCGGTATCCGGCGCTGTACCGGGCGACGTTTTCGAAGCTGTAGTTCTCGTGTCCCGGACGCGCTGCAGCGTGAAACGCCGCTGCGCTGGGTCCAGGGCACGAGGTTGCCTTACATCCCCGGCCAGTCTTCCGCCGTCAACGTCGCAGCATCTGCACCGACGATCTCGGAGAGCGAGTCCCGTCCCGTGCGGAGCAGCGTCGAGGCGAGATCGCGCTTGATCTCGTCGACGAGGCCGAGGCCCTTGTAGACCAGCGACGAGTAGAGCTGGATCAGGCTGGCACCGGCGCGGATCTTGGTGAGCGCGGCGCCGCCGGAATCGACGCCGCCGACGCCGATCAGAGGAAATGCGCCTTCGACGCGCACATAGGTCTCCGCGACCATGCGCGTCGACAGGCGGAACAGCGGCCTGCCGGACAGGCCGCCCTGCTCCTTGGCCCGCGTCGTCTCGCGCAACGTGCTGTTCCGCGCGATGGTCGTGTTCGACACGATCATGCCGTCGACCCGGCGCGATCGCGCGACCTGCACGACGTCGTCGAGCTGGGCGAGGCTGAGGTCGGGCGCGATCTTGAGCAGCACCGGCGTGTCGCCGGCCTTCTGCCTGACACGCTCGCGGGCGTCGATCACGCGTGCGAGGAGATCGTCGAGCAGCGCGCCTTCCTGCAGATTGCGCAGGCCCGGCGTGTTCGGCGAGGAGACGTTGACGGTGAAATAGCTCGCCACCGGCGCGAAGGTCTCGATCAGCTTGACGTAATCGGCGACGCGATCGGGCGAGTCCTTGTTGGCGCCGACATTGACGCCGACGATGCCGCCATGCTGCGCGCGCGCAGCGAGCCGGCGCAAGGCGACCTCCGCACCGTCATTGTTGAAGCCCATGCGGTTGATCACGGCCTCGTCGCGCTCGAGCCGGAACAGGCGCGGGCGCGGATTGCCGGCTTGCGGCTTCGGCGTGACCGAGCCGATCTCGACGAAGCCGAAGCCGAGCCGCAACAGCGCATCCGGCACCTCTGCGCTCTTGTCGAAACCCGCGGCCATGCCGATCGGATTGGGAAAGTTGAGCCCGAAGGCGCGCACCGCGAGTTTGGCGTCGTCGGCACGGGGCTTGACCGGCGGCAAAAAGCGCAGGCCCTGGATCGCGAGGCGATGCGCATCCTCCGGATCGAGCCAGCGCAGCACCGGCAGTGAAAAGGCGTCGAAAGCACGGATCACGGGGCAAGCTCCGGAACGTCGTGACTGCCATCGGAGCGCATGTTGAGATTCATCACAGAAAGCACGGCGCCGAGATCGAGCTCGCCATAGAGATGCGGAAACAGCTCGTCGTTGCGCGAACGCTCCCAGCGCAGTTCGCTGCCGAGCGCATCGCCATCGACCTCGACCAGGAACAGCGCGCGCTGTCCGGAATAGTGCTTGCGCAAGGTCTCGGGAACCTGGGAGGCGGTCGAAAAATGGATGAAACCGTCGCGCGCATCGTCCGCACTGCCGCGGTAGACACCCTGCCGTTCCGCCTCGCGCCAGGCCGAGGCCGGACAGATTTTGTAGATCTTGACCACCGCTTCCGCAGCCCTGTTTGCTCTTTGAGTCTTTTGGATTTTTTCGTCTCGTACGGGTCCCTCGAAACCCGGGCGCGACCGTAAAGGCGCCCCCCTCCGAACTCAAGAGTTAGCCGCCGCCTCTTGCGCGAAAAACGGAAAACCGGTTGATTTGAGGATAGTTTTCCTGAGTTGCGACGGGCTGGACCTTTCCATGGTCAAACAGGCCAATGCGCCGAGGATGCTGACCCACGACCAGATCTGGATCGCGTTGGATCGGCTGGCGGCACGCGCCGGTCTGTCGCCGTCCGGCCTCGCCAAGCGCGCCGGGCTCGACCCCACCACCTTCAACCGGTCAAAGCGCGTCACCGCCGACGGCCGCGAGCGCTGGCCCTCGACCGAATCGATTGCGAAGGCGCTGGCCGCGGCCGATTGCTCCATCGACGGCTTTGCCAGGCTGATCGACGATGACGCCAGCGACGGCCGCGCGGTGCCGCTGCTCGGCTTCGCGCTGGCCGGCACCAGCGGCGCTTTCGACGAAGCCGGCCATCCATCCGGCAAGGGCTGGAGCGAGATCGCGCTGCCGAGCGCCGAGGACGGCCACGCCTTCGCGCTGGAGATTTCCGGCGATGCGCTGCTGCCGGCCTATCGCCACGGTGACATCATCCTGGTCTCGCCCGATGCGCCGATCCGCAAGGGCGATCGCGTGGTGGTGAGGACGCGGACGGACGAGATGACGATCGCGACGCTGAAGCGCCGCACGGCCAAGGCGCTGGACGTGCAGCCGCTCGATGCGTCACAGCCGGCACGGACGATCGAGGCGGGCGACGTCGCGTGGATCGCAAGGATCGTGTGGGCGAGCCAGTGAGGGCCCCCGAATACTCCGCCGTCATTCCCCGCGGAGGCGGGGAATCCAGTACGCCGCGGCCCTCGACTCCATAAGTCCGGTCTCTGGAATACTGGATCGTCCGCCTTCGCGGACGATGACAGCGTGGTTTTTCCCTCACGCACTCCTTGCCAGCGCGCCGTCGATCATGTTGACCGCATTCTGGATGCCGTACACGGCGACGAAGGAGCCGAAGCGCGGGCCCTTCTCCTGGCCGAGCAGCACCTGATAGAGCATGTTGAACCAGTCGAGCGTGACGCCGGGGCGGCCGTCCTTGCCCTTCTTGACCTGATCGAGGAACGGCTCGCGGCGGCCGATTTCGTAGACGACGTTCTGGATGTCTTCGGCCGAGGCGTCCTGAGGCAGCTGCGACAGCGCTTCGCGCAGATCCTGCAGCGCGGCGCGCTCGGTATCCGTGGGCACGCGGAACTGCTTCGTCGGCGCGACGAAATCGCGATAATAGTTGATGGCGTATCCGACCATCGCATCGAGCTTGGGATGCGTCTGCGGGCTCACGCCGGGGCGGTAGCGGCCGATGAAGCCCCACAGCGTCTCGGCATTCTCCGCGTTGGACGACGACACCAGGGTGAGCAGGAGCTGGAACGTCACCGGCATGTCGCCCTGCGGCGGCTTGCCGGTGTGGATGTGCCAGACCGGATTGCCGAGCTGCTGCTTGCCGTCCTGCTTGGCAAAGCCGTCGATGAATTGCTGGTAGTCGTCGACGTTGCGCGGGATCACGTCGAAGTAAAGCCGCTTCGCCGCCTTCGGCTCGCGATACATGAACAGCGACAGCGATTCCGGCGAGGCGTAGCGCAGCCATTCGTCGATGGTCAGGCCGTTGCCCTTCGACTTAGAGATCTTCTGGCCCTTCTCGTCGAGGAAGAGCTCGTAGTTGAAGCCTTCGGGCGGCGTCGCGCCGAGCGCCCGCGCGATCGCGCCGGACAGCTTCACGGAGTCGATGAGATCCTTGCCGGCCATTTCATAATCGACGCCGAGCGCGACCCAGCGCATCGCCCAATCGGCCTTCCACTGGCACTTGACGTTGCCGCCGGTGACGGGCGTCTCGACCTCCTGGTTGGTATCGGGATCGAGATAGGTCACGGTGCCCGCGGCGACGTCGCGCCGGATCATCGGGACCTGCAGCACGACGCCGGTGGACTTGCTGATGGGCAGGAACGGCGAATAAGTGGCGCGGCGGTCCGGGCCGAGCGTCGGCAGGATGATCGCCATGATCTTGTCGTAGGCGGCGAGCATCTTGAGCAGCGTCGCGTCGAAGCGGCCGGACGTATAATAATCAGTCGAGCTCGCGAATTCGTAATCGAAGCCGAAATGATCGAGAAAGGCGCGAAGCCGCGCATTGTTGTGGTGCCCGAACGAGGGATATTCATTGGAGAACGGGTCCGGCACCCGCGTCAGCGGCTTGCCGAGATGCGCGGCCAGCATCTCCTTGTTGGGGACGTTGTCGGGCACCTTGCGAAACCCGTCCATGTCGTCGGAGAACGCGAGCAGGCGCGTCTTGATCTTGTCCTCGGTCAGCACGCGGAAGGCATGGCGCACCATCGAGGTGCGCGCGACCTCGCCGAACGTGCCGATATGCGGCAGGCCGGACGGGCCATAACCGGTCTCGAACAGCACCTCGTCCTTCGGGCTTTTCTTCAGCCGCGCGACAATGGCCTTCGCCTGCTCGAACGGCCAGGCGTTGGATTGTTCGGCGAGCGCACGCAAATCGCTCGGACTCATGCTGGGATCGATAACGGACATCAAGAAGGGCCTCCGGGCCGCGGAAAATAGCGATTTCCGGGCAGAATGCAATTTTGTGGGGCGGGCGTCAGACCCTCACCCTGAGGAGCGCGCTCTTCGCGCGCGTCTCGAAGGGCGAGGCCACTGACGGGGCCTTCATCCTTCGAGACGCTTGCTACGCAAGCTCCTCAGGATGAGGATCGAGAGCGGCACGCGACGAACTAGAACGGGCTCACCGAGAAATACCGCAGCCACAGATCGGTGTAGCGGCCTTTTTCCCAGACGCGGAACAGCGCCCAGTTCAGGGCCTGGCGCAGCACGTCGTTGCCCTTGCGCACGGCGATGCCGATGCCTTCGCCGAAAAAGCGGCTCTCGACGAAGGGGCCGCCGGAGAACGCGCAGCAATCGCCGGAATCGGTGCCGTTGATCCAGAACGCGAGCGAAATGGCGTCACCGAAGATGAAATCCACCTCGCCCTTGCGCAGCGCGGTGCGGAGCGCGTCGTCATTGGGATAAGGGTGTAGCTCGGCGTCGGTGAACATCGCCTTCAGATACGCCTCATGCGCGGAGCCCGCGATGACGCCGACCTTCTTGCCCTCGAGATATTCCGGGCGGATCTCGGGTATCACCGCATCCTTGCGCGAGACGAAGCGGGCCGGCACCCGGTAATAGGGATCGGTGAAATCGACGCGGGCGCGCAACTGCGGGCTCACCGCCATCGAGGCGATGATGGCGTCGCCGCGGTTGGAGGTCAGCGCGTCGACCAGCGTCTCGAAGCGGCGCATCTGCACCGTGCAGCTCACCTTGATCTCGTCGCACAGACTGCGGGCGAGATCGACATTGAAGCCGGCGGGATTGCCATCGGCGCCGGTGAAGTTGAACGGCGGATAGTCGGTCTCGGTCAGGAAACGGATCACGGTCAGGCGCGACAGGTCCGGCCGCTCCGGCCGGCGCCGTGGGTCCCAGAAGCCCGGCACGGCCTGCGGGGCGGCCTGGGGCGCGACCTGAGGCGAAGCCTGCGGCGCTGCCGGCGGCCGCTTGGCCGGGGCCTGGGCATGCGCGGCTGGCAGACCGGCAAGCAGGCACGCAGCGGCGGCCAGTCCGCGCAGCAAGCCACGGGCAGATTTGGACGATTTCGCCTGTTGCGATGGAGCCATCGGCCGGAAATGAACTGATATCGTTGGGATCGGAGCGCCTTATAGACCATCCCGCCGGGAACGCGAGCGGGGAATGTGGATCGGAAAGGTCCCTCCGCCGTCATGCCCGGGCTTGTCCCGGGCATCCACGAACTCTCCCACCCGCCCAAGAACGTGGATGGCCGGGACATGCCCGGCCATGACGATGTGGGAAGCACAGTGCCTAAATCAGGCTCAGATATATTTCTTCAGATCCGCCGCCGCCTCTTCCGGCGTGCGCTTCAGGTTGAACGGCGAGACGAATCTGCCCTCGCGGTCCATCAGATAGATCAGCGCGGTGTGGTCCATGGTGTAATCGCCGTCCTTGGCCGGGACCTTCTTGGCATAGACCCGGTAGGAGGTGATCACCTTGGCGATCTCGGCGGGATCGCCGGACAGGCCCTGAAGATGCGGATCGAAGCTCGACAGATAGTCCTTCATGGTCGCCTGCGTGTCGCGCTCGGGATCGACCGAGATGAAGACGGCATTGACCTTGCCGGCATCCTTGCCCAGCGCGCGCAGCACTTCCGAGATCTCGAACAGCGAGGTCGGGCAGACGTCGGGACAATGGGTGTAGCCGAAGAAGATCAGGGTCGGCTTGCCCTTCAGGTTCTTGTCGGTGACCACCTTGCCGTTCTGGTCGGTGAGCTGGAACGGACCGCCGATCGCGGCCGGCTGCGCCACCTTGCTCACCCCGCCCATGGCCCAGAACATGATCAGGAGCCCGACGATGAGGCTTGCGGCAAAGGCGGTCGCGATCACCAGCGGACGGGCCATGGAGCTCATAGGCGGAACACTTCCTGTCGGGGATCAGAAGCAGGCGGCGAAGCCGGTCCTGATGATTTCGAAGAACACCTGGGTGCCATAATGGAACCAGAGTGCGAGGGCGGCGACCACGACGAGGGCGCCGAGACCTGCGCCCGCCCACAGCAGCACGGACGGCATCCGGCCGGCAGTGGGCGAATTGTCCTGTACCGGATGAGCTGGATGCAGCGGTTGAGCCATGGCAAGGATCGGCGCGAAGGGTTCCCTGCCTTTCAAATAGGCGCTGGGGTGGGATCGGGCAAGCGCGGCGGAGGTGGTGGAGGATCACGCGGTGCGGAGGTGCGGGCTTGTCCCGCCTGCACGACCGAAGCCGCTTCGCGGCGAGGCGAAGGCCCGGGCATCCACGAATCTTCTGCGTATGTCCAAAAACGTGGATGGCCGGGACAAGCCCGGCCATGACGACGATCAGCGTTAGAAACGACCGGTCGCAGCTTACCGCGACGGCCTGTTCGTCGAAGCTTGCGCGTCCAGGTAGCAGGGCTTGTACATGGCCTGCAGCTGCTTGCCCCTCAGGAAGAGCATGTTCGGCGTGAGGCCGCCGCGCTGCGCGATCCAGCGCTTCACCTGCGAGGGATACATCGCATAGAGCATCTGGGTGGCTTCGGGATTGGTGACGGCGCGGCCGTTGCTGCCGAAATCCCATGCGGCGTGGAAGCCGAGCGTTGCGTGCGAGGTCACGCAGATCCGGTCGCGCGGGATGGCGCCCAGGACGATGGTGCAGGCCGAGGCGCAGAGACCGTCGATGATGACGGTTTCGCCAGATTGCCTGAGGTCCTGATATTTGTCGACGTAGGTTCCGATCCTGCCGCCGCGGTCATCCGCAATTCGAACCACCGCGTGAGAAGCCCCCATGCCAGCGATCAGCAGAACCGCCGCAAGCAACCCCGTCAGAACCTTCATTGTCCCCCGCCCCAGTCGTCTTCGAATCTGCGTGTCAGGTGGTGATGCGCGGCTAGCGTCTGTCGACTCCAAGGTTTTGTCTAGGCACGCCGGCTTCCTCAAAACAAATTCAAATCCAGTGTTGCGCCCGCGCTGCACTCGGCTGATCTCTATCCCAAAGCGGAACAAGTTAACGATGTCTTGCGCGCCGCACTCTTGATCTCAGTTGCAACCGCTGGCTTCAATCCGGGTAACTACAGGGGGGAACCCGTGGGAGGGGATACCAATGGCGGAAGAGACTGACGTCATCGTCGTCGGCGCGGGGCTGTCGGGGCTAGTGGCCGCAACGGAGATCGCCGACGCGGGCAAGCGCGTCATCGTGGTCGATCAGGAGGGCGAGCAATCGCTCGGCGGCCAGGCGTTCTGGTCGTTCGGCGGATTGTTCCTGGTCAATTCGCCGGAGCAGCGCCGGCTCGGCATCAAGGACTCCTACGAGCTCGCGCTCCAGGACTGGATCGGCACTGCCGGCTTCGACCGCGACGAGGATTTCTGGCCGCGGCAATGGGCCGAAGCCTATGTGGCGTTCGCGGCCGGCGGGAAGCGCGACTGGCTGCGCGCAATGGGTCATCGCATCTTTCCCGTGGTGGGCTGGGCCGAGCGCGGCGGCTATGACGCGATGGGCCATGGCAATTCGGTGCCGCGCTTCCACGTCACCTGGGGCACCGGCCCCGGCATCGTCGAGCCGTTCGAGCGCCGCGCGCGCGAAGCCGCCCAAAGCGGCCGGCTGACCTTCAGGTTCCGCCACCGGGTCGATGCGCTCTCCATCACCAATGGCACGGTCGATGGCGTCAGCGGCGCCCTTCTCGCCCCCGACAATGTCGAGCGCGGCAAGAGCTCGTCGCGCAATGTGGTCGGCGAGTTCGCGCTGAAGGCGCAGGCGGTGATCGTGGCGTCCGGCGGCATCGGCGGCAATCACGAGCTGGTGCGGCAGAACTGGCCGAAGCGGCTCGGTGATGCCCCGAAATTCATGATCTCGGGCGTGCCCGAGCATGTCGACGGCCGCATGATCGGCATCACGGAGAAAGCGGGCGCGCGGCTAATCAACCGCGACCGCATGTGGCATTACGTCGAGGGCATCCAGAACTGGTCGCCGATCTGGCCGCGCCACGGCATCCGCATCCTGCCCGGCCCGTCCTCGATGTGGTTCGACGCGACAGGCACGCGGCTGCCGGCGCCGCTATTCCCCGGCTCCGACACGCTCGGCCAGCTCAAATACATCACGTCGACCGGCTATGATCATTCCTGGTTCATCCTGACGCAGAGCATCATCAAGAAGGAGTTCGCGCTGTCGGGCTCGGAGCAGAACCCCGACCTCACCGGCAAGAGCTGGCGCATGACCCTGCGCCGCGCCACCAACAAAGGCGCGCCGGCGCCGGTGGAGGCGTTCAAAAGCCATGGTGTCGACTTCATCGTGCGCGACAAGCTCGATGAGCTCGTTGCGGCCATGAACCAACTCGCCGGCAGCGACTTATTGAAGCTCGAGCACATCAGGATGCAGATCGAAGCGCGCGACCGCGAGATCGCCAACCCCTATGTCAAGGACGCGCAGGTGATGAACATCCACAATGCGCGCCGCTATATCGGCGACAAGCTGATCCGCACCGCCTCCCCGCACAAAATCCTCGATCCCGCGCATGGGCCGCTGATCGCGGTGAAGCTCAACATCCTCACCCGCAAGACGCTGGGCGGCTTCGAGACCGATCTCGACTCCCGCGTGTTCGGCGAGGAAGGCAGCGTCATTCCCGGCCTCTATGCCGTGGGCGAAGCCGCCGGCTTCGGCGGCGGCGGCGTGCACGGCTACCGCTCGCTGGAAGGCACGTTCCTCGGCGGCTGCCTGTTCTCGGGCCGCAATGCCGGCCGCGCCGCGGCGAAGGCGGTGGGCTAGATCATGCCGCGGTGGATGCAGATCGGGGCGCTGGTTGCGGCATTGACCGCCGCCTCCGCCGCATCCGCCGATACGATCGACGTCAACGGCGTGAAGCGCTCCTACACCGCGCAGCTGCCGGCGAAGAAGCCGGCGCCGCTGGTGATCGTGCTGCATGGCAAGACCCAGCGCGGCGCCGACATGATCACCCGGACGGCATGGCCGCAAATCGCCAAGCGCGAGGGTCTCGCCGTCGTCTTTCCGGACGGACTCAACAATGCCTGGGCGGACGCGCGGACGAAGGCCGGCCCAGCTCTGCGCGGACCACCGCCCGGCACCGACGACGTCGCCTTCATCGCTAAGCTCGTGGAGAAGCTGGTGGCCGACGGCACGGCCGATGCAAAACGGGTCTACGTCACCGGCGTCTCCAGCGGCGGCGCCATGGTGATGACGCTGGTCTGCGCCCGCGCCGATCTGTTTGCGGCGGGTGCAAGCGTGATCATGAATCTCAACGACGAAGCCGCCGTCACCTGCCACCCGTCGCGCCCGTTGCCGATGCTGCTCATGAACGGCACGGACGACCCACTGGTGCCCTACGAGGGCGGACGCGGATCGAGCTATTTTGCCGCAGAGGGATTCTGGTCGACGGACGAGACCCTGGCGTTCTGGCGCAAGCTCAATGGCTGCGAGACGGACGAGGTGACCGAGACCGAGCTGCCCGACAGGAGTCCTGCAGACCAATCCACGGTGACGCGGATTTCCTCACGCTGTCCGGCGGGACACGAGGTCGTGCTCTATCGCGTCAATGGGGGCGGCCATCGCATGCCGGGATTTGCACCGGACGCGCGTTTCCCGAAAGTCGCGGCCAAGCTGCTCGGCGCGCAGAATGGCGACATCGACGGTGCCGAGACGATCTGGACATTCTTCAGCCAGTCTCGTTGAGCGGGCAACGCAAGCGTGCCAGGCAACGCATGCGTGCCCCGCGACGCATGCGTGCCGGGGGTGGCACAGCGCAAGTCGCTGGGCTAGACAGGGCCGCGCTTTCACCAGGAGATCCCTCAATGAGCATTCAGCGTTTTGAAACCGGCCCGCGCATGAGCCAGGTCGTCGTGCACGGCAACACCGTCTATCTCGCCGGTGTCGTCGCCAACAAGGCCGCCGGCGAAAGCGTGACGAAGCAGACCCAGGACATCCTGACGACCATCGACGGTCACCTCGCCAAGGCGGGCGCCGACAAATCCAAGCTGCTCTCGGCCACGATCTACATCACCGACATGAAGACGTTCGGCGAGATGAACGCGGTGTGGGACGCCTGGGTCTCGCCCGGCAACACGCCGGCCCGCGCCACCGTCGAAGCCAAGCTGGCTGCGCCGCAATACACCGTCGAGATCATGGTGACCGCGGCGAAGTGATTTCGCAGGCGATGCGAACGAAGCGCGATGAGGCCATCATCGCGCTTTTTTCTTTGCACATATCGATGACCTCCGAGGTAATCGATATGTGCGCATAAACCTCCGATGATCACGGTCAGCCGGACACGGCTTCATCGAAGGAGACTGACATGACCGACCACACCGCCATCGCCCTTTGCTATATCGATCTCTGGAACGAGCGTACGGCGAGCCGCCGGCGCGAGCTGCTGAGCGAGACCTGGACGGCGGACGCTAGCTATGTCGATCCGCTGATGAAGGGCGACGGCCCTGATGGCATCGACGCGCTGATCGCGGGCGTGCAGCAGCGCTTTCCCGATTTCACATTCAAGCTGATCGGCGAGCCCAATGGCTATGGCGATCATGTGCGCTTCAGCTGGGGGCTTGGTCCCGAGGGAGTCGACAGTCCGATCAAGGGCACGGATTTCGCCGTGCTGAAGGATGGGCGCATCAGGAGCGTGACGGGTTTTCTGGATCAGGTGCCTGCGGGGGCGTGAGGGGCCCTGCTCGTTACTGCGCCCTCTCCCCTTGTGGGAGAGGGCATCAACTCTCGCAGACACAGGCTCGGTAGGGCGAGGGGTATCTCTCCGCGCGCGGGGCTTTGAGAGAGGTGAGTGGCGGAGACAACCCCTCATCCGGCGCTTCGAGCCACCTTCTCCCACAAGGGGGAGAAGGAAAAAAGCGCATCGACAGCACTCAGGCTAGCCGATACGCCGCCTCCGCATTCGCCCCGAACGCCTTCTCCTGGACCGTCGGTCCAAGCCTTGCCAGACAGGCCTCCAGCGCGCCTTTGATCTCGCCGTAGCTGCCTGCGAGCAGGCACACCGGCCAGTCCGAGCCGAAGATCAGGCGATCCTCGCCGAAGCACTTCGCGGCATGTTCGACGAACGGAAACAGCCGCTCCGCGTCCCAGTCGGTCCAGACCGCTTCCGTCGCTAGCCCTGAGATCTTGCACCAGACGTTGCCGCAGGCGGCGAGCGCTGCGATGCGATCGGTCCATTCGTCGCTGCCGCCATTGGCGATCGGCGGCTTGGCGGCGTGATCGAGCACGAAACGTGCTTGGGGAAAGGCCTGCGCGGTTGCGACGGCCGACGGCAGCTCGCGGGTGCGGACCAGCAAGTCATAGGTGAGACCGCGGGCGAACACCGCGGTGAGGCCGCGCTGAACGTCCTCGCGCAGCAGCCAGTCGGGATCGGCCTCATCATGGACCTGGTGGCGGATGCCGACCAATCTGTCGCCGCCGGGCGCGGCGCGCAGGCGGTCGAGCGTTTCGTCAAGTGCAGCGTCGGTCAGATCGGCCCAGCCGACGACGCCGATCACCGACGGCGTCGCTTGCGCGATGCGCAAGAATTCCTCGGTTTCCTCCAGCGCGGAGCGGCACTGCACCAGGATGCTGGCATCGATGCCGTTGGCTTTCAACAAGGGCGCAAGATCGGCAGGACCGAAGGCGCGGCGGATCGGCGTGAGCTCCTCCGCCTCCATCCAGGGATAATCGGCGCGCGCCGGGTCCCAAAAGTGTTGATGGCCGTCGATGATCATGCTCACGCTCCGCCGGGCAGCGGCGCGCGGGCATCGACGAGATTTTTCGCGCGCAGCTCCTGCCAGAACGCCGGCGGCACCGCGCGCTCCGACATCGCCATGTTGTCGGCCACCTCCGCTTCGTTGCGCGCGCCCATCACGGCGACCGTCACCGCCGGGTGCGCCACGCAGAACTGGAACGCTGCGGCCTTCAGCTCCGTGCCGTGCTTGCGGCAGAGCGCGTCGAGCTCGCGCGCACGCGCGACCAACGCCGCATCGGCGTCCTGATAGTTGAACTTCGCGCTGGTGTTGGGATTGGCCAGGATGCCGCTGTTGTAGATGCCACCCAGCAGGATGCCGATGCTCTTCGCCGTGCAGAGTGGAAACAGCGCATCCAGCGCGCCCTGATCGAGCAGCGTGTAGCGGCCGGCGAGCAGAAAGCAATCGACCGGCATCGCCTCGGCAAATCGCACCAGCATTTCGGACTGGTTCATGCCGGCACCGATCGCCTTGACCGTGCCCTCGCTGCGCAGCCGCTGCAGCGCGCGGAACGCACCATTGACAGCGTCGTCGAAGTGATCGTCGGGATCATGCACGAGCAGAACGTCCACGCGGTCGAGCCCGAGCCTTGCGAGGCTCTCCTCGACTGAGCGCATTACGCCGTCATGGCTGAAATCGAACACCGGCCGCTCGCGCGGCGTTCCCTTGTAGTGTTCGTCCTCGGCAGCAACGCCCTCGGGCGCGCGCAACAGACGGCCGACCTTGGTCGAGATGACGTAGGAGTCGCGCGGCTGCTGGCGCAGGAAGGCGCCGAGCCTCCGCTCGGCGAGGCCAAAGCCGTAAAGCGGCGCGGTGTCGAAGAAGCGGATTCCGGCCGACCATGCGCGTTCGATCGTCGCTTTCGCGTCGGCATCGCTGACTGGGCTGAACAATCCGCCGAGCGGAGCGGAACCGAGGCCGAGTGAGGTGACGTCGAGAGAGCCGAGCCGCGACCGTTTCATTCCCACTGCCTTCCAAGACTCTTTTTGACAGTCCAGATCATCTCCCCCGCTCGCGAAAACCGCAAGCGGGGGAGGCATGCAGGAGCGCGGGGCTGGCGGCGCTCCTACTTCAACATCTGCGCGACGTTGTCCTTGGTCACGAGATCGAGGCCGGTGTAGACGATCTCCGGCACCTTCTCGCCCTTCTTGATGGCGAGCAGCGTGTCCATCGCCTTCTCGCCCATCTCGAACGGACGTTGGCCGACCAGCGCATTGGCATAGCCGTCGCGCAGCAGCTCGAGCTGCATCTTCAGCGTATCGGCGACAACAAGCGTGAACTTGCCGGAATCGATGTCCTTCTTGTTCCTGGAGGCGAAGGCCTTGAAGCCTTCAGGAGCGAACATCGGCCAGCCGCCGATCGGAACGATGGCGGCGAGATCCGGCGTGGCCGTGCGCATATCCGTCATCTGCTGCACCGCGAGTGCGGGATCGTCGTTGCAGAAGGTCGGCGAGCCCGCGACCTCGGTCCATTTCGAGCCCTTCAGCTCCTCGCGCACGCCGTCGACCCGCTCGGCGAGATTCTTGGCGCCCGGACCGCCGGAGACCATCGCGTATTTGCCGCCGTCGGGCCGCATCTTTAGGAGCTGCTTTCCGAGCGCCGTGCCGAACTCCTTGTTGTTGGTGCCGATATAGGCGATGCGCTTGGAACCCGGTGCATCCGCGTCGAAGGTGATGACGGGGATGCCGGCGGCGGTCGCCGCCTCGATCGACTTGGTCATGGCCGCGACGTCGGCGACCGAGATGGCAAGGCCGTCGACCTTCTGGGTGACGAAGTCCTGGATGATCTGCGCCTGCGTCGCCGGCTCGTGCTCGACCGGCCCCTTGTAGATGCACTCGATATTGCCGAGCTCCTTGGCGCGCTTCAGGCAGCCGTCGCGCGCGAAGTCGAAGAACGGATTGTTCATCGCCTTGGGCACGATGACGAAGCGGTAGTTCGCGGCGAACGCCGGCGTGGCCATCATCGCAACCGCGATGCCGGCAAGAAGAAGTTTCCTCATTGTCTCCTCCACTCTTGTCAGGCGCCTGTCCTGTCTAGAGGTGTCCGGGAAGCGGACAGGCGGAGTTATATTTGCCGTCCCGGACCATTCGTCACGTCAGGTCATCCGCGAGCGGATGCGATCGACCAGCACGGCCAGGATGATGATCACGCCCACCAGCGTCTGCTGCCAGTAGGAGCTGACCTGCGCCAGCACGAGGCCGTTGCGGATCACCTCCAGCAGCACGCAGCCGACGATGGCTCCGAGCGGACCGCCGATGCCGCCGGCGAGGTTGGCGCCGCCGATCACGGCGGCCGCGATCACGTTGAGCTCGTAGGAGGTCGCCATGTTGGCCGGCGCCGATCCGAGCCAGCCGGAGATGATGATGCCCTGCAGGCCCGCGGCGAGCGCGCAGATCACGTAGACCTCGATCTTGACGCGCACCACGGGAATGCCGGTGAGCTCGGCCGCCTTCTCGTTGCCGCCGAGCGCGAAGACGTGGCGGCCGAACGCGGTGTGGTGCAGCACCACGGCCATCGCCATGGCGAGGATCACGAGATAGATGAAAGGCGCGGGCAGGCCGAGCATGTTGCCCGAGGTGAGCGCATAGAAATAATCGGCGTCAGGCCCGCCCGGAAAGCTGCCGCGGCCGTTGGAGACGACATAGCCGAGCCCGCGTACGATCGAGAGCATGCCGAGCGTGGTGACGAAGGGAGACAGGCCGAGCACGGCGATGCAGAAGCCGTTGACGAGGCCGGCAATGAGCGCGACGCCGAGGCCGGCGAGCACGGAGACCAGCAGGATCAAGCCTGGCACGTTGGCGACGACGGTCTTGCCGTCGGCCGCCATGTGCACGAACAAGGCGCCCGCGGGCGAGCCGGGCGCCGACAGCTCGGTCATCACCATGGAGGTAATCATGGCGGAGAAGCACATCATCGAACCGACGGAAAGATCGATGCCGCCGGTGATGATCACGAAGGTCACGCCGAGCGTGGCGATGGCGATGAAGGAAAAATTCTTCGCCACGTTCTGCATGTTGCCTTCGGTGAAGAAATACGGGCTGGCGAAATGCATGATCACCAGCAGCACGGCCAATGCTAGCAGGACGTAGCCGGTCTGCGAGGCGAAGATGCCGCGCTGCCACCATTTGATCCGGCCGACATTGGTGAAGCTGATGGGGGATTCCATGGGCATGGCCATCACGCCGCCTCCTTCGCGCCGGTGATGAGGGCGGTGATCTCCTCAGGCGAGGTCTGGTGGATCGGCTTGTCGGCGCGCTTCTCGCCGCGGCGCATGACGACGACGCGGTCGCACACCGCGAACACGTCGGGCATGCGGTGCGAGATCAGCATGACGGCGACGCCCTGCTCCTTCAGCCGGTGGATCAGGCCGAGCACCTGCTCGACCTGGCGCACCGAGATCGCGGCGGTCGGCTCGTCCATCATCACCAGGCGCGCATTGGAGAGCCTGGTACGCGCGATCGCAACCGCCTGGCGCTGGCCGCCCGACATCTGCTTGACGAGGTCGTCGGGCCGGGTCTCCGAGCGCAGCTCGCCGAACAATTCGAGCGCACGCGCCGCCATCGCCTTGTGGTCGAGCAGGGCGATGAGTCCAAACCTGCGCTTCAGCTCGCGGCCGAGGAAGACGTTGGCCGCGGCCGTCAGATTGTCCGCGAGTGCGAGGTCCTGGTAGACGACCTCGATGCCGACGGCGCGGGCATCAATCGGACGATTGAAATGGACGGCATTGCCGGCAAAGCTCATCTCGCCATGGCTCGGGCGGAAATTGCCGGCGATGATCTTGACCAGCGTCGACTTGCCGGCGCCGTTGTCGCCCATCAGGCCGACGACCTCGCCCGGGAAGACCTGCATGTCGACGTCGTGCAACGCGCGGATCGCGCCGAACTCCTTGCCGATGCCGGAGAGCTCGAGGACCGGGGTCGCGTCAGCATGTGCCATCAGCGGATTCCTCAGACGTAGCGGTTGACGAGGGATTCCAGATATTCCTGCCGGCCGGAGCGCGGCTGCGGATCAAAGCCGGGGAGAAGCGCGCGGTCGGCGAGATCCGCGAGCGAACGCTGGCCGCCGAGAATGGCGCGGCCCTCGGGGCCGGCCCATCCCTCGTAGCGCTTGGCGAGCGGCGCGGTGAGTGCGCCGGCGTCGAGCATGTCGGCCGCGGCGAGGAAGGCGCGCGCGCAGGCATCCATCGACCCGACATGGGCATGGATCAGGTCGTCGGGGTCGATCGACTGGCGCCTGATCTTGGCGTCGAAATTCAGTCCGCCCGAGGTGAAGCCGCCGCGATTCAGGATCTCGTGAAATACGAGCGTCAGTTCCGGCACATTCATCGCGAACTGGTCGGTGTCCCAGCCGAGCAGATCGTCGCCGCGGTTGATGTCGAGCGAGCCGAACACGCCGAGCGCCTCGGCCAGCGCAACCTCGTGATGAAAGGAATGGCCGGCCAGGATGGCGTGGTTCTGCTCGATGTTGAGCTTGACGTCCTTGAGGAGATCGTAGCGTTCAAGGAAGCCGTAGCAGGTGGCGACGTCGAAATCATATTGATGCTTGGTCGGCTCCTTCGGCTTCGGCTCGATCAGGATCGGGCCTTTGAAGCCTATTCTGTGCTTGTGCTCGACGACGAGGGAGACGAAGCGCCCGAGCTGGTCGAGCTCGCGCTTGAGATCGGTGTTGAGCAGCGTCTCGTAGCCCTCGCGCCCACCCCACAGCACATAGTTCTGGCCGCCGAGCCGGTGCGTCACCTCCAGCGCGCCGCGGACCTGGCCGGCGGCATAGGTGAAGATCTCAGGGTCTGGATTGGTCGCCGCGCCCGCCATGTAGCGGCGATGCGTGAACAGATTGGCGGTGCCCCAGAGCAGCCTCACCTTTGCCGAGGCCATTTTCTGCTCGAACAGGTCGGCGATGGCATTGAGATTGGCGACGGACTCGGCAAGCGAGGCACCTTCCGGCGCCGCGTCGACGTCGTGGAAGGTGAAGAAGGGCACGTCGAGCAGACGAAACAGCTCGAAGGCAATGTCGGCCTTGGCGCGCGCCTGCGCCATCGCATCAGTGCCGCCGTGCCAGGGACGCAGGAACGTCTCGCCGCCGAAGGGATCACCGCCGGGCCAGCACAGGGAATGCCAATAGCAGACCGCAAAGCGCAGATGCTCCTCCAGCCGGCGGCCATGGACGATGCGGTCCTTGTCGTACCAGCGAAAGGCGGGTGTGTTGTCTGCATCCTTGCCGGCAAAGGCGACGGGTGCGCTGGCCTCGAAGAATTTGGCTGACGCGTTCACTTAAGCAGACTCCTTCAATGCGGGATAAAGCGCGCGCCAGCGACGATAGGCCTCGTCATAGGCCGCCGTGACGGACGCGCGGGGCGTGAAGCTCGCGAGCCGCCGCGGACGGGTGCAAACCTCCGCGGGATCCTCGCCTGTTGCGGCCAGCCGGCCGAGACGCGCGGCGCCGAGCGCCGCGCCGACCTCGCCATCCTCGACGCGGTGGACGGGGATGCCGAGCGCGTCGGCGCAGATTTGCGCCCACAATTGCGAGCGCGAGCCGCCGCCGACGAGATCGAGCTCAGTGATCGCCCCACCTGCCGCGCTCAGGGCCGCCAGATTGTCGCGCGCGGCAAAGGCGACGCCTTCGAGCACGGCCTGCACGATCTGGCTGCGCGAGGTCGCACCGCGCAGGCCGACGAAGGCGCCACTGGCGGCGGCATCGTTGTGCGGCGTGCGCTCGCCGTCGAGGTACGGCAAGAAGGAGACAGGGCTCGGCCCGTCGACGCGCTCGCCCAGCGGCACTAACAGCACCGCGGCCGGCGTCTCCATCAGGCCGGCCAGCCAAGTCAGAGACGCCGCCGCCGAAAGCATCACGCCCATCTGGTGCCAGAGGCCGGGCAGCGCGTGACAGAACGCATGCACAGCCGTTTCAGGCGCCGGCGCGAACCGGTCGGTGACGCGGAACACCACGCCCGACGTGCCCAGCGACAGGAAAGCATCGCCCGGTGAGATCGCGCCAAGCCCGATCGCGCTCGCGGCATTGTCGCCGCCGCCACCGGCAACCACGACGTCTTTCGTCATGCCCCAGCGCTGCGCATAGTCAGGTGCAAGCACCGCGCTCGCCGCGCTGCCCTCGACGAGGCGCGGCATATGGTGCAGATCAAGCCCGGTGGCATGCAGCAACAGGGCAGACCAGCGGCGCAGGCCCACATCCAGCCACAGCGTGCCGGCAGCGTCCGACATGTCCTCGACCATCTCGCCGGTGAGGCGAAAGCGGACATAGGCCTTGGGCAGCAGCACCTTTGCGACACGCTCGAAGATCTTCGGCTCATTCCGCGCGACCCAGAGCAGCTTTGGCGCGGTGAAGCCGGGCATGGCCAGATTACCCGCGATCGCGTGCAGCGACGGACAGCGACGCTCCAGCGCGGCGCATTCGGCCTGCGAGCGGCCGTCGTTCCAGAGAATGGCCGGGCGCAGCGGCCGTCCATCCTCCCCGAGCAGGGTTGCGCCATGCATCTGCCCCGACAGCCCGATGCCGCGAACCTGCGCGACCTCGCGCGGATGGCGGGCGGCGAGATTGTCGACCGCAGCGGTGGCGGCAGCGACCCAGGCATCAGGGTCTTGCTCGGACCAGAGCGGCGCGGGATGGGACAGCGCAAGCTCGCGCGCGCCCGTCGCAACAATCGTGCCAGCGTCGTTGACGAGCGCTGCCCTCACACCCGACGTGCCGATGTCCAATCCGAGATACACGCCATCCTCCCATTCACCTGTCGCGGTGCGCGATCTTGGAGCCGCGTTCACCGGTGCAGCTTTTCGAAATCTCCTGCCGCTAGGGCAGATTGTCCCGCATCACGATGTCGATCCTGATCTTCTCCTGTTCGCGCAGGATCG
This sequence comes from Bradyrhizobium daqingense, assembly GCF_021044685.1. Taxonomy (NCBI): domain Bacteria; kingdom Pseudomonadati; phylum Pseudomonadota; class Alphaproteobacteria; order Hyphomicrobiales; family Nitrobacteraceae; genus Bradyrhizobium; species Bradyrhizobium daqingense. The sequence continues at coordinate 347,389 of NZ_CP088014.1, forward strand.
GCTCGCCGCGGGCGAGCGCGAGCAGCACCCGCACCGCGGCGCGCGCCTCATGTCCCGGATTCTGCGAGATCGCCGCATCCATCACGCCCTGCAGCAGTAGCCGCCGCGTCAGTGCGGTGACGTCGTGCCCGACGAACACAACCTGCTTGTCACGGCCGGCGTCGCCCGATGCCCTGTCACCCGACGCCTTGTCACCCAAAGCCTTGGCCACGCCCTGCGTGCCGGCGCCGACATTATAAAGGCCGACGATGTCAGCGTGCCTGCCGAACAGGCGCGCCAGCAGCTGCTCCGAACGCTCGTCCTCATCGCGCCCTTCCAGCACTGGCAGCACGCTGAGACCGGGGAATTCGGCCGCCATCACCTGGTTGAAGCCGAAGATGCGCTCGGCATGATCGCGCAGGCCCTGCGAGCCCGCGACGATCGCGACCTTGCCGGACCTCTGGCCGACCAGACGTCCGACCAGCGCGCCGGCGGTGCGGCCCGCGGCGATGTTGTCGATGCCGACATAATGGTGCCGGCGCGAGGACGGCACGTCCGAGACCAGCGTCACGACCTTGGTCCCGGCATCGACGAGATCGTTGATGGCGGCGCGGACGCTCGGATGATCCAGCGCCACCACGGCGACGCCCTCGTAATCGCCGGACAGGGCTTCCAGCGAAGATGCAAGCGCGGACGGGTCGAACACGTCGGTTGCGACCATCTCGACGCCCAAGCGGCGGGCCGACAGCCAGGACGCCATTTCGCCGAGATAGGCCTCGATCTGCTGCATGAACGGGTTCGGCCCCGACGGCATCACGAAGGCGAAGCGGCGGGCGCGGCCGCGCGCGAGCTCGGCGGCGGCGACATGCGGCTGGAACGAATTGCGCTCGATCGCCGCCTTGACGCGCCGGACCGTGTCCGGACGCACGCCCGGCCGGTTGTGCAGGACGCGGTCGACGGTCGCGAGGCTGACGCCCGCCTCGCGGGCGATGTCTTTTAGCGTCAGGGCAATCGGTGCGAGGGTCTCGGCCATCGCTGAAGGCTAGCAGAGGTGTTCTGAGGTACGCAACTCATTTTGAGGGGCGAGGCGGCCTTTCCGGGCCTGCTGCGCGCCTTAGCGGCCGGTCAGGTCGAGCGTCAGGAACACGCTGTTGGGATCCTCGACATAGCCCTCGAACGGTGCACAGGCGACGAAGCCGTGCGCCTCGTACAGCGCTTGCGCCGGCTTGAAATAGTCCCACGATCCGGTCTCGAGGCTGAGCCGCTTCAGGCCGCGCGCGCGGGCTTCCGTGATGATGTGGCGGAGCATCTGACCGCCAAAGCCGCGCCGGCGCGTGGTCTGGCGCGTGTGCATCGACTTGACCTCACCGTGCTCGGCCGAAAGCGTCTTCAGCGCGCCGGTGGCAACCAGCGTCTCGCCCTCCCAGCCGGTCCAGAATGCGATGTCGGGCGCGCGAAGCCCCGCGAGATCGAGCGCGTGGGCGCTGCCCGGCGCGGTCTGCGCCCGCGCCGCGGTGACGTGATGATCGAGCAGCGCGATGACGCGGGGATCATAGGTGTCGCCGGGGCGGATCTGCATCATCATTTGTCCCTGGTCTCACATCTTGCCGTAGGAAGCGCCGCGCCTGGTGATGATGACGTAGCGCGCATCCTGTTTGGTCTCGTTCTCGAACATCACCGCGCGCATCACGTCGAAATCCAGACAATCCCCTTCGCGCAGCCGCACCGCCTTGGCATCGATGTGCACGGCGATGGCGCCCTCCAGCATCAGGAGCTGCTGGGTGAAGGCGTTGCGGCCCCAGGGGCTGTAGGAGACGCGCGCGCCGGCCGGGAGATCGACCACGATGATCTCGATGCCGCTGGCCGCATCCGGCGGCGAGGCATGGCGCCGCCGGTAGCCGCTGTCGGGATCGCGCCAATGCGGCTGGTCGGCGAGGCGCACCAGGCGCTCCGGCGGCTTCTCGGCGAGAGCGACCACATCGCTGAGCGAGACGTCGAGCGCCGCGCAGAGTTTTCCGAGCAGCGCCGCCGTCGCACTGCTCTGCGCCCGCTCCACCCGCCCGATCATGGCCCGGCTGACGCCGGAGCGGCCTGCAAGCTCGTTCAACGTCATGCCCGCCTGCGTCCGCAGCGTCTTCAGGCGGCGGCCGATTGCGCGATCGAGTTTCTGCTGGTCCATGGCTTTCATCACAAGCGCTGCCTGGCCGGAGACGGTACTGCCAGAGCATGAGGGAGCTTAAGCCAGCTGACGGTCGATGGCGGGCGCCGAAGGCTAATATATTAGAATGTCGGCCATGCTCCTGGGCGCAGAATTAGTGCCCGCTTGCGTGCTGCCGCGAGCTTTGCGCGGAAGCATTATCTGCCAAGCGATGATATTCGCGAATACAAAGGTCGAGATTGGACCGAAGACGCTGCGCGGCTTCTATGTCGAAGTTCAAATAGTTTGTCGGCTCCCCTTCTGGACCCGCATAAGCGTCGGGTCGCATTTTGAGAGCGACGAAGTATTGGTCGCCGTTTACACTCTTCTTGACACGCCATTGCAGGAAGGAACGCGAATGCCCGCCTCTAATTTCAGGTGTTTCAAATACGACGTCACCCATGGCCTGATTCAGGAGCTGGGATTTCGACAGAATTTTTTTGATGGATGCCCACATTGCGGTTCGCCCGAGACTTGGAACGCTCAATAAAGCCGCCCTGTCTCTTCAAGGAGCTTGGAGCGGGCGAAGGGAATCGAACCCTCGTATGCAGCTTGGGAAGCTGCCGTTCTACCATTGAACTACGCCCGCAATCCCTTGAGATTGCTTGTCTTTTTCGGCTCGACCAAATCGGCATGGCACGATTTTGGCACGGGGCGCCACTTCTGCGCCCGGGTAGTTAGACCAAACCGCATCGCATTTTGCAATCGCGGCATTCGAATTGCCTAACGCAATGACACGCGCTCTCGCACTCACCACCAGGCGAAGGCTCGGCCAGACTGCGAGCGCACGAATGTGTCCTAGGCTGGCGGTTGACCTGCGAATGGCCGGGCCACCGTGAACACAACGCGATCACCTCCTTGTGGCGAGCGAATCTCGGTTAAGATCGGCGTGGAGACCGATTCTAATGCACCTTTCCGAAACCGATTTCGTTAGAATCTTGAAGGACAACATCCGTCCGGCCCAGCCGATCGACGTGCCGGAATTGCTGCAGGGCCGGGAGTCGATCTTGCGCGACATCCGGCGCACATTGCATTCGCCGGGCATGCACGTTTTCATCCATGGGGAGCGAGGCATTGGCAAAACGTCGATCGCTCTTACCGCAGCAAAGGCCTACCTTAAGGCCGACCCGCCTTGGGTCGGCTGCGATGAGAAATCGACCTTCGAGGGCATCGTCGGCGACATTTGCGGCGCGCTGGTCGAGAAGACCTACCTTCAGAAACCGCGCGAACTCAGCGGCACCGCGGGCATCAATGTCGGATTGTTCAAAGTGGAAGGGAAACTCGGCGTGCCGGGGCAGTACATCATCCCGGAAAAGCTCACTAGTGTGAACCATGCGGCGAACCTCGTGAAAGAGGCTGCTGCCGCGCGCGATCCTGATGAGCCGATTATCGTCGTTGACGAGATCGACCGGATCGAAAACCCCGAGGTGAAGGCGAAACTGGCCGAACTCATCAAGGCGATGCACGACATGCGCGTACCGCTGAAGATGGTAATGTGCGGCATCGGCAAGACGTTGGACGAGATCATCGGTAGCCACCTGTCGGCCAGTCGCGCGATCACACCGTTCGAGCTGGCACCTATTTCATACGACGCCCGGTGGGCAATCGTGACGAAAGCCGCGGCGAAGCTGGGGTTCGATGTTGATCGGGATTTCCTCATCCGCATCAGCCAAATCAGCGACGGCTTTCCATACTACGTCCATTTAATCGCAGAGAATCTGTTTTGGGAAATTTTCGATCACCAACACAAGAGCACCGCGGCGTCGTCTGACGACTTCCATAAGGCGATCAGCCGCGCGATCGAGCGCGCGGAAAGTCCATTGCGCGAAGCCTATAATTACGCGATCCAGAAGACCACGAACTCCGAGGACTACGAGGAAGCCCTTTGGGCGGTGGCCGAATCGACACACCTTGAGCGGCAGATAAAAGATATCTACGAGAGGTCGTATCTCCCCATCATCATGGAGTGCCGGCAAGCAAAAGGACGTAAAGCACTCGACGTGGAGCGGTTTCGCACCCGGCTATATCGGCTATGCGATCAGGCCCACGGGGGTATCATCGTCCGCAAGCGCAATTCCTGGTACGCCTTCAAGGAAAACGTGCTGCGCGGTTACGTGAGGCTCGTCGCCGAACGCAACGGTGTGCAGCTCGGCGCCGATCATTTTTGAGCCGATTTGCACCGTTTGATCCTTGTGACGCTGGACAATGTGTAGACATAGTGCGCGAAAGGAGTGCCCCAATCGATCGGAATCCCTCGTGTGCTATCGTTCGGCTGCGTAATGCAAGCTCCAACCAATAGGCGGGGTCGCCGTCGAATATATGTGGACTACAGAAATTACGGATAGGACCATCGCCGTTAGCATAGCGGTCGAAAATCGATCAACATGACCTGCGATTGCTGCCGAATTCTGGACGATTGCGGTATTCGCTAAAAGACCTAGAGCGATAAAGAGTATAAGGCTAACGGAGAAGATAAGCGCGTCCTTCCGAGAGTGCTTGATCGCGTACAGAGCGCGGTTCGTGACTACGACTCCCTTTATTGTTGGGGTTTCTAGCGCATGTTCAAAGACTTCTATGTGACCGACCATCTGCTGTTTTGGCCCACTTGCTTCAAGCTCTTTGAGCAGAAGCTCGCAGCCCTGTTGCAGGCGTTCGATCCGGTTATTGTACAGCCTGAATAATAGGAGGCCGTCAGCTTCGCGCACGATCATAAAATCAGTATTCGTGGCTGCATGGGTGGACGCAAACACAACGTAACGCATCGCACGCACTCTTTTTTCCTTGTCCTCTTCACTATGCCCAGGAATGTGCTGCACGATGAATCTTGATCGTTCTTCAAAGAACTGCCGTAACGGCTCCTCATCATCGTCTTCAGGCATTCCGGCCGGTTTGAAACCGACACTGCACAACCACTCTCTGATCTCACGATTGCTCATGAATGTCTTTTTGTCGACAGATCTTGGCGTTCTCAAGGTAAAGCGCGCTCTCATCGAACGTCTCCAAAGAGAAAAGCCTCATAGTGAGGCTTTAAGTGTCGTCATGCAAATTACGCGTCTGGGAAGCTCCGTTGCGCGATCTCCTGCGCCTGAGACCAAAGCCAAGCATGCTCTTGATAGGCGTTATCCAGCTGGGTCTGATGTCGTTGCTGCCAAGACCATTCCGTGCCATGCACCACAGAGCTGGAGTGCAAGCTAGCGATCTTCTCTGCCAAACGTATTCCAAGCAACTGTCTCACGCACGCGAGGTAGCGATCGCGATCCTGGGCAGTAGGAACAAGAATATGCTGTAGGTCGACTTGCATGGTCGTCTCCTTGGTGACAAGAGACGAGGACCTTCGGATGCAAGCCTTTGAACGTCGACCCAGCTACTGCCACCAAGCACGTTCTCTATGCAGAATAGATCAGAATATTTTTTGGGCAATATCGCGAAAGTACCAAAACACGAAGCCAGACTCTGTCAAGTTTTTGTTCAGCCGCTCTCAACGTACGCATACGACGAGGACCGCCTGATTGACGCATGCGCGCGGGTACAGTTAGTTCTATGATCGGCGGGGTGAAGGTCAGGCGGCTTGCTGATCGGTGGGATTGGCTTGGCGCAGGAGCTTCCATTCCCAGGGCAGCAGTTCGTGCAGCCGCGACGTAGGAAGATCGGCGATCCGGGCGAGGACGTCGGCGAGCCAGGCCTTGGGATCGACGTCGTTGAGGCGACAGGTCGTGATCATCGTCAGCATGATGGCGGCCCGATCGGCACCGCGCTGGCTGCCAGCGAAGGTCCAGTTGCGCCGCCCCAAGGCGATGCGTTCCTGGCGCACGGCGCGCCGGCCGTCGGCACTGCGGCCGTTGATGGCGCGCTCGATCTCGAACAGGGCGTCAAGACGCCTGACCGCTTCCAGCGCGATCGGGGAGACCGGTTTGCCTTTCTGTCCGTCCCGGGCGGCTTTCTCGATGTCAGCCAGTTCGAAGAAGCCCCGCCGCGCATGGGCCAGGCAAAATGCCGGCGTGATCGGCATCGCTTTCCTTTTTGGGTCGAACAACGGCTCGAAGCCGCTATAGCAATCCGCCTGCAGGATACCGCCGAAGACGGCCAGATGCTTCTGGGGATGTTCGCCCCTTCGGTCGCCCGAGGCGTAATAGACCGCCGCCGGCGGCGCAGGTCCGGCGAAGGGCCGATCATCCCGCACATACGTCCAGATCCGGCCGGTCGTGCACTTGCCCTTCGCCAGGATGCGGATGGTGGTGTCGTCGCCATGAAGGCGCTCGGCCGCAAGCACATGACGCTCGATCAGCTGGAACAGCGGCGTGACGGCGAAGGTCCCGTGACCGACATGGTCGGCCAGCGTCGATAACGGCAGATCGATCCTCTCGGCCTTAAAGCGCACGCTCTGGCGGTTGAGCGGGATATGCATGCCGAACTTGTCGAACAGAATCGTCGCCAGCAATTGTGGGCCGATGAAGCCGCGCGGCGTCGCATGGAACGGTGCCGGCGGCTGGCTGATCTTCTCGCAATCGCGGCAGGTGAACTTCTCGCGTACCGTCTCGATGACCTTAAAGCGACGCGGAATCTCCTCCAGCGTCTTGGTCACATCCTCGCCGACCTTCGCCAACCGCGATCCACCGCAGCAGGCGCAGGTCCTTGGAGCCTCGATGACGACGCGCTCACGTTCGATGTCGTCCGGCCACGGCTTGCGCACCGGCCGCTTGCGCGTGAAGGCGCTCACGCTCTGGGTTTTTGCCGCGGCAGCCTGCGCAGCCAGCTCATTCTCGGTCGCCGTGGTGGCGAGTTCTTCGAGCTCCAATTCCAACTGCTCAAGTAGCCGCGCCGTGCGCTCGGAGCGCTGCCCGTGCAGTTCGCGTTTGAGCTTCTCGATCCGTAGCTCAAGATGAGCGATCAGCACTTCGCTGTCCGACAGCTCCGCCCGCGCGTTGGCGGCATCCGCGACCGCCACATCGCGTTCAGCCTGCAACGCCTCGCGCTCGGCCAGCAGCGCAAGGTAGGCGCTCGCGAGATCCGACGGAAGATCGCTCGGCTTCAATGTCATGAAGCCATTGAATCAGATCGAGCATCAGATTCAAACCCAAAACGATTATCCGACCCGCGTCGGACGCTGGGTTTCTTGCGGATTGCGCCAATCGATCCCGGACAGCAGGTAGCTCAACTGCGCCAGCGAGATCGTTACCGCTTCACCGGCAACCGATGGCCAGATAAACTTTTTTCTCTCGAGTTTTTTTGTGAACAAGCAGGCTCCCTGACCATCGTGCCAGATCACCTTCACAAGATCGCTGCGGCGACCGCGGAAGACAAACAAATGACCGCTGAGCGGTTCTTTGTGCAGCACCTCCTGCACTTGGAGGGCCAGCGATGGAAAGCCTCTGCGCATATCCGTGTAGCCTGTAGCCAGCCACACTCGCACATTCCCTGGTACAGAAATCATCGGCGTCCAAGCACATCGAGGACCCGCGCCAACGCCTCCGGATCGACGTGCGCATCCACCCGGATGCACCGTCGGTTGCCGAGATCGATCTCTATCAATCCAGTACGCGCGGCTGCCGCCGAGCGAACTCGGCCATCAACCGTAGGCAAAAGCTTCGGAGTTTCTTCAGCCGAGGCCGCTACGGCGGCGATCTGCACCGGCGTAAAAGATGGTGCAACTTGTTCCGATGTCCGTGCTTGTCGACGCCAGGTAAACACCAGGCTGGCCGCTACTCCGTTGCGCCGCGCAACCTCAGTTACCTTCGCGCCCGGTGCCAGCGTCTCCTCGACAATCCGTGCTTTGTCGTCCTGCGACCAACGCCGCCGCCGCTCGAGCCCGCCCAAAACTTCGACCCGCATCGCCTGATGACCTTAAAGCTAGACCTAAGGTCACACGCTTCGCGAATTACCACCCGTCACGCAAGACGGTCCTCGTCGGAGCGGTACCTCTCAACCTCCAACTGCCCGATAAGATAACCGTCATATGTATGTACACATTGAGTTCGAAGAACGTGAGAGGATCGGGCTATTAAAAGCACAAGGAATGAAAGTGCCGGAAATTGCTAGGAAGCTTGGACGCGATCCAACAACGATCAGGCGCGTGAGCTCAAGCGGCAAAAGCCGCGATACCTGGGATACTCGGCACTTGTCGCGCAGGTCGATGCCGGAAGAAACAGAAGACTCCCCGTCAAAGAAAGAAGCTCGATCACGCACCACTCTGCAAAGTTGTGATGTAGAAAATGACACTGCGCTGGTCTCCGGAGCAGATTGCCCGTCACCTCAAGAAGAAATATGCTAGGGACTTCCGTATGCAGGCGTCGCACGAAACTATCTATACGTACATCTATGTACTTCCGCGAGGTGAGCTCCGGAAGGAGCTGATCTCATACCTCCGACAAGGCAGGAGGGGTCGTCAGAGGCGAAAACGGGATACCGACGAGCGGGGCAAAATACCCTGATCTGCGAGCTTGGATTTGAGCTTGGAAATGGACGACAAAGAAAGAAAGACTAGAAGTAGAGCCAAGAATTGGAGGCTTCAATCGTACTCAAGTTAGCCGAGATTGGTCAGACTTTATCACTTTTTGGGCAACCCGTGGGCAACCACGCAGTTATTATCAGCAAAGGCGATACGGCAAAGTGATGAAGTATAACGTAAAAGCCGCCATATGGCGGTTTTTGCGTTGAAGAGACAAAACTCGCGGCCGAGCAAGTGAGCCCTGATCGACCAAGGTCAGCGGCGAAAGGTCGAAAAGATCGATGGATGTCAATCGGCCCTTTTAACTGCGGGCTGTTTTCAAGCTGCCATTCTTTCTCTCGGGTGGCACGCCAGTGGCGATTGCTCCGTGGGAGCTGGTCGGGGTTGCGGAGACGGAGCGATCGCGGTTCGGCGAGACGATCGCCTAGCGGGCTTGGACAATAGGTGCGTCCTACATCACAACAGGCCGGAACGTCAAAGCGCGGCAACCGTGTTGGTCTGCAATCTTGCCTCGCGAACCGTCCGACAAAATCGCTTGCGCTTGGTTGCTGAGATCAAGACGCAGACACTTTGAACAGCGATGCTGCCTTTATGATCGTCTGACCTGCCACTGCGTATTTCCTCCAGAAGGAGTTAGAGTCCGGCCCGAAGAAGGACGGACAGATGAAGCGAGCAAGGTTCACGGAAGAGCAGATTATCGCGGTATTGAAGGAGCATGAGGCTGGGGCGAAGACAGCCGACCTGGCTCGCAAGCACGGTGTTTCCGAGGCGACGATCTACAATTGGAAGGCCAAATTCGGCGGCATGGACGTTTCCGAAGCGAAGCGGCTGAGGGCCTTGGAAGAGGAGAACGGGAAGCTGAAGAAGCTTCTGGCCGAGCAGATGCTCGATGCGGCCGCACTTCGCGAGCTCCTTTCAAAAAAATGGTAGGGCCCGCCGCCAAGCGCGCTGCGATCGCGCATCTGCAGGCCGTCATGAGCCTGTCGGAACGGCGGGCCTGCTCGATTGTGGGGGCGGATCGGAAGATAATCCGCTATCGCTCCAGCCGCCCGCCGGACGCAGTTCTGCGTGGCCGATTGCGCGATCTCGCCAACGAGCGGCGGCGTTTCGGCTATCGCCGGTTGTTCGTCTTGCTGCGGCGGGAGGGCGAGCCATCGGGGATCAACCGGATCTACCGGCTTTACCGCGAGGAAGGGCTCACCGTCCGCAAACGGCGGGCTCGCCGCAAGGCCGTGGGGACCCGTGCCCCGATCCTGGTCGAGGCGAGGCCGAACGCGCGCTGGTCGCTGGACTTCGTCCACGACCAGTTCGCCAATGGCCGACGCTTCCGCATCCTCAACATCGTCGACGACGTCACCAAGGAATGCCTGGGCGCCATTCCGGAGACGTCGATCTCGGGGCGGCGCGTAGCCCGCGAACTGACGGCAATCGTCCAGCGACGCGGCAAGCCAGGAATGATCGTGTCCGACAATGGCACCGAATTCACCTGCAACGCCATGCTCGCTTGGTGCAAGGACGCAGCCATCGATTGGCACTTCATTGCGCCGGGAAAGCCGATGCAGAACGGCTTCGTCGAGAGTTTCAATGGCCGGATGCGCGATGAGCTACTCAACGAGACCCTGTTCTTCGATCTCGATGACGCCCGCGCCAAGATCGCCAACTGGGTCGCCGACTACAATCTCCAGCGTCCCCACTCGTCGCTGAAATACCTGACCCCCGCGGCCTACGCCGCCCACCTCACCGCAACGGACGATCGGCTGCGCAACCCCGACCAGCTCCGCCGATCGTCCGTTGCTCCATCAGCGCCACTTGGCGTACAAAACCCCGAGACTCTAACTGCCGCTGGATGAAAATGCAGTGGCAGGTCACGGCGATCAGGCGCGCCAGACGGCCTTCGCCGCGCGCCTGGGCGAGATCGGCGAACAGGCGGGATGTTCGCTTGTAGAGGACGGAGAAGCCGTCGCGGCAGGCCTTGTTGCCGAGCGCACAGGCAAGCCAGGACTTGCCGGTGCCGGTTGGGCCGACGATGACCAGGTGGTTGGCCTCACGGATCCATTGGCAGGTGGCGAGGGTTTGGAAGAGCGAACGGTCAAGGCCGCGAGCGGTGCGATAGTCGACGTTCTCAATGGCGGCGGCTTGCCGGAGCTTGGCACTGGTCAAGCGGCGCGTGAGGCGGCGGTTGTCGCGGGCGGTGACCTCGCGATCGACGAGGAGGCCGAGCCAATCGGCGTGCGGCATCTCGGCCGCCTCGGGGTTGTTCTGCAGTTCAGTGAGGGTATCGGCCATGGCGGCGAGGCCGAGGGCGCGCAAGCGATCGACGGTGGGGTGAATAAGCATGCTGATCTCTCCTGATCAATTGTAGTAGCTGCGGCCACGGATGTTGGCGTGGAAGAGGATGGGCGCCTCCTCGGCGGGAGGCGCGGTTCTGTCGGTGCCGTTCTTGAGGATGGCGGCGACCGATTTGTACGAGCGGGCGTTGAGCAGCAGGGCCCGGGCGCAGGCGGCGTCGACGCGTTCCTGGCCGTAGCGCTTGACCAGCCCGAGAATGCCGATCGCGGAGCGGAAGCCCTGTTCCGGATGCGGCCGCGACCGCAGGATGACGTCGATCAGGGTGTCGGCGTCGGGGCCGACCTTGGCGGCTTCGGAACGAATACGCTCATGGGTCCAGTCACGATAGCGGCGATGCGAACTCGGCATATGCTCGGCAATCGTGGTCGGGCGATGCGGCAAGGTGCTGCGCAGATGCGAGGCCACGCGCTTGCCACGGAGGAAGATCTCGACGGTCTTTTGGGTGATGCGAGCCTCGACCTCCTGATGCGAGAGGTTGTGAGGGACGCTGTAGTAATGCTTGGCGATCTCGACGTGATAATCGAGGTTGACCCGGCAGCGCTTCCACTCGGCATACTCGTACGGTTCATCCGGCAAGGGGGTGAGCGCCTGATGATCGAACTCTTCGAACAGATCGCGCCGACTTCGCCCCCAGCTCCGGAGAGGTCGATCGTTCAGCTCGACAAGGAGGCTGTGGATCGCCTCGTTGAGGGCGGCGAGCGAGAAGAAGCGGCGGTTGCGCAGACGCGCCAGAATCCATCGCCCGACGATTTGGACCCCGACCTCGACCTTGGCTTTGTCGCGCGGCCGATACGGCCGCGCCGGGACGATGGCGGTGCGGTAATGGCGGGCGAGATCGGCATAGGTCCGGTTGACCATCGGCTCGTGAAAGCAGGCCCGGGTGATGCCGGCCTTCAAATTGTCGCTCACCGTCTGCCGGGCCACACCGCCGAAAAAGGCAAAGGCCCGCACGTGCGAGGCGATCCAGTCCGGCAGGCTCTGGGTGAGGCTGGCCTCGGCGTAGGTGTAGTTCGAGGCGCCGAGCACGGCGACGAAGATCTGCGCGCTGCGCACCTCACCGGTGAGCCCGTCAACTACCTCCATGGTGTGGCCGGAATAGTCGACGAACAGCTTCTCGCCGGCGACATGGACCTGGCGCAGGGTCGGCTTGAGGCGGCCGGCCCATTCCTTATAGCGTTCGCAGAACCACGCATAGCTGAAGCTGTCGGAGTTTGCGTCGCAATACTCCTCCCACAACAGCATCAGCGTGACGTTCGGGCGCCGCAGCTCGCGATGCACGAGCGCCCAGTCCGGATGCGGACGCTCGTCGCTGGGCCGATCGGAAGGCGGCGGAAACAGGCGGTTCTCGAGCTGGACGTCGTCATCGAGCTCCGTTGGCAACGGCCAGGTCAGACCGGCGCGGCGGGCTCGGTTGACGTACTTACTGACCGTGCCCTGGGCCAGACCGAGGCTGCGGGCAACGGCGCGTTGCGACATGCCGACGCTGTAGTGCAGGCGTAGAACTTCGCGAATGTGGCGCATGGACAGTCTCTCTGTCGGCATCTCGATCCTCTGCGGTTGGGCAAAAGACCGAGCTACCCCGGTTGCAGACTGTCAGCGGTGGGCGCCTCCTGGTTGTCCCCGATCATGATCGCTGGAAATAGCGATCACGATCGGCTGGAAACGGTGATCACGATGCTCTGGAATGGGTGATCACGATGGCCTGGAATCGGTGATCACGATCGGCTGGAACGCGCAATCGCTGGCACGCTTGGCTCCAGTGGAACTATATTGAAGGACTTCAACGCTAGCTTCGCCTTGAAAGTTGCAACCTCGTTTCTGGTCCGCCCCGTCCGTGCAAGGGTTCGTAACAGCAAAAATGACGCTTACAGTTGCATAAATGTATCCGGCCTCTCGCGAGTGGACTGCGGTTGCAGCGAGGCCATGATGAGATCCGCGCACGCCGTTCCCAATAAATGGTTCGGGCACGAAGCCCGCTTTTTTGCACAGGGCTTACGGCATGTTGAACTGCCGCGAGCTCGCCGTGAACAAGCAGATTCAGCGGAAGTCTGTGCCCGAATGGCATGTCGCACCCTCTCGTATACTCGAGCCAAAGTCGCTGCCTGAAAAACCAGCGTTCAAACATCTAGGCCTGCGCGTGGGTCTTGAGCCGCCGCTCATGAAACCGGTGATAAAACGTGATCTTATCGACGAGTGCCTCGCGCATGCTGCAGGCCACCACGCGGTGCCCCCCGGCGTGGTGCTTGGGGCACGAGCCCAAGCACGCTGGCATCATGCAGCAGCCACTGCACTCTTCGCTGTGAAAGGGATTGAAGCGCCTATATGGCATCTCGGCGGTTGTCACGTCCCGCATTGTTCTATCTATATCGTCCGTCAGAATGCGCGCGAATGTCGAGTGGGAAGTGCCCACAGCGGGGATGCACTTGCCGAGGTTGCCGTGTGGATCAATCGTGAACGAATTGCGCACAACCGCGGTGCAAGGATAGCGCTTGGGCCGCGGCATGCCGTACACCATGTAGCCCTCCGACTCTAGGAAGCGACGGAACGTCAGCTCCTCCTTGGCGAACTCTGCGTTGGTGAAACAGTCGTGCGGGACGCAATCCAGCAGACCTCGGCTGGTGTTGATGAAACCGAGACGGAAATCGATGCGGTGATCGACCACGCCGTGGCTTTTGAAGAAGCGGACGACATATTCGGCCTCTTCGATGTTTTCCCGATCCACGTTGATGCGGATCGTGAGGGACCCGGTGGCCTCGACGATGTCCGGCAAGTGCTCGGCCAAGAACCGGTAATGGGCCGCCGCCGCCGCCATCGGGACTTGGCGCCGCGCAGAATAGGTCTCGGGCATGCCATCGAGGGAAATCTGCAGCGCCTTGATACCGAGCTCGGGCAGGGCGACCACCCTTTCCGGCGTCAACAGGACGCCATTGGTCAGCATCTCCGCATAGTAGTCGATCCCGACGTCGGCGCAGATCGCCTTGAATGCGCGCGTCATCGAGGTGATCGCGGCATAGGCGATCAGTGGCTCGCCGCCGAACCACTGGACGACCAGTTGACGGCTGTTGGCCAGCTTGCGACGGACGAACTCGACAGTCGCCTGCTGCATCTCTTCCGACATGACCTTCGTCTTGGGCGTATTGCGTTGAAAGCAGTAGCTGCAGTGCTGGTTGCAAGACATCGTCGGCGCGATGGTCACAAACAGGCGTGATTCGTCGGCCTTGCTGTGACGCAGCCGCTCCTCCTCTTCTCCAAACTCGTCCAGTTCGGCCGGCACCACGAAGCCAAGCGTCGTGAGACATCTCACAAGCTCGCGATCCGGGGTGGCGTCCTCGTGCTCCAGGCTGTCGAGACACCTTTGGACGATGGTCCAGCCGGTCTTATCCAATTCAAGCGTCTGGCCGTTCCTCGCGTTGAACAGGAGAGTCGTGTCATCAGACTCACGGAGGGGGATGTTGAAGCTCGACGGTTTCCACTTCCGCGTAGCAGTCATGCTCGTGGCGCTCCCCTTAGCTGAGCCGCACGCCTGGCTTGTCGTTGAAAGGACACAACGGCGGCGTGGTGTGAACGGATCCATAAGAGAAATAGGCGTCCCGGTAACAGCGGCCCTTCTCCCACATGCAGGTCTCGAAGGAAGGACAGGTCTCGCAACGGGACCCGGCGAACCGCTCGCGGCTCGGATGGATAAAGTTGAGCAATCGGGAGCCCGTCCAGATTTCGCGCAACGATTGGTGACGGGCGTCGCCGACCAGGAACGGCTCCTCGTAGGCCATCTGCTCGCAGAGGAAGGCGCCGCCGTCGGGACCGATGCCGAGCGCGTGCCACCCTCCGCCACAGCCGATCCGCTGGCTCCAGATCTGCCGCTTGCGCTGCGGCGACAGCTCTCCAGCAGACGTTGGGGCCCTCGATAGATTTTCGTTTATCCTAATGTCCGGATACTTGGCTCGGATTGCCTCAAACTCGCGAGCAAGCGTTGCGTGATGTGCCCCGGTAACGAACAGATCGTCACTGTGGCGGTGGAACGAGCGCGCATAGCGCACGAAACTGAAAGTTCGAGCGCCACAAGGGTAGAAGAAATCAACGATCTTCTTTGGTTGATTTACATTTAATCCAGTAATAACTGCCTTGATGATGGGCTGTATGCCGAAAGCCATGAAGCTCTCGAAGGTTCGAGCCGTTAGTTGCGTGCGGGGTTTCTTGACGTTCAGCACGCGCATATTCACATCCTCGTCGGCGGCATCGAAGCTAAGCTGCACGGGCCGCTCGATTATACCGTTTATCTTCTCCTTGAAACCGGCGTCGACTAACCGCGCGACCGCGTCGCGGTCCAGACACGCTTTCGTCGACAGGAGGAACAGCATCTTGTGCTCGACCAGGAGATTGAGAAAGTCGATCCCGTCCCGCCGCACGAAGGTGTCACCATTGTCAGGTGAGCACATGCGCACCCCCATAGCGGCAGCCTCCTCGATCAGCTCGCGCCAACGTTCAAGACGCATTTCCTTACCCGCTTTAATGCGTCGGTCGGCGTAGCAATAAAGGCAGTCGGTTTGACAGCGATGGGTGAAGACCGTGTAGAGGTTGATCGGTGCCTTTAGACGAAATCGAGTCTTCACCCCATGCATCACACGCGAATATGCCTGCGGATCGATGACGAAGCTGCGCGGGTCGAAGCGGATCGCCTCGGTAATCGGGGCATGGGCAATCTCCAGAATGCCGTTAGCACCGATGCCCACGGGGGATACGCTTGCGCGCACCAAAGCGTCGATACTGGAGAGCGTCTCGACGAGGATCCCAGCCGCGGCCTTTGGGAATAGGCGATGGAAGAAGAACTCAATCTCACAAAATCGCGAGACTCCGTCCAGTAGTGACAGGGCGAACCCCTGGACCGGAGTTAGGAAATGGATGTGCGTATTGATGTAGTCGAGGGGGTAGAGAATCGGCCGATTCCCATCTTGTGTGAAGATGAAGTCCCGGCGCACTGCGACAAATTGATCTGGCTCAATGGATAGCTTTGTCATAGCACTCCTCTCTCGCACCCTCGGGGGAGCTGACCGGAGTCTGGCGGGGCACCATCTGGATGCGATTGCACCCGGATGGCCCCACCCCATTGGCTCGGCCTACCAGCAGATCATGCAGGGACAGACGGTGCAGCTATCGCAGCCTGCCGCGAGTACGGGCTCGTCAAACGCCCGCGCCCCTTCACCAGGGACGAGATCAACTTTGAGACCTTTCTTCTTGATCAGGGTCTGCATCTCCTGGATCAACTTTTCCGACTCGTACTGCTTAAGCAGCGTCCCGAGTTCGGCGTCTCCGCCCTTGACAACCCCGCGCTCTTCGATCGTCTTCATTTCTACTCTCCATCAGAATATTCCACTCCGCGCAATAACTTTACTCACCCTTAGATTGAGAGTCTTTGATGCAGATCAACCTGTCTTCCAACCATCTCTGCTTATAGGCGCGCGAGCTGCCGCGGGCGCGAGCGGACTAGCTGTGGAGCTCGACGGAACTACGGCGGTGCGTTTGGAGCGAATTATCGGAAGCGGCGGAGTCGTCAGTGCGTCACATGCTTGAAGATATCCGCTCGGCTGGAACAAGCGCACGAAATCGCTTCCTTATTGTGGCTGCCCGCGCTCCTCTGCGGGGGCGGGGGGAGGAGAGTCCAGGAGCGACGCCGTGTCGCGTGCCTGTAGCCCATGCAGAAAGAAGGCTCGGCGAACGGCACGCTGGTACTCGTGATCTAGTTCCAGTCGATGGCCACCTCGAACCAATAGGAAAAAAGCCCTAGAATAGGCCAGCGCGATGGCTTTACCTATTGCCGGAGAGAAGACGACATCGTCCTTTCCCGCGATTACCAAAACCTCCCCCCGATAACGACTCCGATCCAACTGCAGATTCGGCAAGGGCGCATGCTGATGCAGAAAATTCCTCAGGACTTCCCTGGACCAGAGGTAGAGCGGGATGTCATAGCCATATGAGGACGCCGCACGCTGTAGATCGCTTCCAAGTAGCTCGTACATCCGCACTTTCGCGGCATCAGCGGCAGGCAGGCTTAGCAGAGTGCGGCGGAGCGCCCAGCTCAGGCTCGGGCGCAGCTGATACCAAGCATACGGCAACGGGTTGTGGCTCAGCTCTCCGTGAATGATCTTATGAAGCGTGGCCAAGCCCGACTGTCCTTGTCGCCCGAGTTGAAAAACCATATAAGCCAAGCTTGCTCGCGTGCCATTCTCAAGCCGTGCAATCTCTGACAGGGAGGCTGCGGCTTCCGGATCGAGCTCAACGAAATTGCGGGCGTAGGTCCATCCGTGCTGACGGGCCAAGTCCGGCGCTCCCGTGGCGGCCAGCAACGTCCGGGTCACGTGTTCTCCATATCGGTGTAGATACTGCTGCGCAAGCACGCCCGCGCCTGAGGCTCCGAAAACCATGATGCGCCCGTCTGAGGGCAGCAGTTTCGCTGCCACCATGTCCTGCCTTACGCATTCGATATCCTCGACGCGCTGCCAGGAGCCATAAAGGTTCATTGCGCGGCGCAGATCCAGCTTCCCGTTTGGATAGACCTCGGGGAAAAGCGTGGGGCTATGGCCGCGGTGGCCGATCAGCACATAGGACACCCCGGGAAGCTGCTCATCAAAGAAGGACAAATCCATCTCCGGGCCTACCAATTCCATTTGCCCGTCCGTCAGAAAAAAAACAACAGGACCTTTGGGATTGAAGTTAGGGCTGAGCACATAGAACGCGCGAAAGCGTCCGCTGCTTCCATCGGTATAATCCACCGGAAGATTAAGATATCGATGATGCGCATCCGGCGGCATGCCTGGGTAGTGCGCATCCAGCGCAAGCCGCGCATCCGGTGGCTCTTGTGCCGCATGCCATCGTCTACAGCCCCATATCCCGCCTACTGCACCAAAAATCGAAAGTATGACCAGTAGGGACCAAATCCTTCGACGCGAATTTCTCATGATGGAAAGTCGCCTTGGCCAGGCTGCGTGGTATTAGGATCGAGAATACTACTCGATTCTCGAGCCCACCTAACGATTTCGACGGTGGAAATCAAACTGCTTCTTCATGGGCTCCACGTGTGGGTAGTTCGTCGGTGAAGCAGGAGTGACGGCTGGCCCGCAGATCCGCGATGACGGTCCTGGCTTTCTCGTCGGCCGCGGCGCGGCTCTCCTGGGCATGAATACCGCCCAGCACCGCACAGCTGGTCCGCTTCGGCCTCCAGCATCGCGTTCAGTGTCTCTTCCACTGTCCCGCGGACCATCTCGCCGAGGTGATCCCGAATCCGGGCCTCATAATCTGGATCACCTGACCCATGGCATTCCCATCGTTCATTCAAAGCTCCTTCATTCTAGAAGAAGCCGTCAATCCTGAAAGTGCGAAAGAATCTGTATGTTATCGCACGATTTCCGCGCCGCTGGCCGGTCAGTATGCAGAGCTGCACAAACGGACCGAACGGATAACCAACCGTGGACGCAGCTGCAAATACGGCGGCAGAGCTCCTCTGCGGAGAGCGCTCGGATACGAGCTTGCCGCTTCACGGTCTGCATCCCCCTGCTCGTGCTATTGGGCGCTGCCGTAAATTCTTCTCGCTTGGTCGAGAAAGCGAAACTCCATCTCCGACGATAATGTCGCCTATCTGGATTCGAGCCGGGGATGTTTGCTTCAAGGAAACGCCTGCCGGAGAAACCGACGTACAGCCGCAAAGTGTCCATGGGCTGCATTGATTTGGACTGTCGGTGTGTGGGTCAACCAATTCTGGTAGGTGCCTAGCGAGCTTTTTAGGGATACGAACGAATCTATAAGCGCGATAACCTGGACATTTGGAGCGCGGTTGACGCGGATGTTTGGTGGCCGTTGTCTGTCGGCAAGCCGCTCAGGTGCAACCTAGTCGAGTTTCTGTTCGTTGAACCAACAGGAGAACCTCATGACTCTCAAGAAAGAGCCTTCCGATCAAGAGATCGGCGAAATAAAGCGCAAATTGAAAGCGGGTAAGCTGGACAAGGAGGATCTACATGCATTAGAGGCGCTTGTCGAAAGAAGCGAGCATGCCACTAAGAAGCTGCGCGCCGCCATCGTAGAGTAAGCACCCCTGGGAGGCTACAAATGGTTGTTGGCGCTGCTGGTCGCTCCGACGTAGCCCTCCCAAGTTCTCTAAATCGATCCGTTATCTTCCTTGGCGAACCTTCCGCAGGTAAGAGAGATCGCACTCTTCTTCTTGACAGATTCGAGTTTCCGACCGGGGAGCTTGAGAAGAAACCGGAAACTCTCGAAAAAATCAAACAGAGTATTAATCTCCCTGCGGGATTGCTGATTTGGCCGGAAGAGTTGGAAGTTCTGCTTGCTGAGCAATTCGCCGCAGCGAGCGAGTACGTATACGGTCACTCTTTCTGGGAGCGCGTCCGACAGGGAAGTAGAATTGCGCTCTACGCCTACTTACTTGAAACTCGTCATTATCTCGCTGCCGCGTCTTCCCGGATGGCGCCCAGCGTTAGGCCCGCAATAGGCTTGTCGCCGCTATCCCTTTTGCTATCGCAGCATCTTCTGGAAGAATGGGACCACCAAAAGTTCTTTTCCGAAGCCTTGAAGGTCATTGGGTGCGACGAGGTCCTAGTAAGCACGGCTCGTCCAATACCCGCTACCCTCGAATGGATTCATGCGACACGAGCGATTGGCTATCGCAGCGCACTGAGTGCGGCCGTTTGCTCAGGATTCATGGAATTCTCGTCCATCGAAACAAGCGCTGTTCGTGGATGGCATTCCATGCTAGTGGAGACGGGCCTCATTCCGGAGGCGGCCAGTCAAGCCATTATTGGTCATCTCGAAACTGATCTCGAATTTGAACACTCTGAAAACTGGAGAAGAGCGATCTATCTCCATGGGCCGGTAACACCGAAAACTGCAGCTGAATTACTGAACGACGTAGCGACGATCTCGGAAATGATTTTCCGCTGGTTATCTGCGCTAAAATTTGGCGTTTCGGGAGCCATTGTTTGCGGCATTCAGGTCCTCTCAGAAGAACGTGTCCTTACGAGAGAACCGCAGGGACACTGCAGCCTCGACGTTCCTTGCTTCGATGGAAATCCGGTTTGGTCCGCCAACTTACAGGATCTAGTAAACTGGGGAATTGGCGCCGAGAGTGCCGCATCGCGCGCTGTAGTCGGGCTGGCGTATGCGTTTGGCCACAGATACTCGGACCTAAGATCGGTTCAGAATTCTTTGTCGACCTTAATCGGTGACACCGTTGATGATTTCGGAACCAAAACCAAAGCCGATTTCTGTGTGCCCTCATCGGTAATGGAGGATCTCAAATCCTGGCTACGTGCTATCGACGGGCATCGACTTTGGGACACAATGTGTGAGCCCTCTTCGGAAGCGTTGGTGATCGGATACATTCTCGAGAACTATCACTACTTGGCTTCTGCTACGGGGCACATCAGCGCCGCGGTAGCCAGCTGCACCGTTAGTTCAGTGCGAGTTCAGCTCATTGAGCATCTGAGAGACGAACTTGACCACTGTGAGCTATTGCGCACGAAGTTGTCCGAAGTGGAAGGTATCAGCGATCCGACTCTTCTACGCCCTCTGCCGACCACTGTCGCGTTCGTTGGCTTTTTACAAACTGTCGCGGCTCAGGATTGGAGGGCCTATATTCTAGTTTCTGCGTTCCTACAGTTATCTCTCTCCGAATGCAGGACGGATCGGCGAAACGCGCACTTTTATGAGACCGTAATACGGAATAACTCGGGAGTTGCGCCTCTACTGTCCACCATTTGGACTCATGATGAGATCGATGGCGCGCTGGATCATGACAGTAGGCCACTTGAGCGCCTCAGGTCCCTGCTGCAGACGGAGCGGCTTTCACAGGAATCCCATAAACTGGCAGCTCTCGCTCCGGCACTTAGCTGGAGTTTTTTGGATGGCATTCTGAATCAGTATACGGCTGGCCGCGGTTCCGTCTTGCATAGAGTTGGTTGGCACGTTTGCTGAGCATCGAACAACTCGTGCCAAATGCAGCACCGGACGGCGCTGCGGTTGTGCGCATAGACGATGTATTGGGCTCCGAGTCCCGACTCCGAACGCTCGCATCTCATACGCTCGACTCTCGAATGGATCATGAAAGATGGACGACAGTACTGAAGCTGGAACTGCTCTTGCTATTTCGCTGGGCAGTGAGCCGCCATCTAAGGGCACAAAGGAGCAACGAGCTTTCTTCACATGTCGATCCGAATACGCGAGCTTTGGTTCTCCTGCCCAGCTATGGCGCCGCTGTGCATTTGCTGCGTCGCGCAGTGCCTCTCGCGTTACTAGGCGTGAACACTGTCGTTTCGGTTCCGGCGCAATATATGCAAGAAGCTCACAGAATACTTCAGTCGTTATCAGCAGAACTTAGACTATCCGACGTAGTGACCCTTTCCAGAGAGCCTCCTGAACTGCTTGTGCACCGGGCTGAACTCGCTGGCGAGCAAATCATGTTTACCGGGCGCAGCGTGACTTTTCGGCGCATTCGGTCAGAACACCCTGGCGCAACTCTTTATGGTGCTACAGGCACTTGCAGTGTTGCCGTAGGCGATAATCTGGACGCGACTCGTTCCCTTCGAAGGCATCTCGAGGCTAACCGACTGCCTCAGAGTTGCAGTAACTGTGGAGCTTCTTTTCTGGTCGAGGGAGCACCTGACGGATCTGTGGTTCGAGCGCGCAACCTCCAAACAGGCGAAATGGTCGAGGACTTCAGTCGTGTGATTCGTAGCATTCACCCTTCGGTCATTTTGACGCCGAACAGAACTCCAATAGCAAAAGTGATCGCTGGCTATACTGTTCTTGAATGTGATCATGCAGGCCGCCCCTTATCGCGAGACGGTTTCGCTCGCGATCCAATATGCGGTTGGCCTGGCGACTACTGCATATGATCAGAAGCGATTTGTTTGGATCCATACGGATCCACAACAGCTTCGGTTAAGGCGCCGCATGGACCTGGCGCGAACAATAGGAACAAGCATCGCCATCCGATGCGGAACCTCCCAATATTGAAAGCGGTGCTCAGATGAACCAGTCGCTCAGCGAGCACATTTCCTTACTGAGCCTGCAGCCCCGTTATTGTCGAGCGAGAGCGGGAGCTATGGCTGATTTTGGGTGACGCGGCCTGATCAGGCGGCGTGGCTTTCAGTGTTCGGAATGACTTCGATTCCGTCGATGAACTTTACACGGCGATGACTTTCGGCAACTGGTTCGTGCTCTTCAAGCGCCGCCAGGTCTTCGATGCGGCGTCGATGAGCTTGAACACCATAAGCTTCGCGGTTTATTGCGACAGCGATCCCTTGGTCCGCACCGTTCGGTGGCGCACCGTGGCGAAGACGCTCTCGATCGGGTTCGAGCTGCGTAGGTGGATCCAGTGCTCAGCAGGGAAGTCGAAGAAGGCGAGCAGCGCGTGGCGATCCTTGATCAGGCACTCCACCGCACGTTCGTATTTGACGTGGTATTTCTCGACGAAGACGTCGATCGCGGTTTCAGCTTCGGCCCGGTGTGGGGCCAGAAAGATGTTCCGCAGGTCGTTCTTGATGGGGCCCCGCACGGATTTGGCGACCTTGTCGAGTACGTTGCTCACTTTATGGCACCAGCATCGTTGGTGCCGCGTGCCGGGAAAGGCCTCGTCCAGTGCCTTCCAGAAGCCGAGGGCGCTGTCGCCGATGGCGAGTTGCGGGGCAATCCGTAACCCGCGTTGCCGCAGGTCGATCAGGAGTTCGCGCCAGCTCTGCGCGCTCTCGCGCACGCCGACCTGGAAGCCGATCAGCTCCTTCTTGCCTTCCGGCGTGGTACCAATCAGCACCAGCATGCATTCGCTGTGATCTTCCATGCGGGCCTGCAGCTGGTGGTTTCCGACTCGTGCCGAGGTCTTGTCGAAAGCGTTGCGGATTATCTGCCGGAGGCACGCTATCAACGCTGCATGGTGCATTTTTATCGCAATGTCTTCAGCCACGTGCCGTCGACCCGGTACTGTCCAGAATCTTTCGCACTTTTGATCAGGCGACGGCTCCGGTTTCAGAGAGTTGTGGCTGATAGAGCGGTCGCATGTTCATGTAGCATTTGGTCGACCACACCGTTCCGGCAATGTGCCGCAGCCGGGCCGCCGCTAAGTTGAGACAGGATTGACCGTCGGGGAAGGCGCCGACGACACGGGTTCGTCGCCGGATCTCCTTCATGATGCGCTCGAGCGGATTGTTCGTTCGAATCTTCCGCCAATGGATGTCCGGAAAGGCATAGTAGGCGAGCGTCTCGTGAACCGCCTGCTCGACGAGATCAGCAGCTTTGGCCATACGGCTGGCCCGCAGATCCGCGATGACGGTCCTGGCTTTCTCGTCGGCCGCGGCGCGGCTCTCCTGGGCATGAATGGCCTTGAGCATGTGGCTCACCTCGCGGACCCGGGTCGACGGCACGTGGCTGAAGACATTGCGATAAAAATGCACCATGCAGCGTTGATAGCGTGCCTCCGGCAGATAATCCGCAACGCTTTCGACAAGACCTCGGCACGCGTCGGAAACCACCAGCTGCACGCCCTTGAGACCGCGATCGACGAGATGCCGCAGAAACGAGGACCAGCCGGATTTGTCCTCCTTGGCGCCTTCACAGATGCCGAGGATCTCCCGGAACCCCTCAGCATTGACCGCCGAGGCCACCAGCAGCGACACGTTGCGAACCTCACCAGCCCAGCTGCGCTTCATCACGATGCCGTCGAGGTAGAGATACGGATGCTCGCCTTCGATCCTGCGATTCCGCCACGCCTCGATCTTGGTATAGATCTTCTTGTTCAGGTTCGACACTGTGCTCGGGCTGACCCGGGTGCCCCACAGCGCCTCCGTGATGTCTTCGACCCGCCGAACCGAAATCCCGGCCAGATACATCTCGATCAGCGCCTCCTCAACCGAGCTCTCCCGCCTCCGGTAGCGCTCGATAATCGCCGTCTCGAAGGTTTGCCGCCGTAGCTTCGGAACCTTCAGATTGACGTCGCCCGCTTTGGTCTGCAGCGTTCGCTCGTAGCTGCCTGCCCGCGTGTCCTGCCGCGCCGGGCTGCGCTCATACCGCCCAGCACCGCACAGCTGGTCCGCTTCGGCCTCCAGCATCGAGTTCAGTGTCTCTTCCACTGTCCCGCGGACCATCTCGCCCAGGTGATCTCGAATCCGGGCCTCATCAATTTGGATCACCTGACCCATGGCATTCCCATCGTTCATTCAAAGCTCCTTCATTCTAGAAGAAGCCGTCAATCCTGAAAGTGCGAAAGACTCTGTACGTTATCGTCGACCCGGGTCCGCGAGGTCAGCCACATGCTCAAGGCCATTCATGTCCAGGAGAGCCGCGCCGCGGCCGACGAGAAAGCCAGGACCGTCATCGCGGATCTGCGGGCCAGCCGTATGGCCAAAGCTGCTGATCTCGTCGAGCAGGCGGTTCACGAGACGCTCGCCTACTATGCCTTTCCGGACATCCATTGGCGGAAGATTCGAACGAACAATCCGCTCGAGCGCATCATGAAGGAGATCCGGCGACGAACCCGTGTCGTCGGCGCCTTCCCCGACGGTCAATCCTGTCTCAACTTAGCGGCGGCCCGGCTGCGGCACATTGCCGGAACGGCGTGGTCGACCAAATGCTACATGAACATGCGACCGCTCTATCAGCCACAACTCTCTGAAACCGGAGCCGTCGCCTGATCAAAAGTGCGAAAGATTCTGGACAGTACCGAGACTATGGCGCTGCAGGATGCCGAGCGGGGGAACGACTTCGCTCTCATTGATCCGCACGGTGACCTTGTCGCTCGCGTTGCTTCGCGCATTACCACCTACAAGATCAGGTAGTAAGAAATGCTCCCAGTATGTGTTAAACAGTGAGGTATAGAGCGATGGCAGCCGGAGAAAGGGAAATGTCGGGCGGTGGTTGTGCGCTCGGATACTTGATGCGGGAGAGCGGAATGCCCGAGGGCAACGAATGGCCCGAGTATGAGGCTGCGCGCGAGATGATGCTGATGCAATAATAATGATCAATTTGGCCGTATAGTGCGCTGACGGACCTAACTCTGCTCCTGTCCCCGCGCCTGCCGATGAGTCGAAACGCACGGTTACAGCGCGAGGGCGCACCAAATCTGCTCCAAGGCAGCGACGCGGCTGCCCCTATATATACAAAGCTTGATAAGCGACGCGAAGTTGCTCGGGAGCCGGATAAAGCGATTAATCCCGATGCGAGCAGGAACGTGCGGAGAATCGATTATGCGCGCCTTGTACACAGCCCTGCATTTCGTCGCCTTCAGGGCAAGACTCAGCCTTTGCCTTTTCCGGGTGAGTGAGATTTCTTTCGCAATCGGTTAACCCACCCTCTTGAGGTCAGCAAGATTGCGAAAGGAATCGCAATCAGAATGAACAGCAAGTATTTCCAAGACGCAGAGCATCTACCTGAGAACGAGCGCGACGACTACGAGATTTCCACCGACTTGGTTGAGTTCGCAGCGCTCGCGCATGATTTAGGACACGCTCCGTTTGGGCCGGGTCTCGATGAATGTATGATTTGAAACGGTGGATTTGAAGGTAACGCCCAGACGCCGCGCATTCTCTCGCGTCTCGAAAAAGCGCACGGCCGACTGGCCTTCCATCGAGTTTCGCGATGCAAATGATCCGCGCCGCGGTTTGAACCTCACATATCGTGCGCTCGCATCTGTACTGAAAGCACGACAAAGAAATTCTGAATCGACACGAAGGCGATAGTCTCGAAAGAAGTTATCATAGGAGTGAGGCGCAGTTGGTGGAGGAGATAAAATTTGCAATCACTGGGGAAGAAAGGCGTCTAGGAATTCAAGTCGAGTGTCACATCATGGATGTGGCCGACGATCTTGCGTATTCCGCGCATGATTTCGAGGGACGCGATGAAGGCTGGAGACGATCGGCGAAATTGAATAGCCGCTCTTGGTGGAGTTGCAGAGAGGAATCAATGGCAAGTGGAACAAACGAGAGTCAGGCGACGCGAACCGACACCGAAAAGTCAGCAGCTGCTTATGCTTGGGATTATTTTCAGTATCATGCAGGTCAGCGACAGGCGGTCTTCAGATTCTTCCTAACTCTAGTTGGTCTGGCAACACTTGCCTATGGCTATTCACTTCGAAATAGCGGTTTAAATTCCGGCGCTTCGCAGGAGACGCTTCGCCTTCTGATAGGCGCTCTTCTTATCATCATAAGCTTTCTGTTTTGGCGCCTCGATAAGCGCAGCCAATGCCTCATCAAACATTCTGAGGCCGCACTGAAAAAGGTTGAGGTCCGCCTCGCATCCGCGCTGAACAACGATGAGACGATCAAGTTAATGCATAGGAGCGATGAAAAGGTTGGGGGTTTTTTTGCGTTGGTGGAGAGCTTTCGACAAATCTACGCCATCGTCTTTTCGTTGGTTGGGCTCGCTGGCGCGGTGCTAATATTCCTGCATTTTTTGCGATGACCTGCGTGAGTTCGTTGGCATTTCGGCTATTTTGAGATCAAGAACGCACTACGAGCCGCAAGCTGAGGCCGTTCAGGCGGCGTGGTTCCATGACACATCGCGCGTCGACTTCTCTGTTCGGCCAGCCGCAATGCGGTCATCAGCGCTTTACACCACACTCGCCAGCCCCTCAGGCTCACTCTGGCGAATAAGACGGGCTAGGTAGAGACGAAAAACTGCTTGGCGCTGCTGTGCATGATACTTTAAAATATTCCCAACGATAGTAGAGGGAATTCCTTCGCGCATCTTCAAGTTGCTTCTTGCGATTATCATCATGCACTTCCATAAGCGCAGTCCGTAAAAAATCATCGCCGATCATTGCTTTGCTGCCTCTCAAGCTGACCAAATAGGTAGACCCAGATTGGCTCTAAACCAGGCTTGGCGTTCCACTCGCGTTCGCCAATGAGGCCCCTTTGATAACGCTCGCTACGTGCCGCCAGTTCGCGAAGTTGAACCGGTGACGCCCAGAGAGCGCGACGGGCTTCACGGCGACTCAAACGAACCTCTCCTTCAACGATCGCTTCGTAAATCTTCCAAAGATGCCAGGTGCCGTTGGGCCGTCTGCAGCGATTGTGAAGTCGCTCTTCATGAAGGAATGAAAGGTGCAAAGCTGTCAATCCAACTTCTTCAGCAAGCTCGGCGATAGCTGCTTGTTCATAAGAGCCATGATCGTCGACGTGCCCCGCAGGAGGAGCGAAGCCGAAAGGAGGTTGAGCCCTCTCGATCAGGAGAATGCTAGAGCCTTTGCGCACAAGAATGCCGACACTAGTATGGTCGCATAGTTTCAACGTAGATTTCTCCGCAAGAATTCTTCGGAATAGTGCTTAACTCGAGCCAGCGCTTCCCCAAAAGCTACTTTTCGTGAGTCTTCGTTTGCCGGGTGTTCGATTACGATGACGTCCTCAGCCGGCAATTTGTGGTCAAATGGCCCCATTGGTTCGGCGTCGTCAATCTCTTTCAAAATAATGATAGCTTTGCCTGAAGCCCTTGCGTGACTGCACTCCATCTGCGTGCCCGTACTCCAGTCTTTTTTGGAAAGCCCTGGCCTATATATGACTACGCAATCAGATTGATCGATCAAACGTAGGTCTCGTACACGAATTTGGCGATCTACCACTGATTGTGCTCGATTTTTCGTAATAACCTCGTCCATTTCCGATCTTTTGATTGATATCTGGGTAGTTGGCGTAAAAGGAGCGATTGTGTCTTCGTCCTCCGTTGGCCACATCTCGCCAAGCCGGATGTCAAGATCTTCGTCGCTAACGCATGAGTTTATCAGGGTATTGTTGATGCTCCCAAGCAAGGTCTTCGCGTTAGTATAATCTGTTTGATCCAGTGCAGTGGCTAACTCGGCGGTCAGCCGCTGTAGTGTGCTGATACGCTGCTCCTCTTTTGCGTGCTCGCTTTCTCGAACGCCGTCTAGTGCGATTTGAATGGGTCGCTCATTGATGGTGAGTGGATCGAACGAGGACACTTTCGCGCTGAAGAAGTGCCTAAAATGATTGATCTGATCGATCATGTCTCTGTCCCTACAACATCGCCAGCGTGTGAGGGGCTTCGTAATGGGGTAGGAAAGATAAATGCGTGGTACATTTGGGTCGGAGATATACGTGATGAGCGAATAGATTGACTGTCGAACGGAAAATATTGGAGATCGAAGGCGGGGGAATAGGCCGGATTTCCTGTCTCCGCGCCGAATCTCTATGGCGTCCATTACGTAGTCGGCAAAGAGCGCTTCGACATTGCGCCATCGCAGTAGTTCAGAGAGTCGAAAATGACGCCGGGGATTTAGGCGCGCCTGAACGCTGTATACATCATCAATAAGCGTAATGATGAAGGTGGGCTTGAAATCATCTAGCAGAAATTCGAGGAAAGCGAATGAAATCTTTCCATCGTCAGCAGTATGGGTCCAGGTGATGGGCGTATAAAAATGGCTCTCGCTTTGAAACGAGAGATGAGCCAAGAGGAACACATATTTGGGCTTGGATGCGTTCGATAGCCACGTCCGCTTCATTTCTAAGAAGGATGACATCCAGGAAGCACGGCCTGAAGGAGTCCCGATGATCCCGTACGCCGTGGATGGGATTGCTCTTTCAAGCTCAAGAACCAGGATCTGCTCATTGCGGATTCGCGAGCATGCCTCTTGATCCCCCTTTGCTGTCGCCGCTCGCCAATCTGCATCGCGTTCGAGCAAAAAAGGAACAACGTGTTCCTCTATGCACTTGAGCTTATTAAGGCCGGTATGTCCGGCCACCAAAACTCTAATCTGTTCTAAAGACATAAAAAACCCGAGGTGTTCAAAGCCACCTCAGGTTGCCAATTTAATGGAGTGGAATCAACTGGCGTTCGACCTCGACGAACGCCTTAATCTCCTCAAGTCCGGCGAAATAACCAAAATGGGCATAAAGCGCCGGCGTTGGGGAGTCGGCATCGCGACGTTCATCAACAAGCAACGTCGCTTTTGCGCTCGATTTTTCGAGGAAATCCAATAAGATGCGCTCCGCCTCTGCGTCTTCTGGGGATCGGTCGTGTTGGACAAAGAGCAGAAATTTGTCCTCCTCATTGGTTGAACGGGATCTCAGATTCATCGGATATCCTCCTTCGTGAACAAACCATGAACATAGTACGTTACGCGACCTTGAATTGCAATCGCTCCGTCATTCGGGCGTCGTGGGGATAGCAGCAGGGATGAATGTTGTTTGTTCTGTGCTCGCTGAGGAAATTGATCAATCTTCCGCCCGCGGCACCTTGATCTAGGTCCAGCGAGAAGGGCGTCCACCACTAAGTAGTGGGCTAAGATTCGCGGGATCCTGTCAAACATATCGCGCTTAGCTGTGCGCAAGTCTGTTTATTCCCCACCATCTTGTACGTGACATCGCCAAATTTCACAGAGGTGAGCAGCATTGTTCGCAGTTTCGCAAGCCACTCTCGTCCGTCGCGGTAGCTGTCGCCGGGCATCATCGAACGCGCCATTAGGCGACCAACAATAACGAGAAAGAATAGCCTCTTCGCTGACGCCTCCCTGCGTCCGGCGCCGTGCGCCGCTGTGGTGGGTTTTGTTGTTCAGCGCAATAGGCATGGCTCTCTCGCCTCGCCGCCGGATTTGCCGCACGCTCGAAAGCGTGCTCGTACGTTCTTTTGGTCATGGTCGTTTTCCTTTCAAAGGTTGCGGGCTGTTTCCCGGATGTCGCTTGCTGATAACCAGCCCCGCGTGGCACTCGCCAGGCACTTATGCGGGCACGCCGCAACGATTCCTGACGGCGGGTCATCGGCATTGGGGAAGGCGATGAGCAAACCGCGTGATGATCGCCAGAAGGACCTGTTGCTTCCGGGCCTTGAGCTCGCGCACCTGGTTCGTGAGGTTTCGGAGGAGTTGGTCTTTCAGGGATTGAATGGTGGCGAACTCGCCGATGAGCGCATGGGTCAGGGTTTGCTTTTTGAACGCCTTGAGCTTCGCATGCTGCCTTGCGTCAATCCGGGCGGGGTCAATGGGTCGCCGGGAGAACTAGAGAAGAGCTGGCTTCGAGGCCGCGACGAACCGATCGAACTCCTCGATGGTCCCGGATTCGGCAACGCTGGTGCCGACGCGCGTCCAGAACATCCCCAGCAAGATATCGCACTTGGATACGAGCTGGGCGTTGATGGCCCGTTGGGGTCGGCTTCCGCCTTGCGGCCGGGCATGGGTTTCCCACCGAACCGGCAACAGGACGACGCCTTCTGCAAAGGCGTGCTTGGCGTTCCAGTCATTTATTACCTCGGTCGCGGCGTTGCGTTCGCGTTCCTCGGTCAGGTCGGACGGGGAGGCGATGAATACCCAGAAGATTTGCGCGTTGAAGGTCATGGGATGCCCAAGAATCGGTAAAAGCGGTAGTCTACGGAGGCCGGAACTGCCTGCAAGTCAGGCCAGCCCGCGAGTCAGGTAGCCTTGTGGGCGAGACTCTCGCGGAGGACCACAAATGAGTGTAGGTCATGGGCGCGGGCATCGGAGCGCAGGATATTGGCGGCGACCCTGAACACTGTACCTCGCCGTGCTCGCCGCGATGCAGTAGCGACCGCTTGTTTGGCTGTGAATGCGTCTTTCTGGTTGTGCGTCGGGCGTAGACATCTTCACGCAAATCGTGGAAGGGTTTTGGCCGCGCATTTCATTCGCGGCGGTCTCAGGGGCATCTATGAGTGGTGATGGAAGTGTTGCCGTCTGGTGCGTCCATCGGGCTCGCCACGGAGAGGCGACCGCCGAGGTCCACTGCAATTATTGGCGTGTGGCCGGAGATGCAGATTTCAAAGGCAAGAACGGCCGAGTTCGCGACTTTTTGGAATTGGGGGTGTGGCTATCCGAGCCAACCCAGGTAGCGAAGGTGAATATTTTCCTACCGTTCTCGTTGCTCCTGACGGCGATTGAGGATTGCGCGCCGTACTTTGCCCGCGTTGAAATCGCGCAAGGCATCTTCAATGAGCCTCTGACATGCAATTCTAGGAGAGGTCCGCAGTGCGTGGAATTGATCAAGGAGGGAACTCCTTTTTGTCGGGTCCACATCTTCATGACGAATAATGGAGCGCTGGATGAGAGACAGCTCGCCGTATCGGAGAATTCTGGTGGCACTTTGCTCACGATCACAAGGCAGGCTATCGATGAGGTCTGTACAAATCTCGCGGCCGGATCGCCCGTCTATTTTCGACTTCGCATATATATCGAAAGCAAGGAGCCATTTGTCCGCACGATTACTCCGCGTGATCGTCTATTCCAAAGCGGGTTTGATGAGGTCGAATACGTTGACCTAAGACTCAACGAGGCACGTACGTTGCCTAATCGGGTAGAAAACCTCATGCTCGCCGATGCCGCCGATAGGCCGCCGGTGACTCTTACGAGGGTTGCGTTTCTGACGGCTGTTCCTGTGCTTGCAGACGTAACGCTCAGTAGTCGACTCCTGCACAAGAGTCGCCTGTTGGAGCACAATTTCTGGAATGATTATGTTCCAAGTGGAATCCCAGATGGTATGATGGTTTACCACTGGCGAGAGATAGACCCGGCCGGTATCAAAGATTTCTCCGCGTTTGTGAAGATGCAGACGCGGCGTACTGGGCGCCAGATTTTGAAGAACTACTTGATCATCGCCTTTGCATTTGGCGTCTTGGGTAATCTTACAGCATCCGCGATTGAGCCTTCCCTGACGAGTGCGCTTTCGTTTCTGGCTTCTTTGTTTGGAAAATGACAATGACCCGAGCAAACGTCCTTCTGAACGGCCGCCAAGCGGCAACGCCTCTTACCACTCAGGAGAGTGAGGCGCTGGCCTTCCTGATACCACTTTCCCACGATTATCCGGGGATCGAGGCTTGGTTTCGGATAAAGGTCGTTCCAGGCCTTCGAAACGAAAGCCGGATACTGCTTCGGGTCGAGAGACACGGACAACTCGTCGGATTAGCCATTGGAAAACGTGAGCCCGGAGAGAATAAGATTTGCACTGTTCGGATTGCGCCCAGCTACTTTGGGCGTGGGATCGGTGTTCGCTTGTTTGATGAAGTGCTTCGCTGGCTCAACGACGATAAGCCACATCTGACGGTGAGTGAGAATCGGTTGCCAGCATTCGAACGCATTTTCGATTTCTATGGATTTAACCTAACGTCTGTCCAGCAAGGATTGTACGTGCCGAACACCGCAGAAATTGCATACAACGAGCATGTCGCGGCGGAGCATCGCTTCGGTGCACTAGCTAATCCGCCTGCGAGATATCATGCGCTGGATGAGCACTTCTAGATCGCCATCGTGCATCACTGTTCCAATCTCAAGAGGCAAAGCGAGTTCGCTTGCGTAACTTTCGCAAACTCGACGGGCTACGCCTGTTTGAAACTGAAGTTCTTCAGCGGTTCGAGATGGGCGTAAGCGAGTGTCTTTTCTTCGTCTTTCCATTACCAGTTCGGGCGGAGCTTCGAGAAGTACTAGTCCGTCAGGGCTCATTGCGCGGACTGCATCTACAGGTACTTCAATCAGTTCATGATCATTGTCAATGACGCTATGTGCGTCGATCAATACGTCTGACGTTTCGCGGCCCAGCCTAAAATGCCTAAGTGCCTCGCCGAGAAGATTTTGATTTTGCAGAACATTACCTGCGACGTCCGTTCGCAAAATGGCGCTGTCGATGTTTTTGGCGGCTTGCAATAACGCTCCGGCGCTCGTGTGCAAAACCGATGGATGCCGGGCCACGTAGGACGCGCACGCGGTCGACTTCCCCACACCGGAGATGCCGAAGACTAGTACAGTCCCGATTCTAGAAATGGGCTTGTTCAAAGAGGGGTGCTCGTTGATGGCCTACGTACATAAAAGACTGAGGTGGACTGAAATTCTCCATTACATGGGAGGGGTTTATGTGCTCTGCAAATGCTCTAACAGCACCAATTTTAAGAGCATAGGCCTGCGTTCGCCCGCAGAAGTAGCCATCGTAGTATTCCTTTGAGATACCTGAGCCTGAACGAGTTTTAAGCCACAGCTGCTCGGGATGCCCCTCCAAAATCTCCGCGATATCAAACTCTCCTACCAGTCGGCCGACCGGGCGGGTACAGTAGATAAGCACCGTTTTGACGTCCCGCCGTGAGAATATCTTACGTCTAAATTCAAACGTCTTCGCACCCGATAGGATGTTCTCGACGTGTACGGGCTTAATCGACAACAATACGCGCATTTACGTCTCCCATTTCTACAATCGCGCGAAACTGTGTCGACGTAAGTTCTCGAAGATCCCATCGCGGCTGTTCTGTGACATGGGCTTCCTCGAGCAATCGGCCACGAGTGATGCGCCGATTGAACGCAACGTTGTATGTCAAGCGCGCAACATACAAGCGGTCGCTTTCCACATACTGGTCTCGCAGTTCCGCTTCAGTGAAAACGCTATGCGGGGCCGTGTAATCCAAAAACGCCTCGATGCTCGCGAAGTCTCTCTTACGACGAATTTCTTCTACGATGCAAATGGATGATGCAACGGAACGGTAGTATGCTGGCCCTTGGTGGTCTGTTGTTCGATAGATTACTACCGCGTCTCCCGGGGACATGCGGGTCAACGGTATTTTACCGATGTAGACTTTATGGATCGTATTGGTGTGCGAGACGTCTCGAACAATTTCTCGGGGTTCGTTTTTCAAGATTGAATCAGGTAGGAGCTGCGTGTGGTATTCGGGGTACACCGCAAGTAGCCAAGCCTTCTTTCCAGCAATATGCACGAAAGGGTAGTCACTGATCATGTCGCCCGAAAACCGATCCAGGCGCCTCGCGTAAACCAGTTCCTCGCCGCTTTGTGTTGTCTTAGTGCCGACTCTCTGGAATCCGTAACGTTCGAATAGCCGGATTAAATCTTGGTGCACATCAAAGATGGTCACGTAGATCCCGTCCATATTTGCGTCGATGGCTGTGTCGAAGATTTTCTTGAGCACGCGCTCGCCCAATTTGGTGCCTCGACCCTCTATCTTCAGGGTGCCAACCTTCAGCCATTTGAGATCCACAAGCGGGGGAGTAACGTCAGAAACAGCGCCTTGTTCGGGTTTCAGATAAATCATGCCGCTTAGAACGGCAGCGTCGTCCTCTACCACGTACACGTCGGCGTCAGCTTTTCGAGCAAACCAATCCGCAAAGTCGACATAGCCGCTCTTGAGGCTGTCAAAGAACGGGTCACTAAGGCGAAGGTCTCGAAATTTCGTTAGTCGAAGCTGCCTACCTACCACGCTGCCCCCCTCCAGCCGCGAGTGATTACAACTTTTAGACCGATTTGCTGCGGTCTCACAACCTCCTCATGTAAGGCGCGAGGCGGCTTTTGGCACAGAGATCAACACCGGAGCAGGTGGTGCCGGAGAGGGATTGGCGCTTGACGTCTAGTTTGGCCGCGTGGCGCGTCGCCGCGGCTTCCATTGGTTGGACAATGCGTTGACGGCGGCCTCGAGCGCCTTTCGGGTACCGACGAAGCCGGCCATGCATTCCAATTTGAAGCCTGCCGGGTATTCCGATCGGAAGCCGGCCCCCTTGGCGTCAATCGCATGGGTCGATCTGATGATGTCGTTGAGGGATGAGAAGGTCAAGGACCGATTGATCTGGAGCGGATTGCTTTTGCTTTCTGAGGCTGTCTCCTTTGAGTTCAATGCGGTAGGCGTTGTGGACGCGGCGATCGAGGGTTGCGTCGGTGACGATCCTCGCGCCTACCACGACCGCCTGCTGTGGGCGTATGTTTATGGCCGACGACAAAAGGATCCGAGCCGATGCCGGCCGATATACTTTATCAAACTTATCAACCTGCGCTAGGCGCGCATCAGGAGGCCCACCGATCCATTTAGGTCCGTTGTGGTCTACGACCCATCCTTCTCTCGATAAACATGTTCACCTCTACGTCAGCGAGAGTTCAAAGGTTATAGATCCAGTATTGCATAATCCCCAGTCTCTGCATTATGAGCGGCCTCGATACGATACCGGCACGCGGGCAAGCCCTCGCGACGTCCCTGGAGACACCCCCTGACTCCGTGTCCATGCCGGTGATCCAGGGGATAGAGCGCAGAATTAACAACGATCCAAGACTTTGCATCCTTGTTCCTCCGGGCCATTTCCAACACGACCGTCTACGAGCTAGCTCGTCGCCGTCCTCTGAGGCTCACCGCCTCATCGGAGGCAGCGTGGTCGCGCTGAAAGCCGCCGAGGGGACTCCATCGATCATAAGCTTCAGGTAGATGCGATAATTCGGTATTTGCGATAGATCGATCTCATCAAATCGTCCCTGAAACTCCCGAGCAAGATATGGCGCATCCTCCGAGCCAACTCTGAACGAAATAATGGTTCCCGCATTTCCCAGCACCGCGTGGCGCACGTCTGGTTCAAGCTGATGAAGGTATTGGTGGGCGACGGTAAAGCCGAGCCGATACTTGCGAAGCTCTGAGAACATATTCGCCATGGCGAGCGTCGTAAAGTTTTGAAACTCGTCAACGTAGACAAAGAAGGGCCGCCGCTCATACTCGGGTAGGTCCGCGCGACTAAACGCAGCAAGCCCGAGCGTAGTGACGAGCAATCCGCCCAGGAGCGACGAGCTGTCCTCACCGATTTGCCCTTTGGCCAGGTTCACCAGCAGTACTTTGCGCTCATCCATGATTTGCCGCACGTGGAGATCATGCTCGGGAGCGGTTAGAAGTCTGTTGAGTATCGGATCTGAAAGGAAGGCGCCCACTTTATTCTGGATCGGCGCTGTGCTGTCGGCACGGTAACCAAACGAGAACCGCTCAAACTCATTTATGAAGAACGCCCGAACCGTCTCATTCTTCAAGTGTCGCGCAATCTCGGCGCGGAACTTCCGGTCCGACAGGATGCGCAGCACGTCGTGCATCGTGGCGTGCGGCTGCTCCAGCAGCGCCATCAGAACATTTCGCAAAATGTGCTCCATGCGAACGCCCCAGGCATCCGGCCACATTTTTTTGAATACTTCGATGAAGCCAGAAGCGGCGAGTGCGATCCGATCTTCACGGACATGCCGCAGGGGATTGTACCCATACGGCTGGGACGGATCGCACGCATTTAAGTAGATCACGTCTGACGCACGTCTCGTCGGAACTTGAGCCGCGACACGCTCCACCAAGTCGCCGTGAGGATCGATAAGAGCAAGTCCACATCCGCGCTCAATGTCCTGCAGCGCCATGGACTCGATTAACGTCGACTTTCCGGTACCCGTCTTGCCGATGATGTAGATGTGCGAGAAGCGGTCTTCGTCCTTGATTCCAAAGGCGCAACCGTCGCTGCGGTGATCGGTGCGAGCGAAGCGTGTTACTCCGGGTGACATGAGCCACATTTTCTCGCTCCGCGCGCACTTACAGAGAGGGTGTAATGCCTTCCTAAGTCACGTCGGACTCGTGACCCACGAGCACGATTTCGCCTCTCCACTCAATCGGCGTTAGCCGCGAAAATCGTTGCAGGTGCGATCTTTCACGTTCCGCCCTGCGATCCGGGACCTGCATGCGTGTCCGGGTTTCGGTGGCGAGGCGGAGGCATCGCGACGAGCGTCCATACGATCGATTGAGCATTTCTTCTAATTTCGCTCAGTAGTGGACGCTCG
This sequence comes from Bradyrhizobium daqingense, assembly GCF_021044685.1. NCBI lineage: Bacteria > Pseudomonadati > Pseudomonadota > Alphaproteobacteria > Hyphomicrobiales > Nitrobacteraceae > Bradyrhizobium > Bradyrhizobium daqingense. The sequence continues at coordinate 383,918 of NZ_CP088014.1, forward strand.
CTCCGCCTCGCGAACGAGCACCCGAATGGGTCGGATGCTCGTAGCGAGGAGGACACGATGTCCAACATTTCTCTTGCCCAGAGAGTTCAAAAGCTGGTGACGCTTTGCGATCAGAGGGGCTTCCAAGACCTGGACGATCTTCTGTTGGCAGCTCTCCTGAAAGATGCGAGCCCGGCGATCTGCATGACGGAGGGGTGCAACAACACCGCCGACATGGAGCCCGACCAGGACCAAGGCTTCTGCGAAGCATGTGGTGGCAAGACGATCATCTCAGCACTTGTGCTGGCCGGCCTAATCTAGGAGGCCGACGATGTTGGTTCGCAACTACTATCACCGCGCGGAATTAAACCGCGAGTGGAGCGACGTGTGGTCCGCACAATGTGACGATGAATGTCCATACTGCGGAGCTCGCCACATGCCGCCCTATAGGAGCAAGGACGCGGAGGAGTGCGATGATGAATAGTATCGCCCTTCTCAACGATGCCTTCCGGCACACCTTCTGTGGCGGCAAGGTAATGATGACAATCGGAGTCGCCGAGCTACCCGACTGCGTAAAGGCCGAGGCGCTCCGTCAGGTGGCGGATTTCTCCGGGTTTACAGAGGAGAACGATCCTCATGGCGAGCACGACTTCGGAAGCTTCGACCTGGTGGGTCGAAAGTTCTTCTGGAAGATCGACTACTACGACAGGAAGATGCAGCACGGCTCCGAAGATCCAAGCGACTCGGAAAGGACATTGCGTGTCCTCACGCTGATGCTGGCGAGCGAGTACTGAACAGAACAAGAAATGACCGCCTCCCGTCCAGACGCTGCGGAAGAATGCTCCAGCAGAGCACCGTTGCGGGGAACATCGGAAGGCCTGCCGAACCCTCAAGGTTAAACGCGCGATCAGTGCGGATTTGCCTCAGACGCTGCTTGTCCAGCCCTCGCCACGGCGAGGGCTTTTTATGGATACTGAATGGTGGTAAGTACGCTGCCCTAGCATTGGTTGCGTTCAGATAACATGACTCCGAGGCGCATTTGTCTAGCGCGCGCGATTCCGACCGGCGTTACTAGGATCCCCGGTATCGTATATCCGAACACAAACGCGGAGCCTTGCTAACCATCGAGATGGCCTTCTCGGCTCTTGCGCTATAGCTACCTCTCGCCAAAAACTCGTTCAGCAAGTGCTGTTTGATCCTTGCGGCCTCACGCTCCCCCTGTGAGGCAAGCCAAAGGATACGTTCCGCGATCTCCAGCGCAGAGCGTTGCCTCTGCTCGATGAACGTGGAGCTAGCAAGTACTTCATCGAGAACGTTGCGGAGCATCTGCACCGTAGCATTGTCGTAGGGCATGTCCGAATATCTATCCCGTCGAATAACTAAACAAAAAATATTGCGCTCTTGCTCACTCCCACCAGCAGCAATTGTCGGACCGACGTTCTTAACACGCGTTGATTGCGGATTTATGACATTTAGTGTCATGATTGAGCGAGATGATACCGCCAGTGACGTTGCCCAGCGCAAAAGACGGACGATCACGTCTGGTAGAGCCGAGTGATCGAACCTGGACGTGGCGACGGCCAAAGCGCGTCGCAGTACCACTGGAAAGGGGAAAGGAACATTACCGTTCTCCTGCGCGATGCTTGAAACAAGACGATGTGCTCTCCGAAGCCGGAACAGCTTCTTGTGATTGACCAGATAGCCCTCCCGTTTGAGCTGCACGTGCAGGCGTCTATAGCCGAAACGGCGACGCCCCCCCGGGATTGCCCTCATGCGCTGGCGAAGGCCGGCATCATCCGCGCGGGCCGCCTTGTATCTCATCGTCATGCGGCAATAGCCGATGGCTTTACACGCCCGCCCTTCGTCCATTCCGTAGACGTCCACGAGATGGGCGACAGCTTTCCGCTTGGCAGCGGAAGTTCGTCCCAGATTTCACGGGCGTCCCCTGTGGTCACGGCTCCGCGCCTGGCCATCGTCCCAGTCGGCGCGCAACATGTGCACATGCACAAACCTCCCAACAATGGTAGAGTCGAGATGCCAGCCGGCGATGATAAGTCGCCGGCGCCGTATGGTTCTTTGAAAACTCCCGACTGTTTCGGAGCCGATGCTGAGTTATTGACCACCGCTGAAGTGGCCGAACTACTGAGAATTTCCACTTCTAGCGTGCGACGCCTGCAACAGCGGCGACGCATTCCCTTCCTCAAACTGGGCGGCAGCATTCGTTTCGCCAAGCGCGACGTCATTTCGTATTTGGCGAGGCAGCGGACCGAAACAATCGATAAATAACGGATATGACAGTACGAATGATAAAAAACTCGTGGTGGGTCGATTTCACGGTCAACTCCACACGGTATAGAAAACGTAGTCCTGAGAACACAAAGGCCGGAGCGCAGGCGTACGAAGCTACCTTGCGACAAAAGCTAGCACGTGGCGATTCGATAAATATCGGAGCGCTACGGCCGAAGGACCTGACCTTTGCCGAGTTCGCGGTGAAATGGTTTGAGGACTATGTAAGACCGAACAACAAGTATTCTGAGCAACTGTCGAAGAAGTACATTCTGTCTTCATCTCTGCTCCCGTTCTTTGGTCGCAAGGCGATGGGACAAATTAAGGGGCATGACATCGAACGTTATAAAGCTCAGCAGGTCCAGCAAGGGTACACAAACAAGACGATCACGAATCGCCTGACGGTGCTCAACAAGTGCTTGCTCACCGCATATGAGTGGCTTGAGCTTGAGGGAGCGCCGCCGAAGATCAAATGGCCAAAAAGAGCGTTGCCCGAAATTGATTATCTTTCGCCCGAAGAGTGTGAGCTGCTCCTTTCCGAGGCGAATGGCCTAGTGCACGAACTGGTTCTGACGGCGCTGCGGACAGGTATGCGGCAAGGAGAGCTCAGGGGCCTTCAGTGGTCATCTCTCGATTGGCTCACGCGCACCGTTGCGGTGAGACATTCATACGATGATCGTGGGAAGACGCTCGTCGCGCCAAAGAATAACCGCACGCGGCATATACCGCTCGACATCGACGTGTACACGATGCTGTACCGGCGTAAGAAGGACACCGGCTACGTGTTTATGGGCTCGGAGGGCCGCCCGTTCACCAACTACCGAATGCACTACGCGATCCGCAAACTCTGTAGGAAGGCTGGGTTTAGAACCATCGGCTGGCACACGCTTCGCCATACGTTTGCTTCTCACCTCGCAATGCGCGGCGTGCCCCTACCGGCAATCAAGGAATTAATGGGACACTCCACCATAACCACAACTATGAGATACGCCCATGTGGCGCCGTCCACGCTCCGGACAGCCATCGAAATGCTGAACCCAAAGACAATGATGGCGACGGATTCTGGGCAACCCGTGGGCAACCGGTGGCAAGAGATCCAAAGGAGCGTTGCGCGTCAAGAAAACTCTGCGGCAGAATACGTTTGATTCTAGCGACGAAATCTTAGCGTCGCGCGCGAAACACAGATCATTTGTCTTGTGACCCTACGGGGAATCGAACCCTGATCTGCGAGCTTGGATTTGAGCTTGGAAATGGACCAAAAAGAAGGAAAGACTAGAGGTAGAGCCAAGAATCGGAGGCGTTCAATCGTACTCAAGTTAGCCAGGATTAGTCAGACTTTATCACTTTTTGGGCAACCCGTGGGCAACCACGCAGTTATTATTAGCAAAGGCGATACGGCAAAGGTGATGAAGCATAACGTAAAAGCCGCCATATGGCGGCTTTTGCGTTGAGAGACCAAACTGGCGGCCGAGCAAGTGAGCCCTCATCAACCAACGTTGCGGAGACGGAGCTATCGCGGTTCGGCGAGTCGATTGGCCGGAACGCCAAAGCACGGCAACCTTGTTGGTCTGCAATCTTGCCTCGCCAAACCGTCCGACAAACTCCACTTGCGCTTGGTTGCCGAGATCGAGAAGTGCAGCACGAAACGCAAACACTTTGAAGAGCGATGCGACTTCATCATCGACGGCGAACGTCATTTTGACAACACCTTCCTGTCCGCCTCGAACGATTCCTGATCTTTCGGCTCGGCAAGCTCAAACCAGGAGCCGGGTGCATACGTGGCGATAAGCTTGGCAAAAAACGATTGTGGCTCCCAATCTTGCCCTTCGCGCTTCTCGAAAGTGATGACTCCGTCGCGGGTGAAATAACTAGGTCCGGGAACATTGCAGTCGACCGAAAGCCCGACGCGCCACAGCCCGCCCTTCACGGTTTGCTGCTCATCTATCATCGGCGAATAATGCACTCCGACCGGCTCGTGGATAGAACAGCGGCCACGCCGCAGAAGATCGCCCAACTTGCCCTGCGCGGTGGTTACGAAGTTGAAGTTGGCGGGATTATGCAGAAAGTGACGGTTCACGCCGCTTTCGTCGTTTGTCACTTCGTCCGCAATGAGCGAGAGTGCGAACGCCTGCCAGCCTAGTTCCATCGGCTTTGCATACGGCGCCACAATTTTCACGGTGCCATCGGGCATCACCTCCCACGTGACCGTGTACTCTTCCTTTGTTTTATCGGCCCGGTGTTTGGCCCACGAAAAGATAACTGGCTCGCCCGAGTCGGTCTTTTGACCAACCTCCCATCCCCTGGGGATGAAGTGTGCTACCTTTGAGACCTTGGTGAAGATTTGCTCCGCTGTCTCACCATCCTGCGCTCGCCAGGTTGATTTGACGTTATCGACAAGCGGATTGTCGCTCGTACGAACATCGTCGCTCTTACCAGCCAGCCCACCCGGCAAAATGAACCATACGCCAAGGCCGACACAGAGGCCAAGACCGAGACAAAACCAAAGCACGCGCCGATCGATCATTTTCGCTTCCCCGAGCAGGTGGTTCCTATACCGTTGTTGTTGGGGGTCGGCGGCGATACTTATGGAGCATGGCGACAATTTCCACGAGACCGGGTCGGGATTTTCAGTTCGGGATTGGGGTCCGGAGGGAATAGCGCGCCGTCGGCCCTATTTCACGCGTGGCCGATTACTTAACTTACCGCAGGCCGATGGACGTCTTTCAAACGATCCAATATCTTTGAGCCTTCGCTGAACGATTTCGACCAAGATTGCTCCGCAAAATCCAGGTGGCACTTCAGTAGCTCAGACGGGGTTTTCGAGTCGGCAAGAGCTCTCAGAAAAGCAGCCTGGTCGTGCAGAGAGGAAGCAGCCAATTTTAACGTGTCATTCAGTGACGCGGCGAACAAGTTCCTTGTCGCTTCGATCGATTTTTGCCATTCCGGAAACGTAAATGAAACGCGCGATGCAGCTGCGGCCTTTTCTCCAAGATGATCAGTCGCGCCGCCTGCTCCAGGGGGTGACGCCTCGGCCAGTTCGGGCCCACGTGTTCGCCGTTCGCGTTTCTCGTCTTCGTGTATAGTCGCGGTCATCCGATATCTCCCGGAAAGATTTCTACGTGCTGAGTGGCTCGCCGCTCAGTTTCAATCAGCAAGCTTCAGAGGGTACCACCACCTTCAACATGTCATACCTGCCTTATCTGGTAGCGCTCGATCGGGTACTGTCCAGAATCTTTCGCACTTTTGATCAGGGGACGGCGGCGCAGGAGAACTGGCTGGCCAAAGCCCCGACGCACGCGTCACGGCACGCCAGCAAGCCTCCGTGGCGTTCCTCGCAGATCACTTCGATCTCTGGCAGCAGACCTTGCGGCGGATCTCTGGCAATCAAAACCGGCCGAGGAATCACTACGCGGTCTCGCGCCGCGGAGGGACCTGTGGGTGAGCGCAACCAAAGTGTTGCTTCGTTCACTGCAGTAAACGCGAATGAGAATGCGGGGAAGTTGAGCCCGCAGATCACTTTCGCGCGAGACCGTCTTGTGGGCAACAGAATAAGAATGCTACTTTAAATTGCGTGAGGTAGATCTCTCCCTCATTGCAAACATACAATTGGAGGTTGTCGTGACAAATGCAGCAGCGGCGCTTACCCACTCGGTATCAGTGACAGAGAATTCCGATGGACGATTGGAGGTGTTCAGTCTCGGAATCGACAGGGCGCTCTGGCACATCTGGCAGGAAAAGCCGAATTCAGGTCCATGGTCGAGTTGGGCCTCGCTTGGTGGCGTTCTCACCAGCTCGCCCTCCAGCGTCGATAACTCCGATGGTCGGCTGGAGGTCTTTGCGCGCGGAACCGATAACGCACTCTGGCACATCTGGCAGGAGAAGCCGCATGCCGGACCGTGGTCAGGCTGGGCCTCGCTCGGCGGCACCATCACCAGCGATCCGGCCGTGGTCGACAATTCCGATGGCCGTCTCGAAGTGTTCGCCCGTGGTACCGACAATGCGCTGTGGCACATCTGGCAGGAGGAGCCGCATGCCGGTCCGTGGTCCGGTTGGGCCTCGCTTGGCGGCCAGATCACCAGCGATCCGGCGGGCGTGATCAATTCCGAGGGCCGGCTCGAGGTTTTTGCGCGCGGGACCGACAACGCGCTCTGGCACATCTGGCAGGACAAGCCGCATTCCGGTCCGTGGTCAGCTTGGACCTCGCTTGGCGGCCAGATCACCAGCGACCCCGAGGTGTTCATCAACTCCGATGGCCGGCTCGAAGTGTTCGCCCGTGGCACCGACAAAGCGCTGTGGCACATCTGGCAGGAGAAGCCGCATGCCGGACCGTGGTCAGGCTGGGCCTCGCTCGGCGGCACCATCACCAGCGATCCGGCCGTGGTCGACAATTCCGATGGCCGTCTCGAAGTGTTCGCCCGTGGTACCGACAATGCGCTGTGGCACATCTGGCAGGAGGAGCCGCATGCCGGTCCGTGGTCCGGTTGGGCCTCGCTTGGCGGCCAGATCACTAGCGATCCCGCCGCGATCGCCAACAGCGACGGCCGGCTGGAAGCGTTTGCGCGCGGGACCGACAACGCGCTGTGGCACATCTGGCAGGACAAGCCGCACTCCGGACCGTGGTCGGGCTGGGCATCCCTGGGCGGGGTTCTCCTGAGCGATCCACTCGCGGCGTGATACGGACTGCACAAGAGGCCGGCCGCCTCACAAGACGGCCGGCGCCTAATTGACCCATCATTATGATCCGTCGCAAGATTGATGGCGATGCGGTGCTGGAAGCTCGCTTCGGCCCGCTGCTCGATCTGGCGCAGCGGGTGCGCAGCCAGGATCAGCATCAGCGCGGTCCAAAGGTCTATGCGTTACGTGCCCCGGAGGTCGAGTGCATCGGCAAGGGCAAAGCCCGCGCGCCTTACGAATCCGGATGCAAGGTAAGTATCGCCACCCCCGTGACCTCCCAAACGGCGGACAGTTCGTGCTCCATGCCAAGGCACTGCACGGCAATCCCTTCGACGGGCACACGCTCGGCCCCGTGGTCGCCGACATGGAGAAGCTCACTGGCGTGGAGGCTCACCGCATCCATGTCGACAAAAGGGTACCGCGGCCACAACCACCCGCATCGGTTCAGGGTCTGGATCCGGGGCTCGTCCGCCGCGTCACGGCTTCCATCCGGCGCGAGATGAAGCGTCGTGCGGCTCGGTCGCTTTACCTTGCGACGAACAAGAAAAAGGATGCATCAACCGGCGCACTGCTAGTCTGGCAGTTCACCCAAACTGCATTGTCGTTGCCGGCCCGATCAGCAGTGTTACACCAAGCGTTTTCCGCACCGATCGTCAAGGTGTCCGCCTGAACCCACCGACTCCAACCCTTGATTGCTTGTACGTTGTGCCCGAAATCGATCTGATATATGCCAGCCCCTAACCTTTTGGTGTTCGCGGTGTTGCAACCGAAGCAGCCCGCTATGCTGCCGTCTGAGTTGATTGCCGCTGTTAAAAACACGACTCCTCTGGTCGGCTGCACTGAGCCGGGCGCAACACTGAGAGCGCGCTCCTGCCCTGGAAGGGTGTTGTTATCCTGTCTAGTCGTCTGTGCGACGGCAACACTGGAAAGGGCGATTCCCAAACACGTTAGTGCGATAGCGGCGACAGAGCGATCCATGATATCTCTCCTCTACTATTTGCGAACGCCCCCTGCCTTTGGCAAGCCGGCGCTTTGACCAGCGTCAGCTTCGTTAGGAACCTTGGCATGCCTCCTTCGCCGTAATCAACAACTAGTCCTGGTAGGTGAGCACGCGCTTGCTGTTACAACTCGCGAAGTTAAGTGCATTTTCGAAGCTCAATTTGCTTCGCACGAGGCCGTGTCCCTGGCGCAGCTAATTGTTTGGGCAACCGCCAATCCTAGTAGGCGCCGCATGCCCCTCTTGGCGCTACAAACCTTGGCTAGACCGGATAAGCCGAGCTGCTAGGAATTCCAGATCTATGCCATGGCTTGACGAGGAAAGGCAATTTTCCGACGAGAGCTGCCGTGTATTGACCCGTCATTTCGTTCGACCGAAGCATTTCGTCCTCGGGTTGACCAGGCGAACGGAGCCTGATGCCTCTGCAATTCCATCGCGCTTCCGAAGACCTGGAAATATGGAGTGCGAGCAGCGGCGGCTATTCGTTCGTGATCAGCTTCCAGAGCCCGACCGGTCGTGGCTTCCGCGGAAGGTCGGGCTACGTCGCCTCGTGGCGTCCGCTTGACCAGAGCCGTGGCTCGATCAGGATTCTCGGCTGGCCGCTCCAAAGCTTCGCTGAGGCCGAGAATGCGTGCAACAGTATGCTGAATTACCTTCGAGACGTGAACTGATTCCCACTCGCTGAGAATACCGAGCTTTGCCAAATGCCCAAGTCGCGAGCGCCGCCCAGGATACTCGATCGAATCTCACCGCTCACTCATTACGTAAAGGCGTTGAAGCATATGCTGTCAGTCGATGCAGACGAAGTTGATCTTTAGGAAACGGCATTTGGATCAGGGGTGCGCAATGAGCAGCGGGCAGCTTGACGATGAGTACGACCGCGAGGAAGCCGAGGCGATTGCCGCGGCCCTTGACCTCACGCCCGACGAACTAAACGAAATCGAGTATACGATAAATGAGATCGCCAACGACGATGGGCTGGTTTACGCCTACGGCGTAGAAATCAAAGAAGGAGCCCCGCAGCACATCCTCGACCGGCTTGCGGGACTGCCCAGGCGGGGCAACTTAGTGCTGATCCATCTGGCCGGAGATGCCCACGACGCAGATCAAGAGCAAATGGAAATAGAGATGGCCAGGACCACCGTTTACAAAGTGAAGCTCTACAACATCGCGACGGATGAAGTGGTTATCTCTCGACGCATGGCAACCTACGAGGGCGCAGCCAAGATGGGAGGGTGGCCGGTTGAAGGCACGGGTCATGTAGTTGACCTAGCCGACCTAGAGCCTGGAGAGGAATGGACACCTCGCGATTTCGATCCGACCACGATATGACGGTGCTCACGACTGAGCATCCGCTCATTTGGCTAACGAAGCACTTTTCTTCGGAACGCTGTTGCGACTGGTGTCCTCGAACGCATGCTGGCGCTGGCAGCTGGCCCTTGATTAGAAGCAGCATCAGCTGGGGGGCGAACGTCTATTCGCTGAGTTGCAGAAGTCGAAATATCGGCCGATCGAGTTGCGTGCCTCGCTGACTGTAAAAGAAGGGACTTGAGCTGACACTGGGTGCTTTGTCGCGGCAGGTGTCCGACAAAGATTTCATGTCCGACCTCACGCAGCCGGCAACAATTCCTCTCTCGACAGAGCACTTGCGTCAAGCAAGGTTTGCATCGGCGTCTACCACCAGCGCCCTGATGCGGGCGCGCCTCATTGTAAGCAGCGATCCACTCATCGAAAGTGCGAAAGACTCTGTACGTTATCGGCGATCGCGCCTTGAAATGCGAAACCAATACTGCTCCCATAACACTTCCCACTCCTGGGACCCCGCTGAAGAATTCAATTATTGGACGCGGCCGCGACCAGCCCGGCGACGCCAACCACGTTTGGGGTGAGATCGATGGGGCCCTCGTCGCCCATCATCATATTATAGTGTCCGCAGTGACCCGTTTTCTCGAATATCCGACGGAACACGTTAAGATAGCGGTCTACCATGCTATTCTCCACGGAGACGTAGAGATCGTCGTGGGCGCTGTGCGATCCGTCATTTACCCAAGAGAACAGCGAGGCGCAGAGCTGCTGGTCTTTGCCTTCGAACTTCCCGACGATGTCGTCTGTGTCGACATTGCCTAGAATCTTGAAATAGTACTCAATGATGCGCCTCAGTGTGTTTTGGATGGCCATGTTAGAGCGGTTCGCAGCCCGCACTTCTGCCCAGAGCAGTTCGTACGATGTCTTGATCGGGTTGTATTTGTAGCCGACGATCTTTGAGGCTCCTTCGACCTTCCGAATAATCCAAAACGTCTCGTTGGCCCGGCACTCCGTTCCTCGGCTGGGATCGAACGAGACCTCCTTGTGAAAGTAGATATTATGGGTAAGCAGGAAGACCTGTTTGATCTGGCCATTCCCCTCGGAAGCCTCTTTGAGCACGCGCTTAATCAGCGTGCTGACGATGAACAGCACGTCGCTGTCGAGACTGGAAACCGGATCGTCGAACACGACAATCCGGTCGGAGGTCACATCCGACTCGGAAACGCTGCCGCGCAGCAGGTGGTAAAAATAGAGGAAGCAAACGAAGCCCTTCTCGCCCTCGCTAAGCGTCGCCGCCGCATCGTCGCCGCTGTCGCGAACGATTTCATAAAGATGGTCGCGCTCGCCCGCCGTTCTCAACTTAAAGCCCAAAAAGCCAAACGAGGCCAACAATGCGTTAATCGCGCTAACGGTCGGCTGAACGCTAGTGATCTTTTTTTCTAGCTCGCGCAGCTGCGTTTTAGCAGCGGTCAGCTGATGTTCTTTCGTTTTGATTGCTGCCGTCAGTCCTTGCACGGCCTTGTCCAGTGCTTCCTTGTCCGTCAGGTACTTCTTGATGGTCTGGCTATTCTCTTCGAGTAGGTACTTCCAGACTTGACCAATGAGGGTGCGGCGCTCGGTCGCAATGTTGTCTACCAACGCATTATGGGCGGCAATTGACGCATTTGCGGCCACGACTCTCGTGATAATCGGCTCCACCAGCTCTGCAAGGGGCTCTAACGTCATGGGCGAGCTTGGCTCGCGCTTCTTGGCTTCGAGACGGCGCTTGTTCAGTTCGATGCGGGCGGCCAACCGATCAATGTCTGCGCACAGAAGCTCGCTGTCCAGGTGACGGTTATCCACCGCGACAATCTCTTTGAGTTGCTTCAAAATCGTCTCGCCAACGGCCTCGTAAGTCTCAAGCGCCGCTGCGATGGCCGCCATGTCGTTGAGATAAGTTTCGTCGAAATAGGCGTTCAGTCGCGCCGCAAGTTCGATCTCGACCTCCTGCTGACAGAAGGGGCACTGAGAGCCGTGGCCGAGATAAGGCAAGCCCTGCTTGACCCAGTCGCTGTTGCCAAGTCGTCGAATCAGAGTGGCGACATCGACATCCTCCTTGCCGACTACTTTCTTCGCGAGCACCGGCAGCGCTTCGATCGCCAAGAGATCGGTCGCGTCGATATGGGGAACGACGGTGTGGCGGTCGAGCCCCTCTTCGAAAAGGGTCGTAGCCTTGCGCTTCAGCTCGCCAAGGTCGACGAGCTCAGCGGTATTGTCAGCCAGCTCGGCGAGCACCTTCTCGCAGAACTTCGCCTGTGAGTTCCGCACACCGGTGAAGGCGTCCTTGAAATGGGGATCATGCTTGCCCTTGATCTTCCAGCAATCACCCTCGAGCTGGGTACGCAGCGTTCGTAGCTCTCCTCGCTTACCCGACGAAGCTTCCGCTGGTCCTAGCGTGCCGTTCAACCGCGCAATATCGTCTTCAAGGGCCTTAACTCCGCTTTTCGCGTCATCGATCTCATCGAGCGTGTCGCCTGCGGCCTCGCCCAGCGTGAAAATCCCGGGAAGCTGCTGCGCGAAGTTGCGCGAGACAAAGTCGCTGTTGTAGACGCGAGACACTAGGGCCTGGCTCTTTTCCCACGTCAAGGCGCAGGAGGCGTACGCGCTAGGATCGTTAATGACGCGAGAGATCGTTGTCTTGCCCGCCCCGTTGCTGCCAAAAATGAAATTGATCGGCTTCAGCGCAGCGAGCTTCTCGCCTTGGCTCGAATACGTTGCGCAACCCGCAATTTTGATTTCCTGAAGCACTCATCCTCCGAGCCTGCTGCTCACACGCTACCGCGTCTTTCGCATCCCGATAGGGTTGTCCCCGTCCTTTTTGCCGGATTGGAGCACCGGCTCGACCTTTGGTGCTGAGAGCTGGAGAAGCGCGACCGCTCTGTCGTTTTCGCCCTAAGCACGGAGCGACGCCCTATGGCATCCGCCTTCGAATCACATCAAAAATACAAGGTAACGTTGTACAAGAAGAATAAGATCCCGCAACACGCGTTGCGCCTGGCAGTATTTTTACGTATATTTCGGCACCGTTCGGGACCGTGCGACCCCAGGTTGGCAAACGTTGATAGCCGATTTCCATACAGTGAGCGACCAAGCCGATGCGATCTCCGCCCGTGATCCTCTCCCGAAAATGTTCACGGGTTTAGGCGGCTTTTAGCTCAATCTCGATCGGGCAATATATCCGATCGCGGAATGGAGCCAGGTTAGTTGTAGAAGCCCTCGTTGAAGGCGAGGATGTCGCGCCCGGCCTCTTGTAATCGCGATGGTGAACAAGTTCGGTCTTATGGGAAGAAGCTCTCAATGGGGGCATTGTCATAGCAATTGGCCTTGCGACTCATCGATGCCGCGATGCCAGCGCCCACGAGAGCACTGGGGCCGTCGTCGCAACACAGAGGTTGCGGTGAACTTTCGAAAGCGGCGGTCGGCACGATCAGGACGAGTGGCTATTTCCATCGCCAGGCCGGCCGTCTGCTGCAGGGTGCGATGAACAGAATTGATTCTAGCGGGCGATCGCCAGTGGACTGAGCAGCGAAGAGCCCGCGCTCGAAGCCGGAGTGTCGCAACCTGTCGGAACCAGATGGTTCCGAAAGGCGAGCGGCACGCCACCAGCTATGTTCAGATCTTCGGCCAAGCCGCTCTCTCGGCGGTACCTCTTTTTGATAGAGCGCGAGGAGATCGCACTCCTCAAGGTGCAGGGCCATTCCAGGTACTGTCCAGAATCTTTCGCACTTTTGATCAGGCGACGGCTCCGGTTTCAGAGAGTTGTGGCTGATAGAGCGGTCGCATGTTCATGTAGCATTTGGTCGACCACGCCGTTCCGGCAATGTGCCGCAGCCGGGCCGCCGCTAAGTTGAGACAGGATTGACCGTCGGGGAAGGCGCCGACGACACGGGTTCGTCGCCGGATCTCCTTCATGATGCGCTCGAGCGGATTGTTCGTTCGAATCTTCCGCCAATGGATGGCCGGAAAGGCATAGTAGGCGAGCGTCTCGTGAACCGCCTGCTCGACGAGATCAGCAGCTTTGGCCATACGGCTGGCCCGCAGATCCGCGATGACGGTCCTGGCTTTCTCGTCGGCCGCGGCGCGGCTCTCCTGGGCATGAAGGGCCTTGAGCATGTGGCTCACCTCGCGGACCCGGGTCGACGGCACGTGGCTGAAGACATTACGATAAAAATGCACCATGCAGCGTTGATAGCGTGCCTCCGGCAGATAATCCGCAACGCTTTCGACAAGACCTCGGCACGCGTCGGAAACCACCAGCTGCACGCCCTTGAGACCGCGATCGACGAGATGCCGCAGAAACGAGGACCAGCCGGATTTGTCCACCTTGGCGCCTTCACAGATGCCGAGGATCTCCCGGAACCCCTCAGCATTGACCGCCGAGGCCACCAGTAGCGACACGTTGCGAACCTCACCAGCCCAGCTGCGCTTCATCACGATGCCGTCGAGGTAGAGATACGGATGCTCGCCTTCGATCCTGCGATTCCGCCACGCCTCGATCTTGGTATAGATCTTCTTGTTCAGGTTCGACACTGTGCTCGGGCTGACCCGGGTGCCCCACAGCGCCTCCGTGATGTCTTCGACCCGCCGAACCGAAATCCCGGCCAGATACATCTCGATCAGCGCCTCCTCAACCGAGCTCTCCCGCCTCCGGTAGCGCTCGATAATCGCCGTCTCGAAGGTTTGCCGCCGTAGCTTCGGAACCTTCAGATTGACGTCGCCCGCCTTGGTCTGCAGCGTTCGCTCGTAGCTGCCTGCCCGCGTGTCCTGCCGCGCCGGGCTGCGCTCATACCGCCCAGCACCGCACAGCTGGTCCGCTTCGGCCTCCAGCATCGCGTTCAGTGTCTCTTCCACTGTCCCGCGGACCATCTCGCCCAGGTGATCTCGAATCCGGGCCTCATCAATTTGGATCACCTGACCCATGGCATTCCCATCGTTCATTCAAAGCTCCTTCATTCTAGAAGAAGCCGTCAATCCTGAAAGTGCGAAAGACTCTGTACGTTATCCCATTCCATCCGAGAAATTGGGCGCCGTCTCGGTCGATCCGCCTCGATAATCTCGCGAGAACTGCTGCGCAATGCGGCCACCCGCAGCGGCGGGTTGGAGTATCGAGCGATGACCGCCCTAAGCCCTTCCCATGTCCACGCACGACTCTTCTCCGCAAATCTGACTGGACTTTGCATGTTCTAATTTTAGGTCGCGGATCGAGGCAACGCCTGTAGATTTTCACGAGCGAGCGGTGATCCAGTGGATGACAACTAGCTCGGCTGAGCCGGCGGCGCTCAGAGCCTTTTGAACGCGTGCAATCCGATGAGAAGCCTTTGCAAATAGCTGGGATTTGAATATGAGCTCTAAGCAACAAAGTATCCCGCGGCACTACATAAAAATTTGACCGACCAACTGGGCTTCCTGCTGAATCGTATAGACGATGAAGATGAATTATCCTTTGACAAGGCTTTCAATCAAATCGCACTAGACATTCTCGGGTAGAACTTGATCACTCGTAGGCTTTGCCCGAGCCGCATCTGTGCACATCACAGTTGCTCGACGCGTTGAATAACTCACGAACAACCGGTTGAACTTGGGAAAGGCCGTCACCGCGTGTGAGCAATTTTGAAGAAGGAAGAGTTTTGGTTCATCGCAGCCATCACGAGCGAAGACGAAACAGAAATCCGGCCCTGGAAAGCGCCCGCAGAACCAATAAGGACATTCGGCGCAGACGCGCCGGCAGTACTCGGCGGAAGAGAAGATCCGTATCGTGCTGGAATGAACACGGGCGAAGAGAATATCTCCGAGCACTGCCGGCGCAAGGGCATTGTTTCCTCAATATAATATGGCTGGTCCAAGGAGTTACTCGAAGCCGGCAAGTGTTGCCTTGTGGGCGCCGCGCGCGAGCGTTCTCGCGCATCATATGCTTGGCAAGCACAGGCCATGGAAACAAGAAGGCTCGAAACTCGCTCTTGCATATTGGCATCGATGCGGCCTTTTCCCCGACGGCAGCTCTCCTAAATCAGGGGAAGCTCTGCTTACCTGAGTCAGAATGCCGCGGTCTCGTGCGATTCTCAGCGCGCATTGGCCGTGATTCAATGCGCCATCCATATACGCATTGCTTGCTGGCATCACGCCGGTGCGGATAGGGGTAGTGCGCGAAGGAATTCGGCGCTGCTCGCCACTACTATCTCCAATAGCGCCTAACGCGGGAGTGGTAGATATGCTTAGATCATTCAACATAGTCGTCGCTCTAGCAGCAGTCCTCGTAGGATCGTTGCCGTTTGCTGCATCTGGTCAAACATCGCCACGTGGTGCTCCCATCGCCTCTAGTCCGACCGCCCCTAATGAAGCGAAAGTTGAGAGTTTCCGTTCACGCCTCCAGGATCAGCAAAAGACGCTCGAATCATATGGGGCAACGATATCCGGGTTGGTTGATCGTCTTAAAGCAGCGTCCGGCGCGACTGTAGAAAGCCGAATTTCTGAGGTCCGCAGTTTGAGGGATGCCCTGGTTCAATTGGGCGTCCAATTACAGCCAGACGCGCCGCTATCCCAAAGCATCGACCAATATCAGAGCTGGATTTCGGCCCAGATGGGACGTGTCAATAATCAGCGTTCCGCGCTTGGGCCCGAATTCGTCCAAGAGCTTATGCGCCGGTACCAGCAATATCAACAGGAAGTAACGCGTGCGCGCGAGTCGGTAAGCAACCACTCGAATGCGATTGATCACGCTCTGAAGGAACTTACAACAGCAGAGCTGCGCGCAGCGGAAATGTTGCTGGCCGAAGACGTCGCTGCGGCGGTCAAAGAGCTTCTCGGAGTGTTGGACAGCGTCGGCCAGACAATCGAGGACATTCGCAGCAATCTGCGAAAGCTCGGCAATGCCGGCGCGTAAGTGATGGCGAGACTTTTCTCCGCCGCTTGCCGAGCGGACGGAGATCACCACTGGTAGGGAGGTTACTGTGCGCGTAGGACTCATAAGTCTGATAGCGATGATCGTGTGTGTTGCCACAGTCGGCGCGGCTCCAAGGCTGGCCGACGAACAGATATCACCAGGTGCGGGCGAGCAGAAGGTCCAGACCGAAACCGTGATCACTCGTCCAATCGTCCCGCCGGATGAATTAATTGATCAGACACCTGACGGCAGCCTCGTGATCGAACTTTATCAATCGGTACGCAACATCAGAGACGTGGAAGCAGTAAACGAGCACGTCAAAGCACAGGTCAACAACGCACAGTCTGTTGCCGCCGACGTTGCGCGTTTGCACGACAGCATCCTGAAATCGTGTGACGACTCAGATTTTCCGAAAACTGAAGTTATCGCGCTCAAGGCTCGTGCCTTCTCAGCCACTCTTGCTCGAGTCGATGGCGAACTCACAAAGGCGTTGGCCGCGACGCGACAGATAGTTCAAGCCGAGAGACCTAGCTCGATCAAGGCCAGGGAGGATATAAACCGATTTGTGCTTGCAGCGCATGAACTCGGTCGTCTGCGCGTGCAGGCGACCGAGATTGCAAAGGCAATTGAGGGTCTCAGCGTCAGCATCCGCACAACACTAACCTCGTGCACCGCGACGCCGGTGGCTCCGCTGTTCGCTATACGCGATGTGCTTCCCCTTGGAGGTCAGGCGCGGCAATCTCCTCCCATGAAGCAGAAGCGCGTGATCAAGCCCGCAACTACGCTCCGCCGCCGCTCACTTGGGCAAGAGCCGCTATAACCCGCCACTGGTCGCATGCAGGTCTGCGTCCTGTTGGAACGGAAAACAAACCGCTGAAGAACACGAGGCCAGCGCAACCAAACGTCACGCTTGACCTTTAGGCTTTTGTGCTGCAGCAGACTCTCGTTGCCTTGTTCGGTTGCGTTTCTGCCTTGATACTCTCTTCGACCGAGAGACACACGGAATAGCAAGCCTCGACGCGAAGCTATCTCACCGCTTCTTGTGGTCATAGTCGAGGTCCTCCCACTGAAGGCGGGGCGAACGGTCTTCCCGATCCATGGTCGGCCATTGGGCTTGGGTCGGTTGGTTCGCCCTTACCACAGTGTTTGTTGCTTGAGCGGCTTGCACGCTTCGGCCTCATCTCGTGCCCCCTCGCCACTCGCTTTGGCGTTTGTGTCAACGATCGCCTTCTTCAGCTCGAGCAGCATATTTTTAATGCAGTCTATGGACCTTTCGAGCGCAATAAATCTGCTGTGCGCGGACCACGCCGCCGCTATCAGCGCGCTAACGATCCCAAGGACGTACTCCCACCCAATATGACATGTTATTGCATCCATATACGCCGATAAGGTAGGTCCAAAAACCGTTCCGACCAAGGCTGGTGAATGTGCGGACGAGGCACAGCTCCCGGCCTCGCCGAGCTGGGCATGGTCGGCGATCGTTGTGCCATGAACGATCCCGGCGCCAACCCCAAAGGCATATCTGAGCATAGACACGTCAGTCCGACGGTGTCCGACGTGCTTGAAGATGGCACCATCGTTGAATTGGTCTATAGGCCAGAGCATCGCGCCACGCTGCTCGCGACGTCAGTTGCAGGACGCTGGACCTTGGCCACGCACGTGGACGTGCCCGGTGGGGACCAGCTGGTCCCGTTTTCGCCCAACAACAATCTAATCAAGAATGACGTTGTACTGCTGCCGTCCGAACCGCGCATCTACGGGACCGAGCAAGAACTCGTCTCTGAAATTGTGGCTTTCATCCACCGCTACGCCGACCTTAGCCCGACCTTTGAGCAGGTCGCCAGTCATTACGTCCTACTGAGCTGGCTCTATGACGCATTCAATGACTTGCCGTACCTTCGTCTTCGCGGCGATTTCGGCACGGGAAAGACGCGCTCGCTTCTCACGATCGGTTCGCTCTGCTACAAACCTTTCTTCGCAAGCGGCGCCTCGACGGTCTCGCCGATTTTCCACACGCTCAATGCCTTTCGGGGAACACTCATCTTCGATGAGGCCGACTTTCGCTTCAGCGACGAGCGTTCGGAGATCGTCAAAATCCTCAACAACGGCAATATGCGCGGCATGCCGGTCCTGCGCACGGTCATGAACCGCCAGCGTGAGTTCAACCCGCAAGCTTTCCACGTCTTTGGACCGAAAATCGTTGCAACGAGGGGACGCTACGAGGACAGAGCACTGGAGAGCCGCTTCATCACGGAGGAAACCGGTGCGCGGCCGTTACGCAACGACATTCCCATCAACCTCCCGCCGACCTTCAAAGACGAGGCGCGTGAGTTGCGCAACAAGTTGTTACTGTATCGGTTTCGAAGACGGCACGAGATTGAGCTCAACCCGGCCCTCGCCGATCCCAAATTGGAGCCGCGTCTCAATCAAATCATGCTGCCGCTGCTGAGCGTGGTCAGTGATCCACGACTGCGGAGCGAACTCCGGAATGCCGCGGAGCATGCCCAGAACTCGATCATCGCCGAGCGCGGCCTTCTGATGGAGGCCCAGGTCTTGGAAATCCTTGTTGACCTGATGTTGTCTACCAGTAGGCAGGTCGTTCCCGTCGCTGACATCACAATGGGTATCATCGATCGCTACGGGCCCGAGTATGACCGACCGATCAGCAACCGGTGGATCGGAAGCGTCCTGCGCACGAAGCTGAACCTCCGGACCTACAAATCCCACGGAGTGTACGTCATTCCTATGACTGAGAGGGGGAAAGTGGAGATGTTGTGCCGGAGATATGGAGTGAATGTTGTCACCGATGCGCCGCCGACAGAGCCCACAGGGGACGTGGGGACTTCGAAGAAGTTCTAGAGGCACCCCCAAGCTGAACGTATAGGGAAGCGAACGCCAATATTCGGTGTGCCGGGGCGTTCTTCCACGTCCCCAAGTCCCCATCTCCACAAGATTTTCATCTGGGACCAGGCAACATCTGACGGCACGATAGATACAATGGAAGGCCGCAGATTATTTCATTTGAGTGCCACGTGGGCACTTTTTGACGTCTCGAACGAAACTGCACTCCAGGGGACCATAGCGTGCGTGCCGGTGATCCTATTGGCCGGCTGCACGACTTATGCGTCATCGTCATCAATCATACCTCCGTCCGCATCGCCGACGCTGGGGGCTTACCCAGCAGGAGCTCGCATTCTTGATCGGCGTAAAGAGCAGGACCGCAGTCTCTCGAATTGAAGGCTCAAAGCGCAGGCCCAGCCTCGATGCCGTGTTCATATGCGAGATGATCTTCAGTACGTCCCCATTGGAGCTGTTTCCTGGGCTCATGTCAGAGCTACAGCAGGCCATACTTCGGCGTGCCAGCGAACTCTATGAAGCGCTTCAGGGCGACCCATCCAAGGCAACGCGCCTGAAGCTTGATTTCCTCGAACGGCTGCTGGAGCGAGTAGAAGGGCAGCGCATCGATGCAACCATATGACGAATGACCACCGCTCCTTACTCGTCCTCTCTATCTATCTAAACACGCGCGGCTTTGCGTTCGTCGTGTTCGAAGGTCAATTATCACCGTACGACTGGGGAATACGCGAGACGCGCGGACCTCGGAAGGGGAAGAGATGCCTGCCGCGTATCTCCCAAGTCATCGATCGATACGCTCCCGATGTGCTCGTCATCCAAGATACCTCCGAGCAAGGTACGCGACGGGCAGGATGGATCAGCAAGCTCAACGGCTCGATCGCTGGACTTGCGAAAGATCGCGCCATTCCCGTTTGTGCATACTCACGCGATCAGGTGCGACGCGCATTAGAGTGCTACGGGTGCCCGAACAAGCAGGGCCTCGCCGAGGTAATCGCGAAGCACATTCCGGCTTTCGAGCAATACGTCCCGCCGCCCCGCAAACCGTGGATGAGCGAAGATCGTCGAATGGGTCTGTTCGATGCAGCAGCGCTGGCGCTCCTATTCTTTCAGTCGGCCGACACCTCCGCCCGGTAATGGAGTGTGGAAAGTGAAGAGCTCGCGCAATACGCGCATTTTCTCCTTGCATTTCGACTAAAAGAGCATCAACTTGAAACAGGCGCAATTGAGCGCCTGACAACTGCCCACAAAACGGCGGTGTACCGAGTTCGCCGTTAGTTGAACAGGCAGCGTCGATGCCATCGGCAGGCACCGCAGAGGCGGCGTCGATTTGCCTTTCTGCGGCTGAAATCAATATTGCGCATTCGCTGGGGGCGGCTTTTTTCTCAGAGCGGCAAGGACCGTCTGCGTCTCGATGATTTCATTGCGCGTAGCAATTGAGAACGGTCAGGCCGAAAAAGCGAGCACCTCAACGTGTGAACCTGGACGGAAGTCCGGGCAGCATCCACCGCGTTTTGAGGGAGCGCCATGACTACGTTGGTTTTGTAGCCAGGATTTGTGGGCAAGATTTGTGCATCTCACCGCGCGGGCGGCGGGCGCCTCGGATCCAGCCGATCAGATCGCGTTCTGACATGGCAAAAGGCGCTCGTGCGATGCTAGGAGCGCGCAGCGAAGATTGTTGCACAGCTGTCGCGTTGAGTCTTACCGGGCGCGACGGCTGGCACGTATGGCTTTACAGGCGTTCCGTCACCAGAGACGAAAGCTCGTGCTACAATTCTAGTTATATGATGCTCCGCGCGATCTCAGCGCTATTTGTCTTATCGATCGTATTAATCGTTGCGGTTCTTGGAACGCTCAGCAGAGGCAGCAGCTCCCCATCAGCATCCGAATACGCCGTTTCTGCGCCAACGAGTTCAGCGCAGCGAGGAGCTTCTCCGCAGAAACTTGCGAACAACTATTACTCGAGCTCGACCGGTGCGTCGGCCAGCATCGACCTAAGCTCCCTTGCTAAGGACTCGGCAAATCCAATTGCTGAAAGGAAGCCCCCGCAGTCTGCTCCGGTGCGATTGCAGTCAAATGGAACGACCAGTACCAAGACCTACATCAACACACATTACGGATTCAGTATTGAATACCCGCCCGGTTCAGAAATTGAGGTTCGGTCGGAGCCGTCGGAGTTCGTATTCAAAGGCACATACGGGACAATATTTGTATTGCCGACGTTTGTCATGGGCTACGGGGGAATGGGCTGTTCCAGAGAAAAGGAACAGACGATTCTGGCCGGCAAGGCCGTGCAATGGACGGAGATACGCTGCGGACAGTCTTATGTTGAACTGGTCATCAATTTCGTTGACCCGCCGCTTCCGTGGCGTAGGGGGGAGACGCCTATGCGAGAAGGTAATGTGATCATCGCGGTAACTGCTTCTGATCAGGTTGAAGCGGCAAGGGATATAATCGGTAGCTTTCAGTTCTTTCAATAACGAAAAGCATGGCTGAGAATCCTCTCTGCTACTTTCTATTTCAACGCCGATCAGCGTCGCTATGCGATTTCTCGTAATGTATTCAGTATGTCGATCCCTGACGTCGGCGCGTGTAGTCCATAGAACTCGGAGGTGCGCTAATGCCGATCAATGTGTCCTATCCATTTTCCGGAACGCATCAGGTGACCCAGGACGCTTCTGGAGCCGGCAGTCATACAGATCCGAACAAAACCGACTGGTGGACCGCCGCATTTGATTTTGACCTTGTATACGAGGATGTTCTATCCATCGCGCCGGGAGTCGTGATCGCAGTAAACGAGTCGGTCCCGGACGGTCCGATCGATGGCCCTTCCGCCAGTGCGGCCAATGGCGGATTGGGAAACTACATAACCATCCTTCATAATCCTGGCACAGCAAATCAGTTTTATGCCACATACGCCCACTTGCGGACCAACGGCGTCGTCCCTGCAATTGGCGACGAGGTTGCTTTAGGAACGATCATTGGGACGTCCGGCAATACAGGGACCACCGCCGGAATCCATGGTCGTCATCTGCACCTTCAATTTAGTACGGAAATTTTCCGTCATCCATCCGGTGCAATATTTGCGAACGCAACGGACAGCTTCGACAGTCTAATCACGTTCGACGGTATCACACCGGTTACTGGGCAGTCGGTTACGGGTAGCTCATCACCAAATTCCAATTACGGAAAATTCGGGAATTACTACGTTGGCGATCCCTATGCTGGTGACAATCAGCTCATTGGCGACGACGGGGACGATTGGTTCCAAGGCGGGCTGGGTCAAGACACCATCAACGGCATGGGCGGTCAGGACACGGCCGATTTTCGAGATCGTCTCTCAATAGGCTGGATAGTAAATCTTGATCAGAACAATGGGTTCGCGACCGCTTCGACCGGCGGGAGTGACACACTGATTAGCATTGAAAATGTAACCCTAGGATCCGGTGCCGATACTATTACGTTGCCATCCGGAAAAATAAACAATGTGGTTGATGGCGGTGCCGGAACTGACACTGTAATCGTTCCCTATGTTTTCGGCCAGGGATACGCGGTTTCCGGAACGGCTGGCAATTTGATCCTATCTGGTCCAGCAGGCGACGATACGTTCCTGGGCGTCGACAATTTCCAATTCTCGAACGGCGTCACGCAATCTGCCGCGGCGGTGCTGAATTCGTCGCCTAGTGTTAACATCGTCACTGGAACCAATGGTCCCGATACCCTTGTAGGCACCCCGGGTATTGATCAGGTCAATGGGCTCGGCGGCAATGACATCCTGATCGGTGAAGGTGGCGCAGATGTGCTCGACGGTGGTGCAGGATTCGACACTGCAGACTACCGCAACTCGCTCATTCCGCTGACCATCGACCTTGCCTACCCGACCAGCAATACAGGAGAAGCAGCTGGTGACCGCTATTTTTCGATCGAGCTTCTGCGCGGGAGCTCGTTTAACGATGCACTATATGGCGACGGCAACAACAACACCCTCGATGGTGGCCCTGGCGCCGATCACTTGGATGGGCGCGGAGGGTTCGACTATGCCCGATATAGTTCCGCATCAGCAGGCGTAACCGCAAGCTTAGCCAATCCCTCGCAGAATATTGGCGACGCAGCGGGCGACACGTATGTGTCGATCGAAGGCCTGTGGGGAAGTAGGTTCGGCGATATCTTGACTGGCGATAGTCACAGCAACAATTTGGACGGTGCCGCGGGCGCGGATGTTCTCAATGGAGGGGCAGGCTTCGATTACGCACGGTATCAGTCATCTCCGATCGGAGTAACCGCCAGCCTCATCAACCCTTCCGTAAACGCGGGGGACGCGATTGGAGATACTTACATCTCAATTGAGGGATTGATTGGGAGTGACTCCGCGGACACCTTGATCGGTGACAACAACCTGAACATTCTTCAGGGACGAGCGGGTGCCGACCTCTTAAATGGGCAAGGCGGCTTCGATTACGCGAGCTATGGGTATGACTTAGCCCCGAGCCCGATAACGGCTAGCCTGATCAATCCGTTTATGAATACAGGCGAAGCAGCAGGGGATACGTACCTATCTATTGAGGGGCTAATCGGAACCCGCTTTGCAGACACGCTGATCGGCGACGGCACATCCAATTGGCTAGTGGGAGGAGGAGGTGCAGACCTTCTCGACGGACAGGCCGGATTTGATTACGCGGCATATTGGACATCATCGACTGGCCTGACTGTTAGCCTCGGCAATCCGGCTGCTAATACAGGCGATGCCGTTGGAGATAGTTATGTCTCGATTGAAGCGCTGGTCGGATCGTTCTTCGACGATACGCTGATCGGTGACAATAATAACAACAACCTCCGAGGCGAGTCGGGCGCTGACAGGTTGATCGGAAGTGGTGGGACTGACGTCGCCGAATATTTTGAAGCCTCAAGCGGTTTAGTTGTCAGCCTGAGCAATCCGAGCATGAACACTGGCGAGGCTGCTGGAGACACCTACATCTCCATCGAGGGAATAAGCGGATCGAATTTTGGCGACACGCTGATGGGTGACAACGGCAATAACCTGTTATTTGGTCAGGGTGGTGACGACATTGTGCTCGGTGGTGCCGGGGCCGATCTTCTTGATGGAGGGACTGGAAGCGATCTGGTTTCATATGCAAACGCGGCCTCCGGTGTTACTGCAAACCTTAGCAATCCGGCGCAAAACGCTGGCGGTGCCGCCGGAGACACCTACGCTTCGATAGAAGGAGTTGTCGGATCGAACTTTGCGGACGTGCTCGTTGGAAACAACGGCACGAACATACTATTTGGCGGAGGAGAAAATGATCGGCTGACTGGCGGTCTCGGCGCTGACATCTTCATGTACGCCCAAGGCGGAGGCACCGACACCATCACGGACTTCCAAGTGGGGGTCGATAAATTATTGATATCGGGAGTCGTAGGCGTCACCAGCATTGCCAACCTCAATGTCTCTCAAGC
The DNA here is from genome assembly GCF_021044685.1 of Bradyrhizobium daqingense. Taxonomy (NCBI): domain Bacteria; kingdom Pseudomonadati; phylum Pseudomonadota; class Alphaproteobacteria; order Hyphomicrobiales; family Nitrobacteraceae; genus Bradyrhizobium; species Bradyrhizobium daqingense. Next base: position 408,385 of record NZ_CP088014.1, read on the forward strand.
TGGCACTAGCACGCTGATCGTACTGGGTAGCGGCTTCGTGCTAGAAAATGTCACTCCAGATCAACTTACCGACAGCGATTTCATCTTCAACCAAACGCCGACCGATATCACGCTGTCGAATGCTCTGGTTGCAGAGAGCAGTGATAGTGGCACTGTGGTCGGCCGCTTTTCCACAGCTGATCCGGATCTTGGAGACACGTTCAGTTTTTCACTACTCGACAGCCCTGGCGGGCAATTCTCCCTCAGCGGTGCAAACCTGGTCGTGGCGGGACCGCTCGATTATGAGACAGCAACATCGTACGATGTGATCGTGCGAGTGACGGACTCCGCATTCAATGTCTTTGACAAGACGTTTGCAATTAGCGTGGCTAATGTAAACGAACCACCAACAGACGTTGTGTTGTCGAACGTTTCGATCGCGGAAAACTTGGCCATCGGTACGGTCGTTGGGCGCTTGTCGGCACACGATCAGGACGCCAGCGAAACGTTCAGCTATTCGTTACTCGGCAACGCAGATGGCCTGTTTTCGATCAACGGGGCCGACCTAGTGATGACGGGTTTACTCGATTACGAGACCGCGACTTCACATGAAGTCACACTACGGGTCAGCGATTCGGCGGGAAAGACCTTCGACAAGACCTTCTCTATCAGTGTCACCAACATGAACGAAGTGCCGGTGGTGGCCAACGCTGTTCCCGATCAGACTGCGATTGAGGATGCACCGTTCTCGTTCATACTTCCCGCCGACACCTTTTCAGACGTGGATTTAGGCGACAGCCTTGCACTGACAGCGACGCTGGGAGACGGAGCGGCGCTGCCGAGCTGGCTGACATTCAACCCGGCGACGGGCGCATTCTCGGGCACGCCGCTCAACGGCGATGTTGGCGCGATCACGGTGTGGGTGACCGCGACGGACGGTTCATTGGCCTCGGTCAATGACGACTTCACGCTTTCGGTGGCCAACACCGACGACGCGCCGACGGCGAATCTGGACACCGGTTCGGCCACAGAGAACGAGACAAAGAGCTTCAACGTGCTCGCCAATGATACCGATCCGGATGTGGGCGACAGCAAGACGCTTGTGTCGATCGGCGCGGTGTCCGTGTCGAGTTCCAACGCTTCGGTTGCAGGCACCAATGCAGCGGACGCATTGTCGATAATCGGGGGACAGATCCAGTTCAGTCCGGGCACTCTGTTCGATCCGCTCAATACCGGAGACGCTGCGACTGTGATTGTCAATTATACGATGCGCGATGCAGCCGGTCTCACCTCGGCTTCGGCGCTGACTCTCACCATCAACGGCACGGCCGAAGGACCGGTCTACAACGTGATCAGCGGTACGCCGGGCAACGATCGCAGCCTGAACGGGACCGCGGCGGCCGATCAAATCAGTGGCTTGGCCGGCAATGATGGGATCGACGCCCAAGGTGGTGATGATCTGATTACCGCCGGTACCGGAAACGACCAAGTCTACGCCGGCGGCGGCAACGATACTATGATGGCCTCGATCAACGACGGAAACGACATCTATGTTGGCGATGCTGGCTTGGACACCTTGGACTTCTCCCAGATCGGTACTCCGGTGACTGTCAATCTTGGCACGACGATCTTCGAATTCACGGTCAATGGCATTGGCAGCGCGAGAGGCACACAGATCGGTACTGATATTCTGCTTTCGATTGAAAACGCGATTGGCGGCAGTGGCAACGATCAGATCACCGGAAACAGGGCTGCCAATGTCCTCGACGGTCGGGTCGGCAACGACACGATCAATGGTGGCGACGGTGCCGACATCCTAATCGGCGGCATCGGCAACGACACCATGAACGGCGGAGCCGGCAGCGACACCTTCGTGTTCGCGCCCGGCTTCGGCAACGATAGGATCCAGGGCTTCGACGCCAACCCCGCGGGCGGCCAGGACTTTCTTGACGTCACGGCGTTCGGCATCAGCGCTACCGATTTCGCGATGCGGGTCGCGATCGCCGACGTCGGTGCCGACACATTAGTCACAGTGGATGGCGTCGACACCATGCGACTCGTCGGAACTAGCAATGCCGCCACCATCACAATCAACGATTTCTTCTTTGTATGAGACGCAAATTCAGCCTCTGCCAGGATGATCAATCCGTGCGGGGGAAGCACTTCATGGAGAATGTTCAGTCGCACTCGGTTGCGTTCCGTGACCTTGTGTAGCTGATCATGGTCCTAGTGCAGCAGCTCAACCACAGGTTGGTCTTCCGATCACTTTCGATAGTTATTGGATTGGATGTAATACTGGAGGGAACAGAATGATGTGCGCTTTGCTGGTTTTCGCCGCCGCTGTCCTGTCGGTTGCTATGGCGCTACAGGCACTTTCGCCCTTATAGAACCGTTTGAAAGCTTTGCTGCAATTTCAGGGGCAACATCAACGTGAACTGCAGCGGTCCCATGACCTTGAGGATTTGTTAGCAAAGACTGATGGACTTCGAGAGCGCCTTTTGCCTGGCCCTGCAAGGGACGTGGAACACCTCAGCCGTTATCACAAAGAGCATTGGTTCAGATACCCCGAACGCGCCGCTACTGCCGACGTCTATAAAGCCGAAAGCGCCTGTCTGATGGTCGACCACCTCCTGGTCCAGGTCGCGCACCTAGTTAGTTATAGGGGGCGACCGTAACGAATCACCTTACCCAAACGTGCAGGACTGCAGATCGCCATGAAATCACCATCGGCCCCTTTGGCCACGTGCCCACGGCCGTAAGCAGCATGATTGAGGACGAAATTACTCTCATCTTGACCGATGGCGACGACAAATTTGGAGGAGATGGTGCGCGGTTCACTCGGGCAACAGGCCGGCCGATATGGCGCAATCTGACCGAGATCCCGCAGTGATAGTGGGGAGCGCCCCACTACGTCTTGGCTGACGTGCGGAATTTTCCGCATTCTCCGCGGCCACAGCTAAAGATCGAGATAACTCACGTGCGCCTCCCCGGCCGTCACTTGGAGGTGAACGCCGACGACGCTCGCAATGGCAATGGAGATTTCCTCATCCATCTGCTCAACTATGATGGCGACCGACTTGTCGATTTCGATCTCGGCAATAGGTCGAATTGTAACATCCTGTTCATTCGCCATCACGACACGGCCTCCATCTGTGATTGGTTCGGCTGGGGGTGGAGCGGCGAGACCCTATCCGTAAAATCCAATCAAAAGACGGATAGCAAAGAACGCCCCCGCGGCTACCGCTGCCGTCATGGCTATCGCGAAAGCAATTCTAGCGGCTTGGATGGCGGCCCCCTTGGCGTTGATCTCGTCGTCGGCAATCTTGGTAGGCAGATTGGCGTCATGTTGCTGCAGCGCCGCCCTGATTAGAGCGACAGTCTTCTGGCGTCACCCTGTGACACACTCAGCGCTGTCGCAAAGAGCATTCGAATCGTTAGCCTATGAAATACAAGCTTCGTTCCGATGTTGTCATCCACATACGTCCCCTGAAGTCTTGACGTGATTCAGTTCCCTTACGAGTGACGGTCGCGAGAGCATTATTGCCGAAGGCGAGCTGCGACACACCTACCAGGATAGTGGGGGTCCTATGAAGTTTACCGGCCTTGCTGTGACGCTCCGGCGCAGTCCTGCCTTTTGACAAACTGAAGGAACACACTGGCAGAGCAATTTGCCTTTACACGATCCTCTTTACACACGTCTCCACCTCGGCCACTTACAGCGCTTTCTGCGGCGCGGTCACAGGCCCGCCATGGTCGTTGCACTACTGCCGCCATCTCCATAGTTGAGCCAACGGTGCCGTTCAAGGCCCGGCAAGTTACGCGTTCAACCGCCAAACTGCGATCGGCCACAACGGTAGTTGTCCGGGATTCCCTCAACCTGAGGACAGCTCTAACATAGCTATCGTGTTGAATTTCGGAACCATTTGGGAAGCGCAAACAAGAAAAAAGGAGAATGACAGATGAGCCTGGAGCGCCAGTACCGAGAGTTAGAGGATTTGCGAGAAAGGGTCCGTCAATGGGAACGGAAGAACTCGTGCCGGCGGTCGCTCGAAAGGCAGTCGGTGTGTCAAGAGGTTCTTCTCTCAATTCCGGGACACATCACCTCCGAGCCATGCCTGGTGCGTGATCTCTCCAATAGAGGTGCTGGCATTCAGCTTAATGGACTCACGCTTCTGCCGACCGAGTTTTCGCTTTCTTTCGATGGGTTTCGCACCACCTCTCCTTGTCGCCTCATCTGGCGACAAGGAGACTTCATCGGGGTGGCTTTCCACGACACGGGCCGTTACTCAGCCGTCGTTGAGCCAAATACGAGGCCTGTTTTGCCGCACAATTGCACAAGGAGTTGAAACTCACACGGACAACCTCGCGCACTAGCACCTTGCGTCAGCTCCCCGCACCGAGAAAATGAGTAGTTGCTAAATCGCGTAAATTGAGATGAAGACGGCCCCTGGCTGGAGGCAAAGCCCCAGAGGCCGGCTATGCCAAAGACTGTTCGTGAACAGCTCGACGAAGTGGAGCGAGATATCACACTTTACAATGAATTCGCCGAGGCTGAGAAAGCTCGCTTCAAACTTGAGTGTTTCCTTTGGACAGCGGAAGAACGCATCGAATGGCAGGAGACGCAGCGTTCGATAGCCGAGCACCTCAGGGAGCTCCACGACAAGCGCACGGCTCTGCTTGACGAGCTTGAAGGATGACTTCGTAACCGACGCACAGATCGAACGTGCGCGACGTTGCTTGGTCTCAAACGAGACTGCCGAAACCGAACGACCGCGCGCTTATACCGATTGAAGTGGTATCGGCGTACGTCTCGCGGAGGCTGGTAACGAAGCCACGAGCCGGAGGACAACTTGGCTCGGCGTACTGCGGATGATATCCGGAATGCTTCTCTTCTCAAGCACGAGCCGCTCGCTTCGGCACGCGGTCAGATTACGCTAATGAGGCGCACTGTGCAGGGATACCTTACGACGTTACGATGGAAGAGTTCCAGGCGCTGTTATAGCCGAATTGCCACACGTACAAACGTTCCGCGCGCCTGCACTTACTTTGGCGCTGCCTTAGACGAACATTGGACTACGATGACGGCTTCCCTTGGAATGGGACGGTCATAATGCGGTACAGAGTGTTCGTGGTGGACAGCAGCCGGCGAGTGATCTGCGCCGCGAAGCTCGACTGCATCGACGAGCAGGCTGCGAGATGTCGAGCCGAGCAAATGTGTGGGGAGCACGACGTTGAGCTTTGGGAAGGGGATCGGCTTGTCGCTGTCTTTCGAAGCGCAACGTCGAATGAAAATCAAAGCGACCGCTTATCCTGATTAGAGGGCCAGCCTCGCCGCCGAACTAACGCGGATACTCATTTAAAGGTTCACTGGGCTGTAAATAGGGGATGAGAGCTTCGGAGATGCGAACAGAGCCGCATTCGCGCGGCTCATCTTCTTTATTCACCTTCGGCGTCGGCGTCTGCTTCCGTTTCATCGATATCTTCAGCCCCTTGCTCTTGTTCTTGCTCTCCTTCACGCTCTTCGTCTTTGTCCCGCTCATCTTCGTCAGCTTCTTCCTCCCGATAGTCAAAATCGAGCTCTTTGTAGTCGATCTCGCATCGGCCTGTTTCTTCTGCTTCTAAGAGACCGCCGCAATCCGTGCACCGTTGCGCGAAGAACACGCGCTCCTCATCGACGAACGATTGTCGGCACTCTGGACACCAGAGAAAGTCAGACATTCTGCGGCTCCTTCTTCTGACGCGGCCTCCTCGCTTTCTGGAGAGCCGCGCTTTCCTGCGCAATTTGCTCCTTGAGCGCCTTCAGCTCGCTGTCGATAGCTGTCTTGTGTGCAAGCAATTCAGTTATACGCTGTAGTCTGTCCATTACTCTGCTCCTATGTCGAGAGTTTTGCCACCGCATTGCAGCCATTGCCGGTTGAACGCCCAACCGCGATCATCAGGCTGCGGCGTGTCGCCTGTGATTGTGGGAAAGACACTGAAAGCGAAGCGATCGAGATGAGGCCCCCCAGTGGAAGCCAAGAGTTCCCTCATGCTTTCAAGACGTGCCATCGTGGTCGTCGTGAACAAGACGGTCAGATTGGGAAACCCGAGATGCGTTCGATAGACGCCGCTCTCCAGCACATTGCGGTACGCGATCAACTTCCGCTCAATGGTCTGCCGGTCCTTGTCGCTCCACTTGAGCTGCTCGGTTCTGAGATCGACTTCGAGCACAAAGAAACGATAATGGCCGTTCAGGTATTCGATGGCGAAGGGGCGACCATCGGGTGTCAGCCGGTAGTCGCACTGCTTTCCCCGATGAGCGAAGGCGACTGGAAGACTATGATCTCCGCTCTCTTTGACTCCATTCGGCGTGCACGGGCTCTGGAGAATTTCTGAGAAGGGCACAAGGCGCTCTCTCGCGCCGATCTCGAAAGACGCCATCACCTGGCTCTCTGTCAGAGTATGCAGGAAGTGGCTCGAAGAGTCGCGGAGAAGCGGTTCGAAACCGATCTCGTTGAGCTTTGAGACGCCCCTTGGGGTGAGATGGAAAGCTTGGGCGCAGGATTGGTAGAGGCGCGGACTATCGAGTTGCGTCCTATGAACGGCAATCATCTTGTGCGGAACGCGCTTCAGCAGACTGAGCCGCGCGATAACCGCGCCATAGGATCGCCTCGTAAGCGCTGCAATATCCTGCGCCGTGAGGACCGTGTAGCGGCCAAGGCACTTTAAGATCTCAATATCGCCAGGAACGTTCGGGCGTATCGAGACAAGCTCGCCGCCGCGCGTCACAGGTTTCGTTGTCCAGCGTGAATTCATAGCGCGGAAGATAAATCCGCGCGGAGCGGCTGATAAGTCGGCAGCTATGTGGGTCGTTGAGGTATCGTAGCACGCAGTGGAAGATCATGTACCAACCGCTGCGCGCAAAATTATTTGCGCTTCCACGGTGCCGGTTTGCTTGGATCAAGAACCTCAGCGGATGCAATGTGCTGTCCGGAACCTTGTGAAATCACTGCGCTCGGCGGCCCTTGCTTTTGTACAATGGGCTCATTTACATCGGCGCCGCCAAGCGTCGCGCGCCAATCGTGCTTCGGCGCAGCGAACGCAGCAGCCCCGTCGAAGGCAAGGGGACTATCCTGCAACATCCGCTTGTTGCGCTCACGCAGCGCATGATACTCGGCATCGCTTATCTTTGGCCACTCGTCGATCCATCCGAGTTGCGTGTCGTGGATGAAGGGGTGCTCGAGAGGAGGATGCATACCTCTTACGAAGCAGGCGAAGTACGCGTCACTTTCACTCTTGTGCACGTGCTTCAAGAAGTCAGGACTGCAACGGAGATCGCGCGCCATATAGTTCAAATCTTGCGCCTCAGGACTCGAGGCGTATTTTATGCTGGTGTTCGTTGAGATCGCGTTGCGGGTCGCCTCGTCAAGCTCATCACAATACATATTCTGATGAGCAACAATCGCTCCACCGTTGTACTCGCGGAGCAGGCGGAACAACTGAGGTGTCTTTTCCGAATCAGCGAACTCTTGAAATTCGTCGATCATGACGTAGACCGGATGCTTATCGTTGCGAGACTGGATGGCGTCTTGTGCCAGAGAAAGGATGTAGCGACCCAGAGTCTGATGGGCCTCTTTGAGCTGAGACAGGCGGGTATTTACGAGCACAATTTTTCGATCTCGAATACATTTGCCCAAGTCAAGTTTCCGCGTAGCGGCATTAAACATCACAGCCAGGGTCTCGTTTCCGGCAATACCGTAAATGCGAGACTTGATCTCCTCGCGCGTGGAGGCGTAGTTGGCGGAATAGAAATCACTCTCGAAAAATCGTCTAGGTATCGATGGGAGCTTTTTGATCACGGTTTCAAATAGCGGATTGGGCGGCTTCCTGTTTATCCGGTCATCGAGCAAATCGAGCAAGGTTTCGAGGTTTGCGCCGGGAAGCGAAAAGAGCATTCGGGCACAGAACTGAAAACAGGCGGCCTGTTTTCCAGTCAGCTTTTGCTTCGTGGTCGAGAATATGTAGCTGAAATCTGACACGAGCTGGGCCGGGTCTCGTCCGTCTGTTGCAAACAGATTGAGAGCAGGTGCATCAGCAGGGTCTACGATGACAACCCTGTCACTGAACGTTTTTAATCGCGCCAGGCGCTCGACCATCAAGCCCTTGGGGTCAACGACGATGTAAGCCGGAGGGTTCGAGTTTTCGACGAAGTCTTTGAGAAGATTATTTTGAAGGAGAGTGGTCTTGCCGCTTCCACTTGGGCCGAGAACGTGGGTATGCTCGTAGCGGATGTGCTGAGGTATCTCTTTAGGACTTAGCATCTCCTTCACAGCTTGCTGTTGCGCCATTTCTATTTCCAGTTCTCGCTGCCGTTTTTCTTCTCTTTCTTTCTCCTCCTTGGCAAGTTTGATGATCTGATCTTGGCGCTTGGCGGCCTCCGCCTCATTTTTCTTGTTTTCCTCATCGATCTGGTGCATCCACTCGGCGTACAGCCGGTTATGAAGTTCAAGTTCCGCACCTGTTATTTCCGATTGTTTTCTGGTGAGGAACGCATCGAGCGCCTTTTCGCGCTCCGGTTGGACAAAATCACGCTCGCTCATCCAGGCCGTTTTGCTGAAGAGTGAGCCCAAGAGTCCGAAACCAGGACGAGCCTTCACGTAATATTCGACGGTCGCGTTCTCGACGTGCTCTTTGTAATCATCATCGTCTTCGGCCTGTCTATCGAAATCGTAGCGAGGCTCGAGAAATTTGCGGACCGCTTTTTTATAGCACTCAACAGAGCAGAACCAGTAAGGCATTCCCATGAATTTGCCGTCGGGGTCTAGTGATCCACTCGCTAAGGACTCGGGAGGCGGCTCAAGATCGTACGAACGATGGCGGTTGCCGCACTGAATGCACTTATCTCGACTTGCCGCCATCGACCCTCTTCCCCTTGATGAGAGTACGGAAGAACTCTCTCCTCTTCGCTTCTGCATGGGCCCGAATAAGGGGAATGGACTGCAACCACATCAATGCGCCGACGATGAGCACGACCCAATGAGTCGGATACTGAGGTCTGCCATGCATCCATTCGCCAGTTGTGAGTATGAAGCCGAAAAGAGTGACAAAGAAGCCGACAAACGCGATAAGCAGACGGAGTAGGTCCATGGTGATCCTCCCGAGAGGAGGCGACCAGTGTTAGGCCAGTGTTGGACGCTGACCGCCTCTGATCGCCCGCTCCTCTTACTTCGGAGCGTCGGATCTGGCCTTCGCGCATCTCTCCAAATATTCAAAAACCTCATGCGACCACCAGACGCGTGGGGAACCGCGATAGATCGAGAGCTTGAAACTCTTCGGAAATCTCTTCGCCTTCTCCAGGCGGTCAAGGTGAGTACGACTATAAGGAATTCCAAAATCTGAACGCAGACGTTTGAATGTGACCACTGATTTCTCAGACATCGCTTAGACTCCGTGTTGGAGCCGTCGCGACGGCTGTTAGTCAGCCGACGGGTGACGTATACCACAGGTTGAGATCTTGGGGATTCTATTATTAGGTAATTAAGGCTGACCAAATGGTCGAGCATGGCGCGGGCATGAACCCAGGATGTGTCGTTACACTCGCAAGTACGCGATGAAATCAGGCCGGCCCGGACTGTGCGGACAGCGCTTCAGCGCGCACGCGCCGAAACGCGTTTCGAACGAGATTTCCAGGCGAAGCCTCCGCCTCCCTTCTCGAAAAGCCTGATCAGTCTCACATCGTCTGACGACGGACAGTCCGTTCTGAGCAGGATTGAACTGCTCCTTTTCAGCTCATCGGTTCGTTTCCACAGTAAATACGAAGGAATAATCGGACGCGTAGTCCGGATTATCAGTTGCCCCTGTCCACCCTTTTGGCGGCGCGACCAGCACGCGGCGCACCCGGCGGCCGGCAAGTTGAGCGGTTATTTGCTGCGATGGATTGCCTATCCTGGCGGATTGATGGCAATCCATGCATGACTTCTGGGTCTGCAAGTAGGTCTCAAGTGTGGTGTTGGCGACGATGTGACTGGCGCTCGATGGCGTGATGTCGCCGGTCGAGAGCGGTACAGTGCTCTGCGGCGGTACCGGCTGCGGGCTGTTCGGCCATTGCACGTCGATCAGGCGGTAATAGTTGAACACCGAATCCGCCGGCAGGATGCTCCAAGCATAATCAGTGACGGAATTCGCCTGCGAGTCCACAGGCGTGATGCGAGTGATCTGCATCGGCGCCGAATAAGGAATGCAGTCTGGCGTCGGCGGCTTGCCAATGGGACACGCATCGCCCGGCGGGGTGTTGGGCCTGCAGCGATAATAGATGTCGGTCTGCGGATTGCAGTTCGGATTGAAGAACGTATAGCCCGGAGATGGCTTCTGGTTGGGATTGCGCGGCAAGGTTGGCGCGACCGGATTGCCGTTGTTGTCATCGGGATCATTGTCAATCTGCTCGAAGGTCGCCCAGACGAACTGGTTGGCGCCCGGTACCTTGTGGATGATGTGCAGGCCAACAAGGCCCATGGTCGCCTGAACAGGCTTGCCGCCAGGCAGGGTGTATTCGGCGAGCGCGGTCTTGTAACGGTAGTTGAGCGAACCGTCCGACGGCAGCGCCACCCAGGCGGCCTTGATCTCGATGGCGCCGACGCCTTGGCCATAGGTGGTGACATTGCCCTTGCAGTCGACGTCTGTGTTGCCTTGGGCATTGCCGGCTGGCAGATTGAAGCCGCCGCGTCCGTTCTGGCCCTGCTGCGAGGCGCAGGCGCGCTGGCCGGCGAATGTGGTAAGATCCGAATCGTCAAACACATTGGTGGTGATGTAGGCGTATTCGTCCTCATTCAACAGGATCTCATAGAATGCCGGAACGCCGCGCTGGTCAGAGATCCATTTGCCATTGCCAGCCTGGCCGATGTTATCGAGCACAGCGTCTCCGAGCTTCGACACATTGAACAGCGTTTTCGTTGATGGACGCCTGTCCTGCCAAGCCGATTTGGCGCGCGCGGCCGATTGCGTGAACGCCTGGGTCGCCGAGAGGAAGCTCTCCCAAACCGTCGCCGAGGTGTCGCCCGGCATGCCGAAGCTCGACCACTGGGTATTCGAATCCGGCGTTCCCGGATCGTTCCGGTCGGCCTTCCAGTTGAGGTAAATGAACTCCTGCCAGGCGAAGCAGTCTGCTGCGATCTGGTTCTTCGAGGCGGCGCTGAAATAAGTTGGCAATATCGCCTTCGGCTGCACCTGGGTCACGCCGATGGCACCGCACGGATTGGTGTCGGTCGGCTGCGCCAGCGCGGGGCCGCCGCGCGCGAATGCGAACAGAGCGGCGGCGAGGACGAGTGTCGGCGAGCAGTAAGCCATGGCCCTAGTCCGTGATGTAGACCGCGGCCGGAAGAGCCAGTACGGTATTGCTGGTGGTCTGGGTGATCTGGATGCCGCGCAGCCCAATGGTGGCGCCGCTCGGGACCCTTACGGCGACAGCAAGTGCCGTGTAATTGCCTGGATAGGAATTGCCCGGCACCGCGTAGAAGGTTGGCGTCGCGCTTTGAAGGGTAACCGCAATGCTTGGATCCGGCCCCGAGCCGTCGGCAAGCTGGACCTGTACCGAGACCGGCTCGCTGGTTGGATTGCAGGTCAGCACGAGGTTCTGTGCCGAACCGTCGGCCGGCAGCCAGGGCGCGATGAAGGTGCTATTGCTTGCGAGCGGCATCTTGGCGCCGGTCGGACATGGTTCATTGACCTCGCTCATGGCGTCCCATAAGACCGCCCACACGCATTGCAGTGGCGCGCCGGGCGTCGGTGTCGTGCTGGAGCAATCGGCGAGTGGCGCAGCCCGGTCCGCCGACAGCGGCCGCGCGAACAAGCCGACCTTAAACTGGTTCGCAATTTGACCGGCCCATTGGATCGGCTGACCGTTAATCAGCATGTCGGCCAGCGTTAGATTCGGATTCATGGCGAGCCAGCTCCCTGGAATCTGCACGGCCGCATGCAGGACCATGTTGCCGCGGAACGGTGCCCCACTGATCGGATCGTTGACCTCGGCAGAACCGCGCAGAATCTGGTAGACGTCGATCGGTTTGGCGTCGCCGGGCACGTCGACGCCGACCTTGATGTTGGGCCCGAAGGCGAATCTCGACGAATCCGGTACCTGGATATAGAGCCCGACCGGATTGGCGAGGCAGGCGCGCAGTGGAATGCCAGCATATTGCCCGCCCACCACCTGATTGACCGTCTGGCCGATGGTTGGATCGCTGTGGCGATATGCTTGGCCGTAGTTGCCGCAGCAGATCAGCGCTTGGGAATCGCTGTTGCGGCTGGCCGGATCGTCCTGAAACTGGGGCGGCACGTATTGCACCGTGGCGGCGCCGGCGAGGCCGAGTTCGGTCTGCAAGGTATTCGGCGTGCTGGTGAGATGCATAACCCCGCCATACGGATCGGCGCCGCCGCGCGTTGCAATCGGCCCCGAATTCCACTTGTTGAGCGGATTGTAAGCGCGCTTGCCAGTGTCGGGATCAATCACGGGATTGCCACTCGAATCCATCAGGGTAAGGTCGTCGAGGGCGACCTTGATCTGGTTTACGAATGGCGCCCCGTGGTTGAGCGTCTGTTCGTAGAGCTCGCGGACCCGTTCTTGCGACACCTTCCACATCGTATTCCAGTATTCAGGGTTCTCGCAGGCAAAATCGACGCGGATGAGATTGCCGTCGCTGTCGCGCACCGTCGACCATTCGCAATACTCGTCGAGCCAGCCGCGCGGGCCGTAGGGCCCGAACGTCTTTAGCGTTCCGCTCCAATCGGCCTGCGGACAGAGCATCGCCGGAATGTTCTCGAAAGTTTTCCGACCGGTATCGTAATAGCCGGTGTCGGCCAGTTCATAAACCTGGGTCTGGAGGAGATTGTATGGGTTCGGTGGACTGACCGGCGGCGTCGCGGAATAGTACTGGTCAAGTCGGCCCGGAAACGCCACCCATTCGACTAACACTGCCTGCGTGCCCAAAGGGACATCAGTGTAGAGTGGATTGTAGAAGTAGTAGGCCGGGTCAGGAGTCGCCTGCTGAATCCAGCCGTTGACGTTGATGGTCCAACGATGGCTGAGGTCGGCATATTCGGGACTATTCGGTGGAAAGTCCTCGATGAAGGCTGGAAGTCCGAACGTGGTGATCTCCATAACCTGATCTCCTCCGCGGTCCGCCGCGACGGTTTGTATCGCATTCGCAGGTAATAGTGTGTGCGTGTCGCGTTTTGCGTCGCCTCGTCCGCCCGTGTTTTATAACGTAGCTCCAGGCAGTGAATATTCCTCAGTTCTCTCTGAAGCGAGTGCCGACGACAAACCTCTTTATCTTCTAAGCTGCTTCGCTGGCCCTGACCAGATTGGGCCCGCCATTATGATGGCCTCTAAGGTTCTCCGATTCGAAAATACGTTTTGCGTATCGCGGCAACTCGAGGATCCGTAGTTTCCTACGGGACGTTGAGACGTTGATTGCTGACGCACATTTGGCTACTACCAATACCGGGAGGCACTGGTCCGCCTCTACCTCCGAATGCCAGGGGCTTCACAAGGATCAGCAACTTGGTGCGGCTCGGCGCATTGGCCGGAGGAAGCGATTGCTGTTATCGAAAGCCAGCGTACCTGTTCGTCGAGATTTAGTGGCGAGAGCGTACCGATTGCACGTTCGTCCCGTTGAACAAGCTTCTGTGAGATCGGTACGCCGTCAATGTGTTCGTCGACCTAATGATGGACACAGAAGGTTCTCCCAAACTTTGAAACGAGGCCTGTCCGCCCGGATCTCCTAGGTCTCGCTAACTAACCGCTTCAGGTGAGCCTCGAGTTTCTGCAGTGCCGCTCTCTTCTCGGGTAGATAGTCATACCTGTCGTAAATTTCGTCGAGATCAGTTTTGCCTCCGCCGGTTACGTGGTTGAGCATGATCTCGGCGATTTCACGCGAAATCCCTAGGCGGGCAAGGGTCGAGCGGAAGGTACGGCGAAGATCTCGCACTTGCCATCCAGTTACGCCGGATTGCTTATCGAGTTCTTTCTTCAGCTTGCCCCACGAGCCATCGTTGAAGTGTGTACCCTTGATGTGACCAGGGAAGTAGTAGTCGGTATTCTTGTCTCGCCAATTGTCGCCCATCTTTTGTTGCCGATCGACGATCGCACGCGCCATTGGAAGGATCGGAATTGCGTGGGCGCGTCCGTTCTTTGTGAAGTCACCAGGGATCGTGATCACACGTCCTTCGCGCCATGCCCGTTGCAGCCGCCCGATTTCGCCGTTCCGGCACCCCCACAACATGACGAGGCGGATCATGTCGCCGAAGAAACCCTCACATGCCTGCCAGATTTTCCTCAGCTCGTCGTCGCTCAGAATGCGGCTGCGTTTCTTGTCTTTCCCCGGAGCCGGATAGCCTTCAAGCGGACTGCGCTTGATGTAGCGGTGGGGAGGTTTCGTGCACCATCGAAGCATCGTGCGGAGTGCGCGGAATGCGTGAAGCTGCTCACTGGGTACATCCGCGAGCTTGCCGAATTCTCGCTCAATCGCCGCATCGTTGAGGTCAGCGAGCGTACATCTGAAGTTCAGCCGGTTGAGGAGACGAAGGGTCTCAGATTTGGTGCGCTCGGCTTTGCCCCTGTAGTTTTCCTTGATGAACACAAGCTTCGCTTGTTCGAACTCAATGCTGATTTCCTTCTCCCCGACGGGGGTGCCGAGAGCCACAAAAGCACGGCGGCGCGCCTCTGCGAGCTTCAGATCAGGATAGTAACCCAGCCGAATTTTGGTGCGGTTGGGCTCTTTGAGGACGATCCACGTCTTTCGGCGCTTGCCGACGCGCAAGCCAAACGCTGGCGTCTTTCGGTCCATGTACAGACCGGGCTTCAGTGACTGAACGGTGAGATCTGTGAGTCCAAGAATTGGCACGATTTGGCACGCCTTTCACGTGGATTGAGGCGGATATCCATGCCGAAGTATATGATGGTCGAGTTGCAGAAACCACTGCAAAACAAGGCGTTTCCGGACACTATGTGGAATGGTGGAGAGGCTTCACAAAAGATTGGGAAGCTGCCGTTCTACCATTGAACTACGCCCGCGGATGCGCTGCTTCGCGCCCATCCTGATTAGCCGAGACGGCGCATTCCGCCAAGCGCTTTGGCGTGGCGCACCCGACGCTGCTTAACTTTCTGGTAAGATTCCACGTGCGCCGGATTGTGGCGGTGGTATGATTGCGGGTCTGGGGAAGAACGTGCACTGAGTGGGGCGTGTGCATGGTGGGGCGTGCTTACGCGATATTCGATACGGCGATCGGCCGCTGCGGCATCGTCTGGAGCAGCACCGGCGTCGTGGCCGTGCAATTGCCGGAGGCGCGGGAGATCGACACCCGCCGCCGGATTTTTGCGGTGCATCCCGAGGCACGCGAGCAGCGGCCGTCCGAGAACGCCGAGCTTGCGATCGAGGGCATCACGGTGCTGCTGCAAGGCAGCGACCCTGACTTCTCCGAGGTCAGCCTGGATGCCGGCGGCGTGCCCGGCTTCAACCGGCGCGTCTATGAATACACCTGCACGATCCCGCGCGGGGAGACGCGAACCTATCACGAGATCGCCAAGGCGCTCGGCGCCTCCGGTGCCGCGCATTCGGTCGCACAGGCGATCGCCAAAAATCCCTACATGCTGATCGTGCCCTGTCACCGGGTGCTTGAGGCCGGCAATTACACAGACAGGCTGTCGCCCTATGGCGGCGTCATCTCCAAACGGCGGCTGCTGGCGCTCGAAGGCGCCCATCCGATCGCGAGCAAGACGCTATTCGAGGTGCTGCTGCCGGTTGCTCCGCCGCGTCCTCCCACCTAAGGCGCGGTCTTGACCGCACCTCAGCTTGATTTTTTGGGCATGATCTTATCGGACCGCCGCTACACACTTGTCCGGATCATGCCTAGATAGGCGGGATGGACGCGAACACGCTGCTGACGACAGGCTCGATGACGGTCTCCGAGTTTCGCTGCGATGCGGGACCGGACGATACGCCGTTTGCGGAGTGCCGCACCGGGCACTCCATTGCCTATGTCCGCTCCGGCAGTTTTGGGTGCCATTGCCGCGCCGGCTTCTTCGAGTTGGTGGCGGGCTCGATGCTGGTCGGCGCTCCCGGCGAGGAATACACCTGCACGCATGAGCACGTCTCCGGCGACGTCTGCCTGTCCTTCTTCCTAAGTGAGGACCTGGTCGACGGCATCGGAGGGCGCCGCGAGGTGTGGCAACTCGGCGCGACGCCGCCGCTGCCCGAGCTGATGGTGCTTGGCGAGCTCGCCCAGACGGCAGCAGATGGCAACAGCGATCTCGGCCTCGACGAAATCGGTCACATCCTGGCCGCTCGTTTTGTCGACGTTGCCTCTGGCAAAACGCGCAAGCAGACCCTGCCGACTGCGCGCGACCGCCGGCGCGCGGTGGAAGCTGCGCTGTGGATCGACGACAATTCGCAAGGAGACGTAGATCTGGAGCAGGCTGCGCGGCAGGTCGGCCTCAGCCCGTTCCATTTCCTGCGACTGTTCTCGAGCGTGCTCGGCGTCACCCCGCATCAATATCTGGTACGCTCGCGGTTACGGCACGCCGCGCGATTGCTCACAGACGAGGACATCGCAGTCACCGACGTCGCCTACGACGTCGGCTTTGGCGACCTCTCCAATTTCGTCCGCACCTTCCATCGCGCCGCGGGCGTGTCGCCCAGCAAGTTTCGCCAGGCCTCGAAGGGCGAGCGCAAGATTCTCCAAGAGCAGCTTGCCCTCAACTGACTAGGGTCGTCTCCGGCGCGCGCCAGTTGCGGCGCGCTTTTCGCAATGGAGACGAACATGTACGACCACATCGGACTTCGCGTTGCCGATCTCGACGCCGCGACGCGCTTCTACGGCGCCGTGCTGGCGCCGCTCGGTTACGTCCTTTGCTCCAGCGGCGACGGCTATGCCGGCTTCGGGCCGAAGGGCGAGCCGGCGCTGTGGCTGCACCTGAACAAGGGTCGCAAAGCCGACGGCGCCCACATCGCGTTCCGCGCCAAGGACCATGATGCGGTGAAGGCGTTTCACAGCGAAGGCCTGAAGAGCGGCGGCCGCGACAATGGCGGCGCCGGCCCGCGCAAGGATTACAGCCCAACCTATTATGCGGCGTTCCTGATCGATCCCGACGGCAACAATGTCGAGGCGGTTTGTAGCTGATCGCTCTCCTCGTCATTGCGAGGAGCTCTTGCGACGAAGCAATCCAGGCTGCCTTCGCAGAGATATTTCTGGATTGCTTCGCTCCGCTCGCAATGACGGCGTGTGTGGCAACCACCGAACATCATCAAGGACACCTTCATGGCCTCCATCCACAACGACATCCCCCTCCCCGCCTCCGCACACGACGTCTGGGACGCGGTGCGCGATTTCGGCGCGTTGCATCAGCGGCTGGTGCCGGGCTTCGTCACCGCCTGCACGCGCGACGGCGAAGCGCGCATCGTCACCTTCGCCAACGGTTCGGTGGCGCGCGAGGTGCTGGTCGATTGCGACGATGCGCGGCAGCGCCTCGTCTACGCCATCAACAATGAGCGGCTGGAGCACTACAGCGCCTCGGTGCAGGTGATTGCCGACGCTGAGACGCGGTGCCGCCTGCTCTGGACCATCGACATGCTGCCGAACGAGCTTGCACCCTATGTTCAGGGACAGACGAAGGAGGCCGTGGCCGCGATGCACCGGGCGTTTCCGGTGACGGCCGTCCTCGCCACAAGCATCGCTAGTCCACCGTCGAAAGAGCAGGCCTGATCGCAGGTTTTGTCTGGCGCGGTCCCCAGCGGGTCAGCACCACGCTCGAGCACGACAAGAGGCCGAGCACGACCATCGAGCTTGCGGCGAGCCAGAAGAAGCTCTGCGCGCTGGCGTCGTGGGTCGACAGCCACCAGCCGATCGCGGCGATGTAGATCAGCCGCGCGGTCTGCGCCAGCACCGGCCCGATCACCTTGGCAGCGCCCTGCGAGGAGAAGTACATCGTCGTGGCGAGGCCGAAGAAGGCGTAGAACGGCCCGACCGTCGAGAGATATTGATGGCTCGCCGCGCGCACGGCCTCGCTGTCGGTGAAGATGTTGACCCAGAGATCGGGGAAGATCGCAACGAGGCATGCTGGCGCGCCGACCGCCACGAAGGCGGCGGCGCTCGCGATCCAGGCGATGCGCCGAGCCCGCGCGATGCGGCCTGCGCCGATCGCCATCCCGACCATCGGCACACAGGCGATCCCGAACGAGAACGCGATCGAGGTCAGCAGGAATTCCAGCCGCGCGCCGATGCCGTAGCCGGCGAGGATCGCGGTGCCGAACTGCGCCAGCATGTGGGTGAAGATCGAGATCGTCAGCACCGATTGCAGCGGCGAGAAGCAGGCGATGGCGCCGACCTTGAGGATGTCGAAGAACATCGCCCATTGGATGCGCAAGCCGCGCAGCCTCAGCACGATTCCGGCGCGGCCGGAGAACAGGTACCAGCCCATGATGCCGATGTTCATGCAATAGGCGATCAACGCACCGGCGGCGACGCCGCGCATGCCGAACTGCGGCACCGGGCCAAGCCCGAGGCCGAGCGTGCCGCCGAGCACGATCTGCCAGGCCGCGGAG
Organism: Bradyrhizobium daqingense; assembly: GCF_021044685.1. Taxonomy (NCBI): domain Bacteria; kingdom Pseudomonadati; phylum Pseudomonadota; class Alphaproteobacteria; order Hyphomicrobiales; family Nitrobacteraceae; genus Bradyrhizobium; species Bradyrhizobium daqingense. The sequence continues at coordinate 426,933 of NZ_CP088014.1, forward strand.
TTGAGAATGAGGAACGACGGCAGCTTCATGTTGCCGGTGCCGCGCAGGACGCCCGCCATGGTATTCAGCAGCCAGGGCAGCACCGCACCGCCGAAAAACACCTGGGTGTAGGCGATGGCGTGGCTCAGCACATTGCCGCGGCCGCCGAGCAATTCGAGAAGGCGCGGCCCGAAGATCAGCATGCCCAGCATGAAGACGAGACCGAAGCTGATGCCGATCATCAGCGCATGCATCGCGAGCGTGCCGGCGCGGTCGCGGTTGCCGGCGCCGAGCGCGCGGGCGATGGCGGATGCCACCGCGCCGCCCATGGCGCCGCCCGACATCGTCATGGTCAGGATCACGGTCGGAAACACCAGCGCCATCGCGGCCAGCGCCTCGACGCCGAGCCGACCGACATAGGAGGTCTCCGCGATCACCACACAGATGCCCGCCGAGAGCCCGATCACGTTGGGCCAGGCGAGGGAGAGCAGCGTGCGCAGGATCGGTCCATCCGTCAGCGCGCTCTTGATCGGCGGCGGAGGCGGCGGCAACGGACGCTCTTGTTCATCGACCGGGATTTCGGCGATGTCGGACATGTCCTCTCCCGGGCACGAGCGCCATTTGCGGCGCGGCAATGAACAGGTGTGCTAATCAAATTCTTCGCGCGCAGGGCGCGGCAGGGCTTGTTAGCACGGCGCGCGCCGATTCCTCCTGCGCAGGGTGCAGGCGTGCCCTGCGGCAGCGCATTTCGACGGGTGAAACTATTGGATCGTCCAGGCCAATGGCGAGCGGCCGCCCTTGGCCGGACGCATGTGCACGCCGATGTGCCGCCCGCACCCCGCAGCCAGCCCTTCGAACAATCCCTCCAGCACCTTGGCGCAAGCGGGGTGATGGTCGGCGACGTCGTCCATCAGCTTCCAGCTCTGCTGATTGATTTCGAACGTGCCTTCCGATTGCGTCATCTGGGCTGCATCGTCCTGCGCTGCGAACAGCGCGCCGAGAAACGACGCGAATTCACGCGCACCACCGCGGCTCATCGACAGCGCGGCTGCGACCTCCTCGAAGTACTGCATCCCGATCAGCTTGCCAGTGAGGCGCAGGAGATAGCCGGCATCCTCGGGCCCGAACAGCTGCACCATGACCGGCGCGGCGGTGCGGACATATTCCATCGCATAGTTGCGGTAGGCTTTTTCAAGTCGCGGCTTCGGCCAGCTCGCCACCGGCAGCTCCGGCGCGGTCTTCGCGTCGAACGGCGGCGCCTCGAGATGACGCGCAAACACCAGACGCTGGTCGAGCTCGAGCGGATGGTCGTATTGATGATAGTAGCCTTCGAGCCCGTCCTGACCGTCGACGCTCTGCTTGGTGCAGACGAAGCCCAGCCTGATATCGCCGAGCGCGACGCCGTTGTTGGCGTGCCAGCCGCGCAGCATCGCCCGCGAGACCTCGCCGGGCACGCCGCAGATCGCGGTGCCCTTCCAGATCCAGCGTGGCGGCGGATAGCGGATCCAGGCCTTGGTGTCGCTCTCATACATGTATTCGACGTGCACGCCGCCGATCCAGTTGGAGAAATAGTGATATTGCGCAGCCGCGACCGCCGGCGGCAGATGGCTGAGTCCGAGCTTTTCGAGCCCGGGCAGGAAGCGCTCCTGCTGCTGGCGGCGGAACACGCGGAAGACGAACTCGGCGGCATCCGCGGTCCCGCGGCGCGTGACCACGGTGAGGATCAGGCCGGTGAAGTAGGCGTGATAGAGATCCGCGACCGCGCGCCAGCGCTTCCATTGCGCTTCCTGCGCTGTGTCCGATGCAGCGGTCATGTTCGCTCCCGATCGTTATTTTGATCGAGTGTGACACTGCGTCAGGTCACAGGCAACATGACGCGCGTGCAGGTCGCCCTGCACGGCGGCCCCTCAATTCCGCATCACGAATTTTGTGCCGCCTTGGCCGTTCGCTCGCGCTCGACGCGTTCGGTGACGTCGCGCGCCATCGCGACAGATCCCTGCACGGAGCCGCCCGGATCGCGCACCAGCGCGAACGTCATCTCGATGTACAGCTTGCGTCCGCTCTTGTGCAGCGCGCGGGTCAGCGTCGGCCGCCCTGCAAGCTTCATCGCGCCGCTGGCGAGCGCGGCCTCGAAACCTTTCCAGTGCGCCGCGCGCAGATGCTCGGGAATGATCAGGTCGAGATTCTGGCCGAGCGCTTCGTCCGCCGTGAAACCGAACAGCGCGGTCGACGCACGATTCCAGCGCATAATCGTGCCGGAGCGATCCGAATAGATCAGCGCGTCCGCAACGCCTTCGATGATGTGGGCGTCGAGTTGGGATCGGTCGGTCATGTTGAGACCTCGCATGATGCTGGGTGGCTACGCATCCTGCCACACATTCATTGTCATCGCCCGCGAAGGCGGGCGATCCAGTATTCCGAGGCAGCAGTGACTGAATCGAGAGGCTGCGGCGCACTGGATGCCCCGGTCAAGCCGGGGCATGACAGTAAGGTGTGGGGCTATACCCGAAAGTGCTTGCTCAGCTTCAGGCCCTGCGCCTGGTAGTTCGAGCCGATACGCTGGCCATACATCGCATCGGGGCGAGCCAGCATCTTCTCGTAGACGAGACGGCCGACGATCTGGCCGTGCTCGAGGATGAACGGCACCTCGCGCGAGCGCACTTCGAGCACCGCGCGCGCGCCCTGTCCGCCCGCGCCGGCATAGCCGAAGCCGGGATCGAAGAAGCCGGCATAGTGCACGCGGAACTCGCCGACCAGCGGATCGAACGGCACCATCTCCGCGGCATAATCGGGCGGAACCTGCACGGCTTCCTTGGAGGCGAGGATGTAGAACTCGCCGGGATCGAGGATCAGGCTGCCGTCGGGCCGCGCCGATATCGGCTCCCAGAAATCCTCCACCGCATAGCCGGCGCGGCGATCGACGTCGACGACGCCGGTATGGCGCTTGGCGCGATAGCCGACGAAGCCGTTCGCCTTCTCGCCCGACAGATCGACCGACACAGCGACGCCGCCCGAGAGATCGGCATCGTCGATATCGACGAGGCGCTCAGCGGCATGCAAGCCATCGAGCTCATCGGCGTTGAGGATGGCGTCACCAGTGCGAAACCGCACCTGCGACAGGCGCGAGCCCTCGCGCACCAGCACCGGGAACGTCTTCGGGCTGATCTCGGCATAGAGCGGACCGTGATAGCCGGCGCCGATCATGTCGAAGCGGCGGGTGCCGTCAGCGATCACGCGGGTGAAGACGTCGAGCCGGCCGGTCGAGCTCTTGGGGTTCGCAGCCGCGACGATCTCCGGCGGTAGCGCGAGGCTCTCCAGCAGCGGCACGATGTAGACGCAGTTGGTCTCCAGCACCGCCCCATCCGCGAGACTGAACTCGTGCAGCTTCAACTCGTCGATGCGCTCGGCGACGGTGGCGCCGGGACCCGGCAGGAAGCTGGCGCGGACGCGATAGGCGATGTCGCCGAGGCGCAGATCGAGGCTTGCCGGCTGAATCTGGCTTTCGACGAAATCGTATGCGGGCAGGATCAGCCCCGCCTCCGCCATCGCCGCGATCATGCGGTCGGGCAGGATACCATCGGCGTCGGCAGCGACCGTGAACGTCAACCCGGGGTCCTCATCAGGGGCCTCATGCATCCGGACATGCCGGAAATACTAGCCTTTTACGGCTATCCGATGGACGCCTTGACGGAAAGGGCATTGCGGAATATGAGCATCACTTATCCCGTGGTGATTTGAGCCGGCCGGCTTGCAGCCACGTTAAATAAGTCGCTAAACAGGCCGGGGACCTCTGTGATCCCGGCCCGTGGAGATATCCAGGCCGGTTTTTTTTGTGACCGTTTCGCCTCGACGGTCATGTCGGAGGGTCCTATGTCGAAGTCGCCTGCCACCTACCGCCCCGAAACCCGCCTGGTGCATTCCGGCACCCTGCGCTCGCAATATGGCGAGACGTCGGAGGCGCTGTTCCTGACGCAAGGCTATGTCTACAACAGTGCCGAGGAGTGCGAGGCGCGGTTCAAGGGCGAGGATCCCGGCTTCATCTATTCGCGTTATTCAAATCCGACCATCTCGATGTTCGAGCGCCGCATGATCGAGCTCGAAGGCGCGGAAGCCGCGCGCTCGGCGGCAACCGGCATGGCGGCGGTGACGACCGCGATCCTGGCGCCGCTGAGGGCCGGTGACCACGTGGTGGCCTCGCGCGCGCTGTTCGGCTCGTGCCTCTACGTCATCCAGGACCTGTTGCCGCGCTACGGCATCGAGACCACGCTGGTCGACGGGCTCGATCTCGATCAGTGGCAGCGGGCCTTGCGGCCGAACACCAAGACGTTCTTCCTGGAGAGCCCGACCAACCCGACGCTGGACGTGCTCGACATTCCCGGCATCGCCGAGATCGCGCACAAGGGCGGTGCACGGCTCGTCGTCGACAACGTGTTCGCAACGCCGATCTGGCAGAGCCCGCTGGCGTTAGGGGCCGACGTCGTCGTCTATTCCGCGACCAAGCACATCGACGGCCAGGGCCGGTGCCTCGGCGGCATCATATTGTCGTCTGAAGCGTTCATCGCGGAGCACATCCATAATTTCATGCGGCAGACCGGCCCGTCGATCTCGCCGTTCAACGCCTGGGTCCTGCTCAAGGGCCTGGAGACGTTGGGCGTGCGCGTGCGTGCGCAGACCGATACCGCAGCGCGCATCGCCGAGGTACTGGCGAGCCATCCGAAGGTCTCGCGGCTGGTCTATCCCGGCCGGGCCGATCATCCACAGGCAGCCCTAGTGAAGAAGCAGATGCGCGGCGGCTCGACGCTGGTCGGCTTCGAGGTCAAGGGCGGCAAGCAGGCCGCGTTCCGCGTGCTCAACGAATTGAAGCTGGCTAAGATCTCGAACAATCTCGGCGACGCCAAGAGCCTCGTCACGCATCCGGCCACGACGACGCATCAGCGCCTGAAGCCGGACGACCGCGCCGCGCTCGGCATCAGCGAAGGCTTTATCCGCTTCTCGACGGGGCTGGAGCATGCGGACGACCTGATCGAGGATCTGACCGCGGCGCTGGAGAAGGCGTGATTTGCTCCGTAGGGTGCATTAGCCGAAGGCGTAATCCACCAACTCCGTTCGGCGTTCGCTGAAGCATGGTGGGTTACGGCTTCGCCTAACCCACCCTACGCAGCCGGTCTACATCGGCCGGTACGTCTTCACATCCGCGGGCACGTTCACGCCGAGTTTGATCTGGCCGACGGAGCGGATGATGTCGTCGGCGAGCAGCTGGGCGAAGCAGGCGTAGCCCCAATCGTTCATATGCAGGCCGTCAGCGATGACGAAACCCTCGACCGGGATCGACTGGTTCTCGTGCCAGTCGCGCATCACCTCGAAGCGCGGGAAGATGCCGACCTTGCGGAGCTCCGCGACGTTGCCGAGCAGCTTGATCATCTTGCCGGCGCTCTCGGCGCGCTGGTTGACGGCCGGCGAATATTGCGGATCGACCAGCACGATGTCGGTGCCGCCCGCGGCCTGGATCCGGCTGATGCCGTCCTCGACCAGCTTGGCGGTCTCGCCGGGATCGAGGTTGCGCAGCACGGCGTTGGTGCCGACCTGCCAGATCACCATGTCCGGGTGCACGTCGATCACCTGCGTCTGAAGGCGCTTCATCATCTCGGGTGCATCCTCGCCGCCGACGCCGGCATTGACGACGGTGATGTCGGCGGTCGGATAATGCCGGCGCAGCTGCGCGGCGAGACGGTTCGGATAGTTGAACTCCGGCGAGCTCGCGCCGAATCCAGCGGTCGACGACGAGCCGAACGCAACGATGACGACCGGCTGGCCGGCGACGAGCTTGCTTGCGACATGCGGCAGCGAGCCCATCGCCTTCGAGCCGCCCTTCGGCGGCAGGCAGGGCACGCGGCTGAAGATGTCGCCGGCGGATCTTGCGACCTCCTTCACCTTGTCGATGGCGCGGGCCGTGATGCCACGCTGCTCGGGCGACGTCGCGGCGACGGTGGTTTGGGCGTGCGGGGCGGAAGCGGGGTCAGCCGGCTGCACCGGTGCGGGCGTCGCCGGTGCGGCGTGCGTCTGCGCGCGAGACTGCGAAGCGGGCGTCAGCAACAGCAGCAGCGTCGCTGCGGTCGCAGCCAGCGCTGGCGTCAGGCAAAAAGGGCGGAGAGAACTCATTAACGCTAGACCTCAATTTTGCTGCTGGGCCGGCTCCAAACGGGCTGCGTCGATCACGAACTGTGCCAACGCCCGGCCAAGGCAGTCATGGACCTGTTTCGCGAGCTCAGGGCCGCGGGTTGGGTTGAACAGGTCGAACTGGCCCTGATCATTCCACTGCCGCATGATCGCGAAGCGATCGAACAGCGGGATGTCGTGCTCCTGCGCCACCACGCGCATATTATCGAGAAAAGGCTGCGTCGAGATCATGGTTTCGGTACGCGGGCTGTACTGCAAGTTCATCAAGACGACGTCCGCCCCTGCCTTTTGCAACGCAGTAACCCCTTCGGTCACCGCGCCGCGAAAATCATCGGGATCGATGGCTCGGATAGCATCCACGGTCCCGGTCTGCCAGATGACCAAAGTAGGCGTTTTTGCTTCCATCAGCTTAACGAAGGTGCCGGCTGTTTCCTCTGCCGTCTTCTTGCTCTGTATTTCTACGGAGACATGCACCACCTCCGAGGGCGGAAGCTTGTCCTTCAGCATCGCCTCCATGCGCGCCGGATAGGAGCTGCTCTCCGAGGATGGAATCGTGGTCGAGCGGCTGCCGATGACCAAAATTTCCAGTGGCTTGCCGGCCTTGACGGCGTCGGCGACCTTGGGAAGCTGGCTTTCGCTGGTAAGCAGATAGGACGGCAGTTCGCACGCCGGGGGCACGGCCGGAGCAGCAGGCGCAGCATCGCCCGCGCGCGCCAGGGGCGCGGCGAGGCAACCGCACAGCAGGACCAGGCTCAGGAGAACCTTCGCCTTCATCAGCCCCCTCCCGCCAGATCGGCGTTGCCGACGGCGTTCTTGGTTTTCGCACCGCTCTTGTCAGCCACGCGCTTGTACCACGAAATGATCCAGGCCACCCCCCACATGATCAGGATTCCAGAGAGACTAATCAACGCATGCATGGCTGCGCCGCCGGAGACCTCGGCCAGGATGAAATGGCCGGCGAAAGCCAGGAAGACGCCGAGGCAGAAGATCTCGAGGGAATGCTGGCCGCACAGGATCAGCGGCCGCAGCCAGGGCGATTTCAGGCCGGGCCAGGTCCGCGGCAGGAAACGCACCGTGAGCGCGGCCAGCGCCAGGAAATGCGCGAAGCGCAGCACATCGAGATCGGTCTTGTCGATCGGATACATCCATTGCTCGATCCGCTTCGGCATGAATTGGGAGAGCTGCGGCACGTACCAGGTCAACGTCACGTAGAACGCCGCAACGAGATAGGCGATCGAAATCCACATCGTCACCGGCGAGGCCAGGATACGCGACATGCGCCGCGCACCTCCCAGCGCGCACCATGCACCGAACACGAACAGCAATTGCCAGGCGAAGGGATTGAAGGCCCAGAAGCCGTTCGGGTAGGCCGACAAATAGAGATCGTACTCCCAGGTGACGGCGTAGAGCAGCACCGAAAGCCCGAGCGTGACGTCGGGCCGCCATTTCATCGACCACAGGATCAAAGGCAGCGCCAGCATCAAGACGATATACAGCGGCAGCACGTCCATGTTGACGGGACGGAAACGCAGCAGCAGCGCCTGCACGATGGTGACGTCGGGCTGCTTGAGGAAGTCCATGATCCCCATCTCTTCGGTGTAGAGCGGGTTCTCGAACCTGGTCGCCACATAGGAGATTTCGGCGAGGAAGATCGTGAACAGGAAGACGTGGGCGACGTAGATCTGCCAGACCCGGCGCAGGATGCGCGCGGTGGCGATGAGAACGCCGCTCTCCAGCATCGCCCGACCGTAGACGAAGGCGGCGGTGTAGCCGGAGATGAAAATGAAGATCTCGGTGGCGTCGCTGAGGCCGTAATTGCGGATAGTGAACCAGGTGAGCAGGCTCGGCGGCAGGTGATCGATGAAGATCAGCCACAGCGCCAGCCCGCGAAACAGATCGAGCCGCAGCTCGCGCTCGCCGATGGCCGGCAGCGTGATGGCCGGCGCGGCGACGCGGGGCTTCGCCGCCGCAGGCTGGGCGGTTCCCGCGATCGTCGATCCCGTCACTTGGTCGGCAATGGTCATCGGGGGCCAAAAACCCTTCCGCAAATCGCGACGTGTCAAGCAGTGTACCGATCCGGCCGATCTCTCGCAAAGCGGCCGGATCACATCGCGGTGTCCTTCCCCGCGAATTCTGGCGGGACGATGTCGCCAAGGCCGTCTCGCGGCGTTTGGTTCCCGGCCGGGGAATCGGTATGATGGCCACATGTACCGCGCCGTGACCCGCCAGATCGAAGTGACCGTCGAGCCGAACTTTGTTCCGGAGCAGTCGTCGCCTGACCGCTCGCGCTATTTCTGGTCCTACACCATCGTCATCACCAATTCCGGCGAGGAGACCGTGCAGCTCAAGACGCGACACTGGATCATCACCGACGCGTCCGGCCGGCAGCAGGAGGTCAAGGGCGAGGGCGTGGTCGGCGAGCAGCCGATCCTGGCTCCCGGCGAGCGCTTCGAATACACCTCGGGCGTGCCGCTCACGACCGCCTCCGGCTTCATGACCGGCCGCTACCAGATGGTCAGCGAGAGCGGCGAGCGCTTCGACATCGACGTGCCGACGTTTTCGCTCGACAGCCCCGACAACAAGCGGGTGCTGAACTAGGGGGCAGAGCGACGCTACGCGTCCTCCACGCCCGCCTCATCCGGCGTGAACTGGTAGACCGACGAGCAAAACTCGCAGGTCACGACGACCTTGTCGTCCTTCACCATCGCGGCGCGGTCGTCGGGCGAAAAACTCTTCAGCATGGAGGCGACCGCATCGCGCGAGCAGGAGCACTGCGCCTTCAGCGACAGCGGGTTGAACACGCGCACGCCGCGCTCGTGAAACAGGCGGAATAGCAGCCGCTCGCCGGAGAGCTCGGGATCGATCAGCTCGACGTCCTCGACGGTCTCGATCAGCGAACGCGCCTCGACCCAGGCGTCGTCTTCGGCGACGCTATGCACCTCGGTGCCTTCGGGCGCATCGCCGGGATGCAGGTCCGCCTGCCGTGCGCGCTCCGGCGCCTTCGGCAGGAACTGCATCAGCATGCCGCCGGCGCGCCAGCGGTGCTTGCCGCCGTCGCTCGAGCGCCATTCCTCGCCGACCGCAAGGCGCACGCGCGTCGGGATCTGCTCGGAGCGCAGGAAATATTCGTGGGCGGCCTCTTCCAGGCCGCCGCCGTCGAGCGCGACCAGGCCTTGATAGCGGCTCATGTCGGGGCCCTGGTCGATGGTCATGGCGAGATGGCCGCGGCCGAGCAGCGCGCCGGAATTCATGCCAGATTCCTTGGCCTCGCCGAGACGCGCGGCATCGTAGCGCGCGTAGGCGCGCAGGCGATCCGGGGCCATGTAATCGACGACCAGGAACGACACCGGACCGTCGGTCTGGGCCTGGAGGATGAAGCGCCCCTCGAATTTCAGCGCCGAGCCGAGCAGCGTCGTCAGCACGATGGCCTCGCCGAGCAGCTTGCCGACCGGCGCGGGATAATCGTGCTTGGTCAGGATTTCGTCGAGCGCCGGGCCAAGCCGCACCAAGCGGCCGCGCACGTCGAGCGCATCGACCTCGTAGGGCAGCACGGCGTCATCGATCGGAACCGCTGATGGTGCGCGAACCGGGCCTTCCGGCCCGGTTTTCATGTCAGGAGAATGGGAAACCATGGGCGTTATTTGGGGTCGGAGGTCGAGGATTGGAAGGGGCCGCGCGGCGCTGTGTGTTCCGGATGCAAGTGATGATCGCACACGATAACGCAAATTCGATGTCGTCCCGGGGCGCGCAAAGCCCGAGCCCGGGACGACAATTGTGTGTGAGGGGGCAGCCCGGCTTGCAGGCTGCCCTACTTCACCGCGTCGAAGCACCAGGCCAGAATGCCCTTCTGTGCGTGCAGGCGGTTTTCGGCCTCGTCGAACACGACCGATTGCGGGCCGTCGATTACCTCGTCGGTGACCTCCTCACCGCGATGAGCAGGTAGGCAGTGCATGAACAGCGCGTCGGGCTTGGCCAGCGACATCAGCTTGCCGTTGACCTGGTACGGCTTGAGCACGTTGTGACGATGCTCGCCTTCCTTGTCGCCCATCGACACCCAGGTGTCGGTGACGACGCAGTCGGCGCCCTTCACGGCGGCCTCGGGATCGGTGCCGAGCACGATCGGCGCGTTGGTCGCCTTGATCCAGTCGCGCATCACCTTCTTAGGTGCGAGCTCCGGCGGCGTCGCGACATTGAGCTGGAACTTGAAGCGTTCGGCGGCATGCGCCCAGGACGCGAGCACGTTGTTGTCGTCGCCGGTCCAGGCCACCGTCTTGCCCTCGATCGGACCGCGATGCTCCTCGTAAGTCATGAGGTCGGCCATCACCTGGCAGGGATGCGAGCGCCGCGTCAGGCCGTTGATGACGGGCACGGTCGCATAGGCGGCAAGCTCCAGCAGCGCCTCGTGATTGAGGATGCGGATCATGATGGCGTCGACATAGCGCGACAGCACGCGCGCGGTGTCGGCGATGGTCTCGCCGCGGCCGAGCTGCATCTCGGCGCCGGTGAGCATGATGGGCTCACCGCCGAGCTGGCGCATGGCCACGTCGAACGACACCCGCGTCCGCGTCGAAGGACGCTCGAAGATCATCGCCAGCGTCTTGCCTTCGAGCGGCCTGACCGGCTGATGCGCCTTCTGCTTCGCCTTCATGGCGGAGGATGCGGCGAGCATGCGCTTGAGCTCCGACAACGGGAGCTCATTGATGTCGAGGAAGTGTTTCGGCGACTTGCTCATCAGCTTGCCACCCGCTTGGACTGACTGGACGAGATCGCAGCGCAGGCACGCTCCAGCCGCCCGACGCTGTCCTCGATCTCGGCTTCGGTGACGATCAGAGGCGGCAGGAAGCGCACGACATTGTCGCCGGCACCGACCGTAAGCAGCCTTTCGTTGCGCAAGGCGGCCACGAGATCAGCCGAAGGCGCCACCGCCTTGATGCCGATCAGCAAACCTTCGCCACGGACTTCACTGACGATGTCAGGGTGGCGGTCGATCACGGAGGCGAGCTTCTGCTTGAGCAGCAGCGACATCTTCTGCACGTGATCGAAGAAGCCGGGCTTGAGCATGACGTCGAGCACGGCATTCGCAGCGGAGATCGCGAGCGGATTGCCGCCGAAGGTCGAACCGTGCGAGCCGGGCCCCATGCCGGCAGCCGCCTCCGCGGTCGCCAGCACCGCGCCGATCGGGAAGCCGCCGCCGAGCGCCTTGGCCAGCGACATCACGTCGGGGGTGACGCCGGTGCGCCGGTGCGCGAAGAGATCGCCGGTGCGGCCCATGCCGGTCTGCACCTCGTCGAAGGCGAGCAGCAGGCCCTTCTCGTCGCAGAGCTGGCGCAGCGCCTTGAGAAAGGCGGGCGTCGACGAGCGCACGCCGCCCTCGCCCTGGATCGGCTCGATCAGGATGCCGGCGGTCTGCGGGCCGATCGCCTTCTTCACGGCCTCGAGGTCGCCATGCGGGACCTGGTCGAAACCGTCCATCGGCGGACCGAAACCTTCGAGATATTTTGCAGATCCCGTCGCGGCCAGCGTCGCCAGCGTGCGGCCGTGGAAGGCACCTTCGAAGGTGATGATGCGATAGCGTTCCGGATGGCCCTTGGAGAAGTGATGATGGCGGACCAGCTTGATCACGCCCTCCAGCGCCTCGGCGCCGGAATTGCAGAAGAATACGAAGTCCGCGAAGCTCTCGTTGCACAGTCGCGCGGCGAGCTTCTCGCCATCCGGGCTCTGGAACAGGTTCGACATGTGCCAGAGCTTCGTCGACTGCTCCTGCAAGGCCTTGACCAGCGCCGGATGGCAATGGCCAAGCGCGTTCACCGCAACGCCCGAGGTGAAATCGAGATAGCGATCGCCATTGGTCGCGATCAGCCAGCAGCCTTCGCCGCGCTCGAAACCAAGCTCGGCCCTGGCGAAAACGGGAAGCAGATGCGGCGCGGCGCTGTTGGTCATGACCATCACTTGGATGTTGCATTTGAATGTTGAGACCTGCCTGGCATGCCTTGCGCAGCGCACCATTGACCGGTCCGGAAAAACGAAACGTGCCGCCTTTTAAGGGCGGCACGCGCCACTATCTTATGCCTGGCAAGACGGGTGTCAATGCCGCCCGGAAAGCCCCGCGAAACGCTGATTCCGTAGTCTTGCGGTGCCGATTTTGCGGGGTTTTCACCACGGAACATGTGGAAGCGAGTCGGCGGACTCTTGCGCGGGAGTCACGCCATATTGTAGCGTTTGGCCTGTCAGATACGACATCTCGTGCAGCGGTTCTGATCCCAAGAGTCCTCATGTACCGGCGTAAACGTTCGGGCGCTCGTCACGCGCCCGGCGAGCCTTAAGGGATTCTGGCGGCACGGGTTTTCAAGGCTTAGGCATTCGCTGTGAGGCTCCAGGATGGTTGGCCGGCAGCGAGGGAAAGGGTGCAATGACGGTTTTGACCTGGTCCGATGATCGCGTCGAGCAGCTGAAAAAGCTCTGGGAGGCCGGACTTTCGGCCAGCCAGATCGCGGCTGAACTCGGCAATGTGACCCGCAATGCCGTGATCGGCAAAGTGCACAGGCTCGGCCTGTCCGGCCGCGCCAAGAGTCCGTCTTCGGCCGCGCCCCGGCCGCGCAAGGCGCGCCCGGCGCAGCACATGATGCGGGTGACCCGCCCGATCTCGCGTGGCAACACCGCGCTGGCGCAGGCCTTCGATGTCGAGGTCGAGGCAGAGCCCGTCACCTACGACAACGTGGTGCCGATGAGCCAGCGGCTGTCGCTGCTGGAATTGAACGAGGCGACCTGCCACTGGCCGGTCGGCGATCCCTCGAGCCCGGATTTCTTCTTCTGCGGCGGCAAGGCGCTCTCCGGCCTGCCCTACTGCGCCCAGCACTCGCGCGTCGCCTATCAGCCCGCAGCGGATCGCCGACGCGCACCGGCCAAGCCGAGCACGCGGTAAGATTTTTCTGAGATCAAACGGAGCCGTCACACGTGACGGCTCTACAAACTCCGCCGTCGTCCCGGCGAAGGCCGGGACCCATGCTCCCAGCACTCAATTGTTGTGCGAAGAGGTCACTCCGAGTCTTCGCCAAACCACTTCCTGTGGTTATGGGTCCCGGCCTTCGCCGGGACGACGTCGGAAAATGTGGCGGCAGCCTGCCAGCCAAATTGCAACTTACGTCTGCTCCGCCTTCGCAAACCGATCGTCGAGCGCATAGCCGGCGCCGCGGACGGTGCGGATGGGGTCCTGCTCACGGCCGAGATTGAGCAGCTTGCGCAGGCGGCCGATATGGACGTCGACGGTGCGTTCGTCGATGTAGATGTCGCGGCCCCAGACGCTGTCGAGCAGTTGCTCGCGCGAGAACACGCGGCCGGGATGCTCCAGGAAGAACTCCAGCAAGCGATATTCGGTCGGGCCGAGATCGATCGGCCGGCCCGAGCGCGCCACGCGGCGCTTGTCGCGGTCGAGCTCGATGTCGCCATAGGCGAGCACGGTGGCGAGCCGCTCCGGGCTTGCCCGCCGCAGAAGGCCCTTCACGCGCGCCAGCAGCTCCGGCACCGAGAACGGCTTGACGATGTAATCGTCGGCGCCGGTCGCAAGACCCCGCACCCGCTCGCTCTCCTCACCCCTCGCGGTGAGCATGATGATCGGCAGCTGCTTGGTCTCGGGACGGGTGCGCAGACGCCGGCACAGCTCGATGCCTGACAGCCCCGGCAGCATCCAGTCGAGCACGATCAGATCGGGGATGTGTTCCTTGAGGCGGGTGTCGGCGTCGTCGCCGCGCATCACCGTCTCCACGTCATAGCCGTCGCCTTCGAGGTTGTAGCGCAGAAGCTCGGTGAGAGCTTCTTCGTCTTCAACCACCATAATGCGTGCGCCCATGTGGTCGTCGCTCCTTAAGTCGTCAGGTATTCGGGACCGTCGTGGCGAAGGTCGTCATGTCGCCCTTCGGCCGCTTGTCGGTGATCGCCTGACCCTCGATCATGTAGAACACGGTCTCGGCGATGTTGGTGGCGTGGTCGCCGATCCGCTCGATGTTCTTGGCGCAGAACATCAGGTGGATGCAGAACGAGATGTTGCGCGGATCCTCCATCATGTAGGTGAGGAGCTCGCGGAACAGCGAGGTGCAGATGGCGTCGACCTCCTCGTCGCCCTTCCACACCGCCATCGCCGCCGGCAGATCATGCGCGGCATAGGCGTCCAGCACCGACTTGACCTGCTGCTGCACGAGGTCGGTCATGTGCTCAAGGCCCCGGAACAGCTTCAGCGGATGGAAGTCCGCATCGAGCGCAGCGACGCGCTTGCCCATGTTCTTGGCGAGGTCGCCGATGCGCTCGAGATCGGTCGCGACGCGCATGGCGCCGACGATCTCGCGCAGGTCGACCGCCATCGGCTGGCGGCGGGCGATGGTGAGCACGGCGCGCTCCTCGATGCGCTTCTGCAGCGCGTCGAGCTCGGCGTCGATGGTGACGACGCGCTGGCCGAGCGCGACGTCGCGGCGGATCAGCGCGTCGACGGAATCGACGATCATGCGCTCGGCGATGCCCCCCATCTCGGCGACCAGACGCGTGAGCTCCTGGAGGTCGGTGTCGAAGGCCTTTGCGGTATGTTCAGAACCCATGTCCCGTCTCCTCAGCCGAACCGGCCGGTGATGTAATCCTGCGTGCGCCGGTCGCTCGGCGACGTGAAGATCTTGCTGGTGTCGTCGAACTCGATCAGCTCGCCGAGATACATGAAGGCGGTCTTGTCGGAGACGCGGGCCGCCTGCTGCATATTATGGGTGACGATCGCGATCGTGTAATTTTCGGACAGTTCCTGGATCAGCTCCTCGACCTTGGCGGTCGAGATCGGATCGAGCGCCGAGCAGGGCTCGTCGAATAGGATCACCTCGGGCCGCACCGCGACGGTGCGCGCGATGCAGAGACGCTGCTGCTGGCCGCCGGAGAGCGACAGGCCGGAGGCGTTGAGCTTGTCCTTGACCTCGTTCCACAACGCGCCGCCGCGAAGCGCCTTCTCGACGCGGCCGTCCATCTCGGATTTCGAGATCTTCTCGTAGAGGCGGATGCCGAAGGCGATGTTCTCGTAGATCGTCATCGGGAACGGCGTCGGCTTCTGGAACACCATGCCGACGCGAGCGCGCAGCAAATTGAGGTCGAGCTTGGGATCGAGGATGTTGGTCTGATCCAGCAACAGCTGGCCGGTGGCGCGCTGGCCCGGATAAAGATCGTACATCCGATTGAAGATGCGCAGCAGGGTCGACTTGCCGCAGCCCGACGGGCCGATGAAGGCCGTGACACGGTTGGTGCCGAGCGCCAGATTGATGTTCTTCAGCGCGTGGTGCTCACCGTAGTAGAAGTTCAGATTGCGCGCGGTGACCTTGGCGGGCGCCTCGGGCAGCGGCTGCGAGCCGGGGTGAACGGTCGGCGCACTCATGGAAACAGACATTTCACTCATTTTGCAGTCCTCTCGGCGCCAAGGATGCGCGCGCCAATGTTCAGGGCAAGCACAGTCAGGGTGATGAGCAACGCGCCGCTCCAGGCGAGTTGCTTCCAATATTCGTAGGGGCTCTGCACGAAGTTGTTGATGGTCACCGGCAGGTTGGCCATCGTCTTGTTCAGGCCGAGGCTGAAGAACTGGTTCGACAGCGCCGTGAACAGCAGCGGCGCGGTCTCGCCCGCGACGCGGGCAGTCGCCAGCAGCACGCCGGTGATGAGGCCGGAGCGCGCGGCGCGATAGGCGATGCGCTTGATCACCAGCGACCGCGGCAGACCGAGCGCGGAGGCCGCCTCGCGCAGCGGGTTCGGCACCAGCAGCAGCATGTCTTCGGTGGTGCGCACCACGACCGGGATTACGATCACGGCGAGCGCCAGCGCGCCGGCGATGGCCGAGAAGCCACGCATCGGCACCACCACCGCGCCGTAGATGAACAGGCCGATGATGATCGAGGGCGCCGACAGGAGAATGTCGTTGATGAAGCGGATCACCGAGGTCAGCTTGTCGTTGCGGCCGTACTCGGCGAGATAGGTGCCGGCGAACAGGCCGAGCGGCGCGCCGATGCCGACGCCGATCACGGTCATGATGAGCGAGCCGACGATGGCGTTGAGCAGACCGCCCTCGTTCGATCCGGGCGGCGGCGTGTTCTCGGTGAAGACCTGGAGGTTGAGCCCGGCAAGGCCGTTGTAAAGCAGCGTCGCCAGGATCAGCGCGAGCCAGGTGACGCCGAACGCTGCGGCTGCGATGCAGAGGCCGCGAATGACGATGTCCCAGCGGCGGCGGCGTGAATAGATCGGGTTCATGGCTTCACTTCCCCGCCTTGGTTTCCAGGCGCAGCAGCATCAACCGGGCGGCCGCGAGCACGAAGAACGTCAGCACGAACAGCAAGAGGCCGAGCAGGATCAGGCCGGACTGGTGCAGGCCGTCGCTTTCGGCGAACTCGGAGGCAATCGCCGCCGAGATCGTCGTGCCCGGCGCGAAGATCGAGGAGGAGATGCGGAACGAGTTGCCGATGATGAAGGTCACGGCCATGGTCTCGCCCAGGGCGCGCCCCAGCGCCAGCATGACGCCGCCGATGATGCCGACGCGGGTGTAGGGGATCACCACGCTGCGGACGACCTCCCAGGTGGTGCAGCCGACGCCGTAGGCGGCTTCCTTGAGCACCGGCGGCACAGTCTTGAACACGTCGACCGAGATCGAAGTGATGAAGGGCAGCACCATGATGGCGAGGATCAGGGCGGCGTTGAACAGGCTGAGATAGGACGGGGGGCCTGCGAAGATAGCGCCCAGCACGGGGACGCCGTCGAAGACCCTGATCATGAAGGGTTGGAACGTGTTGGCCAGGAAGGGGCCGAGCACGAAGAAGCCCCACATGCCGTAGATGATCGAGGGAATGCCGGCGAGCAGCTCGACCGCCATGCCGATCGGGCGGCGCAGCCATTGCGGGCAGAGCTCGGTGAGGAAGATCGCAATGCCGAGACCGACCGGAATGGCGATCAGCATCGCGATGAAGGAGGTGACGAGCGTGCCGTAGATCGGCCCGAGCGCGCCGAGCACGGGCGGATCGGCCGACGGCGCCCAGCGCTGCGTCCACAGGAACGGCAGGCCGTATTCCTTGATCGCGGGGAAGGCACCGACGACCAAGGACATGATGATGCCGCCGAGGATCAGCAGCACCGAGATCGCGGAAAGCCGCGTGATCCAGTAGAAGGTGACGTCGCCGAGCTTGAACGCGCTCAAGGCCTTGGCGCGATCATACGGTCCGGCGTCGTCGATTACATCGCTCTGAACGGCCATCTCTGCCACGCCGATCCCCTGTACCCGTTTATGTATACGCTTGTTTTTGGTGCGGGGCCCCGGATGCGGCGCTAGCCCATCCGGGGCTTGGTTCTTGCGGATCAGCGGCCCAGCACTTCCAGCTCGGCCGCCTCCGGGACGCGAGAGGAGAGCCTCAGCTCTTGATCTCGGCAGCCCAGGTCTTTTCCACCTGCTGGACGACGCTGTCCGGCATCGGGATGTAGTCGAGTTCCTCGGCCATCTTGCCGCCGTTCTTGAAGGCCCAGCGGAAGAACTTGATGGCTTCCTGCGAGGCCGCCTTGTCGGTGGCGGACTTGTGCATGAGGATGAACGTCGCCGCCGTGATCGGCCAGGACTTGTCGCCGGGCTGGTCGGTCAGGATGACGTAGTAGCCGGGAGCCTTGGACCAGTCGGCGTTGGCGGCGGCCGCCTGGAAGGCCTCGACGGTCGGCTGCACCGGCTTGCCGGCCTTGTTGACGAGACCAGCGTAGGTCAGCTTGTTCTGCTTGGCATAGGCGTACTCGACATAACCGATCGAGTTCTTGGTCTGGCTGATGTTGCCCGACACGCCTTCGTTGCCCTTGGCGCCGACGCCGACCGGCCACTCGACCGCGGTGCCCTCGCCGACCTTGCTCTTCCAGTCCGCGCTGGCCTTGGAGAGATAGTTGGTGAAGTTGAAGGTGGTGCCCGAACCGTCCGAACGGCGGACCACGGTGATGGCGTCCGACGGCAGCTTCACGTTCGGATTGAGCTTCTTGATCGCGGCGTCGTCCCACTTGGTGATCTTGCCGAGATAGATGCTGGCCAGGGTCTCGCCGTCGAACACCAGTTCGCCCGGCTTCACGCCCTCGAGGTTGACGACGGGAACGATGGCGCCCATCACCATCGGCCACTGCACGAGACCGTCCTTCTCGAGCTGCTCGGCCTTGAGCGGCGCGTCGCTGGCACCGAAGGTCACGGTCTTGGCCTGGATCTGCTTGATGCCGCCGCCCGAGCCGATGGACTGGTAGTTCAGACCGTTGCCGGTCTCTTTCTTGTAGGCGTCAGCCCACTTCGAATAGATCGGGAACGGGAACGTCGCGCCGGCACCCGTGATGTCGGCAGCAAAGGCTGCCGTCGTCGATGCGGCGACCAAGCCAGCAGCGACGATAGTTTTGAGGAAATTCATGCTGGTCTCCATACAGGGGAGCGAAGCGCCATCCGCGCCCGATCGCGCTCCCGCGCCGCCCCCTTTAGGAGCGGTCGGCTGTGCTTTTACGAAGGTTTCATGACAGCTGGATGACACCCTCAAGCAACTGGAATCGCTTGATTTTTAGGGGACGGCCTGCGTCTTGGCCTGGGGAAAACAGGCGGTGAAAGTGGCACCCTGGCGCGGTACGCTTTCGATCAGGAGCCGCCCGCGATGACGGTTAAGAATATGTTTCACCAGCGATAATCCGAGGCCGGTTCCGCCTTGCGAGCGGCTGTCGCCGACGTCGACCCGATAGAAGCGCTCGGTCAGCCGCGGCAGATGCTCGGGCGCGATGCCGGGGCCGAAATCGCGGACCATGACCCGGATTTCCTGAGTTCCATCAGTGGCCGCCGTCTGCGTCAGCGACACGATGACGCGTCCGCCCGAAGCGCCATATTTGAGCGCGTTCTCGATCAGGTTCTCGAACAGGCGGAGCAGCTCCTCACGATCGCCTGCGATCATCACCGGGGCGTCCGGCAGATGGGTCTCGACCTCGACCTGGCGTTCCCGGGCCAGCGGCTCGAGCCCGTCGGCGACCTGGCGGATGATCGGCAGCAGGTCGACCAGGGTGTCGGGACGGACATGGGCCGAGAGCTCGACGCGCGACAGCGAGAGCAGGTCGTCGATCAGGCGGGCCATGCGGGTGGCCTGGTTGTGCATGATGCCGAGGAAGCGCTCGCGCGCCTTCGGATCGTCCTTGGCCTGGCCCTGGAGGGTGTCGATGAAACCGGACAAGGCAGCGAGCGGCGTGCGCAGCTCGTGGCTGGCATTGGCGACGAAATCGGCCCGCATCTCTTCGACCCGCCGCAGCGGCGTCTGGTCGTGGAAGGTCATCAGCATGCACTTGTCGGCGCCACCGAAACTGGTCGGCACCGGCACCGGCGTGATCATGAGCTCCAGCCAGCGATCGACCGGGACATGGTCGAGATAGGTCGCCCGTCGCGGCTCGGTGGTCGCGATCGCCTCGCGCAAGGCCGTGATGATCTCCGGCGAGCGCAGGGCAAATTGGGCGAGCTCGTTCCTGCGCAGCGCCGGCGCGAGCTGGGCGGCGGCGGCATTGAGATGGATGACGCGGCCGGCGCGGTCGAGCAGCACCGCGGGATCCGGCATGCCGGCGACGACAGCAGCCACCGCCGCGCTCTCGACCGGGTTGATGCGCCTGACGTCGTCGCGCGATGCGGCGGGATCGTGCAGGCGCCAGGGGATCAGCGCCGCCGCGGCGACGCAGAGGAACACGAGGGCGGCGTGCAGCGCCGACAACTCGCCCAGCGAGACCACCACCGACAGCGCCAGCGCCGCGGCGATCAGGATGATGGTGGAGTGCCGCAGCCGATCGGACCAGGGCTGGGCGTTGGGAGAAGATGGGGCGTCGATCGCCATCGGGGAGGGCTTCTCCTTCAGGGCTTGCGCCGGTCAGGCGCCACCGTCGCTGCGCTCTCTCACATAGGCGGCCTCACGCGCCGGACCGGGATCGAGCTTGAGCGCCGCCTGCTGCAAGCGCTTCGAACGTGCGCCGATCATAACTTCGCGAAACGTCAGCAAGATTACAGATATGACGAAGGGGGCCAGATAATAGAGGACGCGGAACAGCAGCATCCCGCCCAAGAGCTCCTCCCGGTCCATCTGCCAGAGGCCGACCAGCATGGCGGCGTCGAACACGCCAAGGCCTCCGGGCGAATGGCTGGCAAAGCCGAGCAGCGTCGCCGAGACGAAGATCACCGCGACCACGATGAAGCCGAGATTGGGCTCGTCCGGGACCAGCACGTACATGGCGAGCGCGCAGAAGCCGAGATCGACGATACCGATCGCGATCTGGAGCAGCGTCAGCGGGCCACCCGGCAGCACCACGGTCCAGGGCCCGCGGCCGACCACCCGCGGCTGGGTCCAGACCCAGACCACATAGGCGATCAGCGCCACGATGATCGCCAGCGCCAGCGTCCGGTTCAGCCAGGCCGGCAGCTGGTCGATCGAGGCGGCTGCCTCCGGGTGGTAGGCGATGCCGAGGCCGAGCACGGCGGCGTTGCCGAGCCAGAAGGTCAGGCCGGCGAGGAAACAGATCTTGGCGACGTCGATCGCATTCAGCCCATAGGCCGAATAGATGCGGTAGCGCACCGCGCCGCCGGTGAAGACTGAGGCGCCGACATTGTGACCGATCGAATAGCTGGTGAAGGCGGCGAGCGCATTGATGCGATAGGGAACGTGGGGGTGGCCGATCGCGCGCGTGGCGAACAGGTCGTAGAAGGTCAGGGTGAAATAGCCCGCGGCGACGAACAGAGCCGCCATCGCGATCTGGCTCGGCTCGGTGCTCTTGATCGCCTCGACGACCTCGTTGCGATCGATGCCTCGCAGCATGTGGTAGAGCACATAGCAAGCGATGCCGATGACCGCGACGCTGATCACAACTCCAAGCTTATGCAGGACTTGCTTCTCGCGCAGAAACGTCATCGCCCTGCGTATGGCTTCCAGCATCTAGACCTCGAATAACGCTTCAGCGGCCAGGGTGGCCGGCAGACAGGCGGACGACGCACAGGCACTCAACGAACCCTCGCCGCCGGCTACGGTATCGCGCATGCCCCCCGCCCCTCCACTAGCGCGTTTCGGCGCGAAGTGGAATTCGCCAATTCGAACAAAAACACGTGCCTTCAATATTTTAGGCAGGGTTCTGGCTCCTGATGCACGGTTTGGCGCCTTCGGCGGCAAGGCGTGACGCGAATCTGCTTGGCAATCCTGCGCAGACGCCATGAAGTTTTGATGATTTCGCGCAGACAATGTTCCGTCACGGCTTAAGTCGACGTCAATCTATGGGGCGCCCCTGCCTGTTGAAAGAGGGGCATGGCCCGGTCGTCTACGGGTTTCCGATGCGCCGAAAGGCCGCGGCCGGCGCACACCCCGCTCACAGGGCGGTCGGCGGGGTGCTTCGCGACACCACGCGGTCGCGCAGCCATGCGCCGATGGTACAGCCGACGAGATAGCAGGCGAACATGATCAGGCCGAGGTCGAGCCAATAGCCGAAGCGGCCGGGGACGACATGCGTTAGCGAGGCCGCGACCAGACCGGCGGCAAGCGCGGCGAGCCAGCGTGCGGTCACCTTGGAGGTGCCGTTGCCGCGCTGAACCACCGAGATCCAGCCCATGCAAAAGCCCAGCAGCAGCGAGCCGATCAGCCAGCCCATGTGGAACGAGACGAGATGGGGCATCATCACCTCACCAGGAATTCGATGCGGCGGTTCTGCGCCTTGCCTTCGTCGGTGTCGTTGCCGGCGAGCGGCTGCGTGCTGCCGTGACCAACCGCCGTGAAGCGGCTGGCGGGCAGGCCGGCCTTGATGAGGTAATCGATCACCGCTTGGGCGCGCTTCTCCGAGAGAGCCCTGTTGAAGCCGTCCTCGCCGTCGGCATCGGTGTGCCCGGCGATCTCGATATTGACATTGGGGCAGCGCAGCGCCGTCTCGATCAGGTGATCGAGAATACCGGCGGAATCCGGATCAATGTCGGCGCGTTTCGCCGCAAAGCGGATCTTGCCCTTATTCAGTAGGTCCGAGAACAGCTGCTGACACACGGTGCCGTCGACGGGGCCGGCCGCAGGCTTCACCGTGATTTCCGGCTTGTATTGCCAATTCTTCGGGAAATCCTTGCCGAGCCCGGCGCGGATGTCGTTGGCGGCGCCTTCATAGAGCGCATCGCCCGACAGCTTCACCTCGCGGTCCGACACCACGAGCGTGCCGGTGGACAGGCGCGACAGCGCACCGAGCGCTGCAACCACGGCGGTGTTGAAGGAGCCGGGCGCACCGATACTCGCCTTGAGGTTGTCGACAACTTTCTCGTTGAAGAACTTTCGCGAGGCGCTGGTTGCGATCGCGGCGTGAACAGCGTTGTCCGGGACATAGCCTGTCATCGTCACCGTCGCGGCCACCGGATCCTTGTAGGCCTGGAAGATGTAGGGGGGCGCCTTGACGTCGTTGGCGGCAATCGAGAAACCCTCGGGCAGGTTCTTCAGCGCGGCCGCGATCGCCTCACGGCCGCCAAGCTCGCGCGCCATGCCCGACAGATTGACCTTGGTGTCCGTGATTGTGATCTTGCCGTCCTTGAGCTTGCCGATCTGGTCGAGCAGCAACGTCGCGGCGGCCTCGAACCGCGGAGGCGCGCCCCGCGCCAGACCCATCTGATCGGCCACCTCGACGCCGGCGACCTCCTTGCGCGCCGCCTCGGTCAGCCGCGCCCGCATCGAGGGCAGCGGCGCGGAACCCGAGAGGGTGACCCGCACCACGTCGCGTTCGGCATTCCAGACGAAGGGCTTGGCCTCGGGAACAAGGCGGGTCCGGTCGTCGACCAGCCGCACGCCGGGGACGGTCTCCACCGCAATCACGGCGTCGCGGCGCCCCTCCTCGGAGAAGGCCTCCGCGGCCAGGCTGACATCGCGGCCGTCGACCGTGATCCGGGTCTTGTCCAGAACGGTATCCTTCAGCGCCGCCGCGCTGCGGGCCGACAGGTCCGCCTCGACCGGCAAGGTATTATTCCAGGCCGCAAATCCCCACATGACGGCTAGGGGAATCAGCCCCGGCCACCATTTGCTGGCCCACCTGAAAAGCTTCTGCATTCGACGACCCGAACTCTGGAACCGGAGACAAAACAAACCCTTGGCAGGCTGTCAAACCGGAAATGAGCCCCTTCCGGAGGCCCTGCGTGGACAACCGGAATAACTTTTTCTTCAAGGGTCCTTCCGTAAGTTGTGGGTGGAATGCCCGGGGGTCCGCCAGCCTGCAATGAAACAACTCCGCAACAACGTCATCCGCGCCGGGCTGGAAGCGCTCTATTTCAGCGGGGCGCACCATTTGTTGCGCCCGTTGCTATCGGGCGTCGGCGCCATTTTCATGCTGCATCACGTGCGGCCCGCCCGCGAGGCTGCGTTCCAGCCGAACCGGCATCTCGAAGTCACCCCCGATTTTCTGCGCGCGACGCTCTGCCACTTGCGCTCGCGCGACATCGACATCGTCAGCATGGACGAGCTGCATGAGCGGCTGGTGCAGGGCCGGTTCGCGCGCCGCTTCGCCGCCTTCACCCTCGATGATGGCTATCGCGACAATCTCGAGCATGCGCTGCCGGTGCTGCGCGAATTTGACGCGCCCTTGACCGTCTATGTCGCGAGCGATTTCGCCGAGGGCACCGGACGCCTGTGGTGGATCGCGCTGGAAGCGGTGATCGCCAAGACCGACCAGATCGACGTGAAAATCGGCTCGTCCGCGCTGCGGCTCGATGCGACGACCCCTGCCGCCAAGCGCGTGGCGTTCGGCCGCCTGCACGACTGGCTGCGCGCGTTGCCGGGCGAGCACGACCTCAAGCGCGAGATCGAAGCCCTCTGCACGAACTACGGCGTCGACATGGAAGCGCTGTGCCGCAGCCTTTGCCTGTCTTGGGGCGAGGTGAAGACATTGGCCGCCGATCCCCTGGTCACGATCGGCGCGCATACCGTGAGCCACAGCAATCTCGCCAAACAGACGGAAGAGATCGCCGCACGGGAAATGGCGGTGAGCCGTGCCCGGATCGAGCAGGCACTTGAGCGGCCCGTGCTGCATTTCGCCTATCCCTATGGCGACCGCGACGCGGCGGGCGAGCGCGAATTCGCCCTCGCTGCGGCAGCGGGCTTCAAGACCGCGGTGACCACGCGCCCCGGCATGCTGTTCGCCGAGAACGCCGGCCACATGACCGCGCTGCCGCGCGTCTCGCTCAACGGCAACTACCAGGACGCGCGGATCCTGCCGGTGCTGACCTCGGGCGCCGCGACCGCGATGTGGAATGGCTTTCGCCGGATTGCGGCGGCGTAGCCGTCGCCCTGGCTTTCGCCAGGATGACGACGAGATTGACTCCCCTGCCCGCCCCGCACACAACGGGCGCCAACCAAGGGAGGCATCATGTTCAACGACCTGTTCTCGCTCAAAGGCCGTGTTGCGCTCGTGACGGGCGGCTCGCGCGGCATCGGCAAGATGATCGCGGCGGGCTTTCTCAGCGCCGGCGCGGCAAAGGTCTACATCACCGCGCGCAAGGCGGGGCCCTGCGAGGAGACCGCCAAGGCGCTCACCGCGCAATATGACGGCGAATGCATCGCGCTGCCGATCGACATCTCGACGGTTGCCGGCGCCGAGCTGCTGGCGAGCGAATACAACAAGCGCGAGTCCAAGCTCGACATTCTCGTCAACAATGCGGGCGCGGCCTGGGGCGCGGATTTCGACGAGTTTCCGGAAAGCGGCTGGGACAAGGTGATGAACCTGAACGTGAAGGCGCCGTTCTTCCTGACCAAGGCACTGGCGCCGACGCTGCGCGCATCCGCGAGCGCGGAGCGGCCGGCCAAGGTGATCAACATCGCCTCGATCGACGGCATCTTCGTCAATCCCGGCGAGACCTATTCCTATGCGGCGAGCAAGGCCGGGCTGATTCACCTGACGCGGCGCATGGCGGTCAAGCTCACCCCCGACCACATCGTGGTCACGGCGATCGCCCCCGGTCCGTTCAAGTCAGACATGAACCGCGCCGCGCGCGATCATGCCGACGAAGTCGCGACCCGCGTGCCGGTGGGCCGCATCGGCACCGACGAGGACATGGCTGGCGCCGCGATCTATCTGGCGTCACGTGCGGGCGATTACGTGGTGGGCGCGACCATCGCGGTGGATGGCGGGATCGTCTATGCGAACCCGGGGATCAAGGGGAGCGGGTGGGACAGCGATTGATCGGGGCGATTTCCGCCCCGCCCAGGCTCGACATCAAAACCTCGAAAACAACCCCATGCACAGTAGAATGCCCTTGATCAATAAGGGATTTTTCAAGCCGTGCGACGACATCATCGGGGCTGAGATGATGCTTGACCTGTTGGGCAAAACACTGGCGGCGTGAGACCTCTCCCCGCACCTCAAACGCGCTGTCAGGCGCCGGCTTGATCGCCCGGTCGGGCCGGGCGATCACACCATTTGCGTCGTGCGAGTCGAGCCTGACGGCTTACGACTCGATCTTCACATACTCGAAATCGCCGGGCTTGTTGTCGATGCCGACCTTCGGCGGCGAGATCCAGGAAGCGAACTTGCCGGTCTCGGTGACCGGCTGCATCAAGGAAGTGATGAAGTCGCCGTCGCTGGTCGACGGCAGCCATTCATCCTTGCGTTTCGCCCAGGTGGCCTCGTCGATCAAGATGCCGTCGGGCGTGGCGTGGATGTCCTTGAACTCGCCGATGTGGCGATGGAAGGCGACATTGGGCAGCGTCAGTTTGAAGTCGTAGCCCGCGGTCGAGATCACCTTGTTCCAGCGCAGCATGCCCTTGACGCAATCCTGGCTGTAATCGTCGCGCAGGCGCATGTTGAGCGCGGTGAGTGCCGGCTCGTCCACCAGCTTGATCTCGCCGTTGATGAACTTGAGCACGGGATAGGTGGCGTTCTTGAGCTGGTGATCGTCCTCGATCTGGGTCTCGTGATAGCGGCCCTTGATGCCGGCATTGAAGGCGTTGGCGGCGTTGGTCGAGACTTCCGAGCCGAACAGGTCGAGCGACAGCGTGTAGTGCAGGTTCAGCTTCTTCTGGATGGTCGGAAGGTCGATCACCCCGAGCGCACGGACCTTGGCGATGTCGGTGGGATCGGTGATGCCGGCTTCGCGCATCGCATCGCAGGTACGCTGCACGACGCGGGTGATGCCGGTCTCGCCGACGAACATGTGGTGCGCTTCTTCGGTCAGCATGAAGCGGCAGGTCCGCGACAAGGGATCGAAGCCCGACTGCGCGAGCGAGTGCAGCTGCATCTTGCCGTCGCGGTCGGTGAAGTAGGTGAACATGAAAAAGGACAGCCAGTCCGGCGTCGCCTCGTTGAAGGCGCCGAGCATGCGCGGCGCATCCGCATCGCCGGAGCGGCGACGCAGCAGATCATCCGCCTCTTCGCGGCCGTCGCGACCGAAATATTTTTGCAGCAGATAGACCATCGCCCAGAGATGGCGGCCTTCCTCGACATTGACCTGGAACAAATTGCGCATGTCGTAGAGCGAAGGCGCGGTCTTGCCGAGATGGCGCTGCTGCTCGACCGAGGCCGGCTCGGTGTCGCCCTGGATCACGATCAGGCGGCGCAGCATGGCGCGATGCTCGCCCGGGACTTCCTGCCACGCCGGCTCGCCATAATGCTCGCCGAACGGCACCACGCGATTTTCTTCCTGGGGAGCAAGGAGAATACCCCAGCGATATTCGGGCATGCGGACGTAATCGAACTTGGCCCAGCCGCGCGGATCGACCGAGTATGCGGTGCGCAAATAGACCAGCGATTCCTGGAAGCCTTCCGGTCCCATGTCGCTCCACCAATCCATGTAGCCGGGATGCCAGCCCTCCAGCGCCTTCAGCACCTGGCGGTCCTCGGCGAGGTTCACGTTGTTGGGAATCTTGGTCGAGTAGTCGACGTTCATGATGTTCATGTTCATGGCCGTGCTCCTTGGTCTGTCGCTTGTCCCGGACGCTGCGCAACGCGAAGCGGTGCGCTGCAGAGCCGG
Source organism: Bradyrhizobium daqingense (assembly GCF_021044685.1). Classification (NCBI taxonomy): domain Bacteria; kingdom Pseudomonadati; phylum Pseudomonadota; class Alphaproteobacteria; order Hyphomicrobiales; family Nitrobacteraceae; genus Bradyrhizobium; species Bradyrhizobium daqingense. The sequence goes on from NZ_CP088014.1 coordinate 454,078, forward strand.
GACCTATTGTTCGGTCTGTATGGGTCCCGGTTCTGCGCAGCGGCACTTCGTGCCGCAGCGCGCCCGGGACACGAAAAGCTACACCCGCGTCATATCGAATTTCGGCTTCTGGCCGCTGCCGTAGCGGCGCAGAGCGCCTTCCTCGCCGACTGCGTTCGGGCGCTGGAAGATCCAGTTCTGCCACGCAGTCAGCCGCGCGAAGATCTTCGATTCCATCGTCTCGGGACCGACGAAGCGCAGGCTCGCTTCCATGCCGGTGAGGCTGTCGGGCGAGAAGCTGGCGCGCTCCTCCAGGAATACGCGGACCTCGTCGTCCCAGTCGATGTCGTCGAGCGCGAAGGTGACGAGGCCGAGCTCTTCCGCCTGCTCGGCGTCAAGCGCGGTGCCGAGCGTTGCTTCGACGCGCTCCACATCGGACGGATCAGCCTGGAAGCGTGACTCCAACCGCGTCAGCCCATGGCTCATCGGATACGGGCCGAAATTCATCGCGGACAGTTCGATCGACGGCGGCGGACGGTTGTCGCCCTGGCGCGTGCCGATCAGCATGTAGGAGCGGTCGGCAGCGAAGACGAGTTCGGCGAGCGTGCCGGCAAAGCAGGAGCCGGGCTCGACCAGCGTCACCAGCGTGCGCGAGGTGACGTCGATGCGCTTGAGCACGCGCTTCCAATAATGCCTGATCTCGTTGACCAGCCAGTGCGCCTTGTTGGCTTCGAGGAAGGCGTCGGAGGCGAGCACATGGGCGCGCTCTCCGTGGCTCTTGAACACCAGCATCGCGATCTCGAGCTCATTGATGCGTAGGTGCAGGATGGCATCGTCGAGCTCACGCGCGACCTGGAGCGGCCAGAACGCAGCGCCTTGCGCCATCATGCCGTCGATGTCGGCTGGCGGCGCCGCCTCGGGCGCCTTGATGGAAATCGTGGCGATGCGCGCCGTGCGGTCGATATCGACCGTAACGAAGCCGTAGCGGATGCTGTTTTGATCCACGAGGCGCTTGAGCGGTGTCAGCGCAATGCCCTTGCCGCTGCCCTTGCGCGTCGAGGCGGCCGCGAACTCCTTGGCGCGCTCGGTGATCTTGGCCTCCAGCTTCGAGTTCGGCGCGATCTCGTCGACGAGGCGCCATTGGACGGCGCGCTTGCCCTTCACGCCCTCCTCGATGGTGCAGAAGAAATCGGCGTGGTCGCGGCGCACCTTGCGCTTGTCGACGACGCGCGTCAGCCCGCCCGTGCCCGGCAGCACCGCGAGCAGCGGCACCTCGGGCAGCGCCACGGCGGACGAGCCGTCATCGGCGAGGATGATGTGATCGGTCGCAAGCGCCAGCTCATAGCCGCCGCCGGCCGCGGAGCCGTTCACCACGGTGATGAAGCGCTGGCCGGAATTCTCGGAAGAATCTTCCATGCCGTTGCGGGTCTCGTTGGTGAATTTGCAGAAATTGACCTTGTGGGCGTGCGTCGAGCCGGCGAGCATGCGGATGTTGGCACCGGCGCAGAACACGCGGTTCTTGGCCGAGCGCATCACCACGACCTTCACCTCCGGGTGCTCGAAGCGCAGGCGCTGGATCGCATCGGCGAGCTCGATGTCGACACCGAGGTCGTAGGAGTTGAGCTTGAGCAGATAGCCCTCGAACAGGCCGCCGTTCTCGTCGACGTCCATGGTCAGCGTCGCGACGTCACCCTCGACCGCCAGCTTCCAGTGCTTGTAGCGAGAGGGTTCGGTCTGGAAATCGATGAATGTCGCGCCGCCTGCGAGGCGCCGATCTTCCCCGGCCATGGGTCATCCCTGAGCTTGGTTATGCATTGTCGCCGTAGCGTTAGATGCACAATAGTGCATCTTTTTGAACGCGTCTAGTCCTTAACGGCCACCACATGCACTTTGTTTCATGAACGCACTTACGAGCGCACGATGGCCCCGAGCGCGATCCAGTCGGCCTTGGAGAGCTCTGGACGGCCGAGCTTGGCTTGCAACAGTGCGATCAGGGCCGCGACCGGGAAGGTCTCGACGAAGCCGTCGCCGACCGCTGCCGCCTTGCGGGAATTCAGCGCCCGCAGTTCGCCGAGCGCATCCCCGAACAGGCGCGCGGCCGAGTGCGGCCGCTGCATCCGCAGCCGCAGATTGGCATTCGCGATGTGGACGCAGGCCCGCAGCAGAATGCGCTCGCGACCGCCTTGCGGGGCTGCAGCCCATACCGCCTCCAGCACCTCCTGCGCTTCCCAGAAATAGCCGCGGTCGTTGAGAGCAAGTCCGTACCGTAGCGCTGGATGGCGCGCCGGCACGTAGCCGCGGAACGCCGGAGGCACCAGCGCCTTGGCCATGTCGAGCGTCTCGCCATCGGCATCGGGCGCGCCGGTCTCGCCCGGCACATAGGCCCATTGCGGCCACGGCAGCGGCCTGATCGCGTTCGTAGGCGCACTCATTGAAAGTGCGCCCCTGCAACGTCATGCGGCGCGTCCCTGAAGTCCCTGATCGTCGCGCAGGGCCGCGCTTGCAAATTGCTCGATTGCGTCAAGCGTCGCCCCCGGCGCTTCACGATGCGGGGAATGGCCCGCCTCTGAAATGACTTTAAAATCTACCGGACAGTAGCACTCTTCCTGCGCGATTTCGATCTGACGCAATGTCCCATATTGATCGTCCGTGCCTTGCAGGATCAGGACGGGAACGCGGATATAGGCGAGGTATTCAGAGATGTCCCAGTCGCGGAATTTCGGATCGAGCCAGGCACCGTTCCAGCCGTAGAAGGCGTTGTCGACATCCTGGTGCCAGCGCGCCAGCTTTGCCTTGAGGTCCGTGGTCTCGAACGTCGTCTTGATCGCGGCGATGGATTGGACCGAGATGTCCTCGACGATGAAATGCGGCGCGATCAGCACGAGACCGCTGAGGCGATGATCCTGATGCGCGCCGGCATAGATCGTCGCGATCGAGGCACCGTCGGAATGACCGAGCAGCAGGCCGCGCCTGAAGCCGATGGCGTCGAGCAGCTTGGGCAGCACGTCCAACGCCTCGCGCTGCATGTAATCGAGCGGACGCGGCAGCGTCACCTTGCTCGACTGGCCGTAGCCCGCGCGCGAATAGACGAAGATGCCGGCGCCCGTGGCTTGCTGGAGCTTTTCCGGGAAGTCGCCCCAAAGGCCGACGGAGCCGAGACCTTCATGCAGCATGACGATGGTGGGAGCGTCGGCAGATTGCGGCGCCAGCCATTTGTATTCGAGACTGGCGCTGCCGATGCTGAGGAAGCCGGTGGGGGTGAGGTTGGTCATGTTCGTTCGTCCTTCTCGGTCGTCATGCCCGGGCTTGACCCGGGCATCCACGTCTTCCTCGTTCGCGGCCGCACGTGGATGGCCGGGACAAGCCCGGCCATGACGGCTGTGGTCAATTCGTCCCTTCCCGCAGCTTGAACCGCTGGATCTTCCCCGTCGCGGTCTTCGGCAGGGAGTCCACAACGTCGATCCAGCGCGGATATTTCCAGGGGCCGATCTTCTGCTTGACGTGCTCCTTCAGCATCTCCTGCAGGTCGTTCGTCCTGGCGCCGGGCCGCAGCACGACGAAGGCCTTTGGCTTGAGCAGCCCTTCCGGATCCGCTTCGGGCACGACGGCAGCTTCCAGCACGGCCGGGTGCGTGATCAGTGCGCTCTCGACCTCGAAAGGCGAGACCCAGATGCCGGAGACCTTGAACATGTCGTCGGCGCGGCCACAGAAGGTGTAGCGGCCGTCGCTGTCACGAACGTATTTGTCGCCGGTGCGGGTCCACGGGCCCTCGAAGGTGCGGCGACTCTTGTGGCGTTGATTCCAGTAGCCCTCGCCGGCGGAGGGCGCATCGACCAGGAGTTCGCCGACCTCGCCGTCGGCCACGTCCTGGCCGGTCTCGTTGACGAGCCGCACCGCATAGCCCGGCACCGGCTTGCCGGACGAGCCGTATTTGATGTCGCCGGGCGCGTTCGACAGGAAGATGTGCAACAGCTCGGTCGAGCCGACGCCGTCGAGAATGTCGACGCCGAAGCGCGCCTTCCAGCTGTTGCCGACGGATTCCGGCAGCGCCTCGCCGGCGGAGGTGCAGATGCGCAAGTTTTTGCCGCCGAGCTCGCCCTTCATCGTTTCGTCGTTGAGCATCGCCGCGAACAGCGTCGGCACGCCGTAGAAGATCGAGGGATTGTAGCGGTTCATCAGGTCGAACATTCGCGCCGGCGTCGGCCGCTCGCTGTTCAGGATCACGCTGGCACCGACCGACATCGGGAAGGTCAGCGCGTTGCCGAGACCATAGGCGAAGAACAGCTTTGCCGCGGAGAGGCAGACATCGCTCTCGCGGATGCCGAGCACCTGCCTGGCATAGGCATCGGCGGTCGCCTGCAAATTGGAGTGCAGATGGCGTACGCCCTTGGGCATGCCGGTCGAGCCCGATGAATAGAGCCAGAACGCCGGCTCGTCGGGATGCGTCGCCGCGGTCGTGAACTGGTCGCTCTCGCCGGCGATCTCCTCGGCGAGTTGCTTGTGGCCGTTCTGCTTTGCGCCGGACACGATGACATGCTCGAGATCGGGCATGCGACCGACGACGTCCTTGATGACGGGATAGAGCGCCTCCGAGACGAACAGCACGCGCGCGCGGCAGTCGGCGAGGATATAGGCGTACTGGTCCGCGGTGAGCAGCGTGTTGAGCGGCACCGGCACGATGCCAGCGCGGATTGCGCCCAGGAACACGATCGGGAAATCGACCGTATCCAGCATGATCATCGCCACGCGTTCCTCGCGGCGGACGCCGAGCCGGCGCAGCATGTTGGCAGCGCGGCGGCTCTCGCGTTGGAGTTCGCCATAAGTGAGCCGCGAGACGGTGTCGTCGAAGACGAGCTTGCTTCCCCTGCCCTCCTCGACGTTACGGTCGAGCAGCCAGGTCACCGCGTTGTAGGATCCCTCGCTCACGGACGTCTCCCCAGAATTTAGAATTATAATTCATAGAAAGACACTGCCGCGGCTTGCTGTCAATGCTATCAGGCACTATGTTTCATTAAAACGGGGACCTTCTTCAGGAAGACATCCGTTAAAGAAGGCTCATGACCGACAGTCCCGACGCCGAATCCCACTTCCTCGAACAGCTCGGCCAGCGCGTGCGAACCATGCGCGCACTGCGCGGCATGTCGCGCAAGGTGCTCGCCAAGGTATCAGGAATTTCGGAGCGCTACATCGCGCAGCTCGAGAGCGGCAAGGGCAATGTCTCGATCGTGCTCTTGCGCCGCGTCTCCGATGCGATGGGCGCGCATCTCGAAGATCTGCTGCCTTCGGCCGATCCGACACCGGACTGGCAGATGTTTCGCGACCTCCTGCGCAAGGCGACACCGGCGCAGATCGCGCAGGCCAAGGACCTGCTCGCCGGCGGCAGCGCAACCGCGCCGCGGCGCGCGCCGTTCTGTGGCATTGCGCTGATCGGTCTGCGCGGTGCCGGCAAATCGACGCTGGGGCGGATGCTGGCGAAGAAGATCGGCTGGAGCTTCGTCGAGCTCAACAAGGAGGTCGAGCAGCAGAACGGGCTCTCGGTCGCCGAGATCATCGCGCTCTACGGCCAGGAAGGCTTTCGCCGCATGGAGCAGGCAGCCTTGCAGCAGCTGCTCGCGCGCAACGAGCTGATGGTGCTGGCGACCGGCGGCGGCATCGTCTCCGAGCCGCTGACCTTCGATCAGATCCTGTCTTCGTTCTACACGATCTGGCTGAAGGCCGAGCCCGAGGAGCACATGGCCCGCGTGCGCCGCCAGGGCGATCTCCGCCCGATGGCCGACGACCGCTCCGCGATGGCGGAGCTGCGCAACATCTTGCTGAGCCGCGAGCCGCTGTATTCGCGCGCGACGGCCGTGGTGGATACTGCGGGGCTCAGCGTCGATGCCGCGGCAGTGCGGCTGATCGATGCGGTGCGGCCGGTGCTGCAGAACGAGGCGCGCAGCTTCGGCCTGCGCAGCGTGGCCCTGTAGATGACCGACGGCACCGTCACCCTCTCCATGTTCGAACGGATCGGCGGGAGTAGCGCGATCGATCGTCTCGTCGACCGCTTCTACGACCGCATGGACACGCTGCCGGAAGCGAAGATCATCCGTGCCATGCATGCGGACGATCTCGGCCTGATCAGGGACGTCTTGAAGCGCTATCTCACCGAATGGACCGGCGGGCCGCGGCTCTATACGCCCGAAAAGGGCCATCCGCGGCTGCGTCAGCGGCACATCGGCTTTGCCATCGGCGATGCCGAGCGCGACGCATGGATGCTCTGCATGCGCGGCGCGATGGAGGAGACGGTGACAGATGCCGCCGCGCGGCAGGATCTCGACAAGGCGCTGTCCGGCCTCGCCGACTGGATGCGCAACAGGCAGTGACCGCAGCCCGTATCGAACCAATCAAATCGACCAATAATTCGGATGCTGGTACGGCCGCGAGCGGTCGCCCCAGTCGAATTCATCGCCATCGGCTTCGCAGGGGCCGCTGCTCAATTGCTCCGGCGTCAGATCGACCTTGAAGGCCTGACGTCCCGAATCATACTTCAGCGCACTCCACTGCACGGGATAATGGTGATGGGCCCCGAGCAGCCTTCCGGTCTTGATGACGGCGTAGGCGACGGTTCCACTCACCTTGTCAAGCATCAATCGTTCGATCGTGCCGAGCTTGGTGCCGTCACATCCATAGACGGCCACGTGCTCGACACGATCACTGGGAACCATGGTGTGTTGCATGGCGTGCTCCCTGGTCTTGTCTGGAGCCGATTATAGGCCCGCAGCCCGGATGAGCGAAGCGAGATCCGGGGTCTTGCGACACTTTCGCTACCGGCTACGCCGCTACAGCAATTGCGAACGCACCGCTTCCGCGCCTTCGCGCAGCAAGGGCAGGAAGCGGTCGAGCAATTCCCGAGCAGGCACGCGGTCGACATGGGCGCCCATGTTGATGGCCGCGACGATGACGCCGTCGTAGCGATGCACCGGGACCGAGATCGAGCGGAAGTGCGGCTCCGCCTCGCGGTCGACCAGCGAATAGCCCTGCGCGCGGTCGGCGACGATGCGCGCGAGCAGCGCCATGGGATCGGTCACGGTCTGCGGCGTCAGTGCCTCGCGCTTGATTGCCTTCAGACGTACGGCAAGATCGGCATCGTCGAGCTGGCCGAGCATGGCGCGGCCAACCGAAGTGCAGAAGGCGGGCAGGCGGTAGCCGATGTCCAGCCCGCCGGAGAACACGCGTGACGGTCCGCCGCGGGCGATGAACACGACGTCGTCGCCGTCAAGCACGGCGAGCGAGGAGATTTCCTGCGCTGCCGTCGCGACGCGGTCGAGCACGGGCTGAAGCACGGCGACGAGCTGGCTGGAGCGCAAATAGGACGCCGCCAGCGTCAGCACATGCGGCGTCAGCGTGAACAGCTTTCCGTCGCTGGCCACGAAGCCGCCGTGTTGCAGCGTGAACAGGATGCGCCGCGCGGTGGCGCGCGGAAGATCGGCGGCACGCGCGAGATCGCTCAGCGTCATCGGGCCGGCAGTCGCGCCAAAGCATTGAAGCAGGCGCAGGCCACGATCGAGCGCCTCGACGAAATCCGTCGCGCGTTCCTCGCTCTCGCTCCGCTTCAACTTGGGCATGGCCTCGGGACAATCCTGCAAAATAGTGCTTGCTGCCGCTCCAAGGCATGTCATAATTCGCCCATTCGTTCAATAGGCGAACAAACGCCACTCCACAAGGATGCATGCGCCATGATGAGCCAGGAGCAGAACGACCTGATCACCCGCACCGGTCCGAAGGATCCCTGCGGCAAGCTGATGCGGAGCTATTGGCAACCCGCCGCCCTGGTCGATGAGCTCGAGGGTGCGCGGCCGATCCGTCCGGTCAAACTGCTCGGCGAGAACCTGGTGCTGTTCCGCGACGAGAGTGGACGCTACGGCCTGATTGATCGCCATTGCGCGCATCGCGGCGCCGACCTCGCCTTCGGCCGGCTCGAGCATGGCGGCCTGCGCTGCGCCTTCCATGGCTGGCTGTTCGACGCCAATGGCCAATGCATCGAGACGCCGGCCGAGCCGAAGGAGTCAAAACTCTGCCAGAACATCCGCCAGCGCTCCTATCCCGTGGTCGAGAAGAGCGGCATCCTCTGGGCCTATCTCGGCGAAGGTGAACCGCCGGCATTCCCGGAGCTCGACTGTTTCGTCGCGCCTGGCACGCACACCTTTGCGTTCAAAGGCCACATGGCCTGCAACTGGCTGCAGGCGCTGGAGGTCGGCATCGATCCCGCGCATGCCTCTTACCTACACCGCTTCTTCGAGGACGAGGACACGTCCACCGCCTACGGCAAGCAATTCCGCGGGGCTTCCGCCGGCTCCGACCTGCCGATGACCAAGATCCTGCGCGAATACGACCGCCCGATCATCAATGTCGAGCACACCGAATATGGCCTGCGGCTGATCGCGCTGCGGGAGATCGACGAGGAGCGCACCCATGTGCGCGTCACCAACCAGCTCTTCCCGCACGGCTTCGTCATCCCCATGAGCACAGAGATGACGATCACGCAGTGGCACGTGCCTGTGGACGACGAGAACTGCTACTGGTACGCGATCTTCACCAGCTATTCGAACCCGGTCGACAAGCAAAAGATGCGCGAGCAGCGGCTGGAGCTTTACGAGCTGCCGGACTACAAATCGCGCAAGAACCGCAGCAACGATTACGGCTTCGATCCGCACGAACAGCAGACCGCGACCTATACCGGCATGGGCACCGACATCAATGTCCACGACCAATGGGCGGTGGAATCCATGGGCGCGATCCAGGACCGCACCAAGGAGCATCTCGGTTCGAGCGACAAGGCGATCGTGCAATATCGCCGCCTGCTGCGGCAGGAGATCGAGAAGGTCAGTGGCGGCGAGAAGCCGATGCTGTTCCTGGACGAAGCCAATGCGCGCAGCATCCAGGGCCCGGCGACCATGGACGGCATCGGCCCGACGCGAGGCTGGGAAACCTATTGGATGGAAGTTGACGTCAAGCGCCGCCGCGGCGCGCCGTGGACCGCGCCGGTGCCGAAGGACATCGCCGACAACGTGCACCGGCTGACCGCGGCAGAGTGAACGTGACGGCCTATCCTCGTCATTGCGAGCGCAGCGAAGCAATCCAGGCTGCCTCTCCGGAGAGACTCTGGATTGCTTCGTCGCAAGAGCTGCTCGCAATGACGGAGAATGTGGCGCATGCTTCCGCGACTCAAGGAGTAGCAAAGTGACTTTCGTCGCGCGCCATGCGCTGTGGTCGGATGAGCAGAGAGATGCGGTGACGCGCATGCGCCGCATCGTCGAAGAGAAGAACCTCGAGGTCATCCGCCTCGCCTTCCCCGACCAGCACGGCATCCTGCGTGGCAAGACCATCATCGCCTCCGAGGCGATTGCGTCGCTGGAGAGCGGCTGCTCCATCACCACCACCATGCTGGCCAAAGACACCTCGCACCGCACGGTGTTTCCGGTGTTCACCGCGGGCGGCGGCTTCGGCATGAAGGAGATGGAGGGCGCGGCGGACGTGCTGATGGTCGCCGATCCCACCACGTTTCGCGTGCTGCCTTGGGCGCCCACGACGGGCTCGGTGCTGTGCGACCTCTATTTTGGCGACGGTCGCCCGGTGCCGTTCGCAACACGCGGGCTCTATCGCAAGGTGCTCGATGATCTCGCCGCCCGCGGCCATGATTTCGTCGCGGGTCTCGAGGTCGAATTCCACATCTTCAAGCTCGACGACGCGCATATGCGGCCTGAGGACGCCGGCCAGCCGGGCACGCCGCCCTCCGTGAGCCTGCTCAGCCACGGCTATCAATATCTCACCGAGCAGCGCTTCGATCAGATGGAGCCGGTGCTGGAGATCCTGCGGCGTGACATCGTCGCCCTCGGGCTACCCCTGCGCTCGGTCGAGGTCGAGTTCGGGCCGAGCCAATGCGAATTCACCTTTGCACCGAAGAAGGGCCTGGAGCCCGCCGACAACATGGTGCTGTTCCGCTCCGCCGTGAAGCAGATCGCGCGCCGTCACGGCTATCACGCCACCTTCATGTGCCGGCCGAAGCTGCCGAACGTCTTCGCCAGCGGCTGGCATCTGCACCAGTCGGTCGTGTCGTGCGCAAGCGGCGAAAATCTATTCATGGCGAAAGACGGCGGCGAGCCGCTCAGCCCGTTCGGCAAGGCGTACCTTGCTGGCCTGCTCGACCACGCCCGCGCGTCGACGGTGTTCACGACGCCGACCATCAACGGCTATAAGCGCTATCGCTCCTATTCGCTGGCGCCGGATCGCGCGATCTGGGGCCGCGACAATCGCGGCGTGATGATCCGCGTGCTCGGGGCAGCCAATGATGCCGCAACGCGCCTGGAGAACCGCATCGGCGAGCCCGCGGCCAATCCCTATCTCTACATGGCCTCGCAGATCCTGTCGGGCCTCGACGGCGTCGACCGCAAGCTCGATCCCGGCCCGTCCGCCGACACGCCTTACGAGACCAAGGCGCCGCTATTGCCGAAGTCGCTGCGCGATGCGGTCAGCGCGCTGAAGGACGATCCGTTCTTCCGCGAGAAGTTCGGGCCGGAATTCGTCGACTATTACACCCACATCAAGAACGCCGAGATCGACCGCTTCCTGTCCGAGGTGACCGACTGGGAGCATCGCGAATATTTCGAGACGTTTTGATGGGGATGGGGCCTCACGCCGGCGTGAGGCGACTTCGTCTGGCCTGTTCCGACGACATCACTCCGCGCGCCGACGAAACCAATTTCCCAATGTCTCGAAAACCGCCGGAAAAACGGCCGCGCTAGGCTGCAAACATGTGATCAACAATGGAGTTCGGTCATGTGGGGTCAATTGTTCAACCTGATCTATCGCCTGTCGTGCCGCACCACCTTGATCGAGATCGGCGTGCATCGCCTGGCGCGCTGACGCCCAGCGGATGCGAGATAGGTAGTCGTCCGTTAAGAAGCCGGATTGATCGAGGCTGGCCGGGCGAGCGTGCGCCATAGCTGGGCCAGGAACAGGCACAAGAGATATCTCAGCCAGGCGAGGATGCGGCGGAAGTTGTGTCCGACGGCTGAGAGGACGACGTTGGCGGCATCGCCGGCGCGGCCTTTGAGGTAGCAGCGCCCGAGGTGGCCTTCCGCCTTCAGGTGTCCGATGATGGGCTCGATGGCGGAGCGGCGGCGCAGCTCGCGCTTGATGACACCGAAAACGCCGCGCTTCTGGCCGGAGATGAAGACGCGACGGGGATTTTGTGCGTCGTGGCCGCGGTATCCCTTGTCGACATAGGCCCGCTCGATCGGACAGCCGGTGAGTGTCTCGGTGCGGTCAATGACGTCCCGCAAGGTGTGACCGTCGTAGGGGTTGTCGGGCAGTGCGCTGGCGTGCAGCACGAACAGGCCACCGGGAGCCCGGCGGTTGTTGGTGACGATGGAGGCCTTCACGCCGAACTCGTAAGGCGCGCTGGCCTTGCCCTTGCCGATGCACTCCACTTCCGGGGCATGGAAGGAATAGAGCTTCCAGCCGCGCTGGCGCTGCTGCTGCGAGCGGATCTGCGTGGCCCGGCCGAGCGGGAGGGCGAACGCCTGCTCCAGTGCTGGCTGGCCTTCGATCTTGCGGCGGATGTCGCGGATGATCCGGCCCAGCCGGCTACGCAGGATACGCAACTGCCGCTGATGCCGCCTGAACTGTTTGGCATGGGCGTAGCGGCCGGCCATCATCGCGGCGGCCTTGGCGATGCGAGCATAGGATTGCCGCAGCCTGACGCCGTGCCTGATCGCCAGGCGGTTGAGCCCCTTGATGGCCGCATGCAGCAGCTTGGCATCGGTCGGAAAGGTGATGGCCTTCGGCTGCACCGTGGTGTCGACCGTAACCCGCTTGAGGTCCTGGCTGCGTAATGCACCGGCCTCGTGCGCTACCCGCAAGCTCTCGGCCAGCAGCAACTCCAGCTTGTCGCCAAGCCGCTTGCGCCAATGGCTCAGGTCCGAGCGCTCGTGCGGGAACGTGTGCTGAAAGAACTCTTCCCCGGTGAAGAACTGGAAGTATGGGTCATGGACCCAGCGCTCGCACACCTCCTCATCGGACAGCCCGTAAATGTGCTTGAGCAACAGCAGACCGATCATGAAGCGCGTCTCGATCCCGGGCCTGCCGTTCTCGCTGTAGAGCGGCGCGATCTCGCCGTCGATCCAGTCCCAATCGACCTTGCCGGCGAGCAGAACCAGCTCGTGCTTCATATTGATGATCTGGTCGAGCCGAGCCCGGAACAGATCGTTCGATCCCGTCGTCTTGTGCTTCTTCGGCCGCATCGTTCCCTCCGATGCAGACAAGGAATCATGCTTCCCGCTTCGAGGGAATCCACGAAAACCAAATCGCAAGGTTCTGACGCCCAAAGCATCAAAACCTTGCAATCTGGAAATGCCCCTTAGCCCAAATCGAGATTCCCGATCAGTGGCTTAGTCCTTCTTCACGGACGACTAGGTAAGGCATTTTGACGGATACGGGGCCTTCCCATGCGCAAGCTTATTCTGATCGCCGCGGTGTCGCTGCTGCCAAACCACGCCTATGCGGGCAGTTCGCGAGGCCTCAGCTTGGCCGCCGCCAATGCAAAGCAGCCGGTCACCGAGCAGGCCGCTACATCCTCGCAAGCGACGTCGCCGTCACCGGCAAACGTCCAGACAGCGACCACAACGCCAACGTCACCTCCGCCGGCCGCAACGGCGTCGACTGCAACGGCTCCTGTGCAATCGAGCCCCGCACCGGCGGCGAGGACAATCGAGGCGCCGAAGCCGAAGCGCCGGCAGCCGTCCGTGGAAGCCCGCGTGATCCGCGAACTGCACCGCCACGGCATCTATTGGTGACCGTCCGGCCGCTTCCATCCGACAGCAACGCTCACCAGCGATAGCCGAGCGTGGCGATGACGGTCAGCGGGGCGCCGCGGTAGCAATAGCCGACCTGGCACGTGGTGTAGTGCAGATTGAACAGGTTCTTGGCATTGACCTGGAATTGAAGCCCCTTCAGCTCCTTCGCCGCCTGGCCGAAATCATATTTCAGCGCCGCGTCGACCAGGGTCACCGAACTGTTCCTGAACGTGTTCAGATCGTCGCCATAGCTCCACGACATGTAACGCACGCCGCCACCGATGCTCAGCCCCGCGAACGGGCCGGCAAACGGCAGGGTATAGTTGCCCCATAGCGTTGCCGTGTGCGGAGGATTGCCCGACGGAAACTTGCCGACCAGCGAACTGTCGCCGGCCTGCTTGGTGACCATATCGAGATAGGTGTAGGACGAGGTGATGTCGAAGCCGCCGCCGAGACTCGCGAGCCCCTGCAATTCGAAGCCGCGGCTTTGAATCTCGCCGCGCTGGACCGTCACGCCGGTCCCCGTCGTGACCAGCCCGCCGTCCTGGGTCAGGTCGAACACCGCGGCGGTGATGAAGCTCCTCGTCCCCTGTGGCTGATACTTGATACCGACCTCGGTCTGCTTGCCGGTGGTGGGCTTGAAGAAGGCGCCCGAGGGGTCGACGCCGAGATTGGGAAAGAACGACGTCGAATAGGCGACATAGGGCGCGACGCCGGAATCGAACACGTAGGTCAACCCGGCTCTGCCGCTATAGGCCTGATCGGATTGCTGCTGCCGGGTCAGCGCGAACAGATTCTCGCCGGTGGTGCTGACCCAGTCGCTGCGGCCGCTCAGCGTCAGGATCCAGTGGTCGAGCCTGGCCTGATCCTGGATGTACACACCGGACTGGGTCTGGCGCTGCTGCGTCGAGGACGAGATCGCGGGATCGGGAATGGATTCCGGCACATAGACCGGCGCGGCCAGATTGAGATCGGAGACGCCGAAGCCGAACCCCTGCTTGTCGCTGAACTTCGACGACGTGTAGTCGGTGCCGACCAGGAGCGTGTGCTGCACCGGTCCGGTCGCCAGCTTGGCCTCGACCTGATTGTCCATGATGGCCGATTGCAGGGTGTCGTGGACATAGCCGGTATAGCGCGAGGCGATGTTGCCGGCGGATACGCCGAGAATGCCGACATAGCGGGTGACCGCGTCGAGATCGACATAGCGGAATTTCTGGCGGACGGTCACGGCGTTGTTGAACGCATGCTCGAACAGGTAGCCGACGCGCCCCTGCTCCTGATCGAGCGAATTGTAGGACGGGCTGCCCGTGAAGATATCCGTCGTCGTCCCGATTCCCGACGAATAGGTGAACATCGACCCCGGCGTCTTCGATTTCTGATAGGCGCCGAGCAGCGTGAACGTCGTCGACTGGTCCGGTCTCCAGGTGACCGCCGGTGCGACGTAGACGCGGTTGTCCTTGCCGCCAGGCACGAACACGTCAGCGTCGCGCACGACGCCGGTCAGCCGATAGGAAAATTGGCCATTGGCATCGACCGGCCCCGACAGATCGAAATTACCCTGAACGCGATCGCGGTCGCCGAACAGTGTCTGCACCTCGTGGAACGGCCGGCTGGTCGGCAGCTTGCTCTGGAGGTCGATCAATCCGCCGGGCGAGCCGAGGCCGTAGAGTGCCGAACTCGGGCCGCGGACCACGGTGATGCTGTCGACGCCATAGGGCTCGGTCTTGAACACGCCGAGACCGGCGCCGGCGAGGCGCAAGCCGTCGAGATAGATGCCGTTATAGGTGATGTCGAAGCCGCGGATGGAGATGGCATCGAAACGCGGATCGTAGCCGGCGGCATCGATGCGGACGCCCGGTTCATAGCCGACCGCCTCCGTCAGCGTCTGCACGGCGCGATCGTTCAGCTCCTTGCGCGTCACCACCGAGATCGACTGCGGTGTCTCCAGCAACGGAGTGTTGGTCTTGGTACCGGCAGAACTGCTGTTGGCAACGTAGCTGTTCTCGCTCGCCAGCTTGCCTTCGCCGATGCCAGCCTCGCGCGCCTCCGGGTTTCGGGCCTGCCCGGATGCGGCATTGCGCTGCGCCGCGACGCGGCCGCGCTGTGACGCTGAATTGCGCTGGGCGGACTGGGCGCGCGGACGCGCCTGGTTCGGCGCCTCGACGGTGACGGGCGGCAAGGTCGCTGCTGTTGATCCAGAATTCGTCCCGGAGACCTGCGCGAGCGTCGGTGTGGCGTGCAGCACCACACCGAGGCCGGCCATACCCAGCCCGGCCTTCACCACCCGCTCCCAACTGAACGTCTGTCCGTCGTCGCGCCGCATCATCTTCCCCGAGTTCCGTCTTCAAACGAACCGGGAGTAACCAGATCGAGGCACGCACCGCCTTTGCGATTGTGCAAATCGCCTTTGATTCCACGTGGAGGCTTTCAAGACTGCGGACGGAGACTTCATCGCGAACGGCGCAGACACATCGCGAAACATTTCGGCCGGCGCGCAATCCTCTCGCCGCTACTGACAGCGGCTGGGCGAATAGCCGAAGTGCCTGCGAAAGGCCGTCGCGAAATTGGCCGGATGGGCGTAGCCCACCCGAAAGGCTGCCTCGGTGACTGACAACCGTTGATGAATCAGAAGGTCACGTGCGGCATCGAGCCGCCGGGCCCGCAAATAGTCGATCGCGCTCTCGCCATACGCCATCTGGAACTTCTGATTGAATGACCGCCGGCTCAGGCCTGCGTTCCGCGCCAGCTCGTCGATGCTCCAGGGATAGGCGAGATCGGCGTCCATCCGCTCCTTGACCGATTGCAGCCGCATCCGCTGGAGGTCGGTCGCCGGATCGAGCGCGATTCGGCAACGCTCGCTGCACAAGGCATGGACGACGATCTCGGCGGCATGCGCCGACAGCAGCAGTCGCGCCGCATTTCCGGCGACCGGCGGCGAGAACATTTCCGCCGCGACGGCCTGCACGCGTGCAGATGCCGCCAGCGAGACGATGGCCGGCTTAGCCCCCTCGTCCCGGAACAGGGTCCGAAACTCATCGCCGAGGCCGAGCTCATCGATCGAAGTCTGGGGCAGTGCCAGGCCGATCGCAGGACGTTCGTCGCGCCGGACCGAGCGGCACATCGCGAGAGATTCGCGCACGGCAATTGTCGTGATCTGCCTTTCGCCGATCGCGCGCGTCGCATTGCCGCGGTCTGCACCGTCATCGAACACCACGGAGATGAACAGACCCGGCGCGACCATCGCAGGCCCGCGCGTGTCGGCGCGAAACTCACCTCTGACGAACACGCAGCCCGGGAAATCCAGCCATTGGCCTCTCGTCGAAGCGCCTTGCTGCGCGGAACCGATGTCGTCTTTGGGCCGTCCGATAATTTGCTCGTAAAAGTCCCGCATCGAATCCGCTTACATCGCGGCCTCTTTGACGGCAGACGGCGGCGCGCTCAAGGGGACAGCGCGCAGTTTGGAGGATTTCGAAACTGGATTCGCTCGAAGCAATCTTACGCTGCGGCGGCCCAAGGGAGAGAGAAGGCAACGAGAACGCAACGAACGCGTCAAATTCCCAAATATTTGTGCTGGAGATCCGGCTCGGCCATCAGTTCGTCGGAGGTGCCGCTCCACACCGTCTTGCCGCGCTCGATGATGTAATGGCGATCGCAGATGCGGGCGAGATGGTCGACGTTCTTGTCGACGACCAGGATCGACTGTCCCCGGCTCTTGAGCAGCGACAGGCAGTTCCATATCTCCTGGCGGATCAGCGGGGCGAGGCCCTCGGTCGCTTCGTCCAGGATCAGGAGCTTCGGGTTGGTCATCAGCGCGCGGCCGATGGCGAGCATTTGCTGCTCGCCGCCGGAGAGCTGGTTACCCATGTTGGCGGCGCGCTCGGCGAGACGCGGAAACAGCACATAGATCGCAGCAAGCGTCCAGGGATTGGGACTACCGAAACGATCGGCGGCGGCCGCGACCAGGTTTTCGCGCACGGTGAGGTTCGGGAAGATCTGGCGTCCCTCGGGAACGAGACCGACACCGAGCTTTGCAATTCTGTAGGACGGAAGCTGCCGCACCTCGGCGCCCGCGAAGCGGATCGCGCCTGATCGCGCCGGCGTCAGACCCATGATGGAGCGAATGGTGGTGGTCTTGCCCATGCCGTTGCGGCCCATCAGCGAGACCATCTCGCCCGGCCTGATCGCCAGCGACAGGCCGAACAGCACCTGGGACAGACCGTAGCAGGTCTCGATGCCCTCGACCTCGAGCAGCGTGTCAGCCATGATGCGTCACCACATGCTGATCGCCGAGATAGGCGCGCTTGACGTCTTCGTTCGCCCGGATCGCAGCGGGATCGCCAGAGGCGATGACGCGGCCATAGACCAGCACCGTGATGCGGTCGGCGAGCGCGAACACCGCCGGCATGTCGTGCTCGACCAGCACGATCGAGACTTCCTTCCGCAACTCCTGCAGGAGCTGCACCATGCGCTGGGACTCCGTGACGCCGAGGCCCGCCATTGGCTCGTCGAGCAGCAGCAGCTTCGGCTTGCTCGCGAGCGCGACCGCGAGCTCGATCTGGCGACGCTCGCCATGGCTGAGCCTGCTCACCACGACGTCGGCGCGATTCAACAGGCCGACGCGGTCGAGCGCGGCGTGCGCGGCATCGCGCAGGCCCTGCTCCTTGCGGGCATTGGCGAAAAAGCGGAACGACGTGCCGGCATGCGCCTGCGCCGCCAGCGCGACATTGTCGGCGGCGGTGAAATCGAGCAGCAGCGAGGTGATCTGGAACGAACGTGCCAGGCCCAGCGCACAGCGACGATAGGCTGGCAGATAGGTGATGTCGCGCCCGGCCAGCGAGACGCTGCCGGAATGAGGCTCGAGATGCCCGGTGAGCTGGCTGATCAACGTGGTCTTGCCGGCGCCGTTCGGGCCGATGATGGCATGCAGCTCGCCGCTGGCGACGTCGAGCGAGACGTTGTCGGTGGCGATGATGCCGCCGAAGCGGCGCACCAGCTTCTCGACGCGGAGCAAGGGTTCAGCCACGGCCAGCCCTCCCGAGCGCGCCCATGATGCCGCCGCGGCCGAACAGGACGATGAGCAGCAGCAGCGGGCCCATGATCAGCGCCCAATATTCGGTGATCTGCGACAACAGCTCTTCCAGCAGCAGGAAAAACACCGCACCCATGATCGGACCGAACAGCGTGCCCATGCCGCCCAGGATCACCATCACCATGAGATCGCCGGAGCGGGTCCAGTACATCACGGCCGGGCTGACGAAATCGGTATTGTTGGCGAGCAGCGCGCCGGCCAAGCCACACATGGTACCCGATATGACGAAGCAGACCAGCTGGTAACGCTTGGCCGGGAAGCCGATCGCCTGCATGCGCTGCTCGTTGGAGCGCAGCCCCTGCACGACGAGGCCGAAGCGCGAATTGACGATGCGCCAGATCAGGAAGATGACGCCGAACAGGCAGGCGAGGCAGAGATAATAGAACTGCGTGCGGTTGCCCAGGTTGATCAGCCCGGAGAAGTCGCTGCGGTTGTAGACGGTGAGACCGTCATCGCCGCCGTAGCGCGCCAGGCCCGATGCGACGTAATAGGCCATTTGGGCAAAGGCCAGCGTGATCATGATGAAATAGACGCCGCGGGTGCGCAGAGAGAGTGCGCCGATCACCAGCGCGTAAATGGCAGAAGCGGCAAGCGCGACCGGAAACTGGATGAAGCCGGACCCGACGCCTTCCTGCGCCAGCATGCCGACGGCATAGCCGCCGATGCCGAGATAGGCGGCATGGCCGAAACTCATCATGCCGCCAAAACCCATGATGAGGTTGAGGCTCGCGGCCGCGAGCGCCAGGATGATGATGCGCGTGAACAGCGTCAGGATGAAGATGTTGCCGGTGAGGTGCGAATAGAGCGGCAGCAGCGCGAGGCCCGCCAGCATCAGGACCGTGACGGCCTTGCTCACAGTGAAAGCCTTCATCGACGATTGGCCGGAAACAGCCCCTCCGGCCGCACCACCAGCACGATCGCCATCAGGAGATAGATCAGCATGGACGACAGCGCGGGCGCGGCGGTGGAGGCGGCGGCGCCGCTCAGCACCTGCCGGAGCAGGTTCGGCAGGAAGGCGCGGCCGAGCGTATCGATCATGCCGACGAAGATCGCGGCGAGGAACGCACCACGGATCGAGCCGATGCCACCGATCACGATGATGACGAAGGCGAGGATCAGGATGTTTTCGCCCATGCCGATCTGCACGGTGAGGATCGGCGCCTGCATCAGGCCGGCGAGGCCCGCGAGCGCGGCGCCCAAGCCGAACACCAGCGTGTAGAGCAGCTTGATGTTGATGCCGAGCGCGCCGATCATCTCACGGTTGGACGCGCCGGCCCGGATCAGCATGCCGATGCGGGTGCGCATCACGCCGAGATAAAGCAGCAGCGCGACCAGCAGCGCCACCGCAATGATGGCGAGGCGATAGGCGGGATAGTGGATGCCGGGCAGGATCGGCACCGGCACGGTGAGCCAGGCCGGCAGCGGCAGCGCAAGGCCGGCCGGACCCCAGATCAGCCGCACCGCTTCGTTGAAGAACAGGATCAGGCCGAAGGTCGCGAGCACGTGGTCGAGATGGTCACGGCCGTAGAGATGCCGCAGCGCCGACACCTCGAGCACGATGCCGAGCACGAGCGTGGCCCCTAACGCCATCAGCGCACCGAGCAGGAAGCTGCCCGTCCACGCCGCGAAAGTCGCGGCAAAATAGGCGCCCATCATGTAGAGGGAGCCGTGCGCGAGGTTGACGAGATCCATGATCCCGAACACCAGCGTCAGGCCGGCGGCAAGCAGGAACAGCAGCAGGCCGAACTGCAATCCGTTCAAGAACTGTTCGACGACGAGCAGCATCAAGACTCTTTCAGGCGCACGCAGCGTCGCGCCGATGTTCGAACACAGTCGCCATCAGTGAAAGAGCTCCCCCTGCCTGTTCAAGGCGGAAAAATGGGTAATGGCAGTATCGTTCCGAGGCAAGAGCGATTCTGCGCCAAACATGCACTTTGTTGCATCTCGGCGCATGCGCCCAGCCCGCGGAGCAAGAGCCGCGGAGCATGGGGCGTCCTGTCGCACCCAAAAGAATACCTCCCCCGGATGACCGAGGGAGGATGCGACATTCGTGAGCGTGTGAGCGTCTAGTGCGACGTCATCTGCTGAGGGAGGTCATCCGGTTCGGCGAGCATGCTGTTGGCCGTCGAGGCCTCCAGCGCCGCCATCCGGAACAGATAGGCCAGCGTCGCCAATCCGGAATCGTCCGCCATCTGCGCCAGTTCCAGCGCCATGTCGGACATGTAGCCGAGATTTTCGTCCTTGGTCTGCGCCATGATCTGGCTGTCCCGCATCATGTTCGACATTTCAGGCACTCTTTCGTTGCGTGGCGGCGAAGCCGCTGAGGTTGGCACGGGCAATGCAATCGATCCGCGGACCGTCCTGCTGGACGACGTGCGTCGTCCCGATACGGTCGCGCACCACATCGAGCGACTCCTGACGGATCTCGATCGTTGCCGCCATGGTCCAGGAACTTTCCACCAACGCCGGCACTCCCAGCGGCGTCACAACGAATCCGATGTCGTGGAAGCGCGGTAACCACCAAGTCTCCATGACGAGACAGAGCCGCTCGATGCCCTGATCGAGGCAGAACTCCTGCGCGGCCGCCATCAATTGCAGATTGAATGCGCCATCGCGACGCTCGCGTGAGACGAAGAAGCGCGACCACTCCCATACCAGCGGATCCGAGGGGCAACCGCGCACCGCGGCCAGATGCGGGAAGACCTCGCGCATCATCGTCGGCCTGGTGGTCGGATACAGGCGGGAGCCGCCGAGCACCCGGCGATCCTCGAGAGCCAGCAGGTACACCGCGTCCTCATTGTCGTAGCTATCGATCTCGCGGCCATCGGGCTTGCGCAGCGCCTCCCATTTCCGCTCCTCGACGAAAATTTGGTGACGAATCCGAAAATGCTGTTCGAGGACGTCCTCATACAGGTGCCGATTGGCGGCAGAAATCACATGAATCATGAGCTCCCCCATGCTTGAAATGGGGTGAGCCTCAGCCAAAAAGGCAAAATCGACTATTGGGAAATTTCCCAGTAGGCGAAGATTTTAGGGATTGATGATTCTGTGGCGGATTGCGATCGCGACCGCATGCGTCCGGTTGACCGCACCGAGCTTGCGCGCGGCAGTTGCAAGATGCTCTTCCGCGGTGCGTTGCGTGATGTGCAGGATTTCGCCGATCTCCCACGCGGACTTGCCCTGCGAAGCCCAGGAGATCACCTCGCGCTCGCGGGGGGTCAGGCGCGTCGACGGATGCGGCGCGGGGTCGAGGAGACGGCGAATGTGATCGAACCCGTACATCCCGATGAGGTGCAGTGCGGGCTTGCTGCGCGCATTGAGATCGAGGTGGACGCCGCCGAGCGAGACGCCGGCCTCGTAGCCGGTCAAGCCGTGGATCGGCACGACGAAGCCGCGCGACATGCGGAAATCGGCGGCGCGCCGCATCACCTCCACCGCGCCCGGCTCCAGCTCCGGATCGTACGGCGCTTCAGACCATTCGAAAGGGTTCACCGTCTGCCGGCATTTGCGGATCACGGGATCGACGCGGTCGTAGCTCTTTTCGGTGTAGAGGCTGAACCACTCCGCCGGCCACTTCTTGGCGAGCACCATCTGGGAAAAGCGCTGCTCCGGATTCGGCAAACCCGTCACGATGATATGTTCGAAGCCGTACCGACCGAACGCGGCTGCAAGCGCATTCATCGCGTCCGGCACCTTGGTGTAGGCGCCAAGGCCTTCGATGAAGTCGAGCGCCTCTCGGCCATAATCAACTGCATCTGCGGCAGACATCGGTGCGTTTCCTGAACCCTCGTCCTCCGTATAGCACGTATCTGGGGGCTGCCTCAATTCGCTGCTCCCGTAGTTTGCCGGTGTTCCGCCGACCCGGAAGATTTAATCTACTTGTGGCAGAAGCGGCGCCCAGATACACCTGAACGCGTCCGTAGGGAAAACCACGATGCAAGACGAGGACATTGCCCTCAACAGCGTGCTCGGCCTGGAATTGAACCGTGTGTTTTTCGCCGTCCACCAAACGGCGAACAAACAGAAGATCATCGAGTTCGCGCGCGAGGTGCTCAAAAGCGAGCGCGCGGAGCTGACGGAAAGTCTCTTGCCCGAGGGCCCTGCAAGCTAGAGCGCAGCCGCAGCTATCGAGCGCTGCAACATAGATCCCGGTTCTGCACCGGCAACGCTGGACGCGTTGCAGCGAGTCCGGGACATCAGAACGGTTCGCCGCATCGCCCCGTCAACACACACTTGCTGCTGGATGACGGCGCCGCTCTCGTGAGATGATCCCTGCCAGATCGTCTCTCGGATGCCCACGACATGATGACGCTGCGCCAGGTCGAAGTGATCCGCGCCGTGATGGTGACAGGCACCATCGGCGGTGCGGCGAAGCTGCTCAACGTCTCGGCGCCGGGCATCAGCCGCCTCGTCAAATACACCGAGCGCTCGCTCGGCATCCGCTTCTTCCAGCGCCAGAACGGGCGCTACTTCCCGACGCCGGAAGCCGAGAGCATCTTCGAGCAGATCAACGGCGTCTACAAGAAGGTCGACGACCTCTCCGAGATCATCTCCAAGATCGGCCGCGGCGGCCTGTCGGAGCTGCGCATCGGCTCGGTGCCGAGCATCTCGCAGGTGATGGTCCCGCGCGCGATCGAGCGCGTCCGCCGCCGCTATCCGGATCTCGGCATCGACATCAACATCCTCAAGCTCGAGGAAGCCATCGACTATCTGATGCTCGGTCGCGGCGAGTGCGTCGCGATGAGCTACCGCCTGGAGCATTCCGGGCTCGACTTCATGCCGCTCGCCTCGGGCGAGCTCTATTGCATCGTGCCTGCGGGCCATGAACTCGCCGGCCGCAAGCAGGTCTCTGCCGCCGAGATCACCCGCTATCCGCTGATCGGCATCGACCCGAACGATCCTTACGGCCGGATCATGGCCGAGATCTTCGCGCGCAACCGGCTCGACTACAACATCACCATCCGCGCGCGCTTCGGCACCACGGTCTGCGCGCTGGTGAAGGCGGGGCTCGGCATCGCCATCATCGACCAGTTCACGGTCGCTCATGGCGGCTATCCCGGGATCGAGCTGTTGAAGGTCACTGAGCCGACGCGGTTCGACACCTATATTGCCGTCAAGCGCGGCGCGCCGCTGTCGCTCCATGCCGAGTATTTCATCGACGCTCTGCGCACCGAGATGCGCGCAGTCGAGCCCGCCCGCGGCAACGGCAGGGCCACCCCGGCACGCGTCCGGAAGAAATAACATGATGTTAGGTTTGCCCGATAAAAGGGTAATTGTGTTAGGCGGGGGAAAGGCTATCGTCACGGCTGGAATGACGCGGATTTCCCCGCTAAGGGGCCGGGACCGGACGCTCCCAACGAGACGATAGCGAACCATGTCGAAGCGCGGATACGCCGCCAGCCAAAAGCTTCTCACCGGCCTGATCGGCGCGCCGATCGCGCATTCTGCGTCCCCTGCCATGCATGAGCGCGCCGCCGAGGCGCTCGGCCTGCGCGGCCATTACCAGCTCATCGAGGTCGCCGGCGCCGATGCGGCCGCCCTTGCCATGATGCTCGAAGGCGTGCGGCGACTTGGTTTCGCCGGCGTCAACGTCACTTTCCCCTATAAGGAGGCCGTGGTCCCGCTGCTCGACGCGCTGGCACCGGGGGCAGCCAGCATGGGCGCGGTCAACACCGTCGTCGTCAGGGATGGCCGGCTGACCGGCCACAACACCGACACGACCGGCTTTGCGCGCGCGGTGGCGCCGCTGCTTGCAACCTCCGCCAACGCCGTGGCTCTGATCGGGGCCGGCGGCGTCGGCAAGGCAATCGCGTTTGCGCTGGCGAGCCTGGATGTGACCGACATCCGGATCTTCGACAGCGAGCCGGCGCGCGCCGAAAAGCTGGCGGCCCTGCTCGCCCCGCGCGGCGGTGCCCGCGTTGCCGGCAGCGTCGAGGAGGCGCTCGAAGGTGCGACCGGCCTCGTCAACGGCACGCCGGTCGGCATGCTGCCGAACCGGGACACGCCGGTGCCGGCGGGACTGCTCAGGGCGAAGCTGTGGGTCGCCGACGCCGTCTATTCGCCGCTGATCACGCCGCTGCTTGCCGCGGCGCGAGAGAAAGGCGCCCGGATCATGACGGGCCGCGAGCTCGCGATCTACCAGGCCGCCGACGCCTTCGAACTGTTCACAGGCCTTGCCCCATCCACCGAGATCATGGGAGAGGCTTTCGACGCCGTGATGGCTGCGCGCAGCGCAGCCTATCAGGCAGCTTGAGGCGAAGCGGCCGGCACAAGGCCGCTTGCAAGATTTGAAACGGGAGGAGAGGACGATGAAATCAACGCTATTGGTGGGCGCGCTGCTCACCGCCATGACCGCAACGAGCGCCCTTGCCCAGGCGATCAAGCTCGCCAACGTCGCCGAGCTCTCGGGTGGTGGCGCCACCGTCGGCACGAATTGGAAGAACGGCATCGACCTCGCCATCGAGGAGATCAACGCCAAGGGCGGCGTGCTCGGCCGCAAGCTCGAAGTGACCCACGCCGATTCGCAGTCCAACCCCGGCGTCGCGCGCGCCCAGGTGCAGAAGGCGCTCGACGCCGAACCCTATGTGCTGCTCGGGCCCGGCTATTCCGGCTCCGTGAAGGTCACCGCCCCGCTCGCGGCCGAAGCCGGCATCGCGCAGATCATGGGCGGCGAGGCCGCCGAGCTGACGCAGACAGGAAACAAATTCCTGTTCCGCACCTCCTTCGGCCAGCAATCCTCGATGCCGAAGGTCGCCAAGTACATCAACGATGAGATGAAGGCGAAGACGGTCGCAGTGGTCTGGGTCAACAACGATTTCGGCCGCGGTGGTCGCGACGTCGTGGTCAAGGAGCTCGACCGGCTCGGCTCCAAGGTGGTCGCCGACCTCTCGACCGAAGCGGGCCAGGCCGATTTCGCCGCCGACGTCGGCAAGATCAAGGCCGCCAATCCCGACGCCGTATTCGTCTATCTGAACGAAGAGGAGAGCGCGCGCATCCTGAAAGAGCTGAAGCGCCAGGGCGTCACCGCGCCGCTGATGGGCGAGACGACGCTGATCGGCCAGAAGGTGATTGAGCTCGCGGGTGACGCCGCCAACGGCGCGCGCGGCCATGTCGGCCTCACTACCGACGCGCCGGTCGACCTGATCAAGGCGTTCCGCGAGAAGTTCTCCAAGAAGTACAATTACGTCCCCGATCATAACGGCCTGAAGGGCTATCTCGCCGTCTACATGGTGAAGGCCACCACCGAGAAGATGGGCAAGGTCGACCCGAAGAAGTTCGCCGACACGCTGCACGGCCTCACCATCAAGGCCGCGGACGAGCCGGGCATCCTGATGGACGTCACCTTCAGCGACACCGGCGACATCGACCGCCAGAGCTTCCTGGTCGAAGTGGTCGAGGGCAAGCAGGTGGTGAAACAGGTGCTGCCGAAGGTGAAGTGATCTTCGCCTCTCCCCGCGCCTGTCTCGCCGAAGCTTTAGCGAAGGCGGATGCGGGGAGAGATCTCTCCTCTCCCTCTCCCCGTTCTTACGGGGAGAGGGTTGGGGCGAGGGGCCGCCTCCGCAATGGCGGTGACAGTTGAATTCGCGGAGATAGCCCCTCACCCCGCCCTCTCCCCGCAAGTGCGGGGCGAGGAGACGAGAGAGCGGAGCGAGGAAGAACAAAGAGAGGAAAATGTCCAATCTGTTCGATCTTCTGGTCGCGGGACTTGCCACCGGCGCGATCTACGCGCTGGTCGCCGTCGGCTTCACGCTGCTGTGGCAGACCTCGCAGACCATCAATTTCGCGCAAGGCGAATTCGTGATGTTGCCGGCGTTCCTGATGCTGGCGGCAATGCATGTCGGCGCGCCGTTCTGGCTCGCGATCATCCTCGGCATCCTCCTGTCGATGATCCTGCTCGGCCTTGCCTTCAAGCTGCTGCTGGTCGATCCAATGATGCGCCACGGCGTGCTGCCGCTGGCGATCGCGACCATGGCGCTGGCGATCGGCATCAAGGAATCCGTCAAGCAGTTCTTCAGCGCCGAAGCCTCGCCCTTCCCCTCGATCGTACCGACCGGCGACGTCTCCATTCTCGGCCACGCGGTGTCGCTGCAAAGCATCGGCGTGCTCGTCGTCGCCATCCTCGCCGTGGTCGGCCTGACCACGCTGCTCAACCGCACCTCGCTCGGCCACCAGATGCAGGCCGCAGCGCAGAACCCGACGGTGGCGCGCATCATCGGCGTGCCGGTCGAGCGCATGATCATGCTGACCTTCCTGATCAACGCCTTCCTGGTGGCACTGGCTTCGCTTTTGATCACGCCGATCTACCTTGCGAAGTTCTCGTCGGGCGAGGTGCTGGGCCAGGCCGCCTTCATCGCCGCAATCGTCGGCGGCTTCAACCAGGTGCGTGGCGCGATCGCGGGCGGCCTCCTGATCGGGGTGCTCGACAATCTCGCCGCCGCCTACGTCTCGACGCAGTATCGCGCCGCCGTGCCGATGCTGTTCCTGATCGCTGTCATCCTGTTCCGGCCGCAGGGCTTGCTCGGCCGCGCCGAGGAGCGCACCGTATGAGCGGCTTCGCCAGATCCCTGAAGATCGCGCTCGGCCTTGCCATCATCGCCGCGCTGATCATCGTCCCCATGAACTTCAACCGCTACGGCCTGTTCATCCTGAGCCAATGGGCGGTGATGAGCATCGCGGCGATGGGGCTCAACCTCACGCTCGGTTACGCCGGCCAGGTCTCGCTCGCCCAGGGCGCGTTCGTCGGCATCGGGGCCTACGCCTCCGCGATCATGACCACGCATGGCTGGCCGCTGCCGGCGGCGATTCTGGTCGCGATCGTGCTGAGCTTTGCGATCGGCTGGGTGCTCGGCTATCCCGCGCTGCGCGTGCAGCACCACTACCTCGCCTTCGTCACGCTCGCGTTCTCCACGCTCGCCTTCCTGGTGTTCCGCAACGAGAGCTGGCTCACCGGCGGCATCTACGGCATCTCCAACATTCCGCGCCCCCACATCTTCGGGTTCGCGACCAACAGACCACTGCCGTTCTACTATGTCTGCCTCGGCTCACTTGCGATCGTCTCGCTGGCGGTGTGGTGGCTGATCCGTTCGCCCTGGGGCCGCGCCTTCATGGCGCTGCGCGAGAATCCCTTGCGCGCGCAGTCGCTCGGCGTCGACACCCGTCGCTACACGTTGATGGCGTTTGCGATCGGCTCCGCGCTCGGCGGCGTCGCCGGCGCACTCTATGCGCCGCTGACGCAATATATCGACCCCGTGCCGTTCAACCTGTCGCTCTCGCTCGATCTGCTGATGATGGTGATCGTCGGTGGCGCCGGCTTCTATTTCGGCCCGTTCCTCGGCGCGATGATCGCGGTGCTGCTGCCGGAATGGCTGCGCTTCACCGACGGCTATTATCTGATGCTCTATGCGGTCGCCGTGATGCTACTGCTGATCTGGTCGCCGACCGGCATTCTCGGGATCCTCGACCGTTACCTCGCGGAGCGCCGCACCAAGGCGGCCTCTGCGCTCCGCGCCGTCGCGAAATCCCGCCTGGAGACGGCACAATGAGCGCGGTCCTCGAGGTCACCGACATCAAGAAGAATTTTGGCGGCATCAGCGCCGTCGACGGCGTCTCCTTCGACGTCCGCGAGGGCGAGATCCTCGGCCTGATCGGCCCGAACGGCTGCGGCAAGTCGACCCTGTTCAACTGCATCCTCGGCCAGCTCACCCCAAGTGGCGGCGAGGTCAAGCTCGACGGCAGGCTGGTCACGGGCCTGCGGCCCGCCGAACTCAACAAGCTCGGGGTCAGCCGAACATTCCAGCTGCTGCAGGTGTTCCCAAAACTCTCGGTGCGCGAGAACCTGATCCTCGCCGGACAGGAGCACCAGGGCAACATGGCCTCGCGCCTCGTCGGCCGCTCCGATGCCGGGCTGACCGAGGCCGCCAACCAGATGATCGGCTTCTTCAAACTCGACCACCTCGCCGACGAGCCGGCCGGCGGCCTCTCCTACGGCCAGCAGAAACTGCTCGACGCCGCCATGGCCTTCATGGGCGGACCGCGCCTCGTGCTGCTCGACGAGCCCGCGGGCGGCGTCAATCCGTCGATGCTGGCGGACCTCAAGGACCGCCTAGTCGCGATCAACCGCGAGAAGAACGCCACCTTCGTCGTCATCGAGCACAACATGGAATTCGTGATGTCCCTGTGCTCGCGCGTGATGGTCATGGCGGAGGGCAAGGTGCTGGCGATGGGACGTCCGGACGAGGTGCGCAAGAACCCCGCCGTGATCGAAGCCTATCTCGGACATTAGGAGCGAGCGATGAGCGATCCGATCCTCTCGGTCCACAATCTCGTCGGCGGCTACGGCAAGATGACGATCCTGAACGGCACGAATTTCGCCGTGCCGCAGGCAACCATCACCACCATCATCGGCCCGAACGGCGCCGGCAAGTCCACCGTGTTCAAGGCCATCTTCGGCCTGCTCAGGCTGCGCGAAGGCAAGATCAGCTTCGCGGGCCGCGATGTCACGAGTTTGAGTCAACGCGCGTTGCTCAATGCCGGCATCTGCTACGTGCCGCAGGGCCGCAACATCTTCCCCGAGCTATCGGTGCGCCATAACATCGAGCTCGGCGGCGTCGCTGCCGGCAAGGGCCTCGACCTGCCCAAGCGTATCGAGGCCGCGCTCGACCTGTTCCCGGCACTGCGGCGCAAGTCGACACAACAGGCCTCCACGCTCTCGGGCGGCGAGCAGAAGCAGCTCGAGATCGCCCGCTCGCTGCTGCTCGAACCCAAGCTGGTTCTCGTCGACGAGCCCTCGATCGGGCTGTCGCCGCTGATGGTGCAGCAGACCTTCGACATCCTCAAGAGCCTGCGCAACCGCGGCGTCACCATCCTGATGATCGAGCAGAACGCACGCTCGGCGCTGGAGATCTCCGACATCGGCATCGTGCTCGAGCTCGGCCAGACCCGCATGGTCGACGACGCCAAGCGCATCCTGAACGATCCCCGCATCGGGCAGCTTTTCCTGGGCGGCGTCATGGAGGAGAGCGCGGCATGAACAAGCGTTCGATCGCCACCGTCTCCCTCTCGGGCACTCTCGACGAAAAGCTCCGTGCCATCGCCGCGGCCGGCTTCGATGCCGTCGAGATCTTCGAGAACGACCTGCTGTCCTTCGGCGCGGGACCGCGCGACATCGCAAGGCTCTGCAAGGATCTCAACCTCGGGATTTGCGCGTTCCAGCCGTTTCGCGATTTCGAGGGCATGCCCGAGCCGCAGCGTGCACGCAATTTTGCCCGCGCGGAGCGGAAGTTCGACCTGATGCAGGAGCTCGGCACCGACCTCTTGCTGATCTGCTCCAACGTTTCGCCGGCTTCGCTCGGCGGCATCGACCGCGCCGCCGACGATTTTCGCGAGCTCGGCGAGCGCGCCGCGAAGCGTGGCTTGCGCGTCGGCTACGAAGCGCTGGCCTGGGGCCGCCATGTCAACGACTACCGCGATGCCTGGGAGATCGTGCGGCGCGCCGATCATCCCGCGATCGGAATCATCCTCGACAGTTTTCACGCGCTGGCACCGGGCTTTCCGACCCGCGCCATAGCCTCGATCCCCGCTGACAAGATCTTCCTGGTCCAGCTTGCGGACGCGCCGAAGCTGGAGCTCGACATCCTGTCGTGGAGCCGGCACTTCCGCTCCTTCCCCGGCCAGGGCGATCTGCCGGTCGGCGAGTTCATGGCGGCGATCGCGGCGACCGGCTATGCCGGGCCGCTGTCGCTGGAGATCTTCAACGACCAGTTCCGCGCCGGCTCGGCCGCGCAGACCGCGGTGGACGGCCTGCGCTCGCTGATCCTGCTGGAGAACCAGCTTGCGCCGGATTGGCCAAAGCTCGTCCGCGAGCCGCTGGCACCAAGGGCCGGAAGCCGCGGGACCGGCTTCGTCGAGTTCGCGGTCAACGAGACCAAGGCCGGCGAGCTCGCCCGCCTGTTCGCGCAGCTCGGTTTCCGCAGGAGCGGCAAGCACCGCAGCAAGGCGGTGGAGCGCTGGTCGCAAGGCAAGGTCGAGCTCGTCATCAATTGCGAGAGCGGCGGCTTTGCCCATTCGCATTACGTCACGCACGGCCCCGGCGTCTGCGCCATCGCGCTCGACGTCGACAATGCGGGCCTTGCCATGCAGCGCGCCGAGACGCTGAAGGCGCGCACGTTCTACCAGCCGGTCGGGCCGGGCGAGCTGGAGATCCCCGCGATCCACGGCGTCGGCGGCAGCCTGCTCTATTTCCTGGATCAGGCCGGCAAGAACTGGGACACCGATTTCGAGCCTGTCGCGAGCGACGCCAGCGGCGATGCGCTGCTCGCGGTCGATCACATCGCACAGTCGATGCCCTATGACGAGATGCTGTCCTGGCTGTTGTTCTACACCGGCATTCTCGACCTGACGCGGCTACCGCAGATGGAGATCGCCGACCCCAGAGGCCTCGTGCAGAGCCAGGCCATCGTCAACGGCGACCAGAGCCTGCGCTTCGTGCTCAACGGCTCCTCTGCCAACCGCACTTTGCCGTCGCGCTTCATCTCCGAGTTCTTCGGCTCGGGTGTCCAGCACGTCGCGTTCGCGTGCCGGGACATCTTTGCGGCGGTCGGGCAGATGCGACAGCGCGGTGCGGATTTCCTGGACATCCCAGACAATTACTACGACGACATCGAAGCCAGATACGATCTCGCGCCCGAGCTGATGGCGCAGCTGCGCGCCAACCACATCCTCTACGATCGCGAGGGCGACGGCGAGTTCTTCCAGGTCTACACCCACATTTTCGACGAGCGCTTCTTCTTCGAGATCGTCGAGCGGAGGAACTATCAGGGTTTTGGCGCGGCCAATGCCGGCATCAGACTCGCCGCGCAAGCCCGCGAGGTGCGCCCCGCCAGTGTGCCGCGGGTGTAGGGCTTCTCTCACCGCGTCGTCATTGCGAGGAGCCCTTGCGACGAAGCAATCCAGAGTCCTTCCGCGGAGGGATCCTGGATTGCTTCGCTGCGCTCGCAATGACGATGTGGCGACTATCGAGGAATTCGGCTGGCTCCGCCCCCGTGGAAAGTCCCCCTCACCGCAACCTCTCCCCGCAGGCGGGAGAGGAAGAAGCTTCAGCTCACTTCATCTTGCACTTGTCGTGGAAACGATCCTGGTCGTTCTCGACGATGGTGGCGACGGTCTTCAGCGCGAGCTGGCCTTCGGAGTCCTTCACCACGTCCTGCAGATAGAAGCTCTGAATCGGGATGTGGTTCTTGCCGAACTTGAACGCGCCGCGCACCGACTTGAAGTTGGCCTTCTCCATCTCGGCCCGCATCGCGTCCTTCTTGCTGGTGTCGCCCTTCACCGCGACCACTGCGCTGTTGATGAGCTGGGCCGCGTCATAGGATTGTGCGCCGTAATAGGTCGGCCGCAGGCCGGTGTACTTCTTGCGGTAGTCGGCCACGAAGCGCTTGTTCTGCTCGTTGGGGAGGTCGTTGACCCATTCTTGCGCCCCGGGAACGCCGAGCGCGTTCTCCTTCTGCAGCGGCAGCGACAGCTCGTCGATGGTGAAGGCGGTGTAGAGCGGCATCGTGCTCTTCAGGCCGGCCTGGGCGTATTGATTGAGGAACTGCACGCCGGCAGCACCTGGATAGAACACGAAGATCGACTCGGCGCCGGAGGCGCGCGCCTTGGAGAGCTCGGCCGAGAAGTCGAGCTGGCTCGGCCAGACCGTGTACTCCTCGCCCTTCACCTCGCCCTTGAAGGTGCTCTTCAGACCCGCGAGCATGTCCTTGCCGGCGGCGTAGTTCGGGCCGATCAGGAACACGCTCTTGACGCCCTTCTGGTTCATGTAGAGGCCCATCGCCTGCGGCGTCTGGTCGTTCTGCCAGGAGGTCGAGAACACGTAAGGCGAGCACAGCTCGCCCGCGAGCTGTGAGGGACCGGCATTGGCCGAGATCAGGAAGGTCTGGGAATCCACCGCGGTCTTGAGCGAGGCCAGCAGCACGTTCGACCAGATATAGCCGACGATGAAATCGACCTTGTCGGACTGCACCAGCTTCTCGGTCTTCTGCTTGCCGACGTCGGGCTTCTGCCCGTCGTCCTCGTAGATCACCTCGACCGGCTTGCCGTCCATCTTGCGGCCGAGATGATCGAGCGCGAGCTCGAAGGAGTTGCGCATGTCGTTGCCGATCACGGCGGTCGGACCGCTGAAGGTCGAAACGAAGCCGATCTTGATGGTGTCGCCGGCGCATGCCGGACCTGCCAGCACCAGCGCCGCTGCGCCCGCCAGCCAGAATGCCGTCCTCATAACCATTCCCCTCCTTATTATTGGTCCCGGAAACGGGGTGATCGCCGCCCCGGGCCTGTCTCTATTCAACGCAAAATCTATCGCGCCGCCAATGGCTCAGCGCCGTGCCTGCACCATATTTCGCTCCAATCGGCGATGGCAAGAAATATAATTCTACTTACTTCGACCAAGGCTGCGGCGCTTTTTCGCGCTGGATCGATATGTCCCGCCTATGCGCCCATTGGTGACGGCTATTGGACCGCAGCCCCTAATCCGCACTTAAATGAGCAGGCACAGCAGCGAGATTCGAGGGCGCACCATGACCGCTAAACCACACCGCGTCGTCATCGTCGGGGCCGGCTTTGGCGGCCTGGAGACGGCCTATAGGCTCGCGGGCGCACCGGTCGAGATCACGCTGATCGACCGCCGCAACCACCATCTGTTCCAGCCGCTGCTCTACCAGGTCGCGACCGCTTCGCTCGCGACCAGCGAGATCGCCTGGCCGATCCGCCATCTGATGCGCGACCGGCGCGAGGTGACGACGCTGTTTGCAACCGTGAGCGGCGTCGATGCGGCACGGCGCTGCGTGCTGATCGACGACGGCAGCGAAGTGCCCTACGACACCCTGGTGCTCGCCACCGGCGCGCGGCACGCCTATTTCGGCCATGACGAATGGGAGGCATGGGCGCCGGGCCTGAAGACGCTGGAGGACGCGACCACATTGCGCCGTCACATTCTCGTGGCGTTCGAGCGCGCCGAGCGCGAGACGGATTCCGCGCGGCGCGCGGCACGGCTGACTTTCGTCATCATCGGTGCCGGTCCGACCGGCGTCGAACTCGCCGGCACCATCGCCGAGATGGCGCATCACACCCTGCCCGCCGACTTCCGCAACATCGACACGACGAAGGCGCGCGTGGTGCTGATCGAAGCGGGCCCGCGCGTGCTTGCAGGCTTTCCCGACGAGCTCTCGGCTTACGCGCAGGCTTCGCTGGAAAAGATCGGCGTCGAGGTCGTGCTCGGGCAAGCCGTGACCGAGATCAATCGCGAGGGCGTGGTGTTCGGCGGCAAACTGCTGGAGGCAAAGACACGGATCTGGGCCGCCGGCGTGCGCGCCTCGCCCGCTGCGGAATGGCTGGGCGCGCCAAGTGATCGCGCCGGGCGCGTGCAGGTCGAGGCCGACCTGACCATTCCGGGCCATCCCGAGATCTTTGCGATCGGCGATACCGTCAGCATCAATGCCTGGGACGGCAAGCCCGTGCCCGGCATCGCGCCGGCGGCGAAGCAGCAGGGCCGGCACGTCGCCGAAACCATCAAGGCGCGGCTGCGCGGAGAGACCAAGGGCGCGTTCCGCTACAAGCACGCCGGCAGCCTCGCGCAGATCGGCAAGCGGCTCGCGGTGATCGATTTCGGCAAGGTCAAGCTGCGCGGCACCATCGCATGGTGGATCTGGGGCATCGCCCACATCTACTTCCTGATCGGCCTCCGCCACCGCCTCAGCGTCGCCCTGAGCTGGCTCTGGATCTACGCGAGGGATCAGAGGGCGGCGCGGCTGATCACGCAGGGATCAAGCAAGGTGGTATAGGGAGGCTTCTCTTACCCTCCCCTGGAGGGGGAGGGTCGGCTCACAATGAGCGCAGCGAAATGTGAGCCGGGGCGGGGTGACGGTCTCTCCTCATCCAACAGTGCCTGTGTTGAGAGATCACCCCACCCCGCTCGCGCTGCGCGCGAACGACCCTCCCCCTCCAGGGGAGGGTGAAGGGGACTGCACTCGTGTCCCCTATTTCACCAGTTCGCACCCACCTTCCGCGAGCGGACGAAACGCCTGGTCCGCGGGAATCGTCGACACCAGCTTGTAATAGTCATACGGATATTTCGACTCGTCCGGCTTCTTCACCTCGAACAGGTACATCGGGTGCACGACGCGGCCGTCCTGGCGAATGGCAGTGTCGCCGAACAATTTGTCCTTGCCCCTAAACTTCTTCATCTCGGGCACGACGTTCTTGGCGTTGTCGCTGCCGGTGGCGGCGACGGCGTTGAGATAAGCGAGCGTCGAGGCATAGACGCCGGCCTGGTTGCCGCTCGGCATCTTGCCGTTCATGCCGGGGCGCGCGGCGAACCGCTTGGCGAACGCGCGGGTGTCCTCGTTCATGTCCCAGTAGAACGCTTCCATGAGTTGAAGGCCCTGGGCGACCTTGATGCCCATGCCGTGTACGTCGTTGATGAAGAGCAGGAAGGCGACGAGCTTCTGGCCGCTCTGCTGGATGCCGAACTCGGCGGCCTGCTTCACCGCGTTGATGGTGTCGCCGCCGGCATTGGCAAGGCCGATCACCTGCGCTTTTGAGCTCTGCGCCTGCAACAGGAAGGACGCGAAATCGGAGGTGCCGAGCGGATGCTTGGACGAGCCCAGCACCTTGCCGCCATGTCCCTCGATGTATTTCTGCGCCTCCGCCTCGATACCCTTGCCGAGCGCATAGTCGACCGTCAGGAAATACCAATCCTTGCCGCCGCGAGACATCATCGCGGCCGCCGTGGTGTTGCCGGTGGCCCAGGCATCGTTGACCCATTGGATGGTATTCGGCGAGCACGCCTTGCCGGTGAGGTCCGAACTTGCGGTCGACGACGCCAGGAAGGTCATGCGGCTGTCGCGCAGCAGTGAATTGATGGACAGGCCGACGGCCGAGTTCGGCACGTCGACGATCGCGTCGACGCCTTCCACATCGAGCCATTTGCGCGCGATCGCGTTGCCGACATCGGCCTTGTTCTGGTGATCGGCATAGACGATCTCGACCTTGATGCCCTTGCCACCGCCGTTGAAATCCTCCGCCGCCATGCGCGCGGCCTCGACCGAGCCCATGCCGTTGGTGTCCTGGAAAATGCCGGAGATGTCGTTGAGCACGCCGACGCGCACGACATTGTCCGATATCTGGGCGCTCGCCGCGCCGGTCATCAGGCTCGCGGCCAATGCGAGCGTCCACTTCAGTTGTTTCATCATTCCCTCCCCTGTTGGATGTGTTGTCACACCGATCGTTACCGGTGCAGCTCGGACGTCACTTGCCGCTTCAGACTTTTCGCTTCAGACTTGTCGTTCCGGTAATCGCAGCACGAGCCCGTCGAGCACGGGCGTGAGGTGGATCTGGCAGGACAGCCGGCTGTTCGGCCGCCGCTCGCTCGCGGTGCCGTCGAGCAGTGCATCCTCGTCGTCGGCGATGTCGGGCAGGCGTGCGAGCCAGGCGTCGTCGACATAGACGTGACAGGTCGCACACATGGCGTTGCCGCCGCATTCGGCGAGAATGCCATCGAGGCCGTGGCGCGTTGCGGCCTGCATGGCGCTCTCGCCGTCGCTGGCCTCGACGCGGTCGGACTTGCCGTCGGAATGGATGAAAGTGATGGCAGGCATGAAGATCCTCGTCAGGCCGGGGTGATGGTGACAGGCAGGCTATCGAGCCCGCGCAGCGTGTTGTTGAAGCGGCGCTTCGGCTCGCCCGTGATCTCGATCTTCGCAATGCGCCGCGCCAGCGCCGTCAGCATCACCTCGCCTTCGAGGCGGGCGACGAGCTGGCCGACGCACATGTGGATGCCGGAGCCGAAGCCGACATGGCCGGAAGTGCGGCGGCTGATGTCGTAGCTGTCGGGCTTGTCCCAGCGGCGGGGATCGCGATTGGCGGCGGCGAGGAACATCAAGACCTTCTCGCCCTCACCTATTCTGGCGCCTGAAAGCTCGACCTCCCGTGTCGTGGTGCGGAAGAAGGTCTGTACCGGGCTTTCGAAGCGCACGGCTTCTTCGAAGGCGCCGCGCGCGAGCGAAAGATCATCGCGCAGGCGCTGCCATTGATCCGGGAAGCGCGCGAGACAATAGACCGCGGCGCCAATGCCGTTGACGGTGGTGTCGAGGCCAGCGGACAGCAGCGACCGCACCAGCAGCGGCGCTTCGGTAGCTGTGATGGCTCCCTCGTCGACCTGCGCATGGATGCAAGCCCCGAAGCCGCCGGGCGCGAGATTCTCGCGCTGGCACTGCTCTGCGACATAGGCCTGATGCGGCGCCGAGCGCTCGATCGCCTCCTGGCGCAACTGGTTGGGCGGACCGAAGGCGTTGAACACCACGCTCGCATAGGGAATCAAATGCTCGCGTCCCTCCGGCTTCAGCCCAAGCGCATCCGGAAAGATCGAGAGCGGATAGGCTTCGGCGAGATCGGCGATCGCATCGAAGCTGCGCCTCTCCAGCAGCGCATCGACCCGCGCCTCGGCTGCGGCGGCAAAGCGATCGCGCACCTGTTTCATCACGGTCGGCGACAGCACCTTCGACAGCACGGCCCGGGTGCGGGTGTGCGCGGGCGGATCGGCTTCGAGGATGAGGCTCGGCGGCCGCCAAGGTGTCTCCTTCTTGAAGTCGGAGAGGCCGACGCCGCGGCTGGAGCAGAAGGTCGCGGGATCGTTCAGCACGGCGTGAACCTCGGCATATCGCGCCACGCCGTAGACGTTCCATTTGTCGAGATAGACCACCGGCCCGGCCTCCCGCAGCAGCTCGTGCGTCGGATAGGGGTCGGCAAAAAAGCTCATCGCGAAGGGGTCGACGTCGAGATGCGGAACGGACGCGACACCGGTTGATTCGGGGGAGCCGGATGTGGTCATGGGAGACCTCCCTCATTTTGATCTTGTGAAAGGGCGGCGCTTACCCTTAGGTCACGGGGTCCGCCGCAAGCCAGAAGCCCGACATGCCCGTGCCTTCGACCAGATCCCGCCCTAAGCCTGCGCCCGCTGACGTCGGACCGACGCTCGATCTCGATCGTTACGTCCCGGCGTTCGTCACCTTCATCGCCAACAAGCTCTCGAACAGCGCGACCGCGTTCTATCAGCGTGAATTCGGCGTCAACGTCACGGAATGGCGGATCATGTCGCTGCTCGCGATCGAACCCGGCATTCCCGCCTCGCGTATCTGCCAGGTCATCGGCTTCGACAAGGGACCGGTGAGCCGGACGCTCGCCGGGCTCGAGAAGCGCGGGCTGGTCGCGATCCGCACCGATCCGAACGATGGCCGCACCCATTCGATCTCGCTCACTGCGAAGGGCCGCACCACCCATGACAAGGTGATCGCCGCCGCGCTCGAGCGCGAGCGGCGTCTGTTGTCCTGCCTCAGCAAGGACGAGCGCGAAGTGCTCATCGACCTGCTGCGCCGGCTGCACGAAAATCTCGGCGCGGTGACCGGCGGCACCGAGACCTGACGGATCGCGCGCGGCGCGCAAACTCCCGTCGTTCCCGGTCATGCGCCGGCATTTGCCGGCGGCACCCCTTCTGCCGTGCATTGCTTCCTCCAGAAAAGAACGCAGCGGTTCGTCCGCCGTCATCTGTGTCTGGAACGGTTCGCATAAATTAGTTGCTTAGGCAACAAAAGAATCGGCAAGATAATGCGGCAGGGTCGTTGGCCTAACCCAGCCCTCATTCTCATGTCCCGGACGCGGCGCGGCATGAAATGACGCGACGCAGCGCCGGTACCCAGCAGCTATGTGCACGACGAGAGATGGGCCCCGCTCTGCAGCGCATCACTGCCTGCTGCGCTGCGTCCGGGGCACGAGAGCCGTTAAGGCGCCCCGGTTACAGCCCGATCCACTCACCCGACGCGTCATCATTCAGCCGCGCCACCGCATCGGCGCGGCGTGTCAACACGGCGCGCTGGTTGATGTAGCCTTTGTCGGTGATCTCGCCACCGTCGACGGAGGCCGGCTCCGCCAGCAGCAGCGCGCGTGTGGCATGGCCGGAGGAATTGCCACTCTGTTGCTTGAGCCTCGCCAGGCCTTGCGCGATCGCGGACCTGATCTTGTCATGTGCCAGCACCTCGCTCACAGCCGCCGTCTCGGGGAGACCGGCATGAGCGCGGCAGGCCGCGACGTTGGGGAATACCAGGAAGCGGACCTCATCGCCACCATGGCCGACAACGACGATGTCTTGCGCAAGCGGCGCCAATGCAGCGATGCCGGCGACACGCAACGTGCCGACACTGACCCAGGTGCCGGAATTGAGCTTGAAGTCCTCCGCGACGCGGCCATCGAAGAACAGGCCGCGCTCCGGTCTCTCCGGATCGGCAAGCTTCACGGCGTCGCCGATGAGATAGAAACCTTCTTCGTCGAACGCCTGCTTCGTCAGCTCCGGCGCCTTCCAGTAGCCGGGTGTCACGTTCGGCCCGCGCACGCGCACCTCCAGCTTGTCGCCGGAGGGGACGAGCTTGAGCTCCGTGCCGGGAATCGGCACACCGATATTGCCCGAGCGCTCTGCAAGAAAGTGGCAATCGGTCGCGAGCGGGGAGGTCTCGGTCGAGCCCCAGGCCGACACCATCGGCAACGCGCGGCCGACGGTCTCGATGGACAGCTGCTCCAGGGCGTCCCAGAGATTTTGCGGCAATGCCGCACCGGCATAGAAGGCGAACTTCACCTCGCCGAAGAAGCGGCGGCGCAGTTCCTCATCGCCGCGCAGCGCCGCGACCAGCATGTCGAAGCCGCGCGGTACGTTGAAATAGACCGTCGGCATCACGCTTTTCAGGTTGGCGAGCGAGGTCGCGAACAGGCCCGGAGCAGGCTTGCCGCCGTCGATATAGAGCGCACCGCCGTTGCGCAGCACGAGGTTGAAATTATGGTTGGCGCCGAAGGTGTGGCTCCAAGGCAACCAGTCGAGGATCACGAGATCGCCACGGCCCGGCGCCAGGAATGTCCAGGTCTGCGCCTTGGCCTGCTGGCTCGACGTCAACATGCGCTGGGTGTTGATGACCGCCTTGGGCGTGCCGGTCGAGCCCGAGGTGAACAGGAATTTCGCGATCGTATCCGGCGTTATCGCGGCGAAGGCCTTTGCGACCTCAGCCGTTTCAGGCGTTGCCGAGACATCACGGAAAGCAAGCGCATCGGCATCGCCGGCCTTACCGCTGATGATCTGCGCATTGTGCAGCGGCCTGATCGCGTTTAGCGCCGCGGCAAATGGCTTGGTCGCGGAGACATAGATCGCGCCGGGCTGAAGCAGCGAGATCATGCTTTTGAGCTTGTCGAAATCCTTCGACATCAGCGAGTAGGCCGGCGAGATCGCGGCAGAGGGAACGCCGACGTGCTGGGCGGCCAGCGCGAGCAAGGCGTGATCGATGCTGTTGTCGGAGAGGATGACGACGGGGCGCTCGGCGCTGAGGTTCTGCGCCAGCATCCAGGACGCCGTGGCGCGGACCCGCCGCAGGGCACCCGCGTAGGTCATGGTGGCCCAGGGCGCATCGACACCGTCCCGCTCGGCGAGAAAGATCGCATCAGGCGTTTGCCGCGCCCATTGCTCGAGCCAGTCGCCGATGCAGCGTGCACTCTCGCCGAGCGGCTCGGGTGAGCGCAGCACGATGCTGCCGTCGGCGCGGTGCTCCGCGATGGTTCTCGGCGTTGCGAACAGGCCTGCAACGTCACCGCGTGACGCGGATCTCATGGTTTCCTCCTCGCCCGGACTCCGGATCGGCCGCAGCCTCGTCCCGGGCTGCTTCGGCCATAATGTTGGGCACGGCAATTGTTGTCGTCAACAACAATCTTTCGCCCCGCCCGTCGAGGCGCTAAGGTCGGCGAAGGAGACACGATGTGACAAGCAGCGCAGCCCGGACGTCCCCACGCAACGGCGCCGGCAACGGGAAGGCACCGCGGAATGACGCCGACGAAGTCGGCCTCGACGCGCTGGTCGGGCACGCCGGGTATGCGGTGCGCCGCTTCCAGATCTGGATCTTCCAGGATTTCATCAAGACGCTGGGCGCGGTCGATATCCGGCCGACGCAATATTCGGTGCTGACGGTGATCGGCGCCAATCCGGGCTTGTCGCAGATGGCGGTGGCCAAGCGCCTCGGCATCGAGCGGGCCCGGCTGGTGCATCTGCTCGACAGCCTCGAGCAGCGCAAATATGTCAAGCGGATCAAGTCGAAGACCGACCGGCGCTCACACGCGCTGCACCTCACGGCGCAGGGTGAGACGGCACTAGCCAGGTTCAAGCACCTCGCCGCGGAACACGAGCGGAATGTCGAGGCCAGGATCGGCCGGGAGAACCGGCAGCAGCTGCTCCGGATCCTCGCCGACTTCACCTGACACAGACTGCTCGTAATTTGGGCAAATGCCTGTAACCGAGCGTCTGCGCTCGGCCTTATGGCCCTGCCAAGCCATTGATCAAATTATGGTATTGAGAACGGCTGGCTGCCGCCAGAACTGTACACAATGGCACATCGCTTGCTTCAATCCGGGTGAGGACATGAATGCCGGAGTTTTGTCGCCATGGGGGCTGAGCAGCCTGAAACGATCGCCGCGATTGTGGCCGCGCATCGCGCGGGCACGTTGACGCCGGCGCAGACGGTCGCACGCAGCTATCAGCGCATCCGCGACCACAACGATCCCGCAACCTTCATCAGCCTGCGCGACGAGACGGACGCGATTGCGGAGGCCGAGAGACTTGCCGCGCGCGCCGATGCCGCGAGCCTGCCGCTCTATGGCGTCCCGGTCGCGGTGAAGGACAATATCGACGCGCTGGGCTTTCCGACCACCGCAGCCTGCCCGGCCTTCTCCTACACGCCGACGCGGGATTCCACCGCCGTGGCGCGCCTGCGCACCGCGGGCGCGATCATCATCGGCAAGACCAATCTCGACCAGTTCGCGACCGGCCTCGTCGGCGTCCGCTCACCTTACGGCATTCCCAGGAACTCGATACGCGACGATCTCATTCCCGGCGGCTCGAGCTCGGGCTCGGCGGTCGCCGTCGGCGCGGGCCTGGTGCCGCTCTCGCTCGGCACCGACACCGCCGGCAGCGGCCGCGTGCCGGCGATGCTCAACAACATCGTCGGGCTGAAGCCGAGCCTCGGCATGATCTCGACCACGGGCCTCGTGCCCGCGTGCCGCACGCTCGACTGCATCTCGGTGTTTGCCTTGACGGTCGATGACGCCGCGCTTGCGCTGTCGGTGATGGCGGGACCCGACGAGGCCGATCCGTTCTCGCGCGAGCGGCCGCTTCAGCCGATCACGCCGTTCCCTCAGAACTTGCGCCTCGGCGTGCCCAGGAGCGGACAACTGATCTTCTTCGGCGACAAGAAGGCGGAAGCTGCCTATGCCGATGCGCTGAAGCGCTGGACGGCGCTCGGCGCAAAGCTGGTCGAGTTCGATCTCGAGCCGTTCTATGAGACGGCGCGGCTGCTCTATGAAGGGCCGTGGGTGGCCGAGCGATATCTCGTGATCAAGGATCTGCTGGCGTCCGCACCTGACGCGATTCATCCGGTGACGCGCGAGATCACCGCGGCCGGCGCGCGGCTGACCGCTGCGGACACCTTCGCGGCGCTTTATCGTCTGCAGGGCCTGCGCAAGATCGCCGAGCGGACGTTTGCTGATATCGACGCGCTGGTGCTGCCGACGGCGCCGACCGCCTATACGACCGCGCAGGTGCTGGCCAATCCGATCGAGCTCAACAGCCGGCTCGGCACCTATACCAATTTCGTCAATTTGCTCGATCTCTGCGGACTTGCGATACCGGCGTCGATGCGTGCGGACGGCATTCCGTTCGGCGTCACGCTACTCGCGCCCGCAGGACACGACGCGCTGCTCGCCAGCATCGGCCGCGTGTTCCATGCCGATACGAAGCTGCGTCTTGGGGCCAAGGGCGCGGCGCAGGCACCGCTCGCGCCGCTTCCCGCAAACAGCAGCGAGGAGATTCCGATTGCAGTGGTCGGCGCGCATCTGTCCGGCATGGTGCTGAACGGAGAATTGACGGCACTGAACGCAAGCCTGATCGAAGCAACGAGAACCG
The DNA here is from genome assembly GCF_021044685.1 of Bradyrhizobium daqingense. Classification (NCBI taxonomy): domain Bacteria; kingdom Pseudomonadati; phylum Pseudomonadota; class Alphaproteobacteria; order Hyphomicrobiales; family Nitrobacteraceae; genus Bradyrhizobium; species Bradyrhizobium daqingense. The sequence continues at coordinate 496,010 of NZ_CP088014.1, forward strand.
CGCCGGACTACAAGCTCTTTGCGCTCAACACCACGCCGCCGAAGCCGGGCATGCTGCGCGTCGAAGCCGGCAAGGGCGCGGCGCTCGAACTGGAGATCTGGTCACTGTCGCCCTCCGCCTTCGGCAAGTTCGTGAACGCGATCCCAGCGCCGATGGCGATCGGGACGATACGACTCGCGGATGGCCGCAGCGTGAAGGGGTTTCTCGTCGAGCCGGAAGTGCTGGACGAAGCGCGGGATATCACGGCGTATGGCGGCTGGCGGAAGTATATGGCGGAGAGGGCAAAGGGGTAAGTCTCGTGTCCCGGGCGCAGCGCATCACGCAGTGGTGCGCTGCTGAATCGGGACCCATGGAACGACTTGCGAGACGGATAGATGGGTCCCGGCTCTGCGGAGCAGCGCTACGCGCTGCACCGCGTCCGGGACACGGATACCGCCCTACACCGACACTGCGTAGATCTCGTACTCCCCGCGCACCAGCTCGATGTGCGCGCGCATCGCGGCTGCCGCGCCCTGCTTGTCGCCGCGCATGATGGCGACGACGACGCGGTCGTGCTCGGCCTGCGATTTGGCGAGTCGGCCGAGATTGCGGAACTGGGCGCGACGGAACGGCTGCACGCGAACGCGCGTCGCCAGCGTGATCTCGGCGATGTAGCCGTTCTGCGAGCCCGCATAGATCGCGTTGTGGAAGCGCTCGTTGACCTCGTGGAAACGCTCGGGATTGCCGGCATGGCTCAGCACCCGGAGCTCTTCGTGAATCGCTTCCAGGCCATGGCGCTCCGCGGCGGACATGCGCTCGGCGGCAAGGCCGGCGCACAGCGCCTCGAGCTCGGCCATCGCCTCGAACATGCTGGTGAGACGCTGGATCGAGGGCTGCGCCACCACGGCGCCGCGATGCGCGCGCGCCTCGACGAGGCCGCTGGCGACCAGCTGGCGCAGCGCCTCGCGTACCGGCGTACGCGAGACGCTGAAGCGCCGGGCGATGTCGGTCTCGTCCAGCGGCGCGCCGGGCGCCAGGGTTCCGCGCACGATCTCGTCGGCGAGTTGAAGCCGCAGCTCCTCGGCGCGCGTGACCTTGTGCAGGCTGGGTTGCGCGCGGTCGACCCGTGGCACCACCGGCTCGGCCGGCAGCGTCCCGGGCGGAAGATCGTCAAGCGTCATACGGTCAGGTCTCTTTCGACTCGTCGATGATGCTGACATGGGCGGCGACGACGCGCCAGCCCTCCGGGAAGCGTATCCAGGTCTGCATCTGCCGGCCGACCTTGCCGGGCGCGGTGTCGCGATAGAACAGGGTGGAGGCCACGGCCGTGTCGCGACCGTAGCTCGATATCACGGTCTTCGCCGTGCGACGGTTCAGCCCGACCGGCGAGCGGCTGGCGCGAAAGCCGGAGATTGCCTCGTAGCCATAGAGGTTCTCACCGATGCCGTAGCGTATCGTGCGGGGATCGTTGCGGAAGAGCTCGCCGAGCACCGCGACGTCGTTGCTGACGAGGGCCTGCTCATAGCGATCGAATGCGGCTTTGACTTCCGCGATGACGTCGGGGAGATCGATCTCCATCTCATAATCCTCTTGGCGCGGGCGCGGCAACGACGCCCATCTGTTCCAGTGCATAGGCAACGCGCAGCGCGATGTCCTCGCGCCAGGGCGCGGCGATGATCTGCACGCCGATCGGTAGCGGCTCGAGCGGCACCGGCACCGCCACCACCGGCAGGCCGACGAACGAGATCGGCTGGGTGTGGATGCCGATATTGGCGCGCACCGGCAGCTCGACGCCGTCGAGCGTGAAATTCACCTGGCCGAGCTTCGGCGCAGTGCAGGGCGTTGCCGGCGCGAGCAGCACGTCGACCGACCTGAATATCTCGGCGAGCTGCGCGCGATACCAGCGGCGGAATTTCTGGGCGCGGTCGACCAGTGGCGCCGGCACCATGGCGCCGGCGATCAGCCGGTCGCGCACGGCCGGATCGAAATCGTTCGGGCGTTTGCGCAGGCGATCGAGATGCAGCGAAGCGCCCTCCGTCGTGGTGATGACGTAAGCCGCGGCGCGAGCGCGCGAGGCCTCCGGCACGTCGACGATTTTTGTCACACCGAGCGCCTTGGCGACACGACTCACGGCCTCCACCGCTTCCGGAAATACGTTGTTCTGGAAGTGCCCGCCGGCAATGGCGATGCGCAGATCCGAAACCGGATTGGCGATCAGCGGCAGCGTCGGCTCCAGCCCGCGCGTCGTGAAGGCGCCGTCGTCGGCATCCGGCCCCTGCATCGCGTCATAGGCGAGCGCGAGGTCGGTGACGGAGCGCGCCAGCGGCCCGAGATGATCAAGGCTCGCCACGAACGGAAACGAGCGCGCCCGCGATAGGCGGCCATAGGTCGGCTTCAGGCCGAAGATGCCGCAGAAGGAGGACGGCACGCGGATCGATCCGTTGGTGTCCGATCCCAGCGCGATCGGTACCAGCGCGCCGCCGACGGCGCTGCCCGAACCGCCGGATGAGCCGCCGGTCATGTGCGTCGTATCATGTGGATTGCGCGAGGGACCGTCATGGACGTTCTCGCCGGTGAAGTCATAGGCGTATTCGCCCATGTTGAGCGCGCCGACCAGCACGGCGCCGGCGGCCTCCATTTTCTCGATCAGCGTGGCGTCACGCTTGGCGGGCGCGAGATCGCGATTGATCTTGGAGCCGGCGCGCGTGGAGAGGCCGGCGACATCGAACAGGTTCTTCACCGCAAAGGGCACGCCGGCGAGCGGGCCGACTTCCTTTCTCGCCGCGATGTCGGCATCGATCGCGCGCGCTTTGGCGCGGGCGCGATCGGCGGTGACGTCGGTGAAGGAATTGAGGACACCGTCGTGCTGCTCGATGCGCGCGAGTGCGGCTTCGGTGGCATCGAGCGCGGACATCTTGCGGGTCGCGACCGCTTTCGCGATCTCGGCAGCATTCATCTCTGGCTTGGCGGTCATGGCAGCATCAGACCGTGAAGATCGGCGCCGGCTCGGTCTCGTCCGGCAGCGCGAATTCGTCGACGAGCCGGGCGAGCCGCAGCGAGACCTCGAGGTTGGCGCGCACCGCGGGCCTCCAGCCGTCCTCGACCGGCAGCGCCAGGGCTTTCGATACTGCGTCGATATAGTCGTCCAGGGATTCGGCCATCACGCTCTCAAGCTGATCTCAGTGCATCTGCAACGGCGGATGCGGGATCGCCGTCAGCAGCTCCTTGGTGTAGTCGTCCTTGGGATCGCTGAGCACCTGTTCGGAGGAGCCCTCCTCGACGATCCGTCCGGTCCGCATCACAATGACACGATCGCACAACAAGCGCACCACATTCAAATCATGCGAGACGAACAGATAGCTCATACCTAGCCGCTGCTTGAGATCCTGCAGCAGGTTGAGCACCACGGCCTGCACCGAGACGTCCAGCGCCGCAGTCGGCTCGTCCAGGATGACGAGCTTTGGATGCAGTGCGATGGCGCGGGCGATGCCGACGCGCGCCTTCTGGCCGCCGGACAATTGATGCGGGAAGCGGTCGAGCAGGTTGTGCGGCAGGCCGACCATGGTGGCCAGTTCCTCGCAGCGGGCGCGCAGCGCTTCGCGGCCCTTGATGTCACCGAGTTGCAGAATCGGATCGGCAATGGCGCGCGCGGCGGTGAAGCGCGGGTTGAGGCTGTCGGTCGGGTCCTGGAACACCATCTGGATGCGGCTGCGCTGCGGCAGCCGGGCGAACGACGCAGGCGCGATGCCCGAGATGTCCTCGCCGTCGAACTGGATCAGGCCCGAGGTCTGGTCGAGCAGGCGCATCACCATCATCGACGTCGTCGATTTGCCGCAGCCGGATTCGCCGACGAGGCCGACGCTCTCGCCGTGACCAATGGAGAAGCTGATGCCGTCGACGGCGCGGAACACATCCGGCTCCACGGGCGGCTTGCGGCCGAACAGTTTTCCGAGCACGGCGGTGGCGCCCTGGCGGGGATATTCCTCCACGAGCTTGTCGACGAGGAGGAGGGGTTTCTCGTCACCCCCGGGCTTGCCCCGGGGGTCCATCGATCGAGAGGAGTCTTGCGAGGCGTGATGGATGGCCGGGTCAAGCCCGGCCATGACGGATGCGGGTTGGCGCGCGCCCTCTTCCTCCGGCAGCAGATCGCGCAAGTTCACACCAAGCCGCGGCGTCGCGCGCATCAGCTTCTTGGTGTAGGGGTGCTGCGGGTTCGCGAAGATGTCGGCCGCCTTCGCGGTCTCGACCACGCGGCCCTTCTCCATCACGACGACGCGGTCGCAATAGGCCGCGGCAAGGCCAAGGTCATGCGTGATCAGGATCGTCGACATCGCGCGGCGCTTGGTCAGCTCGACGATCAGATCCATCACCGCCTTCTGCGTGGTGACGTCGAGGCCGGTGGTCGGCTCGTCCGCGATCAGCAGCTGCGGATTGCAGGCGAGCGCGAGCGCGATCACGACCCGCTGGCACATGCCGCCGGACAGCTCGAACGGATAGGCGTGGTAGCGCTCGCGGGGGCGGGCGATCTTGACCTGCTCCAGCGCCTCGATCGCCTTCTCGCCGTGATCCTTGACCTGGGCCTGCTGCACATGGGTGCGCAGCACGTCCTCGATCTGGTCGCCGACTTTCCGGATCGGGTTGAGGGCCGCGCGCGGGTTCTGGAAGATCATCGAGACCTCGCGGCCGCGCAGGTCGCGCATCTGGTCTTCAGTCGCGGCCTTGACGTCGATGCCGGAGAACATCACCGAGCCCTCGGCAATCTTGCCGGCCCGGTCGAGGATGCGCATCACCGCATAGGACGTCACCGACTTGCCGGAGCCGGACTCCCCGACGATGGCCAGCGTCTCGCCCTTGGCGACGGAGATGTTGACGTGTTGCACGGCCTTGACGATGCCGCGGCGGGTGGTGAATTCGACCGTGAGATCCCGGACGTCGAGCAGGGGCTGGGCGGTCATGCCGGCCTCCCGGCCTTCGCGAGGTCGAAAACAACCCCATGCACAGTAGAGATGACACTGAAATCATTGGAGAATTTTTGAAGGATCTTTGAGGGAGGCCGCGCCTCCTCACGCCCGAAATGCTGGAGTTCGAACCCGACCACCATCACGTCCTCCGCTGGGGATCGACGATGTCGCGCAGGCCGTCGCCGAGGAGGTTGAAGCAGAACACGGCGATCATCAGAGCAAGGCCCGGGAATAGCGCGATCCACCATTCGCCTGACACCATGAAGCCGGCGCCTTCGGCGACCATGATGCCCCATTCGGCGGTGGGCGGACGGACGCCGAGGCCGATGAAGGACAAGCCTGCGGCGTTGAGGATGGCGTAGCCCATGGTCAGCGACATCTGCACGACCATGATCGGCATGATGTTCGGCAAAATGTGCACCAGGAGGATGCGGAATTCGCCGTTGCCCGACAGGCGCGCGGCCTGCACGAAGCCGGCATTGCGGCGGACATTGGCCTCGGCGCGCGCGACGCGGGCATAGAGCGGAAAATTCACGATGGCGGTGGCCAGGATGATGTTCTGCACGGTGTTGCCGAGGGCGGCGACGATGCCCATGGCGAGCACGAACAGCGGGAACGCCATGATGGTGTCGGCGATGCGCCCGACGATGCGATCGGTCCAGCCGCCGAAATAGCCCGCGGCGATGCCGGCAAGGCCGCCCATCAGGAACACTAGTGCGACCGAGGCGATCGCGATGAAGAAATCCAGCCGCGTTGCAACGATGACGCGGCTGAAAATGTCGCGGCCCAATTGGTCGGTGCCGAACCAGTGCGCCGCCGACGGCGGCTGCAGGGTTGCAGCGGTGTCGGAGGCGAGCGGATCGTAGGGCACCACGTAGGGACCGAAGATCGCCGCGAACACGATGATCAGGAGCAGCGCGAAGGCAAAGCCCGTGACCTTGTTCTCGCTGAGCACATAGCGGGTCTGTTCGAGGATCGCAGACAGCCCGGACGTACGGGCAGGACCGACGGGTTCAACGGCAGGCGCAACGGAGCTCATTTGATCCCCCTAGCCTTCAAGTCTGACGCGCGGATCGATCACGCCGTAGAGGATGTCGATCACGAGGTTGAGCAGCACGTACATCACTGCCATGGTGAGCACGAAACCTTGCACCGGCGCGAAGTCCGACGAGATCAGTGCTTCCACCGCGTAGGAGCCGATGCCGGGCCAGGCGAACACCTTCTCCACCAGCACGTTGGCGCCCAGCAGGAACGAGAACACCATGCTGAGTGTGGTGATGACCGGCAGCATGGCGTTACGGAAGGCGTAGGTGACGATCACGGTCGACGGCGACAGGCCGCTGGCCCGGGCCGTTCGTACGAATTCCGATCCGAGCACCGCCAGCATCGAGGCGCGCGTCATGCGTGCGATCGGCGCCAGCGAGAAGATCGCGAGCGAGGTCGCGGGCAAAATGAGCTGGCTCAGGGCCGAGCGGAACGCCTCGACGTCGCGGGCGATCAGGGTGTCGATCAGATAGAAGCCGGTGACGGTCGGCGGCGCGCTGTAGAACACGTCGAGACGGCCGAGCGGCGCCGGCGACCAGCCGAGGCGGAAATAGAATACGTAGACCAGCACGAGGCCGGTGAAGAACACGGGCAGCGACACGCCGGCCGTGGTCGTGACGCGGCAGAGATGGTCGATCCATGATCCCGGCCGGGTCGCTGCGAGCACGCCGAGCGGAATGGCGATGACGATCGAGACGAAGAGACCGAGCAGGGTCAGCTCGGCGGAGGCCGGCAGGCGATTGCGGATCTCGGTCGCCACCGGCTGGCCGGTCGTGAGCGAGTTGCCGAAATCGCCATGGGCGAGATCGTTGGTGTAGCGGAAGAACTGCTCGATCAGCGGCCTGTCGAGCCCGAGCTTCTTGCGGATCTGCTCGACGGCTTCCTTGGTCGCAGCGGGCCCGGCGAAATAGGCGGCGGGATCACCAGGCAGCGCGCGCGTCAGCAGGAAGGTGACAATGACGACGCCGATCAGCGAGGGAATCGCGAACATCAGACGCTTGCCGATCATCGTCAGCATGGGGTGCTCCTGATGTGGGAATGAGATTGCGCCCCGCACTCCGCTGCGCCCCCTCTCCCCTTGTGGGAGAGGGTTGGGGTGAGGGGTAGCCGCAAGCGAGGTCTGAGTTCGTGGCTACCCCTCACCCGTCTCGCCGCTACGCGGCGAGCCACCCTCTCCCACAAGGGGAGAGGGTAAGAGAGAGCTGTGCTCACCTCACCCATGACTCGTCACCCCTTCGCCATTGCGCGGTAATCCAGCCTCCGATGGAACCAATACTGATAGCCCGAGATGTTCTTCTGCATCGCGACGTTGACGAAGGGCTGGTACAGCGGGATGCGCGGGATGTCGGTGAAGGCGAGATCGACGAAGCCCTTCACGTCCTTGTCGTAGGCCGCGGTGTCGCCGGTGGCGGCGGCCGTGCGCGCGCCGTCGATGAGCTTGTCCATCTCCGCCGACTTGTAGCTCATGGTGTTGAAGACGGAATTGTTGCCGTGATAGCACCAGTAGAAGAAGTACTCGGGGTAATCGAGCCAGCCCGAGAACACGTTGGTGAAGAGCGGCATCTCCTTCTTGTTGAGCTCGGTGCGCCAGTTGGCGCCGGGCACCTTGTTGATGGTGGTCTTGATGCCGAGCTGGGCGAGGCTCTCCTGCACGAGCACGCAAAGCGGCTCGTTGACGCCGGCAAAGTTGAGGTCGAACGAGATCGTGGTCTCGAAGCCGTTGGCGTAGCCGGCTTCGGCCAGCAGCGCCTTCGCCTTCGCCATGTCGGTGTTGTATTTGTGCGGCTGCGGCCAGGCGACTTCCGTGGCCTTGTCCGCGGGCGCACCGAACATGGGATTGCCGAGCCCGAACAGCACGGCGTCCATGATCTTCTGGTACGGCAGCGCATAGGCGACGGCCTGGCGCACCTTCGGATTGTCGAAGGGCGGCTTGGTCACGTTCATGCCGATATATTGGATGCCGTTGGAGAAGGGCAGCGAAACCACGTTGAGCTTGCCGTTCGCCTTCATCTCTTGGAAATCCTTGAACGGCAGCTCATAGGAGATGTCGGCGTCGCCGCGCTCGAGCAGCGCGCGCCGGTTGCCGGCCTGCGGCACCATGCGCCAGATCACGCGCTTGATCTTGGGCAGGGGCCCGCCGACCCAATCGTCGTTGCGCTCCATCACCACTTCAGTGCCGGCCGTCCACTTCGTCACCTTGTAGGCGCCGGAGCCCGCAGTCTGCTGCTTGGTGAATTCGAGACCCCAGGGATCCTTCTCGCTGGCGTGCTTCTTGACCAACTCGGAATTGACGACGCAGGGCACGATGACGGCGAGATCGGGAATCGTCAGCTTGTCCTTTTTGAGGAAGTCGACGCGCACGGTGTGGTCGTCGATCACGACGAACTGCTCGGGTTTCGTCAGCGAGCCCGCGCTCATCTGGAAGGTCGGGAAGCCACCGACGCTGACCGCGCGGTCGAGCGACCATTTCACGTCTTTCGCGGTAACAGGCGTGCCGTCGTGGAATTTGGCGTTCTTCTTCAGCTTGAAGGTGACCGACATGTCGTCGATCTTGAAGTCCTCAGCGAGCTCGCCCTTGAACTTGTCGCGGTCGTAATAGGGCACGCCGCCGGGGCCGGCCTTCATCTCGTGGCTGATCAGGCGATCGTAGCAATTCCAGGACACTTCATAGCCGGGCACGTTGGTGCCGATGCCATGGATGTCGAGATTGTTGGGGCCGCCTTCCGAGACGATCAGCAGCGTCTCCGAGCGGGCGTCGGCCTTGGCCGAGGAGATCACGGACGGCATGGCCGGAAGCGCCGCGCCAGCGGCCAATCCGGAAACGGACTTGAGGAAATCGCGGCGCTTCATGAAATCGCTCCAACACAAAGTTTTTGGTTGGAACCGGATTCGCAAGGTTCGTGCCAAGGTTAATGAAGCGCTACAAGACCTGTAAGGGGATGATATCGTTGTATTTTTTGGCGAGCCCCTGAAAACTAGGAAATGTGACTAGGCCTCAATTGCATACAAAGATCGGTATTTGCATATAAATTACGCAGAAAATTCTTGTCGCTCATGGCGCGAGGCGGCTCAGAACGACCTTTGAAGAGCGTCCCGCTGCAGCGGCACCATCGTTGTCGTTCCCGGGCGATGCGCAGCATCGAGCCCGGAATGACGGTGCGCCTCAGAGCGATCAGCCGGGCCAGATCAGCTCCTGCAATTCGACCAGATCCTCCGCCTGCTCCTGCCAGCCCTCGATACAGATGTGGCTGTTGAGGTCGCTGGCACGGTGCAACAGCATCAGGGCCATCAGGCGACGCTTCAGCGCATAGTCGGGCTTCGGATGGCCGAAGCCTTCGAGCAGATTCTTCACCCGACCCGGCCGGCCCGCCGCCATGAAGGCGCTGGGGCCGAGCAGATCGTAGTCGCGCCATCCCGCCAGGACGTCGCCGAAGTCGAACAGGCCGGCGAGCGACCATTGGCCGTCATCGCAGGCGAGCAGAAAATTCTCAGGGATGTATTCGCCGATCAGGATCACCGGCGGCGCATCCATCGGGATCAGCTGTTCCGCGTCGCGCAGGAGGTCGTCGAGGCCGGAGAGGAATTTTGGCGCGAGACCGAGACGCGTATGCCGCGCCCTGCAGCCCTGCATCTGCCGGCGCATGAAATCGTCCCAGCGCGGCTCGATCCTACCGAGCGCACCGAGCGGCGCGCGCTGCACAGCGGCGATGGTTTCGCCGATCTGGCGCAGCAGGCGCTCCTTCTGGTCTTCCGGCAGATGCGGCCAGACCTCGGAGCCGAGCGTGCCGGCAAGGCGCGTGATGATCAGGTAGGGCCAGCCGTCGCGCATCCCCTCCGCGGCGATCTCGGGGATCGGCAGATGCAGCCGGCCGTTGAGCTGCGTCAGCGAGCCGCGCTCCGAGACGAATTGTGCGCGCAGCAGCGGCGGGAAGATTTTCAAGATCAGCGTGTCGCCAAGTCCGACCACGAGATTGGTGCCGGTCGCAAAGACATGCGGCGCGTCGGCGTCGAAGCCGTGGCTGCGCGCGATGTCGAGCGCGATGGGCAGCCATCGCGAGGAATCGTAGCGAAAGGCGCGGAAGCTTTCCGCGTCGGTGAGGTGGGGCAGCGTCATCGACATCGGCGCACTCGATGCATTTGAGTCGTCATGCCCGGGCTTGTCCCGCCTGCGCGGCCGAAGCCGCTTCGGCGAGGCGAAGGCCCGGGCATCCACGATCTTCGGGCTGTGGCTGAGGCGTGGATGCCGGGACAAGCCCGGTCATGACGCTGTGGAAAGATCTTGCCCCTTTTACGCTGAGCCTACCGCTCCGGGCTGGCCCGCTCGAACTGTCGGAGGATCTTGTTGCCGCGCTCGACGGCGGAGTTGAGCGCTGCTTGCGCGCTCTTCTGGCCGGAAAAGGCCTGCTCCAGCTCGTCCTCGATCGCGCCGCGGATCAGCACGAAGGAGCCGAGCCGGATGCCCTTGGAGTTCTCCGTCGGCGGATTGAGCGTGATCTCCTCGAACGAGATCGCCGAGCCCGGATTGCGCTCGTAGAAGCCCTGCGAGCGCGTCAGCTCGAAGGCGGCGCGGGTTACGGGCAGATAGCCGGTGTTCTGATGCCAGGCGGCCTGCACGCCGGGCTGCGACAGATAGGCGAAGAAGCGCGCCACGCCCTTGTACTCCTCGCGCGGGCGGTCGCGCAGCACCCAGAGCGTGGCGCCGCCGATGATCGAATTCTGCGGCGCGCCCTTCATGTCTGGCCAGTACGGCATCATGCCGTAGCCGATCTCGAATTTCGAATTCGCTCTTATGTCGGCACGCGTCGCCGAGGAGCCGATGAAGATGCCGCATTCGCCCTTCTGGAAGCGTGGCTCGGCCGATTGGCCGCGGCCGCTATAGTCGAACAGCTTGGTCTTCTGCCACTCGCTGAGCGCGGCGATGTGATGCACCAGCGACGGATTGTTGATGGTCAATTCCGCATCAAGGCCGCCAAAGCCGTTCGCCCGCGTCGCCACGGGCAGATTGTGGAAGGCGGAGAAATTCTCGACATGGATCCAGGACGGCCAGGACGTGGTGAAGCCGCACGGCGCGCCGCGCTCGCGCAGGCGTTTTGCCGCGGCGCCCAGCTCCGGCCAGGTCTTCGGCGGCACCTCCGGATCGAGGCCGGCGTCGCGGAACATGGTCTTGTTGTAATAGAGGATCGGCGTCGAGGAATTGAACGGGAACGACAACAGATTGCCGGCCGCATCGGTGTAGTAGCCGGAGACGGCGGGAAGGTAGTCGCTGAGCGAGAACGGCTCGCCCTGGTCCCGCATCAGGCTGAACACCGGATAGATCGCGCCCTTGGCCGCGGTCATGGTGGCGGTCGCGACCTCGTTGACCTGGACGATGGCGGGCTGGCTGCGCGAGCGGAAGGCGAAGATCGCCGCCGTCACCGTCTCGGTGTAATTGCCCTTGTAAGTCGGCACGATCCGGTAGTCGGATTGCGAAGCATTGAAGTCGGCGGCGAGCTTGTCGAGCTGCCGGCCGAGTTCGCCAGACATCGCGTGCCACCACGCGATCTCGGTTGCTGCCTGTGCTTTCGAGACGAATGTGAGGGCCGCGAGGGCGGCAACGATCGGCAAAAGGCGCAAGGCTGAAATCACGATGGCTCTTCCCATCTGGCGCGGCTCAACGGCGACCGTCCCTGCTTAAGGTGCGGACCTTGCGGTTTCAACCGAGAATGCGCGCCGCCCGCGCTGCACAATCGGTCCCGGGCTCGCGGCGGGATGGCCTTCCCTTAACCATTTGCTAGATTGCGTTGAACCTTTTCCTTCCGCCATAGACTCCACCACTGAGGGGTTGAGTGTGCCAGTGCTGAGCCGTGCCGAACTCTCGCGGACCGGGGTGATCTTCGTCGCGCTTTTGCTTGCCGTCTTTGCGACGGACGCCGGCGCACGCGAATTTCGCGCCGCCGACACCCAGACCGAAAACTATCCGACCGTCCAGGCGCTGCGCTACATGGGCGCCCTGATCGCCGAACGCACCGGCGGCCGACACGAGATCAAGGTGTTCCACTCCCGCCAGCTCGGTGAGGAAAAGGAGACCATCGAGCAAACCCGGGCCGGCGCGATCGACCTCAACCGGACCAACGTCGCCCTGATCGGCAATTTCGTCCCGGCGATGAACGTGCTGGCAATGCCGTTCCTGTTCCGGTCCATCGAGCACATGCAGAAAGTGCTGGACGGGCCGATCGGCAGCGAGATCCTCGGCAGCTTCGAGCCCTATGGTTTCGTCGGGCTCGCCTTCTACGATTCCGGCGCGCGCTCGATCTACAACGGGCTCCGTCCGGTCAGGAACGTCGCGGACCTCAAGGGATTGCGGATCCGGGTGCAGCAGTCGGAGTTGATGAGCCAGATGATGCGCTCGCTCGGCGCCGAGCCGGTCGAGCTGCCTTACGGGCAGGTGCTCACCGGGCTTGCCAACCATCTGATCGACGGCGCCGAAAACAACTGGCCATCCTTCGTGACCACAGACCATTACAAGCATGCCGGCCATTACACCCTCACCGAGCACACGATGAGCCCGGAGGTGCTGGTGATCTCCCTGAAGGCCTGGAACAGCCTCTCGGCGGAGGAGCAGACGATCTTCAAGGAGGCCGCGCAGCGCTCCAGCCATTTCATGCGCGAGAAATGGCGCGACCTCGAGGAGCAGTCGCAGCGCAAGGCGAGCGCGGCCGGCGTTACCATCACCAAGGACATCGATCGCAAGCCGTTCGAGGAGGCCATGGCTCCGATCTATGCCAAGGCCGCGCGCGATCCGGCGGCGGCCGCGCTGATCGAACGCATTCGCAAGGTGGAGTAGGTCCAGTTGATCGCAGCCGGACATAGCGAGCACGCGGACAGGCCGGCCGGCCCGCTCGGGCGACTGCGCGCGCGGCTCGTCGGCGTGCTGCGCGCGGTGCCGATCCGCTGGCGCATCCTGTCGATCGCGGCGCTGAACTCCGCCGTGGTGGTGGTGCTGGTCGCCATGATCTGGAACGGCGCCCATGTGCTGGGCTCGGCCTGGGACGACGTGCGCCAGGTGCGCGAATCCGACCGGATCCTGGCGCTCTTGGAAAGCGAGACCGGGCGGCTGCAGAACCTGATCCACCGCTACATCAACCAGCCGAGCCCCGACCTGTTCGCCGAGATCCTCCTGCTGCGCGAGGCGGTGCTGGGAACGCTGACCAACCGCGCCACCAAGGACCCGATGCTGTCGGGCTCGGTCGAGGAGCTCGAGCGCACCACCGACCGCTTCCTCAACGGCTTCGGCGAGTTGCGCAGCGTGCAGGCCACCATCGCCAAGACCTATGAGGAGGAAGTGCAGGGCCCGGCCAGGGACATGGCGGGCCTCTACTCCATCATCGAAGGCGCCACCGGCCATCGCGACGCGCTGATCTGGCCCTCGCTCGGCAAATCCCGCGAGGCTTTCACCGCGATGCTGGTCGCGGCCAATTCGTACTATCTGTCGCAGTCGGCGGGCGCGGCCGACGACGCCCGGCGCCACACCGAGACGATCGAGAAGACCATCCCCGTGATGATCGATCTCGCCGACAACGATCTCCAGAGGATGGCCTTGCGGCGCCTCGGCGCCCGCACTTCTGCGCTGCGCGTGGGTTTTGCCAAGCTCTCCGAGCAATTGGCGAGCCGCACGGAGCTGTTGCGCAACACCATCGACGCCAGCCAGGCCGAGGCGATCGGCGCCATCGACGATCTCTCGACCAAGATGCGCCAGCGCGAGCAGAAGGCGCAGGAGACCTTCGACCGCACGCTGGCCGACATTTCCCGCCGCGTGCTGTCGATCGCGGTGATTTTCCTCGGCATCATCCTCACCGCCGGCGTGATGATCGCGCTGTCGATCCGCCTGCCGCTGCAGCAGATCATGACCGCGATGCGCGCGATCACGCTCGGCGATCTCGACCGCGAGGTGCAGGGCACCAAGGCACGCGACGAGGTCGGCGCGATGGCACGGGCTGTCGAGGTGTTCCGCGAGAACGCGATCGCAAAGCGCGAGACCGAGGACGAGCTGCGTGCGTCGAAGGAGAAGGCCGAGAGCGCGCTGCTCGAGCTCAACGCCGCGCAGCAGAACCTGATCGATGCCGAGCGGCTCGCCGCGCTCGGCGGCCTCGTTGCCGGCGTCGCGCACGAGGTCAACAACCCGATCGGCATCAGCCTGACGGTGGCCTCGAGCTTCGCCCGGCGCACCGAGATCTTCGAGGCCCAGCTCAAGGGCGATGGCGGCCTGCGGCGCTCGCAGCTGGAGGAGTTCGTGCAGTCCTCGCGCGACGCCTCGCAGCAGCTCGTCGCCAACCTCACCCGCGCCGGCGAGCTGATCCAGTCGTTCAAGCAGGTCGCGGTCGACCGCTCCCATGCCGAGCGGCGGCAGTTCAGCTTAAGCGAGGCCACCGACCAGATCATCGCCAGCCTGCGTCCGGTGCTGAAGCGCTCGCCGATCACGCTCCAGGTCGACGTGCCCGAAGGGCTGCTGCTGGACGGCTATCCCGGCTCCTACGGCCAGATCCTGACCAATCTGTTCCTCAATGCCGCCAACCACGCCTTCGCCGACGGCCGCGCCGGCACGATCGCGATCTCGGCCCGGCCCCGCGGGACTGACGACATCGAGATCAGCTTCGCCGACGACGGGGCCGGCATGACCCCGGACGTGCAGCGCCAGGCCTTTGACCCATTCTTTACCACCCGGCGCAATGAAGGTGGCACGGGACTCGGCCTTCATATCGTCTATAACCTCGTGACCCAGCAGCTGGGCGGCCGCATGATGCTGGAATCCAAGCTGGGACAAGGCACTACTTTTCGCATTATCATGCCCCGCATCGCCAAGGGCGGCGCGCAAAGCACAGAAAGTGACGGGACTTCTCAATGGCCGAACAGGACGATGTCCTCCACCTGATCGACGATACCGGTACCGCGTCGGAGGATGCCAACGCCCGGAAATGGAAGATCGCCGTCATCGACGACGATCCGGCCGTGCATGACGGCACCCGCTTTGCTCTCTCGGATTACAGCCTGAACGGCCAGAGCCTGGAGATCCTGTCGGCCTATTCCGCGGCCGAAGGTCGCAAGCTGATGGCCGAGCACAAGGACATCGCCGCGGTGCTGCTCGACGTCATCATGGAGACCGACGTCGCCGGTCTCGAGCTCGTCGAGTTCATCCGCAACGAGATCAAGAACGAGACCGTCCGCATCATCCTGCGCACCGGCCAGCCCGGCCAGGCGCCGGAGCGGCGCGTGATCGTGCAGTACGACATCAACGACTACAAGGCCAAGACCGAGCTCACCGCCGACAAACTCTTCACCTCGCTGACGGCGGCGCTGCGCTCCTACCAGCAGCTCGAGCGCATGGTGCAGACGCGGCGCGGGCTGGAGATCATCATCGACGCGGCCTCGACGCTGTACGACTTCAAGTCGATGCAGCGGCTCGCCGAGGGCGTGCTGACCCAGCTCGCCTCGCTGCTCAACGTCGACTGCGCCGGGATCCTGGTGCTGCGCGACAATGGCGGCATCGATCCCGAGCTCTCGGTGCTCGCCGGCAGCGGCTGCTACAGCCGCTTCATCGGCACCACCACGTCGAAGGCACTCGATCCCGATCTGCGGGCGATGGTGGAGGCGGCATTCCAGCGCCGCAAGAACGAATTCGCCGACCACCGCAGCGTGATCTATTTGCGCACCGGATCCGGCCGCGAGGTCGTGGTGCTGCTGCAGGCCGAGCGCGAGCTGTCCGAGACCGACCGCTCGCTGGTCGAGATCTTCTCCTCGAGGCTTTCGATCGCGTTCGACAACGTCATCCTCTACCAGCAGCTCCAGGACGCCAACGCGCAGCTGGAGGACCGCGTCGCCCAGCGCACCCGCGCCTTGATGCAGGCCAACCGCCGCCTGTCCGCGCAATGGCTGCGGCTGCAGCGCGCCAACGGCTTCAAGAACGAGATTCTGGGCACCGTCGCGCACGATTTGAAGAATCCGCTCGGCGTCATCCTCGGCCGCACCGAGATGCTGAAGGAGCTGATCTCGACCGGCGCTTCGGAAAGCGGCGTGGTCGCCCAGGTCGACCACATCCGCGACGCCACCAAGCGGCTGACCACGATGGTCGATCATCTGATCTCGGACGCGATGGCCGATGCCTTCGACATCACCATCCGCCGCGAGCCGGTCGACGTCGCCGCCCTGGTCAAAGAGGTCGCCGACGCCAACCAGCCGCTCGCGGTCAACAAGCAGCAGACGATCAGCGTCACCGCGCCGCCCAACATCGTCACCATGTGCGACACCGACCGCATCCGCGAGGCGATCGACAACCTCATCAGCAATGCCATCAAATACTCGCCGATGGGCGGCAAGATCGGCGTGGCCGTGAGCCATGAGGGCAGCGAAACCATCGTCCGCGTCAGCGACGAGGGCGCCGGCCTGTCGCCGGAGGATCTCGGCCGCCTGTTCGGCCGGTTCCAGCGGCTGTCGGCAAAGCCGACCGCCGGCGAGAGCTCGACGGGGCTTGGGTTGTCCATCGTCAAGCGTATTATCGACATGCATGGCGGCGAGGTGACCGCCGACAGCGACGGCCCCGGCAAGGGCTCGACCTTCACCATCACCCTCCCCGCGACCGAAATGCCGACCTAGTGCCATGACCCAAAGCCAGCACATCATGATCGTCGACGACGAGGCCCCGGCCCGGGAAATGGTCGGGGATTACCTCAAGATGCACGGCTTCACCGTGACGCTGTGCGACGGCGGCAAGAGCTTGCGCGCCGCGATCGACGGCAGCATGCCCGACCTCGTCGTGCTCGACCTCAACATGCCCGAGGAAGACGGCCTCTCGATCATCCGCGACCTCAAGAGCCGCATCAACGTGCCCGTGATCATGCTGACGGCGACCGCAAGCCCGATCGACCGCGTCGTCGGGCTTGAGCTTGGCGCCGACGATTACGTGGCAAAACCGTGCGAGCTGCGCGAGCTGATGGCGCGCATCCGTTCGGTGCTGCGGCGGAGCGCGCCGGCCAAGGCGGCCGCGCCGGAGGCCGCCGCTGCGAAATCCGACAAGGACCAATTGGTGCGCTTCGGCACCAAATGGCTCGATCTGGAAGCGCAGGCCTTGCGCGACGACGAGGGCAACGAGCATCCGCTGACCGCGTCCGAGTTCGGGCTGCTCAAAGTGTTCGCGGCCAATCCGAAGCGCGTGCTGTCGCGCGAGCGCCTGCTGGAGCTTGCGAATGCGCGCGACGCCGAAGCCTTCGACCGCGCCGTGGACCTGCGCATCATGCGCATCCGCCGCAAGATCGAGCCCGATCCGGCAAAGCCCGCCGTAATCCGCACCATCCGCGGCGGCGGCTATCTGTTCTCGCCGGCGGGCGAGAAGGCGTAAGGCGCGCGGCACGGGCTCGCTTGGCGCCCCGGAACGACAGCGGTGTATGTGGGCGCGACCGAACGCAAGAGCTGGAAAAACGTTCCAGCCCCGCCAAATCTGCACCCCCGCATCTTCCGTACATTGAAATTCCTCGCCTTTTTGCCCCGACTGTTTCGTCGCGGCGATTCCGACGAAACAATTTGGCGGCGCACGAAACCATTTTCTCCTTTTCGTGCAGACATCCCGAAACGTTGGCTCATTAACACTTCGGCTCAAGGAAACGCCGCTCGGTTGCGGCGCTACGGGGAGCCAAGTCCATGCCGAACGTCATCGCCATCAACGCCCAGGCCAGCCAGAGCATCATTGCCGCTCAGGCGACTTCGGACGACATGCTTCTCGAAAGCATTGCGGGCGGCAACAGGACGTCCATGCACATCCTTTACTGCCGGCACAATGTGCGGGTGTACCGCTTCATCCTGCGCATCGTGCGTGACGCCACCACGGCGGAAGACCTGGTCAGCCAGGTGTTCCTGGACGTGTGGCGGACCGCCGGCCAGTTCCAGGGCCGCTCCCAGGTCTCGACTTGGCTGCTCTCGATCGCCCGCTTCAAGGCCCTGACCGCGATGCGCCAGCGCCGCTTCGAGGACATCGACCAGGAGGACGTGCGCCAGATTCCCGACGATGCGGAGACGCCCGAGACCTCGCTCGACCGCACCGACACCAGCGCCATCTTGCGCGCCTGTGTGCAGAAGCTCTCGCCTGCCCATCGCGAGATCATCAACCTCGTCTACTACCACGAGAAGTCGGTGGAAGAGGTCGGCCAGATCATCGGGATCCCCCAGAGCACGGTGAAGACCCGGATGTTCTACGCCCGCAAGCAACTGGCCGAATTGCTTAAGGGCTGCGGCGTCGAGCGTTTCGCCGCCTGATCTCAATGAATTCAACGGGATAGGGTCGGCACTCTGACCCTTTCCCCGGACACGGAAGTGTTACCGCCGACGAAACAATTGAAACAAAGCACAACATCAGGCGGAAAAACTTCCCCTCTATAAAGCTCACATACGGTTTCGTTAAACCTCCCAAGGACCTCCAGCGACCCGGATGGGATGCCCCCCTCCGGGTCGTTTTGTGTTTGACAGCCGAAATGCTCGTCGGCGCGGCCGAGCACGACCGCGTCACGAAGCCGTGACGCCGGGTAACGAGCCCCGCCTTCCTTTCGAAATGCCCTCGTGACCTCCTTCACGAGTGCCTCATGCTCGAACTCTTCTTCGCCGTCCTCGCCGGTGTTCTCACCATCGCCGCACCCTGCACGCTGCCGATGCTGCCGATCCTGCTGGGTGCCTCGATCGGGCGCGCAGGGCATTTGCGCCCTGCGATGATCGCGCTCGGCTTCGTCATCTCGTTCTCCGCGACCGCGCTGCTGCTCGGCGCGATCACGCGCCTGTTCGATTTCGATCCGAACGTGCTGCGCGAAGCGGCCGCGATCCTGCTGCTCGGCTTCGGCCTGCTGATGCTGTGGCCGGCGCCGTTCGAATTTCTGTCCATCCGGCTCAATGGCTGGCTCGACCTCGGCAATTCCAGCGCCACTCAGCGCGAGGGCGCGCTCGGCGGTCTCATCCTCGGCACCACGCTCGGCCTGGTCTGGACGCCTTGCGCCGGCCCCGTGCTCGGCTCGATCCTGACGCTGGTTGCGACCTCGAAGAACCTGTCATGGGCTGGCACGCTGCTGGTCGCCTACGCCATCGGCGCGGCGATCCCGATGCTGGCGATCGCCTATGGCGGACAGGCGGCGACCACGCGGGTGCGCAGCCTCGCCCGCATCTCGCCGCGGCTGCAGCAGGGCTTTGGCGTCGTCGTGATCGCCTTCGCCGCCGCCGCCTATTTCCAATACGACACGCTGATCGTGGCGTGGCTCACCGGCTTCTATCCCACCGGCCAGATCGGCCTGTGATCATCGATCCATTTCACCGGAGGACGCTTGCATGACTTTCAAACTGCTCACCGTGGCCGCCGCCTTGATCGGCTTCACCGTCACCGGCGCCGTCATCCCCGGCATCTGCGACGAGGTGTCCCGCGCAACACCGCTACGCGTCGCGGCCGCGAGCCAGGAGAGCGCGCCCGACTTCACCGGCATCAACAATTGGTTCAACTCGAAGCCGCTGAGCATGACCGATCTGCGCGGCAAGGTCGTGCTAGTCGATTTCTGGACCTATGGCTGCGTCAACTGCGTCAATACGCTGCCGCACGTCACCGAGCTCTACGCCAAGTACAAGGACAAAGGTCTGGTCGTGGTCGGCGTGCACACGCCGGAATTCCCGTTCGAGCGCTCCGCCTCGAATGTGCAAGCCGCGCTGAAACGCCACGGCATCACCTATCCGGTGGCGCAGGACAATGAGTCCAAGACCTGGAACGCCTACCGCAACCGTTACTGGCCGGCGCAATATATCGTCGACCAGAGCGGCAAGATCGTGTTCCAGCACGAAGGCGAAGGCAGTTACGACCAGATCGACCGCACCGTGGCGCGGCTGCTCAACGTGAGCAGCTGACGGGCGCGCCGACGCTACGCAGCCGCTTCGTCTGTCGCGCTTGTTGCTTGACTCCACGGACCCATCCGTGGAGTTTCGCAGGCGACGGAATCAGCCGCCCGCGATGGACGACGCGACCACCAGCACCGACATCCGCCTTCGTGAAGGCTCCTCGATTGCGCAGCGGCTGATTGTGGCCGGCTGCGCGGCCGCGGTTGCGCTATGCTTCACGCCGGGCCTGTTCACGCGCGACACCCTGGAAATCATCATCTCGGTAGTGGCGCTGCTGGTGGGGGCGGGATTCGTCGTCGGCATCATGATGGCGCCGGCGGTGGTGTGGATCATCACACCGAACGAGATCCTGATCGGGCAACAGCGTCCGTTCGGAAAGCTCCGCACACGG
This sequence comes from Bradyrhizobium daqingense, assembly GCF_021044685.1. NCBI lineage: Bacteria > Pseudomonadati > Pseudomonadota > Alphaproteobacteria > Hyphomicrobiales > Nitrobacteraceae > Bradyrhizobium > Bradyrhizobium daqingense. The sequence continues at coordinate 516,272 of NZ_CP088014.1, forward strand.
GTCGTCCCTAAGGATGACATCAGCGGCTTACAGGTTCCCGGCAGCAAGCGCGTGAAAGCCCGTTTCCAGCTCGCCTTCACGCTGGCCTCCGGGGAACGCCTGACCTCTCCGCCGATCTCCGACGTCACCCATGTGCGCGACACCGTGGCCCGGATCGCCGCGCAATTCGGCGTTGCCAATTTCGAGGCACCCCGCAATCCGCTCGACGCCAGCAATCCGGAGATGCATCTCGGCGAACCGCTCGAGCCGTTTCCCGCGCGCGACATCCGCATCCTTGCGCTGATCGCCGTCGCATTGTGTGCCCTCCCCTATGCCTACAAGCTGTGGCGTGGGCTGCCGCCGAGCCATGTCGAGATCCTGCTGCTGCCGGTCGGCGTGATCGCCGCGTTCGCCGTGTACAGATATGCCAATCTCGTCACCGGCGCCTTCTGGATCATCCGGCAAGGAGATATCCGCGTCGAACGCCTGTGGGGCGACGGCACGCCGCGCGCGGATCATATCGAAGGGCCCGACGTGAAGTCGATCACGGTCGAGCGCCGCGGCCGGTCCGAGGACGAGCACTGCATCGTCGTGATCCGGCTGCACTCCGGAAAGCGGTTTCGCAGCCCCCGCATCGGCTCGCGGGTCGAAGCCCGCGCCGTGGCAGCTGAGATCGTGCGGCGGCTGGGGATCGCGGCGGAGAGCAATAAGATCTAGCTCTTTCTCCTGCGGCCATCCTTCGAGACGCCCGCCTGCGGCGGGCCCTCAGGATGAGGACGGAGCGTGTGGCGACTACCTCGACGATTACCGATGGGCCTTAGCCTCATCCTGAGGAGACCGCGGAGCGGTCATCTCGAAGGACGAGGCGCGTGCTCCGGCGCCGCCGAGAGGTCCTATACGATCCAGTTTCGCGCAACCAATAGGGAGGAGCGCACCCACCATGCGGCCCGCACCTGTGCTTTTCGCGCCATCCCCCGTTTCCGGCATTGCCGGGAGCGCGTCAAAAAACCAAAGCATTCTCGTGACATACCAGAGCGGCGCGCCATCAACTTGCCATGAACTTGCCCCTCAGGTTTGATGGTTCCTGATTGATTTGCGCTGTGGCAGCGGGGAGAGCTTTACATGACGGATTTTCGTCGCCTGACCGGGATGTTTCTGGCCGCGATCGGCCTGACCCTGTCCACACCGCAGGTCTTCGCGCAGCAGCCTGATCGCGGCGACGAGCCGGGCCTGATCGCCGATGACGGCTACCAGCTCGAGCCGGAATGGAAGAAGCAGGTGGTCTATTTCCGCACCACCGAGCCGCCCGGCACGATCATCGTCTCGACCGCCGAACGTCATCTCTATCTGGTGCAGCCGGGCGGGCGCGCGATCCGTTATGGCATCGGCGTCGGCCGCGACGGCTTCCAGTGGCAGGGGCTCGTGACCATCACCAACAAGAAGGAATGGCCGGACTGGACGCCGCCGCCGGAGATGATCCAGCGCCAGCCCTATCTGCCGCGCTTCATGGCCGGCGGCCCCGGCAATCCGCTCGGCGCCCGCGCCATGTATCTCGGCACCACCGTTTACCGCATCCACGGCACCAACCGTCCTGATACGATCGGCACCAAGGTCTCCTCGGGCTGCTTCCGCCTCGTCAACGCCGACGTCGCCGATCTCTACGATCGCGTGCCTGTTGGCACCAAGGTGGTCATCCGGCAGAAGCCGGAGCTGTAAAGCCCCCCTCCCTTCGACCACCTCCCTTTCTTTTCCCGATTTTTCGAGAGAGCAACATGATGCGCACTTTTCGTGGCGGCCTGCTGATCGGGCTCGCCGTCGCCGTGCTGGTCGCCGTTTCGGCCATCATTTACGAATTCTACGACACCCGCACGCTGAAGCGCACGGTGCGCCGCGGCGAGGTGCTCTGCGGGGTCAACAAGGGCCTGCCGGGCTTCTCGATCCCCGACGACAAGGGCAACTGGACCGGCTTCGACGTCGATTTCTGCCGCGCGGTGGCTGCGGCGATCTTCAACGACCCCGGCAAGGCGAAGTTCGTCGCGCTCGACGCCAATGAGCGTTTCAAGGAGCTGCAGAGCCGCAAGGTGGACATCCTCTCGCGCAACACGACCTGGAGCATGGCGCGCGAGCTCGACTACGACCTGTATTTTCCGGCGGTGGCCTATTACGACGGCGTCGGCTTCATGGTGCCGCGTTCGCGCAACAAGGAGACCTCACTGGACCTGGCCGACAGCAAGGTCTGTGTCCAGACCGGGACCACGACGACGCTCAACGTCGTCGATTACTTCCGCCTCAACAACATGAAGTATGAAGAGGTGAAGTTCGACAAGCTCGACGATGTCGTGAAGGCCTACGACAGCGGCAAGTGCGATACGCTGTCGGCCGACGTCTCCCAGCTCTATGCGCTGCGGCTGAACCTGTCGAAGCCCGGTGACCACATGATCCTGCCGGACATGATCTCCAAGGAGCCGCTTGCCCCGGTCGTGCGTCAGCGCGACGACGACTGGATGATGATCGTGAAGTGGACGCTCTACGCCATGATCAACGCCGAAGAGCTCGGCGTCACATCGGAGAACATCGACGAGGCCCTGAAGTCGAAGAAGCCGGAAGTGATGCGCCTCGTCGGCACCGAAGGCCGTTACGGCGAGCAGCTCGGCCTCACCAAGGACTGGGCCGCGCGCATCATCCGCCACGTCGGCAATTACGGCGAGATGTACGACCGCAACATCGGCGAGAAGTCGAAGCTGAAGATCCCCCGCGGCATGAACCAGTTGTGGAATGCGGGTGGCGTGCAGTACGCGCCGCCGATGCGGTGAGGCGACGGTCCACCCGCCGTCAGTGCGAGCGCAGGCTCACGCTACAGTCTCCATCGTCTTGCCCGGGCTTGTCCCGCCGCGCGGCCGAAGCCGCTTCGGCGAGGCGAAGGCCCGGGCATCCACGTTTTGCAGCACCTGAGAACGTGGATGGCCGGGACGAGCCCGGCCATGACGGCTCACGTGGCTGCTGTGCCCTCTCTGCCGCTTCGCCTCAATACCCCCGTGCCCGTGCCAGCTGCTCGGTGTGGTAGTTGGCATCGCCGAACAGCTCCTCGCATACCCGCGCGCGCTTCATGAAGAAGCCGATGTCGAACTGGTCGGTCATGCCCATGCCGCCGTGCATCTGCACGCCTTCCTGCACCGCGCGCGTGGCGGTGGTGCCGGCGCGGGCCTTTGCGACGGCGACGCTCGATGCGGCCTTGGCGACGTCGGCATCGAGCGCCTGCAGCGCCTTCATGGTGGCGGCGCGGGTGATCTCGATGTCGACATAGAGCTCGGCGGCGCGGTGCTGCAGCGCCTGGAATTCGCCGATCAGCTTGCCGAACTGCTTGCGGCTCTTCAGGTACTCGACGGTGCGGTTGAAGACCTCGTCGCTGAGGCCGACCATCTCGGACGCCACCGCGCCGCGGCCGATGTCGAGCACGCCGTCGAGCAGGCCGGCGGCCTGATCGACCTCGCCGAGCACGCTGTCGGCATTGACCTCGACATTGGCGAATTCGATCCGCGCCGCATTGTGGGCGTCGACCATGATGGTGCGCTCGATCGCAACGCCCTTCGCCTTGGGATCGACCAGGAACAGCGTCAGGCCTTCGCGCTCACCGGCAGAGCCGGCGGTGCGCGCGGCGACGATGAGCAGGTCGGCCACGTGACCATCGACGACAAGCGCCTTGGCGCCGGAGAGCTTGAAACCATTGCCGGCGCGCACGGCCTGCAGGCTGGTCTGCAGCGGGCGATGCTTTGCGCCTTCGTCGATCGCCAGCGTCGCGAGCAGCGAGCCGCTCGCGATCTTCGGCAGGTACTCCGACTTCTGCGCAGCGTTGCCGCCGCGGTTCAGGGCGGAAGCCGCGACCACGCTGGTGCCGAGAAAGGGCGACGGCATCAGCGTGCGGCCGATCTCCTCCATCAGGACACCGGCTTCGACATAGCCGAGGCCGCTGCCGCCGAACTCTTCCGGGACCAAAAGGCCGGCAAAGCCCATCTCGGCGAAGGCGTGCCAGAGTTCTTTCGAGAAGCCGGTGCGATCCTTGCTGTCACGCAAATGGCGCAGATGCGACACCGGCGCCTTGTCGCTGATCAGCCCGCGCGCGCTGTCGCGGAGCATCGATTGTTCTTCGGTGAGGACGAGGGCCATGGTGCAAAGTCTCTAAAGCCGCGTGGAATGATTATTGTTGCTGTCATTCCGGGGCGATGCCCAGCATCGAACCCGGAATCTCGAGGTTCTCAGGTGCGCAACTGCGCACCGTAGTTCGCGCTATCGCGTGCCCCGGAACGACGGTGGAGTTACGCCCCCGGCAGATCCAGGATACGCTTGGCGACGATGCCGAGCATCACCTCGCTCGTGCCGCCCTCGATCGAGTTGGCCTTGGTGCGCAGCCAGGCGCGCGCGCGAGCACCCTGCTTGGAGCGCTCGCTCTCCCATTCCAGCGCATCGACGCCGCCGGCCGACATCAGGATCTCGTGACGGCGCTTGTTGAGCTCGGTGCCGTAATATTTCATCGCCGAGGAGAACGCCGGATGGGCCTGGCCGGCCTTGGCGAGGTCGACCGCACGCTCGGCGCAGGCAGCGAGTGCAGCTTCATCGACGTCGAAGCGCGCGATCTGGCCGCGCAGCATGGTATCATCGAGCTTACCTTGCGGGTCGGTACCGACGGAATCGGCGGCGATCTGGCCGAGCGGCCGGCCGACGCCGCGCTCGCCCATGCCGGAGATCATCGCGCGCTCGTGCTGGAGCAGATATTTTGCGACGTCCCAGCCGCGATTGACCGTGCCGACCACATGCGATTTCGGCACGCGGACGCCGTCGAAGAAGGTTTCGCAGAACGGCGAATAGCCGGAGATCAACAGGATCGGCTTGGTCGAGACGCCCTTCGAGGTCATGTCGAACAGGATGAAGCTGATGCCGTCGTGCTTCTTGGCGGCAGGATCGGTGCGCACGAGGCAGAAGATCCAGTCGGCGTAATTGGCGTAACTCGTCCAGATCTTCTGGCCGGTGATGATGAAGTCGTCGCCGTCGCTCTCGGCGCGGGTCTGGAGCGAAGCGAGATCGGAGCCGGCATTCGGCTCGGAATAGCCCTGGCACCAGCGGATCTCGCCCGCGGCGATCTTCGGCAGATGCTCCTTCTTCTGGGCCTCGTTGCCGTATTTCAACAGCGCCGGCCCTAGCATCCAGATGCCGAAGCTCGACAGCGGAGGACGCGCGCCGATCCTCGCCATCTCCCCGCGCAGCACCTTGTGCTCCGCGGCGCTGAGGCCGCCGCCGCCATATTCCCTAGGCCAATCCGGCACGGTCCAGCCCTTGTCGCGCATGCGCTCGAACCAGATGCGCTGCGGCTCGGACGAGAATTTCGCATTGCGTCCGCCCCAATAGACGTCGGCATCCGACGTGGCGGGCTTGCGCATCTCCGGCGGGCAATTGGCTTCCAGCCAGGCACGCGTCTCGTTGCGGAATGATTCGAGCTCGGCGTTTTCAGTTTCGCTCATGGTCGTTTCCATCACCAAAGTTTGGCGGCGACTCTGGGCCAAGCTCCCGCGGAATTCAACCACTTCCGCGCGCCGCATTCGGTTATAGTCGCCGCGACGACGGTGCTTGAAAACAAAGAGGAAACGACCATGCGCCTGACACTTCTTTCGCCTGGCGAAATGAACGAGAGCCAGCGGCAGACCTATGATGAGTCCATCGCCGGCAAGCGCGGCAAGCCGCCGGCGCCGATGATGGCCTGGCTCAACAGCCCGGAGATGGCGCGTCACGCCACGCGGCTCGGCGAGGTCCTGCGCTTCGACACGATGTTTCCCGCCAAGCTTTCGGAGATCGCGATCCTGGTGACGGCGCGGCACTGGACCGCGCACTACGAATGGTATGCGCATAAGCGCCTCGCGCTCGCCGGCGGCATGGACCCCGGAATCATCGAGGCGATCCGCGAGCGCCGCACGCCCGAGTTCGAGGATCCCAAGGGGAAGATGATCCACGATCTCGCGAAGTCGCTGCATGAGGGCCACGGCGTCGAGAAAGGTCTCTACGACGAGGCCGTAAAGCTGCTCAGCGAGCGCGGCGTGGTCGAGGTGATCGGGCTGTGCGGCTATTACACGCTGGTGTCGATGACGCTGAACACGTTCGAGTTCGGACTTCCCGAGGGAGAAGTGTCGGAGCTGGCCTAGTTTCCCATCCGGAAACGATGGGTTTCGGGATGGGCGATGGCAACGTCGCGGGATCCTCCATATGTGGAGCTCAGCAACGGAGCATTCACATGTCGCAACACCAGCCCGTCCATGCCGGCACCCGAATCGGCCACGTCCATCTCAAGGTCGCCGATCTCGATCGCGCACTCGGCTTCTATTGCGGCGTGCTCGGCTTCGAGCTGATGCAGCGGATGGGCTCGGGCGCGGCCTTCATCGCGGCCGGCGGCTATCATCACCACATCGGGCTCAACACCTGGGAAAGCAAGGGCGGCTCGCCGCCACCGCCCGGCACGACAGGACTATTTCACACCGCGATCCTCTATCCGACGCGGCCGGCGCTGGCGGACGCTCTGCACCGGGTGCTCACGGCGGGCATCGCGCTGGATGGGGCGAGTGATCACGGCGTCAGCGAGGCGCTGTACTTGCGCGACCCGGATCAGAACGGCGTCGAATTGTATTGGGATAAGCCGCGGGAGCAATGGCCGTTCGGGCCGGATGGGAAGCTTGCGATGTTCACGAAGCGGCTGGATGTGGAGGCGTTGTTGAAGCAGCGGGAGGAGTGAGCCGCGCTCTCTCCTCGTCATTGCGAGCGCAGCGAAGCAATCCAGGCTGCCAACCACGGAGACAGTCTGGATTGCTTCGTCGCAAGAGCTCCTCGCAATGACGGAGTGTGCTGAGGCGCCATCGCGACCCTACGAGAGCGTTGCTCGCGGCTTGCCGCGCACCATGATTAGTGCGGCTGCGATCACCTCCAGCGCGATGCAGAGATAGAACGGCAGCGAATAGCCGCCGGACCAATCACGCAAAGCCCCAACGACGCCCGGGCCGAATGCGTAGGTCACCTGGTTGATCGCGGTGTTGAGGCTGATCAGCACGCCGAACGAGGCGCTGTCGAACTCGCGCTGCACGATCAGCGACGGCAGCGTGATGAGGTTGCCGACCGAGAAGCCGAACAGGGCACAGGCGGCGATCAGCACGTAGTCATTGTGCAGATTGATGACGACGAGAAGTGCCACCGCCTGGCTGAGGAACGACAGCGCCGAGGCCAGCCGCTGATTGAGGCGGTCGATCACCAGCGAGAACAGCACCCGGCCGACCACCGCCATTGCCGTCAGCACCGCCACGGCCACGGCTGCAGGCTCGCGGCCGATCACGGGGTCGAGGAACGAGATCAGGTGCACGATGAAGCCGACCTGGGCGAACAGCACCAAGGCAAACGCAATTGTCACCGTCAAGAAACCGACATCCCGCAGCGCCCAGGCGCGGATCTGCGTCGACGATTGCGGCTTCCCCTTCGTCGCCGCGTGCCAGCCGTGAAGATCAGGCGGGCGGCCGACCAAAATGAGGATCACGGGCAGCAATAGCACCAGCATGGCGCCGGCCGTGGCGTACATCGCGCTGGCGAAGCCGATATGGCTGATCAGCATCACCAGCAGCGGCACGCCGACGATGCCGCCGAAACTGGCGCCGTTCAGCGCGAGGCTGATCGCCATGCCGCGCTTGGTGTCGAACCACAGGCTGATCGTGTTGGTGATCATGGCGAGACTGGTGCCGGCCCAGCCGAAGGCGAGTACGGCATTGGCGAGATAGAGCTGCCAGGGCTCGCGCACCGCGCCGATCGCGATCGCGGCCGCGGCCATCGCCAGCGTGCCGGCGATCAGGCTGAGGCGCGGGCCGTACTTCCGCACGGCTTCGCCGACGAACACGACCAGCAGCGCGCCAAACAGGTAGAAGAACGTGGTGCCTGCGGAGATCAGCGAGGTGGGCCAACCCCGGGCGCGCTGGAGCTCGGCGACATAGACGCTCTGCCCGTAGAAGCCGAGCCCCCAGCCGAAGGTCGCCAGCAGGAAGCAGACCGCGACGATGCGCCAGCCTTCATAGCGGAGGGAGGTTTCGTCGATCGTGGAATGTTGAGGATTATCGAGCATGCCGCCTTACTCCGTGATGGCTGGGCATAGCCGTCCGAAGGACGGCGTCGCTTCCGCTCGCCAATGCCCGGGCATCCACGTTCTTCGATCCGCGCGTTCAAGACATGGATGGCCGGGACAAGCCCGGCCATGACGACATCTAAATAGCCCTCACCCGAAAATCACTTCGACCGCGGTCGAAGCATCAACGTTGCTGACAGCCTCCTGCCAACTTGTCGAGCATGATCTTGTCGGAAAACCGCTGCACACTTTGCGCTAGCGCGGCCCTTCGGGTCCGGATCATGCGTCAGATCGCATCCGGGAACTCGCCCATCGCCGCGTCCAGGCGAGCCTTGCGGCGGCGGGCCCACGACGCCAGCGAGAGCACGGCAAGGCCGAGCACGACGGGCGGAAACACCACCATGTTCACCGCCGACCAGCCGTAATTGGCAAGCAACTGGCCGGAGGAGAACGAGCCGATCGCCATCATGCCGAACACCAGGAAATCATTGAAGGCCTGCACCTTGTTGCGCTCCTGCGGACGGTGCGTCTCCAGCACCAGGGCGGAAGCGCCGATGAAGGAGAAATTCCAGCCCACGCCGAGCACGATCAGCGTCGCCCAGAAATGCATCGCGGTGATTCCGGACAGGCCGATCCCGGCGGCCCCAGCCTCGAGCAGCAGCCCGGCCCCAACGACCTTCGGGGCGCCGAAGCGCGCGATCAGCGCACCCGTGAAGAAGCTCGGTCCGTACATGGCGACGATGTGCCATTGAATGCCGAAATTGGAATCGGAGACGGACAGGCCGCACATCTTCATGGCGAGCGGCGCCGAGGTCATCACCAAATTCATCATGGGGTAGGAGATGACACCGCACAGCGCGGCCGCGATGAAGCGCGGCTGGGTGACGATGTCGAGCAGTGGCCGTCCGCCATGCAGGTCGGCCGGAGCGGGTTTTGGCGTGTCGACGCCGGCGACGATGCCCATCGCGACCAATGCCACCGCCGCCTGCACCAGGAAGCTGAAAGCGAACAGATAAGGCTGCCAGACGTCCATGGTCCATTGCACGAGCTGCGGACCGAGCACGCCGGCGAACACGCCGCCCGCCATCACCCAGGACACCGCCTTGGGCCGATAGGCCGCGCTGGCGCCGTCGGCGGCGGCGAAGCGATAGGATTGCGCGACCGCGCCGTAGAGACCGCCCAGGAAGGTCGCGATGCAGAACAGCACGAACGAGCCGTGCAGGATCGCGTACGAACCCAAAACACCGGTGAGCATGCCGAGGCCCGTGCCGACGACGAAGGCGACGCGGCGGCCGAAGCGGCGCGAGATCGCACCGGTCGGCAACGTGCCGGCGGCGAGCCCCAGCACGTACATCGACAGCGGCACGGTCGCGAGCGACATGTCGGGCGCAAGCGTCGCGCCGACGATCGAGCCGGTGGCGAAGATCACGGCCGAGTTGGCGCCGGTCAGCGCCTGCGCGGCGGCGAGGCGCACCACATTGGCGCGCACGCGCGAATCGTCGGTGATTTCGGCGGCGGAGGTGACGTCTGACATCGGCATTTCCGCCCCGAGGGGCTCAAGGGGCTCTCATTGATTCCCGGCACTATGGAGGGGCACGGAAGGGCGGACAACCGGCGCAAACGGACGCGGGCCATGCCTCTGACGCAATCGGACGCATGATAGCGGGCCGCGCGCTTGACGGCTTGCGCTCGATCAAATCCTATCCGCCGCGCTTTTCGGAGTTTGCCCATGACCGTCGACGACAGGCCCACGCTCAGCGCTCCCGACGACGATCCCTGGCTTTGGCTCGAAGAGATCGAAGGCACACAGGCGCTCGATTTCGTCACGCGGCAGAATGAGCTGACGCTCACGGCGTTCGGTGGCAAGGCCTACGAACACGACCGCGATCTGCTTGCCGCGATCTACGATCGCCCGGACAACATTCCCTATGTCAGCCGGCGCGGCGGTGACCTGCACAATCTCTGGAAGGACGCCGCCAACCCGCGCGGCTTGTGGCGGCGAACGACGCTCGCGGAGTTTCGCAAAGCCAGTCCTGCGTGGGAGATCATGCTGGATATCGACAAGCTCGCGGCGAGCGAAGGCGAGGATTGGCTGTTGAGCGGGATCGCCAGCACGCCGGGAAGCTCGCGCGCCATTTTGAGCCTGTCGCGCGGCGGCAGCGACGCGGTGACGCTGCGGGAATTCGATCTTGTTACGAAGAACTTCGTCGCCGACGGCTTCACGTTGCCGGAGGCCAAGGGCGGCGTCGACTGGCTCGATGACGACACGCTGTTGCTGTCGAGCGCTCATGGCGAGGACATGGCGACGAGTTCGGGATATGCGCGGACGGTTCGGCTGTGGCGGCGCGGCCAGCCCGTCGATCAGGCTGAGGTCATCGCTGAGACCATTGCCGATCACATGGTGATCTATGGCAGCATTGATGATACCGGTCCAGCACCGCGGGTCTGGATCGTCGACCAGATCGACTTTTTCAATCATGCGATCTGGCTGCGCGATGCGGCCGGTAACACGACCAAGCTCGACCTGCCGACCGGCATCTGGATGCAGGCGCATGGCGATTGGTTCGCGATCAAGCTCCGCAAGGATTGGATGGCCGGCGGGCGGACCTACGCCACCGACACCGTGCTTGGCATCTCGCTTTCGGCGTTCCTGAGCGGCAGCCGCGACTTTGCCGTGCTGTTCGAGCCGACGCCGCGGCGCGCCTTGCAGGGCCTGTTCTGGGCGGCGGGCAAGCTCGTGCTGTCGATCCTCGACGAGCTGCGCCCGCGCTTCGAGATCTGCACGCCATCCGCCGCGGGCTGGAGCCGCGCGACGCTTCCCGGCCTGCCGCAAATCGGCGTCGTCGACGTCTGGACGCTCGATCGCCATCCATCCGAAAGCAACGGCGACCTGCTTGCCAATGTGCAGGATCCGCTCACGCCGCCCTCGCTGCTGCTGATCGAGCGCCGCGTCGCCAGCCCGACCGTGTTGAAGCAGGCGCCGAAGACGTTCACCGCCGACGGTCTGGTGGTGACGCAGCACGAAGCGATCTCGATCGACGGCGAGCGCATTCCTTATGTCCAGACCGGCCCTGCGGGCGAGAGCGGCGATGCGCCAATCTACATGAGCGCCTATGGCGGCTTCGGGCACTCGGTGAAGCCGTATTACAACGCTTCCCTCGGTAAGCTGTGGCTGGAGCGCGGCGGCACCATTGTGCAGGCGAATTTGCGCGGCGGCGGCGAGTTCGGCACGCGCTGGCACGATGCCGGGCGGCTTGCCGGCAAGAAGCTGTCGCACGACGATTTCGCAGCGGTCGCGGCCGATCTCGTCCGCCGCGGCGTGACGCAGCCCAGACGCATCGCAGCCCAAGGCGGCTCGAACGGCGGCATCCTCATCACCAACATGCTGGTGCGATACCCCGAGCGGTTCGGCGCGCTGTTCTGCACGATCCCGCTGGTCGACATGCGCCGCTACACAAAACTGCTCGCGGGCGCGAGCTGGATCGCGGAATATGGCGACCCCGACAAGCCGGAAGACTGGGAGTGGCTGCAGACCTATTCGGCCTATCACAACGTCAAGGCCGGCCAGCCCTATCCGCCGATTCTGATCGCCACGACGCGGCGCGACGACCGCGTCCATCCCGGCCACGCGCGCAAGATGGCCGCCAAGCTGCAGGCGATGGGCTATGAAGCCTGGTTCTACGAGCCGGAAGCCGGCGGCCACGGCTACGGCAAGGACAACAAGGAGCGCGCCGGCTTCGAGGTGCTGGGCTATCGGTTCCTGAAGGAGAGGATCGGGTGGAGGGATGGCGATTAGCGTGCGGGACGCGGACATCTCCACATCGTCATGGCCGGACCTGACCCCGCCGTCCACGACTTGACGTGTCGAACCGAGAACGTGGATGCCCGGGGCAAGCCCGGGCATGACGACCTTCTAACGCGCAAACACCAGCGTCAGATTGTTCGCGGGCATTTCGATCGTATCGACCAATCCGAGGCCCGCCACGCGCGCAAGCGTCTCGACGTCGCTGATGTCGCGCACGCCCCATTCGGGATTGCCTTCCCGCAAGGACGTGTCGAACACGGCGTTGCTGAGCGCGGTGTGCTTGCCGGCGCGTTTGAAGGGGCCGTAGAGGAACAGCTTGCCGTCCGCGCGCAAGTAGCGGCCGGCGCCGGCGAACAGACCCTCGGCCACGCTCCATGGCGCGATGTGGATGACGTTGGCGCAGAACACGGCGGCAAGACTGGTCGGCCCCTGCCCGCTTCGCATTTCCGGACACCAGTCCGAATCGGTCAGGTCGATGCGGAGGGGACTGCGGACGTTGGGCAAGCCAGCATGAACACGCCAGGCCTCGATGCTCTTGAGGTGGCGCTGGTTGAGGTCGCTCGGCCACCAGATCAGGCCGGGCGTGTGGCGGGCGAAATGAACTACGTGCTGCCCGGTTCCGCTACCGAGCTCGACCACGTTGCCGGTCGCGTTCGTGAGATGTTTCTCCAGCGCCGCCCAGATCGGCTCGTGATTGCGATGGAACGCCGGCGCATCGAGCCGCCCATCCGGCTCGACCCGCCCGCCGTCCCTGCCAAATTCGAGGACATATTCAGCCAAGTGAGGTCCCCTTGAAAAAACGAGAACGCATTGAAAACAGGATGAGCGCCAAAACGCCCCGGAAACAGCCGGCCCCGCGCCCCTTGTACTTGTTCTTGGGCCAAATCGGTCGAACAAATAATCTCTTCAAGTGCAATGCGGAAGATATTAACTCCATTTTGCCCGGTGCATAGTCGCGATTGTCAGGCGATGCCCTTTGTGCTTTGGAACGCGTCTATTTTCCACCGATTGCGACATCACCATATGCTGGGAATGACGCCTTGACCGCCTTGTCCCGGACACCCGTCCTGCTGCTTCTGCTGACCATTGCCGCCGGCCTCGCCAGCCCGGCGCAGGCGCAGTCCGCGGTGGACGAGGGCCGGAAGCTCGCCTTCGACCGCAGCAAGGGCAATTGCCTGACCTGCCATGTCATCAAGGGCGGCGACCTGCCGGGAACGATCGGACCGGAACTGAAGGACATGAAGGCCAGATATCCCGACCGCAACGAGCTGGTCGCGATCATCTTCGACGAGACCAAGCGCAATCCGCAGACCATGATGCCGCCGTTCGGCCGGAACCGGATTTTGACCGACCAGGAGATCAGCGCGATCGTTGATTTCCTGCAGACTCTGTAACGGCCGGCACGCCAGGAGACCTCCGATGACCACGACCACCGGCCCTCACCCGACGCGGCGCCTGATTCTGCAGGGCGCAGCCTCTGTCGCGCTGATCGGCCTTGGCAACCTGCTGTTCGCAGCCAGCCCGGCGCGCGCGGCGGCGAACGACAAATATCCGGAAGAGGCGTTCAAGCAGAAGAGCGAGGCCGACGCGATCAAGGCGCTCTATGGCAAGACAGCCGAGCCCTCCGACAAGGTCAAGCTGGATGCGCCGGAGATCGCCGAGAACGGCGGCGTCGTTCCGGTGTCGGTGACGACGACGCTCGACAAGGTGACCTCGATCTCGTTCTTCGTGGCCGAGAACCCGTTCGCGCTGGCCGCGTCCTACAAGATCGCAGATGGCACGATTCCGGGTGTCGCCAACCGGCTGAAGATGGCCAAGACCACCAAACTGGTCGCGATCGTCGAAGCCGACGGCAAGCTCTACAGCGCGACCAAAGAGGTCAAGGTCACCGTCGGCGGTTGCGGCGGTTAAGCGAGGCAGTTCGACATGGCATCCAGCATTCGCGTGCGCGCAACATCCAACGGCGACATCACCGAGGTGCAGGCGCTGATCCAGCACCCCATGGATACGGGCCTCGTCAAGAATCCCAACGGCGAGCTGATCCCGGCGCACTACATCAAGGAGCTGAAATTCGAATGTAACGGCAAGGACGTCTTCGTCGCCAATTGGGGCACCGCGGTCTCCAAGGACCCCTACGTCAAGTTCAGCTTCAAGGGTGCCAAGAAGGGCGACGAGCTCAAGATCTCCTGGACCGACAACAAGGGTGGCTCGGACACGACCACCGCGAAGATCGCGTGATGAAGACCCGATCTGTCCTCCTGCTTGGCTCGCTCAGCGCCGCGCTCGTCGCGTTCGCCCTCACCTCTCCGCGCGTGGTCGCGGCCGACAAGGTCGATCCCGTCACCGACGCCAAGGCGTTCCAGAACTTCTTCTTCCAGAAATTTCCTGATGTGAAGCACGAGGACTTCGTCAACGGTCCTTATTCCATGAACGAGGATCTGAAGCGGCAGTGGCAGGAGAAGGAGGAATTCCCGCCCTACGAGTTCGCGCTCGAGGCCGGCAAGGAGATGTTCTCGACCCCGTTCAAGAACGGCAAGACCTACGCCGATTGCTTCCCGAACGGCGGCATCGGCATCCGCCAGAACTATCCATATTTCGACGAGAAGGAAGGCAAGGTCGTCACGCTGGAGCTCGCGCTCAACCGCTGCCGCGAAGCCAATGGCGAGGCGCCCTATTCCTACGTCAAGGACGAGATGGCCTCACTCACCGCCTACATGGCCTACACCTCCCGCGGCAAGCTGATGGACATCAAGATTCCCGATGATCCCCGCGCGCTCGCGGCGTACGAGAACGGCAAGCGCTACTTCTACACCCGCCGCGGCCAGATGAACTTCTCCTGCGCGAGCTGCCATGTGCAGAGCCCGGGCGAGCGCATCCGCGCCGAGATCCTGGCGCCGGCGCTGGGCATCGTCAACGCGATGCCGATCTACCGGTCCGAATGGAGCGGCATGGGCACGACCAGCCGCCGCTTCGTCACCTGCAACAGCCAGACCCGCGCGGTTCCGCTGGAGCCGCAGGCGGACGAATATCGCGACGTCGAATATTTCCTGTCCTATGTCGCCAACGGCCTGCCGATCTCGGGACCCGGAGCACGGCCATGACGCGGGCATGTCTTCTCGCCATGCTGCTTGCGCTGGGCCTGATGCCAGCGGCACGCGCAGCCACCGAAGCGGATTACAAGGCGGCCTTCGCCGCGGCGGAAGCAGCCGCGAAGGAGGCGGCCGGCATGCGCAACCAATGGACCGTCACAGTGTCGGCGCTGGCGGCGGCAAAGAAGGCCGCCGATGGCGGCGATTTCGACCGCGCGACCGCGGCAGCCAAGGAGGCCGAAGCGCTGGCTAAGGCCTCCATCTTCCAGGCGACGTCCGAAAAAGAAGCCTGGAAGGCCATGGAAATCCGCTAAACTGGCCGAGCGGGCGAGAAAATCGCGCTCCAAATTGCTCTTTGAGCATGATCTTGTCGGAAAACTGCTGCACATTTTGCGCTAAAGGCCCTTAGGGTCTGGATCATGCTTGTGGAACTGTTGCGTTGTCGAGAAGAGGCGCGGAGAATTTGAGATGGCGATCCGCCGCCGCGATTTCCTGAAGAGCGCAGGCGTTGCCGCCGCATCGCTCGGATTGCCGCGGCTCGCGCGCAGTGCCGACACCGCGAGCATCTACGACGTCGAGCGCTTCGGCAATGCGCGCATCCTGCACATCACCGACACGCATGCGCAGCTCAATCCAGTCTATTTCCGCGAGCCCAGCGTCAATATCGGCATCGGCGAGATGGCGGGGCGGCCGCCGCATCTGGTCGGGCGGGCATTCCTGGAGCGCTTCGGCATCCGCTCCGACAGCGCGGATGCCTATGCCTTCACCTGTTTCGAGTTCGAGAAATCAGCGGGCCGTTTCGGCAAGCTCGGCGGCTTTGCCCATCTGAAGACGCTGATCGATCGCCTGCGCAGCGATGCCGATGAGAAGCATTCGCTGCTGCTCGACGGCGGCGATCTCTGGCAGGGCACGGGGTTGGCCAACGTCACGCAAGGCCGCGACATGGTCGAGGTCGCCAACCTGCTCGGCATCGAGGCGATGACCGGGCATTGGGAGTTCACCTATGGCGAGCAGGCGCTGCGCGACAATCTCGAGCGCTTCAAGGGCGAGTTCCTGGCGCAGAACGTTTTCCTGACCGAGGAGGCTGCGTTCAACGACGCTCCCGCCTTCGACAAGGCCAGCGGTCGCGTCTTCAAACCGTCCATTATCAGGGAGCTCGGCGGACACCGCATCGCGATCGTCGGCCAGGCCTTCCCCTACGTGCCGATCGCCCATCCGAAGCGGTTCACGCCGGACTGGACCTTCGGCATCCGCGAGGAGGAATTGCAGAAGCATGTCGATGCCCTGCGCGGCACCGACAAGGTCGATGCCGTCATCCTGCTCTCGCACAACGGCATGGACGTGGATCTCAAGCTCGCGAGCCGCGTCACCGGCATCGACGTCATCCTGGGCGGCCATAGCCATGACGCCGTACCGCAGCCGATGCCGGTGAGGAACGCCGGCGGCACCACGTTCGTCACCAATGCCGGCTCCAACGGAAAATTTCTTGGCGTGCTCGATCTCGCCATCAGCAAGGGCAAGATCACCGACGTCAAATATCATCTGCTGCCGGTCTTTTCCGAGCTGCTGAAGCCGGACCCTGCCATGGCCGAGTTGATCGGCCGGCTGCGCGAACCGCACGTGAGCGACTGGTCGGAGAAGATCGCAACGCCCGCCCGCCTGCTCTACCGCCGCGGCAATTTTTCGGGTCCGGTCGACGAGCTGATCTGCACGGCACTGCGCACCGAGCTCGATGCCGAGATCGCGCTGTCGCCCGGTTTCCGCTGGGGCATCACCGCGCTGACGGGCCAGGCGCTGACCATGGAGGATCTGCTCGCGGAAACCGCCATCACCTATCCCGAGACCTATGTGCAGGAGATGACCGGCGCGCAGATCAAGGACGTGCTGGAGGACATCTGCGACAACCTCTTCAACGCCGATCCCTACTACCAGCAGGGTGGCGACATGGTGCGCGCCGGCGGCCTCAGCTACACCTGCACGCCGGACGCTGCGATCGGCAGTCGCATCTCCGAACTGAAGCTCGGCAACGGCAAGACGCTCGCCGCCAACCACCGCTACAAGGTCGCGGGCTGGGCCTCGGTCAACGGCCAGCAGGGCGCGCCGGTGTGGGATGTGGTCGGAAAATATCTGCGCTCGGGTCGGATGATGCCCGAACGGCTCGGCGCCGGCGTCACGCTGAAAGGCGTCGACGGCAATCCGGGCATTGCAGGACAGGGATGATGCGGCTGCCGATCTTATCTGCGCTTCTGCTGGCGCTGCTCGCGTGGACGGCGATGCCGCCGGCGCTTGCGCAGCAAGTACCGCTTCAGGACAAGCCGTTTGCCGAGCACAAGGTCGTGCTCCAGCTCTCCGATGGCGATGCGAAGAAGCAGGCGCTGGTGCTCAGCGTCGCCAACAATCTGTTGAAGGCCTACGACCCCGACAAGATCGCAATCGAGGTGGTGGCGTTCGGTCCCGGCATCGACCTGTTGCAATCAGGCAGCGAGCGCCGCAAGCAGGTCGAGAGCCTGATCGCGCAGGGCGTGCGCTTCGACATCTGCCTCAACACGGTCGACACGGTGGAGCGGGAGACCGGCAAGCGACCGGAGTTCATCCCGGGCGCGACGCCGGTGCAGGTCGGGGTCGGGCAGATCCTGTTCCTGGTGCAGAACGGTTACACATTGGTTCGGCCATAGGGTTTGGGGCACGACGTTGCCCATACGCGATGTCATTCCCCGCGAAAGCGGGGAATCCAGTAAGCCGCGGCCCCTCCGTATCCCACGACGGCCTCTGGAATACTGGATCGCCCGCCTTCGCGGGCGACGACCGTGCGCAACAACAATCTTCTATATTTTACTTGTCTTGCAGCAAAATACTTCTCCTCTGGACCCATATGGTAGTAGAATCGTCGAAATCAGTTCCACGCCGGGTTCTGCCATGATCTTTCGACAGCTCTTCGACAGCGTTTCGGGCACTTACAGCTACCTTCTGGCCAGCCGCCCCGGCGGCGAGGCGCTGATCCTCGATCCCGTGCTGGAGAAGGTCGATCGCTACTGCCAGCTGCTGCGCGAGCTCGACCTCAAGCTGGTCAAGGCGGTGGACACCCATCTGCATGCCGACCACGTCACCGGGCTCGGCGAGCTGCGCGACCGCACCCATTGCATGACCGTGATGGGCGACCAGACTAAGGCCGACGTCGTCGCGATGCGGGTCGCCGACGGCGACAAGGTGACGATCGAAGGCCTGTCGCTCGACGTGATGTACACGCCGGGCCACACCGACGATTCCTATTCCTACCTGATGGGCGACCGCGTCTTCACCGGGGACACCCTGCTGATCCGCGGCACCGGCCGCACCGATTTCCAAAACGGCTCGTCGCGCGCACAGTACGAGTCGATTTTCAACCGCCTGCTCAAGCTGCCGGACGAGACGATGGTCTTCCCGGCGCACGACTACAAGGGCGACACCGTCTCCACCATCGGCGAGGAGAAGCGTTTCAATCCGCGGCTCCAGGTGCGCTCGGTCGACGAATATATCGAGCTGATGGCCAATCTGAAGCTGCCCAATCCGAAGATGATGGACGTCGCGGTGCCCGCCAACATGCATGTCGGCCTGCATCAGGAGGAGCTCGAGAAAGAGGGCCGCGCGCTCAGCGCGACCGAGGCGATCCGCATCCTCGGCCGGCCCGACATCCTGCTGGTCGATCTGCGCGAGAGCAACGAACGGATGAAGCACGGCATGCTCGAAGGCGCGCTGCACACGCCCTATCAATCCGTCGAGGAGAGCCTCAAGCCCGGCGGCATGCTGCGCGAGGTCGCAGCCGCCACCGGCCGCCGTGTCGTGTTCTTCTGCGCCTTCGGCGAACGCTCGGCCATGGCGGTGGCTGCCGCCAAGGCGGCCGGCCTGTCCAACACCGCCCATATCGCCGGCGGCCTCGACGCCTGGAAAAAGGCGGGCGGGCCGGTGCTGCACTGAACGGCTTGCGCCAGATCAGGTCCTGCACATATGTCCCTGATAGGATCGGATGCAGCATCACCATCCGGGAATGACCATGGCCAAGACCGGTAAGCCGAGCGAGCCGCCCAAGGCGCCTGAGAGGAAGGCGGAAGACAAGACGACGAAGCCCCCACAGCCGCGCGAGATCGACGACGACGATTACGAAGACGGCGACATCGCAACGCCGAAGCGTGATCGCTATGGCCCGGATGACGAGCCGGTTTGAGGCGTGAAGGTTAAGTCTGGTGGTGCGCTGCTGCCCTACCCTTCAATGTGGAGGCAGCCTGCTCGTTTCTCCGACCTTGAGCAGGACCACGACGGGATGGAGCCCCACCCGCACTACCTGCCATGCGCCTGCGTTCATGGACAAATAACCGCCCTCCCCGATAGTTTGCGCGTCCATCGGGAGTGAAACGGAACTGCAATGGTCGACGTTCTCGCCGCACCGCAGCAAGGCAAGGCGGACAGCGCGCTACGCACGCTAACGGGAATCTCGATCGCGCATTGGGTCAGCCATTTCCATCTGCTGGTTCTGCCGATGCTGTTCCCGTTCCTCAAGAGCCAGCTCGGCGTCGGCTATATCGAGCTCGGCTTCGCGCTCACCGTGTTCGCTGTGGTGTCCGGACTGACCCAGGCGCCGACCGGCTATCTCGTCGATCATTTTGGCGCGCGGCGCATCCTGCTGGCCGGGCTCGCGCTCGGCGGCTTGGCGCTGATCCTGCTCGGCCTGCATCTCAGCTACGCCTCGCTGATCGCCTGCGCCGTGCTGCTGGGCCTTGCCAACAGCGTCTATCATCCCGCCGATTACGCGATCCTCGCCGAGCACATGGACGAGGCGCGGATGGGCCGCGCCTTCTCGATCCACACCTTTGCCGGCTTTCTCGGCGGCGCCGTCGCACCGGCGATCGTGGCTGCGCTCGTCACGCTGTCCGGCGGCACGGGCGCGCTGATCGCCTCGGGCGCGATCGGCGTCGCAGTCGCCCTGCTGCTGATAGTCATGAACATTCCCGACGCCGGTGCGCACAAGAAAAAGCCCGGCAGCGAGAGCGCGCCCAAGCAGGCCGTGATCACGCCGGCGCTGGTCACGTTGACTGCGCTCTTCATGCTGCTGAGCCTGTCGGTTGCCGGCATCAACAATTTCGGCGTGGTGGCACTGATGAGCGGCTACGGCGCCTCCTACTCCGCCGCCAATATCGCGCTGACGGCCTTCCTTGGCGCCAGTGCCCTTGGCGTGCTCGCAGGCGGCGTCCTCGCCGACCGCACCGAGCGTCACGGCCAGGTCGCCGCGGCCTGCTTTGCGGTCAACGCGGCGATCGTGCTGCTGATCGCGCTGGTCACGCTGCCGAGCTGGGCCCTGACCGCCGCCATGACGGCCGCGGGCTTCCTCTCCGGCGTGATCGCACCCTCGCGCGACATGCTGGTGCGCAACGCGGCGCCTGCCGGCGCTGCGGGCCGCGCCTTCGGCATCGTCTCCACCGGCTTCAATCTCGGCGGCATCGTCTCACCGCTGCTGTTCGGCTGGATCATGGACCACAGCGCGCCGCACTGGGTGTTCGGCGCGTCCGTGATCTTCATGGTGGCGACAGTGGTGCTGTCGCCGTTCACGGAGCGGAAGCGGCAACCACAAAGCTAGTCGTCGTCCCGGCGAAAGAAACAACAAACGGGAAGAAACACCATGAGCACTCCTGATCTCGTGATCCGCGGCGGCACCGTTGCGGATGGACGCGGCGGTGAATTGGTCGAGGCGGATGTCGCCATCAGCGGCGGCAAGATCAGCGAGGTCGGGAAAGTCGCGGGCACAGGCCGCGAAGAGATCGACGCGCGTGGAAAGCTGGTCACGCCGGGCTTCGTCGACGTGCACACCCATTATGACGGCCAGGTCACCTGGAGCCAAGACATCACACCGTCGTCGCAGAACGGCGTCACCACCGCGATCATGGGCAATTGCGGCGTCGGCTTCGCGCCGTGCAAGCCAGCCGACCACACCCGCCTGATCCAGCTGATGGAAGGCGTCGAAGACATTCCCGAGCCGGTGCTGAGCGCCGGCATCCCCTGGGCCTGGGAAAGCTTTCCCGATTACATGGACTGGCTGTCGAAGCGACATTTCGACATCGACGTCGGCGCGCAACTGCCGCATGCGGCGCTGCGGGTCTACGTCATGGGCGAGCGCGGCGCCCGCCGCGATCCCTCGACCGCAGAGGACAACGCGGCGATGGCGAAGCTCGCGGGCGAAGCGGTGCGCTCAGGCGCGCTCGGCTTCTCGACCTCGCGCACGCTCAATCATCGCACCTCGACCGGCGATTTCACGCCGACCCTGAAGGCGGGCGAGGACGAGCTCACCGCGATCGCCGGCGCGATGCACCGCGAGGGCCGCAGCGTGCTGCAATTCGTGCTGGACCTGTCAACCATCCACGAGGACCTGCCGATGATGCTGCGGGTGGCGGACACGACGAAGTGCCCGATCTCGTTCTCGATCACCCAGAACGACAAGGCGCCGCAGCGCTGGCGCCAGACGCTGGACGAGATCAATGCCGCCGCGCGGCGCGGCCTTTCCATCACCGCGCAGATCGCGGCGCGCCCCGTAGGCCTGCTGCTCGGGCTCGAACTGTCGCGCAATCCGTTCCAGACCCATCCGAGCTACCAGGCGATCGCGCATCTGCCGCTGCAGGAGCGCCTGGCGCGGCTGCATCAGAGCGACGTGCGCAAGGCGATCCTGAGCGAGACGGCGACCGCGACGGACGATCCGCTGTTCTTCCGTCCGAACTACGACAAGATGTTCCTGCTCGGCGATCCCCCCGATTACGAGCAGCCGCCGGAGAACGCGCTCGGACCGCAGGCGCGCAAGCAGGGCCGGCAGCCGGAAGAGCTCGCTTACGATGCGATGCTGTCGACCGACGGCCGCGGCATGCTCTACGTGCCGTTCCTCAACTATGCCGACGGCAATCTGGATGCGACGCGCGAAATGCTGATCGATCCGCAATCGGTGCCGGGCTTGTCCGACGGCGGTGCGCATTGCGGCATCATCTGCGATGCCAGCTTCCCGACTTATCTGCTGACGCACTGGACGCGGGACCGCAAGCGGGGCGAGAAACTGTCGATCCCGTTCGTGGTGGCGGCGCAGGCACGCAAGACCGCGCTCTCGGTCGGCCTCACCGACCGCGGGCTCATTGCTCCCGGTTACAAGGCCGACGTCAACGTGATCGACTATGATCGCCTGCACCTGCACCCGCCGAAGGTGCATTACGACCTGCCGGTCGGAGGACGGCGGCTGCTGCAGGACGTCGACGGCTATGAAGCCACGATCGTGTCCGGCGTAGTGACGCGGCGGCAGGGCGAGGCCACCGGCAAGCGGCCCGGGAAGTTGATTCGGGGCGCGCAGGGAGTAGCGAACTAGCGCGGCGTTGCCGCTTACCCTCCCCTGGAGGGTAAGACGGAGGCCACTCCTAACTACGTCGGCGACACGGCGCTCTTCAGCGGCGCCGATTGCGCGGCCGTACCGCCTGTCAGCCTGGCGCGTTCGGTGTTCGGCCAGAGCAGCAACAAGCCGAGCAGGCCGGAGCCGACCATGATCGCGGCGTTGATGGTGAAGCCGGTCATGTAGCCTTCGAGCGTGCTGCTGGCGTGCTGGATCACGGTGCCCATCACGGTGGGTGCGATGATGCCCGAGAGCGTATAGAGCGCGCCGTAGATCGCGAGGATGGCGCCGCGCTGCGAGGCTGGCGTGAACTCGCCGAGCATCGGCGGACAGACCACATAGATCGCGCCGCACAGGCCGGTTCCGACCACGAGCAGCGCAAGCTGGAGGCCGGCGCCCTGGACATGCGGCATTGCCGCCAGGATCAGGCCGCCGATGACCAGCGGCACGGAGCCGAGCACGCCGCGGGCAACGCGCGTGGTCGAGCCGCGGGCCATCATCAATTGCGAGATCCAGCCCGTGAGCAGCACGATGGTGGCGCCGAAGACCCAGGGCAGAACGGAGATCCAACCCGCCTGGCTCTGCGAGAAGCCGAGGCCCTTGATGATGAAGGGCGTGAACCAAGTCAGCCCGAGCGACAGCGCCCAATAGGCGCCGAAGGTCGCAGCGACGCAGCCGAGGAAGGTGCGCGAGGTGAGCAGCTGTACGTAGGGGATCTTCGTCTCGCTGACGGCGAGGGCCTGCGTGTCCTCCAGCGGGCCTTCCTTGCCGAGCGCGAGCCAGACGCAGACCCAGATCAGGCCGACGATACCGAGCGCGCCGAAAGCATAGTGCCAGGAATGATTGACGATGATCCAGTTCAGCGCCGGCACTGCGATGATGACGCCGAACGCCGAGCCTTGCGACAGGATTGCGGTCGGCAGCGTGCGCTTCTCGTCGGGGAACCATTTGTAGATCGCGTGCGCGGCGACCGAGAAGGCCGGGCCTTCGCCGGCGCCGAGCACGATACGGCAGATCAGCAGCGTGGTGAAGGAGACGGTGCCGACCATCGGAAACTGCGTCACCGCCCAGACCACTGCGAGCGCCAACAGCACCCAGCGCGTCGGCACCTTGTTGACGATGAAGCCGACCACGATGGCGGAGATCGAGAACAGGAAGAAGAACGAGGAGCCGAGCAGGCCGAATTGCTCCGGCGTCAGCTTGAGCTCCGTCATGATCGGCACGCCGGCAAGACCCACGACGATCTTGTCGGCGAAGTTCACCAGCATGAACAGGAACAGCAGAAAAGTGATCGTCCAGGCGCCCTTGGGCGTTTCGATCGTCTTGCCCGGATTGGGCGTTTCCTGAGCGCTCATCATTCTCCCCGCAGGTCCTTTCGGCACTTTTTTGATTTGGCCGACTTGGAAGCTAACAACGGCTTCGGGAGCAACGCAACCCGGCATTTCCGGAGCAAGTGTGCTAGCAACAAATTCCATCAATTTTGTTCGGCGCCATTCATCGTGCTGAGTATCAAAGATCTCTCAAAGACTTTCGTCTCCGCCGGCGAGCCGGTCCACGTGCTGCGCGGTGTCGATCTCGACCTCGCGGCCGGCGAGCGCGTCGCGCTCACAGGCGAATCAGGCAGCGGCAAGAGCACGCTGCTGCACCTGATCGCAGGGCTGGATGCCGCCGATGGCGGAACGATCCGGCTGGCGGAGGTCGAGGTCACCAAGCTGTCCGATACAGGACGCGCGCAGCTGCGACGCGACCGGATCGGCCTGGTTTTTCAGCAATTCAACCTGATCCCGAGCCTGTCGGTTGCGGACAATCTCGCCTTTCAGGCCCGGATCGCAGGCCGGCACGATACCGCCTGGACCAAAGAGCTGACCGAGCGGCTCGGACTCGGCAGCCTGCTCAAGCGTTATCCGGAGCAATTATCAGGCGGACAGCAGCAACGGGTCGCGATCGGCCGGGCACTGGCGACGAAGCCTGCGCTGCTGCTGGCGGACGAGCCGACCGGCAATCTGGACGAAGCCACCGCCGAGGACGTGCTGGCGCTGACGCGCGACCTCGTCGCGCGCACCGGCTGCGGCTTCCTGATGGTGACGCATAGCCTGCATCTGGCGGCGACGCTCGACCGCCACCTCACCTTGCATGGCGGGCGCATCGCATGAGGCGCGCGCTGTGGATCCTCGCCGTGCTGCTCAGCCATTGGCGGCGCCACAAGATGCAGTTCGCAACGCTGCTGATCGGGTTGATCGCGGCGACCGCGCTGTGGAGCGGCGTTCAGGCGATCAACCAGCAGGCCCGCAGCGCCTATGACCGCGCCGCGGCGACGTTTGGCGGCGTCCGCACCGCGATGCTGATCGCGCCAGATGCGGCGACCTTTCCGCAGGACCTGTTCGTCAAGCTGAGGCGTGCCGGGTGGCCAGTCTCGCCGATACTGGAGGGGCGGGTCCAGATCGACGGACGCTCGCTGCGGCTGCTCGGCATCGAGCCGGTGACGATGCCAGCCGACGTCGGCGACGCGCCACGCCTTGGCGCTGCGGATCTCAGCAGCTTCGTGACGTCGCCGGGCCAGACGCTGGTGGCGCGGGAGACGCTGACCGATCTGCACGAGAAGGAAGGCGCGGCGCCTGTGATCAGCAATGGCGCACAACTGCCGCCGCTGCGCGTGCTCCCGCAACTCGTGCCCGGCGTTGTTGTGGTCGATATCGGCGTGGCACAGCGGCTGCTCGACAAGCCGGATCAGCTATCGCGGCTGCTGATCGGCAAGGCGAAGGGCAAGCCAGCACCGCTGCAAAGCGTCGTCGGTGAGCAGTTGCAGCGGGTCGAGCCCGACGCGGAAACGGAGCTGGAGCGACTCACCGACAGTTTTCACCTCAATCTCACGGCGTTCGGCCTGCTGTCGTTCTTCGTCGGCCTCTTCATCGTCAATTCGGCCGTCGGCCTCGCCTTCGAGCAGCGGCTGCCGATGCTGCGCACGCTGCGCGCCTGCGGTGCCTCGGCGCGGCTGGTCAACACCGTGCTGGTCGTCGAGCTGGTCGTGCTGGCGCTGGTCGCCGGGCTGATCGGGCTGGTCTGCGGCTATTTCATCGCAGCGGCCCTGTTGCCAGATGTCGCAGCGTCGCTGCGCGGACTCTACGGTGCGCAGATCCCAGGACAGCTGACGCTGCGTTCCGAATGGTGGCTGGCGGGCATCGGCATCAGCATCGCCGGCGCGCTGGTGGCGGCCGCGACCAGCCTGATCAAGGCGATCAGGATGCCGGTGCTGGCGACTGCGCAACCGCGCGCCTGGCAGCAGAGGCAGGGCCGCTGGCTGCTTCTGCAAAGCGCTGCCGCATGCGTAGTGTTCGCGGTCGCGCTGCTCTTGCTGCACTATGGACAGACGCTGATCGCAGGCTTTGGCGTGCTGGCCGCGCTGATGCTGGGCGCGGCGCTGATCCTGCCGGCTTTCCTCGAGATCATCCTCCTCGCAGGCCAGCGCGTGGCGCGAGGGCCCCTCGCGCTGTGGTTCTGGACCGACAGCCGGCAGCAGCTCTCTGGCCTGTCGCTGGCGCTGATGGCGCTGCTGCTCGCGCTCGCCGTCAATGTCGGGGTCTCCACCATGGTGGAGACGTTCAGCCGGACGTTCATCGGCTGGCTCAATGGACGGCTGGCGCCCGACGTCTACATCAGCGCCGCCGACAATGCGCAAGGCCTTGCCATTCGGACCTGGCTGCGCGAGCGCAACGATGTCCAGGCAATCCTTTCGGGCGGACGCGCCGATGCGCAAGTCCAGGGACAGCCGGTGGAGTTGCTCGGTCTGCCCGACCATGCGCTCTATCGCGAACGCTGGCCGCTGCTGGAAACCGCGCCCCGCGCCTGGACCCGGCTCGTGCCGGGCAATGCCGCCTTCATCAGCGAGCAGCTCAGCCGCCGGCTGAATATCCGTCTCGGCGACGTCGTCGCGGTGCCGGCGCCGGGCGGGACCTGGGAGCTCGACATCGTCGGCATCTATGCCGATTACGGCAATCCCAAGGGACAGCTCGCGGTCAATGTCGCGGCGCTGATCCGGCAGTTTCCGCAGACGCCGCAGACGCGGATCGGCCTCATCGTCGCGAGGGAAAACATCCCCGGGCTGATATCTGCCTTGCAGAAGCAATTTGCGCTCGACGACCGCAGCGTTGCCGACCAGGCGACGGTGAAGGCGGAATCGATCCGCGTCTTCAACCGCACCTTCGCGGTGACCTCCGCGCTGAATGCGTTCACGCTCGGCGTCGCCGGCATCGCGCTGCTCACGAGCCTGCTGACGCTTGCGAATTCGCGCCTGCCGCAGCTCGCGCCGCTCTGGGCGATCGGCCTCACCCGGCCGCGCCTTGCCGCGATCGAGCTGACCAAGACGCTGTCGGTCGCGCTGTTCACATCGCTGCTGGCAGTGCCGCTCGGCCTCCTGGTGGCGTGGTGCCTGATCGCGATCGTCAACGTGAAGGCGTTCGGCTGGCGGCTGCCGTTCCATGTGTTTCCGCTGCAGCTGGTCGAGCTGGTCGCGGTCGCGCTGCTCGCCTCGCTGATCGCCGCGCTGCTGCCGATGATCCGCCTGGCGCGGATGCAGCCGGCGAGCCTCGTCAAGGTGTTCGCCAATGAGCGCTGACAAAATCTCGCGGCGTGCCTTCGCCACTGTCATTGCCGCGCTCGCTCTGGCGCGCCGCGCAGGTGCGCAGGGCTATGCCGGTCTCGGCGAGACCGCCGACGACTTTGCCAAGGTGACGCCGGGAAAGCTGTTCGACTTCCCTGGCGATCACGGGCCGCATCCGGAATTCCGTATCGAGTGGTGGTATCTCACGGCGAATCTCGTCGATGCCGGCGGCGCGGCCTGCGGCCTGCAATGGACGCTATTCCGCCAGGCAGCGCAACCGGGGCCGCAGGGCGAAGGCTGGGCCAACCAACATGTGTGGATGGGACATGCGGCGGTGACGCGCGCCGACACTCACCGTTTCAGCGAGACATTTTCGCGCGGCGGCGTGGGGCAGGCCGGCGTCACGGCCAAGCCGTTCGAGGCCTGGATCGACGATTGGGAAATGAAAGGTGGTGAGCGCACCGACGATCGCACACTTGCGCCGTTGACGCTGAAGGCCTCCGGCCCCGACTTCAGCTACGCACTGACGCTCGAAAGCGATCGTCCGGTGGTGCTTCAAGGCGATCGCGGCTACAGCCGCAAGTCGGAGCGCGGTCAGGCGTCCTACTACTACAGCCAGCCGTTCTACCGCGCGCGCGGCACGCTCAGCATCGACGACAAGCCGGTCGACGTCTCGGGCCAGGCCTGGTTGGACCGCGAATGGAGCAGCCAGCCGCTCGATGCCGACCAGACCGGCTGGGACTGGCTGTCGCTGCATCTGGCGTCCGGCGACAAGCTGATGCTGTACCGGCTGCGGCAGAAGGACGGCCAAAACTATCCGTTCGGCAATTGGATCAGCGCCGCCGGCGACACGCAGATGATCGCGGGCAGCGATATCCAGATGGTCCCCAAGGCGACAGTGGACATTGCGGGACGCAAGGTGCCGGTGGAATGGCAGATCGCGATTCCGTCGCGATCGTTCTCGATTGCCTGCAAGCCGCTGAACCCGAAGGCCTGGATGGGGACCGGCTTCTCCTATTGGGAAGGGCCGATCAGTTTTGCGGGCACGCATGACGGCGTTGGCTATCTCGAGATGACCGGCTATTGAAGCGCGATCTCTTCGAGGGATTCGCGATGTATCATCTCACCGCTCTCGTCACGCTGCTGGCGATCGCATTTTATTTCTTCACCGCCATCAACGTGTCGCGCTTGCGCACCAAGACCGGTGTCAAGGTGCCAGCGATGTCGGGGCATCCGGATTTCGACCGCGCCTTCCGCATCCAGATGAACACGCTGGAATGGATGCCGATCTTCCTGCCGGCGCTCTGGCTTTTCGCGGTCTATATCGGCGACGCCATCGCAGCCGGCATGGGCGTCGTCTGGATCATCGGCCGCATCGTCTATTTCGTGGGCTATTCGCAGGCGGCCGCCAAGCGCGGCACGGGCTTTGCGATTCAGGTCCTCGCGGCGCTTGTGCTGTGGATGGGCGCGCTGGGGGCGGTGGTATTGCGGCTGGTGAAGTAAACCACGGCATCACACGCGCTCGTGTCCCGGGCGCGGTGCAGCGTGTAACGCTGCGCCGCTGAACCGGGACCCAGTCAGGCCTCCACGCCCGGAGAGGCCCGGGTCCCGGCTCTGCGCAACAGCGCTTCACGCTGCAGCGCGTCCGGGACAGGAGAGCCTCACTTCGTGAGCGGGCAGCCGCTTTCCTTGGCGGTGAAGAAGGCCTTGTCGCCGGGGACGGTGGCGAGCAGCTTGTAGTAGTCCCAGGGCTTCTTCGATTCGGAGGGCTTCTTGACCTCGAACAGATACATGTCGTGGATCATGCGGCCGTTCTCGAGCACCTTGCCGCCTTGCGCGAAGTCGTCGTCGACCGGCAGCTCCTTCAGCTTCTTGGCGACGGCATCCGGATCCTTGGTGCCGGCGGCCTTGACCGCTTTCAGATAGCTCAGAGTGGCCGAGTACGTGCCGGCGTGGATCATGCTCGGCATCCGCCCGGTGCGCTTGAGGAAGCGTTCGCCGAGATTCCGGGTGCGATCGTTGAGATCCCAGTAATAGCCCTCGGTCAGCACCAGGCCTTGCGCGGCCTGCAGTCCGAGGCCGTTGACCTCGGCGAGCGTCATCAAGAGGCCCGCGAGCTTCTGGCCGCTGGCGACGATGCCGAACTCCGAGGCCTGCTTGATCGAGTTGGTGGTGTCGAGCCCGGCGTTGGCAAGGCCGACGATCTTCGCCTTCGAGCTTTGCGCCTGGAGCAGGAAGGAGGAGAAGTCGGAGGAGTTGAGCGGCACGCGCACCGAGCCGGCCACCTTGCCGCCATTGGCGGTGACGATCTCGCTGGTGTCTTTCTCCAGCGCATAGCCGAAGGCATAATCGGCGGTGAGGAAGAACCAGGTGTCGCCGCCGGCCTTGGTGAGCGCACCGCCGGTGCCGACGCCGAGCGCGCGGGTGTCGTAGGCCCAGTGGAAGCCATAGGGCTGGCAGGCGTCGCCAGTGAGGCGCGAGGTCGCGGCACCGACGACGATGTCGATCTTCTTCTTCTCCTTCGACAGCTCGTGGATCGCGAGCGCAACCGAAGACGTCGTCAGCTCCGTGATCATGTCGACGTTTTCGACGTCGTACCAGCGCCGCGCGATGGAGGCGGCGAGATCCGGCTTGTTCTGGTGGTCGGCGGTGATGAGCTCGATCTTCTGGCCGAGCACCTCGCCGCCAAAATCCTCGATCGCCATCTTGGCTGCCTCGACCGACCATTTGCCGCCGTAATCGGCATAGACGCCGGACTGGTCGTTGAGGATGCCGATCTTGACGCCTTGTGCGGCGGCCGGCGCCGCAATCAATAGGGCTGACGCCGCTGCGGCCCAAAGTGCTGATTTCATATGTTTGTCTCCCAGCAGTCTTCTGTGAAATCGCGCGGATAGTAGTGAAGAACCCCGCGTGTGCCCATCGATTTCATGTTGGCCGTTAGTATGGAGGGTGGCGCTTAATTCTCGGCTGTCGTCCCGGCGAAGGTTGTGGAGAAGCCGAGGGCCACACTGATTACGCCACCGTCTCTGGCTTCTTGTCCCTGCGCCCCTCGGCCAGGTTCCGCACCACCACGTAGAAAATCGGCGTGAACAGCAGCCCGAACAGGGTGACGCCGATCATGCCGAAGAACACGGCGACGCCGACGGCCTGCCGCATTTCCGAGCCGGAGCCGCTCGAGATCACCAGCGGCAGCACGCCAAGGATGAAGGCGAAGGACGTCATCAGGATCGGCCGCAGGCGCAGGCGACAGGCCTCGATCACGGCCTCCAGCCGCGACCTGCCTTCGTTCTCGATGTCGCGCGCGAACTCGACGATCAGGATCGCGTTCTTTGCCGCCAGCCCCACTAGCACGACGAAGCCTATCTGGGTGAGGATATTGACGTCCTGGCCCATGATGCGCACGCCGATGGTGGCGGCCAAGAGGCACATCGGCACGATCAGGATCACCGCGAACGGCAAGGTCCAGCTGCCATATTGCGCGGCGAGCACGAGATAGACGAACAGCACGCAAATCGGGAACACGAGCAGACCCGCATTGCCGCCGGTGACCTGCTGATAGGAAAGATCGGTCCACTCGAAGGTGAAGCCGCTCGGCAAGGTATCGTTCGCGAGCTGCTTGATGGTGTTGAGCGCGGTGGTCGAGCTGGTGCCCGGCGCGGGCTCACCCTGCAATTCGGACGCCGCGTAGAGATTGTAGCGCGCGACGCGGTCGGGGCCCGAGACGTCCTTGAACTCGACCACGCTGCCGAGCATCACCATGTCGCCGGAGGCGTTGCGCGTGCGCAGCCGCGCGAGGTCGCTCGGCTCCTTACGGTAGGGGAAATCGGCCTGCGCGGTGACGTGATAGGTGCGGCCGAACAGATTGAAGTCGTTGACATAGTTCGATCCGAAATAGGTCTGGATCGTTTCGTTGATGTTCGAGATGGGCACACCGAGCTTCTGCGCCTTGGTGCGGTCGATGTCGACGAAGAGCTGCGGCGTGTTGGCCGAGAACGGCGAGAACACCGTGGGGCCGAGCAGCAAGGGCGATTTGCGCGCCGCGGCGACCAGTTCGTCGGTCGCGGCCGCGAGCATTTCGGGCCCGCGACCCTGGCGATCCTGGATGCGGATGGTGAAGCCGCCGCCGGTGCCGATGCCAGGCACGGCCGGCGGCGGAATCACGATGATGAAGGCGCCCTCGATCGCGGACAGGCGCTTGCGCAGCTCGACCGTGATGGCATTCGCAGTCAGTCCTTTCTTCATCCGCGCCTCGGGTTCGTCGAACACCGGAAACAGCGCGGCCGCATTGCCGGCCTGAGTGCGCGTCGCGCCGGAGAAGCCGGCAAAGGCCGCGACGCGGACGATGCCTGGGGTGTCCAGCGCGATCCGCTCGATCTCGCGCACGACCTCGGTGGTGCGCGCCAGTGACGCCGCGCCCGGCAATTGCACGGATACGATGACATAGCCGCGATCCTGCGCGGGGATGAAGCCCTGTGGCGTCGTCACGAGCAGCCAGCCTGCGCCGCCGATCAGCAGGACGTAAGCCAGGAGCATCACAACGGAGTGCCGGATCACGAAATTGGCGAGACCCGCGTAGCCATGCGCCAGCCGGTCGAACACGCGGTTGAATACGCCCGTGAAGGCATTCCAGCCGCGCGCGATGAGATTCCAGGCGGCGGGCGGCTTCTTCTCCTCGTGCGGGATGAGGATCAGCGATGCCAGTGCCGGCGACAGCGTCAGCGAGCAGAAGCATGAGATCGCGGTCGCAACCGCGATGGTGACGGCGAATTGCTGGAAGAATTGCCCGGAAATGCCGCCGAGGAACGCGGTCGGCACGAACACCGCGCAGAGCACCAGCGCGATCGAGACCAGCGCGCTGCCGACCTCTTCCATCGTCTTCAGCGCGGCATCACGCCGGCTCATGCCATGCTCGAGATGGCGCTCGACATTCTCGACCACGACGATGGCGTCGTCGACCACGATGCCGACGGCGAGCACGAGGCCGAACAGCGTGAGATTGTTGATGGAGAAGCCCAGCGCCGCCATCACCGCGAACGTACCGACCAGCGAGACCGGGATGGCGATGATCGGAATGATCGCCGGCCGCCATCCCTGCAGGAACACCAGCACCACGATCACCACGAGCAGCATGGCCTCGTAGATGGTCTTGATCAGCTCGTGGACCGACTGCGCGATGAACTCGGTCGGGTTGTAGCCGATATTGTAGTCGAGACCCCTGGGGAAGCTCTCCTTGAGCGTCGTCATGGTGTCCGAGATATTCTTCGCCGTCGCGAGCGCGTTCGAGCCCGGTCGCTGCGTCACCAGCATGGCGACGGCGGATTTGCGCAGCAGAAAGCTGTTGGTGGAGTAGGACAAGGCCCCGAGTTCGATGCGGGCAACGTCGCGCAGGCGCACGATCCGGCCGTCTGAGCCGGCCTTGATCAGGATGTCCTCGAACTGCTTCTGATCCTTCAAGCGGCCCGTGAAGGTGAGGTTCGGCTGGAAGGCGCGGTCGGCGATCGGCGGCTCGGCGATCTGGCCGCCCGCGATCTGCACGTTCTGGGCGCGGATCGCCGCCAGCACCTCGGCCGATGTCAGGCCGAGATTGGCGATGCGGTCGGGGTCGAGCCACAGACGCATCGAATAGTCGCGCGCGCCGAAGATCTGGATGTCGCCGACGCCGTCGAGGCGCAAGAGCTGGTCACGAACCTGAAGCAGCGCATAGTTGGAGATGTAGAGCTGGTCGAAGGTGTCGTCCGGCGACAGCATGAACACGACCATCAGGATGTCGGGCGAGTTCTTGCGCGTGGTGACACCGTTGCGCTGCACTTCCTCCGGCAGGCGCGGCTGCGCGATGGCGACGCGGTTCTGCACCAGCACCTGAGCCTTGTCGAGATCGGTGCCGAGCTTGAAGGTGACGGTGATGGTGAGCTGGCCGTTCGAGGTGGCCTGGCTGTAGAGATACAGCATGTCCTCGACGCCGTTGATCTCCTGCTCGATCGGAGCTGCGACCGTGTCGGACACGGTCTGCGCCGAGGCGCCAGGATATTGCGTGGTGACGACGACCGTCGGCGGCACCACTTGCGGATATTCGGAGACCGGCAGCGTGGTATAGGCCAGCGCGCCGACGATCAGCAGCACGATCGACAGCACCATCGCGAGGATAGGCTGGTTGATGGAGAGACGGCCAAGATTCATGACTTGCCACCGGCCGGGGCTTGCGCGGTCTGCGGGGCGACCTTGGCGCCGACACGGGCGCGCTGGATGCCGTTGACGATGACGCGGTCCTCCGCCTTCAAGCCTTCGCGGATCACGCGCAGGCCGTCGTCCAGCGGACCGAGCACCACCGGGCGCGCCTCGACGGTGTCATCAGGTTTGACCACGAACACGATCTTGCGGGACTGATCGGTCGCAATCGCAACGTCGGGGATCAGCAGCGCCTCATAGGGCGCGCTGCCGATCAGGCGGACGCGGCCGAACTGGCCGGGCAGGATCGAGAGGTCGGTGTTCTTGACCACGGCGCGGCTGCGCAACGTGCCGGTCGAGACGTCGAGGCGGTTGTCGAGAAAATTGACGGCGCCCTCACGCGACGGCTTGGTCTCGCCTGCCAGCGTCACCTGCACCGGATTTGCGGTGTCGCGCGAGCTTGGGCGCCGTCCTTCGAACCACAGCTTGCTGTATTTGATGAAGGTCGCCTCATCCATGTCGAAATAGATGTAGATCGGATCCAGCGTGACGATCGACGTTAGCAATGTCGACGTTCCGCTATCGCTGCCCTGCACGAGGTTGCCGGGGCTGACGAGGTGGCGGCTGACGCGGCCGGTCAGCGGCGCCGTGACATGCGTGAACTCGATGTTGAGCTTGGCGGCCTTCAGCGCGCCCTCGGCCTGCTTCTCGGCAGCGTGCGCGGCCTGCAAGGCCTGGCGGCGCTGATCGACGACCTGCTCGGAGACCGCACTGGTCTGCACCAGGCTGAGGCCGCGATCGAGCTCGCGCTTGGCAAGCTCGACCCGGGCGCGCGCGTCGGAGAGCTGCCCTTCCGCCTGCGTCGCCACCGCCTCGAACGGACGCGGGTCGATCACGTAGAGCAGATCGCCCTGACGCACGATGGCCCCGTCCTGGAATTCGACCGAGTTGACGAAGCCGCCGACGCGGGGGCGCACCTGCACCTCCTCGACCGCCTCGAAGCGGCCGGTGTATTCGTCCCAATCGGTGACGGTGCGCTTGACCGGCTGGGCGACAGTGACCGGCGCCGGCGGCGGGGCAGCAGCCTGGGATGCCGGTTTGTCGCAGCCCGCGAGCGCGAATGCCGCGATGAGGAGCCCGCCCATGGCGCCGTGCCGCACCTGGATGAAATCGTGCTTTTTGACAGGTCGCTCGTTTCCGTCCGGTCCGCCCATCCCAGTCCTCGCATCAAAAGCCGCGGCAAATGCAGGGTGCGCGCCTGCTCACGGGCGTCACAAGATGGGCGGCAATAATGAACTCTTCAAGACCAATGCGCGTGCAATGCTCCGCCGGGAGGCCTGACCGGATGGCCGGTTGACACGACTTGTTCGCCTCTCCTCGCCTGCGGCGGGACGGGCGGAGGAGAAGGAAGGGCGGGTCAGCGTCTTCGCACATGACGGGCAAGGCGGCCTCGGCTAGGATACTCCAACAAAAACAAGAGGAATTGTCCGGGGAGGACAGGCGTGCACCAGGGACGTGTCGTTTACGGCGCGATCGAGGAGGTCGTGTTCGGCCATCCCGCAGCCGAGGCCATCGTGGCGCAGATGGACCGGCTGGGAACGCGCCGCGCCTTCCTGATGGTCTCAGGCACGCTCAACCGGCAGACCGACGAGATCACAAGAATCAAGCTGGCGCTCGGCGCACGCTGCGCCGGACTGTTCGACGCGATGCCGGCGCACACGCCGCGCGAAGCGGTGATCGCCGCCACTCGCGCGGCGCGCGAAGTTGACGCCGACCTGATCGTCACCGTCGGTGGCGGCTCCATCACCGACGGCGCCAAGGCGGTGCAGCTCTGCCTTGCCAACGGCATCGACGATATCGAGGGCATCGACCGCATTCGCGTCCACAAGGGCGCCGCGCCGCAGATGAACGCACCCGCGGTGCGCCAGATCAGCGTGCCGACCACGATCGCCGGCGGCGAGTTCAGCGCGATCGCCGGCATCACCGACCGAGCTGCCCATGTGAAGCAGATGCTGCGGCATCCGCTCACGGTGCCGCGCGCGACCATCCTCGACCCCGCCATCACCGTACACACGCCGGAATGGCTGTTTCTGTCGACGGGTATCCGCGCCGTCGACCATTGCGTGGAAGCGATCTGCTCGCGCGAGACGCATCCCTATGCCGACGCGCAATCGGTCAAGGGCCTCGCCATGCTCGCCGACGCGCTGCCGCGGGTGAAGGCGGACCCTGCCGATCTCGACGCCCGGATGGACGCGCAGATCGGCACTTGGCTGTCGATGGGCGCGCTTTCGGCCGGCGTTCCCATGGGCGCGAGCCACGGCATCGGCTACGTGCTGGGCGGGGCTTTCGACGTGCCGCATGGCTACACCTCCTGCGTCATGCTGCCGGCGGTGATGCGCTGGAACGCGCGCGACAATGCCGAGCGCCAGATGATCGTCGCCGCCGCGATGGGCTATCCCGGTCGGAGCGCGGCCGACGTGCTCGATGCCTTCATCCGCTCGCTCGGCATGCCACGCAGCCTCGCCGACGTCGGCGTGTTGCGGGAGCATTTCGATGGCATTGCCGAACAGGCGATGCGCACGAACTGGATCCCGCGCAATCCGCGCAGGATCGACGGCCCCGCCGACGTGCGCGAAATCCTGCTTCTTGCCGCATGATCCCCAAGCCGGAGGACTGATGTACCCAGGTCAGCATGCCCGCCTACGCCCGCTTCAGCCCGCCTTCATCATGGCGGCGACAGGCGAGACCATCACCTATCGCGAGCTGGAGGCACGCAGTAACCGCCTCGCGCATCTGTTCCGGAAGCACGGCCTGAAGCGGCTCGATCACTACTCGATCTTCATGGAGAACAATTCCCGTTATCTCGAAGCCTGCGGCGCGGGCGAGCGGTCCGGCCTCTACTACACCTGCATCAACTCCTTCCTGACGCCGGGCGAGCTCGCTTATCTCCTCGTCAACAGTCGGTCCAGGATCCTGATCACGTCGGTGGCCAAGCTCGACATCGCGCGCGAGGCGATCCAGGCCTGCCCCGAGGTCAAGCTCTGCATCGTCGCCGACGGCCCCGGCGAGAGCGACCGCATCGTCGGCCTTGCCGAGGTGACCGCCGGCCTGCCGGCGACGCCGATCGCCGACGAGTGGCTCGGCACCGCCATGCTCTATTCATCGGGCACGACGGGACGGCCCAAAGGCATTTTGCGGCCGCTGCCCGAGGAGCCGCCGAGGCACAATCTGCCGCTGTTCGATTTTCTGACCAAGCTCTGGAACTACCGCGAGGGCATGGTCTATCTGTCGCCGGCGCCGCTCTATCACTCGGCGCCGCAGGCGGCCGTGAACCTCACGATCCGCATGGGCGGCACCGTGATCATCATGGAGAGCTTCGATCCCGAACGCTATCTCCAGCTCGTCGAGCGCTGGGGCATCACCCACACCCAGCTGGTGCCGACCATGTTCTCGCGCATGCTGAAGCTGCCGGAGGAGGTGCGAAAGCGCTACGACCTGTCCTCGCTCGAGATCGCGATCCACGCCGCCGCGCCCTGCCCGGCCCTGGTCAAGGACGACATGATCAAATGGTGGGGACCGATCATCCACGAATATTACGGCGCGACCGAGGGCCTCGGCTTCACCGCCTGCAACAGCGAGGAATGGCTGGCCCATCGCGGCACCGTTGGCAAGGTTCTGCTCGGCGACCTCCACATTCTCGACGAGAACATGCAGGAATGCCCGACCGGAACGCCCGGCCAGGTCTGGTTCAAGACGGCCACACCATTCGAATATTTCAACGATCCCGAGAAGACCAAGGAAGCCCGCTCGGCCGACGGCAGCATGAGCACGGTCGGCGACGTCGGCTATGTCGACCAGGACCGCTTCCTTTATCTCACCGACCGCGCCACCTTCATGATCATCTCCGGCGGGGTAAACATCTATCCGCAGGAATGCGAGAATCTGCTGATTACTCACCCGAAGGTCGCCGATGCCGCCGTGTTCGGCGTGCCCAATCCTGACCTCGGTGAAGAGGTGAAGGCGGTGGTGCAGCCGATGCCCGGCGTGGTGCCCGGCCCCGCGCTCGCGGATGAGTTGATCGCGTTCTGCGCCAAATCGCTGTCGCGGCAGAAAGTGCCGCGCTCGGTCGATTTCGAGAAGGAATTGCCGCGGCTGCCGACAGGCAAGCTGTACAAGCGGC
Organism: Bradyrhizobium daqingense; assembly: GCF_021044685.1. NCBI lineage: Bacteria > Pseudomonadati > Pseudomonadota > Alphaproteobacteria > Hyphomicrobiales > Nitrobacteraceae > Bradyrhizobium > Bradyrhizobium daqingense. The sequence continues at coordinate 553,614 of NZ_CP088014.1, forward strand.
TGCTCAGGGACCGCTATTGGGCGAACAAGGCGTCGCGGATCGTGTGAGGGCCAACGACACATTCATCGTCGTCCCCGCCTGGCGCGCAACTGCGCGCGGGGCCGGGATACCGCGTGATCCGTCCCTTCGCACCTGCACTCTCACATGATGAACGTGTGAAACCCCGCGGCCATCCGTCATCCGAATTGTCGAGGCTTCCTGCGGACTTGCCCGTTGCTTCGCTCCACCTGTCTCGCTATCGTCTGACAAACAGGCCGCAAAGGCCGTTGTCTAGGGAGGATGAGCATGCGGAGCGTGTGGGCGCTCGCCGCAATGGCGGCGCTATCTGTGCTGACGGCCTCGACCACCACGCTGGCCGGCGAGCCCAAGCAGGGCGGCATCCTGCGGATGTATCATCGCGACAGCCCCGCCAACGCCTCCATCCATGAGGGCGCGACCTACTCGCTCAACATTCCCTTCATGCCGGTGTTCAACAACCTCGTCATCTACAAGCAGGACGTGGCGCAGAACAGCATGGACAGCATCGTGCCCGAGCTCGCCGAGAGCTGGGCCTGGGCGGGCGATAACAAGACGCTGACCTTCAAGCTGCGCCAGGGCGTGAAATGGCACGACGGCAAGCCGTTCACCTCGGCCGACGTGAAATGCACCTTCGACATGCTGATGGGCAAGGCGCAGCAGAAGTTCCGGCAGAACCCGCGCAAGACCTGGTACGACCAGGTCAACGACGTCTCGACCAATGGCGACTTCGAGGTCTCGTTCAACCTGAAGCGGCCGCAGCCCTCGCTGCTGGCGCTGCTCGCCTCGGGCTACACGCCGGTCTATCCCTGCCATGTCCCGCCCGCGGAGATGCGCACGCATCCGATCGGCACCGGCCCGTTCAAGTTCGTCGAGTTCAAGGCCAACGAATCCATCAAACTGACCCGCAATCCCGATTACTGGCGCAAGGGCCGGCCCTATCTGGACGGCATCGAGTTCACCATCATCCCGAACCGCTCGACCGCGATCCTCGCCTTCATCGCCGGCAAGTTCGACATGACCTTCCCGACGGAGGTGACGATCCCGCTGGTGAAGGACGTCAAGTCGCAGGCGCCGAACGCGATCTGCGAGATCGCGCCGACCAATGTTGCCACCAACATCATCGTCAATTCGTCCTCGCCGCCGTTCGACAATGTCGACATCCGCCGCGCCATGGCGATGGCGCTCGACCGCAAGGCGTTCATCTCGATCATGTTCGAGGGCCAGGGCGACGTCGGCGGCACCATGCTGCCGCCGCCGAACGGCCTGTGGGGCATGCCCAAGGAGATGCTGGAGACCATTCCCGGATACGGCCCCGACGTGAAGGCCAATCGTGAGGAGGCCAAGAAGCTGATGCAGAAGGCCGGCTACGGGCCCGACAAGCATCTCGCCGTAAAGGTCTCCACGCGCAACATCCCGATCTATCGCGATCCCGCGGTGATCCTGATCGACCAGCTCAAGAACATCTATATTGACGGCGAGGTCGACGTGGTAGAAACAGCGAACTGGTTCCCGAAGGTCGCGCGCAAGGACTACATGATCGGGCTCAATCTCACCGGCAATGCCGTGGACGACCCCGACCAGTCCTTCTACGAGAACTATGCCTGCGGCTCGGAGCGCAACTACACCAACTATTGCAACAAGGAGATCGAAAAGCTGTTCGACGTGCAGTCACAGGAGACCAATGTCGAGAAGCGCAAGAAGCTGGTCTGGGACATCGACAAGAAGCTGCAGGAGGATGTCGCGCGGCCCATCATCTTCCACAGCCGCATGGGTAGCTGCTGGCAGCCTTACGTCAAGGGCATCACCATCATGACGAACAGCTCCTATAACGGCTATCGCTACGAGGATGCGTGGCTGGACAAGTAGCGCAGGCCGTGGGCAGCTGACGGGTTCGACGGGAGGCGGTGCATGTTTGCCTATCTGGTGCGGCGCCTATTCCTGATGCTCGTGACCCTGTTCGGGATCTCGATCGTCATCTTCTTCCTGCTGCGCATCGTGCCCGGCAACATCGTCGACATCCTGTTCGCCGCCGCCGGCTATGTCGATCCCGCCGACAAGGCCAATCTGGAGAAGGAGCTCGGCATCGACCGGCCGCTGGTCGTGCAATATTGGCACTGGATCAGCGGTTTCCTGCGCGGCGATTTCGGCTACTCCTACGTCTCGGAAAAGCCCGCGCTGCAGGAGATCCTGCCGCGGATCCCGATCACGGCGCGCCTCGCCGGCCTTGCGCTATTGTTCTCGGCCTCCATCGGCATCCCGCTCGGCGTCATCAGCGCGGTGAAACAGGGCACGAAGCTCGACTACGCCTTACGCGTCGTCAGCCTCAGCGGATTGTCGCTGCCCTCGTTCTGGCTCGGCCTGCTCATCCTCACCGCGTCGGTGGCGATGTTCGGCCAGATGCCGATCTTCAATCCGAATCCGCAGACCTGGCTCGAGGCGTTCGCCACCTACGCCGTGCCGGCCGCCGCGGTCGGCTTCCGCAGCGCAGCGCTGACCATGCGCATCGCTCGCTCCTCGATGCTGGAGGTGCTGCGGCAGGACTACATCCGCACCGCCCGTGCCAAGGGTGCCTCCGAGGCCGCCGTGAACTATCACCACGCGCTGAAGAACGCGATCCTGCCGGTCATCACCGTGATCGGCATCGAGGCCGCGTTCCTGATCGGCGGCCTGATCGTGACCGAGACCGTGTTCAACATCCCCGGCGTCGCCCGCTACCTGGTCGAGGCGATCCGCTGGCGCGACTATCCGATCGTGCAGAACCTCGTGATGTTCATCGCCGTCGTGGTGGTGTTCGCCAATTTCATCGTCGACATGCTCTACGCGGTGTTCGATCCGCGGATCAGGTACACGGATTAGGAGATCAGCTTGGCCGCGATCGACTTCGACGTTGAACTCAGGCGCGCCGGGGCGCATGCGACCGGCGGGTGGCGGCGCGTGCTGTTCATGGCGCAGCGGCATGTGCTGGGCGCGGCCGGGCTCGTCATCATGACGGCGTTCGTTCTCACCGCGATCTTCGCCGACTTCATCGCGCGCTACGATCCGCTGACGGTCGATTCCGCCCGTGCGCTGGCCCGCCCGAGCCTGGCGCACTGGATGGGCACGGACTCCTTCGGCCGCGACGTGTTCAGCCGCATCATCCACGGGGCACGGATCTCGCTCGCGGTCGGACTCGGCTCGACCGCGCTCGGCGGCATCATCGGGGTGATCGTCGGCCTGACGTCGGGCTATCTCTCCGGCTGGGTCGATCTCGTGTTCCAGCGCGTCTCGGACGTGCTCCAGGCGCTGCCGCTGCTGGTGCTCGCGCTGGTGATGACGGCCGCGCTCGGCCCGTCGCTGCCGAACGTCATCATCGCCATCGCGATTCCGCTGATCCCGACGGTCGCGCGCGTGATCCGGGCCAACACGCTGGCGCTGCGCGAGCAGCCCTTCGTGGAGGCCGCAAAATCGATCGGCATGAGCGAGATGCGCATCGCGCTCCGCCACGTGCTGCCGAACACGCTGGCGCCGCTGATCGTGCTCGCCACCGCGCAACTCGGCTCGACCATCCTCACCGAAGCTTCCCTCTCCTTCCTCGGCCTCGGCATTCCCGAGCCGTATCCGTCATGGGGCCGCATGCTCTCGGAATCCGCCGCCGAATATGTCCGCACCGCGCCCTGGCTGGTGATCTTCCCGGGCATCGCCATCAGCCTCGCCGTATTCGGCGCCAACCTGTTCGGCGACGCCCTGCGCGACGTCCTCGATCCACGGCAGCGCGGCTGATGGCTGACAAATCCGATCTCGTGCTCGACGTGAAGAACCTGAAGACGGTGTTCTTCACCAATTCAGGCCTGTTCAAGGCCGTCGACGATCTCTCCTTCAGTGTGAGACGCGGCGAGACTCTGGCAATCGTCGGCGAATCCGGCTGCGGCAAGAGCGTCACGGCGCTCTCGCTGATGCGGCTGGTGCCCGATCCGCCCGGGCGTATCGTCGGCGGCTCCGTGTCGCTCGAAGGCACCGATGTGCTGGCGCTGGAGGAAGCGGAGATGCGCAAGATCCGCGGCAACCGCATCTCCATGATCTTCCAGGAGCCGATGACTTCGCTCAACCCCGTAATGCGGATCGGCGACCAGATCGTCGAAGCCGTGCGGCTGCACCGGAACCTGTCGGCCAAGGAGGCCGGGAATATCGCAGTCGAGATGCTGCGGCTGGTGCGCATCCCCGAGCCGGCGCGGCGCGCACGGGAATATCCGCATCAGCTCTCCGGCGGCATGCGCCAGCGCGCGATGATCGCCATGGCGCTGGCCTGCCGGCCGGCGCTGCTGATCGCGGACGAGCCGACCACCGCGCTCGACGTCACCATCCAGGCGCAGATTCTGGCGCTGATCCTCGATCTCCAGAAAGAGCTCGGCACCGGCCTCGTGCTGATCACGCATGATCTCGGCGTCGTCGCGCAGACTGCGCAGCGCGTGATCGTGATGTATGCCGGTCGGAAGGTCGAGGAAGCCAGCGTCGAGGCCTTGTTTGCGGCGCCAAAACATCCCTATACGCGCGGGCTGATGGCGTCGATCCCCGCGGTACCGGCGTCCGGCGCCGCCGCGCAGGCGCGGCTGAACGAAATTCCTGGCACCGTGCCCTCGCTGGTGCGGCTGCCGCAAGGTTGCGCTTTCGCGCCGCGCTGCAAGCTCGCGATCAAGCGCTGCGAGGCCGAATATCCACCGCTCGCGGACTGGGGCGGCGGCCATCTCGCGGCGTGCTGGCGCGCCGCTGAAGTTGCGGAGGTGGCATGACCGAAGCGCTGCTCGAGGTCACCGATCTCAAGAAGCACTATCCAGTGCGCGCGGGCGTGCTGCGCCGGCGCGTCGGCACGGTGCATGCGGTCGACGGCGTGTCGTTTTCGCTTGGTATCGGCGAGACGCTCGGCCTCGTCGGCGAATCCGGCTGCGGCAAGTCGACGGTGGCGCGCAGCGTATTGCGGCTGGTGGAGCCGACCTCGGGGCAGATCCGCCTCGAAGGCGAGGACATCACCCATCTCTCCAAGTCCGATCTTCGCCCGCACCGGCGGTCGATGCAGATCGTGTTCCAGGACCCCTTCGCCTCGCTCAATCCACGCATGACCGCGGGCGACATCGTTGGCGAGCCGCTCGCCGTGCATGGCCTGGCGACCGGCAAGGCGCTGGAGGCGCGCGTCGCAAGACTGTTCGAGCAGGTGGGCCTGAGGCCGGACCAGATGCGCAACTTCCCGCATCAATTCTCCGGCGGCCAACGCCAGCGCATCTGCATCGCACGGGCGCTGGCGCTGGAGCCAAGGCTGATCGTCTGCGACGAACCGGTCTCTGCGCTCGACGTCTCGATCCAGGCGCAGGTGATCAACCTCCTGATCGACCTGCAACGCCAGCACGGCTTCTCCTATCTCTTCATCGCGCACGACCTCGCCGTGGTCGCTCATATCAGCCACCGCGTCGCCGTGATGTATCTCGGCCGCATCGTCGAGATCGCCGACAAAGACGAGCTGTTCCGAAACCCGCGGCATCCCTATACGCAGGCCCTGCTCGCTTCGGTACCGGTCGCCAATCCGCTCGCGAAAAGACTTACACCGCTGGTTGACGGCGACGTGCCGAGCCCGGTCAATCCGCCCTCGGGCTGCGCGTTTCACACCCGCTGCCGGTTCGCGATGGAGCGCTGCAAGACCGAGCGGCCGGCGCTGGCGGACGCCGGCGACGGGCATCAGGTGGCGTGTCTGCTCAATGAGGGGACGGGACGGAGCCAGTAGGCCGCAGCGCCCGGATCACCGGCCATGCTGCCAGCGCAGCAGCGAGATGCTTGAGCGTGTGGCCCGAGACGATGTGTCCGGTCGCTTCGAAGATGGTCTCGTCGCCGAGCTCGAACAGCTTGGCCAGCACGTAGAAGAAGAGCACGCCCCCGAGCGGCACGCCGATCGCGCCGGGCCGAGGCTGTGTCAAAGCCAGCCCGACTGCGAGCGCCATGCCGCCGAACTGCACGACCACCCAAGGCGTGAGATTCTCTCGTGCCACCCAGGCCGCGAGCAGGCCCGCAACCATCATCAGAACCAACACCGCTTCGCCCGCGCGCGGGCTGACGCGCTCGCTGGCCGCGATGCCCAGAAAGCCCGCGAACGCCACCGCCATGCCGAGACGATCGGCCACGAGCCGCTGCGGCATGTCGGGATCGAGGTGATAGAAACCGGAGCCCAGGCAAGTGAGGATCAGTCCGACGAAGAACCAGCTCGCACCCACGGGCGCATCCCTGCGGGCGCGCAGCCGCTCCGAGCCCCAGACACCCATCGCGAGAAAGGCGAGATTGCTCAGCACGTCGCCGGCGTTGGACACGCCGAGCCAGGAGCGCGTATCGACGAAATGCGGGATGTGCCAACTGGCGGCCGGCAGCGCGGGCGCGAAAAGTGCCGCGAGTGCGAGAGCCAACAGCGCGGCCAATAGATATTTTTCGCGGGCTTGCGGGGCGGCGAACGAGATGCGGCGCGGCACTGAGGGGAGTATGGCGCCGGACACCCGGTTGGGATCATTTGTGCGGAACATTCGGGGCTCCAAAATGACTGAACATTGTTCAACATTTGTAGCCTGAAAATGAACGAAGTTCAATGAAACTCGTATTCGAGGCGAGAAAACCTGCATCCTATTGAAACTATGTATTTTTATCCCGTAGGCGCACGGCTCGCCTTTCCAGAACGCGGGAGGCTCACGGCGCCCCCAGCGTCATTGCGAGCGCAGCGAAGCAATCCAGACCCCTCCCGCGTAAAAGATTCTGGATTGCTTCGCTGCGCTCGCAATGACGAGGAAAGAGGCTAGGTCGCTCCGATCTCGGCGACGACCCTCCCCGTCGTGACCTGCTCACCTTCAGCGACGTCGATCGCAGCAACGACGCCGTCGATGCCGGCCTTGTGGACATGCTCCATCTTCATCGCTTCCAAGGTCATCACCGGTTGACCAGCGGTGACGCGATCGCCCGGCTTGACCAACACAGCGACGACGCGGCCGTTCAGGGCCGCGCGCACCTTGCCGTCGCCGCCGTTGCTTGCCGCAGCCTTCGGTGCGGCAAGGGTGAGATCGGTCACCGCAAGCGGGATACCGCGGTGCTGGACGTATAGCCGGTCGCCGTCGCGCAGGAATTTGGCGCTGTCCATCACGCCATCATGGCGGAAGCGTATGGCGTCGGCATCGAGCCGATCGATTTCGAATCCCTCCTGGCGACCATCGGCGGCAACCATGTAGCTGCCGTCGCGCTCGCGCGTGATGTCGAGCTCGTGCGGGTGGCCGGCGATCTCGATCTTTGCGGGCATAGGAAACGTTGCCGACAGGCTGCGGCCCCTTTGCCATGACGGCGCGCGGGGATTGGTGACGTAGAGCAGCAGGCCCGCGAGCGCTGCGTCGAATGCGCCATCCGCCCGCGGCGCCAACAGCTCGTCCCGATGCGCGCCGATGAAGGCCGTCGTCGCCTCGCCCTTGGCAAAACCGGGATGACGCAGGCACGACATCAGGAACGCCTGGTTGGTGGTCACGCCGAACGCCGTGAGCTGCTCCAGGCCGACGATCAGCCGCCCCCGCGCCTCCTCGCGCGTGGCGCCGTGGCTGATGACCTTGGCGATCATGGAATCGTAGAACGGCGGGATCTCCGTGCCCGATTGCAGCGCATGCTCGACGCGGATGCCAGCGGGCGCCTGCCAGCGCGCCATGCGGCCGGACTGCGGCATGAAATCGTTTGCGGCATCTTCCGAGCAGAGCCGCACCTCGATGGCATGGCCGGAGAACCTGATGTCCTGCTGCTTGATCGGCAGCGGCTCGCCACGCGCGACGCGCAGCTGCAGCTCGACGAGATCCAGTCCGGTGATCGCCTCGGTCACGGGATGCTCGACCTGGAGCCGCGTGTTCATCTCCATGAAGTAGAACTCGCCGCTTGCATCGAGCAGGAATTCGAGCGTACCGGCACCCTCATAGCGCAGCGCCCTGACGGCGGCGACCGCGACCTCGCCCATTTTCGCGCGCAGCTCGGGCGTGACGGCGGGCGACGGCGCCTCCTCGATCAGCTTCTGGTGCCGGCGCTGCACCGAGCAGTCGCGCTCGCCGAGATGGATGGCATTGCCATGGCTGTCGCCGAACACCTGGATCTCGATGTGGCGTGGGTTCTGAATGGCGCGTTCGAGGATGACGGTGGGATCGCCGAACGCGGCCTTCGCTTCCGATCGCGCACTGCGCAACGCATCGGGAAAGGATGCCCCGTCAGTGACGAGCCGCATGCCGCGACCGCCGCCGCCGGCGACAGCCTTGATCATCACGGGGAAGCCGATCTTCCTGGCTTCCGCGAGCATGACCTCGTCGCCCTGGTCAGCGCCTTGATAGCCGGGCACGATGGGAACGCCGGCCTTCTTCATGATCTCCTTGGCGCCAGCCTTGTTGCCCATGGCTTCGATCGCCTGCGACGACGGACCGATGAAGACGAGACCGGCATCCTTGCAGGCCTGCGCGAATTCCTCGTTCTCGGCGAGGAAGCCGTAGCCGGGATGGACGGCGTCGGCGCCGCTGGCCTTGGCGGCAGCGATGATCGCGCGGATGTTGAGATAGGATTGCGCCGGCAAGGCTTCGCCGATCCGCACGGCCTGATCGGCGTGCTTGACGTGGAGCGCGTCGCGATCTGCATCCGAATAGACCGCGACGACGCCGAGCCCAAGCTGCCGCGCACTTCGCATCACGCGGATTGCAATCTCACCGCGATTGGCCACCAAAACCTTGAAGAACGGCCGGTGCTGCACTGATCCGTTCCTCATGGGCGGGCCACCGAGAACTGCATGCGCTGGGGCGTGCGCGCGTCGCCCTCGCGGCAGATCGCGAGCACCTCGGACAATACCGCGCGGGTGTCGCGCGGATCGATGACGCCATCGTCAAGCACCCGCGCGCTGGTGGAGAACACGTCCATCTGGCCGTCGAACACGCCGATGATCTGTGCCTTCATGGCCTCTAGCTTATCCTTTTCGATCGGCTTGCCGCGGCGCGCGGCGGCGGCTTCGGTCACGATGGCCATGGTCTCCGCGGCCTGCTCGCCGCCCATCACCGCGGTCTTGGCGTTGGGCCAGGAGAAGCAGAAGCGCGGATGGAAGCCGCGGCCGCACATGCCGTAATTGCCGGCGCCGAAGGAAGCGCCGCAATAGATCGTGATCTGCGGCACCGTCGCCGAGGTCACCGCCTGGATCATCTTCGAGCCGTGCTTGATCATGCCGGCTTCCTCATAGGCCTTGCCGACCATGTAGCCGGTGGTGTTGTTCAGATAGAGCAGCGGCGTACGGGTCTGGCAGCAGGCCTGGATGAAATGCGTCGCCTTGTTGGCGCCGGCAGGATCGAGCGGGCCGTTGTTGGTGATGATGCCGATGGCCTGACCCTCGATGCGGGCGTGGCCGCAGACGGTGGCGGGTCCGTAGTTCGGCGCCATCTCGGTGAAATCGGAATCATCGACGATGCGGGCGATCACCTGCTTCATGTCGACGGGCCGCTTGTGGTCCATCGGCATGATGCCAAGCAGCTCGTCCTGATCGTAGCGCGGCGGCTTGAATTGCGTAGCTGCCTTGTCCGGCCGATCCCATTCCATCGCACCCATGATCTCGCGCGCGATGCGCAGCGCGTCGCGGTCGTCCTCGGCGAGATAATCGCCAAGGCCGGAGACCTGGGTGTGCATCTCGGCGCCGCCGAGCTCTTCCTCCGTCGCGACCTCGCCGGTCGCAGCCTTCAGCAGCGGCGGCCCTGCGAGGAAAGCGCGGGTGCGGCCGCGGACCATCACGATGTAATCCGAAAGGCCGGTCTGATAGGCGCCGCCGGCGGTGGAAGAGCCGTGCGTGACGGTGACGACCGGCAGACCGGCGGCCGAGAGCCGCGCGAGGTTGCGAAAGATGTTGCCGCCGCGAACGAAATCCTCGACGCGGTAGCGCAACAGATTGGCGCCGGCACTTTCGACGAGCTGGACGTAAGGCAGCTTGTTCTCCAGCGCGAGCTCCTGCACCCGCAGCGTCTTGTCGAGGCCGTAGGGCTGCAGCGCGCCAGCATCGATGCCGGCGTCGTTGGCGCTGACCATACAGCGGATGCCCGAGACGAAGCCGATGCCGGCGATGACGCCGCCACCCGGCACGCTCTTGGCCGCATCCGGCACGTCGAACATGTAGCCGGCGAGCGTCGACAGCTCGATGAAGGGCGCGCCGGGATCGAGCACCAGCGCGACGCGCTCGCGCGGTAGCAGCTGGCCACGCTTGTGGAAGCGGTCTTTGGCGGCCGCCGAGGCCGCACGCGTGCGCTCCTCCAGCGCGCGCATGCGCTCGATCAGACCGAGCATGCCGTCGCGGTTGGCCTGGTAGGCGGCGCTGCCGGAGGAGATGGTGTTTTCGAGAATGGACACAGTTTACTCCGTCATTCCGGGGCGATGCGGAGCATCGAACCCGGAATCTCGAGGTTCCGGGTTCGCGCTGCCGCGCGCCCCGGAACGACGTTCAGCGATTCGTCCCAAAGATCTTCCGCGCCTCGGCGGGGCTTGCGATCTCGCGGCCTGCGCGGCGGGCGCAGGCGGCGATGGCCTCGATGAGCTGGCCGTTCGACGTCACCTTCTTGCCGTCGGCGAGATAGAATGTATCCTCCAGCCCCGTGCGCAAATGGCCGCCGAGCTCGGCGCAACGCTGGTGCAACGGCCAGATCTCCTCGCGGCCGATCGCCGTGACCTGGAAATGCGCTTCTGGACGCTTCAGCTTGATCAGGATCGGCAACAGCTCGGGATCGGCAGGCATCCCTGAGGCGACCCCCATCACGAAGTTGTATTCGAGCGGACCTTTGTACATGCCGACCTGGTGGTACATGCCGACGCAGCGGACGATGCCGACGTCGAAGCACTCGAACTCGGGGATGGTGCCGATGGCGTTCATGACGTCGAGATAGTCTTTCACCTTCTCGACCGCGTTGTCGAACATCATCGGCGGCCAGGCCCAGGTGTTGTCCGACTTGACCTTCAGGTAATTCAGCGAGCCGGCGTTGCAGGCCGCGATCTCGGGCTTGGTTTCTCGGATGCAGTCGAGCGCGCCCGAGTAGTTCGGACCTGAGACGCCCGAGGTGTGGTTGATGATGACCCCGGGACAGGCCTCGCGGATCGCCTGCTGGATCTCCCTGCTGACCGCGACCTCCCAGGACGGCAGGTGCCCCTTGTTCGGCGCCTGCTGGCGCAGATGGATGTGCATGACGGACGCGCCGGCATCGAAAGCAGCCTTGGCCTCGCGCGCCATCTGCTCGGGCGTCACGGGCACGTTGTGCTGCTTCGGGTCGGTGAGCACGCCGTTCAGCGCGCAGGTGATGACGGCCTTGTCGCTCATGCCAAAAATGTCTCGCACGTTGAGAATTCAACGGTTGCGATCATGTGACGCGCGGGGATGCGGCTTCTTGCGCGGAGAAGCTGAGTACAGGATAGGAAATCGTAGGGTGGGCAAAGGCGCTCTTGCGCCGTGCCCACCATTCTCCGTGTCTGGCAAAGATGGTGGGCACGCTTCGCTTTGCCCACCCTACAAGAACGGCGCTAGCTCGCCTCTGCCAGCCGCACAGTCTCGTTGCTGCGGTAGATCGCAAGGTCGCGCGAGCCGACGAAGATCGCACGCGGCTTCAAACCGTAGAAGCGGCGGATCGAGTGGCTGAAATGCGTGGAATCGGGATAGCCGATATCCTGCGCGAGATGGGCGAGGTTGAGGTCCTGGTTGGCGAAGTGCAGCAGATGCCGCGCGCGCTTCCAGGCGCGGAAGGAGCGGAACGAGATGCCGGTCTCTTCCTTGAACAGATGCAGGAAGCGCGAGGCGGATAGGCCCGCTTCAGCCGCGCAAGTGTCGGCCGTCACCGGCTCGCCGGAGAAGCGCTCGATGCGGGCGACCGCGCGCATCACGCGCGGGTCGAGCACGCGGCGCGGCAGCGGCTCGCCAAAACACATCTCGTCGAACTCGGCGGTGGTGAGGTCGCCATAGCGGCGCTGGCGCAGCAGCGCATAGGCGGCGAGGATCTTGCGGGCATAGGCGGCCTTGTCCGGGCCCCGCAGCCGATCGGCCAGAGCTTCGATCACGCCATCCGGCATGCTTTCCGGCTCCAGCGTCACGCTGATCGCAGTCCGGTAGTCGCTCGCAATCGAATGGCGCTGGTTAGGCAGGGTCACGATCAATTCGTCTGATGTGTGCACGTCGTCGATCGTCAGATGCAGGCTGCCCTTCACCGCGACATAGACATGGCAGCAACCGGGGGTCCGCTTGCGGGGCCGGCCAAGCAGGCCGGCATAGAACACGCGCTCCGGTGTGATCAGCATCAGATGGTCGGATTCGCGACCGATATATTCCATTGGGTTCCTCCTCGCGCGGCTCTCTGGCCGCTGCGGACGGAGGTCACCTTAGCGGAAATTTGGGCGCTGTCACGACGCGATAGCGCTGTCATGAGACGCAAACCGCTGGCATTCCAGCAGGATGAGTAGCGTTCGGAACCGTCCATCCCGTCGTCTGACAAGCAAAGCGAAGCGGACCGCAGAGCCAGGACGACGGCGGAGATTATCCTCTCACCCGCGGCGCAACATTCTGCTGCTTTCCGGCCGCTTGCTCCGCAGCAACCGCGCGCTTGAAGCCGTCCCGCTGTTGCAGGCGCGCCCAATAGGCTGCGACATTTGGCCCGAAATCCCTGGCGAGGCCGATGTTATCGGCGAGGCGAAGCGCGTAACCGATGACAATGTCAGCGGCGGTGAAGCGGCCTGCGCATAAAGTTTCGGCATTCGCGGTCGCTGCCTCGACGGCGCGCAGGCGTCCCAGGAACCATTTGGCATAGTCGCCGGCGACCTGCGGATTGCGCCGCTCCTCCGGCTCGAGCTGGGTGTATCTGAGCACCAGCGTCTGCGGGAAGGTTAACGTGGCATCGCTGAAATACATCCAGTTCAGGAACGCGCCATAGGCGGGATCCTCCGGGCCGACCATCAGCGGCGTCGGACCATATTTGATGCCGAGATAATGGCAGATTCCGGAAGACTCGGTCATCCGCGTCTCGCCGTCGATCAGGAAGGGGATGGTGCCGAGCGGATTGAGCGCAAGATAGTCCTTGGCGAAGACCCGCGGGGGAAACGGCAGCATCTTCAACTCGTACGGCAGCCCCATCTCCTCGAGCATCCAGAGCGGACGGAACGAGCGAGCAGCGTCGCAGTGATAGAGCGTGATCATCAAGCGCTTCCTTTGCTGCCGGGCAGCGTGCCCATCATCTTGCACAGGACCATCAGCATGACCTCGTCAGCGCCGCCGCCAATCGAGGTCAGGCGGCTGTCGCGATAGGCGCGGCTCACCGGCGTCTCGTTGGTAAAGCCCATTCCCCCCCAATATTGCAAGCAGGCGTCGGTGAGCTCACGCCCGAGCCGCCCGGCCTTCAGCTTGGCCATGGTCGCAAGCCGCGTCACATCCTCGCCGGCGACCAGTTGCTCCGCGGCGCGATAGATCAGCGCACGCAACAGCTCGACCTCGGTCTGCATCTCCGCCAGCTTGAAGTGCACGACCTGGTTATCGAGGATCGACTTGCCGAAGGCCTGGCGGTTGCGGGTGTATTCGATGGTCTGTTCGATGATGTATTCATGCGCCTTCAGGCAGGCGGCCGCGCCCCACAGCCGCTCCTCCTGGAATTGGATCATCTGATAGGTGAAGCCCTTGCCCTCCTCTCCGATCCGGTTGCGCTTGGGCACGCGGACATTGTCGAAGAAGATCTGCGCGGTGTCCGACGAGCGCATGCCCATCTTGTCGAGCTTACGCGCCACCGTGACGCCCTTGCTCTTCATGGGCACGCAGATCAGCGACTTGTTGCGGTGAACGGGCCCCTCGCCGGTATTGGCGAGCAGGCAGATCCAGTCGGCCTGGGTGCCGTTGGTGATCCACATCTTGCCGCCATTGATGACGTAGTCGTCGCCGTCCGAGCGCGCGTTGGTTTTGATCGAGGCCACGTCCGATCCGGCGCCGGGCTCGGAGACGCCGATGCAGGCGACATAGTCGCCTGATATCGAGGGGCTGAGAAACTCGCGCCGCACCTCGTCCGAGCCGAACCGCGCCAGCGCCGGGGTCGCCATGTCGGTCTGCACCCCGATCGCCATCGGCACGCCGCCGCAGGTGATGGCGCCCAGTTCCTCCGCCATCATCAGCGCATAGGAATAGTCGAGGCCCGAGCCGCCGAACACGGTGGGCTTGTTCAGACCGAGAAAGCCGAGGCTGCCCATCTTCTTGAACAGCTCGTGGGCCGGGAAGATGTCGGCCTTCTCCCACTCATCGACACGAGGATTGATCTCGTTGGCGATGAACTTCTGCAGGGAGCGGCGGATGTCGTCGTGGTCGGCGGTGAATAGCATTTTTTGTCAGCTCAGCTCTCGTATCTCTGATGTGCTCGTCATGGCCGGGCTTGTCCCGGCCATCCACGGCTTCGTCACCCGGCAGAAGAACGTGGATGCCCGGGACAAGCCCGGGCATGACGGAGAATGCGGCTACAACCCCATCTGCCGCGACGCCAGGTCCTTCATGATCTCCTCAGTGCCGCCGCCGATGGCGTTGACCTTGACCTCGCGGTAGATGCGCTCGGCCTTGATGCCGCGCATGAAGCCGGCGCCGCCGAAGATCTGCACCGCCTCAGAGGCGCAGAAAGCCATGGTCTGGGTCGCCTGGTTCTTCATCATGCAGATTTCGGCGACCGGGCTCTCGCCCTGCTCGAGCCGCCAGGCCAGCATCTCCAGCATCGCTTGCGAGGCCGCGACCTTCTGTGCCATGTCGACGATCTTGTGGCGGATGACCTGATGCTGGGCCAGCGGCTTGCCGAAGGTCTTGCGCTCCTTGGCGTAGGCGATCGCCTCGTCGACACAGACCCGCGCGAAGGCGGTGCAGCTGGCGGCCATGCCCATGCGCTCGCTGTTGAAGTTCTGCATGATGATCTTGAAGCCCTGCCCCTCTTCGCCGATCAAGTTTTCGGCCGGCACGCGGCACTCGTCGAAATGCACGGTCGCGGTGTCGGAGGCCCACCAGCCCATCTTCTTCAGCTTGGTCCGCGACAGGCCGGGCGTATCTCCCTCGATCAGGAGCAGGCTGACGCCGCCGGCGCCCTCGCCGCCGGTACGCACGGCAACGGTCAGATAATCGGCACGCACGCCCGAGGTGATGAAGGTCTTCTCGCCGCTCACGACGTAGTGATCGCCATCGCGGCGCGCCCGGGTGCGCAGGTTGGCGACATCGGAGCCGCCGCCCGGCTCGGTGATCGCGAGCGCGGAGATCTTCTCGCCGGCCAGCACCTGCGGCAGCACGCGTGCCTTCACCTCGGGACGCGCCGCGCGGGCGATCGGAGGCGAGCCGATGGTGTGGCTCATCAGGCTGGCGCTGACGCCGCCGGCGCCGGCCCGCGCGAGCTCCTGGCTGGCCACGATCTTCATGAACTGATCGGCGGCGATGCCGCCATATTCCTCGGGGAATCCGAGGCCCAAGAGGCCGATCTCGGCCGCCTTGCGATAGAGCGCGCGCGGGAATTCGCCGGCCTCGTCCCATTCATGGGCGAACGGGGTGATCTCCTTGTCGACGAAGCGACGCATGACGTCGCGGAAGGCGTCGTGCTCCGCAGTATAGAACGGGCTCTTCATGGCACTCGCGCCTCGGACGGATTCGTCCAGCCACCATGGCCGGAACATTGTTGGTTCACTTGCGTGGAGTGGCTGATCCAGATCAGCCGGTTCGCGCGGCCGATGTCCTAGCAACTGAACGCAAGACGATTTTCGCTCCTCGCAGGCCAACTCCGCATCAAAAAAACGTGGTGCACAGACTCCGGCTGGCCCCAGGGCCATGCCGGGCATGGTGCACGACAATGGACACGCAGGCGGCGCGAAGCCGCCGAGGGAGGACCTTTGGCCGTTCGTTATTATGACTGGATCGTCCACCATGGCCGCCGCACGCCTGATAAGGTCGCGCTGGTGGACCTCGCGAGCGAGCGCCGCTTCAGCTACGCGCAGCTCGATGCGCGCGTCTCGCGCCTCGCCTCCTTCCTGCGCCACACGCTCAACGTCTCGCGCGGCGACCGCGTCGCTGTGCTGGCACTGAACACCACCGATACGCTGGAGGTGCAGTTCGCCTGCGGGCGGTTAGGCGCGATCTTCGTGCCGCTGAACACCCGCCTCACCGTTCCCGAGCTGCAGTTCATCACCGCTGACTGCGCGCCGAAGGTGATGATCCACGACACCGATCTGGCCGAGACCGCGCTCAGCGTCGCAAAGCTCTGCGGCATCCCGACCAGCCTGCTGCTCGGCCCCGGCGGCACCTACGAAGCCGGCATCGCCGCCGCAAAGCCGCTCGACCGTGCTGAGGAGGTCACGCTCGATGACGTCTCCACCATCATGTACACGTCGGGCACGACCGGACATCCCAAGGGTGCCACCATCACCCATGGCATGACGTTCTGGAATTGCGTCAATCTCGGCGGCCCCGCCTGCATCGGTCCATCCTCGGTGCTGCTCACCGTGCTGCCGCTGTTCCACACCGGCGGCCTCAACTGCTACACCAATCCCGTCCTGCATGCCGGCGGCAGCGTGATGATCATGCGCGCCTTCGATCCCGGCACGGCGCTCGGCCTGATCAATGACACTGCGCAGGGCATCAACGTGTTCTTCGGCGTGCCCGCGATCTACCAGTTCATGGCACAGCATCCGGCCTTCGCCACGACCGATCTCAGCCGGCTGATCGTCGGCGGTGTCGGTGGCGCGCCGATGCCGGTGCCGCTGCTCAAGGTCTGGGAGGCGCGCGGTGTTGCGCTTCAGCAGGGCTACGGCATGACCGAGACCTCTCCGGCCGTCCTGGTGCTCGACCGCGAGGACGCGGCGCGCAAGGCCGGCTCCGCCGGCAAGCCGGTGCTGCATACCGAGGTGCGTATCGTCCGCCCCGATGGCAGCGATGCCGATGTCGGCGAGCTCGGCGAACTCTGGGTCAAGGGGCCCAATATCACGCCGGGCTACTGGAACAGGCCGGAAGCGAACAAGACCTCCTTCACCGACGGCTGGCTGCACACGGGCGACGCCACCCGCATCGATGAGGAAGGTTTCTATTACATCGTCGACCGCTGGAAGGACATGTACATCTCCGGCGGCGAGAACGTCTATCCGGCCGAGGTCGAGAACGTCCTGCATCAGCTCAATGCCATCGCGGAAGCCGCCGTGATCGGCATTCCCGATCCGCAATGGGGCGAGGTGGGCCTTGCCATTGTCGCGGTCAAGCCCGGCCAGAAGCTGACCGAGGCCGACGTGCACGCGCATTGCGCCGCCAATCTGGCGCGCTTCAAATGCCCGCGCCAGATCCGCTTCGTCGAGGCGCTGCCGCGCAACGCGACCGGCAAGATCCACAAGCCGACCTTGCGCAAGGAATTCTCGGTGGCTTCCGAGATCGACAAGAAAGCTGCCAACGCCTAATCGAGGCGCCCTTCGGGGCGCTTTTCTTTTTGACGTGCCTGCCCAACCCACAAGAAACGCCAAGGAATTTCCATGAAGAACAAGAAACTCGTCCTCCTCGCCGCGGCAGCGGCCGTGACATTGCTCTCGGTTCAAGGCGCCTACGCGCAGAAAAAATACGACACCGGCGCCAGCGACACCGAGATCAAGATCGGCAACGTCGAGGCCTATTCCGGCCCGGCTTCGGCCTACGGCATCATCGGCAAGACCGAGGAGGCCTATTTCAAGATGATCAACGACCAGGGCGGCATCAACGGCCGCAAGATCAACTGGATCTCCTATGACGACGGCTATTCGCCGCCGAAGACCGTGGAGCAGGTCCGCAAGCTGATCGAGAGCGACGAGGTGTTCCTGGTCTTCAACGCGCTGGGCACGCCGACCCAGACCGCCGTGCAGAAGTATCACAATTCCAAGAAGGTCCCGCAGCTTTTCCTCGCCACCGGCGCCAGCAAATGGAACGACCCCAAGGGTTTTCCCTGGACCATGGGTTTCCAGCCGAGCTACCGCGTCGAGGCGCGGATCTTCGCCAAATATATCCTGCAGGCCAAGCCCGATGCCAAAGTCGCGATCTTCTATGCCAATGACGATTTCGGCAAGGACTACGTCGCCGGCATCAAGGAGATCTTCGGCGACAAGGCCTCATCGCTGATCGTCGCGGAAGAGAGCTACGAGACCAGCGAGCCCTCGATCGATTCCCACATCGTCAAGCTGAAGGGCACCGGCGCCAACGTCTTCGTCAACATCTCGACGCCGAAATTCGCCGCGCAAGCGATCAAGAAGATTGCCGAGCTCGAATGGAAGCCGATGCACGTAATGACCGACGTGTCGATCTCGATCGGCGCGGTGATGAAGCCCGCCGGTCTCGAGGCCTCCGAAGGCGTGCTGTCGGCGAGCTATCTGAAGGACGCGTCCGACCCGCAATGGAAGGACGATGAAGGCATGAAGAAGTTCATGGCGTTCGTCGACAAGTACATGCCCGGCGCCAACGTCTCCGACACCAACGTCGTCTACGGCTATGCCGCCGCGCAGACCCTGGTCCAGACCTTGAAGCAGTGCGGCGACGTGCTGACGCGGGAGAACGTGATGAAGCAGGCCGCCAGCTTGAAGGACTTCGCGCCGGATACGCTGATCCCCGGCATCAAGATCAACACCGGCCCCAACGACTTCGCGCCGATCGAGCAGCTCAAGATGATCCGCTTCAAGTCTGGTCAGTGGGAGCTGTTCGGCGACATCATCAGCGCGGAAACCGGAGGTTAGCTCGCATCAGCTGACCATGCCCAACGAGATAGCGGCCAAAAGGGCCGCTATCTTTTTCGTGTAAGCGAAGCCGAAGCAAGGCTAGGCCGGCAGGAAGAGCGCAAAGGATTCTTCCACCGTGCGGCGCAGATGCTTTCGATACAGGCCGTAGTTGACGTCGTCGGGCGCAACGCGTCCCAACGACGGCTTCGCAATATTCTTGAGTGGCACGTAGGCGATCGGCGCGGCGATCGGCGTGAGCTGCGAGCCAGGGCCGGCGCGGAGCGTCGAGATGATGCCATACATTTCGCCGGCAACGGTCGGCCGAGACACTGTGATGACCCGATGCTGGCCGTGCTTGATGATGACGAGATAGATGAAGCCGGACTGGTGGGGGACGGCGACCTCACCGGTATGTTCATAGGCCGCATCGGTCCGATCACCCTCGCGAAAGACCAATGAAGAAACTTTCGGCTCCCAGGCGATCTCGGTGCGATAGGCGAAGATCGCGTCCTTGTCGCCGAACGACGGCCGCAGGGTGATGTAGACGTCCTCGAGCCAACTCACCGCGCGGTGCGCGTAGGAGCCGAGGCTGTCGGGTGCGACATCGTTTGCGGACGGCGGCGTCATCGCCACGGCGCTCTTGCGCAAGGACAGGCCCAGCGCCTGCTCCAGCCGGACCGTCGTCGCCAGCGTGAACGGCCGCCGGCCGCCGAGCACCTTCTCCAGCGTCGACAGGCTGAGCTTAGCCAGCTCGGCCAAGGCCTGCCGGGACATCCGCCGTCTGGCCAGCTCCTCGCGAATGGTCTCGGCAATCTCCCGGCTCTGCTCGTCCGAAAGCTGCCTGTCGGTGAGTTTATCCTGCGTCTGCATCAAGTCCCTGCTCCAGGACCGCCAGTCTAGCAGGGCGGACAAACCAGCACAAAACCGCACATGGCCGCCGCGGCGGCGGCGCGCCCGGGCCGGCCACGGCGGAACATTGCCGATCATTCTGGTCGCGAAATCAGGCCCTTCCGACCGATGCTCGCGTCGTCAAACACCCATTGGGAGCGGACCAGATGGACAATTGCGACACGATCGGCAGCAACGAACATCCCTGGCTCGGCAGGCTGATCGTGGTCGGCCTCTTTCTTCTGGCACAAGGCATCGCGGTGGTGCTGGTCGCCTTCGTCGCGCTGCTGGTCAGCTTCCAGCCGGGCTGGTCGGCGACGACGGAGCAGGCGAGCCCGCTCCAGCCCGGCGATGCCCGCTCCGGCACTCTCCTCCTGAAGCACGACGGCATCACCAGCGAAGCCATCCGCCTCGGCCTCGACATCGACCTCACCGTGTCAGGTCCGACGCTGCGCGCCCGGGTCACGCAGGTCTTCCGCAATCCGACCAAGGACTGGGTCGAGGCGACCTATGTTTATCCGCTCGCGACCGGCGGTGCCGTCGATACCCTGAAGATGGTGGTGGGCGACCGCATCATCGTTGGCGACATCAAGGAGCGGCAGCAGGCCCGCGTGATCTATGAGGAGGCGCGTCGCGCCGGCCAGAAGGCGGCGCTGACCGAGCAGGAACGGCCGAACATCTTCACCAACTCGCTCGCCAATATCGGGCCCGGCGAAACCGTGCTGGTGCAGATCGAGTACCAGGAGCCGGTGCATCAGTCCGGCAATGAATATTCGCTGCGCCTGCCGCTCGTGGTGGCACCGCGCTACAATCCGGCGCCGATCGTGCAGAGCGTCGACTTCCGCAAGGACGGCTCGGGCTGGGGCGCGATCAACTCGGACCCGGTTCCGGACCGCGACCGCATCTCGCCGCCGGCGCTTGATCCCGCGAAGCACGCGCCGGTCAACCCGACCAGCATCACGGTACGCCTGAAGGCCGGCTTTGCGCTCGGCGAAATCAAGAGCCATCACCACAACGTCAAGATCGAGAGCCCTGACGCCACGACGCGCGTGGTCACCCTCGCCGATGGCACCGTTGCGGCCGATCGCGACTTCGAGCTGACCTGGAAGCCCGCTGGGGAGAAGGCGCCATCGGTCGGCCTGTTCCGCGAGCATGTCGGCGGTGCCGATTACCTGCTCGCCTTTGTCACCCCGCCCAGCGTCGATCAAGCGACGCAGAAGCCGCTGCCGCGCGAGGTCGTGTTCGTGATCGACAATTCGGGGTCGATGGGTGGCACGTCGATGGTCCAGGCCAAGGCCAGCCTGACCTACGCGCTCTCTCGCCTCCAGCCGACGGACCGCTTCAACGTCATCCGTTTCGACGACACCATGAACGTCCTGTTTCCAGCCTCGGTGCCGGCGGATGCCGCGCATGTCGGTGAGGCGACCTCCTTCGTCGGCGCCCTGCAGGCGCGTGGCGGCACCGAGATGGTGCCGGCGATGCGCGCGGCGCTGACCGACAAGCTCGGCGACACCGGCATGGTCCGCCAAGTCGTGTTCCTGACCGACGGCGCGATCGGCAACGAACAGCAATTGTTCGAAACGATCACGGCGATGCGCGGCCGCTCGCGCGTGTTCATGGTCGGCATCGGGTCTGCGCCCAATACCTACCTGATGACACGTGCCGCCGAGCTCGGCCGCGGCGCCTTCACCCATATCGGCTCCGTCGAACAGGTGGAAGAGCGCATGCGTGGCCTGTTCGCCAAGTTGGAAAATCCTGTGGTGACCGGCCTCACTGCAACGTTCTCCGAAGCCAAGACCGACGTCACCCCCGCGATCCTTCCAGACGTCTATCGCGACGAGCCCCTGGTGCTGGCGGCCAAGCTCGACAAGCTCGCGGGCTCGGTCGAGATCAAGGGTCGCGTCGGTGATCGCCCGTGGTCGCTGACGCTGCCGCTTGAAAGTGCTGCCGAAGGCAAGGGCCTGTCGAAACTTTGGGCCAAGCGCAAGATCGGCGATGCCGAAGTGGCGCGCAGCTTGCGCGAAATGACCGCTGAAGACTCCGACAAGGCGATCCTGGCGCTGGCGCTCGACCATCAGATCGTCACGCGATTGACCAGCCTGGTCGCGATCGACAAGACGCCGAGCCGCCCCGAAGGCGAGCCGCTCAAGCTCAGCGAATTGCCGCTCAACCTGCCGGCCGGCTGGGATTTCGAGAAGGTCTTTGGCGAACGACAGCCGTTGCCCGAGCAGTTGCGCGAACGCCACGCGGATGCACGCAACCAGCCGACCGTGCGGCGGCCGGCACCTTCGGCGCCTGACGCGATCCGCCTGCCCAAGACTGCAACCTCGGCCGAGCTGAAGATGATCGCAGGGCTGATCCTGATCATGCTCGCCCTGGTTCTGTTCGTGTTCAACCGGCGTCGGCCGTTGCTCACCGACGCCGCTTGAGAGAGGAGTCCCCCACTCCTCTGCTTCAGCGCGCGCGGCTGCCCGTCCCACAACCAACGGCCGCGCGCGCCTTTTTGTCAATTCATTGCGAGGAGCGAAGCGACGAAGCAATTCAGACTGCCGACCATGCAGACAGACTGGATTGCTTTGCTTCGCTTCGCTCGCAATGACCGGGAATCTTGTTATGCCCCGCTTCATCCCTCCCCTGGTCCTTGCGCTGATCGGCCTGATCCTGTTCGGCGATGGCGCTTACGTCCATGCCAAGGCGTGGCTTGCGCAGATGTTGTTGGAGCGCGCGTTCGACAAAAGCATCGCGACGGGCCGGCCGGTTAAGCCATGGTCATGGGCCGACACCTGGCCCGTCGCGCGGATCGAGGTGAAGCGGATCGGCGCCAGGGCCATCGTGCTGGAGGGTGCGAGCGGACAGGCGCTGGCTTTCGGGCCCGGCCATATCCCGCACACGGCCGATGCGGGAGGACGCGGAATTGCCGTGTATGCCGCCCACCGCGACACCCATTTCCGCTTCCTGCGGAATGTTGCCATTGGTGACGTCATCGACGTCACACGCAGCGACGGTCGACATTTTCGCTATCGCGCAGATTCCTCGGCCGTCGTCCGTTTCAACGCATCGGGCATCGATCCCACAGCACGGGACTTTGAGCTCATTCTCGCAACCTGCTGGCCATTCGACGCCGTCACGGCCGGTCCTGAGCGCTACATCCTGCATGCGACATTGATCGGGGCCGACGGATAGGTCGCCCCCCGGACGCGCGATATGCGCCCACGCGCGCTTCATTCCACCACACGGCATGACGCATATGGTTGCCACCTCGAAGGACTCGCCATAGAACAGAGCGACGCGCCACCAAATAAGAACAAGAGGTGAGGTCACGCCATGGAAGCTCAGGTGCCTGTTGCGTCGGTCTCTCCGCGCCCATGGTCTCCGCCGCCCGACGCCAGCGACATCGTCAAGGGCATCCATGCCATGCTGCACCCGCACAACATCGTGCTGGTGGGCGCGACCGACAAGCCCGGCAATTATGCCGAGCGCATCTGGAATAATCTGGTCAGATACGGCTATGAGGGCGGGCTCTATCCGGTCAACGCCAAGCGCGACACGATCTGGAACGTCCCGTGCTACAAGGACTTTGCCAGCCTGCCGGAAAAACCCGATCACGTCCTGGTGCTGGTGCCGGCGCGCGCAGCCGTGCAGGTGATCCACGATGCGGCCGCAGCCGGCGCACGTTCGGCCACCATCGTCACCTCGGGCTTCAGCGAATTGCAGGACGCGGAAAGTCAGAAGCTCGCCGCCGAACTGCAGGCGGCTGTGCGCGAGACGGGACTTGCGGTGACGGGGCCGAACTGCCTCGGCAACCTGAGCGCCGGCGAAAAGCTCTTCACCAACATCGACGACCGCATCGTCACCATGGAGCAGGGAGCGGTGGCGATCGCAGGACAATCCGGCGCGATCGTCATGGCGATCCGCCAGGCGCTGGAGGATCGGGGCGTGGGCGTCGGCTACATGGTGACCACGGGTAACGAGGCCGGGCTCGAGACGCCGGACCTGATGCGCTATTTCGCCGAAGACCCGAGCATCAAGGTGATCGTCGTCTACCTCGAAGGCGTACGCAACACCAAGGCCTTCCGCGAAGCCTGCAAGGCGGCACGCGCCGCGGGCAAACCGGTGATCGCGCTCAAGCTCGGGGCATCCGAAGGTGGTCGCGCGGCGGCGATGGCGCATACCGGCGCGCTCGCCGGCTCGATCGAGACGTTTGATGCCATCGCAACGCGCGAAGGCGTCATTCGGGTGAGCGGGCTCGACGAGTTGATCGAGACCACCGAGTGCTTCGTCCACGCCGCAGCACCCAAAGGCGACCGGCTCGCCGCGGTGACGCTCTCCGGTGGCAAGCGCGGCATGCTGATCGACGCCTTTTATGCCGCCGGCCTGAACTTCGCGCCACTCAGCCCGCATGTCAGTTCCGAGCTGGCGAAGATGCTGGGCCCCGGCTCGATCGTCGGCAATCCACTCGATGCAGGATTTGCCGCCGTGGTCGATCCCTCCGTCTACATGAAGTCGATCGAGCTGATGATCGACGATCCCGACATCGACGTCGTCATCATCGACGCCGAGCTGCCGAAGGCCCCGCACGAGCTGCGCGAACGTAACTTGCGCATCGTCAACGAGATGGCGGGCAAGGCCGCAAAGCCCGTGATCTATATCAGCGCCATGTCGATCGGTTTCACCGAATTCACCAAGGGCTTGCGCGAGTCGCTGCCACATCTGGCCGTCATGCAGGGCATGGATCGCGCGGTGACGGCGATCAAATCGCTGCTCGACTACGCGAAGCTGCGCAAGGAAGTCCCCAATATCGTGTCGAGTTCGAAGCCGGCCGCACGTGTCGTGCTGGAGAAGGCGCTGAAATCAGCCGCCGGCGCCGCGCTCGACGAGGTCGCCTCCAAGAAGCTTCTGAAGGCCTACGGCATCCCGGTCTCGAAGGAGGCGATTGCGCAGACGGCGGCGGAGGCCGCCAATATCGCCAAGCAGATCGGATTCCCGGTCGTGGCAAAAGTCGTCAGCGCCGAGATCCTGCACAAATCAGACATCGGCGGCGTGGTGCTGAACCTCAACAGCGCCGCCGAGGTGAAGAAGGCGTTCGCCGACATCACCGCGCGGGTCAATAAGCTGAAGGGCCAGCCGAAGCTCGACGGCATCCTGATCGCGCAGCAGGTCAAGGCCGAGCTCGAGCTCGTGGTCGGCGCCTCACTCGATGCCGAGATGGGACCGGTCGTGCTGTTCGGCACCGGCGGCATCGACATCGAGCTGATGAAGGACGTCGCGCTCGCCGGCGCGCCGCTGGACGAGGCCGAGGCACGGCTGCTGATCGGCCGCACCAAGGCCGGGATCAAGCTGCGCGGCTACCGCGGCAAGCCGGCGCTGCACGAGACCTCCGCGGTCAAGGCGCTGGTCGGCCTCTCCAACCTGATCGCCGATGCCGGCGACCGGATCGCCTCGATCGACATCAACCCGTTCCTGATCAACACCAAAACCGGCGTGGCCGTCGATGCGCTCATCGTCCTGAACAACGCTGCGGCAAAGCGCGCGGCGGGGCATTAGAGTACTGTACTCCGTAGGGCGGATTAGCGCAGCGTAATCCGCCACTGTACGATATGCTAAGAAGGCGGCGGGTTACGCTTCGCTAACCCGCCCTACTTATCATCCGGCCTCCTTCCAACTTCCCCGCTTTGGCCGTAAAATCGCCCCTGCATGGCACGCGCGAGCAATCTGGTGATCGGAACAGCGACGCTTGCGGCGATCGCCGTGGCGTTCGGTGGATTCCTCGGCGTCCAGAAATGGCGCACCATCCAGAGCCGCAGCCAGTTGCGCGTGGTGTTCGAAGGCGGCTCCGCCAGCGGCCTGCGGCGCGGTGGGCCGGTCAATTTCGACGGCGTGCCTGCGGGCCAGATCCTGTCGATCAAGCTGGACAGTCCTCGCAGGATCGTGGCGCTGGTGATGCTCGACAACGCCGCGCCGATCCGCAAGGACACCGTCGCCGGCATCGAATTCCAGGGCCTCACCGGCATCGCGGCGATCTCGCTGATCGGGGGCGCCCCGACCGCGCCGCCGGTGCCGCTGGACTCTGATGGCATCCCGATCCTGACCGCCGATCTCAGCGACGCCGAGTCGATCGTGGAGACCCTGCACAGCGTCGACCGCTCGATCGTGAGCAACGCCCCAGCGATCAAGGAGGGCCTGCGCACATTCGAGAGCTACACCGCCGACCTCAGGAGCAAGGGCGGCGACATCGACGCCGTCATGGCCAAGGTCGACGACGCCTTCGCGGGCTTCGACAAGGCGGTCACGAAGATCGAGGGCGCGGTGCCGGGCTTCGTCGACGGCAAGGCCGACGAGCTGTTCGAGAAGATAAAGGGGCTGCACGAGCTCGCCGATACCATGAAGAAGAAATCGGCGGGCTATCTCGAGGACATCCGCCGCTCGCTGCTCGACGTCAGCGAGACCGCCAACAAGATGGCGGGAACGCCCGTGGCACCGCGACCGCCGCGCAGGCCCACGGAGCAGAAGCGCTAGCCTACCACGTGTAGCGCACGAGGCCTTTGCCGGCATAGGAGCGGGTGACGTTCGAGAACTCGCCCTCGAAGGTCGCCGACGCGGACCAGCCGTTCATCCAGTTCATCTGCACCGATGCCGTGGTCAGCGCGGAATCGCGCGCCTGGGCGGCGCCGTTCACGACGAAGGCCGATCCGGGCAGGGTCTGAAACACCGCGCCGACGGTACGATCCGGATTGTAGTCATGCGCCCAGGCCAGGCGGCCGCGCAGGGTCACCAGGCCGCCGGGCGCGGCAAACGAATTGTCCGCGCGAAGACCGAACTCGGTGCGGGTGCTGATGACATCCTTGGCGGCATAGTTGAGGGCGAAGACGTTGCTGCCGGCCACGGCGAACTCCGAATAGCCCGGTAGACTGAACATGGTGGCCTGGAGCGCTGCATAAGGCGTGACGCCGACCCATTGCATGGCGTAGCGATACCCGCCCTCGACGCGCCCCGAAAACGCGTTGGTATTGAACTGGGCGCGCAGCTGGTCGAACCCGGCGGCGGTGACGATGCGATTGGTGGTGACATCCTGCCAGCCATAGGCCAGCGCAGCCGTGACATAGGCGGGACCAGCGGTGTGACGCACGAACGCGCCGGCCTGGAACAGGTCGGAGCGGCCCCAGCCAAGGCCGTTGACGCCGAAGCTGGTGGCCCCGCCGGCAAGCGCGAAACCGGCGACGGTCGACGGCGAGAAGCGGTAGTCGAGACCGACGGCCGTGCCGTAGACACTGCTGGTGGTGTCGTTCGAGCCGAGCGCAGCGTGGCCGTCGGTGGTCTGCGAGCCGCCATAGCCGGCCGCCCACACATCCCAACGCTGCTGGAAAGTCGCCCCCGGCGCCTTGCGGTAGATCGAGGCGAAGGCGTCGCGGGCGTCCCTTCGACGTGCGGCGTAGGCATTGGCGCTCGCATCATCGGCATATGGCATCGCACCGGACATGCCGCTCCGTCCTGAATTGTAGACATCGGTCAGCAGCCCGAGAAACAGGTTCATCGCGTTGAACGTCGTCTGCTGCGCGCCTGTCGCGGACTCGCCGGACGCCTGCGTCAAGCCGTTGGGACCGAGACCCGCAAATTCGGAACGCAGAGAGCCATTGGCGTTGAAGAAGTTCTGAAGCGTGGTGGCTACATTCTTCTGATTGATGTTGAGTGCGTACTTGGCACCATAGTCGAGCGTGAAATTGAGATGGACAGTGCCGCTGGGATCCACGGTGGTCGTGCCGATGAGACCACCGGGGGCGGCAACGCCGGCAAAATTGCCGGCTGCGGCGCCGGAAAACTGCATGATCGTGTATTGGGGCAATATGGTGCTGCCGGCGTAGAGCGAGACGCCGACATTGCCGTTCAGGGTCACGTTGCCGAAAACGTTGGCAAAGCTTGCGGTGGCTCCGCTACCGACCTGAACGAGGTACAGCGCACCGGGCTGGAAGGCGAGGTCGCCTTGAACCCACATGCTCGAGCCCGGCCCACCATCGCCGGGCGCATAGATGCCGCCATTGGCGATGACGGTATTGCCGACGATTCCGGCACCGAACAGCGCGCCGCCCGCGTTCACGGTGGTGAGGCTCGACTGCGAGATGTTGCCGTCGACCCGCAGGATGCCGCCGTTCACGGTCGTCGCGCCGGTATAGGTATTGGTGCCAGAGAGGATCAGCGTGCCGCTGCCGACCTTTTCCAACGAACCCGGACCGGCAGGACCGCAACTGCAGGGATCAAAATCGCCGATGGCGCCGCTGACCTCGGTCGTGCGATTGTTGCCGCCGACGACGAGGGTATTGCCGCCGCCGATATAGTAGAAGCCGTTGCCTTCGATCGAGCCGGCCGTGATGCGGCCGTCGCCGTTCGGACCGATGCTGACGCCGAAATTGACGATGCCTGTATCGGTCGTGATGAAGCGCGCAGTGCCCCCGGTGGAATTGTCGTAGAACTCGGTCTTGCCGCCGTCCTTGGTGACGATGGTGGCATTGCCCGCCGTGGTGAACGCGGCGAAATTGGTCCGGCCGCCGGACTCGTTGATGATCGTCGCGTTGCCTGCGGTCGCGGTGTCGGATCCGATCATCGTACCAAAGACGGTTCCGCTGAGATCATTGTTCACGATAGTCGCCGAGCCCGCCGAGGATTGCTCGATGAACACGGTGCCGCCGCCATTGTAGTTGGTGATGCTGGCCATGCCCGCATTGGTGCGGCCAAAGAAGCCGGTCAAGCCGCCATCGTTGATGATGGTCGCCCGGCCAGCCGTCGCGGTGTCGGTCCCGCCTCCCGTCAAATCGCCAAAGTACAGCTGGCCTCTGTTGGTGATCGCCATTGAGCTGGCGGAGGTCGCATTGCGAAACGTGGTCAGGCCGGAGAGCTCATTCAGGAGCAACGTGACTCCCGACATGTCGGCATTGACGACGTTGAAGAGACCCTCATTCGTGATAGCGCCTATGATGCTGGCGGTATGGGTCGCGTCGCCAAGCTGAAGCGAGCCGCAGTTGCAGATGAAAGTGCCCCCGGAATAGGTATTTGCGCCGAGCAGCGCCAGGAAACCGGCCCCGTCTACGGTGATGCCGCCGCTGCCGGTGATGCGCGACGCGATCGCCGCCGACGGGTCCCCAGTCCCTGTGACATCGTTGGTGACGAACGTGGTGCCTCCCGGGGCGAGCCTGAGGTCGCCGCCCTGGATCGTATAGATCGAACCGTCGCCGGTGAGGTCGAAGCCCACGAGACTGGTCAGCTGCACGCCAGTCGGCGTGACGGTCACCGTCCCTCCCATTGCCGGCGTCGAAGGACCGCCGCTGCCGAACATCGTGCCGGCCGACAACGGATCGTAAGCGGTGCTGATCGAGCCGGAGAAGTCCGTCCAGTTGGTGGTGGTGGCGTCCCAGACGCCGCCGCCGCCGTTGACGGCACCGTTCGGTATGGTCTGCGATCCATTGAAGTACTGCTGGGCTCCGGCCGGGGTCGTCACGACAGCCACGCCCAGGGCAAGGCTCACGCCGAATGCCGCGCGCATAGTCGTGCTGCTCCGACGCGAGCAACCGAGCCCACTCGATGGCCACCAAGCCCCCACGCTATTCCCCTCGCCCCGCGGCGCTCCCAGCGGCGCCCCGTGGAACTTAGGCGATGAGGACGGCCGGTAGAACTACGGCGCAGCGAGAATCCGCCGAAGGGACCGCGTCTTGGGCCGATTCAACACTCCATGTTGCAACCGCGCCACGGTTTGCCGCGCGCCATTCCCATTCCGCGCATGCGGAGATGTCTTCGACCCGCAATGCATATGGACGGCCATTCACATCGATGACGGATCATCCCGTATCAAGCTCCGCGCCGCGGTGTTCTGCCGGCAATGGCTAATAGTTGGACGCCGCAGCCTCGTTCGGAATGCCGTCGATCGGACACTCGTCGGTCCCCGGCGTCGAGCGGGTCATCGCTTCGACCATGTCGCGCGTGCCTTCGGGATCGGCGATCCAGTTCTTGTAGAAATCATACGGGCAGGCCGCGACGCCGCGCGGGTTGTCGCCGGAATTGATCATGCCGGTGTAGCCGCGGTGGACCAGCTTGTAGAGGTGGTTCTGCGACTGGCCATTGCGGCGCGCGTCACGGATCAGATGCTTCGACAGCTGGGCGTACTGGATGCCGTAGTCCTCTTCGCCGCATTCGCCGAGCGTGCGGCCATCGAAGCCGATGATCGCGGAGTGACCGAAGTAGGAATAGACGCCGTCGAAGCCGGCCGCGTTGGCGACCGCGACATAGACGTTGTTGGCCCATGCCATCGCCTTGGAGATCATGACCTGCTGCTCCTTGGCCGGATACATGTAGCCCTGGCAGCGCACGATCAGCTCCGCGCCCTTCATGGCGCAGTCGCGCCAGATCTCCGGGTAGTTGCCGTCGTCGCAGATGATCAAGCTGACCTTCAGGCCCTTCGGTCCGTCCGAGACATAGGTGCAGTTGCCAGGATACCAGCCTTCGATCGGCACCCAGGGCATGATCTTGCGATATTTCTGCACGATCTCGCCCCTGTCGTTCATCAGGATCAAGGTGTTGTAGGGCGCCTTGTGCGGATGCTCCTCGTGGCGCTCGCCGGTGAGCGAGAACACGCCCCACACTTTCGCCTTGCAGCAGGCTTCGGCGAAGATCGCGGTTTCCTCGCCCGGCACCACGGACGCCGTCTCGTACATCTCCTTGGAGTCGTACATGATCCCTTGCGTGGAATATTCCGGGAAGATCACGAGGTCCATGCCGGGCAGGCCGACCTTCATGCCGATGATCATGTCGGCGATCTTGCGGGCGTTGTCGAGCACCTCGGCCTTGGTGTGCAGGCGAGGCATCTTGTAATTGACGACCGCGACACCGACCGTGTCGTTGCTGCTGGAGATATCACCGTGAAGCATGTCGAGCGCTCCTGTACCGTGTTCGTTTGATGATGGCGTGTTGCTTCAGTGGCTGATCATCCAGGGACGGGCCGTCGGAAAACCCTTGGCGCCGCTCCTGGACTTGGTCATCAGCCGCGCGGGCTTCTTCCTGTCGGACGCGCCCTTGTCCTTGACGGTCTTGCCCGACGAACAGCAGCCGCACCCGGGGCCGTGCGAGGCCTTGTATTGCGCCAGCGTCCGCGGCGCGTGCGAGCTGCGTTCGTTGACGGCATGCGCCTTGCGCTTGTCGGCCGGCATGCAGAAGAAATTGGGAGCGGTCAGGATCACGCGCGGCGCCGGCGTCTCGCAATGCGGACAGCTTTGCGGATCGTCGCATTCCGCCATCGGGCGCATATCCCTAAAGGGACCGCAATCGTCACAGAGATATTCATAGACTGGCATCGCATCACCCCTAATGCACGTTCAACAACAGTTCACTGCTACCCGCTCATGCGGAGAGAGCCCCTCTCCCCGTAAGAACGGGGAGAGGGAGCGCGGCGTCATTTGTCAGGCGAAATCGGCATCTGGATATCGCCCGTGATGTGCTTGATCGGCCCTGCCGCTGAGGGCATCACGTCGAAGTCGAAGATCTCCGTCGGCAGCCACAGCGTGGCGCAGGCATTGGGCACGTCCACCACGCCGGAGATGTGGCCCTGGCACGGTGCGGTGCCGAGGATCGAATAGGCCTGGGCGCCGGAATAGCCGAACTTCTTCAGGTACTCGATCGCGTTGAGGCAGGCCTGGCGATAGGCGATGTGGACGTCGAGATAATGCTGCTTGCCGGCCTCGTCGACCGAAATGCCCTCGAAGATCAAATAGTCCTTGTAGTTCGGCGTGATCGGCGACGGCTTGAAGATCGGGTTCTTGATGCCGTATTTCGACATGCCGTCCTTGATCACCTCGACCTTCAGATGCAGCCAGCCGGCCATCTCGATCGCACCGCAGAAGGTGATCTCGCCGTCACCCTGGCTGAAATGCAGATCGCCCATCGAGAGGCCCGCGCCAGGCACGTAGACCGGGAAGTAGATCTTGGAGCCGCGCGACAAGTCCTTGATGTCGCAATTGCCGCCATGCTCGCGCGGCGGCACGGTGCGGGCGCCCTCCGCCCCGATCTTGGCTTTCACATCGCCCTTGGCGCGCCCGCCATGGGCGGTCGGCGCGAATGGCGGATTGGCAAGTCCGGGCACGCGGGTCGGGTTGGTCGAGATCAACTCGGCCTCGCGCTTGTTCCAGGTGTCCAGCATTTTCGGATCGGGCAGACAGCCGATCAGGCCGGGGTGGATCAGGCCGGCGAAGTTGACGCCGGGCACGTGGCGCGACGAGGTGTAGAGGCCCTTGATGTCCCAGATCGACTTCTGCGCCAGCGGGAAATGGTCGGTGAGGAAGCCGCCGCCGTTCTGCTTGGAGAAAAAGCCGTTGAAGCCCCACAGGCTCTCCTTGAGCGGACCGACGTCGAGCAGGTCGACCACCAGGAGATCGCCGGGCTCGGCGCCCTTGACGCCGATGGGGCCAGAGAGGAAGTGCACGATCGACAGGTCGATGTCGCGCACGTCGTCGGCGGAATCGTTGTTCTTGATGAAGCCGCCGGTCCAGTCATAGGTCTCGATGATGAAGTCGTCGCCGGGATTGACCCAGGCCACGATCGGGATGTCGGGGTGCCAGCGGTTATGCACCATGTCATTTTCGTAAGCCGACTTGGTGAGATCGACCTTGATCAGTGTCTCTGGCATCGAGAGGCTCCCCTTTACTGCGGTTGGTTAGACGGACAGATATTTCGAGACCTGCGCGGCATCGACGGCGTCGCGCGGATCGTCGCGCACGATCTCGCCGTTCTCGATCACCAGCACGCGGTCGGCGATGTCGAGCGCGAAGCTCAGGACCTGCTCGGACACGACGATCGAAAGTCCCTTTTCGTCGCGGATGCGCTTCAAGGTGCGCGCCATGTCCTTGATGATCGACGGCTGGATGCCTTCGGTCGGCTCGTCCAGCAGCAGGACCTTCGGCTTGGTGGCGAGTGCGCGGGCGATGGCCAGTTGCTGTTGTTGTCCGCCGGAGAGATTGCCGCCACGGCGGCCCTTCATCTCCAGCAGCACCGGGAACAATTCGTAGATGTCTTCGGGCACCTCCGACCCGCCGGAGACCACGAGCCCGGTCTCGATGTTCTCCTTCACCGTCATGGTGGAGAAGATCATGCGGCCCTGGGGCACATACGCGAGACCCTTCGCGACGCGCTCAAAACTCTTGAGGCCACCGAGCTCGGCGCCGTCCATGCTCACCGAGCCGCTCTTCGCGGGCAGGATGCCCATCAGCGACTTCATCAGCGTGGTCTTGCCCATGCCGTTGCGGCCCATGATCGCCACGATCTCGTTGGGCGCGACCTTGACGTTGAGCCCGTGCAGTACCTCGCTCTGGCCGTAGGCGACGTGGAGATCCGAAATTGCCAGCATCGTCGCGCTCCTTAGTGCCCCAGATAAACTTCAACGACCTTGGGATCGTTCTTCACCTTCTCCATCGTCCCCTCGGAGAGGATCTGGCCCTGGTGCAGCACGGTGACCTTGTGCGCGATGTCTTCCACGAACTTCATGTCGTGCTCGATCACGAGCACCGAACGGTTCTTGATGATGCGGTTGAGCAATTCGGCGGTCTTGGCGCGCTCGGACACGCTCATGCCGGCAACGGGCTCATCCAGCATCAGGAGGTCCGGGTCCTGGATCAGCAGCATGCCGATCTCGAGCCATTGCTTCTGGCCGTGGCTGAGTTCGTCGGCATAGGTGTGGAGCTTGTCCTTGAGGAAGATCATCTCGGCGACCTCCGCGACCCGGTCCTTGACGAGCTGATCGCGCTGAAAGGTCAGCGAGCCGAACACGGAGCGGCCCCGCGGGAACGAGATCTCGAGGTTCTCGAAGACCGTGAGGTCCTCGAACACCGACGGCGTCTGGAACTTGCGCCCGACGCCGGTCTGCACGATCTCGTTCTCCTTCATTTTCGTGAGCTCCTTGCCACGAAACTGAATCGAGCCCGAGGTGGCCTTGGTCTTGCCGCAGATCAGATCGAGCACCGTGGTCTTGCCGGCGCCATTGGGGCCGATGATGACGCGGATCTCGTTCTCCTCGACATAAAAGGAGAGATCATTGACCGCCTTGAACCCGTCGAACGAGACAGTCAGTCCAGAGACGGCGAGCAAGAATTCCTTGGGCTGGTGTCCAATGAGCATGATCTATCTCCTCACTCCGCCGGCGCGCCGTCGGCGACCGAATTGTCGTTCCAGCCCGGCTTCGGCTTGCGCGAGGCGAACAGCCGGTCGATGCGCGGCTGCACGTAGTCGGCCCAGAGGCCGGACAGGCCGTTCGGGAAGGCGAGCACGACCGCGATGAACAGTGCGCCGAGTCCGAACAGCCAGAGCTGCGGGAAGGATTCCGACAGGCTGGTCTTGGCGAAGTTGACCAGGATGGCCCCCCAGACCGCGCCGAAGATCGACATCCGTCCGCCGACGGCTGTGTAGATGACCATCTCGATCGACGGCACGATGCCGACGAAGGACGGCGACATGAAACCGACATTGAGCGCGAACATGGCGCCGCCGATGGCGGCGAAGACCGCGGCCATGCAGAAGGCGAAGATCTTGAAGTTGGCGACGCTGTAGCCGGAGAAGCGGACGCGATCCTCCTGCTCGCGCATTGCCACCAGGATGCGGCCGAGCTTGGTCAGGCGGATGAACTGCGCGATGCCGATGCAGGCGAACAGCAGCACTACCTCGACGAAGTACAGGATGACCTTGGCGTGGTCGGGCCGGATGTCCCAACCCTTGAGCGTGCGCAGATCGGTCATGCCGTTGATCCCGCCGGTATAGCCCTGTTGGCCGACGATCAGGATGGTGAGGATGGCGGCGACGGCCTGGGTGATGATCGCGAAGTAGGTGCCGCCGACCCGGCGCTTGAACATCGCGGTGCCGATGATCAGGGCGAAGAGGCCGGGCACCAGGATGATGGCGAGGATGGTGAAGGTGAGACTGTGAAACGGCTGCCAGAACAACGGCAGAGACGTGATCTGATTCCAATCCATGAAATCAGGAATGCCAGGCGTCGACTGGATCTTGGTGTTCTCGACGCTGGAGGCCTCGAGCTTGAGGAACATCGCCATGCAATAGCCGCCGAGGCCGAAGAACACGCCCTGCCCCAGGCTCAAGATGCCGCCATAGCCCCAGCACAGCACCAGGCCGAGCGCGACAAAGGCGTAGGTCAGATATTTCGCGACCAGATTGAGGCGGAATACATCCAGCGTCAGCGGCAGAATCACGAACAGCACGGCGGCCAGGGCAATGAAGCCCATGAGCTCGGATCGATTGAAGAAACGCGAGTTGATGATCATGACTTGCCTGCCTCTCGTTATTTGCGGACCTTGAGGGCGAAGAGACCCTGCGGCCGCAGCATCAGGATGCCGACGACGGCGAGCAGCGTGAGCACCTTGGCCATCGAGCCCGACATGAAGAATTCGAGCGTCGATTGCGTCTGCGAGATCGAGAAGGCGGAGGCGATGGTGCCGAGCAGGCTGGCGGCGCCGCCGAACACGACGACGAGGAAGGTGTCGACGATGTAGAGCTGGCCCGACGTCGGCCCGGTCGAGCCGATCATGGTGAAGGCGCTGCCGGCGACACCGGCGATGCCGCAACCAAGGCCGAACGTGTAGCGATCCACCTTCTCGGTGTTGATGCCGACCGCGCCGGCCATGATGCGGTTCTGCACGACCGCGCGCACCTGGCGGCCCCAGCGCGACATGTAGAGAACATAGGCGACGGAAATGGTGATCAGCACGGTGAGACACATCACGAAGACGCCGTTGATCGGCACCTCGATGCTCTCGGTGACGTGGAGCGAACCCAGCATCCATTGCGGCAGCTCGACGCCGACCTCGCGCGCGCCGAACACCGAGCGATAGGCCTGCTGCAGCATCAGGCTGAGGCCCCAGGTCGCGAGCAGCGTATCGAGCGGGCGCTTGTAGAGGTGCCGTATCAGCCCCCATTCCACCAGCATGCCCAGCGCGCCGGATGCGAGGAAGGCCAATATCATTGCAAGGAAGAAGTAGCCGCTGAACAGGCTCGGCAAATAGGCCTGGAAGAAATTGGAGGTCATCCAGGTGACGTAGGCCCCGAGGATCATGAACTCGCCATGGGCCATGTTGATGACGCCCATCTGGCCGAAGATGATGGCGAGGCCGAGTGCCATCAGGACATAGACGGAGAACAGGATCAGTCCGGCAAACCCCTGCATGACGAAGATCGAGCCGAGGTCGCCAATCGAATAGTCGCCGAACATCCATGTCCTCCGTCGGTAAAGGGTCCCGCGTCGCGAGCAGGTTCGCGACGCGGGAGCTTGAGGCATGGACTTGCGATCCACGCCAGGGAGCGGTTTTGCCTTGAGGGAAAGTGCGACGGGCGCCGCGACTACTGGTAAGGCTTCTTACTGGTAGCCCTTGGGGAACGGATCCGGCTCGACGAGATCGGCGGTCTCGTAGATCAGCTCGAACTGGCCATCGAGCTTGGCGCGGCCGACGCGGGTCTTCGACCAGAGATGATGATTCTCATGGATGCGCACATAGCCTTCCGGCGCGCCCTTGAACTCGACACCTGTAGAGGCCGTGGCGATCTTGTCGACGTCGAAGGACCCGGCCTTCTCGACCGTCAGCTTCCACAGCCACGGGCCGAGATAGGCAGCCTGGGTGACGTCTCCGATCACGGTCTTCTCGCCCCACATCTTCTTGAAAGCCGAGGCGAAGGCCTTGTTGTTGGCGTTGTCGAGCGACTGGAAGTATTTCATGCAGGCATAGGCGCCTGCGATGTTCTCGCCTCCGATGCCGTCGATCTCGTCCTCGGTCACCGAGATCGTGAGCAGCGCCTGCTTGGAGAGATCGATGCCGGCAGCCTTGAGCTGCTTGTAGAATGCGACGTTGGAGCCGCCGACGACGTCGGTGAAGATCACGTCCGGCTTGGTCAGCTTGATCTTGTTGATGACCGAGTTGAACTGCGTCGAGCCGAGTGCATAATACTCCTCGCCGACGACCTTGCCCTTGAGCACGTTTTCGACGTGCTTGCGCGCGATCTTGTTGGAGGTGCGCGGCCAGATGTAGTCGGAGCCGATGAAGAAAAACGACTTGGCGCCCTTCTCCTTGGCGATCCAGTTCAGGCCGGCGAGGATCTGCTGGGTCGCTTCCTGGCCGGTGTAGATCACGTTTTTGGATTGCTCGAGGCCCTCATAGAAGGTCGGGTAGTAGAGCATGCCGTTATACTGCTCGACCACCGGCAGCACCGCCTTGCGCGAGGCCGAGGTCCAGCAGCCCATGATCGCCGCGACCTTGTCGTTGACGAGCAGCTTCTTCGCCTTCTCGGCGAAGGTCGGCCAGTCCGATGCGCCGTCCTCCTGGATGAACTTGATCTTGCGGCCGAGCACGCCGCCGGCCGCGTTGATCTGCTCGATCGCGAGCTTTTCGGCCTGGATCGAGCCGGTTTCGGAGATCGCCATGGTGCCGGTCGCCGAATGCAGGATGCCGACCGTGACCTCGGTGTCGGTGACGGCCAGGCCCGTGGTATTGACGGCCGAGGTCGCGGGCGCCTGCGCAAACGATGCCTTCGGCAGCATCGTGATGGCAGGCACGGCCGCCATTCCCATCAACAGTTTACGCCTGAACGGCGACAACAACCCCTTGTTTGCTTCGTCTGACATGAGCACCCCACTTTTGTTCGAGACACGCGTTGGTGCCGTGAGGATGGCTCGAATTTGTGCAGCTCAAGCATACGCAAGATCGCGTATACTGCACCGCAAAATGCCGACGTAGGCTTTTGGTACGGAATTTGCGAGGGGCTCCGGGTCCGTATCGGGAGTGGGGTAAAGCGTGGCAGGGCGGCAGCGAATAGACCGCGTCAGGCGCCAGTACAACCAATGGGTTGCCAACCAGACGCTGGAAGACTACGCGCTGCGCTTCACGGCGAAGAGCGCGCGCCGTTGGTCTGCCGCCCGCGTCGCCAACACCGCGCTCGGCGCGATCTCCTTTCTGGCACTGGAAGCGATCGGCGGCACCATCACGCTCAATTACGGCGTCACCAACGCCTGTGCCGCGATCCTTGCCGTCTCCATCATCATCTTCTTCTGCGGCGTGCCGATTGCCTATTACGCAGCCAAATGCGGTATCGACATCGACCTTCTCACACGCGGGGCCGGGTTCGGCTACATCGGCTCAACCGTCACCTCGCTGATCTACGCCTCTTTCACCTTCATCTTCTTCGCCATCGAAGCGGTGATCCTGGCCACCGCGCTCGAAATGTGCTTCGGCATTCCCCGCCCGATCGGCTACCTCATCAGCGCGGTCGCGATCATCCCGCTCGTCACCTACGGCATCACCCTGATCAGCCGCTTCCAGCTCTGGACGCAGCCGATCTGGGTCGTCCTGCATATCCTGCCCTTTGCCGCGATTGCCTGGGCCAATCCCTACTCATTCGGGGAATGGCGCAAATTCGCCGGCGAGCACGGCGACGTGAACGGGCATTTCGACCTTTTGCTGTTCGGCGTCGCCTCGTCCGTGGTGTTTTCGCTGGTGGCGCAGATCGGCGAGCAGGTCGACTTCCTCCGATTCCTGCCGCGCGACCGCCGCACGTCGCGAACCTCGTGGTGGATCGCCCTGCTGATCGCAGGGCCGGGCTGGATCATCTTCGGCGCGCTGAAATTGCTGCTGGGCTCGTTTCTCGCCTTCTTTGCCCTGAGCCACGGCCTCTCCGACGAGCTGGCGGCCGAGCCCGCGCACATGTATCTCGAAGCGTTCCGCTATGTGCTGTCGCAGCCGGACATGGCGCTGGCGCTCACCGGGGCGTTCGTGATCCTGTCGCAGATCAAGATCAACGTCACCAATGCCTATGCCGGCTCGATTGCCTGGTCGAATTTCTTCTCGCGATTGACCCACAGCCATCCCGGCCGCGTGGTGTGGTTGGTGTTCAACGTGCTGGTGGCGCTGCTGCTGATGGAGATCGGCGTCTACAAGGCGCTGGAGCAGACGCTGGCGCTCTACTCAAACGTCGCGATCGCTTGGGTCGGCGCGCTGGTGGCCGACCTCGTCGTCAACAAGCCGCTCGGCCTGCGCCCGCCGCAGATGGAGTTCAAGCGCGCCCATCTCTACGACATCAACCCGGTCGGCGTCGGCGCCATGACGATCGCCACCATCGTCTCGATCGCGGCATTCTATGGCCTGTTCGGCCCGACCATGAAGGCGCTGGCCGCCTTCGTCGCGCTGACCGTCGCCTTCGTCACCGCGCCTGTCATCGCCTGGCTTACCGGCGGCAAATATTACATCGCGCGTAAACCCAAGAAGAGCTGGGCCAATATCGAGGCGATCCAGTGCTGTATCTGCGAGCACAGCTTCGAGCCGGAAGATACCACGTCCTGCCCGGCCTATGCCGGCCCGATCTGCTCGCTGTGCTGCTCGCTCGATGCCCGCTGCCACGATCTCTGCAAGCCGCATGCGCGCGCCCAGGTGCAGTTCTCCGAGGCGCTCGGCAGGATCCTGCCGCAGCCGATCTACCAGCGGATCAACTCGCAGTTCGGCCATTACGTCGGCGTGTTCGTGATCTCCGCGGGTCTCGTCGCGCTGGTGCTTGGACTGATCTATCTCCAGACCTCGGCGAGCGTCCATGGCGACAACGTTCTCGTCTCTGACGTGCTCTGGAAGGTGTTCTTCTCGCTCAGCATCATCATTGGCGTGGTGGCCTGGCTGTTCGTGCTGGCGCAGCAGAGCCGCCGTGCCGCGGAAGAAGAAACCAAACGGCAGACGACGCTGCTGATCCAGGAAATCGACGCGCATAAGCGCACCGACGCCGAGCTCCAGCGCGCCAAGGAAGTGGCCGAATCCGCCAACCTCGCCAAGAGCCGCTACGTCGTCGGCCTGAGCCACGAGCTGCGCTCGCCGCTGAACGCCATCAGCGGTTATGCTCAGCTGCTGGAGCAGGATTCGACGTTGGCCACCAAGCCGCGCGACCAGGTCCGCGTCGTCCGACGCAGCGCCGACCACCTCTCCGGCCTGATCGACGGCATACTCGACATCTCCAAGATCGAAGCGGGACGGCTGTATCTGTCGCGCGACGAGGTGCGCCTCAGCGAGTTTCTCGACCAACTCGTCGGCATGTTCCGCCTTCAGGCGGCGGCCAAAGGCATCGACTTCGTGTTCAGACGGCCGGCCGCGCTACCCCTCGTGGTTTACGCCGACGAGAAGCGGCTCCGCCAGGTGCTGATCAACCTGCTCTCCAACGCAATCAAGTTCACCCAGGCCGGCAGCGTGCAGTTCGTGGTTCACTATCGCAGCCCAGTCGCCGAATTCGAGGTGATCGACACCGGTCCGGGCATCCAGAGCGACGATCTCGAGCGCATCTTCGCGCCCTTCGAGCGCGGCGCGCTCGGCGTCTCGCAGCCGCAGACTGGGACAGGGCTGGGCCTTACCATCAGCCGGCTGCTCGCCGGCGTCATGGGCGGCGACATCAAAGTCATGAGCACGGTCGGCGCCGGCTCCACGTTCAAGGTCAAGATCCTTCTGTCGGAGGTCACCAATCCCCAGCGCATCGCGCCGGTGGAGGCACCGGTCTCGGGCTATCATGGTGCGCGCAAGACCATCCTCATCACCGACGACGATCCCGTTCATCGCGACCTCCTGCGCGAAGTGTTGGCGCCGCTCGGATTCATCCTGCTCAGTGCTCCCGATGGGCCCGGATGCCTCGCGCTGGCGCAGCATTGCCGGCCCGACCTGTTCCTGCTCGACATCTCGATGCCGGCCATGGATGGCTGGGCCGTGGCGGAAGCCTTGCGTGCGAGCGGCCATCACGCAGCGCGTATCCTGATGGTGTCGGCGAGTGCGCTGGAGGCGCATGGCACGCCTTTGGCCCAGCCGTTCCATGACGGCTATCTGATGAAGCCGATCGACATTCCCCGGCTCCTGGAGACGGTCCGGCAGCTCCTCAGGATCGAATGGCAATACGGCTCGGACGAGATCGTCGTGCCATTCTGGCGGCCGGAGAGCGGATCGAGACCGCCGGTGCGACATATCGAGGCGCTGATCGGGCTCGGCCAGATCGGCTATGTCAGGGGTATCCAGCTGAAGCTAGACGAGATCGGCAGCGAGCATCCTGAACATGCCGACTTCGTCGCGCAGATGCGTTTTCTGGTCGATCGCTTCGATCTCGATCAGTACATGACCACATTGAAGACGTTGCATGCGCATGAGCATTGAGCCCAAGAAGCGCGACGTCGCGCTCGTCGTCGACGACTCTCCCGAAACGCTGCGGCTGCTCACCGACGCGCTCGACGGCGCCGGGATGACGGTGATGGTCGCGCTCGACGGCGCCGCCGCGATGCGCATCGTCGACCAGATCACGCCCGACATCGTGCTGCTCGATGCCGTGATGCCCGGCATCGACGGCTTCGAGACCTGCCGCCGGCTCAAGCGCGATGCGGGCCTTGCCAATGTGCCCGTGATCTTCATGACGGGTCTTGCCGAGACCGAGCATATCGTTCGCGGGCTGGAGGCGGGCGGCGTCGACTACGTGACGAAGCCGATCGTGATCGAGGAGATGCTGGCGCGCATCCGCGTCCATCTCGGCAATGCCCGCCTGACCCAGAGCGCGCGTGCCGCGCTCGACGTCTCCGGCCGCTTCCTGTTTGCGGTCAACCGGCAGGGCGGCTTGCTCTGGGCGACGCCGCAGGCGCAAAGGCTGCTGGCGGATCACCACGGCCCGCAGGCCGACGACTTCGTGCTGCCGCCCTCGCTGCTGCAATGGCTGGATCAGGCCAAAGCCAAGGGCAGCTCGAAATCTCAAGCTGCTTCACTGGCCGACAATCCGCAGCTCCGCTTCCATTACATGGGCGAAACCGCGCCGAACGAGTTCCTGCTGCGGCTGTCCAAGGAGGCCGGCACCGCGCCGCCGCCCGAATTCGCCACCGAGCTCGGCCTCACCAGCCGGGAAGGCGAGGTGCTGGCCTGGCTCAGCAAGGGCAAGACCAACCGCGACATCGCGCAGATCCTGGGATTGAGCCCGCGCACGGTCGACAAGCACCTGGAGCAGATCTACGCCAAGCTCGGTGTGGAGAACCGCACCGCGGCGGCAGCGATCGCCGCGAATGCGACGCGAAGGAATTCGTGAATCAGTCGCGTGAATGAGTTGGAACGCGGCTCACCCAATAAACAGTGTCGTCCCGGACAAGCGAAGCGCAGATCCGGGCCCCAAAACCACAGGGCGATGTTTGGACAAGACTCGGAGCGACCCGTTCGCCCAATAACCTCTCCCTGTGGTTATGGGTCCCGGGTTCACTTCGCGCCCCGGGACGACGGCGGAATGTGAGGCGATCGCCCCCTTACACAAGAGTTGGCTCAGCCATACACAAACGCCTTGTCATCCAGGTCCGTCTTCGGGATATCGTCCTTCTCGGTCCAGTAATCCTGGCTGTGCTGCCATTCCGGCTTGTCGCCGCGCTTGGGCAACAGATCCATGTTGCGCATCATATAGCCGGGGTTGAAGTTTTCCGGATCGATCCAGGGCAGGATCGGCATGTTGTGGTCTTCGGGACGCAGGCTCACCTCGACCTTCTTCGCGCCCTTGGCCTTCATGTGGCCGAGCAGCCGGCAGACGAAATCGGCGACGAGATCGACGCGCAGCGTCCAGCTCGCGCGGAAATAGCCGAACACCCAGACCATGTTTGGCACGCCCGTGAACATCATGCCGCGATAGGTGACGGTGTCGCCGAAGGCGAGCGGCTTGCCGTCGATCTCGAAGGCGATGTCGCCGAGTGTGGCGAGGTTGAAGCCGGTCGCGGTAACGATGACATCGGCCTCCAGCAGCTTGCCGGATTTGAGCTGGATGCCGTTCTCGACGAAGCACTCGATCTCGCCGGTGACGACCGAGGCCTTGCCGCTGGCAATTCCCTTGAACAGATCGGCATCGGGCACGAAGGCGATGCGCTGCCGCCACGGCCGGTATGTTGGCGTGAAATGCGTCTCGACGTCGTAGTCGGGCCCGAGGATCGCGCTGATCTGACCGATCAGCTCTTTCTTCACCTGCTCCGGCTTGCTCATGCACAGCTTGGTGAATGCATCCTGCTCGAACAGGATCTTGCGCCGGACGATCTCGTGAATCCAGGCTTCGTCGACCTGAAGCCTGCGCAGCTCCTCCGCGATCTCGATGGCATTGCGGCCGAGCCGGAAATAGGTCGGAGAGCGCTGGAGCATGGTGACATGCGCACACTTGTCCGCAATGTTCGGCACCAGCGTCGCCGCGGTCGCGCCCGAGCCGATCACGACCACCTTCCTGTTCCCGAGATCGATATCGTCAGGCCATGTCTGCGGATGAACGATGCGGCCCTTGAACCGCTCCATGCCCTTCCATTGCGGCGTGTAGCCTTCCGAATGGCGATAATAGCCTTGGCACATCCAGAGGAAATTCGCGGTGAAGGACCTGGGCTCGCCGGTGTCGGTCGTCACCGCCTCGATGGTCCAGAGATTCTGCTCGCTCGACCAGCTCGCGGAGTTGATCCTGTGCTTGTAGCGGATGTGGCGGGCGATATCGTTGTCGTCGATCACCTCTTTCATGTAGGAGAGGATCTCCTCGGCAGTGGCGATCGGCGGCCCGACCCAGGGCTTGAAGCTGTAGCCGAAGGTGTGGAGGTCGCTGTCCGAGCGGATGCCCGGATAGCGATGCGTACTCCAGGTGCCGCCGAACGTCGCCTGCGTTTCCAGGATGACGTAGCTCGTGCCCGGCAGCTGCTTGTTGATGTGGTAGGCGCTGCCGATGCCGGAAATGCCGGCACCGACGATCAGCACGTCGAA
This sequence comes from Bradyrhizobium daqingense, assembly GCF_021044685.1. Taxonomy (NCBI): domain Bacteria; kingdom Pseudomonadati; phylum Pseudomonadota; class Alphaproteobacteria; order Hyphomicrobiales; family Nitrobacteraceae; genus Bradyrhizobium; species Bradyrhizobium daqingense. The sequence continues at coordinate 597,026 of NZ_CP088014.1, forward strand.
ATGTTCGGAAGCTTGCTTGGTGGCGGTGTGACCGCGAACGGCGACATTCATCGTTGCTTGTTGCCTTGCTTGTTCTTGTGGCCGGCCTTGGTCGGACGGCGCGTTTCCTCCGCGACGGACACTGTGGCCCGCCGCGCTTCCCATTCAAAATGACATAGATCAGGTCGACGTCAAATCACAGCGCCGCACCCCAGCTCCGCGCGGTCTGCAGAATCCAGTCGCGGTAGAGCGTGAGTGGCGTGACGCCGGTCAACCCACCGCAGCCGGCAGCGCCGTTCGGCCCCGTGGACCAGCTGACGAGACCGACGAGCAAGGCACCGCTCGGCCTGTCCTCGAACACGGGACCGCCGGAATCGCCAGTGCAAGCGCCAATTCCGCCGCGAACACCGTTGGTTACGGGATCGACCAGTCGGATCTGGAGCGTGCCCGGCTGGCCGGTAGCAACCAGCGCAGCGACACGTGTGATCCCGCCGCTCTTGCCATCGCCGCTCGTGGTGACGCCAATGCCTGCGATGGTGAAGCGGCTGCCGACCCGGATTGGAATCGTCGGTGTGCCGACCGTCACCGTGGATTTTCCCTTCGGTGGAATTTCCAGTTGCAGCAGCGCCACGTCGGCGGTGGCCCGATGCGCCTGCATCGCCTGCATGTTGAAGTTCGGATGGATCGCGACGGTGCGGACGTTCAGCAATTGCGGCTGGCCGTCGTTGCCGCGATCGACGACCTTGTAGTCTGCACCAGGCTGCACGCAGTGCGCGACGGTGAGCACGAGTTTCGGCGCGATAAGACTGCCGGTGCAGAAATTACCGCGCGATCCGACGATGGTGACGACGGCGCGTACGACACCGTCGGCCTGCGGCGTGCCGCCGCCGACGATGGCGTGAGCCGGCGTGGCGAGCAGCAGAACGGCCGTGATGAACGTCGCGATTGTCTTCATGAGATTGCGCCTTGGCGGTCGGGTCGGTCGAGGGCGGAGTTTGCTTCGGGCTGGCCCTTGCCGATAGCGCGTGCTAGCCGTCTTGTCAGCACTCTTGGCACGGAAATGACGGGGTCGGGTCCTTGACGATCGAAGCTGTGATCTTTGATTTTGGCGGCGTATTGACGAGCTCGCCATTCGAGGCGTTCACGCGGTTCGAGACCGAGCGCGGCCTGCCCGCCGACATCATCCGGCGCACCAACGCCGCCAACCATCTGGAGAATGCCTGGGCCAAGTTCGAACGGGCCGAGGTGGATATCGATACGTTCGATCTTTTGTTCGCCGAAGAATCACGCGCGCTCGGCGCGGAGGTGCGCGGCCGCGACGTGCTGCCACTGCTGCAGGGCGATCTGCGCCCCGAGATGGTCGAGGCGCTGAAGCGCATCAAGGCGCAGTTCAAGACCGGCTGCATCACCAACAACCTTCCGGCCAATGCCATTGGCAGCATGACCGGACGCTCACTCTATGTCGCGGAGGTGATGGTGCTGTTCGACCATGTCATCGAATCCGCCAAGATCGGCCTGCGCAAGCCCGATCCCCGCATCTACCGGCTGATGGTCGAGACGCTGAAGGTCGATCCTGCCAGATGCGTCTATCTCGACGATCTCGGCGTCAACCTCAAGCCCGCGCGCGAGATGGGCATGACCACGATCAAGGTGACGAGCGGCGCCCAGGCGATCGCGGATCTCGAGAAGGCGACAGGGTTGAAGCTGGGATAGTGAAGTCGTCGTTGCGAGGAGCGAAGCGACGAAGCAATCCAGAGTCTTTCCGCGGAAGGATACTGGATTGCTTCGCTACGCTCGCAATGACGCGCAGAGACATCTCACCTAGTAGGCCGCCACGCTACTCCGCCGCAGTTGCAATCCGCTCCGGAAATGCCGCCACCAACGCGGCACGGTCGGGCTTCAGCACGCCGCGCTCGGTGATGAGGCCGGTGACGAGCCGCGCCGGCGTGACGTCGAACGCATAATTCGCAACCGGCGAGTTCTCCGGCACGATGCGCACCGTCTCCAGCCGGCCGTCGGCGGTGCGGCCGGTCATGTCGGTGACCTCCGTGCCGCTGCGCTGCTCGATCGGGATATCGCGGATACCGTCGTGAACGGCAAAATCGATCGTCGGCGAAGGCAGCGCGACGTAGAACGGCACACCGTTGTCGTGCGCGGCGAGCGCTTTCAAATAGGTGCCGATCTTGTTGCAGACGTCGCCATTGGCGGCGACGCGGTCGGTGCCGACGATGGCGAGATCGACCATGCCGTGCTGCATCAGGTGGCCGCCGGTATTGTCCGGGATCACCGTGTGCGGCACGCCATGATGGCCGAGCTCCCAGGCGGTGAGCGAGGCGCCCTGGTTGCGCGGGCGGGTCTCGTCGACCCAGACATGGATCTTGATCCCGCGCTCATGCGCGAGATAGATCGGCGCCGTCGCCGTGCCCCAGTCCACCGTCGCAAGCCAGCCGGCGTTGCAATGGGTGAGGACGTTGACCGTCTCGCCCGGCTTCTTCGCCGCGACCGCCTCGATCAGCTTCAGACCATTGTCGGCGATGCCCCGATTGATCTCGACGTCCTGCTCGGCGATCTCGTCGGCGCGCGCATACGCCGCCTCCGCCCGTTCGGCCGGATCGATCGGCGCGAGTGTCGCGCGCATTTCGTCCAGCGCCCATTTCAGATTGATCGCGGTCGGCCGCGCCACGACCAGCGTCTCATAGGCGCGCTTCAGGCCGGCGTCCGAGGCATCCTCGCGCATTGCGAGCGCCATGCCGTAAGCGGCAGTGGCGCCGATCAGCGGCGCGCCGCGCACCAGCATATCGCGAATGGCAACCGCCGCGTCCTCGCAGGACGTCAGCTTCGCAACGACGAATTCGTGCGGCAGCCTGCGCTGGTCGATCGCGCCGACCGACCAGCCGTCGCGCTCGCGCCAGATGCTGCGGAAATGCTTGCCGTCGACCTTCATGGAATTCTGCCTTTCCCTTCAGCCGCGCAGGATGCGTCCTGCCACCGCATCGAGCTTCTTCAGAAGCTCCGGATCGCGCGCCTCGGGCGCCGTGATCAGCGCGGTGTCGAGCGCACGGTCCGAACCGATCGGACACGGCTCGTGCTCGCGCGGAAAATCCTTGGCCAGCCGCGCCACCAGCGCCTTTGCCTTGTCGGCGTTCGAGGTCAGCACGCGGATGATGTCCTGCACGGTGACCGCGTCGTGGTCGGGATGCCAGCAATCGAAATCCGTCACCATCGCGACGGTGGCATAGCAAATCTCCGCTTCGCGCGCGAGCTTGGCCTCGGGCATGTTGGTCATGCCGATCACGGAATAGCCCAGCGTCTTGTAGGTCATGCTCTCCGCGTAGGTCGAGAATTGCGGCCCCTCCATGCAGACATACGTCCCGGACCGCGCGATCGCGATGCCTTCGGCCTCGGCGGCCGCGGCCAGGTGGATGCGCAGCCGCGGCGAGACCGGATGCGCCATCGACACATGCGCGACGCAGCCCCTGCCGAAGAACGAGCTTTCACGCTTGTGGGTGCGATCGACGAACTGGTCGACCAGGACGAAGGTTCCGGGCGACAGTTCTTCCTTGAAGGAACCGCAGGCCGACAGCGAGATCAGGCTGGTGACACCGGCCCGCTTCAGCACGTCGATATTGGCGCGATAATTGATATCGGAGGGGGATAGCCGATGGCCTTTGTCATGCCGCGGCAGAAACACGATCGGCAGGCCCGCCATGGTGCCGCGCCGCACCGGTGCCGACGGCTCGCCCCACGGGCTCTTGATCGCCTCTTCGTGCGCACCCTCGAGCCCCGGCAGATCATAGATGCCGGAACCGCCGATGATGCCCAATACCGCCTGCGTCATATCTATTCCACCCTGTCAGCTACCTGCGACATGGTTAAGCTATGCCAGCTTTGCGACGGATTTGGAACGGGGACGGGGGCGATGCCGGTGGTGTGAGGAGTGCGGGGCCCACCCTCCAGTGTCGTCCCTGCGAAGGCAGGGACCCATAACCACAGGCCGTGGTTGGGCGAAGACTCGTCGTCGGTAGTGCGACCGTCAGGTCGATAGATTCCGCGGTATGGGTCCCTGCGTTCGCAGGGCGACACGGTGGAAGGAGCCGCGCGCCCTCGTTTAAGCGGCGTTCGCCGGCTGCAGCTGGGTCGCGACCATGCGTTCCAGCGTCTCGACCGACTGGAAGTTCTCCGGCGTGATCTCGGATTGCGGGATGGTGAAGTCGAACTCGGCTTCGACGCCGAGCATCAGATTGACCATGTCCATCGAGGTCAGGCCGACATCGACCAGCTTCGCCTGCGGCGTGATGTTAACGCTGAGCGAGTTCTGTTCGAGGATGCTTTTCACCAGCTTGATGATGCGATTGCGCAAATCGGTATCGAAGGCCTGCATCGGCAAATTCCCATCTGTCTATCGAGGTCGGACCGGACTGCCGGCTACGATGAGCACGGCCAGCCAATCCCGCAATGGGCGCGAGGATTACTTCGCTTTCCTTAGTAAACGATGACTCAGGTTGACTAAAATTCTGCCCTCTTCCAGATCCCTAACGCGACCTGGGAAATTCCGGAGATGCAAACAACCGGACCTTAACTGTTCGTTCGGAATTGGGCTTTGTTTACCCTCTATTTCATCGACGAATTTGAATTAAATCCGTAGCCTCGTCTCACAAGCAAAGATGGTCGGAAGATCGCTTCAAGCGGCATCGCGAATGGTGCCGGCGATCTCGAACGGCAAACCGGAGGCGGACGAGCATGAACGTGCGTGAAGCAGTCCTCACTGTCGACGAAATGCAGACGAGCTTCCTCGAGCAGGGCCCCTCCCTGATCGAGCGCGCCGCCCGGACCGCCGCAGCGGCGGCGGCCGACGCCGACGGGGTCGATCGCGACGCCCGCTTCCCCCACAAGGCCTTCGACGTGGCGCGCGAGCAAAAACTGCTCGGCGTCATGATTCCGGTCGAGTTCGGCGGTTTCGGAGCCTCGATCTACGACGTCACCGATATCTGCTACACGCTTGGGCGCGCCTGCGCTTCGACCGCGATGATCTACGCGATGCACCAGACCAAGGTTGCCTGCGTGGTCAGGCACGGCCACGGCATCCCCTGGATGGAAACCATGATGCGCCGGATCGCCCGCGACCAGTGGCTGCTCGCCTCCTCCACGACCGAAGGCCAGAACGGCGGCAACATCCGCGCCAGCGCGGCCGCCGTCGACCACGCCGGCGACACCGTCTCGCTGGTCCGCGACGCCACCGTGATCTCCTACGGTGCCGAAGCCGACGGCCTCGTCACCATCGCCCGCCGCGCCACCGATGCGGCGGCCTCCGACCAGGTGCTGCTGGCGCTCGCCAAGGACGATTACTCGCTGAAGCGGACGCTGGGCTGGGAAACGCTCGGCATGCGCGGCACCTGCTCGACCGGCTTCGAGCTGAAGGTCGACTGCCCCGCCGACCGTGTCTTCCCGGAATCCTACGACAAGATCCATGCCCAGACCATGACGCCGTTCGCACATCTGTGCTGGTCGTCGGCCTGGGCCGGCATTGCCGCTGCGGCCGTGACCCGCGCGCAGGCCTTCATCCGCAAGGCTGCGCGCTCTTCCGGAGGCCAGATGCCGCCGGCTGCGGCGCACTTCACGGCCGCGAAAATGTCGCTGGCCAAGCTGCGCGCGCTGATTGCCGCCAACATCGACGCGTTCGCCGGCGCCGAGCATGACGAGCGCGCGCTGAGCTCGCTCGACTTCCAGTCCTCGATCACGCTGTTGAAGGTGCAGGCGTCCGAGCTCGCGGTCGAAACCGTGATGCATGCGATGCGCACGGCGGGCCTTTCCGGCTACCGCAACGACGGCGAGTTCACCATGGGCCGTCACCTGCGCGACGTGCTGTCGTCGCCGATCATGATCAACAACGATCGCATACTTGCCAACGCCGCGACATCGACCTTGATGAGCGGCGTGCCATCGAGCCTTCACGACTGACGTGCTTGCCGACCGAAACAACAAGAACAATTTTGACATAGCAGGACATCGACCCATGAACATTGCCGTCCTCCCCGATTCGCCCGAGACCGCGCCGCAACTCATCGATCCGCTCGATCATCTCGCCGACAAGCTGTTCCATCCGATGGGCTCGGACGGCGTCTACGCCCGCACCGCGCTTTACGAGGGCGTCGTCGAGCGGCTCGCGGCGCTGATCACCGGCCACCGCGAGGCCGGTACCGAGGTGATGCGCTTTCCGCCGGTGATGAGCCGGGCTCAGCTGGAGAAATCCGGGTACCTCAAGAGCTTTCCGAACCTGCTCGGCTGCGTCTGCGGCCTGCACGGCACCGAGCGCGAGATCAACGCCGCAGTGAGCCGCTTCGACGCCGGCGGCGACTGGACCACCTCGCTCTCGCCGGCCGACCTCGTGCTGTCGCCGGCCGCCTGCTATCCGGTCTACCCGATCGCCGCAAGCCGCGGCCAATTGCCGAAAGGCGGCCTGCGCTTCGACGTCGCCGCCGATTGCTTCCGCCGCGAGCCGTCGAAACACCTCGACCGGCTGCAATCGTTCCGGATGCGCGAATATGTCTGCATCGGGACGGCCGAGGACGTCGCCGACTTCCGCGAGCGCTGGATGGTCCGCGCGCAGGCGATCGCCCGCGACCTCGGCCTGACCTTCCGCGTCGACTATGCCAGCGATCCCTTCTTCGGCCGCGTCGGCCAGATGAAGGCGGTGAGCCAGAAGCAGCAGCAGCTCAAATTCGAGCTCCTGATCCCGCTGCGCTCGGAAGAGCAGCCGACCGCCTGCATGAGCTTCAACTATCACCGCGAACATTTCGGCACGACCTGGGGCATCCAAGACGCCAATGGCGAGCCGGCCCACACCGGCTGCGTCGCTTTCGGCATGGACCGGCTCGCGGTTGCCATGTTCCACACCCACGGCACGGATCTTTCCGCCTGGCCCGCGAAGGTCCGAGAGATCATGGGCATGCAGCCGCGCGCTTCGGCCGATGCCCTTGGCGAAGGCTGGCGCTAGCAAAATTCACGAGGCCGACCATTTCCACGGGCAAGACGAGCGTGATTCACACCAAGGTCCGATGCCGCGAGATTACCGAGGCCGACGTCGATAAGATCGCGGATCTGCTGACGCGCGGCTTCGTCGGGCGTTCGCGCGAATACTGGATGCAGGGCCTGCGCCGGCAGGCCTTCCGATCCGTGCCGGAAGGCTATCCGCGCTTCGGCTACATGCTCGACGATGGCGGCACGCCGGTCGGCGTGCTGCTGCTGATCTACACGGCGCGCCAGGGCGGCGATGAGACCGCCATCCAGTGCAACCTGTCGAGCTGGTACGTCGATCCGGCCTACCGCAACTATGCTCCGCTGCTCACCAAGATCGCGCAGCGGCACAAGGACGTCACCTATCTCAACATCAGCCCGGCGCCGTGGACCTGGCCGATCATCGAGACGCAGGGTTTCCGTGCCTATTGCCACGGCATCTTCTTCTCGGTGCCTGCGCTGGCGCGGGCCCCGCGCTGGAGCAAGATCGAGGTCATCTCGCAGCACGCCAAGGCGATCGAGGGGCTATCCGAAGCCGAGACCGAGCTGTTGACGCGGCATGCGCGCTACAATTGTCTCAGCCTGGTCTGCCGCACGCCGCAGGGGACCTTCCCCTTCGTCCTGCAAGCGGTGCGCATCCGCCGCGGCTTCATCGCACCGCCGGCCATGAAGCTGATCTACTGCCGCAACACTGCCGAATACGTCGCCTGCGCGGGCCGCATCGGCCGGCTGCTGCTGCGGCTCGGCAAAATCTCGGTGACAGTCGATTCCAACGGCCCGATTCCCGGCTTGGTGGGTATTTATACCGAGCGGCGTGGCCGCAAATATTTCAAGGGCCCGCACCGGCCGCAACTCGCCGACCTCACCGACACGGAACTCGTGTTGTATGGGCCGTAGGAGATCGAGTTGTCTGCGTAGCCCGCATGAGCGAAACGACATGCGGGAACGGCTGTCCCGGATGTCGCCGCCCTCGTCGGACCATGGACGACTATGGCCTTGCCGAATAGGTGGTAGCGCGTTCTCTCCATCGCCGGTCACCCTCCGTAAACTACGGCGCCTAAGGGAATTTTCCGGCCTCTTCGCTACCCTCGGCGGCTGAATTACGTTGCGTCAAGTCCATTGCCCGCCGAGATCCCGCCGATCCCATGACGTCGACCCGCGACAACGAGCTTGGTGCCGCACGCCGCGAACAGGGCCCGGAAGCCCTGGTTGCGCTGAGCCAGCTCGCGCTCGACCATATGGAGCAGGGCGTCTGCGTCTACGATGCCGACAACCGGATCGTGCTGGTCAATCAGCGCTATCTCTCCTTTTTCGACATGTCGGCCGAATTCGTCGGGGTGGGAACGAGCTATCGCGAGGTGCTCGCGCACAGCGCGAGCCGCGGCAATTTTCCGGAAAGCGAGCTCGACGCGCTGTATTCGGCGCGGATCGCTCAGATCGCAGGCGGCAAACCGTTTCGAACCGAGCAACGGCTCGCAAGCGGCATCGTCATGGCGCTCGAGCTGAAGCCGCTGCCTGGCGGCGGGTGGATGACGATCTGCGACGACGTCAGCCGGCTCGCCCGACTCGAGGCGGAATTGCGTGTGCAGACCGAGCGCAGCCAGCATGCGCTCTCCAACATGTCGCATGGCCTGATCATGTACGACGCCGAGAGCCGCGTCGTGGTCTGCAACGAGCGCTTCCTGAAGCTCTACAACCTCGACCCCGACATCGTGAAGCCCGGCGTTTCGCACTGTACGGTGATCGAGCACTGGATGTCGCGCGGCAATCTGCCGGGAATGTCAGGCGACGAATTTCACGAGAGCCGACTGGATGATATCCGCGCCAGAAAGGCGAAAACCCTGCTGGTGATGCGCTACGACGGACGCATGGTGCAGGCGGTCTCCCGCTTCCTGCCCGACGGTGGCTGGGTGACGGTGCATGAGGACGTCACCGAGCGGCTGCAATATGAGGAGACGCTGCGGCAGCAGAACTTCATCCTCGATGCGGCTCTCGAGAACATGGCGCACGGGCTCGCCTTCTACGACAGCGACATGCGCCTGCGCGTCTGCAACACCACCTACCGCAAGATCTACCTGTTGTCGCCGGAGGAGACCAGGCCCGGCACGCATCTTTCCGAACTGATCGAACGGTCGATGGCCAACGGCGCGTTCGCTTCCGAGTACAGTCCGCAACAGCTCATGGAAGCCGCGAGCGCGAGGATTGCGAGCCGCGATTCCTCGCCAATGCGACGACGCATGTCGAACGGCACCGTCATCTCGGTGCGCTATTGCGCGCTGCCAGATGGCGGCTTCGTGGCCACCTACGAGGACATCACCGAGCGCGAACACGCGGTCGAAGAACTGAGCGAACAGTATCGCCGCTTCGATGCCGCGTTGAACAATATGAGCCAGGGCCTGTGCATGCTCGATTCGAGCCTGCGCGTGATCGTCTGCAACCGCCGCTACATCGAGATGTACGGGCTGTCGCCCGAGATCGTGAAGCCCGGCGTCTCTATGCGCGAGATCATGGAGCACAGCTGCGAGCTCGGCATCCATCCCAACACCACCGGTGCGCGGCTCTATGCCGACTATGTCGAGAGGCTGCGCGAAGGCGAGCACACGTTGCACCGCCATTTGAGCGACGGCCGCATCATCAAGCTCAATCACAAGCGGATGGAGCATGGCGGCTGGGTCGTCACCTATGAGGACGTCACCGAGCGCCACAAGGCCCAGGCCCGCGTCGCACACATGGCGCGCCACGATTCGCTGACCGACCTGCCCAACCGCACGCTGTTCCGCGAGAAGATGAGCGAAGGGCTGAACCAGGTCGCGATCGCTGGCGGCGCGATGGCCGTGCTGTGTTTCGACCTCGACAATTTCAAGACCGTCAACGACCGGCTCGGCCATGCCGCGGGCGATCGCCTGTTGCGCTGGGTCGCAGCGCGCCTGAAGGAGAATGTCGGCGAGCACGACACCGTCGCACGGCTCGGCGGCGACGAGTTCGCCGTGCTGCAGCGCGGACCGCAGCCGCAATCGGCCGAAAAGCTCGCACGCCGCCTGGTCGAGATCATCGGTCATCCGCCGCCGCTGGAGAGTCAGTCGATCCATGTCGGCGTCTCCGTCGGCATCGCGATCGCGCCCGATCACGGGCTGGACGCCGACGAGCTGATGAAATGCGCCGACCTCGCCCTCTACCAGGCCAAGGCCAAGGGACGCGGCGCCTATCAGCTGTTCGAACCCGAGATGGAGGAAGAGGCGCGCAGCCGGCACGCGCTGGAGCACGACCTGCGCGGCGCACTGGAGGCGCGTGAGTTCCATCTGGTATTCCAGCCGCAGGTCCGCCTCGACAATTCCGAGCTCACCGGCTTCGAGGCGCTGCTGCGCTGGAAGCATCCCTCGCGCGGCTTCGTCTCGCCGGCCGAATTCATTCCGATCGCGGAAGAGACCGGACTGATCGTCCCAATCGGCGAATGGGTGCTGCGCAGCGCCTGTGCGACCGCCGTGTCCTGGCCCGACGTGACCGTCGCGGTCAACCTGTCGCCGGTGCAGTTCCGCGCGCGCGGGCTGGTGGCAATGGTCACGAGCGCGCTGGCCGAAGCCGGCCTACCGCCGCAACGGCTCGAGCTCGAGGTCACCGAAACGGCATTGCTCGACGACAGCGAAGCGACGATAGAGATCCTGCACCAGCTCCGCGCATTGGGGGTGCGGGTCAGTCTCGACGATTTCGGCGTCGGCTATTCCTCACTGAGCTATCTGCGCAAATTCCCGTTCGATCGCATCAAGATCGATCGCTCCTTCGTCGGCACGCTCGGCGAAAGCCCGGAGAGCGTCGCCATCGTCCGCACCATTGCCAGCCTCGGCTCCGTGCTCGGCGTCGAGACCACGGCGGAGGGCGTGGAGACCGAGGAGCAGCTCGACTTCGTCCGCGAATGCGGCTGCACCGCGGTGCAGGGCTATTATTTCGGCAAGCCTTGCCCGGCGGCCGAGGTCCACCGTGCCATCGAGAGGCTGAGCACGTTCCGGCGCGTGGCGTAGCGGTATCGCCCGCTCAAATTCCGTATCTCGGTACATCTTCAAACGACCAATCGTCGCACGCAGCGTTGCCGGTCGGGTTGTCGTCCGGCTCCTCGCCCAGCACGCGCAATGGCGCTTTTCTTCTCTCGTGATTTCGTGAACAATCGCCGCCACAAGAATGAGGAGCGGCGGCCCGAGCGCCGTTGCTGCGAGGGAGGCTTTTCGATGTTGCGATACGGGCTGAAGACGATTGCCTTTGCCGCCGTGCATGCGGTCATGGGTGCAGTGCTCACCACTGGCGCCAATGCGCAGGATTATCCCAGCAAACCGGTCACGCTGATCGTGCCATGGCCGGCTGGCGGGTCGACCGACATCTCGATGCGCGCGATCGCCGACAGCGCTTCGAAGGCCCTGGGGCAGCCGATCGTGATCGACAACAAGGCCGGCGGCGGCGGCACGGTCGGACCTGCGACCATGGCAGCAGGAGCGAAACCGGACGGCTACACCATCTCGCAGATTCCGATCACCGTGTTCCGCCTGCCCCTGATGCAGGAGGTGTCATGGGATCCGGCGAGGGATTTCAGCTACATCGTCCACCTCACCGGCTACACCTTCGGTGTCACCACCAGCGCGGAGTCGCAGTTCAAGAGCTGGAAGGACGTGGTGGAGTTCGCCAAGGCCAACCCGGGCAAGGTGACCTACGCAACCCCCGGTGCGGGCACCTCGCTGCATATCGGGATGGAGCAGATCGCCGGGATGGCTGGCATCAAGCTGACGCAGGTGCCGTTCAAGGGTGGCGCGGAGACCAATGCCGCCGTGCTCGGCCAGCACACCATGCTTCAGGCTGATTCCACGGGATGGCGGCCGCTGGTCGACGCCGGCAAGCTGCGGCTGCTGATGGTGTGGACCGGTGCCCGCTCGCCGAACTATCCTGATGTGCCGACGCTGAAGGAGCTCGGCTATTCCATGGTCTATGATTCCCCCTTCGGCATTGCCGGACCGAAGGGAATGGATCCCAAGATCGTCGCCAAGCTGCACGATGCCTTCAAGAAGGCGCTCGAGGACCCCGCAGTGATCGCGACGCTCGCCAAGTTCGACATGGTGCCGAACTACAAGAACACCGAGGACTACAAGAAGTTCGTCGTCGAGGTCACGGAGTCCGAACGCAAGGTGATCGAGACGCTTGGGCTGGCGAAGAAGTAGAGTCGCACTGCTTGTGTCCCGGACGCGCTGCAGCGTGCAACGCTGCTGCGCAGAGCCGGGACCCATCTTCTTCGCCCACACTGATGGGCCCCGGCTCTGCAGCCGCACCGCCATAGCACGTTGAAGACGTGCGTGAACGTACTTATGGCCGCTGCGCTGCGTCCGGGGCACGAGAGAGAATCGATGAACGACCAAACCAACGTCAAACTCCGCCTCAGCAACTCCGAGCTCTGGGGCGGCTTGATCGGGCTCGCGATCGGCGGCTTCGTGATCTGGCAGGGCCTGAAGCTGAAGCTCGGCACCATCAATGATCCTGGCTCCGGCTACGTGCTGTTCTACACCGGCATCCTGATCTGCCTGTTCGCAGGCTCCATCATCATCTCCGCCGTCACCGAAGGCGGGCCTACCCTGGCCTCGCGCTGGGAGAATGCACGCTGGGGCAAGCCGCTCCTCGTCATCGCCTGCCTCGCCGCATTCTCCCTTGCGCTGGAACCGCTGGGCTTCCTGTTGTCCTCGATCCCTCTGGTGCTGCTGCTGTTACGGCTGATCGACCCCGTCCGCTGGACGCTGGCGATCCCGATCGCGGTGCTGGTGCCCATGGGCATGTGGTGGGTGCTCAAACGCCTGCTCTTGATCCAGTTGCCCTCCGGCCTGTTCGGGATCGGCTGACCCATGGATACGCTCGCCAATGTCGCGCACGGGTTCGGCGTCGCGCTGACCGGGATCAACCTCCTCTATTGCTTCATCGGCGTCTTCATCGGCACGCTGGTCGGCGTCCTGCCGGGCATCGGCCCGATCTCGGCGATGTCGTTGCTGCTGCCCGTGACATTGTCGGGCACGCCGGAATCCGGCATCATCATGATGGCCGGCATCTATTACGGCTCCATGTATGGCGGCTCGACCACGTCGATCCTGGTCAACATCCCCGGCGAGGCCGCCTCCGTCGTCACCTGCATCGACGGTCACCAGATGGCCAAGCAGGGCCGCGCCGGTCCCGCACTCGGCATCGCCGCCTTCGGCTCCTTCATCGCCGGCACTTTCGCGCTGATCGCCTTGATGCTGGTGGCGCCGCGGCTTGCCAGCATCGCCATCGCGTTTGGCCCGGCCGAATATTTCAGCCTGATGGTGCTCGGCCTCGTCGTGCTGACCTTCCTGACCCAGGGCTCGATGCCGAAGGCGCTGCTGATGGCCTGCATCGGCGTCGTGCTCGGACTGGTCGGGCTCGACAGCATCACGGCACAGCCGCGGCTCACCTTCGGCCGCATGGAGCTGATCGATGGCATCGGCCTCGTGCCGGTCGTAATGGGCCTGTTCGGCGTCGCCGAGGTGCTGCTCAACACCGAGCAGGCGATCAAGCGCGACATCATCGACACGAAGATCACGCAGCTATTGCCGAGCAAAGCCGATTGGCGGGCGAGCGCAGGCCCGGTAGGGCGCGGTACGCTGCTCGGTTTCCTGCTCGGTATTCTGCCGGGCGGCGGTGCTGTCGTGGCGTCGTTCGGCTCCTATGCGCTGGAGAAGCGGCTGTCGAAAACGCCGGAGCGGTTCGGCCATGGCGCGATCGAAGGCGTCGCGGGCCCCGAATCCGCCAACAACGCCGCGGCCGGCGGCGCCTTCATTCCGCTGATGACGCTCGGTATCCCGCCGAACGTGGTGATGGCGCTGCTACTCGGCGCCTTCGTGGTTCACGGCCTGCAGCCGGGACCGCTGATGATCACGCAGAATCCCGGCCTGTTCTGGGGCATCGTCGCCAGCATGTATATCGGCAACGTCATGCTGCTGGTGCTCAATCTGCCGATGATCGGCATGTGGGTGCAGCTGCTGAAGCTGCCCTACAACATCCTGTTTCCGCTCATCATCCTCTTCACCATCATCGGCGTCTATTGTTCGAGCAACAACGTGTTCGACGTCTATGTGATGATCGCGTTCGGGATCATCGGCTACTTCATGCGCAAGCTCGGCTACGAGCCGGCGCCGCTGGTGCTCGCCTTCGTGCTCGGGCCGATGCTGGAGAACAATCTGCGCAAGTCGCTGATCCTGTCACAAGGCGATCTCTGGACCTTCGTGCAGCGGCCGATCTCGGCGACGTGCCTGGCGTTCGCGCTGGTGCTGCTGATCGCGCCGCTATTGCCGGCACTGCGCAAGAAGCGCGAGCTGGTGGCGCTGGATGAAGGGGCGTGAGGAACTTGTAGGGTGGATTAGCCGCAGGCGTAATCCACCTCTTCGGTCTTTGCGAATGAGAGAAGTGGTGGGTTACGCCTGCGGCTAACCCACCCTACGATTCATCACCCCGCCGCGGGCAGCGCGCTGTCCGGCCGCGCGCCCCACGGGCGCTCCGCCGAGGCCAGCCCGATCAGGCGGCCCTGGATATAGTCGCAGCCCCAGTCGAGCAGCATGCTTGCGGCTTCTTCGTCCTGCACCCATTCGGCCACGGTCTTGATGTCGAGGCGGCGAGCGAGGTCGATCAGCGTCTGCACGAAGGCGCGATCGTCGGCTGAGCGGGTGATGTTCTGCACGAAGGCGCCGTCGATCTTGACGATGTCGACGCCGAGCTTGCGCAAATTGCGGAACGAGGTGTAGCCGGCACCGAAATCGTCGATGGCGATGCGGCTGCCGAAGTGCTTGAGGCGGCCGACGAAGGCGCGAACGTCGTCGATGTCCTGGATCGCGACCGTTTCGGTGATCTCGACGATCAGCCGCTCGGCAACGCCGGGATGGGCCTGCATCAACGATTCGATTCCCGCCCACCAGTCCGGATCCATCGTCGTATCCGGCGAGATGTTGAGGCTGAGGCAGATGTCGGGTGCGGCGGCAAGCTCGGCCACCACGAGCTCCAGCACGCGGTGGTCGACCAGGCGAATGAGGCCGAGCCGTTCGGCGACCGGCACGATATCGGGCGCCAGCAGCACCTGGCCGTCGCCTTGATCCATCCGCACCAGGCATTCGTGGAATGCGCGTTCGCGCGAGGCGGTCGCCACCACCGGCTCATAGGCGAGCTTGATGCGGCGCTCGTTCAGCGCGGTGACGATCTCGTCGGTGACGCGGATGTTGACGCGGCGCTGCGCGTCGCGCGCGGCATCCGGACGCCACGCCGCGAACGAGCCGACACGGCGGCGCTTGGCGGCGTCCAGCGTCTCGTGCGCGCGGTTGACGGCTTCGTCGGTGTTGCGCGCATAGCGCGGCAGGCTGACCGCACCGATCGACGCCGTGACCGAGACCGGTCCCGATTTGGTGGGCACCACCTCGTCGCGGATGCCGGCGAGGAAGCGCTCGGCAGCGACGTTCATGTCGTCGACGGTGCAGTTCTTCAGGATCAGGCCGAACTTGTTGCCGGAGAAGCGTCCGAGCACGTCGCCGCCGCGCAGGCGCGCACGAATGCGCTTGGCGACGTCGAGAATCACGGCATCGGCAACGTCGAAGCCGAAGGCGTCATTGACGCGGGCGAGATGATCGATGCCGACAAGCATGAAAGCCGCGGTCGAGCGGAAGCGGGTCGTCTCCTCGATCGACTCGGCCAGCGCCGCGATCAGATGGGAGCGGTTGAGCTCGCCGGTCAGCGGATCGAGCCGGGCCAGCTTCGACAGCTCCTCATCGCGGGCATGGCGCTCATTGTTGATGCGGACGGAGCCGATCGCACGCGTGGGGCGGCCATCGGGGCCGGCAAACCAGCGGCCGGTCTCCTCGACCCAGACCACGGGATCGGAGGCACTCATGCGCACGCCGTACTCGACCCGATAGGGCGTGCCGTCGGCGCCATGCACGGCGGAGGTCTGCGCCAGCGCCGCGGTCCGCAAAGACTGCGCCGGCTCGATCAGCTTGGCGAACTCGGCCCCGGTCGCGAGCCGCTCGGCGGGAATGCCCGGGAAGACGGCGCTGACCTGCTCACCCCAGACGATGACGTCGCTGGCGATGTCCCAGGCGAACACGGCCTGGCCGAGCGCGGCCAGAATGTCGGAGGCTTGCGGCAATGCAGGGGTCAAGATCGCCTCGTTTCGGGACAGCAAGGAGTCCTGAGCCGGTACAGGATAAAGCCAGATTCGTCTTCGACCCTAGGCAAAGTTCATAAACAATTTGGAAACCACGTTCCCAAGGCGGTCGGGAACCAAATAGGCTCAGCCGGCATAGGCCTTGCGAGTACTGACACGCACCGGAGCCAGCGTCCCGAAACGCGACAGGCTCCGCCGGATCAACGGTGATAGGCGATGTTGGGTACCGATCGATTGGACCAAGCGGACAACGGCACGGGCACGGACCTGGTGCCGATGCTGCCTACGCTTGCGTGGGTCCATAAAATGCCCCTACCCCGCCCCGATCCCAGCTTCGTCACCCAGCTGATCGCCAATGCCGAGCATCTGCCCCAGACCAGCCGGCTTCGCCGTGGCTCCTCCGAGGATGCGCTGCTTGCCTATGGCAGCAAGCGTCCGCTGCAAAGCGTCAGCGCGCGGACACGGCAGGTAGCTTGAGGCCGATCAGCGCGGCGGCGTCTCGGAAGACGGTGGCGTGCCGTTACCCGGCTGGAGATGCGGCGAGGGAATTTCCGGCGACGGCGCGCCCTGTGCGGGCTTTGGCGCAGGGTGATCCATCAGCACGGACTCGGCGACGGACTGCGCCGAAGGTGCGGGCGGCTCGGCCGGTGCCGCCTGCGGCGCAATCACCGGCTCGAACTTGCGCTCGGCCGCCACATCCTCTGCGGCCGCTTCGGCCTGGCGCTTGGCCTTGCGTGGCGCGGCCACCGTCGTCTCGGCGACATAGGTGACGCGACGGCGCGTGCGCTGGGCGATGCCGGCGAAAAAGTCGGCCATCGCGAGCAGCACCAGCAGGAAAAAGGTGGAGTTGCCGAATTTGGGCCACATCACGAATTCGGCTGCGGCCGCGCCGAACACGATCAGCGACAGCAGATGGTCCATGAGGAATTTGGAGCCGGGCCGGGCGCCCTTGACCACTTCGAGCAGCAGCAGCACCACGCCGAGCGCGAGCAGGAGATCGGCGAGCGTGACCGGCCAGACCTCGCCGGACACCATCGGGACCTTGAACAGCACGTCCGTGAAGGACACGGTCGGCATCAGGAAGGCGATGATGTTGTAGACCGCGAGCGGGATCAGAAGCAGCGGGAAACCGACCATCGGCAAGGCGCCTTCTCGATCAAGATATCCGGACAGGACAATGCGGCGGCGAAGCATTTGCTCCGCCGCCGTCACCGTCTAGCTCATGGGTTGGCTGAAATCAGGCAGCGCGATCGTCCCGCCTGAAGAAAGGTCCCTTCAGGACTCTTTCTTTTTCAGGACCTGACGGCCCTTGTACATGCCGGTCTTGAGGTCGAGATGGTGCGGACGACGGAGCTCGCCGGAGTCCTTGTCTTCGACATAGGTCGGCTTCTTGATGGCGTCTGCCGAGCGGCGCATGCCACGGCGCGACGGCGAGGTTTTTCTTCTCGGAACGGCCATTTCAATATCCTCTAGGGATTGGTGTCATCAGGGCATCGTCCGCGAAGGACGGCTCAGCACCCGCAATAGGAGGCGAGCTGAATGCCGATCAAGGCCGGGCTTATAGAGGAAGGCTGGCCCTAAAGCTAGGCTTTTGGGCCGGAAAATCGGCCCAAAATAGGCCCGAAATCAGCGATTTTCGCGCCAGCAGGTCGCAAGCGAGCTCGCCTGCCCCCGCGCCATATAGGTCGCCGCCAGCCGCCGGACACCCGGGCCGGGGATTCGGGCGCTGCGTTTGACCGGATTCGGCAGGATCGAGGCCAGGAGGGCGGCTTCCCGGGACGAAAGGTTGGCCGCCGACTTGCCGAAGGCAAAGGCGCTGGCCGCCTCGACGCCAAATTGCCCCTGCGGGCCGAGCTCGGCGATGTTGAGGTAAATCTCCAGGATCCGCTGCTTGGGCAGGACGAGGTCGATCCAGAGCGCCAGCGGGAACTCCAGCGCTTTGCGGACGAAGTCCCGCCCCTGCCACAGGAACAGGTTTTTTGCGACCTGCTGGGTGATGGTGGAGGCGCCCCGGAACGGCGTGCCGTCCTCCTGCGCGTCGTCGATCGCCTCGCGCAGCGCCCCCCAATCGATGCCGTGATGCTTGCAGAAATGCGCGTCCTCCGCTGCCACCACCGCGCGCGGCAGATAGGGCGACATCGCCGCCAGATCGATCCATTGCCGCTGCATCGGCGCACCACGGAGCGAACGCCAGGCCATCAGCGTCGAAACCGGATGACCAACCCGGTAAAACGGCGCGATCACATAGGGCGCGAGAGCTGCGACCACGAGCGCCAGGAGAAGGATTTTGACGATGCGCAAATCGACCTTTCCGGCACAAAATGAAACGCGGCTACGAGCCAGACTGTTAAGTCTGTGATTATTCGGGCCTTTTCCAGCACTTTTTAGGCCTTCCAAACGATTGACTGGGGCGGGCGCATAAAGGATTGTCCCGCCGAATTTTAGTTCTGGAGCCCCTCTTGATGACCGGCACGTCCCCGTCCGATTTCGCCAAACGTCTGGACAAGACCGCTGATGACACCGAGGCCCTGCTCGGCCGCCTGCTGTCGGACGACATCCTGCACGACGAGATCGCCCGGCCCAAGCGACTGATGGACGCAATGCGCTATTCAAGCCTCAACGGCGGCAAGCGTCTGCGGCCGTTCCTGGTGGTCGAAAGCGCGGCCGTGTTCGGCGTTCCCCGTGAAGCGGCGCTGCTCGTCGGCGCCGCGCTCGAGTGCATCCACTGCTATTCGCTGATCCACGACGATCTGCCGGCGATGGACAATTCCGACCTGCGCCGCGGCCGCCCGACCCTGCACAAGAAAACCGACGATGCGACCGCGATCCTCGCCGGCGACGGCCTGCTCACGCTCGCCTTCGACATCGTCACCCGCGACGAGATCCATCGCGACGCCAATGTGCGGCTGCTGCTGACGCGGGCGCTGGCGCGCTGCGCCGGCATCGGCGGCATGGTCGGCGGCCAGATCCTCGATCTCGCCGGCGAAGGCCGCTTCGGCGGCAACGAGCCGATCGATGTTGCCCGCATTCAGCAGATGAAGACCGGCGCGCTGCTGCGCTACGGCTGCATAGCCGGCGCGATCCTCGGCCAGGCCTCGCAGAAAGAGTATCAAGCGCTCGACGATTACGGTCGCGCGCTCGGCGAGGCCTTCCAGATCGCCGACGATCTGCTCGACGTCGAAGGCGATGCGGCGGCGCTCGGCAAGCCGGCCGGGGCCGATGCCGCGCTCGGCAAGACCACCTTCGTCACCCAGCTTGGCATCGAAGGCGCCAAGCAGCGCGTACGCGATCTGCTCGCGCGCGCCGACAGCGCGGTGTCGATCTTCGGCGACCGCGCCGCCGTGCTGCAGGCCGCGGCGCGCTTTGTCGCCGAACGGAAGAACTGACGCGCGACGATGGCGGCCGGCGGCAAAGAGGATCCCGCCCTCGTCCGCTTCCGCCAGATGTCGCGGCCGATGCGGCTGCTCTATGCGCGGCCGCGAACCTTCATCGCGCTCGCCGTCGGCATTCTCGTCTGCCTGCTGCTGCCGGGCACGCACCGCCTGGTGACGCGGCTGTTGTTCGGGTGGGACGCGCTGATCGCGGTGTATCTCGTACTGGTCTACGCGATGATGCTGTGCAACGATCACAAGCACATTCGTCGCGCCGCGGCCATGCAGGACGACGGCCGCTTCGTGATCCTGCTGGTAACGGCGATCGGCGCGTTCGCCAGCATCGCGGCGATCGTCTCCGAGCTCGGCACGCCGCATCGCGGCGTCCTCGAACTGACGGTGGCGATCACCACCATCGTGCTGTCATGGGCGGCTGTGCATACCACGTTCGCTCTGCATTACGCGCATGATTATTACCGCAACGCCAAGCCGGGCGGCCTGCAATTCCCGAGCGGCGACAAGGATGACCACGCCGACTATTGGGATTTCGTCTATTTCTCGTTCGTGATCGGCATGACCGCGCAGGTCTCCGACGTTGGCATCACCGACAAGACCATCCGCCGCACCGCGACCGCGCACGGCATCGTGTCCTTCATCTACAACACGGCATTGCTGGCGCTGACGGTGAATATCGCGGCGAGCGCGATTTCGACTTAGTCTCAGCGGTCGTCCTGGCGAAAAGTCAGGACGACATGTCGCGATACCGCAACCCTAGTAACACACCTCGGCGTTGGCGTCGTTGCCGGGGCCCCCGCCGCCGCGATATTCGAGACGGCAACCGCGATGGACCGGACGACAACCAGTGTTGTTGCAGTAGACCTGTCCGCCACCGGCGGCGCGACCGGCGCCAGCAGCAATGCCGGCAGCGGCGCCATAGCCGCCTGCCGCGCCTGCGGACTGGCGACGCTGGCGTGCGGGACGCTCATCGCCGTCGTCGCGCTTGGCGGTCGCAGGTTTGGCCGGCTTGGCCGCACGCTGCTTCTCGCACTCATTGTCATCGTTGACGGCATAACCCGTGCGGCAGACGATCTTCGTGCATTTGTCGCCGTCGGCCTTGAAGCCGTGCTCGCACACCAGCGGACACACACGCGACTGCTTGGTCTTGACCGTATCGAGCGCGTCGGTGCTGGCCACCTTCACGTCGAGCTTGGTGCCGGCATAGCGGTTGAACTGCGACAGCGACCGCTGCGAGGACGTATTCCAATTGCCATCGGCCTGTCCGGTGAAGCAACCGACGCGGCCGAGCTCGGCCTGCACCGAGCGACTGAGATCGGCGGGCGCAGTCGCGGGCGTCAGTGCCGCGACGTTGGTGCCGGCGGGGCTCGCCGTGCTGGCCGGCGCAGTAGCCGGCGCCGCGGCGGCGAGGTTGACGCGCTGCTGTTCTGCAGCGGCCGCCTGCTGCTGCGCCTGCTCCTTGGCCTTCTGCGCGGCAAGCTGTGCCTGCTCGGCGGCTTTCGCATCGGCGGCGGCTTTGGCTTGCGCATCCTTCTGCGCGCCGAGGGCGGCAAGGCGGTCGCGCTCGGCCTCGGCCTGTTTCGCCTTGGCGATCGCTGCCGCATGGGCCTGCTCGGCGCCGATCTTCTCGACCTGGAGCTTGGCAAGGCTCGCATAGAAGCCATCGGGATGCTGGGCGAGGAAGGCATCCCATGCCGCCTTGTTGCCGACCTGGAGCGCGAGCTCGTAGTCGCGGCGGATGTCGGCCTGCGGGTTCGCCACCGGCGCCGCTTGCGCAGCTGCCACCTTGACCGGCACCAGCGGCACGTCCTCGCCGCCAAGCGAGCCATAGACGAACGGCTCCTGCTTGTTAGCGGTCGACTTGAGCACGTCGTCGCGCACGAAGCCGAAAGCGCGGCGGACATCGAGGCCCGGCGTCGTCAAATGCTTCGACAGAGCAACCGTAAACGGGCTGTTGGCGCCGTCGCCGTCCTGCGCCGTGAAGCCGGCCTTGGCCGAATAGGCGATCAAGGTGTTGGGACTGGACGGCTCGACCTGGGCGAGGCCGCGGCCGAAGCTGCGCGAGGCGACGGTGCGCTTCATCCTCTTGCCGAACGGATTGTCGCGGCAGGCATCCAGGATCACCAGGCGGAGCTGCTTTGCCGGATCGACCGCGACCAGGATGCGATCAAGCGAAAGCGCCTCGTCGTACACGTCGGTGTCGCGCTCGAGCTTGGCGTCGACGGGGATCAGATAGTTGGAGCCTTCGACCTCGATGCCGTGGCCGGCATAGTAGACCACGGCGATGTCGGCATCGCGGGTTGAATCTGCGAAGTCGCGCAGCACCCGACGCGTCTCCAGCGCCGACAGATCGTGCCGGGAATCGACGACATCGAAGCCAGCCTCCTTCAGCGTCTTGGCCATCACCGAACCGTCATTGACGGGGTTCACCAGCGACGGTGCGTGCTGATAGGCCGAGTTGGCGAGCACCAGGGCGACGCGCTTGCCGGCAAAGGCAGGCCCGGCGCCGAGCAGCAGCGCGAGGGCGAGGAGAAGCGGGCAAAGTCTGAGCAGATTGCGCATGACACGACTTCCGAAGGTTCGGGGGCCTTTCGAGCCCGTGGGACCGCTTTAGCAGGATCCGCCGCCGGCGCTTGTGATGGAGGTCACGAAGGCGACGCCGACGACAGGACGAACGGCCCCTTTTGTTTGTCGCGCCAACGCCAACCCGGTTCGCCGGCAAAGGCAGGCGCCCCGGGTTCCTTCAGACATCCCCGATGTGCTCCCGATGTTGCGGCAGATCGTCCGTAATTTCATGCCAGGGGGCCTTCGAGCCTACGAAAATATGTGCGCTTGGCCGGATCGAGGGGGTGTCGACCAGGGTTCCCATGGCGACATGGACCCATTGTCCCTCGCGGACCAGGGAATAGAGCAGCGAGCCGCACCGGGCACAATGGGCATTGTGGGTAGTATCGTCGCCGAAAATCATCCGCTGTTCGCCGCCCCTGACGATGCGGAGCTTGTCCTGCGCGATGCCGGCGAACGGCTTGAAGGCGGCGCCGGTGGTGCGACGGCAGTTCGAGCAGTGGCAGTTCATCGCATAGGAGAATTCGTCTGCGACCTCGAAGCGCACGGTGCGGCAATAGCATTCGCCGATCAGGATGCGAACGTTCGAATTTTCTGATCCGGTCATGGCGACGCTTTCACGCAAATGGCAGACACACCCATAGCGCATTTCGATGCATACGACTAAGTTCGCTTCAAGCCATCATGCAAAAGGATGACCTATGAGCCAGGACCGGTCGAGTGTCGAAGCCGTCGTGCAATCCTATTTCGACGGCCTTTACGAGGGTGATGCCGAAAAACTCGGCGCCATCTTCCATCCCTCTGCCGATCTGCGCTGGGTCGAGAAGGGCGAGCTTCAGGTGCTGACCGTGCCGGACTGGCTCGACCGCGTGCGCAAGCGCCCCTCCGGCAAGGCCGAAGGCAAGCCGCGGGAGGATTTCATCGTCACCATCGATCGCTCCGACGCCAAGACCGCCTTCATCAAGGTCCGATGCCAGCTGCCGCCGCGCTATTTCACCGACTATCTGGTCGCGATGAAGCTCGCCGATGGCTGGCAGATCGTGTCGAAATCGTATCGGTATGACCTGAGGGAGTGAGGCCTCCGCTGCCCCACCTGGCACGCGCTCTCTTCCATTCTCCGCGAGTTGCAAGCCCAACTCTCGCCACACGTCATTGCGAGGAGCCCTTGCGACGAAGCAATCCAGAATCCCGCCGCGGACAGATCCTGGATTGCTTCGCTACGCTCGCAATGACGGTGCTGATAAAGCATCCGCCGCATCCCCGCTTGTCTGTCTTGATGAAGGCCTTTCATGCTTCTCGACCGCCGCTCCCTGCTCGCCTCCCTGTGCTGGATGGCGGCCTCCCCCGTGCTGGCCGCGGATGCGCCGCCGGAATTCGAGGCCTATGAACGGGAGAGCGGCGGGCGGATCGGGCTCCATGCGGAAAACCTGGCCAGCGGCGCGAAGCTCGCCTGGCGCGCCGACGAGCGGTTCGTGATGTGCTCGACATTCAAGGCCTCGCTCGCGGCCTGCGTGCTGGCGCGGGCCGATCGCGGCGAGGAGCAACTCGCGGCCATGATCCCTTACCGCGAAGCCGACCTCCTGGAGTATGCGCCGGTGGCCAGACAAAATCTCGCGGCCGGCGCGATGTCTGTCAGCGAGATGTGCAAGGCGATCGTCGAGCTCAGCGACAACACCTGCGCCAATCTGCTGTTGGCGCGGATCGGGGGCCCGGCGGCGCTCACCGCGTTTTGGCGATCGCTCGGCGACACCACCTCCCGGCTCGACCACAACGAACCCGAGCTCAACCGCTCTCGTCCCGGAGATCCCCGGGACACCACAACGCCGGCGGCGATGGCCGGAAATCTGCGGCGGCTGGTGCTGGGCGCAGCATTGTCGCCGGCCTCACGCGCGCAGCTCACGGACTGGATGGTGAATTGCAAGACCGGAGCGAACCGGCTGCGCGGCGGTCTGCCCGCAAGCTGGAAGATCGGCGACAAGACCGGCTACAACGGCAAGGACGCCGCGGGCGACATCGCAGTGGTATGGCCGAAGCCCGACACGCCGATCCTGATCACGACCTATGTTCAGGGCGGTACGCCGAGCGCGGCGCAGATCGCGGCCGTGTTCGCGCGGATCGGGCGGATGGTGGCCGAGCGGCTGGCGTAAGCCGCGCACATTGACGGTGCGGCCGCTTCCGGGTCAAGACAGACCATCATGGAAGCCAAATTTCAGACCTTTCTCATCCTGCTGGCCGTGCTGGCGAGCGTGGCGCTGACCGCGCGCCGCTTCAATGTCGCTCCTGCCATCCTGCTGATGCTGGCCGGCGTCGGCCTCGCCTTCGTGCCGGGCATGCCGTCGGTGGAACTGCCGCCGGAGCTGGTGCTGCTGGTCGTGCTGCCACCGCTGATCTACTCGGCAAGCGTCGCGATGAGCTGGCGCGAGTTCAGGAAGAATCTGCGTCCGATCGTGCTGCTCGCAGTCGGCGCCGTGATCTTCACGGCGGCGATGGTGGCAGCCGCCACGCATTATCTGATCGGCCTGCCCTGGACCTTTGCCTTCCTGCTCGGGGCCATCGTCGCGCCGCCGGACGTGGTGGCGCCGCTCGCGATCGCGCGCCGGCTGCACATGCCGCGCCGTATCCTGGTCGTGCTCGAGGGCGAAGGGCTCGCCAACGACGCCACCGCGCTGATCCTCTACCGCTTTGCGCTCGCTGCGATCATGGTCGGGCATTTCTCGCTGCCGCTGGCGGCCGGCGAATTCCTGCTCATCATCGCCGGCGAGATCGCCTTCGGCATCGGCGTCGGCTGGCTGTCCCTGCGCTTGCGCAAATGGTCTGGGGATCCGCAGGTCGAGCTCACGCTGTCGCTGCTCACGCCTTACGTCTCCTTTTGGCTGCCGGAGCATGTCGGCGGCTCCGGCGTGATCGCGACCGTCGCCTGTGGCCTCTATGTGAGCTGGAACGGCCCGCTGCTGATCTCCTCGGCAACGCGCCTGCAAGGAATCTTTTTTTGGGATCTCATCATCTATTTGATCGAAGGCCTGCTGTTCCTGCTCACCGGCTTCCAGATGCGCGCGCTCTACGAGAAGTCGAAGTCGTTCCCCCTCGACGACATCCTCATCGCGACCGCCGTGGTCCTCGTGATCGTCGTCGTTGCGCGCTTCGCCTGGCTCTATCCCGCGACCTATCTGCCGCGGGTGCTCAGCAAATCGCTGCGCGAGCGCGATCCGTCGCCGCCATGGCAATGGCCGTTCGTGCTCGCCTTCACCGGGGTACGCGGCGCGGTCTCGCTGGCCGCAGCGCTGGCGCTGCCGTTCACGCTGCCAAGTGGTGAGGCGTTTCCGTACCGCGACCTGATCCTGTTCGTCGCCTTCGGCGTCATCTTCGTCACGCTGGTCGGCGTCGGGCTGACACTGCCGCCGGTGGTGCGCTGGCTCGGCGTCGCCGAGGCGGGCCGCAACGAGCATGCGGCCGAGCACGAGGCCGAGATCGCGGCGCGCCGACAGGCCCTCGATGCCGCGCTGAGATCGCTGGACGCGCTGAGCGCGGAAAAGGAAGTCTCGGACGAGGTAATGCGGCTGCTTCGTGCCCGCCACGAGATCCGACTCAACCAGCTGCCCGACGCGCTTGATCCCACCCATCACGACGTCTCGGCCGCCGGCACCACGCTGACCCGCGCGCTGATCGTCGCCGAGCGCAAGTTCATCCACGATCTGCTGCGCGACGGCCAGATCACCGACGAGACAAGACGAAGGATCGAGCGCGATCTGGATCTGGAGGAGGCGAGCCTGGCGAACCGGGAGTATCGCGGCGCGCCGCTATAGCCTCCTCGTCATTGCGAGCACAACGACGATTGATGAACGACTATCGCCTCTCGCAAAACTCCCTCATCGCCGCCGCAACCGCTGCCGCTACCGCTTCCTGCCGCTCCGGCGAGTTCATTTCCATCTCCTCGTCGCGGTTGATGATCGAGCCGGCCTCGATCAGCACGGCGGCACTCCGCGTCCGCGAGAGCACGACGAGCCCGTCATAGCGATAGACGCCGACATTCCTGTCGATCAGCTGGCGACGGTAGCGGCCCATCACCGGCAGCGTGTACTGGTTCGCATAATTCAGGCCCTGCTCCTTCAACTGTCTGCCGATCATCCGCGCCAGCCTCAGACTGGTGGCGAAGTGCGGATTTCGTTGCGACACGAACAGCGAGTGCCCCGAGAAACGGTCACTGAAATAGCTGTTTGTCCCATCGAATTCCCACCTCTCGAGCAACTTGTCCGGCGCCGAATCGTGATGGACCGACAGGAACAGATCGGCCCGGCCGTCATTCGCGGCACTGACACGCTTGAACAGACTCGCTTTCGCCTTGCCGTCCGTGACCAGCAGGCGGGTTGCGGCAAAGCCTTCGGATTTGAGCTTTGCCGTGATCAGCTTCGCGAGGCGGAAGTTGAAGCCGAACTCCGGATCATTGCGCGCGCTCAACGCGCCATAGGAGTCCGGAGTGTGCCCGACATCCACCACGATCTTGAACTTCGGCATCTCGCATTTGGCCGCCGGCGATGGCTTCGGCCTGGATCGCGCGATCTTTCGCGTAGCAGCAGCCTCGGTCGCATCGACAAAGGCGAACGGCGACAGCAGGATCGATGCAACAAGCGGCATGATCCAAATTGCGATGATGCTGCGCGATTGCCCCAAGCGCTACTCCGCTGCCGCGATTCGCGATTTGCTTTGGGGAAGATGGCGCGGGAATCGGAAGGCGTCAACGCAGGAACGGTTTCGTAGGGTGGGCAAAGGCGCAACGCGCCGTGCCCACCATCGTGTTGCATGCGGAGCGAGATTGTGGGCACGCTTTGCTTTGCCCACCCTACGGCACCGCCTCCTAAACCGGCCGCTCGCCCTTCACCGTCACCCGCGTGCCTGAACGCGTGTGCGGCCAGTAATCCCACATCGCACGGTGCTGGGTGCAACGGTTGTCCCAGAAGGCGATGGCGTTCTCGGTCCAGCGGAAGCGGCACTGGAACAGCGGGTTCTCGGCGTGCTGATAGAGATAGGCGAGCATCGCGTCGCTCTCGTCGCGGGGGATGCCGTTGATGTGCCGGGTGAAGCCGCGGTTGACGTAGAGCGCCTTCCTGCCGGTGACGGGATGCGTGCGCACCACGGGATGCTCGGCATGCGGATAGCTCGGCCGGTCGGCGACGCCGTAATTCGCGTAGAGCCCGCGATAGATCGGCTCGCCGTCATGCAGCGCCGTCAATCCGTCGAGATAGGCCTTCATGCGGTCCGATAGCGCCTCATAGGCCGCGTACATGTTGGCGAACAGCGTGTCGCCGCCGCGCGGCGGGCACTGCTTGATGTAGAGGATCGAGCCCATCGGCGGCTCGAGATCGCAGGACACGTCCGAATGCCAGCCCTCGCCGTTCGCTCGCGGCGAGTTCTTGTCGGCATAGATCTTCATCAGCGCGGGGTCCTCATCCTCATGCGGCGCGGCGGGATGGAAATGTAGCTCGCCGAACTTGCGGCCGAAGGCGAGATGCTGCTGCGGCGTGATGTGCTGGTCGCGGATGAAGATGACGAGGTTCTCGGCGAGCGCACGATGGATCTCGTCCATCTGCCGGTTGGAGCGGCTGTCACCCTCGACCAGCTGGCCGATGTCGATGCCGGAGATCTCCGCACCAATGATGGGCGTGAGCTTTTCGACTGCGATGGTCTCGTAGGGCGCGCCGTCTTCGGCCGTGTGGCGATAGCGCGGACCCTGCTTGCCGGTGAGTGAGCTCATGGCGTGTCTCCCGATCGTTCTTGATTGGAAGTGATCGTAGCAATGTAGGGCGGGTTAGCGAAGCGTAGCCCGCCACTTCGCGCCCGCAAAAAATAAGGCGGGTTACGCTGTGCTAACCCGCCCTACGAATCCGATGTTGAGGAGCGCCTACTCCGCCGCCGTCACCGGCACCTTGGCGCCTTGGCCGTAGCGCTGGTCGATATAGTCGATCACCAGTGCCTTGAAGTCGGCGGAGATGGTGGGCCCGCGCAACGTGCGGAACTTCTTGCCGTCGACGAACACCGGGGCGGCCGGCGCTTCGCCGGTGCCGGGCAGCGAGATGCCGATATTGGCGTGCTTGGATTCGCCCGGGCCGTTGACGATGCAGCCCATCACCGCGACGTTGAGCTCCTCCACGCCGGGATATTTCGTTTTCCAGTTCGGCATCTCGTCGCGAATGAAGTCCTGGATCGAGCGGGCCAGTTCCTGGAACGTGGTCGAGGTGGTGCGGCCGCAGCCGGGGCAGGCCGCAACCAGCGGCACGAAGGTGCGGAAGCCCATGGTCTGCAAGAGTTCCTGGCCGACCTGCACCTCACGGGTGCGGTCGCCGCCCGGCTCCGGCGTCAGCGAGATACGGATGGTATCGCCGATGCCCTGCTGCAGCAGGATGCCGAGCGCGGCGGAGGACGCCACGATGCCTTTCGAGCCCATGCCGGCCTCGGTGAGGCCGAGATGGATGGCATAGTCGGAACGGGACGCCAGATCCTGATAGACCGCGATCAGATCCTGCACCGCGGACACCTTGGCTGAGAGGATGATGCGGTCCTTGGGCATGCCGAGCTCTTCGGCACGCGCGGCCGACAGCAGCGCCGACTGCACCATGGCCTCGCGCGTCACCGCGCGCACGTCGCGCGGGTTCGGCGAGGCGGCGTTCTCGTCCATCAGCTTGGTGAGCAGCTCCTGGTCGAGCGAGCCCCAGTTCGCGCCGATGCGGACCGGCTTGTTGTTCTTGTTGGCGATCTCGATGATGTCGGCGAACTGGCTGTCGCGCTTGTCCTTGAAGCCGACATTGCCGGGATTGATGCGATATTTGGCGAGCGCCTCGGCGCAGGCCGGATAGGCCGCGAGCAGCTTGTGGCCGATATAATGGAAGTCGCCGATCAGGGGCGTGGTGATGCCGCGCTTGGCGAGGCCGTCGCGGATGTGCGGAACGGCGGCTGCGGCCTCCTCGCGGTCCACGGTGATGCGGACCATTTCGGAGCCGGCGCGCGCGAGCGCTGCGACCTGGGCGATGGTGCCGTCGATGTCGGCGGTGTCGGTGTTGGTCATCGACTGCACGACGATCGGTGCTCCGCCACCGACGGCGACGTTGCCGACCTTGACCTGGGTGGTCCGGTGCCGGGGCGCGGGGCCTGCGATCTCGGAATCGAGGGGGTTTTCGAGCTTGTTCATGGGGTCCAAATATCAGGTTTTGGTGACGTTCAGCAATGCATCACGCGGCGCCGCAGCCGTTTGGCTGGGACGGTTAACCAGAAAAAGCCCAGCAATGACAAGGACCGCGGCGGCCCCGAATGTCAGGCTCAGGGTGTCGTGCATGATGAAATAGCTACCGACCACGCCAAACAAAGGGGTGATGAAGGTAAAAGCCGACAATTTGCTGGCCGAATACGCCTTCACTAGCGCGAACCAAAGCGTGAACGTGGTTCCCACCACCCAGATCGCCTGGAAGGCCATGAGGGCGATGGAGAGGGGTGCGGGCGTGTGTGTGATGGATTCGCCGAACAGCCAGGCTGCCAGTCCCAAAATCGGGACTGAGGTCGCGACCTGATAGCCCAGCGCCTTCTCCGGCGCGGCGAAGCGCAGCCGCGTGCCCTTGGCAACCAAAGTAGTCGCCGCCCATAGCCCGGCGCCGCCGACGATCATGAGGTCGCCGAGCAGCACCTTGGCATCGACATCCGGTTGCGGCACGCCGATGGCGAGCGCGACGCCGGCAAAGCTCACCGCGAGCCCCAGCCATTGCGTGCCGCCAAGCCGCTCGCCGAGCACCTGGTAGGAGCCGAGCGCGACGAAGAACGGCGCGGTGTAGAGGAACACCACTGCACGAGAGGCCGAGGTGAAGCGCAGACCCTGGAAGATCAGGACGAATTCGATGCCGAACATCAGCCCGGCGATGAGCCCTGCCTTCCACGTGCCGTCACGTTCGAAGAATTTGACGCCGCGCAGGGTGCCGATGATGAACAGCACCGGCAGCGCGCCCATCGAGCGGATGGTGGCCTGGAGCATCGGCGGAATGTCCGGCAGCACCAGCTTCACCGCGATCTGGTTGAAACCCCAGGTCAGGCACAGCATCAGCATCAGGGCAATGGCGCCGGCACTGAGAGGGCGGCCGGCGGACGGAATGGCTTGTGGTGAGGACATCTCTTTCCGATGACCGGCTTTGCGCCGTTGTTGCTTCAGGCAGCTTTCTGACAATGGGTGCAGACGCCCGTGATCTCCACCACAGACAATTTGGGGGCGAAGCCTGAGCTGCGTGCGGCGGCATTGAGGTCCTTGGCGAAGGATGCCGAGGGAATCTCGCCGACGAGGCCACAACGCTCGCAGATCAGGAACGCCACCGCCGAGGTCGCGTCGTGGTCGTGGGCGGCGCAGGCGAGATAGGCGTTGCGGCTTTCGATGCGGTGCACGAGGCCGTTGGCCATCAGGAAATCGAGGGCACGATAGACCGTGATCGGCGCCGGCCGCGCCATCGACTTGGCGAGCTCGTCGATCACCTCGTAGGCACCGAGCGGACGGTGGCTGGAGAGCAGCGCCTCCAGCACCTGACGACGGATCGGCGTGAACTTCTGCGCGCGCTGCCGACAGACCGCTTCGGCATGCGCCAGCGCATCCGCGGTGCAGCGGCCGTGATCGTGGTCAGGCGCGGGAAAAGCAGGCTTTGCCAGGGTCATGCGGCCTCGCTTCTAGCATTTCGGCGGGGGAACCCAAAGCGCGACCCTGCGGATGGCTGACAGCCATGCTTCCGTTGCGGGGCAGGCTCCCGCGAATCCGCAGCGCAGAAATCATAAGCTTGCTTATTATATTCCAAGCTCATTGGAGACCAAGCTCATGACCCGCGGGTCTGTCGACCAGAACTTCCTGTTCACGCTTGCCGAGCTCTATCGGCTGCTGCGCGTCTATGCCGACAAGGAGGCGTCGCGCTTCGGCATTACCCGGGCGCAATGGGCGGTACTGGCCAAGGTCGAGCGCAGCGAGGGCATGAAGCAGTCGGAGCTCGCCGAGCTCCTGGAGATGCAGCCGATCACGCTGACGCGCCTGATCGACAAGCTCTGCGACAACGACTGGATCGAGCGCCGCAACGACGCCTCGGATCGCCGGGTCAAGCGGCTCTACCTGAAGAAGGCCGGCCGGCAACTGCTGGGACGGATGAGCGGGCTCAGGTCCGAGATCACCGCCAACGCGCTCGACGGCATCAGCCCGGCCGATGCCCACCGTCTCCTCACCCAGTTGGAAACGATCAAGGAGAACGTGCGGAACGCCACCCAAACCAGCGGCGCGGAACAAGCACGTAAGGAGCAGCGCTATGGCTGATCAGGTTCTCAAGTTCCAGCCCGAGCAGAAGACCGAGAGCGGCAAGCCGACGAAGAAAGCCGGCACGGATCCGCGCCGCCGCCTGGTGGCGGGCCTGCGGCGCTATCGCCGCTTCCTGCTTCTCGTCGTCCTGCCTGTTGTCGTCGTGATCGGCGGCCTCGCTTTGTATCTGCATGGCGGCCGCTATGTCGGCACCGACAATGCCTATGTCGGCGCACAGAAGGTACTGGTGACGCCCGACATCTCCGGCAAAATCCAGAAGGTGATCGTGAAAGAAGGCCAGACGGTCAAGCGGGGCGACGAGCTGTTCGAAATCGACCCCGTTCCGTTCCGTCATGCCTTCGAAGAAGCCAAGGCGCAACTCGCGCAGGCCCGGACGACCTACGACAATCTCGTTTCCAACATCAAGATCTACGGCGATATGCTCAATCTCGCCCAGCAGGGCATCGATTTGAAGCAGCGCGATGTCGAGCGCAAGCAGGCCCTGGTGAAGAACAATTACGGCTCCCAGCTCGATCTCGACAACGCGTCGAATGCACTGGTCACCGCCGGCGCGCAGGCGCAATACATCAAGCAGCAGCTCTCCAACGCCAAGACGCAGTTGCTCGGCAACCCCGACCTGCCGCTCGAGCAATTCCCGCCCTATGCGCAGGCGAAAGCCAAGCTGGACGACGCCCAGCGCAATCTCGAACACACTGTATTGCGCGCGCCGATGGATGGCGTGGCGACGCAGGTCGAGCAGATCCAGCTCGGCCGCTATGTCGTCGCAGGTACGCCAGTGTTCTCCATCATCGACATCGCCCATCCCTGGGTCGACGCCAACCCGAAAGAGAGCGACCTCACCTACGTGACCGAAGGACAGCCGGTGACGCTTGAGGTCGATGCGTTCCCGAACCACGTCTTCAAAGGCAAGATCGGCTCGCTCTCGCCTGGTACCGGAGCCCAGTTCGCCATCCTGCCGCCGCAGAACGCCATGGGCAATTTCGTGAAAGTGGTGCAGCGCGTGCCTGTCCGCATCTATTTCGACGAGACCGACGAATATGTGCGGAAGCTGAAAGCCGGCATGAGCGTCTATGCTACCATCGACACCGGCCACCAGCGCTCGCTCGCCGGTCTCTTCGGCCTGTCGGCGGCAGCGAACCAGGACAAGGACTGATCCGGTGTCCGGCCCCGATGCCAGCCTGATGGTCCCCGGCCTGCGCCGGAACATGGTGACGATCTGCGCCATGACCGCGACCATCATGCAGGCGCTGGACACCACCATCGCCAATGTTGCCCTGCCCTACATGCAGGGCACGCTGTCGGCCTCGCAGGACCAGATCAACTGGGTGCTGACCTCCTACATCGTCGCCGCCGCGATCATGACCGCGCCGGTGGGCTGGATCGCCAACCGCTTCGGACGCAAGCGCATCTTCATCATCTGCTCGGCCGGGTTCACCTTCGCCTCCGTGCTGTGCGGGCTCGCGCAGGACATCAACCAGATGGTGCTGTTCCGCCTGCTCCAGGGCGTGTTCGGCGCGGCCCTGGTGCCGCTGTCGCAGTCGGTCATGCTCGACTATTACTCCCTCCAGGAGCGCGCCAAGGCGATGTCGATCTGGGGCATGGGCGTGATGATGGGCCCGATCATGGGGCCCTCGCTTGGCGCCTGGCTGACCGAGACCTATTCCTGGCACTGGGTGTTCTTCGTCAACCTGCCGTTCGGCGCGATCACCGTGCTCGGACTGATCGTCTTCATGGACGAGACGAAGAAGGATATGAGCCTCAGATTCGACTGGTTCGGCTTCGCAGCACTGGCGGTCGCGATCGGCGCGCTGCAGCTCGCGCTCGACCGCGGCGAGCAATTGGGCTGGCTCGAATCGAACGAGATCATTGCGGAATTCATCGTCTCTGCTGCGGCCTTTTACTTCTTTCTCGCGCACTCCTTCACGACCTCGACGCCGTTCATCCGCTTCGGCCTGTTTCGGGACCGCAACTTCGTCACCGGCTGCCTGTTCATGGTCGTGATGGGGCTTGTGCTGTTCTCGACCATGGCGCTGGCCTCACCCTACATGCAGAACGTGATCGGCTATCCCATCATCACCGCCGGCCTTTTGCTGGCGACCCGCGGCATCGGCACTTTCTTCGCCATGATGCTGGTCGGCCGCATGATGCGCTATTTCGAGGCGCGCACGCTGATCGTCGCCGGCCTGACATTGACCGCGGGATCGCTGTTCCAGATGACCGGCTGGACCGACCTGACGCAGGTGCCGGAGATCGTCACCGTCAGCGTGATCCAGGGCTTCGGCTTCGGCCTCGTCTTCGTCCCGCTCTCGACCGTGGCGTTCCTGACGTTGTCGAACGAGCTGCGCACCGACGGCACCGCGATGCTGACCTTGATGCGCAACGTCGCAAGCTCGGTCGGCATTTCCGTCGTCATCGCCGAGCTGACGCAGGGAACGCGCCGGTCCTATGCGATCCTCTCCGAGCACATCAATCCCTTCAACCACGCGCTGCAGATGCCCGGCGTCAGCGGCATGATCAATCTGTCCACTGAAACCGGGCGAGCCATGGCCGACAGGATGGTCAGCGTGCAGGCGCAGATCATCGCCTTCGCGCATGACTATCAGCTGGTGATGGTCTTCATCCTCTGCACCATCCCGCTCGCCTTGCTGATCGGCTCCACCAAGGCCACGCTGCGCAAGCAGGCGGCCGGGCCGGAGCACGCGGTGATGGAGTAGGCAGACACCTCGCGCCCCGGACGCAGCGCAGCACGCAAGTGATGCGCTGCTGACCCGGGGCCCATACTTGCGGCACGCTGGGTCCCCGGTTCTGCGGCGCAGCGTTACCTGCTGCAGCGCGCCTGGGACACAACAGCGTTACAACAGCTCCTCGCAGCCGAGATCATCCACCGCCGCAAACACCCGCTCCAGATTATTCCACCAGATCAGCGGCGGGATGTTGATGCTCCACTGCCAGACCGGTTTGGTGATGTGCCAGAGCACCGATCGGCGATAGTCCTGGTCGAGTGTGCCTCGGGTGTAGCCGGCAACACCGTGCTGCATCAGCGTCTGGTGATAATGGTTGAGCAAAGGCCGCTCGAGCGCCTGCCTGCGCTCCGGATACCACTGTGTGGCCATCATGTAGGCGAGGTCATTCGTCGGCACGTTGATGCGCCATTGGTCGAAGTCGAAGATGCGAACGGTATCCGTGACGCCCGAGCGCGGCAGCAGGAAATTCCAAATATGGGCATCGCCGTGCGCGATGGTCACGTGGCGATGCGAATGGTAGCGTTGCAGCAGCAGCTCCGCCTTCTCGATAAAGCGCCGGTATAGGATACGCCGCTCCTCGCTGAGGCGGTCACCGAGCAGATCGGCGAAGCGATCATAATGACTCGCGAAAGTATCCATGAGCTTCGCGCTATCGTCGGGACTCGCCCAGGTACCGACGGTTTCGCCGAGACCGGAGTGGTCCCACCAGGATGCATGCCACCGGGCGAGCGCCGAGACGATCGCCATCGCCTGATCGCGCGAGGGCGGTAATGGCCAGTCGGCTGCGATCTCATGGCTGTCGGTGAGATCCTCGAGCAGGAGATGCCAGGCCTGGTTCTCCTCGTCAAAATGGCCATCGTAGCAGCGCGGCACGATCTGCGGCGGCATGTTCGGCGCAAGGTGAGTATAGAAGGCCACTTCCTGCCGACCGGAATTGGCCAGCGTCTTGGCATAGACTGAATGCGGCATCTTGAGGATGACGGAGTGCGGGGCCCCGGCGGATTCCCCGACATAACGCAGCCCAAGTCGGATGACGTGCGACACCATGGCCGGGTGCTGATGCAGCACCTTCACCTCGCGCACCGCGCCAGCGTCCAGCACGCCGCCTTTGCGCAACGCAGCTGTCAGTCGGGCGGGCTCAACGACCGCCGGCAATTGTGGAGATGCCATAACCACGATGCCCCCGTGCCGCGCCATACTGCACGATCACAACCGCCGGCACCAGCGGCAGGCATCGCCCCGCTCAAGCCGCCGCGGTCGAGTCCCGCACCGTCCTCACCACGACCGACCGCAGCTGTTCGAGATTGGCCGACATGCCGGCGATCGCCTGCCTGACCTCCGCCGCGCGCTCGTTCACGGAGGCGGCGTCGCGGCTGACATTGCCGATCTTGACCGAAACCTCCTGCGCCGCGGAAGCCGATTCGGAGATCGACCGCGTGATCTCCCTTGTCGCGGCATCCTGTTGCTCCATCGCAGTAGCGACCGAGGTCGCGACGCCGTCGATCTCGACGATGTGTCCGCCCATGGTCTCGACGGCATCGACCGCGGCCTGCGTCGAGGTCTGGATCTCGGCGATCAGCCGCGTGATCTCCTCGGTGGACTTTGCGGTCTGGTCGGACAGGGATTTCACCTCGGCGGCGACCACGGCGAAGCCGCGGCCGGCCTCGCCGGCGCGCGCCGCTTCGATCGTGGCGTTGAGCGCCAGGAGGTTGGTCTGGCCGGCGATGCCGCCGATGAGGTCGGAGACCTCGGCGATCTTCCTGACCGAACCGGCCAATGCCTGGATGGTCGACCGCGCCTGCTCGCGGCCGGCAACCGCAGATTTGGTGACCATGCTGGTCCGCGCGACCTGGCTCGCGATCTCGCGGATCGAGGCGCTCAGCTCTTCCGCCGCAGCCGAGACGGTCTGCGAGCTGCCGAGGGCCTGGGTGGAGGCTGCAGCAACCGCCTGCGACTGTGCCGAGAGCGAGCTTGCGATCTCGGACAGGCTGGTGGCGGCCCGCTCGACGCCGTGGCTCGCTGCGCTCGCGGTATCGACCGAGCGGCCGGTCTCGCGTTCAACGGTCTCGGCCATCTGATGCAGGGCGCCGCGCTTGGCCAGCGCAGCCTCCTGCTCCTGCCGCAACTGCTCCTCGCGCAGGCGGGAATTCTCGACCGCCGCCTGCTTGAACACCACGAGCGCACCCGCCATCGAACCGACCTCGTCCCGGCGGTGCGCGAAAGGAATCTCGGCGGCGAGGTCGCCGGTCGCGAGCTTCTGCATCGTGTCCGTCATGCGCACGATCGGACGCACCACGCCGAGCGCGACGCCGAGCAGCCCCGCGGCTATGAAGGCGAGGACGGCGGCGGCGACGCCAAGGAGGATGTAGAGCATCGAGCTGTCGCGGTCCGCGGCCAGCTTCTCCATCGCGGCATTCTGCTTGTTGGCGTTCTCGACAATGCTGTCGATGACGGCGCGATGCGCGGTATAGGCCTCCTTGAGCTGCGCATAGGCGCGCTCGGCAGCGGCCGCATCCTTGGCCTTGAGGCCGGAAGGAGCTGGTCGGACGCCTTCCAGAATTTCTGTACCTCGGCATCGGATTTGGACACCAGCGCGGTCTTCAGATCGGCCGCGAGGCTGGAGGAGACCCAGAATGCCTTGCGCTCGTCGTAATCCTTGCGGAGTTGGACCAGGCGCTCGCCATGGGCGGCAAGCTGGTCCGGCTCGCGCATGGCGAGGGTGGCCTCGAGATAGGCCTCGATGATGTATTCCGGCGGCGGCAGGATATCGGCGATCAAGTCGTTGCCGAGCTTGATGTCCGAATAGAGCGGGCCTCCGACCTTGAGCTCGCGCAGGGTGTAGAGGCTGGTGGAGACGACGGCCGTGAAGCCGATGGCGAGAACGATCCCGAACGCAATGATCGCTGAAGACAACGACAGACGAAATTTCATGAAAATAATCCGGTGTGCGTGTCGAAACCGGAGTGACCCTAAACGAATACGGTAAATACGGAATTGCTTCGCGCCGGAATTGTATCGCGCGAACTCCGCACAACTACGGGAATTGAGCGTCAAGCCATCGATTTTGAGTCAGCCAGGCTGACGCACAAACGTGGCGAGAATGCCTGACGCAACGCAGCGCCGGCCGTCAATGCACGAAATGAGAAACGCGCGACCGGTGACCAGGCCGCCGGGCGCGCATTGCCTCACACGTCGAAGAACACCGTTTCGTTGTCGCCCTGGAGCCGCAGATCGAGTCGATAAACCGGCTTGCCG
This sequence comes from Bradyrhizobium daqingense, assembly GCF_021044685.1. Lineage (NCBI taxonomy): Bacteria > Pseudomonadati > Pseudomonadota > Alphaproteobacteria > Hyphomicrobiales > Nitrobacteraceae > Bradyrhizobium > Bradyrhizobium daqingense. The sequence continues at coordinate 634,472 of NZ_CP088014.1, forward strand.
GCCTCGCACACCGCGGTCAGCGTGGCGCGGCGGTCGGCCGGCACCAGCGCCAGCACGGGATCGGCCGCGTTCCCGGCCTCGTCGCTGAAATAGATGCGGGTGTAGAGGTGCCGCAGCATGCCGCGGGCAAACACCGCGACCAGGATGTGCGGCGCTTGCGGCTTGCCGTCGGGATCGGGAACGGCCCCGGGCTTGATGGTCTCGAACGCGTAATTGCCGTCCTTGTCGGTGCCGCAGCGGGCGAAGCCGCGGAAGCTCGCATTCGGCAGCGCACGCTTGTCCTGGGGGTCAGCGAAACGTCCCTGCGCATCCGCCTGCCAAATCTCCAGCATGCAATCGGGCACGGCGACACCGTCGCCGTCGAACACGCGGCCCTCGATGCGGATACGGCTGCCGGAGACGTCGGGCGTCAAGGTCGAGTTGGTGAACGCATCGTTCCAGGCATATTCGCCGTTCGGCGTCAGGCCGTATTTGAAGAACGGACCGACCGTCTGCGATGGGGTGATGCCGTTGTCCTTTGCGATTTCCTGCACGTTGTCCTGCACGTTACTTGGTCTCCATGGGGGTGGCGTTCTTGCCGCGCAGCACGATGTCGAAGCGGTAGCACAGCGCCCATTCGGGCTGGGTGTTCTCGAGATCGAACGAGGAGACCATCCGCGCCCGCGCCTTCTCGTCCGGCACCGAGTTGAAGATCGGATCGAACGGGAACAGCGGGTCGTTCGGAAAATACATCTGCGTCACGAGCCGCGTGACGAAGGAATGGCCGAACACCGACAGATGGATATGCGCCGGACGCCAGGCATTGTGGTGATTGCCCCAGGGATAGGCGCCGGGCTTGATGCTGACGAAACGGTAGTAGCCGGCGGCATCGCTGACGGTGCGGCCTGCACCGGTAAAGTTCGGATCGAGCGGTGCGGGATGCTGGTCGCGAACGTGCACGTAGCGCCCGCAGGCATTGGCCTGCCAGATCTCGACCAGCGTATTGGCGACGCCCCGGCCGTCCTCGTCGCGTACATGGCCGTGCACGATGATGCGCTCGCCGATCGGCTCGCCTGCATGTTGGGTGGTGAGGTCGCTGTCGCCCTCGCGCACGGTCTCGTGGCCGTAGACCGGGCCGGTCAGCTCCGACAGCGTGTGGCGCATCGGGATCAAGGGCTTGTTCGGCGCACGCTTGATCGAGCTCTTGTACTCGGGCGACAGCGGCAGCGGATGCGCCTTGTTGCTGTCGACGGGATAGATGAATGTCATGGCGAACTCCTCCCCGGCCTTGTTCGATCCGGCCGGTCAACGCTTCCACCAATCATTATAGGATATAACTAATTTGGGGAAGCGGGTTTGGCACCCCTTTCAGGGTCCGCATCCGACACGGGACGCGTTATTTGATCGGCGGACGCGGCAACACCGCTTCGCCGGCTTCGAGCCGGTAGGTGTGATCGATCGAATACCAGGGCCCGGTGACCTCGGTCACGCTCGGATGCGGCGTCTCATGGCGCACGAAATTGCCGATCAGCGCCTGCGTCACCCCGAACTGCACGTCGCTGTCGATGTGGGGATCGTTGGGATCATAGACCTGCGAGATCAGCACCTTGAATCCTGGCTTGAAGACCAGGGCATGCAGATGCGCAGGCCGATACGGGTGCCGGCCTTGCGCCTTCAACAGGCGGCCAACCACGCCGTCGATCGGAATGGGATAGCCGACCATCATCACCGAGCGGAACGCGAAGCGCCCGTCGGCGTCGGTCGTTAGCTTGCCGCGCAGGTTCATGTCGGCCTGATCGGGGTCCTGGTTTTCATAGAGTCCGACGGGCGAAGCATGCCAGACGTCGACCTCTGCGGCGGCGACAGGATTGCCTTCACTGTCGACGACACGGCCGTTGACGAACAGCGGCGCACCCGGGGTCTCGGACCGCACGATCGATCCGCCGTTCTCCACACGCGGCGAGTTCAAGCGCCAGAACGGTCCGAGCAGCGATTGGTCGGTTTCGGTATTACCGTTGTCGCCATTGTTCAGCAGGCAGACCAGCGGCGAGACGCCGAGCGAACCCGCCATCAGCACGACTTCGTTATGCGTGTCGGTCGTCAGCTTGCCGAGCTCGGCGATCACGGCCGTGGCGTCGCGGAATTCCTTCTCGGTCAGGCGGACGTCGCGAACGAAGCCGTGCAGATGCTTGACCAGCGAGATCATGATCTGGCGCATTCGCGGATCGGAGGTTCGCTCCATCACGGCCAAGACCGCGGCCGTGACGTCCTGCTCGCGCGCGATGATCATGGTCGCCTCCCGATCGCTCGTCATTCCGGGGCAGCCCGACAGGGCTGAACCCGGAATCTCGAGATCCCGGATTCCGCTCTAACGAGCGGCTCCGGGATGACGGTCCACTTCGTGGACCGTCAATTCACCTTCTCGATCGCGACCGCGACGCCCTGGCCGACGCCGACGCACATGGTGGCGAGCGCCAGCTTGCCGCCGCGCTTTTCCATGCCGTGCACGGCGGTGAGCGCGAGACGCGCGCCACTCATGCCGAGGGGGTGGCCGAGCGCGATGGCGCCGCCATGCGGATTGACGAAGTCGGCGTCATCGGCGACGCCGAGCTGGCGCATGCAGGCGATGCCCTGCGAGGCGAAGGCCTCGTTCAGCTCGATCAGGTCGAAATCGCTGATCTTCTTGCCGAGCCGCTCCATCAGCTTTCGGGTCGCGGGCACCGGGCCGATGCCCATGATGCGCGGCGGCACGCCGGCCGAAGCAAGACCGAGGATGCGCGCGCGCGGCGTCAGGCCGTGCTTCTTCACGGCTGCTTCCGAGGCCAGGATCATCGCCGCGGCGCCGTCATTGACGCCGGAGGCGTTGCCGGCGGTGACCGTGCCGGGATTGCGCACGATCGGCTTCAGCTTGGCGAGACCTTCCAGGGTGGTCTCGGGACGCGGGTGCTCGTCCTTGTCGACCGTGATGGGGCCGGCCTTGCCGCCGGGAATGGTGATTGGTGTGATCTCTTCCGCGAAGTAGCCCGCTGCGATCGCCTTGCCGGCGCGCTGCTGCGAGCGGATCGCGAAGGCATCCTGGTCGGCGCGCGAGACCTGGAATTCCTCGGCGACGTTCTCGCCGGTCTCGGGCATCGCATCGACGCCGTACTGTGCCTTGAGCAGCGGATTGATGAAACGCCAGCCGATCGTGGTGTCGAATATCTCCGCGGAGCGCGAGAAGGCTTCTTGGGCCTTGCCCATCACGAAGGGCGCGCGCGTCATCGACTCGACACCGCCGGCGATCGCGAGCTCGATCTCGCCGGAGCGGATGGCACGCCCGGCCGCACCGACCGCATCGAGGCCGGAGGCGCAGAGCCGGTTCAGGGTCTGGCCGGGAACCGAATCCGGCAAGCCCGCAAGCAGCAGCGCCATGCGCGCGACGTTGCGGTTGTCCTCGCCGGCCTGGTTGGCGCAGCCGAAGAACACTTCATCCACCTGCGCCCAGTCGAGCTTGGGATGCTTGGCCATCAGCGCCTTGATCGGGGCAGCGGCGAGATCGTCGGCGCGCACCTTGGCGAGCGAGCCGCCGAAACGGCCGATCGGGGTCCGCACGGCATCGCAGATAAAGACGTCACGCATCGTTGTTCTCCCTGAATGCCGCGATCCGGCCCAATTTCTTTCAATGTCGGCGGAGTTTTAGGAGGGCGCCCGCGGCAGGTCAATTGACGGTTTCGCGGGTGGCGTATTCGACTGACCGTCAGGAAACTCAGCCGTCATTCCGGGGCGCGACGACGTCGCGAGCCCGGAATCCATAACCACGAGCCGGAGGGTATGGATTCCGGGCCTGCGCCTGGCGGCGCATCCCGGAATGACGCGGAAAATGTGGCAGCCGCTTCCGCCACGCGGACAGCGTGGAAAACCCGCTCATGCCGGCCAAACCAATAGGAGCAGGTGCCGAAATTTTGTAGGTTGCGCCGCCCATGACAATGCAACAGCCGATCCAAGCACCACCCCCCGAAGAAGTGCCTGCCTCGCCGGCCGAAGCCATCGCGCGCGTCACGCCGATGATGGAACAATATCTGGAGATCAAGGCGGCGCATCAGGGCCTCTTGCTGTTCTACCGGATGGGCGACTTCTACGAATTGTTCTTCGAGGACGCCGAGATCGCCTCGCGGACGCTCGGCATCGTCCTGACCAAGCGCGGCAAGCATCAGGGCGCCGACATTCCGATGTGCGGCGTGCCGGTCGAGCGCTCCGAGGACTATCTGCATCGCCTGATCTCGGCCGGCCACCGGGTCGCCGTGTGCGAGCAGACCGAGGATCCCGCGGCAGCAAAGGCGCGCGGCAACAAGAGCGTGGTACGCCGCGGCGTGGTGCGGCTGGTCACACCGGGCACGCTGACCGAGGACACGCTGCTGGACGCGCGTGCCAACAACTACCTGCTGGCGATCGCGCGGGCGCGCTCCTCGACGGGCGGTGACCGCTTCGGCCTCGCCTGGATCGACATCTCGACCGCCGAATTCATGGTGACGGAAGCTTCCGGCGGCGAGCTCGCCGCGACGCTGGCGCGCATCAATCCGAACGAGGCGATCGTCAACGACGCACTCTATAACGACAGCGAATTCGGACAGACCCTGCGCGAGCTGCCGGCGGTGACGCCGCTGACCCGCGACGTGTTCGACGGCGCCACCGCCGAGAAGCGGCTGTGCGATTATTTCGCGGTCGCGACCATGGACGGGCTGGCGCAGCTGACCCGCCTCGAAGCCACGGCTGCAGCCGCCGCCGTCACCTATGTCGATCGCACCCAGGTCGGCAAGCATCCACCGCTGTCGCCGCCCGCGCGCGAAGCCTCGGGTGCGACCATGGCGATTGATCCCGCCACCCGCGCCAATCTCGAGCTGACGCGGACGCTCGCCGGCGAACGCCGCGGCTCGCTGCTCGACGCCATCGACTGCACCGTGACCTCCGCGGGCTCGCGCCTGCTGGGGCAGCGGCTGGCGGCGCCGCTGACGGATGCGCCGGCGATCGCGCGACGGCTCGATGCCGTCGGCGCCTTCGTTGCCGATTCCGCGGCGCGCGAGGACATCCGCAGTATCCTGCGCGGCGCGCCCGATATGTCGCGCGCCTTGGCCCGGCTCTCGGTCGGCCGCGGCGGCCCGCGGGACCTCGCAGGTCTGCGCGATGGCATCATCGCCGCCGATCAGGCGCTGGCGCGGCTTGGCGAACTGGACCAGCCGCCGCAGGAGATCGCGGCGGTGATGGCGGCGCTCCAAAAGCCGTCGCGCGCGCTCGCGGCTGAATTCGCCAGCGCACTCGACGAGCAATTGCCGCTGATCAAGCGTGATGGCGGCTTCGTGCGTCAGGGCTATGAGCCCGCGCTCGACGAAGCGCGCAATTTGCGCGACGCCTCGCGCCTGGTCGTGGCCTCGATGCAGGCCCGCTACGCCGACCAGACCGGCGTGAAGGGCCTGAAGATCCGCCACAACAACGTGCTCGGCTACTTCGTGGAGGTCACCGCGCAGCACGGCGACAAGCTGATGTCGGCACCGCTGAACGCGACCTTCATCCACCGCCAGACGCTGGCGGGCCAGGTGCGCTTCACGACCGCCGAGCTCGGCGAGATCGAGGCCAAGATCGCCAATGCCGGCGACCGCGCGCTCAACCTTGAGCTCGAGATCTTCGAGAAGCTTTGCGCCAAGGCGCTCGAGATCAGCGAAGACTTGCGCGCCGCCGCGCACGGCTTTGCGCTGCTCGACGTTGCGACCTCGCTCGCCAAGCTGGCGGTCGACGAGAATTATGTCCGCCCCGAGGTCGATGGCTCGCTGGGCTTTGCGATCGAGGCGGGCCGCCATCCCGTGGTCGAGCAGGCCCTCAAGCGCAATGGCGAGCCGTTCATCGCCAATGCCTGCGATCTCTCGCCGGCGCCCGCACAAAAATCCGGTCAGCTCTGGCTGCTGACCGGTCCCAACATGGCCGGCAAATCGACCTTTCTGCGCCAGAACGCGCTGATTGCGCTGCTGGCGCAGATCGGCAGCTTCGTGCCGGCCACGCGCGCGCGCATCGGCATCGTCGATCGCCTGTTCTCGCGCGTCGGCGCCGCCGACGATCTCGCCCGCGGCCGCTCCACCTTCATGGTGGAGATGGTCGAGACCGCCGCGATCCTCAATCAGGCCGGCGAGCGCGCGCTGGTAATCCTCGACGAGATCGGACGTGGCACCGCAACCTTCGACGGCCTCTCCATCGCCTGGGCCGCGATCGAGCATCTGCACGAAAGCAATCGCTGCCGGACGCTGTTCGCGACGCATTATCACGAGCTGACTGCGCTCGCGGCAAAGCTGCCGCGCATGTTCAACGCCACCGTGCGCGTGAAGGAATGGCAGGGCAATGTCGTGTTCCTGCACGAGGTGCTGCCGGGCTCGGCCGACCGCTCCTACGGCATCCAGGTGGCGAAGCTCGCGGGCCTGCCCCCGGCCGTGATCACGCGCGCCAAATCGGTGCTCTCCAAGCTGGAAGCGCAGGACCGCGGCCAGACCGCGCGGGCGCTGGTGGACGACCTGCCGCTGTTCGCCGTGCCTTCGCGCGCCGCCGCGGAAGCCGCACCGCCGAGCGAGGCGGAGCTGCTGATGGAAGCCGTGAAGGCGCTGCAACCGGACGAGATGTCCCCGCGCGAGGCGCTCGATGCGCTCTATGCGTTGAAGGCGAAGCTGCCGAAGTCGTGAAAGGGCCTTCGATCGTCATTGCGAGCGAAGCGAAGCAATCCAGAATATTCCAGCGGCGGCAGTCTGGATTGCTTCGTCGCCAGCGCAAAATTGCTTCGCAATTTTGACGCGGGCTCCTCGCAATGACGGAGGCTAGTGCGCCAGCCGCTTCCTTCGTCCGATCGCCCACAGCGTCAGATTCCAGACAACGCAAGTGCCGAGCGCAAGGCTGAGACCGATCGCCGAGCCGAAGTGCGTGACGGCGACGTGCAGCACCGCAATCGCCATACCAAAGCCCAGCAGGCCCCAGGCGGAATTGGCGAGCACCGCGGCGGTCGGGGGGCCGCCGATGCGCGGGTGCAGGATCACCATCATGCTGGTGAACACGATCGGGTAGAGCGCGATCACGCCGGAGACACGTGGACCGACCCAGCCCGAGGTCGACACCACGATCGCAACCAGCGTTGCCACCAGCGCCGCGCGGAACGGAATATCGTACCAGCGGCGCGTCACCAGCGGCATCTTCACATGGCGATATTTTGCAAGCAGCGGAATGCAGATGCCGAAGGCGACGACGTTGACCGCGAGGCCGGCGGCAAGCGACCAGTCGAACAGGCGGACGATGGACGCAAGCACGATCCAGACTCCGATCGCGCTCGCGACACTCACGACAAAGCTCTGCCGCTGCGCCAGCACGACATAGGTGAGGCCCATGAAGATCGTTGCCGCGTTGATGGGAAGGCTCGCCAGCGCGCCTTGCGCGACGAAGGCGGCGTCATGGTCGATCGCGAGGAAGACATAGGAGGGTCCGGCCGACACGGGCAAGGTCGCGACCAGCGCACCGATCACCGGTCCGGAGCGCTCGGTGATGACAGAGGCCGACACCACGAAGGCCGCAGCGATCGCCATGCGCAGCAGGAGGAAGATGATGAAGTGGAGTTCGGGGGACATTGTTGGCTTCTTACCCTCCCCTGGAGGGGGAGGGTCGGCTCATATTGAGCGCAGCGAAATATGAACCGCGGTGGGGTGACAGTCTCTCGACGGACACAGTGCCCGAGTGGAGAGATCACCCCACCCCGCTCGCGCTGCGCGCGATCGACCCTCCCCCTCCAGGGGAGGGTACAGAGAGTCACATCCGCTGCATCGATACCGAAACCTTCGGGCCGTTCTTGATGGTCTGATAGACCACGCAATAACGCTCGGTGAGCTTCAGCAGCAGGTCGAGCTTGTCCTGCGGTGCATCGGTGTCGACCTCGAAGCGGAGGCGGATCTCGGCGAAGCCGACCGGGGTCTCCTTGTCGACGCCGAGCGTGCCGCGGAAATCGAGATCGCCCTCGGCATAAACGTTGCCGGTCTTCAGCGGCACCTCGATCGCGGTCGCCACCGACTTCAGCGTGACGCCGGCGCAGGCGACCAGCGCCTCCAGCAACATGTCGCCGGAGCAGAGCTCGAGGCCGGAGCCGCCGGTTGCGGGATGCAGGCCCGCCATCGCGATGGCGCGGCCGGTCTCGACCTTGCACGCGATGCCGTCGCTGTCGGTCGAACCCTTCGCCTTTAGCGTGATCAGCGCGGCCTTCGGGTCGGTCTTGTAGCGTTCCTTGATCGGGGCCTGCATCTGACGCAGTTCTGCGGCATCCATTGTCGTTCTCTCCCGGAAAATCGCCCTTCGATGTACCGGCTTACCGAGAAGATGTCACCACCACATGGCCTCGCCGGGACCCTGGGTTGCGTCCCGGTCGGGCACGCTGCGGTCGAGCGAACGGTCGAGAGCCGTCAGCACACTCCGCTTGAAGTTCTCGAACAGCGGCGAGTTGCGGTCGCGTGGCCGGCCGAGATTGACCTCGATCTGGTCGAACAGCCGGCCCGGTCGCGGCCGCATCACCAGCACGCGATCGGCCAGCACCACGGCCTCATCGACGTCGTGGGTGACGAGGATGAGCGTCGGCCGCGTGTCGGCCCAGAGGTCGAGCAGATGATCCTGCAGGTCGCGGCGGGTGAAGGCGTCCAGCGCCGAGAATGGCTCGTCGAGCAGCAGCACCTCCGGCTGCGGCACCAGTGCGCGCGCGATCGCGACGCGCTGCGCCTGTCCGCCGGAGAGCTCGCGCGGCCAGGCCTGCGCCTTGTCAGCGAGCCCGACGCGCGCAAGCGCACGCGCCACCTTCTCGCGCCGCTCGGCCGCGGGCAGATCGGCAAGGCCGAAACCGATATTGTCGGCGACGCTGAGCCAGGGCAACAGCCGCGGCTCCTGAAAGATGATGCCGATCTTGGCGTGCGGCGAACTGATCGCTTCGTTGTCGAGCGTCACCGTCCCGGAGGAGGCGCGATCGAGACCGGCGATGGCGCGGAGCAAGGTCGACTTGCCGCAGCCCGACCCGCCGATGATGGCGATGATCTCGCCCTGGCGGATCTCGGCGGAGAAGCGCGCCAGCGCCTCGACGCCGTTGGGATAGGTCTTGCTGACCCGGTCGAGCGCCAACATCGCTTAATTCCCCTTCGTGCGGACGAAGGCATCCTGCCAGCGCAGGAAGGGGGCCGCGGCAATTTCGATCAGCCAGTCCGTGAGCTTGCCGAGGATGGCGAAGATCACGATCGCGGCCAGGATCTGCGCGGGCTTGCCGAGCTGCTGGCCGTCGAGCAGGAGATAGCCGAGGCCTTCGGAGGCGCCGATCAGCTCGGCCGCCACCACGAACATCCAGCCGAGGCCAAGTCCGACGCGCAAGGACACGACATAGGCCGGCAGCACCGCGGGCAGCAGGATGCGGCGGATCATCGCCGGGCCGGAGAGGCGGAAGGTGCGGCCGACCTCGACGATCTTGCGATCGACCGAGAGGATCGCACCCATCACGCCGAGATAGACCGGGAAGAACACGCCAACCGCGATCAGCGCGATCTTCGAGGTCTCGAAGATGCCGAGCCAAAGGATGAATAGCGGCACCCAGGCGAGCGATGGGATCGCGCGCAGCGCCTGCACGGTCGGATCGAGCAGCCGCCGCGCCAGCGACCAATAGCCGGAGATGGCGCCCAGCAGCGTGCCTGCGACAACGCCGAACGCAAAACCGAGCCCGACGCGCCACAGCGTCGCGGCGATGTGGCGGACCAGCTCGCCGGAACCGGCGAGCTCGCTGATGGTGGCGAACACGCGCGAGGGCGGCGGCACCAGCCGGCCGTTGGACCAGCCCAGCCACACCACGAGCTCCCAGCCGAGCGCGAGCGTCAGCGGCAGCACCACGCCCAGCAGCGGCCGCGCATAGCGCGACAGGCGCGAGGGGGCGACGGCGCTTTCGGCCGTATCAGACGTTCGTTGCAGGACGGGCGCGTCGGAGATCATGGCCGGTAGGAAGCGCGTCTGGCGCGGGAATGCAACCGTGTTGCTACACTCTCCGCCGTCGTCCCCGCGAAGGCCGGGACCCATAACCACAAGGAGACGTGGTTACGGGGACTCGGAGTGACCGCCCTCGCGCCATAACCCCTCCCTGGGGTTACGGATCCCGGCCTTCGCCGGGACGACGGCGGAATGTGGAGCGCCTGCCTCTTCCCTGCACTAATTCGTCGGCAGCGGGACCTGGTCGTCGATCAGGGCGTCGAGCGTTGCCTTGACGTCGACCTTGGCGTCGACGACGCCCGCCTGCTGGAGCGCGAGGCCGGCCGCGAGGATGGATTCGCGCTGGGGCACGCCGATGCGGCTGTGGGTCAGCTCGGTGCGCTCCTTGAGCTGCTTGTCGACGACCGCCTCGGGCAGTTTCGTGACCGCGATGAAGGTCTTCTTCAGCTCGTCGTAATTCGCCAGCGAATATTTTCGCGCTTCCTCATAGACCGCGAGGACGCGGCGGGCGACCTCCGGATGGTCCTTCAGAAACTGCTCGCGCACATTGAGGATGCCCCAGGTGTTGGCGTCGGCCTTGCGGTAGAACAGCTTGGCACCCTCCTCGACCTCGGCCTGCGCCATCATTGGATCGAGGCCGGCCCAGGCATCGACGTCGCCGCGGATCAGCGCGGTCTTGCCGTCGGCGTGCTGCAGCAACACCGGCGTGATGTCCTTCTCGGTGAGGCCGGCGCTGAGCAGCGCGCGCACCAGGAAGATGTGCGGATCGGTGCCGCGCGTGACCGCGACGCGCTTGCCCTTGAGGTCGGCAATACCAGCGATCTTGGAGTCCTTGCCCGTGACCAGCGCGGTCCATTCAGGGCGCGAATAGACGTAGATCGACTTGATCGGGTTGCCGTTGATGCGGGCGACCAGCGCCGCCGAGCCGGCGGTCGAGCCGAAATCGATCGAGCCGGCGTTGAGGAATTCGAGCGCCTTGTTGGAGCCCGCCGACTGCACCCAAGTGACGGTGATGCCGTCCTTGGCGAACTCCTTCTCCAGCAGCCCCTTCTGCTTCAGCACCATCGACACCGGATTGTAGGTGGCCCAATCGATGCGGATTTCCTTGAGTGGATCGGCGGCCCGCGCCGCAGGGGTCACGGCAAGAGCCACAGCTCCCGCCAGCAGAATGCGTCGTGTAATCCTGGTCATGCCCAGCCTCCTGAAAAACTTTATTGTTTTCCAATGAGTTATATATGGAAATCAACGAGAAAATCCGACCCTCGAAAGCGGGATGGCTGAGAACAGATTTGCCCGAAGCCGGACTTTTCCAGCATGGAACGACTATTGCCAGAGAATGGCGGGTGACAGCGCCGGTCGCCTCTTATATCCGGTGAGACATGGACAGCGTCGCGACCGAGCAGAAGCCACAGACGGATGACCGCTTCGACACCGCGCGGATCACCGCCGCGGTCGACGCCCTCGCTGAAAAGCACGAGGGCCGCGAGGACGCGTTCCGCACTGCCGTGGCGCAACTGCTTAAGGCCGAGCTGATCGCGGCGCGCGCCGCGGCACAGGCGATCCTGTTGAAGGACCGTCACGGCCGCCGCTGCGCCGAGCGGCTGTGCCACGTGCAGGACGAGATCATCCGCATCCTGTATTCGGCTGCGACCCGCCACCTCTACCGTTCGCCGATCCCGAGCGGCGCCGAGCGCATGGCGGTGGTGGCGACCGGCGGCTATGGCCGCGGCCTGATGGCTCCCGAGTCCGACATCGATCTCTTGTTCATCCTGCCCTACAAGCAGACCGCCTGGGGCGAGCAGGTCGCCGAGGCCATCCTTTATTGCCTCTGGGACATGGGGCTGAAGGTCGGCCACGCCACGCGCTCGGTCGATGAATCGATCCGCCAGGCGCGCGGCGACATGACGATCCGCACCGCAATCCTGGAGACGCGCTTCCTCACCGGCGACAAGCCGCTCTATGACGAATTGGTCGAGCGCTTCGATAAGGAGGTGGTGCAGGGCACCGCGTCCGAATTCGTCACCGCAAAGCTCGCCGAGCGCGAGGAGCGGCACCGCCGCGGCGGCCAGTCGCGCTATCTGGTCGAGCCCAACGTCAAGGACGGCAAGGGTGCCCTGCGCGACCTGCATACGCTGTTCTGGATCGCGAAGTACGTCTATCGCGTCCGCGACACCGACGAGCTGGTCGAGCGCGGCGTGTTCGACGCCCAGGAATATCGCAGCTTCCGCCGCTGCGCCGACTTCCTCTGGTCGGTGCGCTGCAATCTGCACTTCTATTCCGGCCGCGCCGAGGAGCGCCTCTCCTTCGACCTCCAGCGCGAGATCGCGATCCGGCTCGGCTACACCTCGCATCCCGGCATGCAGGACGTCGAGCGCTTCATGAAGCACTACTTCCTGGTCGCCAAGGAAGTCGGCAACCTCACCGCCATCCTCTGCGCCAAGCTCGAGGACCAGCAGGCCAAGCCCGCGCCGGTGCTGAGCCGGATGATGGCGCGGCTGCGGCCCAGCACCGTGAAGCGGCGCGTCCCCGACAGCGACGACTTCATCGTCGACAACAACCGCATCAACGTCGCCGCGCCCGACGTCTTCAAGCACGATCCGGTCAATTTGATCCGCATCTTCCGCCTGGCGCAGAAGAACAATCTCGCCTTCCATCCGGATGCGATGCGCGACGTGACGCGCTCGCTCGGCCTGATCAACGCGCAGCTGCGCGAGAATCCCGAGGCCAACCGGCTGTTCATGGAGATCCTGACCTCGAACGGCGCCGAGACCGTGCTGCGGCGGATGAACGAGACCGGCGTGCTCGGCCATTTCATCCGCGCCTTCGGCAAGATCGTCTCGATGATGCAGTTCAACATGTATCATCACTATACCGTCGACGAGCACCTGATCCGCTGCATCGGCTTCCTCCAGGACATCGAGCGCGGCGGCATCGAGGAGTTCGCGCTCGCCAGCGACCTGATGCGCAAGACGCGGCCCGAGCACCGCGCGGTGATCTACATCGCAACGCTGCTGCACGACGTCGCCAAGGGCCGGCCCGAGGATCACTCGATCGCCGGTGCCAAGGTCGCGCGCCGGCTGTGCCCGCGGCTCGGCTTCAGCCCGGCCGATACCGAGCTCGTGGCCTGGCTGATCGAGGAGCATCTGACGATGTCCACGGTCGCGCAGTCGCGCGACCTCTCCGATCGCAAGACCATCGAGAATTTCGCCGCCGTGGTGCAGTCGGTCGAGCAGATGAAGCTGCTGACGATCCTCACCACCGCCGACATCCGCGGCGTCGGCCCCGGCGTGTGGAACGGCTGGAAGGCGCAGCTCTTGCGCTCTCTTTATTATGAGACCGAGCCGGTGCTGACCGGCGGCTTCTCGGAGGTCGATCGCGGCAAGCGCCTCGCGGCCGCCTACGCCGAATTCCGCATGGCTTTTGCCGAATGGCCGGAGGACGAGCTCGACGCCTATATCGGCCGGCACTATCCGGCCTATTGGCTCAAGGTCGAGCTGCCGCGCAAGATCCGCCACGCCCGCTTCGTCCGCTCCAGCGAACAGGCCGGCCACAAGCTCGCGATCAATGTCGGATTCGACGAGGTGCGCGGCGTCACCGAGCTGACGATCTTCGCCGCCGACCATCCCTGGCTGCTGTCGATCATCGCCGGCGCCTGCGCCTCGGCCGGCGCCAACATCGTCGACGCCCAGATCTACACCACGACCGACGGCCGCGCGCTCGACACCATCTCGATCTCCCGGGAATACGACCGCGACGAGGATGAGGGACGGCGCGCCACGCGCATCGGCGAGATGATCGAGGACGTGCTGGAGGGCAAACTGCGCCTGCCCGAAGTGGTGGCGCGGCGCACGGTCCGTAGCAAGGCGAAGCCCTTCGTGATCGAGCCGGAAGTGACCATCAACAACCAATGGTCCGACCGCTACACCGTGATCGAGGTCTCCGGGCTCGACCGACCCGGCCTGCTCTACGAGCTGACCACGGCGATCTCGAAGCTCAACCTCAACATCGCCTCGGCCCATGTCGCGACCTTCGGCGAGCGCGCCCGCGACGTGTTCTACGTCACCGATCTCCTGGGCGCACAGATCAACGCCCCGACGCGCCAGGCCGCGATCAAGAGCGCGCTGACCCATGTGATGGCCGGCGACAAGGCGGTGCAGCCGGCGGCGTGAGGCGGGCGGAAGGTCCCGCAAGAACTATCTCCTCTCGTCATTCCGGGATGGCCCGAAGGGCCAGGCCCGGAATCCATAACCACGACTGGTGGATATGGATTCCGGGCTCGCGCTTCGCGCGCCCCGGAATGACGCTGGGGAGAGATCTAAATCTCCACGCCCTCATGCCGCAGCAGCCATCGCTTGCGCTCCAAGCCGCCGCCGTATTTCACCAGCGAGCCATCCGCGCCGATCAGACGATGGCAGGGCAGCACCACGCTGATCGGATTGGAGCCGTTGGCATGGCCGACGGCGCGAATCGCTTTGGGCATGTCGATCCTTGCGGCGAGCGCGCCGTAGCTCATCGTGGTGCCGGCGGGATCTGCGCGAGCGCGGTCCAGACCTTCTGCTGGAACGGCGTGCCGGCGATACGCCATGCGATGCCCGCGAGCTGACTGAGTTCGCCGTCGAAATAGCGCGACAGCGCAGTCCGCATCCCCGTCGGTGCCGGCCGATCGCGCAGCTCCACCGCTCCGTGATGCAGGCGCAGCAGCTCACGCATGCGATGCTCGTAATCGTCCCAATCGAGCGCGCGCAGGTGGCCCTCGGCATCGGTGATCAGCAGCGCGATCCCGATTGGCGTCGACAGACGATCGAGTCCGAAGCTGACGGAGGATTTCGCTGATCGCGCGGGCATGACGGCACCATTGCATCGAAACATGCCATCGCGTTTGCCACGCCGACCGTGCTAACGTCCACCCGAAAGCTGACGCTTTGGCGGAGCTCAACTTGAATCTGATCGCCAATCTTCTGGTGGCGCTGGTCGCCGCGCTGCATGGCTTTTTCCTGATCCTGGAGATGTTTCTCTGGGACAAGCCGCTGGGCCTGAAGGTGTTTCGCAACACGCCCGAGAAGGCCGAGATCACGAAAGTGCTGGCCGCCAATCAAGGCCTTTATAACGGCTTCCTCGCCGCCGGCCTGATCTGGGGCCTGGTCCACGGCAATCCGGCCTTCGCATTCCAGATCAAGGTGTTCTTCCTGCTTTGCGTGATCGTGGCTGGCGCTTATGGCGCCGCGACCGTCAGCTCGCGCATCCTGATGGTGCAGGCGCTGCCGGCAGCGATCGCGTTGGCGGCATTGTTCCTGACCTAAGACGGTTTGACGCTACGGCGCAGCGTCGCGCTCCTTGCGCGGAGCTGTACCTTCCTCCACAATCTTCAGCAGCGATGGCGACCGTTGCAATCGACGGGAAAAGACCATCGGCCGGAAATTCCGTCAGGAGGAACATCCCAATATGAATAATCGTAGAGCCTTCCTAGCTGCCACGGCAGCGCTCGCCGTCACGTTTTCGGCCAGCCAAGCCCTCGCCCAGAAGAAATACGACACCGGGGCGACCGACACCGAGATCAAGATCGGCCAGACCGTGCCGTTCTCCGGCGCCTATTCCGTCTATGCCAACATCGGCAAGACCCAGGCCGCCTATTTCAGGATGATCAACGATCAGGGCGGCATCAACGGCCGCAAGATCAATCTGATCCAGTATGACGATGCCTATTCGCCGCCGAAGACGGTCGAGCAGGTGCGCAAGCTGGTCGAAGGCGATGAGGTGCTGTTCACCTTCCAGCTGATCGGAACCGCGGCCAACGCCGCCGTGCAGAAATATCTCAACGGCAAGAAGGTGCCGCAGCTGTTGGCCTCGACTGGCGCGGCGCGCTTCAACGATCCCCAGAACTATCCCTGGACCATCGCCTACAATCCCAACTACGTGTCCGAGGGACGAATCTACGCAAAATACATTCTCGCCAATCACCCCAACGCCAAGATCGGCGTGCTCTACCAGAACGACGACATGGGCCGCGACTATCTCGCGGGCCTCAAGAGCGGCCTCGGCGACAAGGCCAACATGATCGTCGGCGAAGTCTCCTACGAGGTTACCGACCCCACGGTGGATTCGCAGGTCGTGAAGCTGAAGTCGATGGGTGTCGACGTGTTCTTCGATGCCTCGACGCCGAAGTTTGCGGCACAGGCGATCAAGAAGCTCGCCGACCTCGGCTGGACGCCGGTGCACATCCTCGACATCAATGCGAGCCCGATCTCGGCAACGCTGAAGCCGGCCGGCCTCGAGATCTCCAAGGGCATCATCTCGACGCAATATGGCAAGGAGCCCAGCGATCCGCAGTGGAAGGACGATCCCGGCGTGAAGGCCTTCTTCGCCTTCATGGACAAGTATTTCCCGGAAGGCGACAAGCTCAACACGGTCAACACCTATGCCTATTCGGTGGCCGAGCTGCTGGTCCAGGTGCTGAAGCAATGCGGCGACGACCTGACGCGTGAGAACATCATGAGGCAGGTCGCCAACATCAAGGACTTCACTCCGAGCTTCGCCCTGCCCGGCATCAAGATCAACACCGGGCCGAACGACTACCGCGTCAACAAGCAGATGCAGATGATGAAGTTCAACGGCGAACGCTGGGAGCTGTTCGGACCGATCATCGAGGACTCGGGCCCGTCGGGTTAGACCAGGCCAGAACGCATCTGCCTCGACGACGTCATGCCCGGGCTTGTCCCGGGCATCTACGTTTTGGAGCAAGCAAAGGAAGGCGTGGATGGCCGGGTCATAGGCGAGCGGAAGCGACGCCGTCCTTCGGACGGCTATGCCCGGCCATGACGATGGACGGAGATTCGCCTCATGACGTTCAGGACGGTATCTCGCCAAAATTCTTGCCGACCGGCAATACGGCATGCCGGATCAGCCGCGAATCCTCCACCGCGGCCTGGCGGTGCTTCACCGCCTCGCGATAGACGGGATCGCGGATCATCTCGACGAAGGCGGCAACGCTGGGATATTCGGCGATGAAGCAATGGTCCCAGCGCTCGTCCTGCGGGCCGATCAGCATCAGCTCGAATCGGCCTTGCCAGACGATGCGGCCGCCGAGGCGCTCGAACACCGGGCCGCTTTCGCGGCCATACGCCGCATAGGCTTCCGCGCCGCTCGCCTTGCGGCCATCGGGGTAGGCCGCCTCGTTGCGCAGGCGCACCAGATTGAGCATGTGGATCGGTCCGGGGCGGTCCTTCTCCCGGAACTGCGCGAAGATCTCCTTGGTCGGATCGATATGGCCCATGGGCGTTCCCTCGTTCTTGTGGCCGCGATCCTAGCTTCGCCGCCGCGGATGCGGAACTGCGGCGGCCGAATGCCTCACCTCCTAATCGCGCGTTAACGCCGGGGTAACCCGGCCTTAAACAGCGACCGCTAGCGTGCGGCGGGGCGGGCTGACCGGACGTTTTGCGTATGGCGTGGGGAAAGAAAATGGGTGGGCGGAAAGAGCCGCTGTTCGGCTTGCCCGCGGCGCTTTCCGATCTGCGTCTGACCGCAGCGGACCGCGTCCCCGGCGGCGAAGACAAGCCGAAGAAAACAGCGAAATCATCCGCCAAGCGCAAGAGCGAGGATGCCGGCGACGAGCCGCCGCGCGAGCGCAAGGCGCAGGCCAGCCGCAGCGGTGCGAAACGCCGCGCGAAGACGGCCGGCGGCTTCGGCCTCGGCCGCCTGGTCTATTGGGGCGCGGTGCTGAGCCTGTGGGGCGTGATCGCCGTGATCGGCGTCGTGATCTATGTCGGCGCCCATCTGCCGCCGATCCAGTCGCTGGAAATTCCCAAGCGCCCGCCGACGATCCAGATCGTCGGCATCGACGGCAGCATGCTGGCGCAGCGCGGCGAGATGGCCGGCGCCAATGTCGCCCTGAAGGACTTGCCGCCATATCTGCCCAAGGCGTTCATCGCCATCGAGGACCGCCGCTTCTATTCGCATTACGGCATCGACCCGGTCGGCATCCTACGCGCCCTCGTCACCAACGTGCTCCATCGCGGCGTGTCGCAGGGCGGCTCGACTCTGACGCAGCAGCTCGCCAAAAACCTGTTCCTGACCCAGGAGCGCACCATGCAGCGCAAGCTGCAGGAGGTGGAGCTCGCGATCTGGCTGGAGCGCAAGCATTCCAAGAACGAGATTTTGGAGCTCTACCTCAATCGCGTCTATTTCGGCTCCGGCGCCTATGGCGTCGAAGCTGCGGCGCAGCGTTATTTCGGCAAGTCGGCGAAGAACGTGACGGTCGCGGAAGCGGCGATGCTCGCCGGCCTCGTCAAGTCGCCGTCGCGCCTTGCACCGAACCGCAATCCGGAAGGCGCAGAGGCGCGCGCGCAGCTCGTGCTCGCCGCCATGGCGGATGCCAAATTCATCACGGATGAGCAGGCCAAGGCTTCGATCGGCCATCCCTCCTACAACGTCAAGCCGGTCGGCGCCGGCACGATCAACTATGTCGCCGATTGGATCGGCGAGGTGCTGGACGACCTGGTCGGCCAGATCGACGAAAGCATCAAGGTCGAGACCACCATCGATCCCAAGCTGCAGAGCTTGGCGGAAGCCGCCATCATCGACGAGCTCGCGGCCAAGAGCGTGAAGTTCAACGTCAGCCAGGGCGCGCTGGTCGCCATGACGCCCGACGGCGCCGTGCGCGCCATGGTCGGCGGGCGGAACTATTCGGAGAGCCAGTACAATCGCGCGGTCACCGCAAAGCGCCAGCCGGGGTCCTCGTTCAAGCCATTCGTGTATCTCACCGCGCTCGAGCAGGGCCTGACGCCCGACACGATGCGCCAGGACGCGCCGATCGAGGTCAAGGGCTGGCGGCCCGAGAACTACACCCACGAATATTTCGGCTCGGTGACCCTGACACAGGCGCTGGCGATGTCGCTCAATACCGTCGCGATCCGCCTCGGCCTCGAGGTCGGGCCGAAGAACGTGGTGCGGACCGCACACCGGCTCGGCATTTCCTCCAAGCTCGAGCCCAACGCCTCGATTGCGCTCGGCACCTCCGAAGTCTCCGTGGTCGAACTGGTCGGCGCCTATGCGCCGTTCGCCAATGGTGGCCTCGCGGTGGCGCCGCATGTCGTCACGCGGATCAGGACGCTCAGCGGCAAGCTGCTCTACATGCGCCAGCCGGAGGAGCGCAATCAGGTCGTCGATCCCCGCTATGTCGGCATGATGAATGCGATGATGCGGGAGACGCTGATTTCAGGCACCGCCAAGAAGGCGGAGATTCCGGGCTGGCCAGCGGCCGGCAAGACCGGCACCAGCCAGGATTATCGCGACGCCTGGTTCATCGGCTACACCGCCAACCTCGTCACCGGCGTCTGGCTCGGCAATGACGACAACTCGCCGACCAAGAAGGCCACCGGTGGTGGCCTGCCTGTGGAAGTCTGGACGCGCTTCATGAAGACGGCGCACGAAGGCGTGCCGGTGGCGGCGTTGCCGAGCACATCAGGTGGCTGGGGCCTGTCGAACCTCGCGCAGGCGGCCTCGCAGGTGTCACCGCCCACGGCGATCGCACCGGCTCCGTCTAACAATGGCGGCTATCGCCCGCCGCCACCGACGCGCGCCAATGTCCGGCCTGAGGCTGCCGCAGGGCTCGACGGCTGGCTGATGGACCGGCTGTTTGGCGGAAACCGATAGCTTCGGGGCGAGGTTATTGGGGCCTCATAACAAAAGCTGCGAAAACAACCCCATGCACAGTAGCCGGCGCTAGCAAAATCAACAGCTTGCGGAGACAGCACTGCGGGGTTGAAGCTCGCGCTGCCAGGCCGCCGTCATTCCCCGCGAAGGTGGGAATCCAGTACGCCGCGGCTTCTCGGCTAAGAACCACTGTCTCTGGAATACTGGATCGCCCGCCTTCGCGGGCGATGACAGTGTGTGCTGGGCTGGCATCCGTTATCGCGCCGAAGCTTCGGCAGGTCCTGCCTATCGCGGCAGGTTTGACCGGTGCAGCAGCTCCTTGAGAGCAAAAACATCAGTCTCTTCAAGCTCGCATCAGCGGCCCGAGATTTGCTCTCAAGTTGAGCAAGTGCCAGGGGAGCGTCCCATGATTTCAAGTCTATCCAGCGCGGCGTTGCCTCATCTGCGTCCCGCATCGTCCGCTTCAAACGCATCGTCGGGTCTCAACCCGGTGGTTTCAGAGGCGACAGGGACGATGGACGCGGCGGTCAGCAACTTCCGGGTTGACGTCTCCCAAGTGAAGCCGCTGCAAACAGCGAAGCCGATATCCGTGGCGGATCATCCGGTCCTGCGCGATCTGATGGCAATGAACTGGCTGAGGACTCACGACGCGGCCACAACTCAGCCGGTCGTCTCGGACGACGCGCCTCAAAACACCTACGCGCAGGTGAAGGTCGACGGCGAGGTGGTTGCTACGGTTTACAACGGCGGCTCCTCGGCGATGACCAACGCGGCGGCCGGAAAGATCGGCAAGCTCGAGGATCCTCCTGGCCTGGTTGGACCCGACCTGGCACAGTGGCGAGCCGACAATTACGCTCGGCTCCTCGGCGGCACCGTCGAGAAGGCGCCCACCGCCATCACGCAATCGCAGTGGACGCCGCGCGAAAGCACGTCCACGACTTACAGCCGCGAACAGCTCGACGCGGCCTTCCAGGCCATGCTGGCGGAGAGCCAGAACGCCATCGCGCAGCGCCAATCGTCATATCTGGCGTCACGCAAACAGCCGGGGACGAGTGCGGATCTCAGTGCGTGAGCGTTGGAACGAGGATACGCATCGCGGCATGAGGACGCCGCCTCATTCTCAGCTGTCATTCCCCGCGAAGGCGGGGAATCCAGTACGCCGCGGCCATTCAGATGAACAATAACTGTCTCTGGAATACTGGATCGCCCGCTTTCGCGGGCGAAGACAGCCTCGGAAGAGGCGAGAGCGAGGCCTAATCCTCGACCCCGTACCGGTGCAGATCATTGCCGTACGTGTCGAGCCACTTCTTGGCGCGTTCCATCGAGGGGCAGATCTTGCCGCAGACGCGCCAGAATCGGTGCGAGTGGTTCATCTCGACGAGATGAGCGACCTCGTGCGCGGCGAGGTAGTCGAGCACGAAGGGCGGCGCGAGGATCAGGCGCCAGGAGAAGGACAGCGAGCCGGCTGAGGTGCAGGAGCCCCAGCGGCTGGACTGGTCGCGGATCGAGAGACGCTTGACGCGAACGCCGAGCTCGGCGGCGTAGCTTTCCGCCGAGCGCTGCAGGTCGCGGCGCGCTTCGCGCTTGAGGAAGTCGCTGACGCGGCGATCGACATGCTCGAGCCCACCGGCAACGCAGAGAATGCGTTCACCGCTGTCGCGCATCTCGGTCCAGACCGTGCCGCGGGTACCTGCGCGATGAACGATGCGATGGGGCGTGCCGCGCAGCGGTATCACCGTGCCCGGCTGGAACGGCGCCGCCTTCGGCAAGCGGCCGAGGCGCGCGGCGATCCACGCACCGTGACGCTGCGCAAAGTCCTTTGCTTCGGCGAGCGTGCCGCGGGGCGGCATGGTCAGGATGGCTTCGCGATCGCTCGGATGGATTCTGAGCGTGTAGCGGCGCGCGCGTCTGTGCCGACGCAAGCGGATCGCAAAAAACTGCGATCCATGGGTGATGACAAGGGTCTTCGGTTCGTGGGGCCGACGATAAAGGAGTGCGCGGGTGGCCATGTCTGTCAGTCCGGGGGGCAGGAGAGCGCCCGGATTCTGCCATAACCGCCGCCAAGGGAAGCGCTCGGCGCAAAAACAAATCATTTGCCCAATATACAGCGGTCAGGCGTCCGGGAGACCCTACAGACTGGGGTTGGAACCGGCTTTTTTCGCCCCCGTTGGATGCATGCGGCACCCCCAAGAGGTGAGTCGTGACTCACTCCTATAAAGCTACCTGAATACCGCGAATCTCGCGGGAACTTGATCCCCCGGAGCCCTCGAAAAGCGCCCCGGATTTTCGACGGGAAAGCCGAAAACGCGATTATTCGGCCGCGAGCGCCTGCAACGAAGCCGGATTTGCAGCCGAAACCATGAAGTCATGGATGCGAGGCACGATTTCGGACTTGAAACGCGAGCCGTTGAACACGCCGTAATGTCCGACGCCCTTCTGGACGTAATGAACGCGGCGATGATCGGGGATCGAGCTGCACAATGCGTGCGTTGCTTCGGTCTGACCGAGACCGGAGATGTCGTCGTTCTCGCCTTCGACCGTCATCAACGCGACGCGCGTGACCTTGGAGGGATCGACGCGTGTTCCGCGATGGGTCATCTCGCCCTTCGGCAGCGAGTGCTTCACGAACACGGTGTCGACGGTCTGGAGGTAATACTCGGCGGAGAGGTCCATCACCGCGAGATATTCGTCGTAGAATTCACGATGCTTGTCGACCAGGTCGCCGTCGCCCTTCACCAGATTGGCAAAGAGCTGCTTGTGGGCGTCCATGTGCCGGTCGAGATTCATGCTGATGAAGCCGTTGAGCTGCAGGAATCCCGGATAAACGTCGCGCATCATGCCCGGATGCGGGAACGGCACCTTGGTGATGACGTGATTGCGGAACCAGTCAATACCGCGCTCCTGGGCGAGATTGTTCACCGCGGTCGGATTGCGGCGGGTATCGATCGGGCCACCCATCAGCGTCATCGAGGTCGGCACGAAGGGATCGCGCCGCGCCTCCATGATCGAGACCGCGGCAACGACGGGCACCGAGGGCTGGCATACCGCCATGACGTGGGTGTTGCCGCCGAGGACGTGCAGCATCTCGATGACGTAGTCGATGTAATCGTCGAGATCGAAGCGGCCGTCGCTGAGCGGCACCATGCGGGCGTCGGCCCAATCGGTGATGTAGACCTCATGCGCGGGCAGGAATGCTTCCACCGTGCCCCGGAGCAGCGTCGCATAATGGCCGGACATCGGCGCCACGATCAGCACGCGCGGCTGCGGGCTGCGCAGGGGGCGAGCGAATTTGCGATCAAAATAGAGCAGCCGGCAGAACGGCTTTTCCCAGACCGAGCGGATCTCGACGGGGACGCGGATGCCGTTGACCTCGGTGTCGTGGAGGCCCCATTCCGGCTTGCCGTAGCGGCGCGTGGTGCGCTCGAACAATTCGCAGGCCGCGGCGACCGACTTGCCGACCTCGGTGCGCGCCCAGGGATTGAGGGGATTCTGAAACAGGAGCCTGGTCGCGTCCGTAACCGCACGTGCCGGATTGAGAGAGGCCTGAGCCATCTCGTACATCCAGTACATCGGCGTCGTCAGAACCGGACTGCCTTCTGCAGCCAGGGGCGGCGCGCCGCCAAACTCACCAATAGGCATCGTTATATTCCTCTTCGCATCGCAACATACTGCCGAATGCGCAATATTGCGTCAATGCATGGTTCCGTACATCTACGTAAGCAGAACGGCAAAAACCGCCTGAATCCACGGGAAAGTGACGTTATTCCCCGCCCGAGAGCAGCGAGCCGTGGCGCTTGGCGCTGCGCAAAAGGGCAAGGAATGCTGCAAAAGATGCAGCCAGGAGGGCCGCGTTGATCACCAACGCCTCCAGCATCAGATCGGTCCTGAAGGTCTGCTCGATCAGCAGCGCACGCATGCCCTCGAACGCATAGGTCGGCGGCAACGCCCACGCGACGTATTGCAGCCAGACCGGCAGCACGCTGACGGGATAGTAGACGCAGGCGAGCGGCAGGATCGCGAACATCAAGGTCCAGACGATGCTCTCGGCACCTAAGCCGTTTCGCAGCACGAGGCCCGAGACGAAGATGCCGACCGACCAGCTGGTGAAGATCAGATTGCAGAAGAACGCGATCAGCGGCAGGCCGAGGGCATAGACATTGAAGTGGAACATGAACAGCGCGAGTAGGGTCATCGGGATGATCCCGATCGCAAGCCGGATCAGGCTCATGACCATCAGCGACAGCAGAAACTCGATCGGCTTGAGCGGGCTCATCATGAGATTGCCGATATTGCGCGCCCACATCTCCTCCAGGAACGAGATGGAAAAGCCGAGCTGCCCGCGGAACAGGATGTCCCAGAGGATGACGGCGCCGATCAGCGTGCCGCCGGCGCGCGCGAAGAAATTGGCGTTCTCGGCGATGTAGGCCTGCAGGAAGCCCCAGGTGATGACCTGCAACGCCGGCCAGTACAGCAGCTCGAGCAGCCGCGGCCAGGACGACATCAGGAGGTACCAATAGCGCAGGATCATCGCACCGATGCGATGGATGGAGATGCCGCGGCGGAGGGAGATGTCGGTCATCGCGGTCCCCTGTAGCTCGGATGAGCGAAGCGACATCCGGGACTTTGCCGGCAACTGTCCCGGGTATCGCGGAGCCTGTCATCGGGCGGCGCTTCGCGCCGACCCGTTGGCTCACCCGGGCTACGGCAGTAGCTGCGCAGTCTAACCACGTCGTCATTGCGAGGAGCTCGCGACAAAATTGCAAAGCAATTTTGCGCTGATGCGACGAAGCAATCCAGAATCCCTCCGTGGAACGATTCTGGATTGCTTCGCTGCGCTCGCAATGACGAAAGGAGCAGCCACGGTTTCCTCACCGCACCGCCTCCTTCGCACCGTTCACGCGGCCGCGTGCGACGTCGAGAAACACTTCCTCCAGCGTGGTGCGATTGTAGCGGGCCATGATGGCCTCTGGCGTGTCGTCGTCCTCGATGCGGCCGCGCTTCATGATGATGACGCGGTCGCAGAGCCGCTCGACCTCAAGCATGTTGTGCGAGGCGAGGAGGATGGTGGCGTCGTGCTGCTTGCGGTACCGCTCCAGATGCGCGCGCACCCAGTCGGCGGTGTCAGGATCGAGCGAGGCGGTCGGCTCGTCGAGCAAGAGCAGTTCGGGCTGGTTGATCAGCGCTTTCGCCAGCGCGACGCGGGTCTTCTGCCCGGCGGAGAGCTTGCCGTTGGCGCGATCGATGAAATCGGTGAGGTCGAGATCCTCGGCGAGCTCCGCGATGCGGCCTGCGAGGTTCTTCACCGCATAGAGTTTGCCGAACACGGTGAGGTTCTGCCGCACCGTCAGCCGCATCGGCATGTCGACATAGGGGCTCTCGAAATTCATCCGCCCCAGCACGGAGGCGCTCTCCTCCGGCATACGATGCCCGAGCACCTCGACGCGGCCGGAGGTCGGCAGCACCAGGCCCATGATCATCGCGATGGTCGTGGTCTTGCCGGCGCCGTTGCCGCCGAGCAGCCCGGTGATGCTGCCGCGCGGAAGCGAAAAGGAGATATCGTCGACGGCGCGGGTCTGCTTGTAGACCTTGACGAGATGATCGACCGCGATCGCCGCGGAAGGATTGCGATCCGCGACAGTCGGCCGACTTGAAGCCTTGTCATTCTCGGTCATGCTGGCCGTTCTTCTGCTATTGCAGCCGATAGCGCAAGGCTTGTAATCCAGGGTGGTTCCGCAAGCCCAGTGTTTGTGAATGAGAAGGCACCGCCCCTTGGCCGATATGACCGAAATTGCCGATTCCGACTTTCACCACGCGCAGCGGCATATCCGTCTGGACACGATCCTGCGGCTGCGCTGGCTTGCCGTGCTCGGCCAGCTCGCGGCGATCTTCATCGTGGCGCAGGGCCTGGAGTTCAACGTCGAGATCGTCCCCTGTGTCAGCATCATCGCCCTGTCGGCGGCACTCAATCTGGGGCTCCAGACCGCGGCCAATCCAATGCAGCGGCTGGAGCCGATGCAGGCGGCGGGCCTGCTTGCGCTCAACATCGTCGAGCTGGCCGGCCTGTTGTTCTTCACCGGCGGCCTGCAGAACCCGTTCTCGTTCCTGTTCCTCGCGCCGGTGCTGATCTCGGCCACGGCACTGCCGGCCCGCTTCACCTTCGGGCTTGGCCTATTGGCTGTTGCCTGCGCCTCGATCCTGTTCTTCTACCATGCACCGCTGCCGTGGGATGCCGACGATCCCCTGGTGCTGCCGCCGGTCTATCTCGTCGGCGTTTGGCTCTCGATCGCGCTCGCGATCGGCGTCACCAGCCTCTATTCCTTCCAGGTGACCGAGGAGGCGCGCAAGCTCGCGGACGCGCTGGCTGCCACCGAGCTGGTGCTGACGCGCGAGCAACATCTGACCCAGCTCGACGGATTGGCCGCCGCGGCCGCGCATGAGCTCGGCACGCCGCTCGCAACCATCTTCCTGATCTCGCGCGAGCTGGAAAAGACGGTGAAGGACGCCAGCATCGCCGCCGACCTGAAGACCTTGCGCGAGCAGACCCAGCGCTGCCGCGACATCCTGAGCAAGATCACCCAGCTCTCCTCCACCGGCGCGCCGTTCGATCGCATGAAGCTGTCGGAGCTGATCGAGGAGGTGGTGGCGCCGCACCGCGATTTCGGCGTCGAGATCAAGGTGCGGATCGCCGTGGCCGTCGCGGCCGAGCCGGTCGGCTCACGCAATCCGGCCATCCTCTACGGCATCGGCAACATCGTCGAGAACGCGGTCGATTTCGCCCGCACCACCGTCGAGGTGAACGCATGGTGGAACAAGGATCATATCGAGCTTGTGATCTCCGACGACGGACCCGGCATCCCGCCTGATATCCTCAACCGGATCGGCGAGCCCTATCTGTCGCGGCGGCGCCCGCAGGATGATGGTGGCAGCGAGCGGCGCGGCCTCGGGCTCGGCGTGTTCATCGCGCGTACACTGCTCGAACGCACCGGCGCCAAGGTCTCGTTTACCAACCGGACCTTTCCGGAACACGGCGCGGTGGTCCAGATCACATGGCCCAGGCAGCGTTTTGAGACTATCGAGACGCTCGAAGAAACAATAGGATAAGGCGCGACCTTGCGTCGCACAACGGCGCCGATCGACTATTTGCCGCCTTGGCATCGACCGATCGCAACGCCATATGTCAATGCGCTGGAAAAAGGACAACACCTTGAACGCCATCGCCGACCTGAACGAACAGACCGACCGCTCGCTTCTCATCGTGGAAGACGACAAGCCGTTTCTGGAGCGGCTGTCGCGCGCGATGGAGACACGGGGCTTTGCAGTGACATCGTGCGACACCGTCTCGGACGGTCTTGCGCAGATCGGCAGGTCCGCACCGGCCTTCGCGGTGGTGGACCTCAGGCTCGGCGACGGCAACGGTCTCGACGTGGTCTCGGCGCTGAAGAAGAAACGCCCCGATGCGCGCGCCATCGTGCTGACCGGCTATGGCAACATCGCCACCGCCGTAACCGCGGTGAAGATGGGTGCGATCGACTATCTGTCGAAGCCGGCCGACGCCGACGACGTCGTCGCGGCGCTGCTGTCGACCAGCGCGGAGAAATCCGAGCTGCCGGCGAATCCGATGTCGGCCGACCGCGTCCGCTGGGAGCACATCCAGCGCATCTACGAGATGTGCAACCGCAACGTCTCGGAAACCGCGCGCCGGCTGAACATGCATCGCCGCACCCTGCAGCGTATCCTGGCCAAGCGCGCGCCGCGGTAACGGCGCCGTAGGGTGGGCAAAGGCGCAAAGCGCCGTGCCCACCGTTCTTCTCCACATTTTGCAAAGACGTGGGCACACTACGCTTTGCCCACCCTACGGCACTCGTGCCCCGGCTCTGCTTGGATGGCCGCCTTCTGGGTCCCGGCTCTGCGCAGCAGCGTTGCACGCTGCAGCGCGTCCGGGACACGAGATTGTCCTACTCCCAAAAATCCGCGTGACCCTGCGGATCGACCAGGCGGTTGAGCCGCAAGCCCGCCGCCATCGCAAACCGCACCGTCATCTGCTTGCGGGTGGCAGCGGCGAGCTTGTGCTCGGGCGCCTCGCAATGCATGTGCGCGCCATAGGCATCGGCGACGATCAGGCCGGTGTCTTCAGGAAAGATCTCGCAGGGCAGATCCTGCGTGAAGGCGAAGAACAGCCGGTCGCAATGGGCGCGGTATTCGTGCCATTTCTGATCGGCGCGCAGATCCTCGACCGACGACTTGATCTCGACGATCCAGATCTCGCCGCGCTCGTTCAGCGCGACCAGATCGGCACGCCGGCCCGATGGCAGCGGCAGTTCACTGATGCAGGAGAAGCCGAGCGAGCGGAGCAGCCGCGCCGTGCCGCGCGCGATCGCCAGCGCCGTCTCCGACTGGCGGCGATCCGGCGGCGGCACGAGCGCGATGTTCCGGGCGGTGTTGTTCATGCGAGCGAGGATAACCGATTCCCTGAGAGGCGGACACTCTCTCCGCCTGTCGTTCCGGGGCGCGCCACTTGGCGCGAGCCCGGAATCCATAGCCACAGGGAGGAGTTGTGGGCCGAGACGGCAGCTCCGAGTCATCGCAAAACAACTGCCGGGGATTATGGGTCCCGGACTCGCGGCTACGTCGCGACCCGGGACGACAGCGTGTGTGGTGGAACACGGAACCTCCCTCCTCCCTCGCACTTATCACGCAGCCGCCGCACCTCGGCGGAACCACCGAGGCTGCGGGATGATCGACGATCTCTGGTACAAGAACGGCGTGATCTATTGCCTGTCGGTCGGCACCTATATGGATGCCAATGGCGACGGCATCGGCGACTTCAAGGGGCTGTTACGGCGGCTCGATTATCTGCACGGACTCGGCATCACAACGATCTGGCTGATGCCGTTCCAGACCTCGCCGGGCCGCGACGACGGCTACGACATCGCCGATTACTACAGCGTCGATCCCCGCTACGGCACGCTCGGCGACTTCGTCGAATTCACCCATGGCTGCAAGCAGCGCGGCATCCGCGTCATCATCGACCTCGTCGTCAACCACACCTCGGACCAGCATCACTGGTTCAAGGAGGCGCGGCGCGACAAGAACTCGCCCTATCGCGACTGGTATGTCTGGTCGGACAAGAAGCCGGCAGGCGCCGACAAGGGCATGGTGTTTCCCGGCGTGCAGAAAACGACCTGGACGCGCGACAAGGAAGCCGGCGCGTATTACTTCCACCGCTTCTACGATTTCCAGCCCGACCTCAACACCTCGAACCCGCATGTGCAGGCCGAGATCCTGAAGATCATGGGCTTCTGGATCCAGCTGGGCGTCTCCGGCTTCCGCATGGATGCGGTGCCGTTCGTGATCGCGACCAAGGGCGCCAAGGTGAAGAAGCCGGTCGAGCAATACGACATGCTGCGCGCGTTCCGCGAATTCCTGCAATGGCGACAGGGCGATGCCATCATCCTCGCCGAAGCCAATGTGTTGCCGAAGACGGACATGGAATATTTCGGCCGCGATGCCGACCGCATGCACATGATGTTCAACTTCCATGTCAACCAGCACCTGTTCTATGCGCTGGCCTCAGGCGATTCACGCCCGCTGGCGAAGGCGCTGAAGGCGACCAAGCCGCGGCCGGCGACGGCGCAATGGGGCCTGTTCCTGCGCAATCACGACGAGCTCGATCTCGGGCGCCTGACCAAGGCGCAGCGCCAGACCGTGTTCAAGAAATTCGGCCCCGACAAGGACATGCAGCTCTACGACCGCGGCATCCGCCGGCGCCTCGCGCCGATGCTGGGCGGCGATCGCCGGCGGCTCGAGCTCGCCTATAGCCTGATGTGCACGTTGCCGGGGACGCCCGTGATCCGCTATGGCGACGAGATCGCGATGGGCGATGACCTGGCGCAGCGGGAGCGCAACTGCGCGCGCACGCCGATGCAATGGTCGACCGAGCCGCATGGCGGCTTCACCAAGAGCGACAAGCCGGCCTGCCCCGTCATCGACAAGGGACCTTACGGGTTCGACCATGTCAACGTCGCCAAGCAGCGGCGCGATCCCAATTCGATGCTGAACTGGACCGAGCGCATCGTGCGCATGCGCAAGGAAGTGCCCGAGGTCGGCTGGGGCGATTTCGCCATCATCCCCCTGCGCGATCCCGCCGTGTTCATCATGCGCTATGACTGGCGCAACAATTCGGTGCTATTCGTTCACAATCTCGACGACAAGCCGCGCGAGATCGCGTTCTCGGCGGGGCTGCCCAGTGACGCCGGCGCGCACCTGATCAATCTGCTGGCGGAAGACCACAGCCACGCCGACAAGCGCGGGCAGCATCATGTCGTGCTGGAGCCATATGGGTATCGCTGGTATCGCGTCGGCGGGCTGGATTATCTGTTGAAGCGGAGCGACATCGACAAGAGCACCGAGGGCAACAAGCATCCGGGGTGATCCGAAATGCCGTCGTGTGCTGGGCTGCCTCAAAGATCGTCATTGCGAGCGCAGCGAAGCAATCCAGAATCCTTCCGCGGGGGGCTCTGGATTGCTTCGTCGCAAGGGCTCCTCGCCATGACGCGGAGAGAGCGTCGGTCTTCGGCTTCGCCGATGTCGTGGCGAGGGCTACCCAGGCGACCCCACGATCACCCCTTCGTTCCCGCGCAGATCCAGCACGCCTTCGACCTTCTCCCCCTCGCGATCCAGAAACGTCGACAGCAGAATCTCGCTGCCGAAGCGGATGGCGCTGGTGGTCACCGCGATCGGATCGGGACCGAGATTGAGCGCCACGATCATCGCCCTGCCGCCGCTTTCGCGGCGATAGATCAGGAGATCGCCCTGTGCCGAGATCGGGTGATAGTCGCCGGCGACCAACGGCGGCGAAGCCTTCCGCAAGTCGATCAGGCGCCTGTAAAGCGCGAGGATCGAGCGGCTGTCGGCTTCGAGATTGACGACGTTGTCGCGCACATAATGCTCCGGAAGCGGCAGCCAGGGCCACACCGTCGAGAAGCCCGCGAAGTCGGACGCATCCCACTGCATCGGCGTGCGGCAGCCGTCGCGGCCGACACCGATGCCCGGTACGTTCTTCTCGAAGGGATCGCGCACGTCCTCCGGCGCGATCGTCACCTGATGCATGCCGATCTCGTCGCCGTAATAGAGCGTCGGCGTGCCGCGCAGGGTCAGCAGCAGCATGGCGGCGACGCGGGCCTGCTCGGGACCGACGCGGCTTGCGACCCGCGGGCGATCGTGATTGCCGAGCACCCAGTTCGGCCAGGCGCCGCGCGGCAGCGCCTTCTCGTAATCCTCGATGATCTTCTCGATCGAGCGCGCGCTCCAGAAGGTCGAGAGCAGCGCGAAGTTGAACGGCATCTGCGCGCCGGTGAGATCGTTGCCGTAATAGGCCATCAGCCGATGCAGCGGCAGATAGATCTCGCCGATCAGGACGCGCGCACCGAAGCCATCGGTTACGCGCCGCATCTCGGCAATGACGTCGTGCACCTCGGGCTGGTCGGTGGAATATCGCGTGAGGATCTTCTCGTTCGGCGGCCGGCCCTCGACGTAATGCGGGTTCGGCGGGTTGTCGCGGAATTCGGCGTCCTTGATCAGATGCCAGATCACGTCGACGCGAAAGCCGTCGACGCCCTTCTCCAGCCAGAACCGCATCACGTCGAGGATCGCCGTGCGGACGTCGGGATTGCGCCAGTTGAGGTCCGGCTGCTGGGCGAGGAAGGCGTGGTAGTAATATTGGCCCGTGGTCTCGTCGAATTGCCATGCGCTGCCGCCGAACTCGGACAGCCAGTTGTTGGGTACGCCGCCGTCAGGCGCCCGATCGCGCCAGATGTACCACTCGCGCTTGGGATTGTCGCGCGAGGCGCGGCTCTCGACGAACCAGGGATGCTGGTCGGAGGTGTGATTGGGCACGAGGTCGAGGATCAGCTTCAGCCCATTGTCGTGGACCGCCGCGATCAGCGCATCGAAATCCGCCATGGTGCCGAACAGCGGCTCGATACCGGTATAGTCGGAGATGTCGTAGCCGAAATCGGCCATGGGCGAAGGGAAGATCGGCGACAGCCAGATCGCGTCGACGCCGAGCGATTTGACATAAGGCAGCCGCTGGAGGATGCCGGCGAGATCGCCGACGCCGTCGCCGTTCGAGTCCTGAAACGAGCGCGGATAGATCTGGTAGAAGATGCCGTTGCGCCACCAATTCTCGCTGCCGTGAGCCATGCCGAAAGACCACCCAATCTGCGCCCTCGCGCGGGAGAACGCGACAGCGACGCCCCGGTTCAAATTGGCAGGCCAATTGGGACGGCCGTGTGACGGTAGTTCCCGGGAGGCGGCCCGAATCTTTTGCTTGGCGGCATGGCAAAAATCGGCATTGTGGCGCCATGACCGAGCAAAATGACACCAATGCGAAGGCCGGCGCGATCATCGTGCCGGTGACGCTGTTCGAGCAGAACTGCACCATCATCTGGGACGAGCCGACCAAGAAGGCCGTGGTGATCGACCCCGGCGGCGACGTGCCGAAGATCCTGGACGCGATCAAGCAGACCGGCGTCACCGTGGAGAAGATCTGGCTGACCCACGGCCATATCGACCATGTCGGCGGCGCCGCCGATTTGCGCGATGCGCTGGGAGTGCCGATCGAGGGCCCGCATCAGGCGGACAAATTCCTGCTCGACAACGTCGTCGAGAGCGGCGCGCGCTTCGGCATGACCGGCGGGCGCAATTTTACGCCGGATCGCTGGCTCGACGAGGGTGAGCGCGTCTCGATCGGCGACCTGCATTTCGACATCCTGCACTGCCCCGGCCATTCGCCAGGCAGCGTGGTGTTCTTCAACAAGGATCTGCGCTTTGCCCATGTCGGCGACGTGCTGTTTGCCGGCTCGGTCGGCCGCACCGATCTGCCCGGCGGCAGTCACGCCACGCTGATCAACTCGATCAAGACCAAGCTGCTGCCGCTCGGCGACGATGTCGGCTTCATCTGCGGCCACGGCGCCGGCTCCAGCATCGGCCAGGAGCGGATGACCAATCCGTTCATCACGGGGGAAATGTAGCTCCGTCGTCGTCCCGGACCGCCCACCACAAATTCCGTCGTCGTCCCGGACAAGCGCGCCCTTAGGCGCGTGCAGATCCGGAACCCATAACCACAGGGAGATGTGGTTACAGGGACTCGGAGTTGCGCCTTCGCGTCTCACTGCGTGCTGGGAGTATGGGTCCCGGATCTGCGCGCGCTTGGGGCGTGTCCGGGACGACCGTAAAATAATCCTACGAGTCCGCCCTACTTCATCAACCCCGCGGCGGTCAGTGCGCGCGTGATGATCTGGCTGAGATCGAAGCTGCGGGTGGCCTCGCGCTTGGTGTCAGCGGGCTGTTCGGCGACGGCGTTGCGGATCGAGCGGGCGAGATGCGGCGCGGGCGTCAGCGCCGGCTTTGCGGGCTTGGCCTCCGCCTTCTTCGCCGCGTCCGGAATCCAGCCGGTGAGGCCGAAGAACTTTGCGATGTGGTAGGACGAGGAGATGCCGGCCTCGATCAGGAATGCGCCTTCCATGCCGTAACGCTGGTCGTTGTCGGCAAGGCCAAGCGGCGTGCCGTGCGCCATGTCGGTGATGGCATAGGATTCGACCAGCGTCTCGCCGTCCTTGTTCCACCAGGCCTGGCGCGGATAGCCGTCGACATTGGTCTCTGCCATCGGCACCTCGGGCAGACCATGCAGATCGAGCCATTGCTTGACGATCTCGTTGGCATTGCCGGGATTGACGGTGCGGTCGGCGCTGCCGTGCCACACCGAGATCTTCGGCCAGGGGCCGCGATGATCGGAAGCGTTGCGCACGAGATCACCGAGCTCGCGCGCGGGACGCGTTGGCGAATGGAACATGCCGTCCAGCGCTTCGCGCAGATTCGAGGCGATGCCGTAGGGAAGCCCGGCAATCACCGCGCCGGCCGCAAACACCTCCGGATAGGTCGCGAGCATCACCGACGTCATGCCGCCGCCGGCGGACAGGCCGGTGATGAAGATGCGCCTCGCATCGATGCGATGCGCCTGAACCATGTGCGCGATCATCTCGCGGATCGAGCGTGCCTCGCCGGAGTCCCGCGCCGTGTCTTCGGGATTGAACCAGTTGAAGCAGGTGTTGCCGTTGTTGCTGCGCTGCTGCTCGGGCATCACCAGCGCGAAGCCGTAGTGCTGCGCCAGCGTCGACCATCCCGCGCCGAGATCGTAACCGGCCGCGGTCTGGCCGCAACCATGCAGCACGACGACCAGCGCACGCGGCTTCTGAAGCTGCGCCGGCACGAAGGCGAACATGCGCAAGGTGCCGGGATTGTCACCGAAATCCGTGACCTCCTGGAGCGGGCTGGAGGAATCCGCGCTGCGGCCGAACTCGGCAAAGCGCAGACCGTCCAGCTTGGGCAGACGTCTCAACAGATCGACATTTCGGGCTAGCGACACGGCAAATTCCTGGTGGGCGACGTTCAACGTCCAGCCAAACCAGATAGTTGCTGCAGCGCAAAATAAAAAGACCGTGCGCTGTCAATCCGATGAAATTCGCGGGATTTCCCGCGAATCCGCACGGATTAACTGCAATGCCTCAACTTCTTGCAGGAGACGCAGCGCCGGAAAATGCGGCGCGGATCATGATTAATGTCACAAACAGCGCGAGCGAGACCGGAAAGGCTGCGCGCGCTGATTGCGGCCATTCCGGCCGCATTTCCCGCCAGCGCGTGCGCCTCTTCATTCAAACGCAGATCTCTTCGCCTCTCCGCGAGTCGGATGTCACTTGAGCGACGCCTCTCGACACGTCATTGCGAGGAGCCCTTGCGACGAAGCAATCCAGAGTCTCTCCTCGGAGATATCCTGGATTGCTTCGCTGCGCTCGCAATGACGGCGTGGCACCATCGGGACACTGAACGACATCCGCCTCCGCTGAGGCTCCTCCTCACCCCGCCCTCTCGCCGCAAGCAGGGAAAAGGCGGAAGCACCTCGCCTCGCCACGCCGCATGCCTGCATTCCGCAACACGGGACATCGCGCGATTGCGTTCGCGCCATCGGGCACGTAGCCTCACCGCCTCAACAAACAGAAAATCGAGCCGGAGAAACCGCCATGGCGCGCCTGAAGTTCGGAGCCTTTCTTGCCCCGCATCACCCGATCGGGGAGCATCCGATGCTCCAGTTCCGGCGCGACCTCGACCTGGTCGAGCAGCTCGACGCGCTCGGCTACGACGAGTTCTGGTGCGGCGAGCATCATTCCTCCGGCTGGGAGATGATCGCATCGCCCGAGATGTTCCTCGCTGCTGCGGGCGAGCGCACCAAGCGGATCAAGCTCGGCACCGGCGTGGTGTCGCTGCCCTATCACCATCCCTTCAACGTCGCCCAGCGCATGGTGCAGCTCGACCACATGACCGGCGGCCGCGCCATCTTCGGCTCCGGCCCGGGCGCGCTCGCCTCCGACGCGCACACGCTCGGCATCGACCCGATGACGCAGCGCGACCGCCAGGACGAAGCCATCGGCGTGATCCGCCGCCTGTTCAACGGCGAGCGCGTCACCGCCAAGAGCGACTGGTTCACCATGAACGACGCCGCGCTGCAGATCCTGCCGTTGCAGGAGGAGATGCCGTTCGTGGTGGCCTCGCAGATCTCGCCCTCCGGCATGACGCTGGCCGGCAAATACGGCATCGGCATCATCTCGCTGGGCTCGATGACGACGCAGGGTCTGATGTCGCTGCAACAGCAATGGCAGTTCGCCGAGGACGCAGCGAAGAAGCACGGCACCACGGTGAGCCGCGCCGACTGGCGCGTGCTGCTGACCTTCCACATCGCTGAGACCCGCGAGCAGGCGCGCCGCGAGGCCGGCGCCGGGCTGATGCGCTGGCACAACGAATATAATGTCGGCACGCTGCAGCGGCCGGGCCTCACCGCGTTCTCCTCGCCCGACGAGGCCGTGGACAAGACCGCCTTCGTCGAAGGCGCTGCGTCCACGATCGGTACACCCGACGATCTCGTCCAAACCATCAAGAACGTGATGCAGGTGTCCGGCGGCGTCGGCGCCATCATCGGCTTCGTGCACGACTGGGCCAACCCGGAGAACACCCGCCGCAGCTGGGACATGGTGGCGCGCTACGTCGTGCCGGAGATCAACGGCTATATCGACGGCTTGCGCAAGTCGCAAAAATTCGTGATCGAGAATCGCGCGATCTTCGAGCGCGCGGGCCAGGCGGTAATGGCCAAGATCATGGAGAACGAGAGGGCCGCCGAGGCGCTGAAGGTCACCGGCCCCGGCCGCGTCGCCATTCCCGCCGTCAATGCGCCGGATCTGCAGAAGGAAGCGGCGAAGCGGTAGGCTGCAAAGCTCTATCTCGTCGTCCCGGCCTGGTGGGCAATTGCGCACCAGGCACGGGACGACCCGTGGTTCTATGCACGATACGTTCACCGCATCGGCGTAGGCGGATGTGCTATGCTGGCTTCGTCCTCCAACCGGAGCAATCGTCATGTCGATGCAGAACGTGGCCGCCTCTGCGCTTCAGTTCACCGCGCCCAAACGCAACGAGCTGACCCACATCCCCGGCGACGAGGGCTGGCCGATCATCGGCAAGACGTTTCAGGTGCTGGCCGACCCCAAGGGCCATATCGAAAGGAACGGCGCCAAATACGGTCTGGTCTACCGCACCCACATTTTCGGCGAGACCAACATCGTGCTGCTCGGTCCCGAAGCCAATGAGCTCGTGCTGTTCGACCAGCAGAAACTGTTCTCCTCGACGCATGGCTGGAACAAGGTGCTCGGCCTGTTGTTTCCGCGCGGGCTGATGCTGCTCGATTTCGACGAGCACCGGCTGCATCGCAAGGCGCTGTCGGTCGCGTTCAAATCCGGGCCGATGAAATCCTACCTGTCCGATCTCGATCGCGGCATTTCCGCGCGCGTTGCGCAATGGAAGACCAGGCCGGGCGAGATGCTGCTCTATCCGGCGATGAAGCAGCTCACGCTCGATCTCGCTGCGGCCTCGTTCCTCGGTGCCGATATCGGGCCGGAGGTCGACGAGATCAACCGCGCCTTCGTCGACATGGTCGCCGCCGCCGTCGCGCCGGTCCGCCGCCCCCTGCCCGGCACCCAGATGGCGCGCGGGGTGAAGGGCCGCAAGCGAATCGTCGCCTATTTCCGCGAGCAGATTCCGCTCCGGCGCGGCAATCGCGGCGGCGACGATCTGTTTTCGCAGCTCTGCCGTGCCACCCACGAGGACGGCGCGCTGCTCTCGGAGCAGGACATCATCGACCATATGAGCTTCCTGATGATGGCGGCGCACGACACGCTGACCTCGTCGCTGACGTCCTTCATCGGCGAGCTCGCCGCCAATCCGGACTGGCAGGACAGGCTGCGGGCGGAGGTGCTCGCGCTCGGGCTTGCCCCGGATGCGCCGAGCAGCTTCGATGATCTCGAAAAGATGCCGCTGACCGAGATGGCGTTCAAGGAGGCGCTGCGGCTCAAGCCGCCGGTGCCCTCGATGCCGCGCCGCGCGATGCGCGATTTCAGCTTCAAGGGTTTTGCGATTCCCGCCGGCACCGCGGTCGGCGTCAATCCGCTCTATACGCATCACATGAAGGAGATCTGGCCGGAGCCGGATCGCTTCGATCCCCTGCGCTTCACCGAGGACGCCCAGCGCAACCGTCACCGTTTCGCCTTCGTGCCGTTCGGCGGCGGCGCGCATATGTGTCTCGGCCTGCACTTCGCCTATATGCAGGCGAAATGCTTTGCGCGGCATTTCCTGCAGAACATCGAGGTATCGCTCGCGCCAAGCTACAAGCCGGACTGGCAGATGTGGCCGATCCCGAAGCCGAAGGACGGGCTGCGGGTGATGGTGAAGGCGGTTTAAGCGTTTAACTCTCGTGTCCCGGACGCGCGTAGCGCGAGCCGGGACCCGGAAAGCCACAGCGTCAGCCGCGAATGGATGGGCCCCGGCTCTGCGGAGCGGCACCATAGCGTGTCGAAGACGCGCGTAAACGCGCTTATGGCGCCGCACCGCGTCCGGGGCACGAGACCTGCCCGCTACGCCCCCTGATCGAACGCCTTGCGCAGGGCCACATAGCCCTGCTGCTGCTGGCTCCAGTTGCGGCCACCGGTCATGGCGCCGTCGACGACGAGGTCGTGACCGTTGATGAAGCTCGATTCGTCGCTGGCCAGGAAGACCGCGGCCTGCGCGATGTCGTCGGGAAGACCGGCGCGCGGGATCGGCTGCGCGGTCTTGTAGACTTCGCGCATCACCGCCGGCGTCTTCTCGGCAGCGTCGGTCGACAGCCCCAGCGCCTTGCCGAAGATGCCGGTCGCGATCGCGCCGGGCGAGATCGCGTTGACGCGCACATTGGATTCGCCGAGCTCCATCGCCACGCATTTGGTGAGATGGATCACCGCCGCCTTGGCCGCGCTGTAAACCATCGAGGACGAGAACCCGGCGAGACGGCCGGCAATGCTGCCATTGTTGATGATGCTGCCAGAACCCTGCTTCTTCATGTGAGGCGCGGCGTGCTTCATGCCGAGCATCACGCTGCGCACCAGCGTCGCCATTGCCGCGTCGAACCGCTCGACCTCTAAGCCTTCGATCCCGCCGGTCTGCGCCGGGCCGCCGGCATTGTTGAAGAGGCAATCGATCCTGCCGAACTTGTCCACGGTAAGCGCGATCAGCGCCTGCATCTGTGCTTCGATCGTGACGTCGGTCTGGCGGAAGATGCAGTTGGCTCCGAGCTGCTTTGCCAGCGCCTCGCCTTCCGGGACGCGGCGACCCGCGATCACAATTTTGGCACCTTCGGCAACGAAGACTTCCGCGGTACGCAACCCAATCCCGCTCGTCGCGCCGGTGATGACCGCAACCTTGCCGTCCAGCCTGCCCATGGAATGTTCCCGTTTTCGAATGATTTGATTTTCAGATGGCGGACACTGATAGATGAGGGCGCCGCGACGGACACTATTCCCGCCGGCCCGCGGCAAGGCAAGCGTTGCTTGCGCTTCCGGCATGCGTAACATTCACGCCCATCGCTCGACTTTCGAACAGGCATCGCGACCGGGCTGGGCATGGGGAAGCTGATCGACGAGTTCCGCAAGGGCTGGCAGGGTGTGGCGCCGCCATCGCTCGGCCTGAGCATCGCCTTCGCGGTCGCGTGCCTGCTGGTCGCGACACTGACGCGCTGGGGTCTCGCCCATGTGCGGCCCGACGTCTATTTCACCCCCTACTTTCCCGCCGTGTTCTTTGCCGCCGCCTTCGGCGGCTTCAGGATCGGTATCGCGACGGCGCTGGTCGGCGGCGTGCTCGGCGTGATCGTCAATTTCGGCGATGCCTTCGCCGATCGCGCACGGTTTGCCCTGCTGACGCTATATTGGGTGGTTTGCGCGCTCACCATCTGGGGCGTCGAGCATTATCGCGCGCTGCTGATCGAGCAGCGCCGGATTTCAAAGCGCCTGATCGAGGAGGAAGACTATCGCAAGCTGCTGGTCGACGAGCTCCAGCACCGGCTGAAGAACAAGCTGTCGACGGTGCACGCCGTGCTGCATCAGGTGCTGCACGACCAGCCGCAGGTCTGGGCCCGGATCGATCCGAGGCTGCGGTCGCTGGCCGCAACCGACGATCTGATCTCGCGGATCGACAAGGCGGGCTGCGACATCCGCGATCTCCTGATCTCGGAGCTCGGGCCTTATGGCCATGTCCGCTTCACGCTCAACGGCGAGCGACTGTTCCTGCCGCCGAAGCTCGCGGTGACGCTGTCGCTGATGTTTCACGAGCTCGCCACCAACGCGGGCAAGTATGGCGCGTTCTCTTCGCCGCGCGGATTGTTGCAGGTGTCCTGGACCATCACCGGCGATCGCCTCACCATCACCTGGGACGAAACCGAGGGACCGAGCATCGGCGAGGTCTCGGCTCCGGGCTTCGGTACGAAATTGCTGAAGTCGGCGCTCTTGGCCTTCGACGGCAAGACCGAGGTCTCTTATCTGGCCACCGGCCTGCATTGCATCATGCAATGCCGCATCCCTCCGAACGGTTAGCGGCGCGATCACTTACGGACGCTCGCAAGTTGTCGTCATGCCCGGGCTTGTCCCGACCATGACGACGACACAAGCGAAAGAGAACCGCGCGTAGTTTCACTGGGCGCATTGACGCCCTGTTAATGACGATCGGCGGCCCGCGTCGCATCGCCGCTAATTTCAGCCAAAACACCCCCGTATTTCTTCGGAGCCCTTAACCAAACTTAAGAGGGAACCGAGCAAGATCGCGTGCATTGCAAACGCGCGCTGAAACAAGAAAATTCATGTCTTCTATGAACGACAACAACCATTCCGGCGCGAGCGAAGGCGAACTCGGATTTCTCAAGGAAATCGTTAGAATGCTGCCGGCCGGCCTGACCGTGCAGGACGCGCATGGCGAGCTTCTGCTGGTCAACGATGCCGCGGCCGCCCAGCTCGGCATCGACGGCAGCCGCCCCTCTCCCGATCTGGCGCCGCGCCGCGAAGCCTGCCGACGGGCGCTGAGCGCCGGCCAGGCCGTCGTCATCGAGGAAGCGCTTCACGACGGCGCATCGCGCCAGGTGCTGCTCACGACCCATCGCCCGATCCGCCTCGCTGGCCGCGAGCTGCTGATCTCGGCGTCATCCGACATCACCGAGCAGAAGAACTTCGAGGACCAGCTGTTTCGCTCGGCCTATTTCGACGAGCTGACCGGGCTACCCTCCCGCCGCGTGATCGAGCATCGCGCCAACGGCCTGCTCGCCCGCGATCGCGGCGGCGAGCGCTTCGCGCTGGCCTTTCTCGACATCGACAATTTCAAGCACATCAACGACTATTACGGCCATGCCGTCGGCGATGCGCTGCTGGTCGAGCTATCGAAGCGGCTCGGACGCGACTTGCGCGATTCCGACATGCTCTCGCGCATCTCGGGCGACGAATTCCTGCTGCTGCTCGCCCCGATCCAGAGCCAGGAGGAAGTCGCCGAATTCATGCAGTCGACACTGGAGCGGCTGACCGCGCCGTTCTTCATCGACCATTCGGAATTGTTCGTCTCCACCTCCGTCGGCATCAGCCTCTACCCCGACCACGGCCGCAGCTTCGAGACCCTGCGCCAGAACGCCGACATCGCGATGTACCGCATCAAGAACGACGGCAAGGGGTCGGCCGCCTTCTTCGACGCCAGCATGGAGCGCGAGGCGCTGGCGCGCATGAAGGTCGAGCAGTCGCTGCGGCTCGCCATACTGGAAAAGCGCTTCTGCTGCGCGTTCCAGTCCAAGGTCGACATCCGCACGCAGGCCGTGAAGGGCATCGAGGCCCTGGTGCGACTGCGCGACGACGAAGGCGTGATCCAGGCGCCCGGCTCGTTCATCAACCTCGCCAGCGAGCTCGGGCTGATCGACGAGCTGACCCATCTCGTGCTCGCCGAGATCGTCAAGTCGATCGACCTGATCAACGAGACCTTCGGCGCGGAAGCGACCATCAGCATCAACGTCGCCGCCAAGCAGGTCGGCAACCCCGAATTCATGCGCAGCTTTGCGCAGGCGCTGAACGCGACCGGCTTTCCCAAGCGATTCATGATCGAGGTGACCGAAGACGCCTTCGTCGCCAAGAATCATTTCCGGGACGAGATCCTGCCGCTGTTCCGCAAGCTCGGCGTCGGCATCTCGATCGACGATTTCGGCACCGGCTATTCCTCGCTCTCGGCGCTCGCCGACATCACCGCTGACGAGATCAAGATCGACCGCTCCTTCATCACCGACATCCATAAGCGCCCGCGCAGCCAGGGCATTTTGCGCGCGATCGAATCCTTGAGCGAAGCGCTCGGCATGACCGTGATTGCCGAGGGCCTTGAGTCCTACGAGGAGCTTGCCTATCTCCAGGCCGCGACCAAGATCCGCTACGCGCAGGGCTATTACTTCTCGCGGCCGGTCTTCCTGGAGGAGCTGAAGCTCGCTACGCCCGCCTCCAGCGAGGCGCGCTCGAGCATCGCAAGCCGCCCCACGCAGCAGAACCGCCAGGGCTATTCGCGCGCAAGCGCGTATCGGCGGTAGGGCGGCGGCGCAACAATCTCAGTGTCGTCCCGCGGCGCGCGAGGCGCGAGCCCTGGACCCATAACCCCAGGGAGCAGTGACGCGAGGCTCCCGCTCCTAGTCTTCGCCAAACTTCTTCCTGTGGGTATGGGTCCCGGGTTCGCTTCGCGCCCCGGGGACGACAGCAATTGCCGAGCTGGCTCAATGACCATTTCCCTCTTTGAAATCGCTGCCCTTTTGCTAAGAAGCAGCCGGACTTCCTGCGAGGTACGTCATGCCCGCCTCCTCCATCAGCGATCCCGCTTATCTCCGTGCCCGCGCGATGGAGACGCTGTTCGAGCGGCTGGAGAAGCTCTGCGAGGGCGCGATTGCGATCGATCGCGGCGGGCGGGTCGTCTACGTCAACGAAAAGTATCTCACGGCGCTCGGCCTCAAGCAGACCCATGAGGCGATCGGCCGCCCGATCGAGGAGGTCATCCCTAACAGCCTGATGCGGAAGGTGGCGGAGACCGGCGAGCCGATCCTGCTCGACATCATGGAGCTCGGCGGCGAGCAGTTGGTCGTCACCCGCATGCCGATCGAGGACGAGGACGGCAAGGTGATCGGCGCGATCGGCTTCGTGCTCTACGACCATCTCGAAAGCCTGAAGCCGCTGCTCGCCCGCGTCGCGCAGCTCGAGAACGATTTACGGCTGGCGCGGCGGCAATTGTCCAACGCCCGCGCCGCGCGCTTCACCTTCGCCGATTTCGTCGGCACCACGCCGGGAATCGCGCAGGCCAAGGAGCTGGCCAGCCGCGCCGCGCGGCAGAGCGTCACGGTGCTGCTGACCGGCGAAACCGGAACGGGCAAGGAGATGCTGGCGCAGGCGATCCACAACGCCTCGTCCCGCGCCGAGAAGCCGTTCGTCAGCGTCAATGTCGCCGCGATACCAGACACCCTGATCGAGTCGGAGTTCTTCGGTACCGCGCCGGGCGCCTATACCGGGGCCGACCGCAGAGGGCGTGAGGGCAAGTTCCGTATCGCCGACGGCGGCACGCTGTTCCTCGACGAGATCGGGGAGATGCCGCTGCAGTTGCAGGCCAAGCTGCTGCGCGTGCTCCAGGAGCGCGAGATCGAGCCGCTTGGCTCGGACAAGATCTCCAGGGTAGACGTGCGCGTCGTCGCCGCCACCAATGTGGATTTGCGCAAGCGGGTCAGCGAGGGCACGTTCCGCCCCGATCTCTACTATCGCCTCAACGTGCTCGCGATCGACCTGCCGCCGCTGCGCCAGTGCCTCGATGACCTCCCCGACATCTGCGCCCGGCTGCTCGAGGACATCGGTGCCTCCGGCGACTATGCCAGCACCAGGATCACGCCGAGCGCGCTCGCCGCCCTTGCGCGCTACGACTGGCCGGGCAACGTCCGCGAGCTCCGCAACATCCTGGAGCGGGCGCTGATCCTCAGCGATTCCGGGCGGCTGACCGGCGACGATTTTGTTCGCATCCTTCCCGTCGGCGCCGAGATCAGGCCGGCAGCACCCGAGCGCGCGGCCGGAACGGTCGTGCCCTATGCCGAAGCCGAGGCCGAGTTCGAGAAGCACACGCTCGAACAGGCGCTTGCCGCCAGCAACGGACAGATCACGGAGGCCGCCCGCATGCTGCGGATCTCGCGCGCGACCTTTTACAAGAAGCTCGCCAAGTTCGGCCTCGCCGCAGGGTCGACCTCCGTCTGAGTTTGGAGACGGCGCATGTCTGGAGTCTCGGACTCCTGACACCCCGCTGACCGCCTTCGCCTGAGGCCGTCACCGGTAATTGCCGCATTTTCGGCCACTCCCGCGGAAAACTCGCCTCTGGCGCGGAGCTTGCTCTGGGCCGCCGAGAGGAAACGGCATGGGCTGATGCGAGGCCGGGATCGTTAACGCGGCTCGCGACGATCCGGCACGTACACGTCAACAGACTGTCACATACAGCCTCATGCAAGCACCGCCGGAAGGTGGAATTGCAATGTCTGCACACTTGTGCAAATCGCTTTGAGCAAGGCAGTTCATTTAAGGGAGGGACCATCGTGCGTCGATCATTCATCCTAACAACAACCATCCTCGCGCTCGCCGCGGGCACCTCCGCACTTGCCGACGACCTCAAGGTCGCGCTGATCTACGGCAAGACCGGCCCGCTCGAGGCCTATGCCAAGCAGACCGAGACCGGCCTGAAAATGGGCTTCGAATACGCGACCAAGGGAACCATGACGCTCGACGGCCGCAAGATCGTGGTCATCACCAAGGACGATCAGGGCAAGCCGGATCTGGCCAAGGCCGCGCTGGCGGAAGCCTATCAGGACGACAAGGCCGACATCGCGATCGGCACGACGTCGTCGGCCGCGGCGCTCGCCATCCTCCCCGTCGCCGAGGAAAACAAGAAGATCCTGATCGTCGAGCCGGCGGTCGCGGATCAAATTACCGGCGAGAAGTGGAATCGCTACATCTTCCGCACCGCGCGCAACTCCTCGCAGGACGCGATCTCCAACGCGGTCGCGATCGGCAAGCAGGGCGTCACCGTCGCGACGCTGGCGCAGGACTATGCATTCGGCCGCGACGGCGTCGCCGCCTTCAAGGAGGCGCTCGCCAAGACCGGCGCGACGCTCGCGGCGGAAGAGTATGCCCCGACCTCGACCACCGACTTCACCGCGGTCGGCCAGCGCCTGTTCGACGCGCTGAAGGACAAGCCCGGCCGCAAGGTGATCTGGGTGATCTGGGCCGGCGCCGGCAATCCGCTGGCCAAGCTCCAGGACATGGATCCGAAGC
Organism: Bradyrhizobium daqingense; assembly: GCF_021044685.1. Lineage (NCBI taxonomy): Bacteria > Pseudomonadati > Pseudomonadota > Alphaproteobacteria > Hyphomicrobiales > Nitrobacteraceae > Bradyrhizobium > Bradyrhizobium daqingense. Next base: position 678,862 of record NZ_CP088014.1, read on the forward strand.
GCTATGGCATCGAGCTGTCGACCGGCGGCAACATCCTGCCGGCGCTCGCGGCCTATAAGGGCCTGCCCGGCATGGAAGGCGCGACCTATTATTTCTACGAGATCCCGAAGAACCCGGTGAACGACTGGCTGGTCGCCGAGCACCAGAAGCGCTTCAACGCGCCGCCGGACTTCTTCACCGCGGGCGGTTTCGCCGCCGCGATGTCGGTCGTCGCCGCCGTCACCAAGGCGAAATCGACCGACAGCGAGAAGCTGATCGCGGCGATGGAGGGCCTGGAGTTCGACACGCCCAAGGGCAAGATGGTGTTCCGCAAAGAGGACCATCAGGCGCTGCAGAGCATGTATCATTTCAAGGTCAAGGTCGACCCGAACGTCGCCTGGGCCGTGCTCGACCCGGTGCGCGAGCTGAAGATCGAGGACATGGACGTTCCCGTCCGCAACAAGCGGTAGGCTCCTTACTTCACCTCTCCCGCTTGCGGGAGAGGCCGGGAGAGGGCTCTCTCCTCTTGGGGATTATCCCATTGTGGAGACACCCTCTCCCGTGCCCTACCCCGCAAGCGGGGGAGGGAGCGCAGCGCGACCGCGGATATATTCTCATTCCATCCTTCGCCGGACTCCCATGCCGCTGACCCTCGAAACCCGCGATCTCACCATCCGCTTCGGCGGCCATGTCGCGGTCAACAACGTCACCTGCACGTTCCGGCCGGGCGAGCTCACGGCCATCGTCGGGCCGAACGGCGCCGGCAAGACCACCTATTTCAATCTGATCTCGGGCCAGCTCCGTGCATCGAGCGGCAGCATCCTGTTCGACGGCACCGACATCACTGAGCATTCAGCGCCGATGCGGACCCGTGCGGGACTCGGACGCGCGTTCCAGCTCACCAATCTCTTCCCGAACCTGACCGTGGAGGAGAATGTCCGCCTCGCGGTGCAGGCCGCGAGCGGCACGCATTACGACATGCTGCGCCCCTGGATGGTCCGCCGCGACCTGATCGCGCGCGCCGACGCCATCCTCAACCAGGTCGCGCTCGGCAACCGCCGCGGCGTCGCCGCGACCGTGCTGTCGCATGGCGACCAGCGCAAGCTCGAGGTGGCGCTGATGATCGCGCTGGAGCCGAAAGTCTTCATGTTCGACGAGCCGACCGCGGGCATGAGCATCGACGAGGTGCCCGTCGTCCTGAACCTGATCGCTCAGCTCAAGCAGGACAGCCGCAAGATCATCCTGCTGGTCGAGCACAAGATGGACGTGGTGCGCTCGCTCGCCGACCGCATCATTGTGCTGCATAACGGGCAGCTGGTTGCGGACGGACCGCCTGCCGAGGTGATCGCCTCGCCGATCGTGCAGGAGGCGTATCTCGGCGTCACACCAAAGAGTGCAGCATGACCGATCTCCTCAGACTCTCCGGCGTGCACACCCATATCGGCCGCTATCACATCCTCCAGGGCATCGACCTCGCGGTGCCGCAGGGCCAGGTCACGATGCTGCTCGGCCGCAACGGCGCCGGCAAGACCACGACGCTGCGCACCATCATGGGCCTGTGGCAGGCCTCGCACGGTGAGATCAGCCTTGCCGGCATGCGCATCGAGAGCCGCGCCACGCCCGACATCGCCCGGCTCGGCGTCGGCTATGTGCCCGAGAGCATGGCGGTGTTCTCCGATCTCACGGTGAAGGAGAATCTGGTGCTGGCGGCGCGCGACGGGCCGCTCGACGATACCCAGCTCGACTGGATCTTCGGCTTCTTTCCGGCGCTGCGCCGGTTCTGGCTGTCGCGCGCGGGAAGCCTCTCCGGCGGACAGAAACAGATGCTGTCGATCGCACGCGCCATCATCGAGCCGCGCAAGCTGCTCCTGATCGACGAGCCGACCAAGGGTCTCGCGCCCGCGATCGTGATGGCGCTGATCGAATGCCTGAAGGAGATCAAGCGCAAGGGTGCGACCATCCTCATGGTCGAGCAGAACTTCTTCGCCGCCCGCGAGCTCGGCGACAGCGTGCTGGTCATGGACAACGGCACCATCGTCCACCGCGGCGAGATGGCGGCGCTCGCCGCCGACGTGCCGCTGCAGGAGCGGCTGCTCGGCCTGAGCCTGGAGACGCATCAGTGACTGACCTTGCCGCGAATGATCCGCTGCCGAAGCCGAAGCGCGACCTCGCGCCGATCCTGCTGCCGGTGGCGCTCGCCCTCCTCATGCTTCCGCTGATCGGCTCGACCTCGTCCTGGCTGACGCTGACCGTGGCGAGCCTCGCCATGGGCATGATGATCTTCATCATGGCGTCCGGCCTGACACTCGTGTTCGGCCTGATGGACGTGCTCAATTTCGGCCACGGCGCCTTCATCGCCGTCGGCGCCTACATCGCGACCCTGGTGCTGGCACCATTCGCGGCCTCCATTCAGGCCGATTCGCTCTGGATGAACCTCGCGGTGCTGGCGCCGGCGGCGCTGCTGTCGATGGCGGTCTCGGGCGCGCTCGGCCTCGTCGTCGAGCGGGTTCTGATCCTTCCCGTCTATGGCCAGCATTTGAAGCAGATCCTGATGACGACCGGCGGCCTGATCGTCGCGGAGCAGACGCTTTATGCGCTGTGGGGACCGCAGATCATCCCGATGCCGTTGCCGACCTCGCTGCGCGGCTCCTTCATCCTCGGCGACGTCGCCATTGCCAAGTACCGGGTACTGGCGATGCTGATCGGCCTCGGCATCTTCATCGCCATCCAGCTCGTGCTCAATCGCAGCAAGATCGGTCTCCTGATCCGCGCCGGGGTCGAGAATCGCGAGATGGTGGAGGCGCTCGGCTATCGCATCCGCCGCCTGTTCCTCGGCGTGTTCATGACAGGATCGGCGCTGGCCGGCCTCGGCGGCGTGATGTGGGCGCTCTATCGCGAGCAGGTGCACGCGTCCATGAGCGACGAGCTCACCGTGCTGATCTTCATCGTCGTCATCATCGGCGGCCTCGGATCGATCGGCGGCTGCTTCATCGGCGCCATCCTGGTGGCGATGGTGGCCAATTACGGCGGCTTCCTGGTGCCGAAGCTCGCCCTCGTCTCCAACATCCTGCTGATGGTCGCCATTCTGATGTGGCGGCCGCGCGGCCTCTATGCGGTGACCAGCCGATGATGATCCTCTCAGGCGATCCGCCGCGCAGCCGCGTCCTGACGCTCGTTCTCGTCCTCATCATCCTGGCGCTGGCGGCAACCCCGTTCCTGTTTCCGGGCGCCAAGGCGCTGAACGTCGCGGCCAAGATCTGCGTCTTCGCCGCCTTGGTCGCGTCCTACGATTTGCTGCTCGGCTACACCGGCTCGGTGTCGTTCGCCCACACCATGTTCTACGGCATCGGCAGCTACGCCATCGCGATCGCGCTGTACGGGATGGGCCCGAACTGGGCCGCGGTCGCCACCGGCATCGTCATCGGCCTGCCGCTCGCAGCGCTGCTGGCGCTCGCCATCGGGCTGTTCTCGTTGCGGGTCGCAGCGATCTTCTTTGCCATGATCACGCTCGCGGTCGCCTCGGCCTTCCAGGTGCTGGCCTCGCAACTGTCCTGGCTGACCGGCGGCGAGGACGGACGCAGCTTCCAGCTGCCCGAGCTGCTGCGGCCCGGGACCGTGCTGATCTCCAAGAATCTGTTCGGCTTCGAGATCAACGGCCGCATCCTGACCTTCTACCTGGTGCTCGCCATCTCGGCGCTGATGATCCTGGCTCTGCTACGGGTGGTGAACTCGCCGTTCGGGCGCGTGCTGCAGGCGGTCCGCGAGAATCGCTTTCGCGCCGAGGCGCTCGGCTTCCGCACCGTGTTCCACCTGACCTTCGCCAACTGCCTCGCCGCATTGGTCGCCGCGAGCGCCGGCATCCTGAACGCGCTTTGGCTACGCTATGCCGGGCCCGATACCTCGCTCAGCTTCTCGATCATGCTGGACATCCTGCTGATGGTGGTGATCGGCGGCATGGGCACCATCTACGGCGCGATCATCGGCGCCACTATCTTCATCCTCGCCCAGAATTATCTGCAGTCGCTGATGGGCGTGGCTTCCACGGCGGCGTCGGACGCCGGGCTGCCGCTGCTGCCGGGGCTGCTGCATCCCGACCGCTGGCTGCTGTGGCTCGGGCTGCTGTTCATCGCCAGCGTCTATTTCTTCCCCACCGGCGTGGTCGGACGGCTGCGCAAGGCCGGCGGCGACAAGAGCGCGGGCGCCGCGCATTAACCAACGATTCATGATGCAGCGCAGCGTTTGCGATGGACATGACACCAACCGTGACGCGACTCGCGCCCGGCTGCATGCGCGCGCGATTGCGCAACCGGATTAATGCTTAGGTAACTGGCTTTCCTAAGGTTTGCGCCATTTGTGCGGTGTATTCCTGTTCCTCCAGGGAGGGGGAATGCGCCAGGTCTTTGCAGGGATCGCAGCCGGAATGTCCATAGCCGTGAACAACGGCTGGAGGGCAGCGATGCGGCGTGGTCCGGTCCTGTGGCTGACCTTGTGCGGCGTGCTGCTGGTCGCGGGCATCTTTGCCGTGACGGCCATGGCCGTCGGCGAGTTTCGCGAGCGGACCCTGGTGAACCGCGAGCGCGAGCTCGAAAACACCGTGCAGCTGATCGCGCGGCACTTCGATCAGCAATTCCAGGATTCCGATGTCGTCGCCGCCGATGTGATCGGGCAGATGAACCTGCCCGACGTCGCCTCGCCCGCGATGTTCCGCGAGCGCATGTCCACACCTGCGACGAACCAGATGCTGCGCAGCAAGATCAGCTCGGTGTCCTATCTCGGCGACATCGCGATCTACGATGCCGAGGGCGAGCTGATCAACTGGTCGCGCGCCCAGCCGCTGCCCAAGATCAACGTCTCCTCGCGCGCCTATTTCCAGTCGTTCAAAACCAATCTGACGTCCGAGCCGGTCATCCTGGAATCGGTCCGCAGCTTCATCATCGGCAAATGGACCACGGTGGTCGCGCGGCGTCTGAACGGTCCCGACGGCACCTTTCTCGGTGCGATGGTCCGGCGGATCGATCCGGACAGCTACCAGCAGTATTTCGCATCCGTCGCGCTCGCGGAAGGCACGGCGATCTCGCTGTTCGATCGCGAGGGCAAGTTGCTGGCGCGCTATCCGCACGTCGAAGAGATGATCGGACGGAGCTTCAAGGATGCGCCGCTGATGCGGAGGGTGCTGGCCAAGGGCGGTCAGCACACGCTGCGCGTCAGGAGCCCTGTCGACGGCGAGGAGCGGCTCGGCTCGGCGGCGTCGCTGACGCATTTCCCGCTGGTCATCGTCGCCACCAACCTCACCAGCGCCGCGCTGGCCGACTGGCGGCAGCAGACCGGCTTCATGGTGGCGACGGCGGGCTTCTCGGCCGCGGTCATCGCGCTGATCCTCTATCTGATCATACGCCAGATCAACCGGCAGAACCGCGAGGCCCAGGAGCGGATCGAGGCGGAGCGGCAGCGGCTCGACACCGCCCTCAACAACATGTCGCAAGGGCTGATCCTGTACGACGCCAGCGGCACCATCGTCACCTGCAACCGCCGCTATGCGGACATGTTCGGCCTGTCCCACGACGTCATCAAGCCCGGCTGCCACATCCGCGAGGCGATGTACCATCGCAAGGAGCGTGGTGCGTTCGACGGCAATGTCGAGGAATTTTGCGCCGACGTGATGAGAGTCGTCGCCGAAGGTACCGTCTCCACGAGAATTCATCAGCTGGCCAACGGCCGCGCCTTCCAGGTCATCAATACGCCGCTCGCGCAGGGCGGATGGGTCGCCACCATCGAAGACATCACCGAGCGCCGCAGCCTGGAGCAGGAGCGCGACCGCAACCACACCTTCCTGCGCGAGATCATCGATCACATTCCCTCGCGGATCACCGTGAAGGACGCCCGGACGCGCCGGTACCTCCTCGCCAACCGCGTGGCCGAGGAACAGCTCGACGACTCCGCTGGGACCATCGTCGGCAAGACCGCGTTCGACCTCTACCCGGCGGACGACGCTGGCGTCGTCACCCGGGACGACGACAGGCTGCTGCAATCGCCGGACGGGCTGTTCCTGGACGAGCATATCTGGAACACGCCGAATATCGGACGGCGCTACATCACCTCGCGCAGGATCGGCATCCGCGACAAGTCCGGCGAGCCGCGCTACATCATCAACGTCGTCGAGGACGTCACCGAGCAGCGACGGGCCGACGAGAAGATCGAGCACATGGCGCATTACGATGCGCTGACCGACCTGCCGAACCGCACGCTGTTCCGCGAGCAGATTGAGCGCGAGCTGGCGCATGTCGCCGACGGCTGCCAGTTCGCACTGCTCTACATCGACGTCGACGAATTCAAGGGCATCAACGACTCGCTCGGCCATCACGTCGGCGACGAGCTGCTCAAGGCGATCGCGACTCGTCTGCGTGGCTGCCTGACGCCGGGCGACCTGATCGCGCGGCTCGGCGGCGACGAGTTCGCGGTCATCCAGACCGGAATCTCCTCCCCCGCCGACGTCGTGGCGTTCGTGACGCGGATCTATGAGGCGATCCGGCAGCCCTATCATTGCCTCGGGCACCAGCTCTCCACCGACGCGAGCATCGGGATCGCGCTGGCGCCGCAGGACGGCGCCGATCTCGACCAGCTCATCAAGAATGCCGACCTCGCGATGTACGGCGCCAAGGCCGGAGGACGCCGCACCCACCGCTTCTTCGAGCCCGCGATGGATGCGAGCGCCAAGGCGCGCCTGACCATGGAGCAGGATCTGCGCCAGGCCCTTGTGAACGGCGGCTTCGAGATTCACTACCAGCCGCTGGTGGATTTGCGCTCCGGCGAGGTCTCAGGCTGCGAGGCGCTGCTGCGCTGGCGCCATCCCGAACGCGGCATGGTGTCGCCGGCGGAATTCATTCCGGTCGCCGAGGACACCGGCCTGATCAACGAGCTCGGCGACTGGGTGCTGCGGACGGCCTGCAACGAGGCCGCGACTTGGCCCGCGCATGTCCGCGTCGCGGTCAACGTCTCGCCGGTGCAGCTCAAATGCGACACGCTGGCCTTGCGGATCGCCGGCGCGCTCGCGGCCTCCGGGCTCGACCCGCGCCGACTCGAGCTCGAGATCACCGAGGCCGTGCTGATCCGCGACGACGAGGCCGCACTCTCGATCCTGCACCAGCTCCGCGCCATCGGCGTGCGCATCGCGCTCGACGATTTCGGCACCGGCTATTCCTCGCTCAGCTATCTCAAGCGCTTCCCGTTCGACAAGATCAAGATCGACCGCTGCTTCGTTGCCGACATCGCGGAAACCAGCGGCGCGCCCGTCATCGTGCAAGCCGTGGTGAACATCGCCGCCGCCAGCAACATGACGACGGTCGCCGAGGGCGTCGAGACCGAAGCACAGCGCGAGATGCTGCGCACCCTGGGCTGCACCGAGATGCAGGGTTATCTGTTCAGCGCGCCGAAGCCGGCCGCCGAGGTGCGAAAGCTGTTCGGCCCGGATGATGCCGCGCCGGTGGCGGCGGTGGCGTGATGGCGAAATCGCGCACGACCTCCACCAAGACCATCGACGTCGCGGATTCCTACGCGGTGCGGCTGATGCAGCATTTGGTGGTGCCGACCTTCGTGATCGACCCCAGGCGCCGCGTCGTGATCTGGAACAGGGCCTGCGAACGCCTGACCGGCGTCGCCGCCTCGGAGGTGATCGGCACCGCCAAGCACTGGCAGGCCTTCTACGAGACCCGGCGCCCGTGCCTCGCCGACCTCGTCGCGCTCGACCGTCCAGAGCAGTTGCCGGAATTCTATTCGGAATATGCCGCGCGCGGTCACAACGGCCTCGGCTTCTCCGCGGAGAACTGGTGCGTGATGCCGAAGCTCGGCAGCCAGCTCTATCTCGCCATCGACGCCGGCCCGATCCACGACGAGGCCGGCAATCTGATCGCCGTGGTGGAGACGCTGCGCGATCTCACCGACCAGAAGCGCGCCGAGATGGCGCTGAAGGAGCTCGCCACCAAGGACGGGCTCACCGGCCTGTCGAACCGCCGCGCCTTCGACCAGATGCTGATGAGCGAATGGGCGCGCGCCCAGCGCACGCAGAAGCCGCTGGCGCTGCTGTTCGTCGACGTCGACCATTTCAAGCTGTTCAACGACCGTCACGGCCATCAGAGCGGCGACGAATGCCTGCGCGCGGTCGCCGCCGCCGTGAGCCGGCATGCCATACGCCCGCTCGACCTTGCCGGCCGCTACGGCGGCGAGGAGTTCGCGCTGATCCTGCCGGACATGGATTGCGACTCCGCCTGCGCCGTCGCCGAGGAGATCCGCTGCGCCGTCATGGCTCTGCAGATCGCCCACGGTGCCATGGGTGCCGGCGACCACGTCACCCTCAGCGTCGGCGTCGCCAGCCAAATCCCCACCGGCGCCGATGGCGGCCCCGACCGACTGTTGAGGGCGGCCGACGAGGCGCTCTATGTGGCCAAGCGGCTCGGCCGCAACCGCGTCATCTGCGCCGAGCGGGTTCTCGCCGAATTCGCCGCCCTCGGCCGGGAAGCGGCACAGGTTCCGGCCCCGGTCAGCCGCAAGACGGCTTGAGCCGGGTGGCGAGAAGCGGTTGCCCGCCCCTCGTCAATCGGCTACATCAACCCTCACTGCACCCGTAGCTCAGCTGGATAGAGCGTTGCCCTCCGAAGGCAAAGGTCACACGTTCGAATCGTGTCGGGTGCGCCAATAGAATCAACGGCTTATCTAATTTCGGTTGTTCAAACTGGCCGGCTGGGTAAGCACTAGGTAGTCGTCCGTTAAGAAGCCGGATTGATCGAGGCTGGCCGGGCGAGCGTGCGCCATAGCTGGGCCAGGAACAGGCACAAGAGATATCTCAGCCAGGCGAGGATGCGGCGGAAGTTGTGTCCGACGGCTGAGAGGACGACGTTGGCGGCATCGCCGGCGCGGCCTTTGAGGTAGCAGCGCCCGAGGTGGCCTTCCGCCTTCAGGTGTCCGATGATGGGCTCGATGGCGGAGCGGCGGCGCAGCTCGCGCTTGATGACACCGAAAACGCCGCGCTTCTGGCCGGAGATGAAGACGCGACGGGGATTTTGTGCGTCGTGGCCGCGGTATCCCTTGTCGACATAGGCCCGCTCGATCGGACAGCCGGTGAGTGTCTCGGTGCGGTCAATGACGTCCCGCAAGGTGTGACCGTCGTAGGGGTTGTCGGGCAGTGCGCTGGCGTGCAGCACGAACAGGCCACCGGGAGCCCGGCGGTTGTTGGTGACGATGGAGGCCTTCACGCCGAACTCGTAAGGCGCGCTGGCCTTGCCCTTGCCGATGCACTCCACTTCCGGGGCATGGAAGGAATAGAGCTTCCAGCCGCGCTGGCGCTGCTGCTGCGAGCGGATCTGCGTGGCCCGGCCGAGCGGGAGGGCGAACGCCTGCTCCAGTGCTGGCTGGCCTTCGATCTTGCGGCGGATGTCGCGGATGATCCGGCCCAGCCGGCTACGCAGGATACGCAACTGCCGCTGATGCCGCCTGAACTGTTTGGCATGGGCGTAGCGGCCGGCCATCATCGCGGCGGCCTTGGCGATGCGAGCATAGGATTGCCGCAGCCTGACGCCGTGCCTGATCGCCAGGCGGTTGAGCCCCTTGATGGCCGCATGCAGCAGCTTGGCATCGGTCGGAAAGGTGATGGCCTTCGGCTGCACCGTGGTGTCGACCGTAACCCGCTTGAGGTCCTGGCTGCGTAATGCACCGGCCTCGTGCGCTACCCGCAAGCTCTCGGCCAGCAGCAACTCCAGCTTGTCGCCAAGCCGCTTGCGCCAATGGCTCAGGTCCGAGCGCTCGTGCGGGAACGTGTGCTGAAAGAACTCTTCCCCGGTGAAGAACTGGAAGTATGGGTCATGGACCCAGCGCTCGCACACCTCCTCATCGGACAGCCCGTAAATGTGCTTGAGCAACAGCAGACCGATCATGAAGCGCGTCTCGATCCCGGGCCTGCCGTTCTCGCTGTAGAGCGGCGCGATCTCGCCGTCGATCCAGTCCCAATCGACCTTGCCGGCGAGCAGAACCAGCTCGTGCTTCATATTGATGATCTGGTCGAGCCGAGCCCGGAACAGATCGTTCGATCCCGTCGTCTTGTGCTTCTTCGGCCGCATCGTTCCCTCCGATGCAGACAAGGAATCATGCTTCCCGCTTCGAGGGAATCCACGAAAACCAAATCGCAAGGTTCTGACGCCCAAAGCATCAAAACCTTGCAATCTGGAAATGCCCCTTAGCCCAAATCGAGATTCCCGATCAGTGGCTTAGTCCTTCTTCACGGACGACTAGGTAAGCGCTGGATTAGCGAGCGAACAGACCTTCGAACAATTCCAGCATCTCTCCCAGTGATGCCCGCCCGAAGTACATCCCTGCACCTGCGCTCATTGCTGCTATCGTCACCGAAGCAATAAAAGCGGCACGCTCGTTCGCGATGCCGAGGGCCAACAGTTGTCGAGAGTAGCTTCCTCTTCTAGCAAGAGAGGCCAATGCAAATTGAATTGTCATCGCAGAGGTCGTCAAGAGCACCGTCAATGCAAGAATTTCAATTGCGTAGCTCGAAATGAAACGAGCCACATGATTGAGCGTAGGAAAATCCTTGAGGTTGTCAGGGCCTCCGATGTGAGGCTGAAGAGCTACGCCGAGAAGCGCCAGGGTAGGTGCCACTACAGCTAATACGGTAACCCGAAAATTCGATAGGTTTGCGGCACGGTGAGCGTCGATTGAATGCTCGAACGTGCGTTCTTCAATGCTAGCGTCGAGAGAGTACCTGAGAGCGTCTATTTCGAAGGCAGGAATCTGCGCGAACCGCTCTTTGAGCTGGCTCTGACATATTCCGAGGAATGCTTCGAAGTAGGCAAGTATTCCCTTCGCCTGAATGAGTGCCCTGGTGTCGCGGCTCCGCCGATTGGTGATGATGTAGAATTGCAGAGAGAACAGCAGGTTCCGACGCCAAGAGACGTCCGCATCGTCCTTTCGTTGAAGTATGAGGATCGTATCGACAGCATGATCATGATGCTGATGTTGGTGAGCGATATCTCTAAGGAAGAAATACCCCTGGTCAGCAATCCACTTGTCGAAATCGTGCCCTTCTTGGCTTGCGAATGCGCGCGAGGCGTACGCCAGATCACCATCGCGAAATTCCGGCCGAGCCACTCGCAGCTCGCCGTTTCGTTCAAGAACGAAGTCAATCCAGACGTCTGCAGAATCGGCCAAAGCCATTCGGCCATAGTCCAACGATACCTCGATGACTCGATCACGGTCAGAGGCTAGCGATAGCCGTGCTGAGTTCATTTCGTTAATCGCCGTTCGAATCTTTTCTTGTGGCCCGGTGCGCCAATCCTCTTTGGACTTGAACACGAATATCGTTCCCGACAAGCTGCCGTCCACGTTGTCAGGCGCGGCTGCACTCTTGGCGACAAGTGCGAACCAAAAGTCACCGCTTCTTCGGCAAACGCGATCGGTAATGGTACGAAAAACCGAGTCGCTAAGATCACGTCGCTGATACGCAAGAATGTACCGATCGATAGCGGTAGCAACGTTGGCATACTTGGATGGCGTTGGGTGTCGAGTCTCACCAATGTGACGAAACGACAGGCGTCCGTTCGCGGTCGGTATCCAACCAGCGTATTGGTCCACAGTAGAAGAGATGTTGGTTTCAGGACCTAAAGACGCGGTCAAGGGTGTCGTTCGAGAGCTTGCCAGTTATTTCCAGCCGATTGGCCTTCTTATTGAAAATCATGCCGCCCTGTACCCGGGCGTCTGGTATCCAGTCGTCCCGAGTCTTTGCTCTACCTAGAAGAACTGACTTTACGTCGTCAGTCCGGGTCTGGCTCTTCCGCAATTCGATCTTATCTGCGCGGATAAACTTATAAGCGAAGACGAGCGAAATGGCTGCGACAACTAAGCCGACAGTGAGGACTACAAAACTCGGGCCGAGTGCCGCCACTACGCCAACGAACGCACCCAGCAAGGCAACATAACCCAGGGTCTTCATGGCTTTGCTCGCGAATCAGAAATGAGCGGTAATTCCAAGATAGCACGGATGAGTCAAGGAATAACTAACGGATATCGCTGATGTTCCTAGCTATTCACAGTCTGCTTGTCCATCAAATTCAGATCGTTCACACCTTGGTTGATGAGGACGGGGGCCTGACTGCAGGCTCGGGGACCTTCGACTCTTCACAATACGGAGGAGATGACTGGCTATAATCAGCATCTCGGCTGCCTCCTTGGGATCCGACAGATCAACGTTCCGATGGCTCCGCGGGTTCTTGAAGACGCTCACCGCGCCAGCCATGAATTGTTGTAATCCCTGACGTTCGCCAGCCGGGTCGGAAGCGAGCGTCAACGGTCCGTTTTCCGTATTGAACGCCTTGGCAACCATCGGCATGCCATGCGCTTCCGCTGGCAACCCCGCGGCTTCTCGGATTTCGGTCTCAACGAGCTTGAACGCTTCGAACACGGCGGCGTCGTATCGACCTATCTTGAATATCTCCGCTGATGCATCTCGCACGTCAGGGTGCAACAGAAACTCAGGTAGAAGCCGTTCAAGCTGAAGTCTTTCGAGATCGGCCGTTGGCTCGAACTCAACGCCCGCTCGGCTCAACACGTACCATACCGCGTGAGGCTGGCTCAGGTCTGGCACCGCGAGGAGCATCTGCTGAGCCCACATCATTCCTTCCGAAACTCTCTGCATCAGCCACGGCGGTGATCCAGGACTACCGAAGAAGTGGTTGATCTCGGATTGGAAGTTGTGCGGGGAGAACCGCCGACCATCCACCTGCATATGAAGTACCAGCGCGACACCTACCTGCTCGGGAGTTGCCCGCTCTAGCTGCTCACGCGAATTGAATGACTGATTGAAAGGCTTCGGCACTTTCAACCCTCTTGTTCAGTAACAGCCCACATCAAGCCTGCCTCAACGAAGCCCGGATTGTTTAAGGAATGGCGACCGCTCGCGGCGTGGACGCTGAAGCATCCTCAACCGGGGCGACTATCGGCGCTTCTTCATCGGCAGCTTTCGGTGCAGCCTTCTTCCGGGTCGCGGCCCGCTGCAATCGCTTAATGTTCTGGAGAGCCGCCTTTGCTTCATCGCTATCGACCAAATCGCGCTTGATGACTTCCTCACGCAACAAGGTCTTCAGATAGTCGACTTCCACCTTCACGCCGGAACTCATGCGACGAATCTCGCGGCGTAGAACCTCTAGGATAAAGTCGGTCTGCAGAACGGCTGCGACAGTAAACTTGTTCGTGACCTGCTTGTGCAGCAAGAACTCCGCCATCGTGCCCTTCGAGAAGCCTTCGCGGCTCAAGTTTCCAAAACACTCTAGGGCCTCGGGACTCTTCGCGCTCGCCTCAATGGCATCCAACTCACAAACGAGGATTTTCTCGATTGGTTGGCCGAAGTGCACCTTGTAGATCCGCCAGTGGGCACCATTCGTCAGCACTACCCACTCGATACCCTCATTGGCAGCATAATCGATGGCTTGCTTTACGTGGGCATCCTTGAGGTCGATCCCGATGGCTTTAACCTCGATGATGAATCTGATCTCGTCATCAAACTTCACGGCAAGATCAACATAGGTACCGCGGATCGCGTACTGGCTAGTGACATGCAGATATTTGTCATAGCCGCAAATGTCGGAAAGCATATCGTTGATGACAGTGACCGTATCAGCCTCGCTGACGTCGCGCTTCAGCAACCCTGACAGTACGCTCTGGTACCTTTTAAGCTGGGTGGTGATCCGAGTAGCGACTTTTGTTGAGAGTTTTGCCATGATTCGCCCCCTAGAAATAAAGGCATGAGCATCATGCAACCTTCCGGCGAGCACAAGCCCCATTTAGTCGAAGTGTAGCTATTCAGGAGGCCAAGCCGCTCGGCGAGGTGGGCCCGCATTGCTTAGCCGCTCGTCTATGTTGACGAAGGACTAGTGGATTCTGGAGGTAGGACCGCAAGACGTAGCGGCTTGTGATTTCGCGCGCCCCGCGGAATCCTCCGCCATGAGCACTAAGTCACGAGAGGTCATCTGGGGCGGCCGGATAATGGGCGCCAAGATCCATGCCGACGGCGCCCGTGAACGTGCGGAACAGGCTGTGCGCGAGGCCGACCGAGCGGAGGCCGAGGCCTGGTCGGTCCGCATGGAAGGCTACGGAGGCCCCGCGCAGCCCTCGCCAACGATTGGTCAATGCCTCAACGGCGGGCTTGGCTGGCTGGAGGTCGAGTGCGCTCGATGTAAGACACGCGCCAGCCTGCCGCTGGACGCCGTCCGCCGACCCCATAATACGCCGCTATGGAAGTTGGAAGCCTCACTCAAGTGCCGCTCCTGCCGTACTCCTCGCTATGCGCCGCCTGCCCGCATGATCAAGCTAACAGAGACGAGACAGATTACCCCCTACAAGTGGGTGCATCCGAGTGAAGAACGTTAGGTCGAGCTGCGAATCAGGTTAGTGGAGGCCATGTGCAATCTCTATTCGATCACCACGAACCAAGCCGCGATCAGCGCGCTGTTTCGCGTGGTCAATCAATACGTCGGCAACTTGGCCCCAATGCCGGGCGTTTTCCCTGACTACAAGGCGCCGATCGTCCGCACGGGCACCGGCGGCCGAGAGCTTGCGCTTGCTCGATGGGGAATGCCCTCCTCATCGAAGGCACTGATGGATGCAACGAAGAAGCGCGCCGAGAAACTGCAAGTTAAGGGCAAGACAGTCGATTTTAAGGAGTTGCTCCGGATGGAGCCAGATTCCGGAACCACCAACATCCGGAACGTAAAATCGAAGCATTGGGCCCGCTGGCTCGGTGTCGAGAACCGCTGCGTGGTTCCGTTCAACTCTTTCAGCGAGTTCAACAAGGTCGAGGGCGGCGACATCTGGTTCGCGCTCGACGACAGCCGCCCGCTTCTGTGCTTTGCCGGCCTTTGGACCAACTGGACCTCGGTCCGGAAGGTCAAGGAAGGCGAGACCACCAACGATCTGTTCGCGTTCCTGACGGCAGAAGCCAACGCCGAAGTCGGGGCCATCCATCCGAAGGCAATGCCTGTCATCCTAACCACCCCCGAGGAGGTAGAGACGTGGATGAATGCTCCCGCTGAGGAAGCGCTGAAACTGCAGCGTCCGCTCCCCGACGGGACGCTGCAGATCGTCGCTCGCGGAGTAAAGGAAGACCCCGCCAAAGGAATGGATCACCCGAGAACTGGGTGAGCTCGTTGCAAAGGGTATCTATCTCGAGCTCAACCGGCGCTCTACCTTTTTGCGGCTACTGCCGACCTTTTTCACTGCCTTCTTCACGGCGGACGCTGATTTGCGGGTTTTCTTCGCTTCGTATTGTACCTCATAGTCCTGCCCGCCAGCCACGCGGGCCCTATCCTGCTTGCGTCCGCGAGCCGACTGCTTCTTTGCTTTCTTCGCCATGTTTGCTGCAACCTCCGTTGTCTCGCGAAAACGCGACAAGATTCAGTAGGTTCCAAGGCGGCAAAGATCGCGTCAGCAAACAAGGGAACGAATCAGTTCGAAATGATTCGAATCAACGTATTTGTTGCGTGGAGTTCATCAGTGGCGTTGCAGCGTCAGAAGCGCCAGGCGATCGGGATCAAGGCGCCCTTCCCAGGCTTCATCGAGCCCGTACTCGCCGAGCACGTTGATCGCGTCCCCCGCGGCGAGAGATGGATCCATGAGGTAAAGTTCGACGGCTACCGCGCCCAGCTCCACATCGCCAACCATGACGTCAAAATCTACACCCGCAACGGCCTCGACTGGACCGACCGCTTCCGCAAGGTGGCGCACGACGCCGACCTAATCAATGCGAGTTCAGCCATCATCGACGGCGAAATCGTGGTGCCGGGCGAAGGCGGCAAGACTGACTTCGCGATGCTGCAGAACAGCCTGACAGGCAAGGCCGACAACCTGGTTATGGTGGCCTTTGACTTGCTCTATCTCGATGGTCGCGACCTGCGGAAGTTGCCGCTGCTCACGCGCAAGACCGCATTGAAGGCGCTGATTGCCAAATCCCCAATCCAATACAGCGAGCATTTCGACATGGACGGCGCCGAGCTCTTTCGCCGGGTCTGCGCCGGCGAGCTCGAGGGCGTGGTCTCCAAGATCGCCAGCTCGCCCTATGGCGGCGTGCGCGGCAGTTACTGGGTCAAAAAAACCTGCGCACACCGCGAGACGCTGACCATCGCCGGCTTCAAGATCAAGGACCACCGCTTCGACGGCATCTATGTCGGCCGGGAGCACGGCGGCAAGCTGCTCTATGCAGGCAAAGTCGAGCACGGCTTCGAGCCCGCGGCCGTGAAGGAGCTGCAGCAGCGGCTGAACAAGCTAGTACGCAAGACCCAGCCCTTCGCCAAGCGTATCCCCAACCGCGGCGTCTGGGTGGAGCCCCGCCTCAATGCCGAGGTCGAGTACCGCGCCAAGTCTGCGAATGGCCATCTGCGGCACCCGACTTTCAAGGGGCTGAGGGAGGATCTGTGATGGCGCGCCTTTCTCCTGCCGAGCAGATCGAGCAGAGCTACGACCTCGCAATGGTGGCGCTCGCCGACTATTTGACGCGGGATCAGGATGCCGCGGCGACCATCGATCGGCTACTGAGCATTCTTGATCGCGACAGCCTCCGGGACGCCATAACCGAGGCTCTGGTAGACGCGCGGGTACACCCAAGGCCTTCGGCAGACATCCCGGAGCGCGAGCCATGACGGTATGGATCTACGATCAGGGCGACGAGCTGAAGGTGTTCGCCACGGAGGAAGCCGCTCAGGCTTGGATCGACGAGAACGATCCTGAGGGTGTCGCGTTCGAATACAAAGTGATCGGCCCGCCAGCGTGAACCGGCGGGCCGCCTCCCCGGTTAAACTTCTCCGAGACCCAGTGTCAGCGCGACCGTGACATTCTCGATCAGAAAATGGTGCCAGCTTCTAGTGATGTTTCTGCTGTCGCCGCTTTCGAGAGCGCGAGGCCAGCCATGCCCATCCTTGTCGTGCGTGAGAGCGTAGTTGAGGAGAGCCATCAGTCCCGGCCGCGTCTTGGGACGGATTTCGCACAGTGCGCAAGCGGCTTCTATCTCCGCGTCGAACGCCTTGAGCAACGCGCGTTCGCTGGCAATCCAGCGCGGATCGTCGGTCTCCACAATGAACTCGTCCTCCCAGGGGTTGACCTCTGACTGGCGCTTCTCCAGCGGGATTTCCTGTTCGAGCTCCGAGTGCTTACTCACTTCTTTCGCAAGTCGCTCGTGAATGTGCTTATGGGCTTCAATCGCCGCGAAGATCGGATCGTCTGATGCCGGCCAATTGTCCGGCAGCGCCGGCCTGAGGCCATTGTCCCGAGGACTTATGTTGCCGTATCGAGGATCTTTCCAGTCGACCCTCACAAGATCCAAGACACGCGCCGCCCGGCTCGAGGGCTGAGGTAGATCACGCCAATCGCCTTCACCACGGAAATGCCAGTCATGGCCGGCATTGTCGGCCCAGATGTATTTTTCGGCGTCGACGCCCATGTGCGGCCAGAGCTCGAGGCACAGCAGACGCCGCTCCATGTGCAGCCAGGACGCGTAGGCCTCGAGGGCTCGGCGATCCGGTGCCTGCATAGCAGGAGCGGGGACGGGTGTGGCACCTGCCAGCGAAATCGAAACGAGTGAGTTCACGAGAAGCCTCCTGCTTATTGCCCCGGGCACAGGAATGCCTGAGTAGGCGGATGGTTCTGGCCGCGCTGATCCGGGCTGACATGCGTCGCGCCCGCTTTCCTGCTTGGGGGAAGATGATGAAAATAGTCCGGCGCCCGTGGCGCCATTAGCTACCGCGTTGCTCATGTCGTGTCTCAGCTTTGAGTGTGATGATGGACTGAGCCGGTCCGCCCCGGCTCAATCAGCGTCTGATGTCGGCAAGCTACGGTTGGTTTCACCTCCTTTCGAGTTTGCCGCCCTTGGCTCTGGAATGACGCCTAGTTGGTTCTCCAACCGTACAGGTCGGCCCAGAGCGGTTCGGTCTTGTCGAGGAAATCAGTGAGAGCTTCACTCTCGAGGTGCTCGATCTCCCGGGATTCGGTTGTCGTGAAGTCGTCGTGTTGGTAGTTGAGGCGCCCCCCTACGACGGCAAAGCGAACCGCCAGCTCGCCGACGAACGCTTGCTGCTCCGGTGTGAGGCGAGCCCAGGCCGATGCAGCATCAAAGCCGGTCACTTCCTTGAACGTCGGCAGCCGGTCATCCGGCGAAACGGACGCAGGAAGCGCGAGGCGAGCGTCATTGAGCGAAGTCATGGTCTTTCTCCTCAGAAGGTTGAACGGCGCACACCCTGTTGCGGGCGGCCGTAAGCCGAAACTAGAGAGGTCGAGACAGCGAGACCATGGCGCTGGCGCCAAGCCGTTAGCTGCTGGGCGACGTGGTCTCGGTAGAGCTTCGCTGCCTGGCGCAGATAGCGGGGAGCGGTCGAGCCAAAGGTCCGCATGGCTTCCCGGCGGACGAGCGCCTGATAGACATCGCGGTTGAGCCTGCCCGTCTGCTCGTCGGTGAGGTTGGCGATCGTGAGGGTGGCTGAAGGCATAGCTCCGCCGTTCACCGGAGAGGTGCTTTTGCTCATCTGGGTTGCCTTTGGGCTGCGGTCTTGATACAAAATGGATCATATCAATGATCCAAAAAGTGTCAAGCAGGAATCGAGATGATTTCGATCGAACAGATAAGAGCCGCGCGAGGACTACTGGGTTGGTCTCAGACCGATCTCGCGGAAGCCGCAGGAAGATCGTTGCCTACCATCAAGCGCCTAGAACGTGAGAGCGATGACGGCTCGGCCGTGTCCGAAGATGTGCGGGATGCAGTCCGTGCTGCGCTCGAGAAAGCCGGCGTCGAGTTCATCCCCGAGAACGGAGGCGGCGCCGGTGTGAGGATGAGGAAGCGGAAGCGTTGATTTTTTTATTCAGAGGTACCCCACCCCTTTTGGGGCCCCAGCCCTCCGACTTGCGAGCAACAAAAGGGCATTTTCCGCAGTGCAGTCAGACGGAAAATCCCACGAACTTACGCACCCCATAAAAGAGGGACTTATTTTGCCCTAAAATTCAAGATTCCCCTATTTTTGAAGCGTGAGAAATCATCTTGAAAATCGAAATAAATCGAATTTTCGGGCTCGCGTTGGCAATTTCCGTTCTGCCCGTTCTCTCAGCCCGTGCCGACGACATAATCGGGCAGGCCAGCGTGATCGACGGCGACACGATTGAGATCCATGGCCAGCGCATCAGGCTCTGGGGTATCGACGCTCCGAAGAGTGACCAGCTCTGTCGGAACGACGACAGCAAGCTGTACCAGTGTGGGCGCGTCGCGGCGACGGCGCTCGCCGGTTTGCTATGGGCCATCAAGCGGCCCGTGAGTTGCTCTCCGGTTGACCGAGACCAGTACGGGCGCATGGTGGCAACGTGCTCACTTGGAACGCCAGGCCCCGATATCGCGCATTGGCTTGTCTCCAACGGCCACGCTCTCGATTGGCCGAAGTACTCCAAGGGCAAGTATGAGAACGCCCAGCGCAGCGCAGAGAAGGCCAACCGCGGGATATGGGCTGGAAGCTTCATTGAGCCTTGGCAGTACCGCGCTTGCGTCAAGGCGGGCGGCAGGCCGGCCATCTGTTCTGATGAGGCGGCCGACCACCGATGAGCCCTAAATTTTGAGGATCTGCCGCACTCGCGCCTGTTCTGCCGACTTCACCAATATTGGTAAGCGGATTACTCCTTTCGCCCTCGCTACAGCTAGTCTGTGGTTGCCGCCGGCAATGACCAATTGCCCATCGCTGGTGGGAGCGAGCAGGGGCGGAGTCATTAACCCACCTTCTGACCAATGCACTATCGCCCGGGCCGCTTTATTGGGGTCGCCGATGCTCCAGACTTGGGCAGCGGTTCGGTGCCACCAAGGCGTTAGCGCTGCATCGATATTTTCCAGGAGGACATCGGGGATGACCACACATTCATTTTCCTCAATGCTATCCGGATCCGCCCCGTCAAACACACGGTAGAAGTTCGCAGGAGATAGATCCCAACGCACATCAAATGCAGGCCAAGCTTCTAGAGGGCGCTCTTTAATCTGGTCTGCCGCGCTTCTGATTCTAGCCCTCTCCTGCAAGCGAGACTTTGCTTCTTCGTATGTGCAGTTCGTGTTCAGAATTTCGAGCATCTCTTCGGATGTCAGGGGACGGCCAACGGTTTCCTTGAGGAAAGCTTGCTGGTCTCTAACTTTTTTTGCCATGGGCTGGATTCTAGTTACCTTAGGGTCCTTCGAGCTTAGGCCGGCCGATCTTTGCCGTGAGCTCGGCAATCCGCTTGTTGTCCTTCGCCTTGATCGCCTTTCGAAGTTCCTTCAGATCGTCTTCATCGAACCCAGCCTGTCGGCGCGTCGACCTTTGGGCAGAGGCCTTGGGCGCTGACCCAAGTCGCTCGCCGAACCTGCGCTTGGGTTTCTCTGTAGTTCGACTGAGGACAAGATCTTCCCAACTGCCGGCCAAGTCCTTTGTCTGCCTCGATCGTGGTCGGGCTGGGGGCGGAGGGCGCCTTAGCTCCTCGAGCGTCTTTATGCCCCGCTCGATTACTCTCTCGGAATGCATCCCACCGAAGGCCGGCTCCTCGCCGAGAACCTTATGCGCCGCCAGACGGAGCGCACCCTTCACAATATCGTCGAAGCCGTCCTCGCGCCGCCAGCGACGATAGCGCCAATCATCGTCCGCCGAATGATCCATCTCGGCTTGTGGCAAGCATAGCGCCTCCTGCAACTCCGCGGCGGACATCCCCCGATCCGCCTGTTTCTCGAACTTGTTGATCGCCTCCACGACGAGAGCCAGACGGCGGATGAGATAGACCGCTTCCGTGTCGTTGCCCGCAATCGTACGAAGCAACGCGGCGGCGAATTGAGACAGTGCACTCTGGACTTCGCTTTTGGCCCACTCAATCTGTCGATCGGCGCGAGCATTCGGGTTGCCGCTGACGAGCCTCAACTTAGGAGACTTCTCCTCGTTGTTGTCATCGTCGCTGCCTGCCACAAGCTTCTCCCTTCTGCCGGGCCCAGAATGCAGCTTATGGCCTACGCTATCTACTTGCTAGAACTTCGCACTGAGCTGAAAACATGCCTTTGAATTTGCTTACGAAAGTGGATTTAAGCGCCCTAGGTCCGAACAGCCCGCCATTGCGAGGACGCGACTGTTGCTTTCGCTCGCCCGTTCCGGTTGAATCCCCTCTAGGGGAGCTTTGCCATGAACCGATTATATTTGGTCTATTGCCCTGTACTGCGCGTTTCCGCTCTGCTTGCCGCAATAGTCCTGTCGGGCTGCGGCGTGGTCCGAAACGTTCAGGCCAACAATTCGTACGACGCCTCAGTAGCCGCCTATAAGGATTGCCTGACTAGCTCTGGGGCAACCGGCTGCGAGGCTCAGAGGCTCGCAATGGAGGCGGACAGGCAGCGGGTCGAGGTGGCAAGCTTGAGGGGTGGAGGGGGCAATGCGCCCTACGTCCCGCCAGTCGCGGCGACAAGAGCCGATCCTGTGGTGTGCAACACCATGCGCACCGGCATCATGAGCACAACGACCTGCAATTGAGCTCTAAACGGCCCATCCCGCGGGGCAACGCTCCCGGTCAACGTGTATTCTGCACGTTGCGCAATTTTATACTTCCTGCGCCGGCCAAAGGCTGATAAGGTTATATTGTCTGTGACTTAGGCGGGGGCAGCATGGTTGTACGCTCTCATCCCCCCATCGCTCTTGCAGGAGCGCGCTGCAGCGCTGGCGCCTGTCAGACGATAGATTTGCCCGTTTGGCGAACCACACAACCCGCCCTCCGCTCGGCACTTTCACGATCCTTTCCCCTGAGAGTTGTTAGCTTTACCGCACCTCGAATTGCGAGCAGGGGCAATCGCCCCCGCTCAACCTCGCTTGTGATTGCTATTTCAGGAGTAACCACATGGACAGCAAAGAGATTATCGACGGCCTGAGCACTGTTTTCAGGCTTGTGGCATCATCCTCTTCTAGCGCAACTCTTTCTGTAGTCGGACTAGCCCTTCTCTTGGTAGCCGGCGCCCTCGCCTATAAGGCGGCCAAATCCAAGCCCGATGACTTTCCCTCTTCGATGAAGGCAGCCCTTTTCCTCTCATTGATAGGCGGCATGATCTTTTCCGCTTCGGGGCCGAGCCTAGCACTGGTGAAAGCTGCATCTATTCCTAGGATGACCAGCGACCAAGCATTCAAGAACCTTCAAGACAACTCCGAAGTAAAGAATGTCGTCCGCCTGATTGCATATGATCCAGAAGTTGAGCCCGGGCTTGCCATCGATCGCCTGACCAAGCTGGGACCCAAAGATCAGCTATACTCGTTTGTTGCAAGCTATGACGAACTGGTCGGCTACAAGGTGTCGGACGCATTAGCTAAGGTCGGTGCGAGTAACAGGGACATCAAGCGGGTTTCCGCAATCATCTTCCCTCTGAAAACGCCTCTATTTCCCGCCAACGCTCGAGGCCTTCTGCAGGTGATCAAAGAGGTCGAAAGTCGCGCGGAAATCCAAACGCTGTTAACAAAAAAATTCTTAGACGGGACAAATTCCCTGAATAGTGACCAGGCAAAGGATCTCGCGATTACCAGCATCCCCTCCTACAAATGGGATGATCAATTTGGCAAGACATATCCCCACTACTGTGCACTATCCAACCAATTCGCATGTAACCCCTCGACCTACTCTGCCCATGCATATGTTGGCAGTATATCGCATGACTGGCATCCTCTTGGGTTTTCTCAAAATCCGAGAGAGGATCGATGCAATCTCCCGACCACAAAATACTGTGAGTACACCAGCCGGGAAGCGGCAGAGCGGGACTACCGCAACAAGTTTGGAGCTCGGGCGTTTCTGATCCGAAATTTGGAGATCAACAAGATACCCGGACGCAGACTGATAGATTTCGATCGGCCATATGACCAAGTGATCCCTGAGATCGGCAAAAATTAGAAGCTTGTGCTTACGTCGTTGAAATTCCGACACCGCAACGACAGTCGGCGACTTAGATGCGCAGCCTTAAAGATTACTGGCAAGGTCGCGCATTTCCTTGATCAAGGCCGCCATGTGCCGTCGCTCCGCGAGCCGTCGCGCTGAGTAGCGCCCGTGCTTGAAGGCATTCTGGTTGCCCTTCGGAGCGCCTGGCGAAAGGCCTCCGTGCACCCGACAGCGCCCGTTAGGCATTGCCGGCGACTGGCAGGGCTTCCCGCTTCTGCTCTTCGTTCTCGCGCCGCACCGGGGAGCATTCTGCATATCCAATAGCATGAGGTTGAGCCTCCAAATTTTTCATAGACCCCCCTGGGGTAACCTGGCCGACGATCGCTTGGCCGCCCTGGTAGACGTGCACATGCTCGACGACGACCTTCTGCTGACCCTTGCCGCGGTACTTTGATAGAGCCGCGGCCTGTTCGGCGTTCGCTTTCGTCAGCTTGGCGGCCAGCGTCAGGTTCATCTGCTTTCCCTCCAAGCTCTGGTCAGGAAGCATCGCCCGGCGATAGCACTCCATGGCAGCGGCGTGAGACGCAAAGAGCTGGGCTGCCATCATGCCCTCGATCGTGTCCTTCGGGTTCACCCCCGCCATGAAGGAAAGAATGGCGGTCCTCTTGTCGTCCAGATCCTTGCCCGGCTGCGGGTTGCGTCCGTACCAGGCGGTACTCATGACCTGATTGCAGAGCATCAGATTCCACTGGTCCGACTTCGAGCCACCCAGGTGCTTCAACTCGGGCACGCCGGTGTCGAGCTCATCCGGAGGTGGGCAATAGGCAATGCCCGCCTTGGTCTCTGGTGTCGCTGGGAGCTGCTCGGTGTTGAGCGCGCTCTTGTTGACCTTGCGCTTCATTCTCAGATGATCCTCAGAAGGTAATTGAGGATGATGGTCGGCTGGGCGAGAGAGAAAGCCGTGCTAGTGCCACCCTGCGCCGTGCCTGTGAACGTCGAGGCGCCCTGCGACGCCGTAATGGTCGCGGCGTTTGCGCCAGCCGAAAAGGCACCACCCCCTGTCATATTGGCGGCCAAGCTGACGGCGTTATGCGAAATGGAAATAGCTCCGTTCGTGATGGTGCCCGCCGGGGTGTACGGCGGTAGATTGGCGGTCGCGAGCGTCTTGGTGTCAGCGCCGCCCGAGCCGCCCAACGTGGTCGGTCCGCCACTCGTAATACTCGTCACACTCAACCGCGAGGCCGCCGAACCGCCCATGTCGTCACGGCCAGCAATCACCCGCCCGCGAAGATCGGGAATGTTGAACGTGCTCGATCCGTCGCCAGTGCCATATGTGGTGCCCACCAGACTGAAATAGGTGCTGTAAGTCGTGCGGCTGATCCCCTGCCCATACGCCAGAACAAACGAGCTATTGGGAGCCGTCGAGCCGGTGAATGGAAGCACTCCGCCGACCGGAAGCGAATAGGGATTGCCGTAGAAGCCGCGTAGATAGAACGCCGCATCGCTGTTGTTGTAGACCGCGACGTAGGGCGTGCCCTGGACGAGATGGCCGGCAGCAAGCTCTGTGCTGGGGGCCGAGCGCAGCGGCTTGGCGCCCAGACCGTCAACGTTGAGCGTGGTCGTGCCCGTGTTCGTCGTGTGCGGGGTGAATGCGATCACCTGATTAGCCAGCCGGGAGAGGCTGTCGAAGCTCTGGTAAGACGCCACGGCATAAGCAGCGCCCGTTCCAGTCGCCGCAATCGCGCCGGAAATATCGTCCCGATACTTCGCAGCCGAGGCCATCAGGGCTCTTACGCTGTCATTCACGGCTGAAGGCGCCATTCCCTCAGCCATATTTATGGCGACATCCCCGTTGCCGTTAGCGTTGCTGTTTGCGGTCTGAGACCACCACGCCAACCCGCTCATGCGTGCTCCTGGCACTTGGCAATGACGGGATAGGTCCGCACCACCCGATCACCGTCCAGGCGCAGCGGAAGCGGCTTCAGGCGCCAGTGCAGCGCCGGGTCAAAGGGCTGATTGTCCTCGTTCTCAATCGGTAGCCACACGCCGCCACGATCGTCCTTGGCAGGCTTAAAGCTGGTTGCGATGAGCTCGCCGTCGATGACCAGGCAATACTGCTGCTCGCCGAGGGGAGAGCCGCCGTCTGCTTGGAGGCGGTCAACGAGCGCTTGTCTGATGTAGTCCGATTTCGATTGGCAACGCTGGCTCGCGGCCCTGTCGATCGCCTTTGAAAGGTTCGAAGGGGCGCGAAATTGGATCAGTTGCTCGAATGTGGCGGCGTCGTCCATCGTTCGTCCTCATGCAGATTGCATGTGATTGTCGGTACGAGCGATAGAGCTTGCCCACCACTTCAAGGCTGCTGATCTTGCGGACTTTGCTGCTTCTGCGACCTGCTCTCGCGTACCGGTCGCAGAACTCTAACACTCGCAATCTCCAAAGGGCTGGGCCTCGATGAGGGCGTAACGAACGGTTTCTGTCGCCCGTGAACACATTCACTCAGCGGTTCAGGGTCTCTGGCGGTCACATCAGCCGCCGCTCAATAGCTCTGTCCCCGTGGGGATAAGGTTGAAAAGGCCTTGGCGAGGAGGGAGCGACTCTGCGGCAGCATGACGCAATGCCGCGTTTGCAGGTGGCGCGAGGAAAGTGTACTCTCTGGTTGTATTTTAAGTATTGCTTAGGAGGTAGAAGGTCATGCGAATCCTTATTACCTTGCTTGGGCTTATCTCGTTCGGCGCGAACGCGTTCGCAACCACGATGGAGTGTAAGCTAACTCCCACCGGGGAAGTTCTCGTCAAATTCTTGAATCCTGAGTGGAAACCCGGTCAGTGGAACAAGGATTGCCCACCTTTCCCAGTGCAAGAGGCAAGGTCAATTGGCGTTGCGCATTGCGAAACCCACGATACGGGAGCTCGGGCGATTACCTTTAGTACTGGAGCTACCGCGTCCATCGCACCCAGACAATCAATCGGTAATTTATGTGATGGCCGCATGCGAACCGGGTGGTCATTGACGCCGACTACTCCCGCCTGCTCACGAGCTGATCCGAATTGCGGGCGCGGGGGGCCAGCGAATGTCCCGAAGGCGCGCGGACATATAGAAGACGAAGAAACCGTTTGGAGCGGCTGGATGGACCTGCCGCCGTGCACTAGAGTCGGAAGTTACAAGGATGACTACGGAAACACTTGGCCCAAGGGCGGACTCGAGTCAGCTCGCCAAACCCTTACCGGCAAGGTGACCGCCGACGTAAGCGCTCCGGCCGAAGTTTGGAACGAAGTTCAGTCAAAAATCAGGAGTTGTGGAGAGACGGCTGCAGCAGCAGCGGGTTTGGCCGGTCTAATGTCGAATGGTGCCGCGGCTTGGGCAACATTTCAAACGGCAATGAAAGCCTGTATGGCAGGGTATGCACCGCATATCGCATCCATGCGACTAAGCGTGGACAGCCATTGCGAGTGGTGAAGTTCAGCGCATTGGCTCTCTTATCTCTTGGCTCAACCGTCGCTGGGACTTTCGCAGACCGAAGCGTTCGAAGTACTGAGCAACTTCCGAGCTCGAATGGTCGCCCGCGTGGTAAGCGGCGAGAGCCGCCATATCGCCATCCAGAAACATCGCCAGCGCGACCTGGCTGACAACCCAAACGCCACCCCCGACACGACGCCCGAGACCATGCTGAGGGCACCAATTCCGGATCGTAGTCTCCGACTTGCCAGCGCGCTTCGCAGCCACGGCGAGGCTGATGCCCTCCCGGGGATCGTACGGTGTGAGCACCCGCCATGTTGTCTGCTCAGCGGATTGCATGCTGACCTCCACACAGGAGTACAGCGCCGGACATCGGCTTACGTCGATACGTTAGGTTCGACCCCGACGGCCGCCGGAAAGCCGCCGTCTGCTCGGTCAATACGAACACGGTCCCGCCACCAAGCAGCATCGTCAGGCCCATTGCGTCGTACCGGCATCCCGGCGCAACGGGATGGACACCGAACAGCTCCAGAGCGGTCCAGCCGAGATCGCAAGCGGCGCGATCCCAGTTTGATAGGAAGCAATCGGCGTCGCCGACCACCTGGGACCATCGATCTGCGCCGGCCCACTCGGGTGCTTGCATTCGTTTCAGCTCCTGCAGAATTGCATGCCATCCGGCTGCGTTGCCCTCGAAGACTTGCGCGTTTCGCTCCTCTTCAAAATTAGTGGTGGCAGTGGGGACACTGGGGACACCCGGCGTAACCCACTCAAATTCCGACGTTTTTCTGTCCCCTCTCGTCGTCGGGCACTGTCCCCACTCGTTTTTGAGTGGGGACACGATCGTTTCGCGAGTGGGGACAAAAAAGTCGTTGTGCAGCAGGGGCTTCTCGGAAGTGTCCCCACTGCCACCGCTGTCCCCACTCATTTTCATGAGGGCCACGATGTCCTGGGAGAAGGCTTGCAAGTCATGCTTCATTCGCATCCTCCAGGAAGGTCGAGCGGATGTGATAGAGGCGCATCTTCCCGTGGTCGGGCACCCGGACTGACTTCGCCGTGTGGGAGCCTTCGCCCTCGATGTAGCCCTTCTGCCTCAGCGTCGCCGCCACACGCCGCGGGTCGAGACCGGCGCAAATTTCCTTCCACGCCGTGGTGGTGACGTAGAAGTCCCATCCATCGCCCATCTGCTGCCTGAAGCCGGCGACATCGCGCGCCTGCATCCCCTTGGGCGGGTGCTCTTCCCACGCGGGGATGAAGCGTGACATCCCGTCCTTCAGAAGGAAGGTCCTCACCTGCTCCATACCAGCGGCCGTCTCGGCGGCTTCATGCCCGCCGCGTGCTGCGAGCCATTGCTCGAAGCACAGGGCTGCTGCCTTCACGGCGTCTCCCCGCGACCAAGGCGAGATCTCGTACAGGGTCGCGATCTCGCCGCCGGCAGCGATCAGCCCGAAGCGCTGGGCCACTCGGCCAACCTGTCCGTCCGCTCCTGACGGCACATAGGTGTCGCAGAAGCTCTTCACGACTTCCTTCACCGTCTTTCGGATGTCCTCGATGTGCGGAACGATGGCCGCGAGATACTGCCTCGCGGCGACGCCGTAGTGCTGCTGGGTCGCGGTTTTCAGGTGAACCGCAAGCGAGTCCGGCGAGGTGAACCCGTGCAGCTGTTCGAACATCCCCATGCCAGCGCCGGCATCGGCCGACACGTCCACGATCCGGATCTGCTGACCGGCCGCCAGGCGCTTGCCACGGCCATCCTCGGCAACCTTGTCAGACAACCCGATTTCACCGGACGACAGGAAGAGGACGCGCCACTTCGCGGCCCGACGGGCCGAGCCGTCCCGCGTGCTGCGGGACTTACCCGAGCCGTTCGCAAGCATGTAGGCGGCTTCGCCGGCATCCTTCGCCGCCAATTGGGACAGTTCGTCCAAGCACAGCAACGTGTCGCAGTGCGCGAGTGAGACGCCCTCCAGGCCGTTGGCCGTCGATCGCCATGAGCGGATGTAGCCATTGGTATCACCGCCGCCCCAGACGCTGCCGGCGACATGCAAGGCCGTGCTCTTGCCCGTCGATGAGGCGCCCTTGAAGTGGATGCCACCACCCTCGGCTGCGCACGGGCCGACCAGCGGCCCTGCGAAGGCAGCGGACAGCGCCAGCACGAGCCGGCTGTTGCCGACCGCGTACCGAGCTACGTTCTGTTGCCAGCTCTCCAGGCTGCCCGCCTGCCGGAACGGGTGTTCGTGGGCAGACGCGCTCTGCAGCAGCAGGAGGTCTCGATCGTCAACGGCGAAGCACTCGTCTGGCATGACGAACGAGTTGCCGTGCCAGCCCACGCGCTGGGTAGCCCGAGCGCGCTTCGGCGATCGCACCTGAAGCAGGAATGAGTTGAACAGGTTGCGAGCGGTGTTGCTGGGCGAGATGAAGAACCCGCCATCCATCAGGATCCGCCGCGCCTCCGACCCGTCCCCCGCCAAGGTTGCCCGCGGCAACGCAAACTGGTGCTCGCGGCCGTCGTGATCGCGCCAGCGCAACAACACGCCCCAGCTTGCGCCATCCGTGTCACGGGTCTCCGCCGCGACGTCGAAGTGGCCGGCAACCAAGATCGCGGGCTTGTCCAGATCGTCCGGATTGCTCCACATCAGTCCCCGATCGGAGAAGCTATAGCCAGCCGGCAGGGCCGACTTCTTCTCGGCCCGGGCCTGGATGTGCTCCTCCTCCCGGCTCAGCTCTTCCGCCGGCTTCCATTCCTCGGTCCCCCGAACCCTATCCTCGAGATCCTGAAATGAGTGCCCGGCTTCGAACCAGTCGGAGACGTCCTGCTTCTTCTCCAGTTCTGGGAACCGCACGACACGCACGGTCTCAGCCACGCCTAAGGCGAGCGCCGCCTTTGCATCAGCGTGATCCGATCCCTCGTCATCGTTGTCGGCCAGGATCACGAGGTGCTTGCCCGCGAAGTACTGCTCGCACCCGGCCGGCAACCCATCGCCGGCGCCGCCGAACGTGATGGCGCAGCCGCCGCGCTTGCCGACGGAATCGACGTCCTTCTCGCCCTCGGGCCAGAAGACCGTGCTGGAGCTGTCGAGATCACCCGCCAGATAGGGGACGGACTTGTAGCCATCGGGCTTGCGATACTGCCAGCCCGTGGTGCCATCGACGTCTGCAACGCGATAGGCGTTGAAGGCCCTCTGCTCGCCCTTGGTCATGATCTTGATGCGAACAGGCACGCCGCCGCGCTTGTAGATGTGGCGTCGCTTCTCGTTGTCACGCGGGCGCGGCCCCTCGTCACCCGCCACCATGAAGCGCGGCTTGCCGTCGTCATCCGGCTTCGTCCGCGCGGGTAGGACCGGCGCGTCTTTGGCCTCGGCCGGCGTCGCTGCGACGTTCGCGGTCGCCTTCGGTTGGGGATCGCCCACGTTGCCGGTCAGGTTGGTCGAACCAGCAGACTGGACGTTCAACATCGACGCGAGATCCCGCGCCGCATCCAGCTTCGACTTACCGTCGAGGTACGCCTTGAGGTCGATGACGTCGCCGCCCTTGTCGCCGGTGGCGAAGTCGCACCACACGCCGCTCTTCAGGTTGACCTTGAAGCTGCCCAGCTTCCCGTCGTTCCGGGTCGGGTTTCGCGCAACCCACTCCCCGGATTCGCGCCGTCCGCCGGGCAGCAGCTGGGGGATAACGAAATCCAATGCACCGAGGGCCGCCGAGCTGACAGCCTTGAAATCGACGCGCTGGGCGTTGTTGAAGCTATTCATGATCGTTCCCATTAGCGGAGCTCTCCCGCTGAAATCTTTGCGGCTCGCCAGCACTGGGCCGACATGCCAGACACGTTCTTGCATCGCGTGCCGTCTGGCTCGATCTCACCTTGCAGGTGGAGCTCGGAGACCCGCGGCCTGACACTGAGGAAGCTGATCTCGAGACGAGCAGCGATCTGGTCCGGCGTGAAACTCGCCGGATGCTCCGATCGCAGGAACTCGAGGACGCGCTCGCGAACGGTGGTGGCACGCTCCGTCAGTTGCCGCGCCGCCTCGCTGCTCGGACCGACGGCTTTGAAGCCGGGGCTATCGGGATAGCTCATTGCTGCACCTCGCTTCCGAGACCGGCCAGGTTGGCGATCAGATCAGCGAAGGCCGGGTGCACGCGGTAGCGGCGGGCTACGAACAGGCCGGCTTGGCTGCTCGGCGTCAGGACGGTGACGCGCCACGAGAAGAGCGGCAGGTCAGAAACGGATTGAGATTGCCGGATGCGTTTGCTATGTCTTTTCATGTACGATTTCCTGGAAGCCCGGTGCGCACGATCAGATCCGCCAAGATACGGATCGTGCAGCCGGGTTTTCTTTTGAGGGATGGTGTCAGGCGACGCGAAGCTCAGAGGTGGACCTGACCAGCGGTCCGATCTTCCTCTGTGCCCAGGCGTCGAGGCCGGAGACGGGGTAAAGCGGGAAGCGCCCAGCGAGCCGAAAGGGCGGCCCTTCCGAGCTGACGCAGGCTAACTTCGCGAGCGTCTTGGGGGAGCAGGGAACGTTGTACGTGTCGGTAACGTACTTGGCGGCATCCTTCCTTCGAAGGTGGCGCTCAGTGAGATGTGCTTCTTCAGTGTCCATTGTGGTCTCGCATAATCACGGATCAATCTCCGTGGGCGCGAGGTAAATGGAGCATCGAGAAATCCGCGGTAAAGATACGCGACTGAAATCGCTGCGGATTTGGCCCGCGCATTAGCCGCCTATTTGGTCGCAGCTATCTGGACCTTGTCTCGCCGCGCTTCCTGCGAGGGAACTTCTTGCGGAGTTCGCGGACCTTGTCGCGCCCGACGCCCAGTGCCTGCATGTGGGCGACGTCCTGCTCCTCAGTTGGGATATAGCCCTCTGGCTGCTGCTCTCGCCAATGCCGGAAGGCGGGCTCGATCTTCCCCGCAGGCAGACGGGGGCGAGCTTTTGTGGGCTCCTCTGTTGGAGGAGGAACGGTTGACGTAGTGACAGGCTTGGGAGCTTGCCAATCGTCGGCGAGGCCGCCAGGAGCGCAACTCATCAGGCTTTCGCGAGTGACGAAAATCCATTGGAAGGGGTCACTACCGATCCCGAGATTGTATGGATCATCTGGTCTCAACTGGCACAGGTCGAACCGGTCACGAATGCGCTCTGATTTCCACCACGATCTAGGGATGGGTGTCGGATCGCCGCCAGCCTTCTCGCGAATTGCTGTGATCAGGAAGCTCGCCTCTGCAAGCTGCACTATCCGGTCCTGCACTTGAATGAGACGACGTAGGCGGGGTGCTTGCTCCTGTCTTAACCTTTCTACAATCGTCACAGCATCCATCCACTCCTTCCCAGAAAACTCGAACGACTGCTGGTAGGGCTTAGGAGGCTGTCGGTTGTATTCCGGATGGTGCTTGACGAGCAGATCATGGACCAAGCGAGCACGCCAACCCGACCTCTCCGGAAAGACTGTGAGCTTCGGCAATGGGTCGATACACGGCTCATCACCAGTCCAGTCAGATCCGAACATCGATCTGCCGATCACATGTACCGCGCGGCCCAGAAAGACGTATGAGGTATCGTCTTTGGGCCAACCTAGTGACTTCTTCCAGAACTCAGCCCTCATGCTGAGTTGTTTCTGAATCAGCTCGAGACTCATCGCACTTCCGCTTGTGCTCCGCATATGACGACGCGGCAGGCTGGTGCGGACCAGCTTTTCGGGAGCTACCCTAGCCGCGCCGATGGGTCAGGCCTTCCGAAACGGGACGACCTTGCTCTGTTTCTTCCCGTTCATGGCGTCATCGATGTGCCTTGCGATCCGGTCGGCAGCTGCGAGCAGCGCCGAATCGATCTTGTGAATGTAGCCCATCGTCACATTGCCCGACTTGGAATGGCCGATGAGGGCCTTGATCGTTGGTATGGTGTAGCCAAGATCCTCGGCGGTGGAACTGAAGGAGTGGCGTAGACCGTGGCTGGTGATGCCAGGCACTTCCTTCGCAGACACTTTCTGAAGCCATCGCGTCAATCCGGTATGGTGCTTCGACTCGGTCGTGATGGCAGGAAACACATACTTCGACTTAGACTTGGCCATCGCCACCTTCAGGACCGCGATAACGGCGGGCCCGACAGGGCGGATACTCTTGCCGGTCTTGCTGTCGCCCAGGCGGAGGGCCATTCCGGAGGTGTCGACTTCGGTCTTCAGCAATCCCTCTACCTCGTCCAATCGGCAACCCGTCATGGCGGACGTCCGGCTCGCAAGGACCCGCTGCCAGTGCTCGCCATTGGCCTCGGCGGTGGCGAGGCACTTACCCAAGCGGCGATACCCGGCGTCATCTAGGCGCCACTCTCTGGTTTGATCTTTCGGACGCCGAATGCCGCTCACCGGATTGTCGGGCCGATAGCCCTCGTCGACGGCATAGCTGAAGATGCCGCCCAAAAGGCCCATCGTCCTGGCCGCGGTCCCTCTCCCACCAGTCACAATCGCCCGGCCCCGGGTTTTGGTCTTCACGTCGGCCGCGGATTTGCCGGCGATGATGTCACGTTGGAGCCCCTTCGCGTCTGTCGAGGTGAAGCCCTTCACGGTCTTCTTGCCGACTAGCTTGATGATGTGGCGCTCGATGCGACCCTTGTCGCTGTACAGCGTCGTCTTGCTTTTAATCTCGCCCCGGCGGGTCAGGATCAGGCCACGCTCGGCCTTGTCGAGGTATTCCCGGCAGAGTTCCTCGACGGTCATTGCGCCGCGGGCCAGCTTCTTGGTTTCCACCGGATCTGCGCCGCGGACAGCATCCGCCAGTGCCAGCTTGGCGTCGCGGCGAGCTTCTTCAGGGGTGAGGACGCCATACCGGCCCAGAGTAAGCCGTCGGCTGCGGCCGTTCGCGTTCCGATATTGCACTACGAAGGACTTCGCGCCGCTCTTCTTGACGCGCAGGCCGAACCCCGGCAACTCCTCCTCCCAGAGGAACAGATCCTTGCCGGTCGTTTCCGCCGCATCGACAGTGCGTATCGTCAGCTTCGGCAACTTTCCCTCGGGTAAGCACTGGGTAAGCAGACGCCGGAAAACGAGGGAAATTCGGAGTAACGACCGTAGCCCCCCAAATCAGGCTAGTTTTAGCCTATATGTGGGGATCAGCAATTCCAAGGCATTTCAGGTAAGCAGGGGCAATTTCCCCACCTTTGCCCTCCGAAGGCAAAGGTCACACGTTCGAATCGTGTCGGGTGCGCCAGTAAATCAACTAGTTGCTCAGCTCCTCATTCTTCTCGAAGAACTCCAGGTAAGCACTCACAAGATCGGTGAAGGCTTGCGTGGCTTCGTCCACCGCTTCCTTCAGCAGTGGGGGGACGTTTGTTGGCTCTCGGGTTCTCGAAGCATAAGGCCAACAGAGCCGCGGAGTTGCGAGCCGGCGCCGTCTCTCGGCAGGTTTGGGTCTATCATTTGATGCTGCCCCCGGCCCGGCAGATAATGTACGGTTGGTCCAAGTATTCCTTGCGAATCTGGCAACGATCGGCAGAAATATGCAATGCGGGTCTCTTTGGGGCCGCGCCGAACGGCCTCAGCGTCCGAGCCAGCCCCGGAACCTGCTTGAGGCCGTTTTGCGTCTCGTCAGGCACCTATGGCATGAGCCTTGCTAAAGCTGGGCTAACTGGGATTTCAGCGCTCAGTTCGAGAATGGAAACGCTGCCGGGACACCAATTTCGAGCCCGGCAGCGTTCGATTCACGGCCGCGTGTACGAAACCACTTAGGGCGGCCCGTGAAGCGAAACTGAAACAATACAATCCGATGCTGTGGTGACACGTCTACGGAGGCTCAGATGCGTAGCCTGATTTTTGGTGCGGCTCTCCTGGCGCTGGCAACGATCGGATGTTCGACGTTTATTTCCGCCGCCGTTTCCGCAGCCCGGGATGCAAAAGCCGCAACATTCTCAGATCGGTTTGCACCGCCAACCAAGGCCCTCTCGATGAGCTAGGCGCCGCCAGTGTGAATCGGAGGGCTTGCCGCCCGTCGTTCTCTGGGCCGCAGCCCCCTCGCTCTGTGCCGATCGTGACCATGCGCAGATCAGCGATCAGACACCGAACAACCGAGTTGGTGCGCGGAACGATTTGCCGGAGGATTGGAAGGCAACGACTGGATGCAAGCGGCCGGCCTGATGCCGGTCGCCACAGCTATTTGCCTGTTACCCGCCGGAGGAACAGCGTATTGGACAATGACGTCCAGGATGGCTTTCACGACGGCCACATCTCTGCTGCCTGGGGTCGCGAGCCATAAATCCGCAGGAGCCCTTAGCGCGGGGTGAGCTGCTCGGTGCGGATCACAGGCCTGGTTTCCCCCTGGTCGTAGTTCCTGCTCGCGATCAGTTCGATTTTCCAGCGGTACTGCTCGAACGTGCCTCTGACGTCCGTTTGACGGGTCCCATCCTTTGCAGCGCGATCGAGCAAGGCAGCCCAGGTGACGAAGCAAAGGACGCGCTGTTCGCTGTCGAACATCGCAAACGCGATACCTTCGAAAAGCCGGAATTCGATATCGCGAGACGGGTCGGTAGTAAGGGGCATTTTGAAATCTCCAATAGGCAATCCCTCGATTTTGGTAGGTTCTGTCGTTCCTCACAAGGGTTCGACTGTGAAGCCGCCTGCCAAATCCACGCTGTGCGGATGCAGCAGACCACGCTTCAGGAGATGGAGCGCACCCAGATGACGCATGATGCTTGGTCGCCGCGGGGGCGTTGAAGGTGGCCGACACCGGCGCGCTTCTGCGGGGCGCACGACTACGCTGGGGAGGATTATCTCGATTACAAGTTCGGCGAGTACCCGGCCACGCTGACTGACCTCGAGAGAGCAGCGCACACGCAGCGGATGAGAGAGATCACGCGTGCTCTGGGCTGGCGCACGTATACAGTGGACGAGCTCGAGGCGACGATGCGCGACGACTTTCGCATTCGGATCGCGCCGGTTCGCGGCACGGCGACGGCTGGACGCCTAGGAAGCGCGGGCGGCCGGCAGTTATGATACCCTAGCCAAGACGCCGCTCATCGCAGATGTGCCGCTATAGAAAGGTGACGATGCGGAATGGATAGACGCCTTAGGAGATGAGGAGCGAATCGCGACCTCCTCGCTATTCGCGCGGCGATTAAAGGATCTCGCGGAGACCGGCCGCCTCACAGCGAAGAGCTATCGCGATATCTCATCTAGGCTTAGGTCGGCGTCGAGTTCCATTTTCGCGATCAGTGAGCGAGATCCTGAATCGCGAAAGGCTGCCCGGAAAATACAAACGCCCCTCACGTCAGCATCGCGACAATCGCCTGGATCTGGTCGGACGCCGTCGTCACCAGCCCGTCATATGACGTCTGGCCGTGTGCGGCCGCGTTCAGGATGCATTCGGCGACGGCGGCCTTCAGGCCGAACACCGATTGATGGGCCGGTACGCTCGCCATCACGGTTTCCAGCGCTTGACGCATCGTGTGAATGAGCTCGGAGCTGTATTGCATTGGCTTGTCCTCCGCGACCCCATATGAGGTCGCGCGGCTATGCTTGCCACTCACAAGCCTGAGATTCTTCTTTGAAGAACTCTCAGGTGAACGCCTCAGTTCAAACGCCAGATCGCCGCATTGAGCACGCCGGCAAACGCGACCCAGGCTGCGTAGGGCACGAACAGGGCGGCGGCGAGCCTGTCGCGTGACAGCTCCAGAGCGATGTAAGCCACGATCGCGACGAACAGGCCGATGAGGATGACGAGTGCGGCGCCGATCTGGTGCATCGTGAACATGACCGGAGACCAGGCAAAGTTCAGCGCCATCTGCGTCGCCCAGGCCAGCATCGCCTTGCCGCTGGGTTCACGGCGAAAGGTCCGCCAACCCGCAATGGCGATCATGACGTAGAGAACGGTCCAGGCGATCGGGAAGGCCCAGTTCGGCGGCACGAAGTCCGGCTTGGCGAGGCCCGCATACCACGCGCCGGGAAGGTTGGTGGCGCCAATCAGCCAGCCGATGCCGACCACGCCCGCCACGAAGACCAACAACTGCAGCATCCCTCACCTCGCGCTTCCCTTCGCCCGATTGTATCATCTCTGCATGAGCGATTCCGACACGATGACCGGCGACGCATCGCCCGTGCGCAAGATCATCCACATCGACATGGATGCCTTCTATGCGTCGGTGGAGCAGCGCGACAATCCGGAGCTGCGCGGAAAGCCGGTCGCAGTCGGAGGTTCGGCGGAGCGCGGCGTCGTCGCGGCCGCGAGCTACGAGGCGCGCAAGTTCGGGGTGCGCTCGGCGATGCCATCGGTGACGGCGAAGCGGCAATGTCCGGATCTGATCTTCGTCAAGCCGCGCTTCGAGGTGTACAAGGCGATCAGCAGGCAGATCCGCGACATCTTCGCCGAGCACACTGATATCATCGAGCCGTTGTCGCTGGATGAAGCCTATCTCGACGTGACGGAGAACCTGCAAGGCATTCCGCTGGCACGGGACATCGCGCTGAAGATCCGCGAGAAGATCAAGGCGGAGACCGGTCTCAACGCCTCGGCGGGCATCTCCTACAACAAGTTTCTGGCCAAGCTCGCCTCCGACCATCGCAAGCCCAACGGTCAGTTCGTGATCTCGCCGGAGATGGGGCCCGCCTTCGTCGAGACGCTTCCGGTCGGCAAGTTCCATGGCATCGGTCCCGCGACCGCCGCGAAGATGAACGCGCTCGGCCTGTTCACCGGTCTCGACATCCGCAACCAGACGCTGGACTTCATGAACGCGAATTTCGGCAAGTCGGGCGCGTATTACTACTGGATCTCGCGCGGCGTCGACGAGCGCCCGGTCCGGGCCAACCGGATCCGCAAGTCGATTGGGGCGGAGAACACGTTCTCGACCGACCTCGACGCACTCGACGCGCTCGCCACCGAGCTCAGGCCCCTGGTCGACAAGGTCTGGCGTCACTGCGAAGCGACCGGCAATCGGGGCCGCACCGTCACCCTGAAGATCAAGTTCGCCGACTTCGAGATCATCACGCGCAGCAGGTCCGTCGCGCTGCCGGTTGCGAGGCGGGACGATCTGGAACGGCTGGCCTTGGGCCTGCTCGAAATCGAGATGCCGCTGCCCAAGCGCGTCAGGCTGCTGGGCGTCTCGCTGTCCGCGCTGCAGGCCGGCGACGAGGCCGAGCCGCAGCTGACACTCGGCATTTGACCGAGCCGGCTGGCTCCCCCGCCAAACGCGACATCTTTGTCCGCGACGCGGCCCAAAACCTGTCGTAGAGACACCAAAACACGCTTTTTCGCGATTGATGCTGGGATGCTTGCTTTATTGATACGCCTCGGTCTTCGCTTCGAAGACCGCATCGAGGAACGCCGGTTCGTCGACCAGTACGTCCGAGGCAGTCTCGGCTGGACGCAGATCGCGATGCTGCTGGGTGCGGCCACCTATGCCGGCTACACGCTGTGGGATTGGGTGCTGTATCCGGAGGTGGTTCCGACCACGCTCGCCATCCGCGGCGGCACCGCCCTCTTCATCCTGCTGCCGCTGACCGCGCTGCTGTCGCGGCGCAGGATGAAGCCCTGGGCCGAGACGATCTTCCTCGTCTATTGCGTCATTCCCGGCTGCATCCTGCCGAGCATTTACCTCTTCCTGCCGTCGGGCTTCACCTTTGCCGCGCCCGGCATGATGATGATCATCTTGTTCGTCTCGACCATGCTGCCCTTGCGGATCGGCTCGCTGGCGATCTTCTGCCTGCTCTCGTCGACGGCACTGCTGGTCGCCGAGACATTCGCCGAGACGATGCCGGCGGGCTTGAGCTTCATCAATCACTCGCTCGTCGGCAACGCCTACGCGTTATCGCTCTATGCCGTGGCTGCGCGCGAATTCCGGGCGCGAAAGCAATTCCGGACGGCCGAGGCGCTGCAGCGCGAGAAGGAACGCTCGGAGAAATCGCTGCGCGAGCTGCGCGCGACCCAGGAGCAGCTCGTGCAGGCCGAGAAGCTCGCCTCGCTCGGACAATTGGTGGCCGGCGTCGCGCATGAGGTCAACACCCCGCTGGGCATTGCCTTGACGACCTCGACGACCATGCAGGCGGACCTGCAGACAATGGCCGACGCCTTGGGCGGAGCGTCGGTTCGGCGATCCGACATGACCAAGGGAATCGACAGGCTCAAGCAGGGGCTCAACCTGACCTTCGAGAACCTGCACCGCGCCTCCGAGATGGTGCAGAGTTTCAGGCAGGTCGCGGTGCACCAGGCCGACGAGGACCGGCGCAGCTTCGAGCTTCGCGATTGGCTGTCGGAGTTGACGTCCAAGCTCGGGCCGTTGCTGTCGCATCATGGCCTGACGGTCGAGGTGCAATGCCCGGCGGGAATTACGCTCAACAGTTACCCCGGGGCGCTCGCGCAGGTCATCAGCAACCTCGCTCTCAACACGGCCGGGCACGCTTACCCCGACAAGAAGGGCGGTAGGTTCGTCATCACGGTCAGCCAGACGGATTCGAAATCAGTCCGTCTCGTCTGTGCCGACGAAGGCGTCGGAATCCCCGAGCACCTGCAGGCGCATGTGTTCGATCCATTCGTCACGACAAGCCGCGAGAAGGGCAATGCCGGCCTGGGACTGCATATCGCATTCAATCTGGTCAGCTCATCGCTCAACGGGCGCTTGCGACTCGAGAGCAAGGCGGGTCCGGGCACTCGGATCGTCATCGAGATTCCCGTCGAAGGAGCGTTACAGGACAATAGCAAACAGGCGAGACCTGACGCCATTGCGAGCAGTTCCCAATGACTGCATGGCAGGCAGACTGTCTTCCTTTGACGATCTTCGAGGCAGTGTCTGACATCAACCTGACAGACCAGCCTCGATTTCTTCGACGCACCGTTTGCATTTCATTGCTTCTCGTTCATGCACAATCGGTGCGAATCTTTTTGCGCACGCATTTTGCTCGCGCCATTCAAATGACACGTACTGACGGATAGTCGTCAGCGTTTCGCGGCGTTGCTCACGCGCGACAAGTTCGACGTCACTCATGCGCGGCGATCCGCGCATGAGCGGCGTCCGATTGATCGCACATGCATGAAGCGCGCCTCGCATGAAATCATAAAACATGAAACGTCATTGGTTCACCGTCTCGCTTTCGAACTGCGCCTGAAGTTTTCGTCGTTCGCCGCTCGAGGAGCTGATCGTGACTCAACTCAACATGCATTTCTCCGAGGACGAGCAGTCTCGGAGGGTACGGAATGGTGCGCTCGCCGCAGTCGTCACGCAGGTCGTGCGCCTTGCGACGCAGACCGGATCCGTGATCCTGCTCTCGCGCCTGCTGACGCCGATCGACTTCGGTACTTACGCGATGGCCTCGCCGGTGCTCGCCTTCGCGGTGCTGTTCCAGGATCTCGGCCTGGGACACGCGACCGTGCAGAAGGACGAATTGACCCAGACCGAATTGAGCGCGCTGTTCTGGGTGAACCTCTCGGTCGGCGCGGCCCTGGCCGTCACCCAGGTGGCGCTATCGCCGCTCGTCGCCAGGTTCTACAGCGTGCCGAATCTGGCGCCACTGACCTCGGGCATGAGTGTCACTTTGCTGCTCAGCGGCGCCGACGTCCAGCATCTGTCGTTGCTGACGCGCCAGATGCGGTTCTGGACGCTGGCAGGCCTGGAATCCGCGGCCGCACTGACCGGACTACTGACCTCGGTCGTGGTCGCGCTGGTCTATCACAGCTATTGGGCCATCCTCGCCGGCAGCCTAGCATCGGGTCTGATGCTCGCAGGCGGCGCCTGGCTGAGTTCGGGATGGTTGCCGTCGAGACCCGGCTCGATCAGGGCCGCACGCGACATGCTGACGTTCGGGCTCGGCGTGACCGGCTACAATTTTGCGGAGTTCCTTTCCCGCAACACGGACGGGGTGCTGATCGGCAAAGTCTGGGGGACAGCCTCGCTCGGCGCCTATAACCGCGCTTACCGGCTCCTGCTGTTTCCCCTTCAGCAAGTCAGCAACCCGATGGTGCGGATCATGCTGCCGACGTTGTCGGGCCTGCTGAAGGAGCCTGAACGCTATCGGGAGTCGTTTCGTCGCGCGGTGCTGCCGGCGTTCCTCCTCGTGCTGCCTGGCGTCGCCTTCATGATCGCCTCCGCCGATACGCTCGTCGAAACTCTGCTGGGAGACCAATGGAGCGAGGCGGCGCCGATCTTCGTCGCGCTCAGCATTGCCGGCCTGCTGCAGACCAGCAACAGCCCCGCCACCTGGCTGTTCCTCAGTCAGGGCCGTGCCAAGGAATACATGCGCTGGGGCCTGTTCAACGTCTCAACGTCCATCGGCGCCTTCATCTGTGGACTGCCGTTCGGCCCGGTCGGCGTCGCC
Organism: Bradyrhizobium daqingense; assembly: GCF_021044685.1. Taxonomy (NCBI): domain Bacteria; kingdom Pseudomonadati; phylum Pseudomonadota; class Alphaproteobacteria; order Hyphomicrobiales; family Nitrobacteraceae; genus Bradyrhizobium; species Bradyrhizobium daqingense. Next base: position 719,490 of record NZ_CP088014.1, read on the forward strand.
ATTGCATATTCGATCAGCGAGTGCATACGCACGCCCATCCTGTGGTGGCTGATCGGACGAAACGGCCCCGTGCGCCATCGAGACCTCCTGAAAGTGATCGGGCCTCATCTCGCCGGTGCCCTCGCATCTGTCGGAGCTGCGTGTCTGCTCCATCGCTGGCTGCTCGCGCATTCGATCGGCGGGATTCCCGATTTGGCAGCCTGCTTCGGCCTGTCGTATGCCGTCTCGCTCACGATCGTCGCGCTGTTTCCGGCCTGTCGCGGAGAAATGCGGCGCTACGCACAGAGCATTGGTGGCGGGTAATGCGATCGGCGCCGGATCGTTCGCAAGGCGGCGGATCTGATTTGCCACGTCGCGATCATGCCATGGACGTGCGCCACGGGACTGATCCGTATGTCACCGTGGCGCACGTGTCTCAAACGTCCGGTTCGGGGCTGCTCAATGCCTCACTTGCTCGAACACGATGACCACGCCGGTCGGCTCGGGCTCGTGCGCCATCAGGCGCGTCAAGTCGGAGTCGCCCCAATCGGCGAGACTGACGACTTCACCGCTCTGGCGGTCGGTGCCGAGCGAGGGTGTGGGCTCGAGGACCTTGAGGCCCATCTCGTCGACGAAGAAGGTGTGCTCGCCGAACATGCTGTTGAGCTGCGGCATGGCCGGATGTTCGTCGGGCAGCACCTGAGCGCCGAGTTGGTTGACGGTCTGCTTCACCTGTTCGGATGTGAGCTTCATGAGCTGCTCCGTTCTTTCACGTCGGGTTTCAGTGGACTGAGCCAGAGCGGGCGTTCCCTGCGCCGATATGCGCCTGGCTCAGACTCCCGAACAGGTGCTGCGCACAAATGTTCCTGAGAAATCCAATTCGTGATCGCGGGTTTCATCCGCCGCGCTGACGGCACGGGATTGCCACAGGATGCACACGATCTCCCGAGAGGTGCGTCAATCGACGGCTTCGACGATCCGGATGTCGCGGTCGGCGCCGTCTCCGAGCAGATCGTGCGCCTTTTGATAGGCCGGGCTCGCATACGCCGCCTTGGCACTCTCGACGCTGTCGAACTCGATGAGAACCACCCGTTCCATCTGGCCGAGTTCGAAGACGGCAGCCGGCATTCCGCGCGCGATGACACGACCACCCGCCGCTTCGATGGCTTGGCGCGACACGTTGACATAGGCCGCCATGGCATCGGGATTCTTGATCGCGCGGTAGGTGGCAACCCAATAGGCTTTGGCCATTTTGTTCTCCTGGTTCTCTTGAGCTAATGATCACTGCTATTTTCGCCGACCGACAGCGCACAGATGCGTGACAGATACGTGTAAGGCAGGCTGGTCTCCTCAGCCCAGGCGTTGAACTGCGCCTGCACCTTGGCGAGATCGCCTTTCGATTTCACCTCCTCGGCGATGTCGAGGCCCGCATCGCGCAGGCAAGCGACGACGTCCCTCGAGGTCACGAAACCGTCCCAGCCGACGAAGCGCAGCAGCATCTGGCCGGTGTTGCCGCCGAGCCGGCTGCCGCGCTTGGTGAGGAGATCGAGCAGGCCGACCTCGTCGGACGACGGCCATTTCGCCAGAAACTTGCCGAAGCTGCCATGCTCCTTCGCGATCTCCTGGACGAAGGCGGCGTTGTCGCGCACCGACATGATCTTGGCGCCGTTGCGGACGATCCGCGCATCGCGCAGCAGGCCTTCCCAATAATCCTCAGGCTGGAAGCTGAGCTTGGCCGGCTGGAAACGCAGGAAGGCCTCTTCGAAGCCGTCCCATTTGGTGTCGATCACGCTCCAAGCAAAGCCGGCGCAGAACACCCGCTTGGTCATTTCCGCGAGGATGCGGTCGTCGCCGAGCTTGGCCAGCCGCTTCAGGTCCGGCTTGGCCGGCATCAACTTCTCCAGCGCCTTGGGCCCACCCTTGCGTTTCTCGGCGCGGGCACGAATGGTCTTGAAGGGGGGCATACGGAGATCCGTGTTGAGGGCGCGCTACGACATCAGAATTCAACAATACGGTCCAGTCCCGAGGTGATTGCGCGGGTAAAATCGAGCATGCTGGTCCGCTTCTTGCTTCATGAAGTCCGGAATCCCTGACATTTTCACTCTCTCGCGGACGTCTCCCATGCGCTGCCTGGTCGTGGCCGATCTGCATTATTCGCTGCCCCAGTTCGACTGGCTGGTCAGCGCGGCCGCGCAATTCGACCTCGTGATTTTCGCAGGGGACGCGCTCGACATCGGTTCGATCGTGGACTTCCGCGCCCAGATCGTGGTGGTGAAGAAGTACCTCGCGCTGCTCGCCGCCCAGACCCGCGTGATCGTCTGCTCCGGCAATCACGACCTCGACGAGCGCAATGCCGACGGCGAGAAGATCTCGCGCTGGATCTCGCAATTGCGCGAGATCGGCATTGCCTGCGACGGCGACAGCCTCGTCATCGGCGAGGCGATGTTCACGGTGTGCCCGTGGTGGGACGGGCCCCTGGTCAGGCAGCGCATCGTCGATCAGCTCGGTCGCGCCGCTTCCGGCCGGCTGCAGCGCTGGATCTGGGTGCATCACGCCCCGCCGGCGGAGTCACCGACGAGCTGGGGCGGCAAGCGTTTCTTCGGCGACGTCGAGCTGGTGCATTGGATCACGCAGCACCAGCCATCGATGGTGATCTCGGGCCATGTGCACCAATCGCCCTTCATCCAGGATGGATCATGGTACGACCGGCTGGACCGGACCTGGATCTTCAACGCCGGCCTGCAGCCCGGTCGCCCGCCGACCTACATCGTGCTGGACTTCGATGCGGACAAGGCCTTCTGGCTTGCTGCGGGTGAAGCACAATGGATCGACCTGACTGCGCCGCTGCAGCGGCCGGCCGCTGCCATCGCGATGCCACCCGACTGGCTCACATCCTTGGATCGGATTGCCGATCCGAGCCTGGCGAAACCTCCCGCGGCGGCAGGTTGACCATACTCTGGAGCACCTCGCCGACCATGGCCAGCTGCGTGCCGTGGCCGGCATATTGCCGCTTGAGATCGGCCAGATAGGTGTTGGCCGCATTGAGCCGCTGCGCCAGCATCTTTGCGATCAACAGCGCCACGCCGGGCTCCTTCTCGAGGAACGAGGCGGCATCCTCGAATTCGTAGACGACCGCATCGGAGCAGGCGCGCACGGTGGCGGTGTGCGGCTGGCCCAGCAGCACCGACATCTCGCCGAGCACCGCACCGGGCTCGGTGACGGTGGCAACCACCATCTCGCCCTTGAGCACTTCGAGCTTGCCCTGCATCAGCACGTAGAGATGGCCGCTGGTGCCGCCTTCGGTGACGAGAAGCGTACCTGCTTGGACCTGCCGCTCCTTGCCGCCGCTGCAATAATCCAGAACTGCGCGCATGTTGCGAACCTCCGCCGCGAGAATGCAGTAGAGCACGATCCGGGGAGGCTTGCAGCGTTTTTCGAGCGCGATGCGCGGCTGCTCGGACTTCCTGCAAGCCGGCCGACGCGCCCGGCACCTCGCGCGGCGGATGCGCCTCACGCGCGAGAAAGTGACGGCACCTCCTCGGGCATGATCGCCTGGAGGCCGCCGAAGCGGCGTTCGCGGCCATGGAAGGCGGCCAGCGCCTCGGCGAGATCGCCCGCGTCGAATTCGGGCCACATCCGCTCGGTGAAGTGCAGCTCGGCATAGGCGCCTTCCCAGAGCAGGAAGTCGGACAGCCGCTTCTCGCCCGAGGTGCGGATGATGAGATCGACGTCGCGCAATCCGGCCTCGCCGGTGACCAGCTGCGAGAAGGCTTCGCGGGTGAGGCTGGTCAAGGCCGCCGCCTTCGCCGCGGCGTTGAGGATGGCATCGCGCGCGGAATAGTCGACCGCGATGCGCAGATGCAGCGTACCGCCGTCGGCGGTGGCTGCTTCGGCCCGCGCGATCGCGCTGGCGATACCGTCGGGCAGGCGGTCGCGGCGGCCGATCACGGTGAGGCGCACGCCGTTCTCGACCAAGCTCTGCACCTCGTTGGACAGGTAGAAGCGCAGCAGCGTCATCAGCGCGGCGACCTCCACCTTCGGCCTGCGCCAATTGTCGGTGGAGAAGGCGTAGAGTGTCAGCGTGCCGATGCCCTGCTTGGGCGCGGCCTCCACGATGCGGCGGATCGTCTCGACACCGGCCTCATGGCCGCGCACGCGCGAGAGGCCGCGACGTGTCGCCCATCTGCCGTTGCCGTCCATGATGATGCCGACGTGAAGCTTGTCGTCGCGGGACACGAGGTTACTTTGCATGACAAAGTCTCCGGTCAAAAAGGGGATGATCAGGTCGATGCGATGCCGAGGCGTCCGAGCGGCGGCGCGTCGCGGCCGGCGGCCTTGGCGGCATCGCGCACCAGCCGCTCCAGCACGGCGAGATAGTCGAGGAAGCGGCGGCGGCCGGTCTTGGTCAGGCGGCAGGTGGTGTGCGGGCGATTGCCCTCATAGCCCTTGGTCACCTCGACGAGGCCCGCCTCTTGCAGCACGGCCAGGTGCCGGCTGAGATTGCCGTCGGTGAGGCCGCAGAGCTGCTTGAGATCGGCGAAGGCCAGGCCCTTGGGATGCGCCATCAGCGAGGTCATCAGGCCAAGCCTCGCCTTCTCGTGGATCACGCGGTCGAGCCCTTCATACGAGAAGGGCGCGCTGTCAGACTTCGACATCATGGTCTCCCGACGCGACATACAGGATGGCCGCCATCAGCGACTGCCCGATCACGAAGGGCAGGCCCATCGTCCATGGCGACAGCAGCTTGGTCTGGCTCGCCAGCGCCACCACCGCGAAGCCGGACGCGAAATACCAGGCGCCGGCGAGCGCAACGGTGCGCGGCAGCGAGCGGACCGAGGCGAAGATGCCGAGCGACACCAGGATCTGCCAAAGACCGGGCAACAGCCAAAGCGTTTCGGCGGCGAACTTCCACATCACCACCGCGAGCAGCACGCCGGCGACGCCAGCGGGCAGGAATTGCTCGACCGCCTGGTGGATCATGGCATCGGCGAGGCCCGAATGATGGCGGCGCGAGCGCGCGCGCATCTCGATCCCGATCACCAGGCCGGAGAGCGCGGCGGCAACGAACCAGCCGATGAAGAAAGCGAGCGGCTCGGCGGTGGGATCGTCGAGCCACCAGGATTGCAGGACCGCGGTGATGAGCGCGACGGCACCGGTCGCCGCCATGGTTGCCGGGCCGTAGCCGCGGAAGGCGGTGCCGGCGGCAATCTGGCTGCGGATCGCCACGATGTCGGCCAGCGCCTTGTCGAGATCGCGCATCGGCAATGCCAAAACCTCGTTCCAACCGAGCGTTTCCGGGACTCTCGATCCCGTAACTTTGTAATGCAAAGTATATCGGACTGCAAAGTAAAGGCAAGTCCTCATGCGGGGCAGAGGTCCGGGCCTGAATGACAACTGGCGGTTGCGCCACACCTGTCCCGACGGATAAGATGGATCCAAAAGCATTCCCGGGGGCTGGTATGTGGCTTAGGTCGTTTGTCGTTGTGTGCCTTTTGCAGGTGAGCGTCGCTGGATCCGCGCAGGCCGCGGGTCCATTTGGCAGTGTCAATGTCGGCAACTGGATCGGCGGCGCCTTCAGCAATGATGAGACCGGCGCTTTCTCGCATTGCGCGGCGACGACGCCTTACGCGAACGGCGTCATCCTCGTCGTGGGCTACAATTCTGTCGGCACCTGGACGCTGGCTTTCGCAAGCCCGAACTACCGCTTCAAGCAGGGCGAGAACGCCGCGATCGACGTCATCTTCGACGGACAGGAGCAGGCCCGGCTGTTCGCCACCGCCAATCAGCCGAACATGCTCACCTCCGTGATGCCGCCCAATGTGGTGCGGACGTTTCAGAAGGCGAGCCTGATGGTCGCGACGAGCGGCCGCACGGTTTTGAATTTCAACCTGGCCTCGACCGGTCCTGTGATCACGGCGTTGGCGAACTGCGTCACCAAAGTAAAAACCGACGGACTCAGCAAGGCGGGCGATTTCGCGAAGGGGGCTGCGAAGCCGGCGGCCACGGCGGACAAGCCGGCGTCACCGCCGGCCAGCAAGTCCGCCAAGTCCAAGAGTGGCACCGGATTCGTGGTCAGCGGCAATGGGCACGTCGTCACGAACCATCACGTGATTGACGGCTGCAGCGACCTCAAGGGCAATCTCACGGGTGAGGCCGCGGTCGCTTTGCGCGTTGTATCGAGCGATGCAACCAACGATCTCGCCCTTTTACAGGCGCCGTCGTCAGTGGCGTTTAAAGAATTTGTCCGAATCCGCGACCGCTCGATACGCTCCGGCGACTCGGTCGTCGCGATCGGCTTTCCCTATCGCGGGCTGCTGAGCTCCGACTTCACCGTGACCACCGGAATCGTGAGCTCGCTGAGCGGCATGCGCAACGATTCGCGTTTTCTGCAGATCAGCGCGCCCGTGCAGCCCGGCAACAGCGGTGGCCCGCTATTCGACACCACCGGGCAGATCGTCGGTGTTGTCACGGGAAAACTCGACAATCTGCGGATCGCAGTCGCGACCGGCAATATCCCCGAGAACATCAACTTCGCCATCAAGACGGGCGCGCTGCGCGACTTCCTCGACAATTCGGTGGTGCCCTACCAGACCGCGGAGCCGAAGGCCGAGCTAAAGACGACCGAGATCGCCGCCAACGCCCGGGCCTACACGATGCTGATCTCGTGCAATGCCACGGAACAAGCCGATGCGAAGCGGTAGGCCTTCATACCTTCAGTACGGTGCGACGGCCCGCGCGCGCCGGTGCGGCCGGGGTTGCGGCGGCCGATCCAGGCCATACGCGAAACGAGGATTGCGGTCGCAGAACAGCAGCCGGCCGGAGACGCTGGCCTGGCATTGCTCGTAGGTGCCGTAGGCGCATTCGCCGGGATAATCGTATTCGCCACCCTGGGCGCACCAGGGATAGTCGCGGGCCGCGGCCGGCGTAACGCCGGCAAAGGCTGCGAGCCCGATGGCAGCTAGCGCCACCCGAACGAGTTGAATCCTGCTCACGGTCCGTCCTCCAGTGCAACGAGGACAGAGCGCCTCTTTTTGCCAGCTTGCGTCAAGTCACGTTATCCGGATCAAGGCGCCGGTTCGCGCCCTCAATAGGGCGCGTAGTAGTCGTGCTGATACCGCCGCGATGGCCGCTGCTGATTGTAGGCCGCGCGCGGATTGATCCCGCAGGTCAGCAGGCGCCCGGAGACGCTGGCCTGACATTGTTGCAGGGTCCGGTAGGCGCATTCACCGGGGTAACCATAGCCTCGGCCCTGGGCACACCAAGGATAATCATAAGCCGCCGCTGGACCGGTGCCGGCAAGGCTGCCGATACCCAATCCAGCCAACGCGAGCATTGCGAGCATTGCCTTGCGCATCTGCGGGCTCCTTGCCGAACGCCTCGGGAATGAAGTCTCTTCCAGAAAACGCCGGCAAGGCCGCAAGGTTGCTATCCGGTCTATTCGACCTTCAGACCGGCGAAATCGACGACCTTCCGCCACTTCTCGGTCTCGGCCTTGATCTCCTCGCCGAACGCCTCGGGCGTCTGCGCCCGCGGCTCGCCGCCGAGCTCGACCAGACGCTTGGCCATGTCGGGCTCCTTGATCACCGCGTTGACCTCGGCGTTGAGCTTGGCGATGATGTCCTTCGGCGTCTTCTTCGGCGCGCCCATGCCGAACAGCGCGCTCGCCTCATAGCCCTTCACGGTGTCTGCGATCGGCGCCACGTCAGGCAGCTGCGGCGAGCGTTCCGTCGTGGTGACGCCGATGGCGCGCAGCGAGCCGGAGCGAATGTGCTGGATGATCGAAGGCATGTTGTCGAAGATCACCTGCACCTGCCCCGCGAGCATGTCGGTGATCGCGGGCGCCGCGCCACGATAGGGCACGTGCTGCATCTTGCAGCCGGTCATCGCCATGAACATCTCGCCGGACAGATGCACCGAGGTGCCGTTGCCCGACGAGGCCATGTTCACCTTGCCGGGATTGGCCTTCACGTATTCGATGAACTCGGCGACGTTCTTCGCCGGCACGTCCTTGTTGACGGTCATCACGTTCGGCACGCGCTGGAACGAGGCGACCGGCGCGATATCCTCCACGAAGTTGAACTTGAGGTTCTTGTAGAGCGAGGCGTTGATGTAGTTGGCCGGATTGACCAGTTGCAGCGTGTAGCCGTCCGGCTCGGCGTTGATGACCGATTCGGTGGCGATGTTGTTGCCGGCGCCCGGCTTGTTCTCGATGACGAATTGCTGGCCGAGCTTTTCCGACAGCCGCTGGCCGATCAGCCGCGCCAGGATGTCGGTGGCGCCGCCCGGCGGATAGCCGACCACCCATTTCACCGGGCGGGCCGGATAATCGGCGGCAAGCGCCCTGGACAGCGGGGTGGCTGCGAGCGGACTGGCGGCGAGCAGGCCCAGCGCGGTACGGCGAGTGATCATCTCAAGGGTTCTCCCAGTGTTGTTCTTGAAAGGCCGGTGTCTTGAAAGCGGCGTCGGCGGGGTTGTAACAAAGCTTGCGGAGTGCGGAAAGTGCGCGGGGCGCGTCACGACGAAAGGATAAGGCATGCCGGTCGAGGTTCACGCCCTGGATCATCTCGTGATCAATGTCAGCGACGTCGCGGTGACCGCGGAGTGGTACCGCAAGATTCTCGGCATGGAAGTCAAGGTGTTCGATCCGGGCGGCGGCAAAGCGCCGCGGACTTTCCTCACATTCGGTAACCAGAGGATCAACGTCCGGCAACGTGATGCCGACAAGGTGGAGTGGTTCACCGCCGATCATCCGACCGCCGGCGCCGAGGATCTGTGCTTCCTCACCTCCGCCACCCCCGACGAGGTGGTGGCGCATCTGCGGGCCCATGGCGTCGCGATCGAGGAAGGACCGGGTCCGAGGCAGGGCGCCCGCGGCACGCTGCGCTCGGTCTATTGCCGGGATCCCGATGGCAGTTTGATCGAGATATCGTCGTATGAGGACTAAGGCACGCTCGCGCGCCTTATTCAGCCGTCATGCCCGGGCTTGTCCCGGGCATCCGCGCTCTTCGAGTGGCAAGACGTGGATGGCCGGGTCAAGCCCGGCCATGACGATGGAGAGACGATGCGCCCTCCCCGATTTGCGCCCCGCGCCATCCGATGGCAGGAAGACGCAATAATCATAAGGCAGCCGCCATAAGATGCGGGCTGCACGGGAGGACACATGCCCGTCCAACAAACCGCCGCCGGAATCGTGGGGCCGTTCGACGGGCTCGACGTGCCCTGGCTGTTGAGGATGCGCGCCGAGGTGCGCAGCTCACATCCATTCCTGATCTGGGCGCCGTTCGAGGCGCCGGCGCGGCGCTGGAGCTATGGCGAGTTCCACGAGCGGGTCGGCGCGCTTGCCGCCGGCCTCGCAAGACGCGGCGTCAGGCCGGGCGAATATGTGCTGATCCATCTCGACAATTGCATCGAGGCCATGCTGGCCTGGTTCGCCTGCGTCGAGCTCGGCGCCATCGCTGTCACCACCAACACGCGCTCGGCGCCGGCCGAGATCGCGTATTTCGCCGATCATTGCGGCGCGGTCGCTGCGATCACGCAGCCGGCCTATGCCGAAATCGTCGCACAGAACTGCCGCAACATTCGCTGGATGGCGGTGACCTCGCATGATGCGGGCACGGCACCAGCACACGCGGCTTCGCGCGGCGACAGTTTCGAATCCCTGTTCGCCGACAGCGCCGACCGTCCCAGGCGCGCGACTGATCCGCTCGCGCCATGCAGCGTGCAATACACCTCGGGCACGACGTCGCGCCCGAAGGCGGTGCTGTGGACCCACGCCAATGCGTTGTGGGGCGCCAAGATCAACGCCGCGCACGAAGACCTGCATGCCGGCGACGTGCACCAGACCTACCTGCCGCTGTTCCACACCAATGCGCTAGCCTATTCCATGCTGGCGACCTTGTGGGTCGGCGCCACCTGCGTGATCCAGCCGCGCTTCTCCGCCAGCCGGTTCTGGCGCGTCGCGCGCGAGCACGGCGCGACCTGGACCTCGACAATCCCGTTCTGCATGAAGGCGCTGCTCGAGCAGGAGATCCCGCAGGATCACAAATTCCGCCTGTGGGGCACGGCGATCAACGAGCCGCCGGCTTTTGCCGCGTTCGGCATCAAGATGATCGGCTGGTGGGGCATGACCGAGACCATCACCCACGGCATCGTCGGCGAGGTCGATCAGCCCAACATCCCGATGTCGATCGGCCGTGCGGCGCCGGAATATCGGATCCGCATCACCGATGACGACGGCCGGCCGACGGAAATCGGCGGCACCGGCAATCTCGCGATCAAGGGCATCCCGGGCCTGTCGCTGTTCGCCGAATATTTGCACAACGATAAGGCGACGCGCGAGAGCTTCGACGAACACGGTTTCTTCCTCACCGGCGACCGCGTCGAGCGGCTGCAAAACGGCTACATCAAGTTCGGCGACCGCGCCAAGGACATGCTGAAGGTCGGCGGCGAGAACGTCGCGGCCTCCGAGATCGAGCAGGTGATCGCGCTCGTTCCGGGCGTGCGCGAGGCGGCCGTGGTGGCGAAGGCGCATCCGATGCTGGACGAGGTGCCTGTCGTCTTCATCATCCCGCAGGGCGGCGTCGCGGGCGCCGCGCCCGACCTGCATGATCGCGTGATAGCAGCCTGCCGCGCCGGCCTTGCCGACTTCAAGGTGCCGCGCGAGATCAGGCTCGTCGACGACATGCCGCGCTCGACGCTGGAGAAGGTGGCGAAGGCGGAACTGCGGAAGATGGTGGGGTAGCAGCGTCGCGGAACGGCACACTGCCGTAGGAACGGCACACTGCCGTAGGAACGGCACACTGCCGTAGGGTGGGCAAAGCGCAGCGTGCCCACCAAAAGTCTCCGATGCGATGAACGTGGGCACGGCGCGCGAAAAGCGCGCCTTTGCCCACCCTACGGCAGGAGAGAATGCTGCTTCAAAACGACCCCAGCGCCACCGGGCGGAACGCCTGCAGCAATTGCTGGTCGAGCTTGCCGCCCATGCCTTCCATCATCGTGAACGCGCGGGAATGGGTGAAGGGCATGCGGTAGGCGCGCTTCTCCACCAGGGCGGCGTAGATGTCGACGATCGTGGTCAGGCGCACGATGTCGCTGATCTGGTTCGACGACAGACCATTGGGATAGCCGGAGCCATCGAGGAATTCGTGGTGATGCAGGACGACGTCGAGCATCTCCGGCGGGAAGCCGCCTTGGGCTGCGAGCGCGTCATAGCCGCGGTGCGGATGCTGGCGGACCTCGGCCATCTCCTCGTCGGAGAGCTTGCCGGGCTTGTCGAGCAGTGCGGCGGGAACGAAGGCCTTGCCGACGTCGTGCAGCAGCGCCGCGCGGGTCAGGCGGCGCTGGTCGTCCTCGCGCATGCCGAGATGCTGGGCAAAGGCGACGGCGAAACCGGTGACGAACAGGCAATGCCGGTAGCTGCCGACATGATGGCAGCCGACCGTGGTGAGCCATTCGCGCAGCGAGGAATGCTTGATCGCCTTCAGGATCTTGCTCTCGGCGGCGATGACGTCGTCGAAAGTCAGGGGCACGCCGAGCGGAAGCTTCTCGAACATCTTGGCGAGCACGGCATGCGCGGCCTCGACGCCGCGGTTGAGCGTCTTGCCGCGATCGGTCGCGTCATAGACGGCGGTGTCCGGGAAAGCGGAGCGGATGCGCTGAAGGATGGCGTCCGCCTGGAGCGGGCGCGAGATGGTGTCGGTCGCGCCCAGCGCCCAGGCCTGCATGGTGCCGTGATGCAAGGCGTCGGCGAGCACGAACAGCCGCGGCATCGAACGATAGGCATCGCCGCGCAGCTTGTTGCGCACCCGCTGCACGCTCTCGGGCGAGCGCAGATTGATGTCGACGACGAGGCCGGAGAGATCACGCGACGGCTTCTCGGGAATATCCTGGGTCGTCACCGTCGAGACGTCGCCGACCGCCTTCAGGATGCTGACGAGCTCGCTGCTCTCGTCGCTCCGGTCGGAGGCGAGCAGAAGCCGGCGTTTGGCGGCGGATTTGGCTGAGGCGTTCATGACTTCCCCAAAGATACCGAGAGCACGGGCATATTTGCCTCCAGCCTAAGCCGGATCAGGTTCTCCGGCCCTTAAGAGGCGTGCTCAATGGAACCTTCCGGAATGCACGCAAATTTAGGGAATTCGCTGGTGATGATTCCAACATGCGTCGAAAACAACCCCATGCACAGTAGAGATGCCATTGATAAGCAAGAGATTTTTTCTCAAGTTCAATCAGACCGGAATGAGGTGGCGCGAGGCACCGGATGGGGTATCCCTTGAGAGGCAAATTGCGAGGGCCGTGCGCGCGCAAGGGCCGGCTGACGCGGCAAGAATAAAACAACAGGGAGGGAAACCATGCCGAAGATCGATCGGGACGGCGTCGGGATTCACTACGAGGTTCGTGGCGATGGGCCGCCGCTGCTGCTGACCCATGGCTATTCCTCGACCTCAGCGATGTGGCATGGGCAGGTCGATGCGCTCGCGAAACATCACAAGCTGATCCTGTGGGACATGCGCGGCCATGGCCAGTCCGATTATCCCGATGATCCCGGCGCCTACAGTGAAGCCATGACCGTCGGCGACATGGCGGCGATCCTCGATGCAGTGGGCGCAAAGCGCGCCATCATCGGCGGTCTCTCACTCGGCGGCTACATGTCGCTCGCGTTCTATCGCGCGCATCCGGAGCGCGCCCGCGCGCTGCTGATCATCGATACCGGCCCCGGATTCAAGAAGGACGACGCGCGCGAGGCCTGGGGAACGCGCGGGCGCTCGCCACCGCCGACAGGCTCGACCGCGAGGGCCTCGACGTCCTGAAATCGGCGACGCGCGAACGCGCCACCGCCAATCATCGCAACGCCAAAGGGCTGGCGCTCGCCGCGCGCGGCATGCTGACCCAGCGCGATGCCCGCGTGATCGAGCTGCTCCCGCACATCAAGGTGCCCAGCCTGATCGTGGTCGGCGCCGACGACACCCCGTTCCTGGCGGCGTCCGACTACATGGCGGTGAAGATCCCCGGCGCACAAAAGGTCGTGATCCCCGCCGCCGGACACTCCGTCAACATCGATCAGCCCGAGGCTTTTGTTGACGCGGTCACGCCTTTCCTGAAGAACTTGCCGGAATAGCCGATCAAGCAGGGATGTTGGCGATGAAGCGGGCGATGCTGGCTGCGGGCGCGATGTTGCTGTCGATATCGGCGCAGGCCGAGCCGTTCGGCGCCGTGCCGGCGCGCCAGCCTTTCGTCAACACCCTGTCCAACAACGTTCCCCTCGCCTTCGGCATGGATGCCGATCAGACCGCGCGCGCCCTCGGACAGCCGCTGCAATATGTGCGGGGCCGTCCCGGCAACGAGATCTATCTCGCGCTTCGCAACATCGGCGGCAGCGGCCTGATCCCCTATCGCCACCGTCTGTTCCTGCAATTCCGTCATGGACGGCTGGCAGGATGGAAGGAAGATTACGGCGAGAACTGGATGTGGGAGTGAGGGCAGTCGCTCGACTGCCTCCCCTCATCCTGAGGAGCTTGCGCAGCAAGCGTCTCGAAGGATGAAGTCTCCGGCAGTAAGCGTCACGGGCCTTGCATCCTTCGAGACGCGCGCAAGGGCGCGCTCCTCAGGATGAGGAGAGAGAGCAGAGTTCGCAACAACCAAGAAGGACAACCCGCGTGGGACAAGACATCAAGCTGACGGCTTCCGACAATTTCCAGTTCGGCGCCTATCGCGCCGATCCCGCCGGCAGCCCGAAAGGCGCGGTGGTGGTGATCCAGGAGATTTTTGGGGTCAACCACCACATCCGCTCGGTCTGTGACCGTCTCGCCAAAGAAGGCTATGTCGCGATCGCGCCGTCGATCTTCGATCGGGCCTCACCGAATTTCCAGTCGGGCTATTCGCCCGACGAGATCGCCGAGGCGCGCAAATTCGTCGCCAATCCGGATTGGGCCGCGATGCTGCGCGACACGCAAGCCGCCATCGATGCCGTGAAGAGCATCGGCCCCGTGGGCATCATCGGCTTTTGCCTCGGCGGCAGCATCGCTTTCGTCGCGGCGACGCGGCTGGCGGGGCTGAAAGCGGCGATCGGCTATTACGGCGGCGCGGTGGTGCGCTTCGCCGACGAGACGCCGAAGGTGCCGACGCAGCTGCATTTCGGCGAGAAGGATGCCGGCATTCCGCTCGCCGACGTCGAGACCATCAAGGCGAAGCGGCCCGAGGTCGAAGTCTTCGTCTATCCGGGCGCCCAGCACGGTTTCCATTGCGACGAGCGTGCCAGCTACGACAAGGCCAGCGCCGACATCGCCTGGCCGCGCAGCATGGAATTTTTTGGGAAGCATTTGCAGAAGTAGCGTGCGCAACTCACCCCGGTCATTCCGGGATGCGACGCGAGGCGCAGGCCCGGAATCCATACTCCCGATCGTGGTTATGGATTCCGGGCTCGCGACTTCGTCGCGCCCCGGAATGACGGAGGTGACAGTTGGGCTGAAACCTTAGAACCAGCGCTCGCCGACGAACACGGTGTCGCCCGGCGCCAGGGGCGTGCCGAGCGGGACGACGGCGCGCATGGCACCGCCGTTTTCGGTGTGCGTGACGGTGACCATGTCGCGCTTGGCGCGCGGCGAGAAGCCGCCGGCGATGGCGACCGCGCTCTCGACCGTCATGTTCGGCACGTAAGGATATTGGCCGGGTGCAAGGACCTCGCCGAGAATGAAGAAGGGGCGATAGGCCTCGATCTCGACCGCGACCGAAGGCTCGCGGATGTAGCCGTTGCGCAGGCGTGCAGCGATCTCGCCGGCAAGCCCTGCCGTGGTGCGGCCGCGCGCCGGCACGGCGCCGATCAGCGGCATGGTGATCGAGCCGCCGGCGTCGATCGCATAGCTGTTGGTGAGACCTTCCTGGCCGTAGACCACGACGCGAAGCTTGTCGCCGGCGTCGAGATGGTAGGAGGCGCCATTGCGCACCGCCATCGGCGCGGCGTAACCGACCGGCATGGGCGCAGGCGAAGCGGCAAAGGAATTGCTGAGCGCCGCGATGGCACCACCGCCATTGTTGGCAACGACGACCGGCTGTGGCGCGCCATAGGGCTGGCCATAGGCCATGGAGTCGAGATCGGCGCGCGGCTGCATCACTGCGACGGGGCCGGTAGTCTGCATGCAGCCGCCGAGGGCCAGCGCGGCGGACGCGGCCAAGAACGCTGCAAAACTCGACCATCGAAACGCGCGTGCAACCGGCACCGGACCCATCCCTCGAAACGAGACAGCTCCAGTGATGCACCGGTTATGGTTAATAAAGCGTTGAGCGGCGGCTGCGCCGGCGGCATCGCATACAGCGGCCAACTTCTACGCCTGTCCCCGCGGCGTCATGGCCGGCTTGTCCCGGCCATCCACGACCTTTGCGTGTCACGAAGAACGTGGATGCCCGGGACAAGCCCGGGCATGACGAGTACTTGGCTGACTTACGCGCTCACGCCGGCGCCGATCGGACAGGACACGCCGGTGCCGCCGAGGCCGCAATAGCCGGCTGGATTCTTCGCCAGATATTGCTGGTGATAGTCCTCGGCGAAATAGAACGCGCCGGCGGGTGCGATCTCGGTGGTGATGGCACCGAGACCCTTTGCGGCAAGCGCCTTCTGGTAGAGCGCCTTCGATTGCTCGGCCGCGTTCTTCTGCGCGTCGGAGTATGTGTAGATCGCGCTTCGGTACTGCGTGCCGACATCGTTGCCCTGACGCATGCCCTGCGTCGGGTTGTGGCTCTCCCAGAATGTCTTCAGGAGTTTCTCGTAGGAAATCTTCTTCGGATCGAACACCACCAGCACCACTTCGGTATGGGCGGTGCGGCCCGAACAGACCTCTTCATAGGTCGGGTTCGGCGTGTGGCCGCCGGCATAGCCGACGGCGGTCGCAAAGACGCCATCGCGGAGCTGCCAGAACTTGCGCTCGGCGCCCCAGAAGCAGCCGAGCCCGAACACGGCCTGCTCCAGGCCTGCAGGATAAGGCGGCTGCAATTGTGCGCCGTTGACGAAATGGGTGGTCGCGGCCGGGATCGGTTGCGCACGGCCGGGCAGCGCTTCGGCTGCACTCGGCAATGCGGTGGACTTGCGCATGAACAGCATGATGGGTCTCCGCAAGCGAGCTGTCGTCGCATGAGACAAGAGCTCAGGCGGCATGCTCGCGATCAGGTGGGAATATAGGCATCTACGCTGCGGGCGGCAGCATCGTTACGCGGCCCGCACGCCCTCAATCCCGGGAATAGCCGATCAGCGGTTTCCGCGGACGGAACAGGATCAGCAGCAGGATGCCGAGAACGCCGAGGACGGCGAAGACCGGCTGATCCAGCACCAGGCGGATCACCGAGGTCCAGAGCCAGGGCGCCTTGGCCTCGACCCAGGTCCGGAACGCGGTCTGGCTGGCCTGATTGATGTCGTTCCAGAACTGGCCGAACCGGGTGAACTTCAGGGTCTGGTCGGCCACCCAGCGGGCGCCGTCATAGACCATGAAGATGAACCCGCCGGCGAGCAGCAACAGCCCAATCAGTCTGAAAAAGCCGCGGATCATGCCTCACCCACCATGGTCGTCCGATCGGGCGACCCTTCAAGACGTCGCCAGCCAATAGCGGGGCGAGGGCAGAAATTCAACCTCTTCAGGGCGTTACAGCACCCATCCGGGCCCGTTTGGGCCGGTTTTCCAGCTCCGAAAGCGTTGACGGTGCCGAAGAGCCTCTCTATAAGGGCGCCAACTGGCGGTGGGCGCAATCCTGCCGCCGCTGTTCTTTGAGCAGTTGCAGGCGCCCTGAGCTTCAAGACTCATCTCGAGCTTGAGGAGTCTCTGGAGCCTCAGAGACAGCCGCAAGGCCGTCGCTCATGTTCCGGGAACGGCCAGCAACCGAACACCCTAAATCCGAGCGTCGATTCAGCGGTCAAGCAGCCGGCGCTACCCGACCAAGACGCGACCGGTACCGCAAAGGACATTGAGACCATGGCCAATACCACTTCCGCCAAGAAAGCGACGCGCAAGATCGCCCGCCGCACCGCCGTCAACAAGTCGCGCCGCACCCAGATGCGCGGTGCCGTGCGCAGCGTCGAGGAAGCCATCAAGACCGGCGACCGCGCCGCTGCCGTCAAGGCGCTGGCGAATGCCGAGCCGGCCTTGATGCGCGCCGCGCAGCGCAACATCATTCACAAGAACAACGCCAGCCGCAAAGTCTCGCGCCTCACCGCGCAGATCGCCAAGCTCGCGAAGTAAGATCGCCAAGTGAGATCGCGAAGCAATCTTCGTGACATCATCTGATCGGTCGATCCGATCAGCACGTCAAACAGCCCGGCACTCGCGCCGGGCTTTTTTGTTGCCTGTCATATTCAGGCAAGCGATCACGCCAAATGCGATCGTCGATTGGAAGATCTGCATCGTCGGCGCTGTTGTTCGTTCCGTAATTCTACCTGCCGACATTCTGCAACAGTCGAAACTTTCACTGCGTTGCAAAAACCCCTGTGCCGCGGGCTCGAATTGAATTCGCCGGCGACGAAAGTTCTACACACCGTAGATTCACCGGAATGTGTCACGGTGGAGTTACCCTGCAAAACGAGTCTCGAAAAGCGATGACTCAATAATCACTTATCAACATAGCAGCGACAAGCATTTGGAAAATTCGCCCGCACGTCCAGCGCGTGACGGATTTGTAAAAAAATTTTGGCGGTGGCTGAGAATTGTCACATGAGGCGCGGCATTTTCGATTCTGTGCACGAATCCAAAAACTTGGTCCGGAGCCTGTGCACAACTCGGGTGCGGCGTTAACCGAGGTCAAGTTTTTTGATGCCTCAAGTGTGAATCAATTTCATTGCGAGTCTTTCCGCTTAGTGTATTTCTTAAGTCGTCAGCGGCGCCCACGATCTTCAGACCAGCGCGGTTTAGGAAACGGGGCGAGCGTGCAAATCGGCGGCGGTGTGCACGGAGGCGACGCTTCAACAAGCGATGTCGGTTCACAACCCATAGCAATATGGGAATGGTAGCTTTTTGTCTGAATGTCTCCAAGCGGGATCTTCTCGCGCCAAGAATGAGAGACATCGCAGAGCGACCCCGGCACGCAAGGTGGGCGAAGTCGAGCGGACGACCAGTACATGGGCAGGCATCCGCGACAGGAGTACGGCGCGGTTGTCTTCAGGACACGCAGGACCTTGTCGTGAGTTATCACGGCAGGACGGGGAGGTATCATGTCTTACGGAATCAACGCGGTATTGAAGCACGTTTCCTATTCCAACGATGCCTTTCCAGCTCTGTCCGATGTCCAGCCTTCCGCGTGTGACGGAGCGCCGAGTACGCGCTGACCTCGCGCCCCCTCCATCTCTGACATCGCTGATCTGACCATGTGGCGTTCGCGCCTGACGGTCGAGCCATGCCTGACGATGGACTCGCTTCGAGGTCGCGCCATTCCAAGGGTCGCGTTCAAGGACCCTGGCAGGAAGTCTGCATGGCGCTCACAACGCAACTATATCTCTCAAGAGAAGTTTTCTGACGATGACAATGGAACAGGATCGCTGGTCACGCGTGAAGGGTCGGCTGCGCTCGACCGTTGGCGAGGACGTTTACACGAGCTGGTTTGCGCGCATGGATCTCGAAGGCGTGCAGGACGAGAGCGTGCGGCTCTCGGTGCCGACGCGCTTCCTGAAGAGCTGGATCCAGGCCCATTATGCCGAGCGCGTGCTGTCGTGCTGGCAGGCCGAGATGCCGGAAGTGCATCGCATCGATCTCACGGTCCGCTCGGCGGTGCGTCCGGTCGTGCAGCCGAAGGAAGCGCCCGCCCCGATCGAGGCGCGCCGCGCGCCGACCCCGGAATTGCGCTCGACCGCGACCGCGCCGGTCTCGGCCAATCACGACGCGCTCGGCGGCTCGCCGCTCGATCCGCGCCTGACCTTTGCGAGCTTCGTTGTCGGCCGCTCCAACACGCTGGCCCATGCGGCCGCGCGCCAGGTCGCCGAAGGACGCCGCGGCGACCCCGTGATGTTCAACCCGCTCTACATCCATGCCGGCGTCGGCCTCGGCAAGACGCATCTGCTCCAGGCGGTGACATGGGCCGGCAATTCCGGCAATGAGCGCAAGGTGCTTTATCTCACCGCGGAAAAATTCATGTACGGCTTCGTCGCCGCGCTGAAGACGCAGACGGCGCTCGCCTTCAAGGAAGCGCTGCGCGGCATCGACGTGCTGGTCATCGACGACCTCCAGTTCCTTCAGGGCAAGTCGACGCAGGCCGAATTCTGCCACACGCTGAACGCGCTGATCGACGCCGGCCGTCAGGTGGTGATCGCGGCCGATCGTCCGCCGTCCGATCTCGAAAGCCTGGACGATCGCGTCCGCTCGCGGCTTGCCGGCGGCCTCGTGGTCGAGATGGCCTCGCTCGGCGAGGACCTGCGGCACGGCATCCTCAAGTCGCGCGTCGCCGCCGCCCGCGCCCATCATGCGACCTTCGACGTGCCGGAGGAGGTGCTGCTTTATCTGGCGCGCACCATCACCCATAACGGCCGCGATCTCGAAGGCGCGATCAACCGGCTGCTGGCGCATTCCAAGCTGAACAACCAGCCGGTGACGCTGGAGATGGCCGAGCGCGAGGTGCGCGACCTGGTCCGGCCGCAGGAACCGAAGCGGATCAAGATCGAGGACATCCAGCGCGTGGTGGCGCGGCAGTACAATGTCAGCCGCTCCGACCTTCTGTCCTCGCGCCGCACCGCCAACGTGGTCCGCCCGCGGCAGGTGGCGATGTATCTCGCCAAGACGCTGACGCTGCGCTCGCTCCCCGAGATCGGCCGCCGCTTCGGCGGACGCGACCACACCACGGTGCTGCATGCCGTACGCAAGATCGAGTCCCTGGTCTCCAAGGACACGGCGCTGTCGGAGGAAGTGGAGTCGCTGAAGCGCCAGCTTCAGGAATAAAGGCCTAGGCTCTCCTGGCAATTCTCCCGCCGCCCGGCCGAGCTGGGCGGCGGTCTTCGTTTTGGGCGGTAAACCGTGGGGAACTGCCCGCAATCCCTTGAATCCCGGGGCCATCCGCGCCACCTTGCGCGACCCTGACGGCTTTGATCATATCGGCTGGATGATCCGGCTTTTCGGGGTCTTCGGTGCCGTGGCGCGCGTCCCGCAGCCCGGCCTTTCCAACTGTGTTTCTTGGGGATCGGGCGAGTAGTGCAATGAAGGTTACGGTCGAACGCGCGCAACTCCTGAAGTCGCTGGGCCATGTCCACCGCGTGGTCGAGCGCCGCAACACGATTCCGATCCTCGGCAACGTGCTGGTCCGCGCCGAGAACGCGAAATTGTCGCTGAAGGCGACCGACCTCGACCTCGAGGTGACCGAGACGCTGCCGGCGGAAACCGCGACCGCGGGCTCCACCACCGTGCCGGCGCACATGTTCTACGACATCGTGCGCAAGCTGCCCGACGGCTCGCAGATCGTGCTGGAGGCCGACGGCGACCGCGCGGTGCTGGCGATCCGCGCCGGCCGCTCCCGCTTCACGCTGCAGACCCTGCCGGAGAATGATTTCCCGGATCTCGCCGCCGGGGACATGTCGCATTCCTTCTCGCTCGCCGCAAAGGACGTCAAGCGGCTGATCGACCGCACCCAGTTCGCGATCTCGACCGAAGAGACGCGTTATTATCTCAACGGCATCTATCTGCATGCTGCCGGCACGGCGAAGGCCTCCACCCTGCGCGGCGTCGCCACCGACGGCCATCGTCTCGCCCAGCTCGACCTGGTGCAGCCCAAGGGCGCCGAAGGCATGCCCGGCGTGATCGTGCCGCGCAAGACCGTCGGCGAGGTGCAGCGCCTGATCGAGGACACCGAGGCCGAGATGACGATCGAGCTGTCGCAGGCCAAGATCCGCTTCACCATCGGCAATGTGGTGCTGACCTCGAAGCTGATCGACGGCACCTTCCCCGACTACGGCCGCGTCATTCCGCAAAACAACGACAAGGAGCTCGTGGTCGACAAGAAGGATTTCGAGAACGCGGTCGACCGCGTCTCGACGATTTCGAGCGAGCGCGGCCGCGCGGTCAAGCTGTCGCTGTCGGCGGGCAAGCTGGTGCTGTCGGTGACCAATCCGGATTCCGGCAGCGCGACCGAAGAGCTCGAGGTCGAGTACGCCTCCGATGCCCTCGATATCGGCTTCAACTCCCGCTATTTGCTCGACATCGCCGCCCAGATCGAAGGCGACGTCGCAACGCTCCGCCTCGCCGACCCCGGCTCCCCGACCCTGGTGCAAGACCGCGACGACAAGAGCGCGCTGTACGTGCTGATGCCGATGCGGGTGTGAGGCCTACCGGCACCCAGAAGTGTGACTACATCCGTCATGGCCGGGCTTGTCCCGGCCATCCACGTCTTCGGAGTCGAGAACGTGGATGCCCGGCACAAGGCCGGGCATGACGAGAAGCGGATTCCATGACCCCCTCCCGCATTCATCGCCTGACGCTGACGCATTTTCGCAATTATCGGGCGGCGGGGCTCGAGACGGCGGCTGACATGGTGGCGCTGGTCGGGCCGAACGGGGCGGGTAAGACCAATTGCATCGAGGCGATCTCGTTCCTGTCGCCGGGGCGCGGCTTGAGGCGCGCGACGCTGGAGGATGTCGCCGACAACCAGGGCGACGGTTCCTGGGCAGTGTCGGCGCAGGTCGAGGGCGCGCTGGGACTGGCGACGCTCGGCACCGGCATCGACCCGCCACGGCCCGACGCCTCCGTCAGCCGGCGCTGCCGCATCGACCGCGAGCCGGTGAATTCGGCGACCAGCTTCGGCGACCACATCCGCATGGTATGGCTGACGCCGGCGATGGACGGGCTGTTCATGGGCGCGGCGTCCGAGCGGCGGCGCTTCTTCGACCGCCTGGTGCTCGCCATCGACAGCGATCATTCCAGCCGCATCTCCGCACTGGAGCGATCCCTGCGCTCGCGCAACCGCTTGCTCGAGACGCGCAATTACGACGATCATTGGTGTGACGCGATCGAGCGCGAGACCGCCGAGCTTGCGGTCGCGGTCGCCGCAACGCGCGGCCAGACCGCGGCGCGGCTGACCGGGATGCTCAATGCGCGCGCGCAGGAATCCGCTTTCCCCTCGGCGAAAATCGCGCTCGACGGCTGGATGGAGAACGCGCTGCTGCAGGAGACCGCGACGTCGGTCGAGGACCGCTACCGCCAGATCCTGCGCGACAACAGACCGCGCGATGCCATCGCCGGCCGCACCACCGACGGCCCGCATCTCACCGACCTCCAGGTCGTCTATGCGCCCAAGAGCATGCCCGCGCGCGATGCCTCGACCGGCGAGCAGAAGGCGCTGTTGATCGGCCTCGTGCTGGCGCATGCGAGCCTCGTCGCCGAGATGACCGGCATCGTGCCGCTGCTGCTGCTCGACGAGGTGGTCGCGCATCTCGATCCGAACCGCCGCGCCGCGCTGTTCGACGAGCTGAAGAAGCTCGGCGCACAGGTGTGGCTGACCGGCGCGGACCCTGCGGCCTTCGCCGACATCGGCGCAGGCGGCGAAGTCTTTGACGTCGAGAGCGGACGAGTCTCGGCGCGCAGGTAAGCCGCGACATTGAACCCGCCGGTTTCAGATCGCGACTAGCTGCTTGAGGCCGCAAGAAGCGGCCATCGCGCAGCATTCGGACATGCGCGATATCCTTGGAGCATGAGCATGACGGCGGTGAGGCATGGGGCGCAAGCCCCGGCACGATGGCAGTTGTTTGCGTGCGGCTTCGTCCTGCTGGCGATGGGCATGCTCGCGGCCAGCGCCGGCGCCTCACTGCCGCAGCTGTTTCCGACGACGCTGACGCTGGATTCCGATGCCGAGCTGCCCGCGCCGACCCGCTACACCTACAGAGGAATCCACACCACGCTGATGCAGGGCTTCGACGCGCCGCTCCGCGTCAGGCTGGAGGCCACCGTGCCCGCGGGGCTGAACGACGTACTCGCCTTCTATCGCACCGAACTTGGCAAGCTCGGCTGGCAGGAGCAGCTTGATGGCGCCGTGATCAGCACCGCGCACGTCCAACTCGCTTTCGTCTCACCGCTAGGACCGGCCGCACTGAAGCTCGACCGCAAGGAGTCCGGCACCGCGGTCCATCTCGTGCAGAAGAACGCGGACACCGCGACCAGAGCAAACGTCCTGCCCGAGCCCGGCCAGGCCAAGCTGGTGTTCAGCAATATCGGCGAGAAGGAAGCCGTGCTCGAGATCAACGAGCGGACCATCCCCCGCCCGGCTGGTGCGAACGCGGTCGCGCTGGACCTCGTGCCCGGCGAATATCCCTACACGCTTGGCGTGCCCGGCCATCCCGCCACCACGAACTTCCTCACCGTCGTCGCCGGCGAGACCTGGGAGCTCACGGTCGGCCGCGACGGTGACGCCTGGCCGCCGCTGCAGCTGTATTGAGCCCGTTGAACCTCTCCGGTTTCCGCCGCGACTTCTCGTCTGAGGCCGCGCGCCGACGGCGCCGCAGCCTGCCAATGCGCAGGGCATGACGACCCGCGCGACATCCGGGAGTTTCGACGATGCCGATGATCCGGCGCGGGGCGCAAGTCCCGGCAAGATGGCTGCTGCTCGCCTGCGGCATTCTCGCAATGGTGAGCGCCTCGCGTCCGGCCAGCGCGGCGGACGACGGCATCGTCGACGTCCATATGTTGCCGCGGCTCGACGGCGCAGTGGAGGACACTTCGCGTCCCGACAAATATCGCGTGATCTACACCGTTCCGACGGCCGTACCAGCCGCGTCGGACGCCGCCAGGAAGCTGCTGAGCGCCGAGGGCTGGGTGCCCTATGTGTATCCGCTGGACGAGAAGAGCAACACGCTGAATTTCAAGAAGGGGCGGCAGGGCCTGCGCGTCTCCTTCACGCAGGCGCGCGGGCGTCCCGACCAATCCGCCGTCTCCTACACGCCGAGCCGGATCTATTCCAACGTGCCGTTCCCGGACGGCGCGACCAATCTCGTATTCGACGAGACCCGGCCCTATCTCGGCTGCATCGCGCACGGCGCACTCGATGCGACCACGGTGTTCTTTGCGAAGGAGATGGCGGCGATGGGGTGGCGCAAGCTCAACCCCGAGGCGGCATCGCGCTGGCCGAACGCCGTTCTCGGCGAGACCGTCCCGAGCGGCATGCGCGTCTTCTACGATCATCCCGGCGGCGACACGACGCAGTTCTACAAGCAGAAGCCGGTGATGCTGACCTTGATGCGCCGCGACGACGGCCGCACCCATGTCGAGATCCGGGTGGCGCCGTTCGCGCTGCCGGCGGAGCTCGAGGCCGACGACGACATGGCCGGCCTGCCGCGGCCCAAGCCGACCAAATCCGCGCGAGGGCTCGGCAGCGCGAGCTCCAACAAGCGCGAGATGTCGGCCGCTGCGATGGCCGAGCTGCCCGCGGTGCTCGCCTTCTATCATCGCGAGCTCGCCGCGCGCGGCTGGCAGGAGGACGGCAACGCGCCGCTCGCACCCGGCGACGAGGTCGCGCTCAGGATCTCCTCGGCGGAGGAGACCGGCGTGCTGCGGCTCGGCCGCAAGTATGATTTCACCATGATCAGCCTGACGGCGCAGGTGAAGGAATCCGCGCTCGCGGCCCGTGCCAAGGCGAAGAAGGAAGCCGATGCGAGGTTCCTCAGCGATGCCTTGGGTACGGCTCAGCAGCTCATCGCCGCCGATGAGGTCAGGCGCAAAGCGCAGGCCGCCGCTCTGTCGGATGCGCCGCTCACTGAGCTCGCCGACGGCAAGACGCCGCTGCCGCTGCCCGAAAGCGCCGAAGACGTGACATTCGAGGGCGGCGATGGCCGGCTGGAATTCTCCTCGGTGTCGAGCGTGAAGGCGCTCAGCAGCTTCTATCGCACGGCGCTGAAGAGCGCAGGCTGGAAGGAGCAACCCTCCGTCATCAACCAGCGCAACATGGCGGTGATGGCGTTCTCCAAGAGCGGCAAGTCGATCTCGATGACCGTGATGCAGATGGGCCCGAAGGTGAATGTCCGCGCCGACGGGTCGGGCCTGGTGACGGAAGCGGCCAAGCCTGCGGCCGGCGAGGAGGCGGAGGTGCAGGCCAAGTCGTCCGAGCCGCTCCAGCCGGATACCGAATCCCAATTGCCCGTGCCGACGCAGCGTTCGTCGAAATCCTTCGCCAGCACCAAGATCCCCGGCGGTGAGGCGCCGCTCCGCCGCGAGCTGACGGCCAGCATTCCGGCGCCGCTGCCTGACGTCCTCGCCTTCTACCGTGCCGAGCTGTCCAAGCTCGGCTGGCAGGAGAAGACCGAAGGTGCAGCGATTTCCGCAGAACGCGCGCAGATCGACTTCACCTCGCCGCAAGGTCCGGCCGTGCTCAAGCTCGGCCGCGCCAAGGGCGAGACCACGGTCAGTCTGGCGCAGAGGAATGCGGATGTCGCGGCCAAGGCCGACATCATGCCGAAGGCGGGACAGGCAAGGGTCATGCTAGGAAACATGGGCGCCGCCGAAGCCTCGCTGACGATCAACAAGCAGACGGTGAAGATCGCCGCCGGCGCCGGTGGCCCGCAGTCCGGAAAAGGCCCGATGCTCGACCTGCCGCCCGGCAAGCACCAATACGCGCTACGCGTGCCGGGGCGCCCGGCCCAAACGGAGACCCTGACCGTCGCCGCGGGCGAGGCCTGGGGCCTCTTGGTGGGCCCGAGCGGAGACGTGCTGCCGCTTCAGATGTATTGAGGTGGATCGTCATGGCCGGGCTCGTCCCGGCCATTAACGTTCTGCGGTCCGCACAACGACGCGGATGCCAAGCCCGGGCATGACAGCATCTGTGTAGCGCTGCGGAACACCCGTTCCGGCCGCAAAATGCACGCCTTCTCGCGAGCGGAAACCGCCCTCGAATCGAGCATTTCGCAAGCCTTGGAATCGGCCTGCAAAAGCCTTGAAAACTCGTTGAAAAACCCTATCTGCTCAAAGGGTTGCCAGAGGATACTTTGCGCTAGGCGCAGGCGGTCTTTCGTGGCACAAATGGCTCACAAATCAGCGCCTTTTGCGCCGCTGATTCGGGCGACATCTCGAAGGCCTCTCATGACAGAACCTGCTCGGCAGACACCTGCCGAAAACGAGCCCTCCAACGCGAGCGATTACGGCGCGGAATCGATCCGCGTGCTCAAGGGTCTCGACGCCGTCCGCAAGCGTCCGGGCATGTATATCGGCGACACCGACGACGGCTCGGGCCTGCACCACATGGTCTACGAGGTCGTCGACAACGCGATCGACGAGGCGCTGGCGGGCCACGCCACGCGCGTCGACGTCATCCTCAACGCAGACAATTCCGTCACGGTGCGCGACGACGGCCGCGGCATTCCCGTGGACATCCACAAGGGCGAAGGCATCTCGGCAGCCGAGGTCATCATGACCCAGCTCCATGCCGGCGGTAAGTTCGACCAGAACTCCTACAAGGTCTCCGGCGGCCTGCATGGCGTCGGCGTCTCCGTCGTCAACGCGCTCTCCAGCAAGCTCGGCCTGCGGATCTGGCGCGACGACAAGGAGCACTATATCGAGTTCGCCCATGGCGATGCCGTGGCACCGCTGAAAGTGATCGGCGATGCGCCGGGCAAGCGCGGCACCGAGGTCACGTTCCTGGCCTCGACCGAGACCTTCAAGAACATCGAATATGATTTCGCCACGCTCGAGCATCGCCTGCGCGAGCTCGCCTTCCTCAATTCCGGCGTCAACATCGCCCTCTCCGACATGCGCCACGCGGTCGAGAAGCGCGAGGAGATGCACTATTCCGGCGGCGTCGAGGAGTTCGTCAAATATCTCGACCGCAACAAGAAGGCCCTGGTGCCGACGCCGATCATGGTGCGCTCGGAAGCCAACGGCATCGGCGTCGAGGCCGCGTTGTGGTGGAACGACAGCTACCACGAGAACGTGCTGTGCTTCACCAACAACATCCCGCAGCGGGACGGCGGCACCCATCTGGCCGGTTTCCGCGGCGCGCTGACACGCCAGGTCAACGGCTATGCCGAGGCCAACGCCAAGAAAGAAAAGATCGCGCTCACCGGAGATGATTGCCGCGAAGGTCTCACCGCGGTTCTCTCGGTGAAGGTGCCGGACCCGAAATTCTCGTCGCAGACCAAGGACAAGCTGGTGTCCTCGGAGGTGCGCCCCGTGGTCGAGAACGTCCTCAACGAGGCGCTGCAGGCCTGGTTCGAGGAGCATCCGTCCGAGGCCAAGATGATCGTCGGCAAGGTGATCCAGGCCGCCGCCGCCCGCGAAGCCGCGCGAAAGGCGCGCGAGCTGACGCGCAAGAGCCCGCTCTCGGTGTCCTCGCTGCCCGGCAAGCTCGCCGACTGCCAGGAGAAGGATCCCGCGAAGTCGGAACTCTTCATCGTCGAGGGTGACTCGGCAGGCGGCAGCGCCAAGCAGGGCCGCAACCGCGAATTCCAGGCCGTCTTGCCGCTGCGCGGCAAGATCCTGAACGTCGAACGCGTCCGCCCCGACAAGATGCTCTCCTCCGAGCAGATCGGCACGCTGATCACCGCGCTCGGCACCGGCATCAGCGACGACTTCTCGGTCGAGAAGCTGCGCTATCACAAGATCATCGTGATGACGGACGCCGACGTCGACGGCGCCCATATCCGCACGCTGCTGCTCACCTTCTTCTACCGGCAGATGCGCGACATCATTGACGGTGGCTATCTCTATATCGCTCAGCCGCCGCTCTATAAGGTCTCACGCGGCAAGTCCGAGCAGTATCTGAAGGACGAGCGCGCGCTGGAGGACTATCTGATCGACGCCGGCCTCGACGACTGCGTGTTCATTCCCGGCACCGGCGGCGACCGCACCGGCCGCGATCTGCGCGCCCTGGTCGACGACGCCCGGGTGGTCCGCAGCATCCTGCGAAATCTGCACAGCCGCTATAACCGAAAAGTGGTCGAGCAGGCCGCCATTACCGGCGTGCTGAACAAGTCGGTCTACGGCAACCCCGAGAACGCCGCAGCCGCAGCGCAGTACATTGCGACCAGGCTCGACAGCCAGGCCGAGGAAGTCGAGCGTGGCTGGGTCGGACAATTCTTAGAAGGCCAGGGCTTCGTGTTCGAGCGCACCGTGCGCGGCGTCAAGGAAGCCGCCATGATCGACGACGCGCTGCTCGGCTCGGCCGAGGCCCGCAAGCTCGACGAGTACACGCCGAAACTCCAGGACGTCTACGCCCGTTCCGGCAAGCTGCGGCGCAAGGACTCCGAGCACGTGGTGCACGGCCCGGTCGACCTGTTCGAGGCGGTCACGGAGGCCGGGCGCAAGGGCATCTCGCTGCAGCGCTACAAAGGTCTCGGCGAGATGAACCCGGAGCAGCTCTGGGAAACCACGCTCGACACCGAGGCACGCTCGCTCCTGCAGGTGAAGGTCAAGGAGGTCGACGAGGCCGACGACATCTTCACCAAGCTGATGGGCGACGTGGTCGAGCCCCGCCGCGACTTCATCCAGGAACATTCGCTGAGCGCGACGATCGATATTTGAGGCGAATGGCTTCAGACGGTCGTCATGCCCGGGCTTGTCCCGCCTGCGCGGCCAAAGCCGCTTCGGCGAGGCGAAGGCCCGCGCATCCACGTTCTTCGTGCGGCGGAGCAAGACGTGGATGGCCGGGACAAGCCCGGCCATGACGCTTGCAAACACTGACCTGAACCTCACCACCCGCCATCGCGACGAAGTGGCATGAACCCATTGGCCAATTCCGGCCGGGAAGCCCTCACGCCATGATCGCCTCTGCAACGCCCAGTTCCGCCGTGCCGTCCCGCCGCCTTGGCATCATCGGCAGCATTGTCGGCGTGCTGGCGCTGATGGCGGCGGTGCTGCCGCATTGGGTGGTGCCGATCGTGTTTCCGCCGCCGCCGGCGGACAAGGTGATCGTCGACACCGGGCAGCGCATCAAGGACCGCATCGTCGCCAAGGTGAAGGGCGGGGAGTATCAGGCTCCGAAGGTGGAGAAACCCGCGGGGCGGAGCTGGAGCGAAACCGCGTCGGTCACCGCGATCTCGCTCGGCCTGCTCGCCATCCTGTTCTCGGTGCTCTCGATGATCTTCCGAGAGGAACGGCTGCTTGCCGCAGTTGCCGCCACGCTCGGCACCGGCGCCATCGCGATCGAAATCTCCTTCGTCATGATGGGGGCGCTGATCCTGATTGCGATCCTCTATGTGATCGGCAATATCATTGGGCTGTTCTAAAAGCCGCTTGCCACAAGCCCCAGACGGACGGGCGCGAGCCCTGCCCAGCACAATTGCTCCCGCGCCCAATTCTCTGTAGTTTCCGCCCGAAACAGCCCGCCCACCAACAGGACAGCGAGAACCACGTGGCGCCCATCCAATACATCGTCGAGGGCGGTCACCGGCTCTCGGGCTCGATCGAGCCGTCCGGCAACAAGAATTCGGCGCTGCCGATCATCGCGGCGGCCCTGCTCACCGAGCATCCGGTGACGCTTCAGAACGTGCCGCGGATCCGCGACACCGAGACGCTGGTCGAGCTGATCCGGTCGGTCGGTGCAGCCGCGGAATGGACTGCCCGCAACACGCTGCAGATCCACGCCAAGAGTATCCGCGCGGCCGATCTCGATCCGGAGCTGTGCGTCCGCATCCGCGCTTCGATCCTGCTCGCCGGTCCCCTGCTCGCCCGCTGCGGCGAGGTGATGCTGCCGCCGCCCGGCGGCGACGTCATCGGTCGGCGCCGGCTCGACACCCATGTGCTGGCGCTGGAACAGCTGGGCGCCAAGGTCACCGCGACCGACCGTCTCGAATTCCGCGCGCCCAAGCTCGCCGGTGCCGACGTGTTCCTGGACGAGCCCAGCGTCACCGCGACCGAGAACGCGCTGGTCGCCGCGGTCGCCGCCGACGGCGTTACATATTTGCGCAATGCGGCGTCCGAGCCTCATGTGCAGGATCTCGCCAATTTCCTGGTCGCGCTCGGTGCGAAGATCGAGGGCATCGGCACCAACACCATGATCATCCATGGCCAGGCGACGCTGGGCGGCGCGACCTATTCGATCCAGCCCGACCATATCGAGGTCGGCTCGCTGATTGGCCTTGCTGCAGTGACGCGCTCGCCGTTGCGCATCGTGCGCGCCGGCGTCGAGCATCTGCGCTCGATCCGCATGGGGTTCGAACGGCTCGGCATCGTCTGCCGCGTCGAGGGCGACGATCTCATCGTGCCCTCCAATCAGACATTGAAGATCCAGGACGATTTCGGCGGCCACGTGCCCAAGCTCGAGGACCAGCCCTGGCCGGCCTTCCCCGCCGACCTGATGTCGATCGCGATCGTCACCGCCACGCAATGCGAGGGCGTGATCCTGATGTTCGAGAAGATGTTCGAATCGCGGATGTTCTTCGTCGACAAGCTGATCGCGATGGGCGCGCGCATCGTGCTGTGCGATCCGCACCGCGCCATCATCGCCGGGCCGAGCCGGCTGCATGGCGCGACCATGACCTCGCCCGACATTCGCGCCGGCATGGCGATGCTGCTCGCCGCCGTCTGCGCCGAGGGCACCTCCACCATCAACAACGCCGACCAGATCGAGCGCGGCTATGAGCGCATCGAGGAGCGGCTGAACGCGCTTGGCGCGAAGATCAAGCGCGTGCCGGAGCGGAAGGGCTGAGGCTGCTTTCCAGCTTCTCTCCTTGAAGAAGTGGCATAGATCGCAGAGGCTCGTGCGCAGCGCAGCACGCAAGTGATGCGCTGCTGAGCCGGGGCCCATGCGACTATGCGTCACGCCCGTGGCTTCCGGGTCCCGGCTCGCGCTTCGCGCGTCCGTGACGCGAGTGGGACCATGTTTTCGTCGCGGGGCTGTGCTAAGCACCGGCCATGCTCGACACCGTCCAGCCCCGTCCGCAGCCGCAAGCCGGCGTGCCGCCAAATCATCTCGCGGCGGAATTCGCCGAGACGTTGCGCCTCGCCGTGCCGTTGATGCTGACACAGCTCGGACAGATCGCGATGATCACGACCGATCTCGCGATGATCGGCCACCTCGGCGAGAGCGCGGTGGCGGCGGCGGCTCTCGCGCATACGGTCTATTTCGTCAACTTCACCTTCGGGCTCGGATTGATGTCGGCGGTATCGCCGCTCGCCGCGCAAGCCTTTGGCGCTGGCGACCCCAAGCTCATCCGCCGCTCCTTGCGGGTCGGCCTCTGGGTCGCCCTGCTGATCTCGCTGCCGATGATGGCCTCGCCCCTCTATGGCGAACAGATCCTGCTCGCGCTGGGTCAGGTGCCGCAATCGGCCGCGCTCGCCCAGCGTTATCTCAATGGCCTCGCCTGGGGCATCGCGCCGGCGCTCGGCTTCATCGCGCTGCGCAGCATGATGAGCGCGGTGAACCGGCCGCAGGCGCCGCTCTGGATCACGGTCGCGGCGATCCCGATCAATGCCGTCCTCGTCTACGCCCTGATCCACGGCCAGTTCGGCCTGCCGAAGCTTGGCCTGCTCGGCGCGGGGCTCGGGACCACGCTGGTCAATCTCGGCACCTTCCTTGCCGCGCTCGCCATCGCCGCATGGCGGAAGCCGTTTGCGGACTATCATCCGCTGGCGCGTCTCTGGCGGATCGACTGGCCCTTGATGCGCCAGCTCATCGCGATCGGCGCGCCGATCTCGTTTTCGCTGCTTCTGGAATACGGCCTGTTCTCTTCCGCCGCGCTGCTGATGGGGCTGATCTCGACCACGGCGCTCGCAGCGCATCAGATCGCGCTTCAGGTGACCGCCGTGCTGTTCATGGTGCCGCTCGGCATCGGCATGGCGGCGACGGTGCGCGTCGGCCATGCGTTCGGGCGAGGCGACATGGTCGCGGTGAGGCGCGCGGGCCTGGTTGCAGCCGTGCTCGGCATCGCGCTCGTCTCCGCCCTGACCGTCGCGATCATTCTTGGCCGCTATGAGCTCGGGCGGCTGTTCTTCGGCCGCAGCGAGGCCAGCGCGGCAACGGTCGAGCTGACGGCGACGCTGCTGGTGGTCGGCGCGACCTTCTTCATCGGTGACGGCCTCCAGACCATCATTGGCGGCGCGCTGCGCGGAATCAACGACACCAGGATGACGCTGGTGTTCGCGGCAATCGGCTATTGGTGCGTCGCCTTCCCGACCGCCTGGCTGCTGGCCTTCCATACGGGACTGGGCGCGACCGGCGTCTGGGTGGGGTTCTCGGTCGGCACCTTCGTCTATGCCGGCCTCCTGATCTTGCGCTTCCGCATGCTGGCGCGCAGACTGATGGAATGACGAGCACGGTCCGCGAAGTCACTCCCGATGTCGATGCTGGCACGCTGCTGACCGGGGCGCAGTTCGCCGACGCCTTTCGCGTGGAGATCGGAGCCGCGACGATCAACGCCCGCGAGGCCTGCACCCGGATGGTGCTGCATGGCCCGCGCTGGATCGACGCGCTGCTCCAGCTGCGCAACATTCTGGTGACGCCGTTCGGGCTGAAGACGTCAGGCGAAAGCGCGCCGGCGCCCCACGGCATGATCGGCCTGTTTCCGGTGCTGAGTGAGACACCGGAGCGGCTGGTCGCGGGCTTCGACGATCATCATCTCGATTTCCGCATCGTGGTCGACGTGACGGGCGATGGCAGGGATCGCCAGGTCACCTCGACCACACTGGTGCGCACGCACAATCTGCTTGGCCGCACCTATCTCGCGCTGATCATGCCGTTCCACAAGCTCGTGGTCCGCAGCATGATGGGACGGATCGTGGAGCCGGCGCGATGATTCGTGCGGACCGACATTGATGAGGACGCCCGTGTTCAGCCCACCGGCCCCGGAGTCCAATTGTCCCCTGCGAGCGGACTGACTTTCACGTCGGGAATGACGCCGATATCCATGCTTGGATCGAAATGACGCATCGTCCGCTCATTGAAGTCGATGATACGGCCGGGTCTTAAGGGCCCCACGTCGTTGATCTTGACGATGACCTTCTTGCCCACGGCCTCGACGAGCGCATATTTGGGCCGCGCGCCAAATCCGACCCCACCAAATTTCCGGCGCAAACTCGTCTTGATGGCAGCCGTCCAGGCAGACGGATCATAACGCTCGCCGGAGGCCGTCTTCGGACCGCCCTCCTCCTTGCCGGGCTTGAACGGATTATACGTCGACGCTGCACCAACGATCGCTTCACCAGAGGCGGCATCGACGGCGGCACTTGAGTGGTCCCCACGCGTTTCACTTCGAGCAACGGCAACAGACAAGGCAAGCGTAACCAGGGCGCCGCAAATCGCGGCGCTCGAGCGGAATAGCATCATAAGTCCTGTGATTTTTTAGTTTGTCCGGTTCCAGAACCGCAAACATGGTCAAGCGAACGCAGCAGCGTTCATCAACTTGCACCAAGCGTTTGCGGATTCGAGCCAACCCCTGGCTACGGAACCGTTGTGAGAACCGGGGTGGTCCTCACGTCGTGTTTAGCTTGTCGCCGATTAAAACAGAGAATGCGTCAGCAACATGACCCGATGGAACCGTCGCGTGCTGCAGAGTCGCAGGCCGCCGATCAGTGTCGCGCTGCGCATACGCGCGTTGCTGTCGAAAGACGACGTGAAGACGACGCGTCCTAACTCACTCTGCCACGCGTGCGGATTTATCGGTCGAAGCCTCCGACCATTCGCCGACGACGCGATCGAGATCGCAGAGATTCTGGTGCATCTGCTCCAGCGAGAAGCCGAGCGCGAAGAAGCGTTCAGCGGTGTCAGCGGGCTGACCGAGAATCAATCCGTCATGGCGCACGGCGGCGACGGCCTCGGCGTAATGCTGGAGCGCGACGTGCACGGGATGGATCGGCGGCGCGCCGGCGCCCTCGCGCAAGGCCGCAGCGGCCGAACGCAGGAAACGCGCGATCACCGTCGAGACTTCCGTCAGCGGACCTGCGAGCCGCGTCTGCACGTCGGCCGGCAGCGGCACCACAGTGGCGCGGCCGATCATGACGACGTCGTGCCGCAGTCGTAGGATGGTTCGCAGCAACGGTCCGGTATCCGGCCCACTCGACAGGCGCGCGGCGCGCTCGCGCTCGGCCTCAGAGCCGATCGCGTTGAGATTCACCATCGCCGTGCCAATGCCGTCCTGGATCCGGTGCAGCGCGTCGTTGTCGCGGCCGCGCGTCAGACCCGCGAGCAGTTCGATGAAGGCATCCGCGATCAGCTCGAGCAGCTTTGCCGCGCTGGCGCGAATCTGTCGAACCGCGCGCGAGGGCAGCACCAGGAACGAGACGACCAGACCCGTAATGGCGCCGACCGCGACCTCGCTGACGCGATCGATCGCCGAGGTCATGGGATCGGCGTGATGCAGGGTCGGGACCAGGAGCACGATCACGGCCGTGACCGTCGCCGCGCTGAGGCTCGGATTGATCGCGGCGATGAAGGCGAGCGGCGCGACGGACAGCACCAGCAACCCCAACAAGCCGGCCTCGCTGGAATAGGGAATCAGGATCGCGATGGCGCCGCCATAGATGGCGCCACCGATGGTGCCAAGCATGTAGTCGCGCGTCGCCTTGAGCGAGCGGCCGACGCTCATCTGGGTCACGATCAGCGAGGCCAGCACCGCCCAGAGCGGCAGCAAGAGATGCAGCGCCGAGGCGATGGCATAGGCCGCGACCGCCGCCACCGTGACCCGGATCGCCAGTCCCAGCTGCGTCCTGAGCGCGCGGACCCGGTCGAACAGCTCTCTTGCGCGCCTCATACGGAATATCCCGATCGTCTCAAGTCAGGCAAAAGCATAGCTGATCCCCGCGGCTCCAAGGCCGCTTGAAAGGCGAAATCAGCCCGCCTAACGTGCCGGCCAAAACGAGGAAACACGATGGCTCAGGAAACCGCAACGCTCGCCGCCTACGTCTTCAACCTGAAATACCAGGATATTCCGGCGGAGGTGCTGGACCGCGCCAAGGTGCTGACGCTGGATTTCCTCGGCAGCGCCATCCGCGCCCGCGGCCAGGCGGAGTCCACCCCGTCGATCCTGAAGACGCTGGAAGCGCTTGCACTCGACACCAAGGGCGAGTCCACCGTGTTCGGCGACAGCAAGACCTGGACCCCGGCGGTCGCAGCCCTGCTCAACGGCGCGCTGGGACATTCGCTCGATTTCGACGACACGCATGCCGATTCCTCGCTGCATCCGAGCGCCCCGGTGGTGCCGGCTGCCTTCGCCGTCGGCGAGATGGTCGGCGCGTCCGGGCGCGACGTGCTGACGGCGATCGTTGCGGGCTATGAAGTCTGCTGCCGGCTCGGTAACGCGCTCGACCCGACCTCGCATTACGCGCGCGGCTTCCATCCCACCGCGACCGCCGGCACCTATGGCGCTGCAGCCGCCGCGGTCAAATTGTTCGGCCTCAGTGAGAAGCAGATCATCGCGGCGTTTGGCGTCTCCGGCAGCCAGGCCGCCGGCTCGCTGCAATTCCTGGTCAACGGCGCCTGGAACAAGCGTTACCAGGTCGGCGCCGCCGCGATGAACGGCGTGATCGCCGCGACGCTGGCGCGCAACGATTTCGTCGGCGCGACTGAATCGGTCGAGGGCAAGCACGGCCTGCTCGCCGGCTATACCGACGACGCGCATCCGGACAAGGCGGTCGCCGGGCTCGGCAAGACCTATGAGACGATGAAGATCGGGGTGAAGCCTTATCCGAGCTGCCGCTATACTCATGCGGCGATCGACGCGCTGATCGCGATGCGGCGGGAGCACAATCTGACGCCGGACCAGGTCAAGCGCGTCGAGATCGGCCTGCACCGCAACGGCATCACGCTGACGGGCGATGCCGCGACCAAGCGGCATCCGCGCTCGATCGTCGGCGGCCAGTTCTCGATGTTCTTCACCGGCGCGCTCGCGCTCGGTCAGGGCTCGTTCGGCTGGGACGATTACAACCGCCTTGGCGACGCCGCGATCGACGCGCTCGCGGACAAGTTCGACGTGGTGCAGGACGACCGGCTGGAAGTCGGCCGCACCCATCCCTTCGGCGCCCGTGTCAGCATCACCACGGATGACGGCGTGCATGAGCGGCTCTACGCCGATCCCTCCGGCGAGCCGAATTCGTTTCCCGACACGCAGGCGATGCAGCAGAAGTTTCTGACACTGGCCCGCCCGGTGCTGAACGCGCGCGCGGAGAAATTCGCCGATGCGATCATGACGCTGGAGCGGTTCGACCGTGTGGCGAAGGCGACGGAGCTGGGGAGGTAGAACCAGCGTCGCGTCGCGGCGCGCCGCGACGTCTCGTCCGGGCTTTGCCGCGACGACGATGTAAAAGCCTGCTACGATAGGGCTCGCGAAAGCCAATAGGAGTCCGTCATGAGCTGGCAACCCTCGAACGATCCCGTGCTCGGGGATCCCATGTCCTGCGATGCGCTCGATCTCGTCATCGTGCCGCGCACGCGCGATCTCGGCGACGGCTTCGCGGTGCGCCGGGCGCTGCCGCATGGCAAGCGGCAAATGGTCGGCCCCTTCATCTTCTTCGATCATTTCGGACCGGTGCAGTTCGTCTCCGGCAAGGGCATGGACGTGCGGCCGCATCCGCATATCGGGCTTGCCACCGTCACCTATCTGTTCGACGGCGCCATCATGCATCGCGACAGCGAGGGCAATGTCCAGGAGATCGCGCCGGGGGCGATGAACCTGATGACCGCCGGACGCGGCATTGCCCATTCCGAGCGCACGCCGGACGCGCAGCGCGCCTCGGGCCAGAAGATGCTGGGCCTGCAAAGCTGGATCGCGCTGCCGGCCGGTTCGGAGGAGGTCGCGCCGTCGTTCCAGCATTATGCCGCCGGCGAGCTGCCGATGATCTCCGAGCGAGACTTTACTGCGCGCGTGATCGCGGGCTCTGCCTTCGGCATCGCCTCGCCCGTCTCGATGGTGTCGCCCTGGTTCTACACCGAGGTCACGGCGGCAGCGGGCGCGAGCGTGCCGCTCGACCCCGACCATGAGGAGCGTGCGATCTACGTCGTCGACGGCGAGGTCGAGATCGCGAACGAGCGCTACGAGGGGCCGCGGCTCCTGATCTTCCGCCCCGGCGACCGCATCACCGTGAAGGCGCTGAAGGCGACGCGGATGATGTTTCTCGGCGGCGATGCACTGGAGGGCCCGCGCCACATCTGGTGGAATTTCGTCTCCTCCAGCAAGGAGCGGATCGAGCAGGCCAAGCAGGACTGGAAAACCGGCCGCTTCGCCGCAGTTCCGCAGGA
Source organism: Bradyrhizobium daqingense (assembly GCF_021044685.1). Taxonomy (NCBI): domain Bacteria; kingdom Pseudomonadati; phylum Pseudomonadota; class Alphaproteobacteria; order Hyphomicrobiales; family Nitrobacteraceae; genus Bradyrhizobium; species Bradyrhizobium daqingense. The sequence goes on from NZ_CP088014.1 coordinate 756,561, forward strand.
ACATGAGTTCATTCCGCTGCCGGAATAGGCTAATCCGGTCTCCGGCCGCGCCATCAGACGCGGCCGGATGTCCCGTGTGAAGGCTTTGCCGATGACCACCATGCTCTCTAGCGACCTGCCGCTTCCTAAGATCGGACGCGGCAAGGTGCGTGATATCTACGACGTCGACGGCGACCGCCTGCTGCTCGTCACCACCGACCGTATCAGCGCCTTCGACGTCGTGATGGGCGAGACCATTCCGATGAAGGGCGCGGTGCTGACCCAGATCAGCGCGTGGTGGTTCGACGAGCTCGAAGGCGTGGTGCCGCATCACATGATCAGCGCCGACACCGACGCGATTGTCGCGGCCGTACCGGCCTTGAAGCCGCACCGCGCCGAGATTCTCGGCCGCGCCATGCTGTGCAAGCGCACCACGGTCTTTCCGATCGAATGCGTGATCCGCGGCTATCTCTCGGGCTCGGCCTGGAAGGAATATGCCGCGAGCGGCACGCTCGCCGGCGAGAAGCTGAAGGCCGGCCTCGTCGAGAGCGAGAAGCTGGAGCCTGCCATCTTCAGCCCGGCGACCAAGGCCGAGAGCGGCCATGACGAGAACATCACCATCGCGAAGATGCGCACCGTGGTTGCCGACGAGGTCGCCTACACGCTGGAGAGCATGACGCGTGCGATCTACACGCTCGGCGAGGAGCTGGCCCGCGAGCAGGGCATCATCATCGCCGACACCAAGTTCGAGTTCGGCCGCGACAAGGACGGGCGCATCATCCTGATCGACGAAGTCATGACGCCGGACAGCTCTCGCTTCTGGGCGGTCGACGCCTACAAGCCCGGCCAGCCGCAGGCGAGCTTCGACAAGCAACCCTTACGCGACTATCTCGACGCCGAGCGCCGCGCCGGCCGCTGGAACGGCGACGCCCCTCCGCCGCCACTGCCGGCAAGCGTGGTGGACGCGACCAGCAAGAGATATCTGGAAGCTTACAGGCGCGTGACGGGGAAAGAGCTGAAGATCTAGGCTCCGCGGCCGCCGCGCGCTCCGTCATTGCGAGGAGCCCTTGCGACGAAGCAATCCAGGCTGCCTCCGCTGAGGGATTCTGGATTGCTTCGCTTCGCTCGCAACGACGTGGAGGGACCAATGCGCCTCTCCAGCATTCTTGCCGGGCTCACATACGTGATGGTACCGGCGACGTTCTCACACCCCCGCCATCATCACGTATTTGATCTCGACATATTCCTCCATGCCGTGACGCGAGCCTTCGCGCCCCAGGCCGCTTTCCTTGACGCCGCCGAAGGGGGCGACTTCGGTGGTGATGAGACCGGTGTTGACGCCGACCATGCCTGATTCCAGTGCCTCGGCGACGCGCCAGACGCGGCCGAGATCGCGGGAATAGAAGTACGAGGCGAGGCCGAACGGCGAGGCGTTGCACATCGCGATGACGTCGGCCTCATCCTTGAAGCGGATCACGGGGGCGAGCGGGCCGAAGGTCTCCTCCTGCGACACCAGCGAATCCGGCTTGACGTCGGCGAGCACCGTGGGCTCGAAGAACGAGCGTCCGAGCTCGCTGCGCTTGCCGCCGGTGACGACCTTGGCGCCGCGCTTGACGGCGTCGGCGATGTGGCGCTCGACCTTGTCGACCGCCTTCATGTTGATCAGCGGGCCCTGCGTGACGCCGCCTTCGGTACCGTCGCCGATCTTCATCGCCGCGACCTTCTTCGACAGCTTCTGCACGAACTCGTCGTAAATCTTGTCCTGGGCATAGATGCGGTTGGCGCAGACGCAGGTCTGGCCCATGTTGCGGTATTTCGAGACGATGGCGCCCTCGACCGCGGCATCGATGTCGGCGTCGTCGAACACCACGAACGGCGCATTGCCGCCGAGCTCGAGGCCGAGCCGCTTCACGCCGACGGAAGCCTGCTGGTAGAGGATCTTGCCGACCGCGGTCGAGCCGGTGAAGCCGACGAAGCGCACCGCCGGGTGCTCGCACAGCACCTTGCCGATCGGCGGTGCGTCGCCGGTGATGATGTTGAGCACGCCCTTGGGAATGCCGGCCTTCTCGGCGAGCACGGCCAGCGCCAGCGCCGACAGCGGTGTTTCATTGGCGGGCTTGAGCACCACGGTGCAGCCGGCCGCGAGCGCCGGCGAGACCTTGCGGGTGATCATCGAGTTCGGGAAATTCCACGGCGTGATCGCGCCGCAGACGCCGATCGGCTGCTTGATCGCGAGCAGGCGCGCATCGGCGCGCTGGGTCGGAATGGTCTCGCCATAGACGCGGCGGGCTTCTTCCGCGAAGAACTCGATATAGGCGGCGCCGATATCGACCTCGCCGAGCGCCTCGGTGAGCGGCTTGCCCTGCTCGGAGGTGAGGATCAGCGCGAGGTCCTCGCGGTTGGCGGTGATCAGCTCGAACCATTTGCGCAGGATGTTGGAGCGCTGCTTGGCGGTGTGCTTGGCCCAGCCCGGGAAGGCGCGCTCGGCGGCCTCGACCGCCTTGGTCGTCTCGTCAGCACCAAGCTGCGGAACTTTTGCCAGCTCGACACCGGTTGCGGGATTGTTGACGGCAAAGACCGGCGTACCGACCCAGGCGCCGTCGATGTAACAGGCCTCCTTCAGCAGCGAGGGGTCCTTCAACCGGTCGCGCAAGGTGGCGGTGGCTTGAGGGGCGCGTGCGGCGGCGGTCGGTGTCATGGCGTACTCCCTTGGGCGATCGGACGGGGGGCGATCGGATCGGCCCGGAATATAGGAGCAAGCGGTGCGCAATGCACCGCCCCGCAACGCACATCTGCTTGGAGTTAGGCTCGGAGCAGCGTGGCCTTACGCCGCGCCGCTCATATAGGTCTCGCGCCGGCCGATCATGCGCTCGGCCGCGGCCTTGGCATCGGCTTTCGAGGAGGTCGCGCAGGTCCGGTATTCGAGATCGGGTACGTCGGAGCGGTCGCGGCGGCCGAACCAGGACTTCGAGCCGACCGGCAACAGCGCCAAGGATTGGGCCAGATTGTCGACCGCGCCGAAGGAATAGAGTGCGCCGGTGCCGGCGATGCGAACCTCGTAAATGCCGGGCGAGATCGGCGCCTCCAGATTGTCGCCCCGTCCAGGACGGGGATAGCGCTTCCATTCGCTCCAGGTCGAGATCATTTGAGGTCCCCCAAGCGGCCGTCAGCCGCCGCCAATTTGCATCAAGTCTTAACGTCGCACGGCCGTGGGCCGCGTGCTGAAACGCCGCAAAGCACAAAATGTTTCAAGTGAATCAAACACGCGAAACATACCGCCGGTGCCCATCCACGGTCACGGCGGGCCGCGGTCATCCATCGCAGATTGTGACGGAGTGTTGCAGTTCAGCCGCCTTGTCGTCCTGCGCCGGGCGGGGACCGTCAAGTCACGACATCGCGACCACCACGGGCATCCGGACGCGCTTGCGGCGCGGGGCGTGCGGGAGGACAATCGATCACTTCCAACAATAATCAAACCGGAGGAAACACGATGCAAAGCCGAGCCGAGATCGACGAGATCCTGCGCCAGAAGAGCGACGCCAAGGAAATTCCCGGCGTCGTCGCCATCGCCGCCAGCGGTAACGACGTGCTGTATCAGGGCGCGTTCGGCAAGCGGGATCTGTCGAAGCCCGATGCCATGACCGCTGACAGCGTGTTCTGGATCGCCTCGATGACGAAGGCGGTGACATCGGCCGGCGCAATGCAACTGGTCGAGCAGGGCAAGCTGTCGTTGGATGCGCCGATCGGCGAGGTTCTGCCCGATCTCGCCAAGCCGCAGGTGCTCGAAGGCTTCGACGCCAAGGGCGAGGCCAAGCTCCGCCCGGCCAAGGGACCGATCACGCTGCGCCAGCTCATGACCCACACCGCCGGCTTCTGTTACAACATGTGGAACGGCGATCTCGCGGTCTATCTCGACAAGAACGGCATTCCCGCCATCACCACCTGCCAGAACGCGGCGCTGAAGACGCCGATCATGTCCGACCCCGGCACGCGCTGGGAATACGGCACCAACATCGACTTCGTCGGCAAGGCGGTGGAAGCCGCCAGCGGCAAGCGGCTCGACGCTTATCTGCGCGATAATCTGTTCGCACCGCTCGGGATGAGCGATACCGCCTTCAAGATCACCGACAACATGCGCACGCGCCTCGTCGGCATGCATGCGCGCGGCGAGGACGGCCAGCTCGCATCGATCCCGTTCGAGCTCGAGCAGGAGCCGGAATTCCACATGGGCGGCGGCGGCCTCTACTCGACTGCGGCCGACTACATCAAGTTCACTCAGATGATCCTCAACAAGGGCCGCGGCAATGGCAACCAGGTGCTGAAGGCCGAGACCGTCGCGACGATGGGGCAGAACCACATCGGCGAGCTCGCCATGGGCAAGATGACCACGGCGGCGCCGATGTACACCAACGACGTCGATCTCTATCCGGAGCAGGTGAAAAAGTGGGGCCTCAGCTTCATGATCAACACGGCGAAGACGGCGGAAGGGCGCAGCGCAGGCAGTCTCGCCTGGGCCGGCCTTGCCAACACCTATTACTGGATTGATCCTGCCCGAGACGTCACCGGCGTGATCCTGATGCAGCTCTTGCCGTTCGCCGACGCAAAATGCCTGGAGGCGTTCGCGGGCTTCGAGCGCGGGGTCTATGCCGGGCTCGACGCCGCCGGCAGCGGGAAGAAGGCGGCGTGAGGGGCTGAGTGCTCTCGCCACGCGTCATGGCCGGGCTTGTCCCGGCCATCCACGCTCGCCTCGTGGCACAAAGAACGTGGATGCCCGGGACAAGCCCGGGTATGACGACCGAAAAGGATCAAGCTGCTCATCCTGCGACGAAAGGACTTCGACTTGTCGGATAAAGCGGACAGCTACGTTTGCGGCATCTCGGACGCGCCGCTGCTCGGCGACACGATCGGCCGGAGTCTCGACCGGGCCGCGTTGCGCTGGGCCAATCGCGAGGCGCTGGTCTCGCCCAGCCACGGCGTGCGATGGACGTGGTCGGAATTCACCGAACGGGTCGATGCGCTCGCCGCCGGCTTTCTCGCGCTCGGGCTCGAACGGGGCCAGCGGATCGGCATCTGGTCGCTGAACCGACCGGAATGGACGCTGACCCAGTTCGCCGCCGCCAAGGCCGGCCTGATCCTGGTGACGATCAATCCTGCCTATCGCCTGAGCGAGCTGGAATTTGCCCTGCGCAAGGTCGGCTGCGCGGCGATCGTCACCGCGACGGCGTTCAAGACCAGCAACTACATGGAGATGCTCAACACGCTGTTGCCAGAGCTGTCAGCCGCCAAGCCCGGGCAATTGCAAGCGGCGCGGCTTCCTGCCCTCCGCAACGTGATCCAGATCGGCGGTCCGGCCGCGCCGGGCACGATTGCTTTCGACGAGGTCGCGCAGATGGGCGGCGACCGGCACCGCCAGCAATTGGCCGCGCTCGGCCAGGAGCTGCAGTTCGATGATCCCGTCAACATCCAGTTCACCAGCGGCACGACCGGATCGCCCAAGGGCGTGACGCTGACTCACCACAACATCCTCAACAACGGCTATTTCGTCGGCCGCGCGATGCGCCTCAACGAGCAGGACCGCATCTGCATTCCGGTGCCGCTCTATCATTGCTTCGGCATGGTCATGGGCAACCTCGCCTCCGTGACGCTCGGCACCACAATGGTCTATCCCGGCGAGGGTTTTGACCCGCTCGCGACGCTGCGCACGATCGAACAGGAGAAATGCACGGCGCTCTACGGCGTGCCGACCATGTTCATCGCGGAGCTCGATCACCCCGAATTCGCCAGCTTCGACCTGACGTCGCTGCGGACCGGCATCATGGCCGGCGCGCCCTGCCCGATCGAGGTGATGAAGCGCGTCAACACCGAGATGAACATGCGGGAGGTCACGATCGCCTACGGCATGACCGAGACCAGCCCGGTCAGCTTCCAGAGCGCGGTGGACGATCCGTTGGAGCGCCGCGTCTCCACGGTCGGACGCATCCATCCGCACGTCGAGGTCAAGATCGTCGATCTCGAAGGCAGGATCGTCAAGCGCGGCGAACGCGGCGAGCTGTGCACGCGCGGCTACAGCATCATGCTGGGCTATTGGGAAGAGAAGGAGAAAACCGCCGACGTGCTCGACGCCAGCGGCTGGATGCACACCGGCGATCTCGCCATCCTCGACGACGAGGGCTATTGCAACATCGTCGGCCGCATCAAGGACATGGTGATCCGCGGCGGCGAAAATCTCTATCCGCGCGAGATCGAGGAGTTCCTGTATCGTCATCCCAAGATCCAGGACGTGCAGATTTTCGGCGTCGCGGACAGCCGCTACGGCGAGGAGCTCTGCGCCTGGATCCGCGTCAGGCCAGGCGAAACGCTGACGGCCGAGGAAGTACGCGCCTTCTGCGACGGCCAGATCGCCCACAACAAGATCCCGCGCTACGTCGAGTTCGTCGACGAGTTTCCGATGACCGTGACCGGAAAGATCCAGAAATTCCTGATGCGCGATGCCGTTGAGCAGCGGCTGGGATTGAAGGCGGCGAAGACGGCGTAAGTGGTACGCACAGCCGTCTCCACATCGTCATTGCGAGCGGAGCGAAGCAATCCAGTCTGCTACCGCGGAGATGGTCTGGATTGCTTCGTCGCTACGCTCCTCGCAATGACGGAGACCGGGACCTTACCCCGTCAGCCCGCGCTGACCGGCCAGCTCCTTCAGCGACACTTGCGGACGCGCGCCGATGTGCTGGATCACTTCGGCGGCCGCGAGCGCGCCGAGCTCGCCGCATTGCTTGTAGCCGAAATTGCGCGCGAGGCCGTAGAGGAAGCCGGCGGCGAAGAGATCGCCGGCGCCGGTGGTGTCGACCACCTTGTCGACCGGGAAGGCTGGGGCAGCGACGGCGTCTTCCGACGACACCACCATGCAGCCCTTCTCGCTGCGGGTGACCACGCCGAGATTGACGTCGTTGCGCAGCTGCTTCAGCGCGGCGTCGAAATCCGAGGTCATGTAGAGCGCGTGCAGCTCGGACTCGTTGGCGAAGACGATGTCGACGGTGCCGTTGCGCATCAAGGACAGGAATTCGTCGCGATAGCGATCGACGCAGAAGGAATCCGACAGCGTCAGCGCCACCTGGCGCTTGGCATCATGGGCGATCTTGGCCGCCTTGAGGAAAGCGTCCTTGGCGTTCTTGGGGTCCCAGAGATAGCCTTCGAGATAGACGATGCCGGCGCCGGCGATCTCGGCCGGATCGATGTCGGCGGGCGACAGATCCTGCGCCGCGCCGAGATAGGTGTTCATGGTGCGCTCGCCGTCACCGGTGACCAGGATGTAGGAGCAGCCGGTGGCGGGGCCGTCCTTCGCGGCCGGGGTGTTGAAGGCGACGCCGGCGGCGCGGATGTCGTGAACGTAGAGCTTGCCGATCTGGTCGTCCTTGACTTTGCCGACATAGGCGGCGCGTGCCCCCAGGCTGCCGATGCCGACGATGGTGTTGGCGGCAGATCCCCCCGAGACCTCGGTCGCCGGGCCCATGTCCTTGTAGATGGCCGCCGCCCGCGCCTCGTCGATCAGGGACATGCTGCCCTTGGTCATGCCATGCTTGGCCAGAAAGGCCTCGTCGGTCCTGACCAGCACGTCGAACAGCGCGTTGCCGATGCCGAGAACGTCATATTTCACGTCAGCCATTCACCTTGATCCTGATTGGCGGATTGCGATCCCTGCGGAAATCCGCTTCCTGTCGGCCTGAAATCTGCCTCGCGGCCTATCACGACCGGGCGTCCGCGGGCAAGCAACGGTATTATCAAAGCGCAATGATCCGCTCCTTCCTGACCGTCTCGACGGGAACGCTGGCCTCGCGGCTTTTGGGCTTTGCGCGCGATTCCCTGATCGCGGCGCTGCTCGGCACCGGCGCGGTGGCGGATGCGTTCCTGGCGGCGTTCCAGCTCGTCAACGTGGTGCGGCGGCTGCTGAGCGAGGGGGCGCTGAATGCGGCTTTGATCCCGGCTTGGCTGCGAATCCGGGACCGCGACGGCGCGGCGGCCGCAGCGGCGTTTGCGGGGTGCGTGCTCGGCACGGTCAGCGCGGCGCTGGTTGTGATCTCGATCGGCATCGCGCTCGCAATGCCGCTGATCATCATGGTGATCGCGCCGGGATTTGTCGGCAGCAGCACGCTCGATCTCGCCGTGAACAACGCGCGACAGATGCTGCCTTATCTCGCCTTCGCCGGCCCGGTCACAGTGTTGATGGGATTGCTCAACGCGCAGGGGCGCTTTGCCCTCACCGCGTTCTCGCCGCTGCTGTTCAACATCGCGCTGATCGCTGCGATTGCGGCTCTACTGCGCTGGCACGCCGATGCGACGTTTGCGGCCTGGATGCTGGCGGCCACGGTCGGCATCGCCGGCCTGCTGCAATTGCTGATGTTGCTGTCGCAACGAAGCGCACGCCTTGCGACGCCGCTGCGCGTCAGCTTCGACCGGGAGATGCGCACTTTTTTCGCCAAGGCGATCCCCGGCATGATCGCAAGCTCGGGTCCGCAATGGCTGATGGTGGCCGGCGCGATCATCGCCTCGGCGACGCCCTCCGCGGTGTCCTGGCTCTATTTCGCCAACCGCCTGATCGAGCTGCCGCTCGGCATCGTCGGCGTCGCCATGGGCACGGTGCTGGTGCCGGAGCTGACCCGCGCCGTCGGAAGCGGCGACCGCGATGCGGTGGCGCATGCCGAATCCCGTGCGCTGGAGCTTGCGACGGGGCTGGCCCTGCCGGCCACGCTCGGCCTGATCGTGCTGGCCGAGCCGATCGTGCGGCTGTTGTTCGAGCATGGCGCATTCGGTGCACAGGACAGCGCGGCGACAGCGCAGGCGCTGATGTGGCTGGCGCTCGGCCTGCCTGCGCATGTGCTGATCAAGGCGCTGTCTCCGGCCTTCTATGCGCGCAGCGACACGATGACGCCGCTGCTCGCGACCGCCAGGGGCTTCGTGGTGACGGTCGTGATGGCGGTTCTGCTCGGTCATGTCTTTGGCGCGACCGGGATCGCGGCGAGCATCGCGGTTGGTGCCTGGAGCAGCGCGCTCTCGCTGCTCCGCAAAGGCACGGCCGCGTTCGGCTTCTCGATCGATGCGAGCGCCCGCACACGATTACCGCGGATCGTGCTGGCCGCGATCGCCATGGGCGCCCTGCTCTGGCTGACAACGGGTCTGGTGCCTGCCGGAGCCCATGGCTTCATCCACTTCGTTGCGCTGGGCGTGCAGATCGCCGCCGGGATCGCCGTCTATGGCCTGCTGTTGCAAATCCTCGGCGCCGCCTCCTGGCGCGAGGCGGTTAACGCGTTGAAACGGCCCGGCTAAGCGAAATACCCTTGACGGGGCAGCGCCGCTGTTGGAAACGACGGCCGAATACCTATGGGAAGGCTGACCATGCCATTCATTGAACGGGTCTTTTCGGGCGTCCAGCCGACGGGCAATCTGCACCTCGGCAATTACCTCGGCGCGATCGTCAACTTCGTGAAGTTGCAGGAAACCCACAACTGCATCTACTGCGTCGTCGACATGCACGCGATCACGCAAGGCGTCGACGTCTGGGGCGGACCGGAGGTGCTCTCGCGCAGCACGCGCGAGGTGACCGCTGCGTTCATCGCGGCCGGCATCGATCCCAAGAAGCAAATCGTGTTCAACCAGAGCCAGGTCTCGGGCCATGCCGAGCTCGCCTGGATCTTCAACTGCGTCGCGCGCATGGGCTGGCTCGGACGCATGACCCAGTTCAAGGAGAAGGCCGGCAAGGACCGCGAGAACGCATCGGTCGGGCTGTTCGACTATCCCGTGCTGATGGCGGCCGACATCCTGCTGTACCGCGCCACCCACGTGCCTGTTGGCGAGGACCAGAAGCAGCATCTCGAACTCTCGCGCGACATCGCCCAGAAGTTCAACAACGATTTCGCCGATTCCATCCGCGCCCAGGGCCACGATGACGGCCTGTTCTTCCCGCTGCCGGAACCCTTGATCACGGGCCCGGCGACGCGCGTGATGAGCCTGCGCGACGGCACCAAGAAAATGTCGAAGTCGGATGCGTCGGACAATTCGCGCATCAACCTCACCGACGATGCCGACACCATCGCGCAGAAGATCCGCAAGGCGAAGACCGATCCGGAGCCGCTGCCGAGCGAAGAGAAGGGTTTGGAATCGCGGCCCGAAGCCGACAATCTCGTCGGCATCTTCGCCGCGCTCTCCGGCCGCTCCAAGGCCGACGTGCTCAGGGATTTCGGCGGGGGCCAGTTCTCAAGCTTCAAGAACGCGCTGGCGGAGCTCTGCGTCACCAAGCTCGCGCCGATCGCCGGTGAGATGAAGCGCCTCGTCGCCGACCCCGCCCATATCGACGCGATCCTGAACGACGGCTCCGGCCGCGCCCGCGCCATCGCCGACGAGACCATGAAGCAGTCGAAGGACATCGTCGGCTTCATCCGCCGGCGCTGATCGGGCGAAACTCGGCCGGCGCCGCGACGCCGGCCGACGTCCCCTCTCCCAAAGCGGCAGGGAGTGTGGCAGCATGCCGATCGCGCACATTCCGGGACATGCATGACCAGCAAGCGACTTTGCTACGAGCCGGGCCACAAGCCCAAATGCCTCGTCATCGTCGACGACACCGCCGAATGGGATCGGGCGGTGTATTACGCCAGCCGCTGGGCGATCCGGGCTGGCGGCGGCGTGGTGATGCTGCGCATCATCGAGCCCGAGCAGCAGAGCCAGGAATGGCTTGGCGTCGCCGACATCATGCGCGCCGAGGCGCAGGAAGCCGCCGAAGCCGCGCTCGACCGCGCCGCCGGGAGAGCCAACGGCATCGCCGCGATCACGCCGGAACGGGTGATCCGCGAAGGCGCCGCGATGGAACAATTGCTAGGGGTGATCGACGAGGACCCTGATATCGCCATGCTGGTGCTCGCCGCCAATCCCGGCGCGGAAGGGCCGGGCCCTCTGGTCGCCCTGCTTGCGCATGCGGTGGGGGCGTTCCCGATCCCCGTGACCATCATCTCCGGCGCGCTGAGTGACCAAAGCGTGGATTCGCTGTCGTAGGCCGCTGGATCGCGACGGCCGTTACGGCATCTTCTTTGCCAGTTGGCAGGTCGCATCAATCGACTTGACCCACGGCCAACCTGTCAGTGATGTGTCCGAACAAGTGTCAGCCATGTCCCCGGTCTAAACATCAAGCCCGGCCATGACGATGTCGGAGTTTAGGCGCTCTAACCAACTGATTTGACAGCGAAACGCCCTTCTCTCCCCTTGATCGTGCGTTCCCCGTCGCCATCTGCTAGGGGATAGGGCAACGCGCCGGCCTTGAACCGGCGACGTCTGGAGAAAACCATGTTCATTCAAACCGAAGCCACCCCCAATCCCGCCACGCTGAAATTCATTCCCGGCCGCGTCGTGGTCGACGGCAGCCCGATGGAGTTTTCGAGCCGCGAAGCCGCCACGCGCTCGCCGCTGGCCGAAAAGCTATTCGACGTGCCCGGCGTCACCGGCGTGTTCTACGGATCGGATTTCATCACCGTCACCAAGGCGAGCGGTGAATGGCAGCAGCTCAAGCCCGCGATCCTCGGCGCGATCATGGAGCATTACATGTCCGGCGCGCCGCTGCTCGCCGACGGTACGGCGCAAGGCGATGCCGATCTCGACGACGAGGACGAGTTCTTCGACGAGGCCGACGCCGAGACGGTCGACATGATCAAGGATCTAATTGAGACCCGGGTGCGGCCGGCGGTCGCCAATGACGGCGGCGACATCACCTTCCGCGGCTTCAAGGACGGCATCGTCTATCTCAACATGAAGGGCGCCTGCTCCGGCTGCCCGTCGTCGACCGCGACGCTTCAGCACGGCATCCAGAACCTGCTCAAGCATTTCGTGCCCGACGTGGTCGAAGTCCGGCCGATGTGACGACGAAGTCGTCATTCCGGGGCGGTCCGTAGGACCAGACCCGGAATCTCGAGATTCCGGGTCTGGTGCTAACGCACCATCCCGGAACGACGGTTGTCGTAGGATGGCATTTCGAGGCTTGCAAATCGTGCCTGACGAATGGCGTAGAGGCGCCTGGTTCGCTAGACTGCTCGCCGTTCGCCACTCGCCATTCGCTTTTCCATGCTGATCCTTGCCATCGATACTGCGCTCGACGCCTGCGCGGCCGCCGTGCTCGACACTGAAACCGCCGAGCTGCGCGCGCAGGAATCGCTGTCGATGAAGCGCGGGCATGCCGAAGCCCTGATGCCGCTGATCGCGCGGGTGATGCAGTCAGCCGATCTCGCCTTCACCACGCTCGACCGCATCGCCGTCACCGTCGGTCCCGGGAGCTTCACCGGCCTGCGCGTCGGCATTTCGGCGGCGCGCGGCCTTGCGCTCGCCGCCGCCAAGCCTGCCGTCGGCCTCACCACCTTGTCGGCCTACGCCGCCGCGATCGTCGGCCAGAGCCGGTCGGCGCCCGTGATCTCGGCGATCGACGCGCGGCACGATCACGTCTATTTCCAGATCGTCGCCGGCGACGGCAGCCAGCTGGTGCGGCCACGCGTCGCGCCCATCGCCGAGGCGATCGCGGCCTCGCAATTCGGCGCGCCGCACCTGGTCGGCAATGCCGCGAACATCCTCGCCGAGCGCTGGCCGAAGGATGCGCCGCAGCCCGTTGCCGTCGACGCGCAAGCCGCACCCGACATCGCCTGGGTCGCGTGGCTCGGCGCAGCCGCCAATCCCGACACCACGCCGGCACGGCCGTTTTACCTGAAGGCGCCCGACGCCAAGCCTGCCGCGCTGCCGCCGTTCGCACAAGCCGCAAGCTCATGATGAGATGGCTTTCGCAATGGTGGCGCGGCGGCACCGCCGCCGTCGAACCCGCGTCCGCGCGCGACGCTGCGCGGCTGGCGCAGCTTCACGGCGCCTCCTTCGCCCGCGGCTGGGGCGAAGGCGAGTTCGAGGGCATGATCAGCGAGCGCAACACGCTGGTGCATCGCTTACGTCTCGGCCGCAAGACGATCGGCTTTGCGGTGTCGCGGATCGGCGCGGACGAAGCGGAAATCCTCTCGATCGCGGTCGACCAGGACCATCGCGGCCGCGGCCTCTCCCGCACGCTGCTGATGACCCATCTCGGCCATCTCGCCGGGCGCGGCGTGCGCACGATATTTCTCGAAGTCGAGGAAAATAACCAGCCGGCGCGCCGGCTGTACGACCGGGCCGGATTCATGGTGGTCGGGCGCCGCGAACGCTACTATAAGCAGCCGAACGGGGAACAATTGAACGCCCTTCTGATGCGGCGTGACTTGGCGTAACATCGGTGGCAGAAAGCGCCCTCGTCAGGCAGACAACACATGACTGGACTTAAAGCTTCCGCCGCATCCAAGGCCTCCGGCATCGAGGCGCGCTGTGCCGCCACCGGCATGCGCATGACCGAGCAGCGCCGCGTCATCGCGCGCGTGCTCGCGGAGGCGGTCGACCATCCCGACGTCGAGGAGCTGTACCGCCGCTGCGTCGCCGTCGACGACAAGATCTCGATCTCGACGGTGTATCGCACCGTCAAGCTGTTCGAGGATGCCGGCATCATCGAGCGCCACGATTTTCGCGAGGGCCGCGCGCGCTATGAGACGATGCGCGACAGCCATCACGACCACCTCATCAACCTGCGCGACGGCAAGGTGATCGAGTTCACCTCCGAAGAGATCGAGAAGCTACAGGCGGAGATCGCCCGCAAGCTCGGCTACAAGCTGGTGGATCACCGGCTCGAGCTCTATTGCGTCCCGCTCGACGACGACAAGCCGACGTCTTGATTTAGTGCCCTTAGATCTCATCATCTTCGATTGCGACGGCGTGCTCGTGGACAGCGAGGTGATCTCCTGTCGCGCGCATGCGGATGTGCTGACGCGGCACGGCTATCCGATCACGTCGGAGCAGGTGCTGGTCCGCTTCCTCGGCGTGTCCGAGAAAGACGCGCGGAGGATGGTCGAGCAGGAAATCGGGCGCAGCCTCCCGGACGATCTGGAGCAACAGGTCAATGCGGCGACGCTGCAATTCTACGCCAGCGATCTGCAGCCGATCACCCACGTGGCGGCAGCGATCGCGGCTATCGATCTGCCCAAATGCGTTGCGTCCAGCGGCTCGCCGGACAAGATCCATCACGGGCTGACTTGCGCCGGGCTCTACGACCTGCTCGCCCCGAACATCTTTTCCGCGAGCCAGGTCGCGCGCGGCAAGCCTGCGCCCGATCTGTTTCTGTTTGCCGCCGCGCAGATGAACATCGCGCCGGAGCGGTGCCTCGTGATCGAGGACAGCGTCCCCGGGGTCACAGGCGCGCATGCCGCCGGGATGACAGTCTTGGGCTTTCATGGCGGCGGCCACTGCCCGCCTGGTCACGCCGAGAGGCTGCGCGCCGCAGGCGCCAACCTGACATTCGACGATATGCGACAATTGCCGGATCTGGTCCGGAAGGCGGGAGCCAAGGCCCTGGCGGGCTGATTTGGTGCCTCAGACCGTCATTCCTGGACACGTGCGACGCGCGTGGACCCGCAATCTCGCGCTAAAACCTCTGGATTCCGGGTTCGCGACTGCGTCGCACCCCGGAATGACGGCCAAGAGGCTCCATTCGCTGGATTTTCGTCCCTCCAGCCTATATCTGAGGGCCGTCCTCCACCTCCATTCCGGGTTCCATGACGCCGCCGCGCAAGCTGCACATCAAATCATATGGCTGCCAGATGAACGTCTACGATGCCCAGCGCATGGTGGACACGCTGGCCCCGGAAGGATTCGTGGAGACTGATAGCGCCGAGGACGCCGACCTCGTCATCCTCAACACCTGTCATATCCGCGAGAAGGCCTCGGAAAAGGTCTATTCCGAGCTCGGGCGCTTGCGCGTTGCCAAGGACGAGGCCGCGCGTTCGGGCCGGGCGATGCAGATCGCGGTTGCCGGCTGCGTGGCGCAGGCCGAGGGCGAGGAGATCGTACGGCGTGCGCCTGTAGTCGACGTCGTGGTTGGACCGCAGAGCTATCATCATCTGCCGGAGCTCTTGAAGCGCGCGGGCGATGAAGGCCGCGCGATCGAGACCGAGTTTCCGGCCCAGGACAAGTTCGGCTTCCTCGCGCAGCCCAAGCCCGACGCGATCCGCGCACGCGGCATTTCCGCCTTCGTCACGGTGCAGGAAGGCTGCGACAAGTTCTGCACTTTCTGCGTGGTCCCCTATACACGGGGCGCCGAAGTGTCGCGTCCGGTCGCCAAGATCGTCGACGATGTGAAGCGGCTCGCCGATAACGGCGTGCGCGAGCTCACGCTGATCGGTCAGAACGTCAACGCCTATCACGGCGAGGGCCCGGATGGGACAAGCTGGCCGCTCGGCAAGTTGCTCGAACATTTGGCAAAGATCCCGGGCATCGCCCGGCTGCGCTATTCAACCAGCCATCCCCGCGACGTCGATGACAGCCTGATCGCGGCCCATCGCGATCTCGATGCCCTGATGCCGTTCGTGCACCTGCCGGTGCAGTCCGGCGCAGACCGGATTCTGGCCGCCATGAACCGCAAGCATACCGCCGATGACTACCGCCGCGTCGTCGACCGTTTCCGAGCCGCACGCCAAGACATTGCTTTTTCATCAGATTTCATCGTCGGCTTTCCCGGCGAGAGCGAGCAAGATTTTCTCGCGACCCTCGCGCTTGTCAAGCAAATCGGCTACGCTGCGGCTTATTCGTTCAAATATTCGGCCCGGCCGGGAACGCCGGCCGCGGATATGCAGGAGACGGTGTCCCCCGCCGAGATGGACCAGCGATTGGAGCGGCTCCAGGAACTGATCGACAGCCAGCAATCGGCCTTCAACAAGGCTGCGATTGGCTCGACGGTCGATGTGCTGTTCGAGCGTCCGGCCCGCAAGGAGGGCCAGATCGTCGGCCGCACCGCCTACCTCCAGCCCGCCCATGTGATGGCCTCGCCGGACATCATCGGCCAGATCCTGCCTGTCAGGATCGACAGCCTCGAGCGCTACAGCTTTCTCGGCGAGCTCGTGTCGCCGCGCAATGCGCGCGAGCCCGCTTTATCGCAAGCCAGTGGAGCCTGAACCCTTGCCAAAAAGCGCATCGGATTCGCCTTCGTTCGCTCCCAGCCGCAAATTTGACCGCGACATGCAAGTTCCGCCCGAGACCCAGGTCGTCATCGACTTCGACGACAACCGTGCCGCATCCGCGCTGGTCGGCCCGTACGGCCAGCATCTTGCGCAGATCGAGCGGCGGCTCGGCGTGGTCGTGGACTCCAAGGGCAACCACATCACCATCGGCGGCACGCGCGACGGCTGCGACGCCGCGCGCCGCGTGCTGGAGATGCTGTACGCGCAGGCCGCGAAGGGACAGGATCTAGACCAGGGCGAGGTCGAGGGCGCGATCCGCGCCGTCATCGCCCAGGGCTCGCTGTTCGAGTTCGATGCCAAATCGGCCAAGTCCAACTTCGACAGCATCAACCTGCGCAAGCGCCCGGTGCGCGCGCGCACCGCCGCGCAGGATTCCTACATCCGCGCGCTGAAGCGCCACGAGCTTGTGTTCGGCATCGGCCCCGCCGGCACCGGCAAGACCTGGCTCGCGGTCGCACATGCCGCGCAGCTGTTCGAGCGCAAGGAGGTCGACAAGATCATCCTGTCGCGTCCGGCGGTGGAAGCCGGCGAGCGGCTCGGATTCCTGCCCGGCGATCTCCGCGAGAAGGTCGATCCTTACCTGCGTCCGATCTACGATGCGCTCTACGACCTCATGGACGCGCGCATCGTCGAGCGCGCGCTCCAGACCGGCGAGATCGAGATCGCGCCGCTGGCCTTCATGCGCGGCCGCACGCTGACCAATGCCGCCATCATCCTGGACGAGGCGCAGAACACCACCTCGATGCAGATGAAGATGTTCCTGACGCGCCTCGGCGAGAACAGCCGCATGATCGTGACTGGCGATCCCTCGCAGATCGACCTGCCGAACGGCCAGACCTCGGGTCTGGCGGAAGCAACCCGGTTGCTGAGCGGCGTCGAAGGCATCGCACAAGTTCATTTCAAGGCCGAGGACGTGATCCGCCACGAACTCGTGGCGCGGATCGTCGCCGCTTACGAAGGGTCGCCGCAGCGGCCGGCCTCCGGTCAATCCTGACGAGGCAACATCGGACCTCAAGGGCGCGAACAGCGCCTTTCGTCCCAGACAAAACAATGTCCCACCCCAACCTGCCCATCACAGAGGTCCTCGTCGTCGCCGATTGCTGGCAGCACGAGCCCGATTCCGAAGCCGTGATCCAGCGCGCCGTTGCGGCCGCCGCCGAGAGCGTCGATGAAGACGTTGGCGAGGCCGAAGTGGCCGTGATGCTGACCGATGACGCCGGCATCCGCACCCTCAACGGCAACTGGCGCGGTATCGACAAGCCGACCAACGTGCTGTCGTTCCCCGCGCTGCAGCCGGAGGGCGAGTGGAAGCCAGGCGATGCGCCGCGCATGCTCGGCGACATCGCCATTGCCTACGAGACCATGCGGCGCGAGGCCGACGAGGAGCACAAGCCGTTCGAGCATCATCTGAGCCATCTCGCCGTGCACGGCTTCCTGCATCTGATCGGTTACGACCACGAGAACGACGCCGAGGCGGAGGAGATGGAAGCGCTGGAGACGCAGATCCTGGCGCATCTCGGCATCCCCGATCCCTATGCAGACCGCCCGGGGACGAACTGAGATGCCTGATTCCGATCCAGTCCAGGACAACCCTCGCGAGACGCGCAATCTGCCCGCCGTCGTGACGCAAGGCGAGGTGATGCGCCCGACCGCGGAAGGCTGGTTACTGCGCGCCATCCGGACGCTGTTCGGCTGGAAGGCGGGATCGGTGCGCGACGATCTCCAGGTCGTGCTCGACGCGTCGACGCCTGATGACACCGGCTTTTCCGCGGTCGAGCGCACCATGCTGCGCAACATCCTCGGCCTGCACGAGCGCCGCATCGCCGACGTCATGGTGCATCGCGCCGACATCGTCGCGGTGAAGCGCGACATCCCTCTGGGCGAATTGATGGACCGCTTCGAGAGCGCCGGCCATTCGCGGCTGGTCGTCTACAACGAGACGCTCGACGATCCCGTCGGCATCGTCCACATCCGCGACCTGCTCGCCTTCATGACCGTGCGGGCGCGCGTGACGGAAGCGACCAAGGCCAAGCGCAAGAAGCCGCTGCCGGCCGGCCTCGATCTGAAGGCCGTGGACCTTGCCCTGCCGCTCGACGAAGCGCGCATCATCCGCAAGCTGCTCTACGTGCCGCCGTCGATGCGGGCGATCGATTTGCTCGCGCAGATGCAGGCGACGCGCATCCACCTTGCGCTGGTGGTCGACGAGTATGGCGGCAGCGACGGGCTGGTCTCGCTCGAGGACATCGTCGAGCAGATCGTCGGCGAGATCGACGACGAGCACGACAGCGACGAGCCGCCCTCGATCGTGCGCCTGCCCGACAACGCCTTCATCGCTGACGCCCGCGCCAGCCTCGACGACGTCCGTTCGGTGATCGGCGAGGATTTCGTCACCGGCGAGGCCGGCGAGGAGGTGGAGACGCTGGGCGGCTATCTCGTCAGCTTCGTCGGACGCCTGCCGGTGCGCGGCGAGGTGATCTCGGGCCCCGGCACTTACGAGGTCGAGGTGCTCGATGCCGATCCGCGCCGCGTCAAGCGGCTGCGTATCTCGACGCGGAAGGAGCGTCCCGCGCCACGCACCCAGCGCGAGAGCCGGCGCCGCGAAGCTGCGCCGGAGAGCGGACAATCGACCGCCAGCGACACGCCCACCCCGCCGCCGAGCGACGGGGCCGGTCCGCAGTGAGCGCACTCCAGCGGCTTCGGCAGATTGCGCTTGCCATCATCCTCACCTGGGGCTGGAAGCGCGCCGTCATCGCCATGGCGGCCGGAGCGCTGTCGGTGCTGGCGCTGGCACCGTTCAACCTCTTCCCGGTGCTGTTTGTCACCTTCCCTGTGCTGGTCTGGCTGATCGACGGCACCGGCGCCGGCCGCTATGGCGGCGTTCCTGCCGCGGCGCTGACCGGCTACTGGTTCGGGCTCGGCTATTTCGTGCCCGGCCTGTATTGGATCGGTTATGCCTTCTTCGTCGATGCCGACGTGTTCGCCTGGCTGACGCCGTTCGCCGTGCTGGGCCTGCCGGCCTATCTTTCGATCTTCACCGCCATCGGCTTCGCGCTCGCGCGGCTGCTCTGGACCAAGAACGCCACGCGCGTGCTGGCGCTCGCGGCAAGCCTCACCATCAGTGAGTGGCTGCGCGGCCACGCGTTGACGGGCTTTCCCTGGAACGCGTTCGGCTATGCGCTGTCCGAGCCGCTGCCGCTGGCGCAGACGGCATCGCTGATCGGCCTGTGGGGCATGACGTTCCTGACGGTCGCGATCTTCGCCAGCCCTGCGACGCTGATCGATCACGCGCCCGATGGCCGCCTGCAATGGCGCGCGCCGGCCGCCGCGATTGCACTGCTGATCGTCATGGGCGTTTTCGGCGCCATCCGCCTGTCGCTGCATCCGACCACGATGGTAGCAGGCGCCAAGCTGCGCCTGATGCAGCCGAACCTCCAGCAGGACGTGAAATTCAACTACGCCGCCAAGGCGGAGGTGATGAAGAAATACCTGGCGCTGTCCGATCGCGCCTCGGGTCCACAATCGACCGGCGTGCGCGATGCCACCATCCTGATCTGGCCGGAATCCGCCTTTCCGTTCTTCCTCACGCGCGAAGCCGACGCGATGGCGCAAATCGCCGACCTCCTGCCGAACGGCACGGTGCTGATCACCGGCTCGGTCCGCGCGCCCGACCTGCCGCGGGGCACGCCGATCACGCGCGCCTATAACTCGATTTACGTCATCGATCACGACGGCAGCGTCGTCGCTGTGTACGACAAGTTGCATTTGGTGCCTTTCGGAGAATTTCTTCCCTACCAGGGGCTGATGGAGAAGCTCGGCTTCGAACAATTGACGCGCATGCGCGGGGGCTTCATTGCCGGCACCGTACGGCATGCGCTACCGGTCGCCGGCGCACCGCCGGCGCTGCCGCTGATCTGTTACGAAGCCATCTTTCCCGGCGAGGTAGCAGGCCGCAACGAACGTCCAGGCTGGATCGTAAACCTCACCAATGACGGCTGGTTCGGCATCTCGACCGGTCCCTATCAGCATCTCGAGCAATCGCGGATGCGTGCGATCGAGCTCGGCTTGCCGCTGGTTCGCTCCGCCAATACCGGCATCTCCGCAGTGATCGATCCGATGGGTCGCACCATCGCCAGTCTCGGCCTTGGAATCGAAGGCATTTTGGATGCAAGTCTTCCCGCTGCGATCTCGCCGACGATCTATGCGCGCGTCGGTGATGTACCAGCAATCATGCTCGTCGCGCTCGCCGTGATTGTGGCAGTCCGCCGCCGCGTCGCCAAACGACACCCCTGATCGCTCGCACGGCAGTAGCCGGAAACCTTTGACAACCGTAGTCCCACGGTTGACAGACTGCACGCGGGCTCCCCATTCTGCGCCGGCTGCGAAAGACAGTGGGCATTGCTAAATTTCTCCGCAATGTTTCCCAATAAGAGGGTTTGATTTGTTGGTGCTGGCACCCGAGGCACGCGTGTTGATTGCGCCGGAGGTGATGTTTGGAGGACTGGGGAAATGTCGAAAGCGCCCAACCCTGTTGACAAATATGTCGGCAGTCGCGTGCGTATGCGCCGCATCATGTTGGGCATGAGCCAGGAAAAGCTCGGTGAAGCTTTGGGCCTGACTTTCCAGCAGATTCAGAAGTACGAGAAGGGCACCAACCGGGTCGGCGCGAGCCGCATCCAGCAGATCGCCGAAATTCTCCAGGTGCCTGTGTCGTTCTTGTTCGAAGGCGGCCCGAGCGGCGTACCGGGTCCGGACGGCTTCAGCGAAGGCGCCTCGCCCTCTTACGTCTCGGATTTCCTCGCGACATCGGAGGGACTCGCCTTGACCAAGGCGTTCACCCGAATAGCCGATTCCAAGATGCGCCGCTCCATCGTCGACCTCGTCGAGCAGATCGCCGCCCGCGAAGGCCCCGACAAGCGCTGACGCCATCCTCAATGGCGATTTGAGACTGCGTCAAATCTGGCCTATGTCGTCATTTGCGGCGCGCCTCGGTGCGCGTCCTCTCCGATGATGCGATTCAGAGGCATAGATGCGTTGATGGCCAGCTCCAATTGGTTCGATACCCAAACCATTCTCGATGGCATCCGCCGCTGGGTGGAGATCGAGACGCCGACGGAAGCGCCCGAACAGGTCAACAAACTGGTCTCGCTGATCGCGGAGCAATACCGCGATCTGCCCGTCACGCTCGAGCGCATCGCCGGCGTCGATGGCTGCGGCGATCATCTTGTGGCGCGTTCGAGCTGGGGCCAGGACCGGCCGGGCATCCTGGTGCTGAGCCACCTCGACACCGTTCATCCCCTCGGCTTCATCGAGCGCCTGCCGTTCAAGGTCGAGGGCGACAGCGCATTCGGCCCGGGCATCTATGACATGAAGGGCGGCGCCTATGTCGCCCATCACGCCTTTCACGCGCTCTGCGCGAGCGGCGACCGCTCGCCACTCGGCATCACCCACATGTTCACCTCCGACGAGGAGATCGGTAGCCCGACCTCGCGCGCGCTGATCGAGCAGGAAGGGCGCAAGGCCAAATACGTGCTGGTGACGGAGCCGGCGCGCGACGGCGGCAGGATCGTCACGGCACGCAAGGGCGTCGGACGCTTCAAGGTCTTCATCAAGGGCGTGCCTGCGCATGCCGGCTCCCGGCCGGAAGACGGACGCAGCGCCGTTCGCGAGCTCGCGAACGTGATCCTGGCGCTGGAAGGAATGAACGACCTCGAGCGAGGCGTCACCGTCAATGTCGGCGTGGCGCGCGGCGGCACGCGTCCCAACGTCACGCCGGAGGAGGCTTATGCCGAAGTCGATCTGCGCGTCGTGAGTCTCGAGGACGCGGACGAGTTCGTCGGCAAGATCCTCGCGCTCACATCGAAGACCGACGGCGTCACCGTCGAGGTCACTGGCGGGCTCAATCGGCCGCCTTACGAGAAGAGCAATGCAGGCGCTTCGCTCTACGAGCATGCGAAGGCCCTTGCGGCCGATCTTGGCTTCGAACTGATCGACACCCACACCGGCGGCGGC
Source organism: Bradyrhizobium daqingense (assembly GCF_021044685.1). NCBI lineage: Bacteria > Pseudomonadati > Pseudomonadota > Alphaproteobacteria > Hyphomicrobiales > Nitrobacteraceae > Bradyrhizobium > Bradyrhizobium daqingense. Next base: position 778,652 of record NZ_CP088014.1, read on the forward strand.
TCGGACGGCAATTTCACCGCCGCGCATACCGCGACGCTCGATGGGCTCGGCGTCGACGGCAAGGGCGCACACACCCATTATGAGCAGCTCTACGTCTCGTCGCTCGCGCCGCGTGCGCGGCTGCTCCATCGCCTGTATCAGACGCTGCGATGAGCGAGCGCAAGTCAGATCCCGAGCGCGATGACACCGAGCGCGCCTTCTTCGGGCGCCGCAAGGGCCACAAGCTCAGGCAACACCAGGCCGGATTGATCGAGCAGCTGCTGCCGCATCTTGCCCTCGACACCGAGGGCGAAGCACCGGCGGATGCCCGCGAGATCTTCGATCCCGCGGCTGAGGACGTGCGGCTTGAGATCGGCTTCGGTGGCGGCGAGCATCTCGCGGCCGAGGCACAATCTTTCTCCACGACCGGCTTCATCGGCTGCGAGCCCTATGTCAACGGCATGGCTAAGATCCTTGCGCAGATCGAGGCGGCCAATATCGGCAACATCCGCCTGTTCGCCGGCGATGCCGCCGAGCTGCTGGCCTGGCTGCCGAAGGCCTCGCTGTCGCGGATCGACCTGATCCATCCCGATCCCTGGCCGAAGCGGCGACATTGGAAGCGGCGCTTCGTGCAGGACAGGACCATTGCCGCAATGGCGCGCGTGCTCAAGCCCGGCGGCGAATTCCGCTTCGTCTGCGACATCGACGATTACTGCGCCTGGACGCTGTCGCATCTGGCGCGGTCTTCGGACTTCAAATGGCTCGCGGAGCGCGCCGACGATTTCAGGCAGCCCTGGGACGGCTACACCATGACGCGCTACGGCCGGAAGGCCGCGCGCGAGGGACGCAAGGCGGCTTACCTGCGATTCAGGCGGCTCTAAATCGTCTGCCGATTGCGCCAGAAATTCACGATGCGCTCGGCGGTCGCCGGCATCAGGCGCGTGTAGTTGACACGCGCGGCCTCGATGTCCGCATCGGCGGGCGTGCGGTGTGGGCCGTACCAGAGCAGGATGAGGGCGCGCACCGTCGGCCAGCCGAGATTCAGAACGCGGCCGAGGATCAGAAGCGGATCATAGCGATCGCCCGAAATGAGACGATCGAGAATCGAAAGACGGACGCCGGCCATCGCCGAGAGCGAAGCGATCGATTCCTCGTATTTGTGTGCCTTGGCGAAACCGAGCAGCGCGCTCTCGCCGAGATGACCTTCGCGATGCAATCCCAGCACCGTGCGCTGTGCCCCCGAGAAATCGCGGCGCGGCCCCGGCGGCAGCGAAGCCTCCTCGATGGCGGCCATGGCGCGCTTGATCTCGATCTGGCGCGCGGGATTGACCACGCTGGAGAGGCGGCGGCGGATGACGTCGAGCGTACCGTTGAGAAGCTCCTTCAGGTGCTCGCCCGAGAGATCGTTGCGCTGGCCGATCTTGAGCGTCAGTACGCCGTCCTGCGCGGCGCGCTTGATCAGCTCGGAATAGCTGCCCGGCGAGAACATCGCACCGGCATTGCCGGCGGCACGGCGCACCACGTCGCGATCGCCGCGCTCGACCAGCACGTCGGTGACGACGACAGGCAGCGTCGGCCGCTCCGTCATCGCCAGCAGATGACCCTGGCCCTTCAGCCGCGCGATCTCGACCAGGGCCGCCTCGTCGAGTACGGGCGAGCGGCGCAGCACGGGGCCCGCCACCGAGATTTCGTTCTCGCGCGCGAGCTGGTTCACCAGATGCGGCGGCGCGTTGTTCAGGCGCGAGAAGCGCTCGGCGAGATCGACGCGCGAATCGAGCTCGGCATGCGGAACGAGATCGATCAGGAGATTGTCGAAGAGATCGATCAGCTCGGGGCGGAGGTTCTCGGCGTCCTGGAAGAACAGCTGGGAGATGGCGCGGGCGATCTCGCCACGACGTCTCGGATCGCCGCGCTTGACGATATCGTCCAGTCCAGGAATGAGCGACGTGGCAACGGTCATGAAAACGCAACTCGGGATCTGGCACGCCGTGGGCGCGCCGTAGCTCAAGCCGGCCCACAATCAGGGAATCTAGGCCTGCTTGATGAAGGAAGCGTTGCGCGGCGGGCCGTCCGAAGGGCGCAAAAAGCCGGCTTGGCCCTGCAATGGGCCTTGTCCGGGAGTGTGGAAAGGGCTATATCAGCGCCAATTCATCTTCTCATACGATCCGCGTAGTGAGAGTGGGCCCGAAAGGACCCGCTCTTTTTTATTACCTGAACGCGGCTTGGCGGAAGATGCGGCCCGACGCGTGTCGGGAGAGTTCCGAAGCGGGCTTTGAGATTAACCAAGCCTTAACCCAAGCGTTGAACCCAACGAGCGCCTTGACCCCTGCCATGACCGAACCGACCTCTGGTTCCACGGATGCCGAATTGCTGGCCGAGCCGCGGCTCGTGGTCGAGCCGGGCGTCGCGGCACGGGTGTCCGCGGTCGCGGCGCCCGTGCTTCAGGGCATGGGCTATCGCCTGGTGCGGATCCGTATTTCCGGCGAGGCCGGCTGCACCGTGCAGATCATGGCCGAGCGGCCGGACGGCTCCATGCAGATCGAGGATTGCGAGGCGATCTCGCGGGCGTTGTCGCCCGTGCTCGACGTCGCCGATCCCATCGATCGCGCCTACCGACTGGAGATCTCCTCGCCGGGGATCGACCGTCCGCTGGTGCGCCGCTCCGATTTCGAGCGCTATGCCGGACATCTGGTGAAGGTCGAGATGGCGGTCGCCCATGAGGGGCGGAAGCGGTTCCGCGGCATGATCGGTGCCGTCGAAGGCAATCGCGTCCATCTGCATCGCGACGACGTCAAGGCGGGCGACGATCCCGACGTTCTCCTGACCATGGAGGATATCGGCGAAGCACGCCTGGTGCTGACCGACGAGCTGATCGCGGAATCGATGCGTCGCGGCAAGGCCGAGGCGCGCGAGATGCGCCGCAATCTGGGCCTGGAGCCGCCGCAGGCTCCGCACGCCAAGATCAGCGAGAAAACGACCAAGAACACCAAGCCGAAGAAGAAGCCGGCTCCGACCAATACGAAGAAACATCGCCTTGCCGCCGAACGCGCGCGGCGCGGCGAGATCGATCCTGACCAAGGAGACTAGCCATGGCAGTCAGCGCCAATCGACTTGAATTGCTCCAGATCGCGGACGCCGTTGCGCGCGAGAAATCCATCGACCGCGGCATCGTCATCGCCGCGATGGAGGACGCCATCGCCAAGGCGGCGCGGGCCCGCTACGGCAGTGAGACTGACGTTCACGCCGAGATCGACCCGAAGAAGGGTGAGCTGCGGCTGTCGCGCCACATGCTGGTGGTCGAGAAGGTGGAAAACCATTCCAACCAGATCTCGCTGGTGGATGCGCAGCGCGCCAATCCCGGCGCCCAGGTCGGCGACACCATCGCCGACACGCTGCCGCCGCTGGAATATGGCCGCATCGCCGCGCAGTCGGCCAAGCAGGTGATCGTGCAGAAGGTGCGCGAGGCCGAGCGCGACCGGCAATATCAGGAATTCAAGGACCGCATCGGCGACATCGTCAACGGCGTCGTCAAGCGCGTCGAATATGGCAGCGTGATCGTCGATCTCGGCCGCGGCGAGGCCATCATCCGCCGCGACGAGATGCTGCCGCGCGAAGTCTTCCGCAACGGCGACCGTGTGCGCGCCTACATCTTCGATGTCCGCCGCGAAACCCGCGGTCCGCAGATCTTCCTCTCCCGCACCCATCCGCAGTTCATGGCGAAGCTGTTCGCGCAGGAGGTGCCGGAGATCTATGACGGCATCGTCGAGATCAAGGCGGTGGCCCGCGATCCGGGCTCGCGCGCGAAAATCGGCGTGATTTCCCGCGATTCCTCGGTCGATCCGGTCGGCGCCTGCGTCGGCATGCGCGGCTCGCGCGTGCAGGCCGTGGTGAACGAATTGCAGGGCGAGAAGATCGACATCATTCCGTGGTCGCCCGACATCGCGACCTTCGTGGTCAACGCGCTGGCGCCGGCGGAAGTCTCCAAGGTCGTCATCGACGAGGACCGCGAGCGCATCGAGGTCGTCGTGCCCGACACCAACAACCAGCTTTCGCTGGCGATCGGCCGCCGCGGCCAGAACGTGCGACTGGCCTCGCAGCTCACCGGCTGGGACATCGACATCCTGACCGAGCAGGAGGAATCGGAGCGCCGCCAGGCGGACTTCGAGAACTCCACGCGCGTCTTCATGGAATCGCTCAACGTCGACGAGGTGGTCGGCCAGCTCCTGGCGTCCGAAGGCTTCACCTCGGTCGAGGAGCTCGCGATGGTTGACGTCAAGGAACTCGCCAGCATCGAGGGTTTCGACGAGGAGACCGCGCAGGAGCTGCAGAACCGCGCCCGCGAATATCTGGAGCAGCAGGAAGCCGAGCTCGAGGCCAGGCGCAGGGAACTCGGCGTCGAGGACGCCCTGAAGGACGTGCCCGGCGTGACCTCGAAGATGCTGGTGAAGTTCGGCGAGAACGACATCAAATCCGTCGACGACCTCGCCGGCTGCGCCACCGACGATCTGGTCGGCTGGACCGAGCGCAAGGAAGGCAGCGAGCCGACCAAGCACGCCGGTGCGCTCGACGGCATCGAGATCACCCGTGACGATGCCGAAGCGATGATCATGCAAGCCCGCGTCAAGGCCGGCTGGATCACCGAAGCCGATCTCGCCAAGCCGGAAGAGGCCGAAGCGACCGAAGATCAGCCGGCTTAAGGGCAACGGAGGATGTCGCCCGCATGCTTGCAGATACTGACCACGAACTCGACCATGGACCGCGGACCGAAAGGTCCGCGACCATGCGGATGTGCGCGGTCAGCCGGGAGGTCCGGCCGATCGACGAGCTGATCCGCTTCGTCGTCTCGCCGCAAGGCGACATAGTTCCCGATCTCAAGCGCAAGCTGCCCGGACGCGGCATGTGGGTCACCGCCTCCCGGCAGGTGGTTGCGGAAGCCGTCCGGCGTCACCAATTTAGCAAAGCCTTCAAGCGCGAGCTGCGCACCCCCCAGACGCTTCCTGCCGACATCGAGGCGCTCCTGGTTCGGAGCGTGACGGAAGCCCTTGGGATCGCCGCCAAGGCGGGCCAGGTCGTGGCCGGCTTCGGCAAGGTCGAAAGCGCCCTTCGGGAAGGCACGGTCGAGGTCCTGATCCACGCCAGCGACGGGGCCGCGGACGGAATCCGCAAATTGGACATGCTGGCGCGGCAAAATGCCGGGAATCGCGGCGCCAAGCCGCAGATTCCCGTCGTCACCGCACTGAAATCGATAGAATTGGATTTGGCACTGACCCGGTCAAATGTGATACATGCTGCCCTGCTCGCGGGCCCGGCGAGCAAGTCATTCCTGTCACGTAGCCAGATGCTGGTCCGATACCGGATGGCGGACGCTGACAAGACTGCCGAAGAGCCCGGCCAGGATTTCTGAGAGACACCGACGACCCGATTGGACGGTGCGGTAACCGCACAACACTGATAAATCAGGATTAGGACTGCTGAATGGTTGATACCAAGACCCCTGGCGACAAGAAGCTGAGCGTTCCGAGCAAGACGCTATCGCTCAAGCCGCGCGTCGAAACGGGCACCGTGCGCCAGAGCTTCAGCCATGGCCGCAGCAAGCAGGTCGTGGTCGAGAAGCGCGGCAAGCGCCGGATCGACGGCGCGCCTGAGCCGCAGGCCGCCGAGGTCGCCAAGCCCGCACCGGCCGCGCCCGCTGCGGCGCCGCGTCCCGCCCCGAAGGCTGCCCCGCCCCGCAACGCTGGTTCCGGCGTGGTGCTGCGCACGCTGACCGAGGACGAACGCTCCGCCCGCGCCAGCGCGTTGGCCGATGCCAAGGTGCGCGAAGTCGAAGAGCGTCGCCAGGCAGAAGAAGAGGCCCAGCGCCGCGCGGTCCGCGAGGCCGCCGAACGCGCCGAGCGCGAAGCCGCCGAGGCCCGTCGCAAGGCCGAGGACGAGCGCCACCGCCACGAGGACGAAGCCAAGCGGAAGGCCGAGACCGAGGCCAAGAAGCGTTTTGGCGAAGGCGAGCAGCCGCCATCGGCTCCGCGCCCCGCTGCGGCCGCCCCGGCCGCTTCTGCGCCCCGACCCGGCGCGCCCACGGCGCGGCCCGGCACCACCACGACCACGGCACGCCCGGGAACGACGACTGCGCGCCCCGGAACGACCACGGCCAGGCCGGGAGGCGGCCCGCTCGGTCGCGCTCCGGCGGTCGCCGCTGGACCGGACGAGGACGACGGTCCGCGACAAATCCGCCGCGGTCCCGGCGGCGCCGCGCGTCCCGTGGTCGCCCCCAAGCCCACCCACAAGCCCGGCCCGCAGAAAGAGCGCGGCCGCCTGACGGTCGTCACCGCGCTCAATGCCGACGAGGTCCGCGAGCGCTCGATCGCCTCGTTCCGCCGCCGCACCCAGCGCCTCAAGGGCCACGCCTCGAACGAGCCCAAAGAAAAGCTCATCCGTGAGGTGACGATTCCGGAAGCGATCACCATCCAGGAACTCGCCAACCGCATGTCCGAGCGGGCGGTCGACGTCATCCGCATGCTGATGAAGCAGGGCGCGATGCACAAGATCACCGACGTGATCGACGCCGACACGGCCCAGCTGATCGCCGAAGAGCTCGGCCACAGCGTCAAGCGCGTCGCCGCCTCGGACGTCGAAGAAGGCCTGTTCGACCAAGTCGACGATTCCACCGACACCGAGACGCGTTCGCCGGTCGTGACCGTGATGGGCCACGTCGACCACGGCAAGACCTCGCTGCTCGACGCGCTCCGCCATGCCAACGTGGTCTCCGGCGAAGCCGGCGGTATCACCCAGCATATCGGCGCTTATCAGGTGCTCTCGCCCGAGAGCGGCAAGAAGATCACCTTCATCGACACGCCTGGCCACGCCGCGTTCACCGCGATGCGCGCCCGCGGCGCCAAGGTCACCGACATCGTCGTGCTGGTGGTTGCGGCCGATGACGGCGTGATGCCGCAGACGGTCGAAGCCATCAATCACGCCAAGGCGGCCGGCGTGCCGATCATCGTTGCCATCAACAAGATCGACAAGCCCGATGCCAAGCCCGAGCGTGTTCGCACCGAGCTGCTCCAGCACGAGGTTCAGGTGGAATCCTTCGGCGGCGAAGTCGTCGACGTCGAGGTGTCCGCCAAGAACAAGACCAATCTCGACAAGCTGCTCGAGATGATCGCGCTGCAGGCCGAAATCCTTGACCTGAAGACCAATTCGGAACGTCCGGCCGAAGGCACCGTGATCGAGGCCAAGCTCGATCGCGGCCGTGGTCCGGTCGCGACCGTGCTGGTCCAGCGCGGCACGCTCCGTGTCGGCGACATCATCGTCGCCGGCGCCGAGATGGGCCGCGTCCGCGCGCTGATCTCCGATCAGGGCGACACCGTGCAGGAGGCCGGTCCGTCGGTGCCGGTCGAGGTGCTCGGCTTCAATGGTCCGCCGGAGGCCGGCGATCGTCTGGCCGTCGTCGAGAACGAAGCCCGTGCCCGCCAGATCACCAGCTACCGCGCGCACCAGAAGCGCGAGAACGCGGCCGCCTCGATCTCCGGCATGCGCGGCTCGCTCGAGCAGATGATGTCGCAATTGAAGACGGCGGGCCGCAAGGAATTCCCGCTGATCGTCAAGGCCGACGTGCAGGGCTCGCTGGAAGCGATCCTCGGCTCGCTGGAGAAGCTCGGTACCGACGAAGTCGCCGCGCGTATCCTTCACGCCGGCGTCGGCGGCATCTCGGAATCAGACGTGACGCTCGCGGAAGGCTTCAACGCCGCGATCATCGGCTTCTCGGTCCGCGCCAACAAGGAGGCCGCCGCGGCCGCCAAGCGCAACGGCATCGAGATCCGCTACTACAACATCATCTACGATCTCGTGGACGACGTGAAGAAGGCGATGAGCGGTCTGCTCGCGCCGACCTTGCGCGAAACCATGCTGGGCAATGCCGAGATCCTGGAGATCTTCAACATCTCCAAGGTCGGCAAGGTCGCCGGCTGCCGCGTCACCGACGGCACAGTGGAACGCGGCGCCAATGTGCGCCTGATCCGCGACAACGTCGTCGTGCACGAAGGCAAGCTGTCGACGCTCAAGCGCTTCAAGGACGAAGTGAAGGAAGTCCAGTCCGGTCAGGAATGCGGCATGGCCTTCGAGAACTATCACGACATGCGTGCCGGTGACGTGATCGAGTGTTATCGCGTGGAGACGATCCAGCGCTCCCTGTAAGTCCAAATCTTACCGAAGCGTTCGTATCATTTTGAACTGGAATTGCGGGAGTGCGATGGCCGGATTTTGTCCGGCCATCCACCCCTCTTCGTTTCAACAGGACAAGCGACAATGCCCGTGTCCCATGCACGGGCATGACGAGGTGATTTTCGAGAATGCCACGCCATCATCAGAAGAAGAGTTCCGCGCCCGGCGGAGGCTCGCAACGCCAGTTGCGCGTCGGCGAGCAGGTTCGCCATGCGATGGCCGAGATTCTGGCGCAAGGCAACGTGCATGATGCTGACCTCGAAGGTCACATCATCACCGTGCCGGAGGTGCGGATGTCGCCCGACCTGAAGCTCGCGACGATCTACGTGATGCCGCTCGGTGGCCGCGACACCGGGATCGTCCTCGGTGCGCTCGAGCGCAACAAGAAATTTTTGCGCGGCGAGGTCGCGCGGCGCGTTAACCTGAAATTTGCACCTGACATTCGCTTCCGCGTCGACGAGCGATTCGACGAAGCGGAACGGATCGAGAAGCTTTTGCGAACACCTGCGGTGCAGAAGGATCTCGAACAGGGCGTCGCACAGGACTTGGAACAGGATCCGGATTCGGATCGGGAAGAAGAACGATGACGATGGACCCGGCTCACGACACGATCAGCGGCGAACAGGCCGATCAGCGCGACGTGCAGACAAATAATTTTGGGGAGCTGAGCAACGACTCGCAGCCACATCGGGAGCCGCGCCGCGTCAACAACGATCCGCGCGCCAAGCAGCAGCAAAAGGGCAACCAGGTTCGCCGCGACCGCCGCGACGTCCACGGCTGGGTCGTGCTCGACAAGCCGATCGGCATGACCTCGACGCAGGCCGTCGCCGTGCTCAAGCGCCTGTTCAACGCCAAGCGCGCGGGCCATGCCGGCACGCTCGATCCGCTCGCCTCGGGCGGTCTGCCGATCGCACTCGGCGAAGCCACCAAGACCGTCCCCTTCGTGATGGACGGCCGCAAGCGCTACCAGTTCACCGTGAGCTGGGGCGAGGAGCGCGACACCGACGACATTGAGGGCCGGGTCACCGCGACCTCGGACCAGCGCCCGACCCGGGAGGCCATCCTGGCCCTCCTGCCCCGCTTCACCGGCGTGATCGAGCAGATCCCGCCGCGCTATTCCGCGATCAAGGTGCAGGGCGAGCGTGCCTACGACCTCGCCCGCGACGGCGAGGTCGTGGAACTGGCCCCCCGTCCCGTCGAGATCCACCATTTAACCCTTGTAGATCAACCGGATAACGACCGGGCCGTGTTCGAGGCCGAATGCGGCAAAGGCACCTATGTCCGGGCGCTGGCCCGCGATATGGGCCGGATTCTCGGCACTTATGGCCATATCTGCGCGCTGCGGCGGACCCTGGTCGGCCCATTTGGCGAAAACGACATGATTCCGCTGGATCAGTTGGAGGCTTTGTGCGATAGAGCCGCGTCCGGCGAGGGTAGCCTCGCGGACGCGCTTATGCCCGTTGAGACCGCGCTGGACGACATCCCGGCACTGGCCGTCACTCGGGCTGATGCGGCAAGGCTCCATCGGGGCCAGGCCGTTTTGTTGCGCGGACGGGATGCGCCCACTTGTAGCGGCACAGTCTATGTCACGGTGGCAGGCCGTCTTTTGGCGCTTGCTGAAGTTGGCAATGGCGAAATCATCCCCAAGCGTGTGTTCAACCTGACCGGCCTGACTGCCAGCGCCGGTCGCAACGAGAGAAATTGACGATGTCGATTGCCGCAGAACGCAAAGCGGAAGTCATCAAGACCAATGCCACCAGGGCCGGCGACACCGGCTCGCCCGAGGTTCAGGTCGCGATCCTGTCGGAACGCATCAACAACCTCACCAACCATTTCAAGACCCACGTGAAGGACAACCATTCGCGTCGCGGCCTCTTGAAGCTGGTCTCGACCCGCCGCTCGCTCCTCGACTATCTCAAGAAGAAGGATGAGGCGCGGTACAAGGCGCTGCTCGAGAAGCACAACATTCGTCGTTAAGTGTTCCCAACGCGCGCCATTGGCGCGCGTTTTCGCGCGTGGTTTCGAACGAAAGCGCTTCCTTAAAGGTTTTTGATCGAGGCTGCGTGCGCGTCGGATGCGAGCCGTTGAAGACTTGCATCCGGGCATGATGGGCGAAGACCGCGGTTCGGTGTTCGCATTCGTGCCGACTGACAGCCCAGCAGCAATCCGGCGGCTGGGCACAACGGGCAAGGCGCCCGTATGACCCGAAAGGATGGACGCCATCCGACATCCAAAAACCATGGCAGGATCGCAGGACGCTGATCATCCGCTCCGATCAGCGTCCCGCAATCTTGCGCATGGTTTTTGTTTTTCGAGGGCCGTCCCTTCTTTCGAGAACCCATGAAAGAAGACCTCCATGTTCAATAAGCATTCCGTCGAGATCGACTGGGGTGGACGCCCGCTCAAGCTGGAAACCGGCAAGATCGCCCGCCAGGCCGACGGCGCCGTCGTCGCCACCTACGGCGAGACCGTGGTGCTCGCCACCGTGGTCGCGGCGAAGGCGCCGCGCGAAGGCGTCGACTTCCTCCCGCTGACCGTCGACTATCAGGAGAAGACCTACGCTGCCGGCCGCATTCCCGGCGGCTATTTCAAGCGCGAGGGCCGTCCGACCGAGAAGGAGACGCTGGTCTCCCGCCTGATCGACCGTCCGATCCGTCCGCTGTTCGTCGACGGCTGGCGCAACGAGACCCAGGTGATCGCCACCGTGCTGTCGCACGACATGGAGAACGATCCGGATATCGTCGCGCTGGTGGCCTCGTCGGCTGCGCTGACCCTGTCCGGCGCGCCGTTCAAGGGCCCGATCGGCGCCGCCCGCGTCGGCTTCGCCAATGACGAATTCATCCTCAACCCGACGCTCGACGAGATGGTCGACACCCAGCTCGACCTCGTCGTCGCCGGCACCGCCGACGCCGTGCTGATGGTGGAATCGGAAGCCAAGGAACTGAACGAAGACATCATGCTCGGCGCCGTGATGTTCGGTCACCGCCACTTCCAGCCGGTCATCAACGCGATCATCGAGCTCGCAGAGAAGGCCGCCAAGGAGCCGCGCGAAGTCACCGTCATCGACAATTCGGCGCTCGAGAAGGAAATGCTCGGCCTCGTCGAGCAGGAGCTGCGCGCCGCCTACGCCATTCCGGTGAAGCAGGACCGCTACGCCGCGGTCGGCAAGGTCAAGGAAAAGGTGATCGCCCACTACTTCCCCGAAGGGCAGGAGCCGAAATACGACAAGCTGCGAGTCGCCGGCGTGTTCAAGGAGCTCGAAGCCAAGATCGTCCGCTGGAACATCCTGGACACCGGCAAGCGCATCGACGGCCGCGACAGCAAGACCGTGCGCAACATCGTCGCCGAAGTCGGCGTGCTGCCCCGCGCGCACGGCTCGGCGCTGTTCACCCGCGGTGAGACCCAGGCGATGGTCGTGACCACGCTCGGTACCGGCGAGGACGAGCAGTACATCGACGCGCTGTCGGGGACGTACAAGGAGACGTTCCTGCTGCACTACAACTTCCCGCCCTACTCGGTCGGCGAGACCGGCCGCCTCGGCGGTACCAAGCGCCGCGAGATCGGCCACGGCAAGCTCGCCTGGCGCGCGATCCATCCGGTGCTGCCGCCGCACCACGAGTTCCCCTACACCACGCGCGTGGTGTCGGAGATCACCGAGTCCAACGGCTCCTCGTCGATGGCGTCGGTCTGCGGCGCCTCGCTGGCGCTGATGGATGCCGGCGTGCCGCTGAAGCGGCCGACCGCGGGCATCGCCATGGGCCTGATCCTCGAAGATAAGCGCTATGCGGTTCTCTCGGACATCCTCGGTGACGAAGACCATCTCGGCGACATGGACTTCAAGGTGGCCGGCACCGAGCAGGGCATCACCTCGCTCCAGATGGACATCAAGATCGAGGGCATCACCGAAGAGATCATGAAGGTGGCGCTCGGCCAGGCCAAGGAAGGTCGCATCCATATCCTGGGTGAGATGTCCAAGGCACTGACTGCTGCGCGCGCCGAGCTCGGCGAATACGCACCGCGCATCGAGACCTTCAAGATCGCCACCGACAAGATCCGCGAAGTGATCGGCACCGGCGGCAAGGTGATCCGCGAGATCGTCGAGAAGACCGGCGCCAAGGTTAACATCGAGGACGACGGCACCGTCAAGGTCGCCTCCAGCGACGGCGAAGCCATGAAGGCCGCGATCAAGTGGATCAAGTCGATCGCGTCGGATCCGGAAGTCGGCCAGATCTATGACGGCACCGTCGTCAAGGTCATGGAGTTCGGCGCCTTCGTGAACTTCTTCGGCTCCAAGGACGGTCTCGTCCACATCAGCCAGCTCGCTTCGTCGCGCGTGCAGAAGACCTCCGACGTCGTCAAGGAAGGCGACAAGGTCAAGGTCAAGCTGCTCGGCTTCGACGACCGCGGCAAGACCCGCCTGTCGATGAAGGTGGTCGACCAGACCACCGGCGAGGACCTCGAAGGCAAGGATAAGGGCGAGGGCGAGAAGGCCCCGCGCGAAGCCGCCGGCGAGTAAGGTCTCGCGACAGTCCAGAAAACGAAGGGCGGCCGAAAGGCCGCCCTTTTTGTTGGCCGTTTGCGGCCGGCAGGATCGGATTGGCCATGCGCGATTCCGCCGCAGCGCCGGAGAGATCGGATCGAAACCCACGATGGTTGCTGTCGCGTATCTATCCTGTCCGCCGTGCGCTTCATCAGCGGATCGTCCCAGACAGGAGAACCACATGTCATCCCTATCCCGGCGCCGTCTCATGTTCGCTGCAACTGGCCTCGTCGCGGCGGCCGCTGCCCCACGCATGGCGTTTGCGCAGGCCGCGGCGGCGCCCGCAGGGCCGTTCAAGCTCGATCCGCTCGCCTATCCGGCGAATGCGCTGGAACCGCATATCGATGCCAAGACGATGGAAATCCATCATGACCGCCATCACCAGGCGTTCATCACCAACCTGAACAATTTCGCCAAGGACAATCCGCAGATCGCGGGAAAGCCGGTCGGCGAAGTTCTGGGCAACCTCGACGCTGTCCCGGACGCCATCCGCACCGGCGTCCGCAATAACATGGGCGGCCACGCCAACCACACCATGTTCTGGCAGATCATGGGACCGAACGGCGGCAAGCCGGACGGTGCCTTGCTCACCGCAATCGACGGCGATCTCGGAGGCATGGAGAAACTGCAGGCCGACTTCAACGCTGCCGGCGGCCGCGTGTTCGGCTCGGGCTGGGTGTTCGTGACCGTCAGCAAGGATGGCAAGCTCGCGATCGAGACGCGCCCCAACCAGGACAATCCGATGATGGACGGCAAGCGGGCGCTGCTCGGCAACGACATCTGGGAGCACGCCTACTACCTGAACTACCAGAACCGCCGCGCCGATTATCTCAAGGCATGGTGGAATATTGTGAACTGGAAGGTCGTGGGCGAGCGCTACGCCGCCGCAAAGGCCGGCACACTCGACGTGTGACAATCAGAGACAAAAAAGGGCGGCCTTTCGGCCGCCCTTTCGTCTATCGCTTGCTGACCGGACTCACGCCGCGATGTCGTAGCGGTCGAGGTTCATCACCTTGGTCCAGGCCTTGGCGAAGTCCTTGACGAACTTCTCCTTGGCGTCCGAGGTGGCATAGACCTCGGCGAAGGCCCGGAGCTGCGAGTGCGCGCCGAAGATCAGGTCGGAGCGCGTGCCGGTCCACTTCACCGCATTGGTCTTGCGGTCGCGCGCCTCATAGGTGCCGTCGGCCGCCGGTGTCCATTGCGCGCTCATGTCGAGCAGGTTGACGAAGAAGTCGTTGCTGAGCGTGCCCACCTTCGCGGTGAGAACGCCATGCTTCGACCCGTTGGCGTTGGCACCGAGCACCCGCAGGCCGCCGACCAGCACCGTCATTTCCGGACCGGTGAGTCTGAGAAGCTGCGCGCGATCGACCAGCGCCTCTTCTTCCTGCATGAACTGATGCCGCTTGCCGATGTAGTTGCGGAAGCCGTCCGCCCGCGGCTCGAGCGGTGCGAACGAGGCCGCATCGGTCTGCTCCTGCGATGCATCCATGCGGCCCGGCGTGAAGCCGACCTTGACGTCGACGCCGGCATCCTTTGCGGCCTTCTCGACCGCGGCGGTGCCGCCGAGCACGATGAGGTCCGCGAGCGAGACCTTCTTCGCGCCGGACGACGCGTTGAAGTCCTTCTGGATCGCTTCGAGCTTGCCGAGGACCTTGGAGAGCTGGGCCGGCTGGTTGACCTCCCAATCCTTCTGCGGGGCGAGCCGGATGCGCGCGCCGTTGGCTCCGCCGCGCTTGTCGGAGCCGCGGAACGTCGAGGCCGACGCCCAGGCGGTCGAAACCAGCTCGGAGACCGAGAGGCCCGACCCAAGGATCTTGGTCTTGAGCGCGGCGATATCCTGATCGCTGGCCAGCTCGTGATTCACCGCCGGAATCGGATCCTGCCAGATCAGCGTCTCCTTCGGGACCAGGGGACCGAGATAACGCTGGATGGGGCCCATGTCGCGATGGGTGAGCTTGAACCAGGCGCGGGCGAAGGCGTCCGCGAACTGATCGGGGTTCTCCAGGAAGCGGCGCGAGATCTTCTCATAGGCAGGATCGAAGCGCAGCGAGAGGTCGGTCGTCAGCATCGTCGGCCGATGCTTCTTCGACTTGTCGAAGGCATCGGGGATGATCGCGTCGGCGCCCTTGGCCGTCCACTGGTTCGCACCGCCCGGGCTCTTCGTCAGCTCCCATTCGAAATTGAACAGGTTCTCGAAGAAGTTGTTGCTCCACTTGGTCGGCGTCGTCGTCCAGGTCACTTCCAGGCCGCTGGTGATGGCATCGCCCGAGTGACCCGAGGCGTGCTTGCTCTTCCAGCCGAGGCCCTGATCTTCCAACGCGCCAGCTTCCGGCTCCGGACCGACCAGCGACGGGTCGCCCGCGCCATGGGTCTTGCCGAAGGAGTGGCCGCCGGCGATCAGCGCGACGGTTTCTTCGTCGTTCATCGCCATGCGGGCGAAGGTCTCGCGGATATCCTTGGCCGCAGCGACCGGATCGGGCTTGCCGTTCGGACCTTCCGGGTTGACGTAGATGAGACCCATCTGCACGGCGCCGAGCGGCTCGGCGAGCTGACGCTCACCGCTGTAGCGCTCATCGCCGAGCCACGTGCCTTCGGGGCCCCAATAGAGCTCTTCCGGCTCCCAGACATCGACGCGACCACCGGCAAAACCGAAGGTCTTGAAGCCCATCGATTCCAGCGCGACGTTGCCGGCGAGCACCATCAGATCGGCCCAGGAAAGCTTGCGGCCATATTTCTGCTTGATCGGCCAGAGCAGGCGGCGCGCCTTGTCGAGGTTGGCGTTGTCGGGCCAGCTGTTGAGCGGGGCGAAACGCTGTTGACCGGCGCCGGCGCCGCCGCGGCCGTCAGTGGTGCGATAGGTGCCCGCGCTGTGCCAGGCCATGCGGATCATCAGGCCGCCATAGTGACCGAAGTCGGCCGGCCACCATTCCTGCGAGTCCGTCATCAGCGCGGTCAGGTCCTTGATGACCGCGTTCAGGTCAAGCGACTTGAACTCCTTGGCGTAGTCGAAGTCCTTGTCCATCGGATCGGACTTGTCCGAGTTCTTGTGCAGGACCTCGATGTTGAGCTGGGTTGGCCACCAGTCGCGGTTCGTGCGCGTGGGTTTTCCGCCCGTGAACGGGCACTTCGACGTGTCATCCATGAATTACCTCCTCTGGTGGCGTCCGACGGCGCCCTTTGACCAGGTAGAACCACTCTAAGCATCGCCTCCTATCAGGTAAAGTTGACTTTAGTGATCGCTGCGATAGGATTTTCTGATGATGAACCTGACGCTGCGCCAACTCCGCTATTTCGATGCGCTGGCGCGCCACGGCCATTTCGGTCGCGCGGCCGAGTCCTGCTCGATCTCGCAGCCGGCGTTGTCGATGCAGATCAAGGAGTTGGAGGAAACCCTCGGCGGCCTACTGCTGGAGCGCAGCGCGCGGCAGGTTGCCCTGACCCGGTTCGGCGAGGAGCTCGCGCAACGCGTCCGCGACATCTTGCGCTCGGTCGATGAGCTCGGCGATTTCGCGCGGGCGTCACAAGACCGTTTCGCCGGCCGCCTGCGCATCGGCATGATCCCGACGATTGCACCCTACCTCCTGCCCAAGATCACCAAGAACCTCACGCGCATGCATCCGGAGCTCGACATCCGCGTGCGTGAGACCATGACTCCGCGGCTGATTCAGGAGCTCGTCGAGGGCCGGCTCGACACCGCCATCGTGGCGCTGCCGGTGTCCGAGCCTTCGCTCACCGAGGTCGCGCTGTTCGAGGAGAAGTTCTTGCTGGTGCGGCCGGGCTCGGACGAAGGAACGCCGGTGCCGTCGCGCGAGATGATGCGGGAGATGCGGCTGTTACTGCTCGAAGAGGGCCACTGCTTCCGCGACCAGGCGCTCTCCTTCTGCAACATGCAAGCGGCGCCGCCGCGCGAGATGCTGGACGCCAATTCGCTCTCGACGCTGGTCCAGATGGTCAGTGCCGGCATCGGCGTCACGCTGATCCCGGAGATGGCGGTGCCGGTGGAGACACGGTCGGCCTCGGTCTCGCTGTCGCGCTTCCGCGATCCCGAGCCATCGCGCACCATCGGCATGGTCTGGCGCAAGACCAGCCCGCTGGCGCGGCAATTGCTGCAGATCTCCGAGGTGGTGTGCCTGTCGGCCGGCAAGGCGCGCCCACGCCAGGCCGCGCGCAACCAACGGGATTGAGCGAATGTCACAACCCGTCATCCGTTCCGCCCGCCCGGACGAATATGATGAGGTCGGCCGCGTCTGGATGGAGAGCTGGGTCTCGACCGGACTTGGCGAGGCGAGCGATTTCCTGCTGGCAAACTTACGTGCGCGCATCAGGCGCGAGATCGAGAACGGCTGGAGCCTGTTCGTTGCCGACGACCACGGCACGATCGCGGCCATGCTGGCGCTGCATCTGCCAAAGCTCTATCTCGACATGCTGTTCGTCGCACCCGACTATCAGGGCCAATCGCTCGGACGAAAGCTGCTTGCCTTCACGCGCACGCAAATGCCGGATGAAATGTATTTGCGCTGCGTGCGCGAAAACGAAAAGGCCTGGCGCTGGTACGAGCGCGAAGGGTTTGTGTACGAGAAGGAAGAGGTCGAGCCGTCGAACGGATTCATGATGAAGTATTATGGGTGGAAGCGGCCGCGACCGGCGGAATAGGCAGCGATCCTTCTGCTACAGCTTGCGGTTGTCACCGTCCTAATCTAGGGTGGCGTGATCGATATTCTCCCGCTGCTGATGCCCTGGAATCCATGATTCGATTTGCTGCTTCCGCGATCGTTTTGCTGTCTTCTCTAGCTCTGGCAGCAGCCCAAACTCCTCCTGCAACCACCACGCCTCCCTCAAAGCCGACCGTCAAAAAATCGGCGACGAAGCCGAAAGCTGCGGCAGTCAAACCGGCCGAGCAGATGAACAGCGGTCCGTGCCGTCTCGGCGTAATCTCGGTCATCGGCGAGAATTACTCCGTACAGAAGTTCGGCGTGACAATCTTCGAGGCGGAAGCAAAAGAGGTTCCGATCGACTGGGGCCTCGATGATCTCGTTTTCGCGCGCGTGCGCGCCGCAACGAACAACGATTCCTCGATACGCAGGATCGCTTATCCCAAGGGCGCTTTCGATCCCTTCTATCATGCGAAGGCGATCTTCATCCCGGACCCCAAAGAGACTCTGCCGGTGATCGTGAAGGGGTTCACCGCGAATGTGAATTGCGATCGCTATCTGGTCGCAACTACATACAAGTCGAAGCTGCCGAACTCAAACATGACGCTGAACGGCATCGGCACCTACAATCAGGGGCTCGGCAACATCATCCGACACTCGCACCTATTCGCCAATGTTGCGATCACGCTGATTGACGGCCGCAGCTACGAGCAGATCAAGCGCCCCCTTACGGACATCGGCGCGAACCTCGCCGCAAATATGCGTCTGTTTGAAGACCCGATCACCAAGCTCGACAACTCACTGTTTCCCGATCCGCCCGAGACAGCTTCGACCAATGCGGCGTTGCGCGAGAGAACGCGTGCGCTCGTCGTAGAAAGGCTCGACCGGAACCTCCCCGGCTATCTGAAGGAAGAGTAAGCGCCTTTGCCGACACGACGCGCCAAAGGATCAAGTTTGGCTGCGCCCGCGAACACAGCCGCATTCAGCATCATCGCCCGGCTGCTCGTCATTACGATCATCCTGTGGTGTTTTTCAACTCAGGCGCGGGCACAAGCCCAACCGGAGACGGCACAACCAACCGTCAAAAAAGCCAATGGCAAGTTAACCACGCCGCGTGAAGCGACGGGCAAGCCTGCTTCCGTGGCCGGCGGCTCGTGCGACTTCGGTGTGGTCGTTACCACCGGCGATGAGTTCGCCGTGCAGACGACCGGCCTGACCATATTTCAGAACAGGAAGACGGTGGTCCCGATCCCAGGCTGGGGACTGAGCGATCTGATCTTTGCGCGGACTCGCGCCGCGGTCCCTGCCGGCGCGTCCGTTCTGAGAATCCCCTACAACTCGGCGAAATTTCCACCCCGCGATGAGTCCAAGGACACGTTGAAAGACAGGCTATTCCGCGATCCTAATGCGGAGCTGGCCGGATACATGCGCGAGGCCGTGAAAGGAACGAATTGCCGACACTACATCCAGATCCTCAATGCAATCAGTCCGATCGGGTCATCAAGCTATACGGTCCGCGGCTTTGGCATCCTCAACCAGGATGTGGTGCTCGGGCGTCGCATCTTTCTCCACGCCCTGGCGTTTATCCGTATCTTTGACGGGCGCGACTTTGCCATCGTCAGACAGAGCTCTGCGCTGATCAACCTGGATCATTCGCTGGCGGTGCAGAGGTTTTTGGGCAAGCTCGTCGGCGGCCCTTATCGCGAGTTGCCCGCAGAATCGTTTCCAACGCGCCCTGAAGATGCCGCCTCCAATCCGGCACTGCGCGACGGCGTGCGCGCCATGCTGGCGGAAAGCCTCGACAAGACGTTGCCGCTTTTGCTTGGACGTCGACCCGCAGCACGCCCAAGCGACATTGAGCAACGTTGACCTATATGTTGTTCATGCCGCTTGCTTCCACCCAGGCGTCGTGCGTTGCGAGTGCGCCGCAAACGCGGCATGAATTGCGTGCTGTTCGCCTCTCGCCCCCGAAAGGTTCCACGCCATGATCAAGCTTTATTGGTCGCCCCGCTCGCGCTCGTTCACGACGCTCTGGCTGATGGAAGAGAGCGGCTTGCCCTATGAGCGCGTGCTGACCGACATCTCGACTGGCGCGCAGAAGGCGCCGGAGTTTCTCAAGGTCAACCCGATGGGCAAGGTGCCGGCGCTGACCGACGGCGAAGCGGCGCTCGGCGAGGCCGCCGCGATCTGCGCCTACATTGCCGATTGCTATCCCGAGGCCAGGCTCGCGCCTGCGGTGACCGACCCGCGCCGTGCGCGCTATCTGCAATGGCTGTTCTTCTCGCCGGGCTGCATCGAGCCGGCCATCATCCAGATCTTCACCAAGATCGACATCCCGACCTCCACCGCAGCGTGGGGCAGCGCAAGGCAAGTGTTCGACGTGCTCGAAGCCGCGCTCGAGAAGGGGCCGTGGATTCTCGGCGAGGAATTTTCCGCGGCCGACATCACTGTCGGCTCGGGCCTGAACTTCGCGGTGCGGCTGTTCAAGATGGTGCCGCCGCGTCCGGCCTTCGACGCCTATCTCGCGCGCTGCATGGCGCGCCCGGCATTCCAGCGCGCGGAGAAGATCGCGGCGGGTTAGTCCTGCGTCTTCAAATCGTCCGGCCTCGGCATCAGGATGACGTTGTAGCCGGAATCGACATAGTGGATCTCGCCGGTGACGCCGCCGGACAGGTCCGACAGCAGATACAGCGCCGAGCCGCCGAGCTCGTCGAGCGTGACGCCGCGGCGCAGCGGCGCATGCCTCTGCATGTAGGCGAACATCGCGCGCGCCTCACCGATGCCGGAGCCGGCGAGCGTGCGGATGGGACCTGCGGAGATCGCGTTGACGCGGATGCCGCGCGGACCTAAATCGGAGGCGAGATAGCGCACGGAGGCTTCCAGCGCCGCCTTGGCCACGCCCATCACGTTGTAGTTCGGCATCGCGCGTTCCGACGCGCCGAAGGTCAGCGTGATCATGCTGCCGCCCTCCGTCATCAGCTCGGCGGCACGTTTTGCGACTTCCGTGAACGAGAAGCAGGAGATCACCATGGTGCGCGAAAAATTCTCGCGGCTGGTGTCGGCATAGCGGCCCTTCAGCTCGTTCTTGTCGGCGAAGCCGATCGCGTGGATCACGAAGTCGAGCTTGCCCCACTTGTCGCGGAGCGCGGCGAAGGTCGCATCGACGCTGGCGATGTCCTCGACGTCGCACGGCAGCACCAGATCGACACCGAGCTGCTCCGCCAGCGGCTTGACGCGCTTGCCCAGGGCCTCGCCCTGGAAGGTGAAGGCGAGCTCCGCACCGTGGGCATGCAGCGTCTTCGCCATGCCCCAGGCGATCGAATGATCATTGGCGATGCCCATGATCAGACCGCGCTTGCCTTTCATCAAACCTTCCATCTCGCGATTACTCTCCGCTGTCCGTCATGCCCGGGCTCGTCCCGGGCATCCACGTTTGTCCGCAACCGGTAGCAAAGACGTGGATGGCCGGGACGAGCCCGGCCATGACGAAAAACTACCGATGCGTACGCAAGGCCTCACGCATCCAGCCGGCTGAACACCAGAGTGGCGTTGGTGCCGCCGAAGCCGAAGGAGTTCGACAGCACGGTGCCGATCTTGACGTTGTCGATGCGCTTGCGCACGATCGGCATGTCGGCGAACACGGGATCGAGCTCCTGGATGTGCGCGCTCTCGCAGATGAAGCCGTTGTTCATCATCAGCAGCGAATAGATCGCCTCCTGCACGCCGGTCGCGCCCAGGGAGTGGCCGGTCAGCGCCTTGGTCGCGGAGATCGGCGGGCACTTCTCGCCGACGCCGAACACCTTTCGGATCGCCTCGATCTCCGGCGGATCGCCGGCGGGCGTCGAGGTCGCGTGCGGGTTGATGTAGTCGACCTTGGTCTTCACCGTCGACATCGCCATGCGCATGCAGCGCTCGGCACCTTCACCCGACGGCGCCACCATGTCGTGGCCGTCCGAGGTCGCGCCATAGCCGACGATCTCGCCATAGATGCGCGCACCGCGCGCCTTGGCATGCTCGAGCTCTTCCAGCACCAGCACGCCGGCGCCGCCGGCAATGACGAAGCCGTCGCGATTGACGTCGTAGGGACGGGAGGCGGTGGCGGGCGTATCGTTGTACTTCGAGGACATCGCGCCCATGGCGTCGAACAGCACCGACAGGGACCAGTCCAGCTCCTCGCAACCGCCGGCGAAGATGATGTCCTGCTTACCGATCTGGATCGTCTCATAGGCGTTGCCGACGCAATGGTTCGACGTCGCGCAGGCCGACGAGATCGAATAGTTCACGCCCTTGATCTTGAACCAGGTCGCGAGCGTCGCGGAGGCCGTCGACGACATCGCCTTCGGCACTGCAAACGGGCCGACGCGTTTCGGTCCCTTTGAGCGGGTGATGTCTGCGGATTCGACGATGGTGCGCGCCGAGGGCCCGCCGGAGCCCATGATGATGCCGGTGCGGATGTTGGAAACCTCGTCGGGCGACAGGCCGGAATCCTGGATCGCCTGCTCCATCGCGACGTGATTCCACGCGGCACCCTGGCCGAGGAAACGCATCGCGCGGCGGTCGACCACCGTTGCGGGATCGAGCGAAGGTTCGCCGGCGACCTGCGAACGAAAGCCGAGCTCGGCATATTTCTCAGCCCGCGAAATGCCCGACTTCGCCTCGTGAAGGCTCGCAAGCACTTCCTGGGTGTTGTTTCCGATGGACGAGACGATGCCCATTCCGGTGACCACAACCCGCCTCATGTCAGCCTCGCCTCATCGTTGTCTTCTTGGATAATGCGCTCAGCCCAGGCTCGTGCCCTGCTTGAACAGGCCGACCTTCAGATCCTTGGCGCGATAAATAATCTGGTCATCGACCGAAAGCCACCCGTCGGCGATACCGAGCACCAGCTTTGCCCGCATCACGCGTTTGATATCGACGTTGTACACAACCTTGCGGGCTTCGGTCAGCACCTGACCACTGAATTTCAGCTCGTTCAAGCCGAGCGCGCGGCCGCGACCTTCGCCGCCGATCCAGCCGAGATAAAAGCCGACCATCTGCCAGAGCGCGTCGAGGCCGAGGCAGCCGGGCATCACCGGATCGTTCTTGAAGTGACAGCCGAAGAACCAGAGGTCGGGCTTCACGTCCAGCTCGGCGCGAACCACCCCCTTGCCGAACTCGCCGCCTTTGTCGTTAATTTCCGTGATGCGGTCGAACATCAGCATGGGTGGCAGCGGCAGCTGGGCATTGCCCGGACCGAACATCTCCCCGCGGGCACATGCCAGCAAATCTTCGTATTCGTAACCGTTGCGCCTGTTCAGCATGCACGAGCCTCTATTCAATCCGATTGAGCGACGTTTTTTGGCGAAAATGGGTCCCGTCTCAATCGGTGAGCAACGCCAATTGCTACCGTCAAATGCTGCTCCCGCAAGCCCCGAATGGACTGCGGACCGGGCCACGATGCCCGGCTGCGCCAAAATCGGCTAGGCGGAACCGCGCGCTCTCTAACACAGGCTATTCAGGTGGCAAAGCGCGTCCATGAGGGTAAAATGACGGCTTCCTTGCCCAGTTCCAAGCCTGATTAGAACCTCTCTAGTTGCGAGAAACTTGCATCTGCATCTTTCTGTTCTTATATTGCAAAGAGATATTGTTCACGCGTGCCCGAAATCTGGAAATGAGCGAGAATACAGCGCCCTATCACGACGACGACGTCCACGCTGCGGCCCTCCTGTCCGGGCGCCAGCCGGCGCTGACGGGTTGCCCGTGGCATGACGTCAATGAAATGCTCCAGTCCGCGGGGCTTCGTCCGACGCGCCAGCGCATGGCGCTCGGCTGGCTCCTGTTCGGCAAGGGCGCACGCCACCTCACGGCTGAAATGCTCTACGAGGAAGCGACCCTGGCCAAGGTTCCGGTGTCGCTGGCGACCGTCTACAACACGCTGAACCAGCTCACCGATGCCGGTCTGCTCCGCCAGGTCAGCGTCGACGGCACCAAGACCTATTTCGACACCAACGTCACCACCCACCACCACTATTACCTCGAGAACAGCCACGAGCTGGTCGACATCGAGGATCCGCATCTGGCGCTGTCCAAGATGCCGGAGGTGCCGGAGGGTTACGAGATCTCGCGCATCGACATGGTCGTGCGCCTGCGCAAGAAGCGCTGAAGTCGCCTTAGGATCGAACTCAGATCGTCATGGCCGGGCTTGTCCCGGCCATCGTCATTTGGACCGTCATTCCGGGCGGTGCGCAGCACCGAACTATTGTGCGCGTTAGCCCACCAGAGAATCTCGAGATCTCGGATTCGATGCTTCGCATCGCTCCGGGATGACCCTTCGGGTCAATTCACCTTCTCGTCCGAATAGACGCCCCAGAGGCGCTCCTGCTGGATCCAGCCTTCAAAGCCGTTGCCGGCGACGTAGCACCAGCTTGCAGTGCACTTCTTCACCTGCGTGACGACACCGGCCTGGAGCTTGGCCGCAACTGCGCTGTCGAGATCGGGACGGTCGTAGATCGGCGCGAGGTCGTCCTTATGCTTCATGGTGACGACCGCGGTGCGGCGGCCCGATAGCAGCGAGTGATAGACCCAGCCCTCGGCACCTTCGGAATCGCGCACCCGGCGCCAATTCTCGAACTCGGCGGTGATTTCGACCGGCAGGCCGGCGCGGGTATAGACCCAGGCCACGTCGTTGTCCTTGGTCGGACCGGCGCGAACGTTGACGTGATCCGATTTGAGGCTGACATAGCGCGGCACCGGCAGGCCGCTGGCGCTCTGGGTCGTGTTGTCCTTCGCCGAATGCGAGGGGCTGACCGAGGCGCTCAAAAAGGTGCAAACGAGCGCCATCACCGAACAAAAACGCCCCAACGCCATCAACCGTCTCCTGTCGAAGACCCGGCTCGCCGGACCCTCACCCCAAATTCCAAACCCCTGCCGCGTCAGCCCTGTCCCGCCCCACGCGGGTGTTCCCAAGCCAGGTCCGAAGCCCGAACCCGTGGTTCTTGTCTTGGCCCGGCCTTCTGCTAGAGAGGACGGACGCTAGAACAACCAGTTTGCCCCGATTTTCCGGCCCGGAATTGTCGGGAGAGCTTGAAGGAAACGCCGGGGACGACACGGCAAGGGCAGTGTCGAACAACCGGGTTAATGAGGCCTGAACGGCCGGCCTTTGGCGACAAAGGCGGCTTGCGGTGCTTCATGAGAGCAGGACATGTCGGTGAAGAAAAAGCCCCTCGTCGTGGTGACGCGCAAGCTGCCGGATTCGATCGAGACGCGGATGCGCGAGCTGTTCGACGCGCGGATCAATCTCGACGACACCCCGATGTCGGCCGAGCAGATCCTCGAGGCCGCGCGCACCGCCGACGTGCTGGTCCCCACCGTGACCGACCACATCAGTGCCGAGGTCGTCAATCAGCCCGACTGCAAGCTCCGCCTGATCGCCAATTTCGGCAACGGCGTCGACAATATCGACGTCGCGGCCGCGCATGCCCGCGGCATCACCGTCACCAACACGCCGAAAGTCCTGACCGAAGACACCGCCGACATGACCATGGCGCTGATCCTCGCGGTGCCCAGGCGGATGATCGAAGGCGCCTCGATCCTGACGGACGGAAAACCCTGGGCGGGCTGGTCGCCGACCTGGATGCTCGGCCACCGCATCGGCGGCAAGCGGCTCGGCATCATCGGCATGGGCCGCATCGGCCAGGCGGTGGCGCGCCGCGCCCGCGCCTTCGGCCTGCAGATCCACTATCACAACCGCCGCCCCGTCGCCCCCGTCATCGCCGAGGAGCTCGGCGCGACCTATTGGGAAAGCCTCGACCAAATGCTGGCGCGGATGGACATCATCTCGGTGAACTGTCCGCACACGCCGGCGACCTATCACCTGCTGTCGGCGCGGCGGCTGAAGCTGATCCGCAAGGACGCCTACATCGTCAACACCGCGCGCGGCGAAGTCACCGACGAGGACACGCTGATCAAGCTGATCGAAGGCGGCGAGATCGGTGGCGCCGGGCTCGACGTCTACGAGCACGAGCCCGCGGTCAATCCGAAGCTGGTACGGCTCGCCAAGGCCGGCAAGGTCACGCTGCTGCCGCATATGGGCTCGGCCACGATCGAAGGCCGCGTCGAGATGGGCGAGAAGGTGATCATCAACATCCGCACCTTCCTCGACGCGCACAAGCCGCCGGATCGCGTGCTGCCGAGCATGCTTTGAGTTTTACCTGCGAGACAAGGCTTCCGTCCTCATCCTGAGGAGCCGCGAAGCGGCGTCTCGAAGGATGGCCACGGGCGAGATCCGGGCCTGCATGGTTCGAGGCGCGCGTTCCGCGCTCCTCACCATGAGGATCTAAGACCGAAGTCCATTTCGCTTGCGCCAGTCTGCGACGAACTCAATGAACGCGCGCAGCGCCGGCGGCGTCTGCCGTCGACTCGGATAGTACAGGAACGGTCCTGGAAACGGCTCGCACCAGTCTTCCATCAAGCTGACCAGTGCACCGGACTTCAGGGCCTCGTGCACATAACCATCCATCGTTGCCCAGATGCCGACGCCATCCAGCGCGGCGCGCATGGCGAGGTTCATGTTGGTCGAGATCAACTTCGCCGGCGGATCGACCTTCACGATCTGGCCAGCCTTCTCGAACTCGAGATCGTGCATGACGCCGCTGGAGTAGCGCGGGCGGATGCAATCGTGCTCCAGCAAATCCTTCGGATGTTTCGGCCTGCCCCGCCGCGCGATGTAGTCGGGCGATGCAACAACGACATAGTGCTGCGGGCCGCTCAGCGGGATCGCCACCATGTCCTGTGCGAGATGCTCGCCATAGCGCACGCCGGCGTCGTAACCGGCGCTGACGATGTCGACGAACCCGCTCTCGGAGACGATGTCGAGATCGACTTGCGGATGCGCTTGCAGGAAAGGCCCGACCATCGGCGCCAGCACCAGATCGACCGCCGGCGGCGGTGCGTTGATGCGCAGGCGACCCGCGGCGACCTCGCGCAGGCCCCGGACCTGGTCCAGGGCGTCGCCGACATCGCGCAAAGCCGGCGCCACCCGCGACAGTAATAGTTCGCCCGCCTCGGTCAGGGCGACGCTGCGGGTGGTGCGGTTCATCAGGCGGACACCAAGGCGCTCCTCCAGGTCCCGCAGACGCTGGCTAAGGATCGATACCGACACGCGAATTTCGACCGCCGCGCGCCGGAAATTGCGGGTGCGGGCCACCGCCACGAAGACATCGAGATCGCGCAGGTCAGGCTCGGCCATTGTTCGCCAATGTGAACAAGGCATTCCAGATTGTCCAGCTTATCCATGCAATCAAGCGGGCGCATATTTGGCCTCGTCACGCGGCGCAGTGGGCCGCCTTTTCGAGGAGAAGCCATCATGGAACAGCGCAAACTCGGTTCGACCGGCCCCACCGTCTCAGCCCTTGGCCTCGGCTGCATGGCCATGTCGGACGCCTATGGCCCGGCCGATCGCGGCGAAAGCATCGCGACGGTGCAGGCGGCGATCGATGGCGGCATCACGCTGATCGATACCGGCGACTTCTACGCCATGGGCCACAATGAGATGCTGGTCCGCGAGGCGCTGAGGGTTGTGCCGCGCGACAAGGTTCAGCTCAGCGTCAAGTACGGCGCGCTGCGCGGCCCGGCCGGCGAATTCGCGGGAATGGACACGAGGCCCGCCGCGACCAAAAACTTCCTTGCGTATTCGCTGCAACGGCTCGGCACGGACTATCTCGACATCTACCGTCCGGCGCGGCTCGATCCGAGCGTGCCGATCGAGGAGACAATCGGCGGCCTCGCCGATCTCGTGAAGGCCGGCTATGTCAGGCATATCGGCCTGTCCGAGGTGGGCTCCGACACCATCCGCCGCGCGCACGCCGTGCATCCGATCGCCGATCTCCAGATCGAATATTCGCTGATCGAGCGCGGCATCGAGCGCGATATCCTGAAGACCTGCCGCGAGCTCGGCATCGGCATCACCGCCTATGGCGTGCTCGCGCGCGGGCTGATCAGCGGGCACTGGACCAGGGACAGCGGCAAGGCCGGCAGGGACTACCGACTGATGACACCGCGCTTCCAGGGCGCAAATCTCGACGCCAATCTCGCGCTGGCGGACTCCCTGCGTGCGATCGCAACCGAAATCGGTGCAACGGCGGCGCAAGTTGCGATTGCCTGGGTCGCGGCGCAGGGCAAGCAGATCGTGCCGCTGGTCGGCGCAAGAACCCGCATCCGCCTCACCGAAGCGCTCGGCGTGACCAAGGTCACGCTGACACAGGCTCACCTGGCGGCGCTGGCCAAGGCTTTCCCGCCAAACGTTGCTGCGGGCACGCGCTATGCAGCCGAGCAGATGGCGCATCTCGACAGCGAGAAGTAACGGCCGCGGTCAGGTGCGATGGACGCTGAGGTCGGTGATCACAGGCCCATCGCCGTTGAGCGGATTGGCGGGATCGCGCGAATAGCGCAGTGTCTCGAAGCGCATCGCGCGCGCATCGATCATCAGAAGGCGGCCGACGAGGCCGTCGCCGAAGCCGACGATCTCGCGGATCGCCTCCAGCGCCATCATCGAGCCGAGCACGCCGGCGAGCGCGCCCATGACGCCGGCCTCCGCACAGGCCGGCACCGTGCCGGGCGGTGGCGCCTCCGGAAAAAGGCAGCGATAGGTCGGATTGAATTCGCGCGCTTCGTTCGTCTCATGCGCGCGGATGGTGGTGAGCGAACCGTCGAAGGTGCCGAGCGCCGCCGTGATCAGAGGCCGCTTCGCGAAGAAGCAGGCGTCCGAGACCAGATAGCGCGTCGAGAAATTGTCGGAGCCGTCGAGCACGAGATCGTAGTCGCCGATCAGGTTGAGCGCATTGTCGACGTTGAGCCAGGTGGCATGTCCGACGAAGCGAACATGCGGATTGAGCGCCGCAATCCGCTCGGCCGCGCTCTCGACCTTGTGCCGGCCGATGTCGGGCGTCGTATGGATCACCTGACGCTGCAGATTGGACAGCGACACCACGTCGTCATCGACCACGCCGAGCGTGCCGACGCCGGCCGCGGCCAGATACATCAAAGCGGGCGCGCCGAGCCCGCCGGCGCCGATCACCAGCACCGAGGCCCGTTTCAGCGCTGCCTGGCCGGGACCGCCGACATCGCGCAGGACGATATGGCGGGCATAGCGTTCGAGTTCGTCCGGGCTCAGCATCGTCGTACGCCTCTCCTAACACGCCCTTGCTCTCTCCCATCATGGTGAGGAGCGTGGAACGCGCGTCTCGAACCATGCAGGCCCCGATCTCGCCCGCTGCCATCCTTCGAGACGCGGCCAAGAGGCCGCTCCTCAGGATGAGGGCCTGTTTGCTTGGCCCGGCCTCGGGCCTGAACCACCGCTACATTGTTCGCGACCAACGAGATGTGCTTCAATGGCATGCTTTTCAATGTTTTGGCGTTCAATGGGCTGGCAGGATTTGTCATGAGATCGATGCTTGCGGCAACACTGATGTTCGCGACCGCCACGGGCGCGCAGGCACAGATGACGACGTCCCAAGTGCCCGGCACCACCCCAAAAACGGTGCAGACCGTTCCGGTCAAGCCACCGGCGACACAGACGCCGTCGGCAACGGCCGATGCCATGACCAAGCCAGAGCGGCTCTCGCTCCAGTCCGACCTCGCCTGGGTCGGCCAATATAACGGTGCCATCACCGGCGATGTCAGCGAGCGCATGGTCAGCGCCATCAAGGAGTACCAGAAGGCCAAGGGCGGCAAGCCGACCGGCGTGCTCAATCCGCAGGAGCGCGCCGCGCTCGCCGAGACGGCCCGCAAGAAGCAGGAGAGCGTCGGCTGGAAGATCGTGACCGAGCCGACCAGCGGCGCACGGCTCGGCATTCCCGGCAAGCTGGTGCCGCAGCAGGCAAGCGACGCCAACGGATCGAAATGGACGTCGCCGACAGGAACGGTGCAGGTGGTTCTCAGCCGCCGCAAGGAGGTGAACCCGACCTCGGCCAAGCTTGCCGATCTCGAGAAGGAGCCGTCCGGGCGCAAGGTCGATTACACCGTGGTGAAGCCGGACTTCTTCGTGCTGTCGGGATTGCAGGGCCAGAAGAAGTTTTACGTCCGCGGCACGTTCAAGGGCGACGAAGTCCGCACCATGACGATCCTCTACGATCAGGCAACCGAGAATACGGTCGAGCCGGTGGTGATCGCGATGTCGAGCGCCTTCACTGCGTTCCCGCTGGGACCGCAGGCCGGACCGCCGCCGCGCAAAACCGTCGAATACGGCACCGGCGTCGTCGTCAGCGACGACGGCGCGATCGTCACCGACCGCCTCCTCGCCGATGGCTGCCTCGCGATCACGATCGGCGGCTACGGCAATGCCGATCGCGTCGCCGAAAGCAAGGAGCACGATCTCGCGCTGCTGCGCATCTACGGCGCACGCGGCCTGAGGCCGCTCAGCCTTGCCGGCGGCGCAGCGAGCTCGACGATCGACGTCATCGGCATTGCCGATCCACAAAGCCAGGGCGGCGCAGCCGGCGTGTCGGGCCTCAAGGCGACGCTGGCGCCGGTGACGCCCGGCAATGCCGCGCTGTCGCCGCCGCCCCCGGTCGGCTTCTCCGGCAGCCCGGCGATCGACGCCGACGGCAAGTTCGCAGGGATCGCGCTATTGAAGCCGGCGATGGTCGCAGGGCCCGCGACGGTGCCGGCCTCACAGGCGCTGATGGTCTCGGGTGAGACCGTGCGCAATTTCCTCAAGGCGAACGCCGTCACTGCCAACGGCACGTCGAGCGATGCGAAAGCCGCCGTCGTCCGCGTGATCTGCGTGCGGAAATAGGGCGCTGCAAGCATCTCTCTTCCCGTGTCCCGGACGCGCTGCAGCGCTTGCGCTGCTGCGCTGAGCCGGGACCCATGTCGCCAACAGTCGCGCTCTTGGCTTTCTGGGCCCCGGCTCTGCAGCGCACCGCTTCGCGCTGCGCTTTGTCCGGGGCACGAGATCAACGGGTCGGCCCACATCCATCTCACGTACCTCTACGGGTCCAGTATTGGTACGGATTAGCTGGCATTCCCTATTCCGCCATTATCGTTGCTGTTGATTCGGACCACCGCGATCCCCTTTGGATCGGGCCGGCACGTCCTGAGCGAGAAGAGCTCAGCATCGAGATCGATGCACGTTCGCGTGGCGTTTTCCTGACCCAAGCACTCCAAAGGATTGACCTTCAATGCACACGATCGTACTGGCCACCCAAAAGGGCGGCAGCGGCAAGAGCACGCTCGCCATCGGCCTCGCGCTGGCCGCCAAGCAGGCCGGCTTCACGGTTCGCCTGATCGAGACCGACCCGCAGGGCACCTTGTCGAGCTGGCAGCGCCGCCGCAGCACCGATGATCTCGTGGTCGAGCCGATCTATCACGCCGCCGACATCGCGCCGCGACTGAAAATGCTGGCCGACAGCGGCCTCCAACTCGCGATCGTCGACACCGCGGCCGGTCTCAGCGCCGCCACCACCGCGGCAATCCGTCATTCCGACCTTTGCCTGATCCCGGCCCGCCCGAGCCTCGCCGACATCGAGGCGACCGTCTCGACGCTCAGCGTCGCGCGGGCCTGGAAGCGGCCTTACAGCTTCGTGCTGAACCAGACGCCGATCCGCGGCCAGCGCATCGACAACGCCGCCAACACCCTCGCCGAGGAAGCCGCGCTCGATCTTTCCGACGTGCTCGCGCGGCCGCTGATCGTCATGCGCAACGATCACCAGGACTCGCTCGCGAACGGCCTCGCGGTGAGCGAATTCGCGCCGAACGGCAAGTCAGCAGACGAGATCCGCGGCCTCTGGCGCTGGATCGAAAACCGCCTCGAGCTCGAAGCCACGACCAGCGTCCTGATCGACCAGATCATGTCGGCGGCCGATGGCATGCTGCATGCGGCCACCGAGCTCTCGGCTGACGAGACCACGACACTGGCGTCCTGAGCGGGGCGATCGCTCAGGCGACAGCCGGCCTTCACCATCCGGAAGGACCTCAGCGACGAAGCAATCCGGTCACCAGTCCGGTCGGATCGCTTCGCGCACGCCCCCCACTCACTTCTGACATTTCGGACACCAGAAGGTCGACCGGCCATTTTGCGTGAACCGCTTGACCGTGCCGCCGCAGCGCGGCGTCGTGCAGGTCTCGCCTTCGCGGTCATAGACCTTGAAGGAATGCTGGAAATAGCCGAGCTCGCCCGAGGTCTGGCGATGGTCGCGCAGGCTGGAGCCGCCGGCCTTGATCGCATCGTTCAGCACGGTGTGGATCGCGCCGACCAATCGCTTGGCGTGATCGGTCGGCTCGCCCTTCTTCGTTGACAAGGTCGCCGCGATCCGGCGCGGCGACAGATGCGAGCGATGCAGCGCCTCGCAGACATAGATGTTGCCGAGCCCGGCCACCACGCGCTGGTCGAGCAGCGCCGCCTTCAGGCTCGTGGTCTTGCCGGCGCAGGACCGCGCCAGCATCGCGGCGTCGAACTCGTTGCCGAGCGGCTCGGGACCGAGCCCGCGCAACAGCGGCTCTTCGTCGAGCGCATTGCGCGCGATCACCTTCATGTAACCGAAGCGGCGTGGATCGTTGAAGACGATGTCGGCGCCGGAGGACATCCGAAACAGCACATGGTCGTGCGCGGAATCCTTGCCCTTCGGATAATGAAACTCGCCGGGCTGCGCGTCGTTGTCCGGCTTGATGACGCGGAACGAGCCCGACATGCCCAGATGCATCAGCAGCACGTCGCCGGAGGCGAGATCGGCCATGAGATATTTTGCCCGCCGTCCGAGCCCGGTGACGACCTGCCCCTTGAGCCGCGCCACGAAATCCGGCTGGAACGGAAAGCGCAGATCCGGCCGGCGGGCCTCCGCGACCAGGATTTTCGCACCCTCCATGACGGGCTGAAGGCCACGGCGGACGGTCTCGACTTCGGGCAATTCAGGCATGATCGGGCATTCACCTTATGAGGGCGGTGTGATAGCGCCATTGCGGCGGGCGCGCTATGGTCCGCCCAGTGGAGTAGAGTAATGGATCGGCCGGGCGAAACCACGCATTTTGGCTACAGGGACGTTCCCCTGGGGGACAAGCAGACGCTGGTGAACGATGTGTTTCACAGCGTGGCCTCGCGCTATGATCTGATGAACGATCTGATGTCCGGCGGCCTGCACCGGGTCTGGAAGGACATCATGATCAGCGCGCTCGATCCGCCGAGGAGCGACCGGCCGTTCGCGCTGCTCGACGTGGCCGGGGGCACCGGCGACATCTCGTTTCGTGCCGCCAAGGCGGCCGGCGCCGGCTTCCATGCCACGGTCTGCGACATCAACACCGACATGCTGGCGGTGGGGCGCGAGCGCGCCATCAAGCGGCATCTCGAAAGCAAGGTCGATTTCGTCGAGGGCAATGCCGAAGCACTCGCCTTCGCCGATCGCAGCTTCGACGCCTATACGATCGCTTTCGGCATCCGCAACGTGCCGCAGATCGATCTTGCGCTGCGCGAGGCCTATCGCGTGTTGAAGCCGGGCAGCCGCTTCCTGTGTCTGGAGTTCTCCACCGTCGAGATGCCCGGGCTCGACAAGCTCTATGATTTGTTCTCGTTCAAGGTGATCCCCCCGCTCGGCCGCATGGTCACGGGCGATGCCGAGTCCTATCAGTACCTCGTCGAGTCGATCCGCAAGTTTCCAAAGCCGGCCGTCTTCGCCGACATGATCCGCGACGCCGGCTTTGCCCGCGTCAGCTGGCAGACGCTCTCGGGCGGCATCGTCGCACTGCATTCGGGCTGGCGTTTGTGATCTCTGCCATCACCCACATTACGCGCCTGATCCGCGCCGCGCTCGTCTTTGCGCGTGAGGGCGTGTTCGGTTCGGTCGATCCGAGCCTGGTGCCGCCGCCGGGACAGCTAGCGCTCAAGCTGGCGCGCATCATTGAGCGCCGCGGCGTCAAGCAGGGACCACGGATTTCGCGCGCACTGACGCGGATGGGGCCGGCCTATCTCAAGCTCGGTCAGTTCCTGGCGACGCGCCCCGACGTGGTGGGCGTCATCATGGCGCGCGACCTCGAAAGCCTGCAGGATCGCCTGCCGCCGTTTCCGCAGGCGGAAGCGGAAGCGACGATCGCCATTTCGCTGGAACGGCCGCTGAAGGACGTGTTCACGAGCTTCGGTCCACCGGTCGCGGCCGCCTCGATCGCGCAGGTGCACCGCGGCGAGGTGTTGCGCGACGGCATCCGCAAGTCGGTCGCGATCAAGGTGCTCAGGCCCAACGTCGCCGCGCGGTTCCGCCGCGACCTCTCCGATTTCTTCTTCGTCGCACACAAGGCGGAGGCCTATTCGGCCGAGGCGCGGCGCCTGCGCCTCATCGAAGTCATCAACACCATGTCGCGCTCGGTCGCCATGGAGATGGATCTGCGGCTGGAAGCCGCGGCGCTGTCGGAGATGGCCGAGAACACGCGCGACGATCCTGATTTCCGCGTGCCCGCCGTCGACTGGGACCGCACGACGCACAATGTGCTGACGATGGAGTGGATCGACGGCATCGCGCTGAACGATCACAAGCGCCTGGCGGAGGCGCAGGTCGACCTGCCCGATCTCGGCCGCAAGGTGATCCAGAGCTTCCTGCGGCATGCGCTGCGCGACGGCTTCTTCCACGCCGACATGCATCCGGGCAATCTGTTCCTCGATGACGCCGGCCGCCTGGTTGCGGTCGATTTCGGCATCATGGGCCGGCTCGGCATGAAGGAGCGCCGTTTCCTCGCCGAGATCCTGCTCGGCTTCATCACCCGCGACTATCGCCGCGTCGCCGAGGTGCATTTCGAGGCGGGCTATGTGCCCGCGCATCATTCGGTCGAGAATTTCGCGCAGGCCATCCGTGCCATCGGCGAGCCGATCCACAACCGCACCGCCGAGGAGATCTCGATGGCGCGGCTGCTGACGCTGCTGCTCGAGGTCACCGGCCTGTTCGACATGACGACGCGGCCGGAGCTGATCCTGCTGCAGAAGACCATGGTGGTGGTCGAAGGCGTGGCGCGCGGCTTCGATCCCAAGCTGGACATCTGGAAGATCGCCGACCCCGTGGTGCGCGAATGGATCGAGCGCAATCTCGGGCCGATCGGCCGCATCGAGGGCGCGCTTACCGGGACCGGGGACATCGCGCGGGTCCTGATGCGCCTGCCGGAGATCGCCGAGCGCTCGGTGAAAGTGCTCGAGCAACTCGAGACCATGACCCGCGAGGGCATCCGGCTGTCGCCGGAGAGCATCGCCGCGATGGGCCGCAGCGAGGGGCGCAAGAACCGCTGGCGCACGGTGGCGCTCTGGATCATCGCCGCGACCTTCATCGGAATCCTGATCGCCGTCCGGAATCTATGATTGCACTGCAATCATACGAATGATAGCATCGCTATCATTCCGTGCTGGAGGGGCGTCATGGCAAGCCTGACCATCCGCAAGCTCGACGAGGGCGTCAAAACCTATTTGCGGCTGCGCTCGGCCAAGAACCACAGGTCGGTCGAGGAAGAGGTCCGGGTCATCCTGCGGGAGCTGATCGAGGGCCGCGAGGAGCCGCTGACGCCCTTTGCCGTGCCGCCGGCAGCGTCCATCACCCCGACGCCCCAGCGCAGCGTCACCCTCCCCGAGGCCAGCGTCACCCTGATCATCGGCGGCGGGATTGCGGCCTACAAATCGCTCGACCTGATCCGCCGGCTCAAGGAGCGTCGCATCGAGGTCCGCTGCGTGCTGACCAAGGCCGCGCAGCAATTCGTCACGCCACTGGCGGTGAGCGCGCTGTCGCATGAACGCGTCTATACCGATTTGTTCGACCCTCAGAGCGAGTTCGACGCCGGCCATATCCGCTTGGCCCGCGACTGCGACCTGATCGTGGTGGCGCCGGCGACCGCCGACCTGATGGCCAAGATGGCCAACGGCCATGCCGACGATCTCGCCAGCGCCATCCTGCTCGCGACCAACCGCAAGGTGCTGCTGGCGCCGGCGATGAACCCGCTGATGTGGAACAACGCAGCGACACGCCGCAACGTCGGCCTGCTCCAGCGCGACGGCGCGGTGCTGATTGGGCCTAACTCCGGCGAGATGGCGGAAGCCGGCGAAGCCGGGACCGGCCGCATGTCGGAAGCCATCGAGATCGCCAATGCCGCCGAGCGGCTGCTGCGGCCGCCGGTGCCGAAGCCGCTTGCCGGCAAGCGCGTGCTGATCACCGCAGGCCCCACCCACGAGCCGATCGACCCGGTGCGCTACATCGCCAACCGCTCCTCCGGCAAGCAGGGCTTTGCCATCGCCGCCGCCGCGCAGGCGGCGGGCGCCGAGGTGATCCTGGTCAGCGGCCCGGTCGATCTCGACGATCCCCCCGGCGTGACGGTGAAGCATGTCGAATCGGCGCGGCAGATGCTGGAGCAGGTGCAGGCCTCCCTGCCCGCCGACATCGCGATCTTCGCCGCCGCGGTCGCCGACTGGCGGGTCGCCAATGAAGGCGAGCAGAAGCTGAAGAAGTCTTCCGCCGGCATGCCGCCGCTTCAGCTGGTCGAAAACCCCGACATCCTCGCCACCATCTCCAAGCTCGCCGACAAGCGCCCCCCGCTGGTGATCGGCTTTGCCGCCGAGACCGAGCATCTCATCGACAACGCCAAGTCGAAGCTCGCGCGCAAGGGCTGCGACTGGATCGTCGCCAACGACGTCTCGCCTGCCACCGGCGTGATGGGGGGCGACCGCAACACCGTCCACCTCATCAGCCGCAAGAATGGTGCGAAGGACGGCGAGATCGCAGTTGATTCCTGGCCGGTGATGACCAAGGAACAGGTCGCCATCGAACTGGTCGCGCATGTCGCAAGGCGCGTAACCGACAAATCCCCGGAGCCGGCATCTTGAGCACGAAGGTCACCGTCGAACTGCAACGCCTCGCCCACGCCGAAGGCCTGCCGCTGCCGGCCTATCAGACCGTCGAGGCCGCCGGCCTCGACCTGATGGCTGCCGTGCCGGAGAACGAGCCGCTGGCGCTCGCGCCGGGCCAATACGCGCTGGTGCCGACGGGGCTCGCCATCGCCCTGCCGCCCGGGCACGAGGCCCAGGTGCGGCCGCGCTCGGGGCTTGCGGCCAAGCACGGCGTCACCGTGCTGAACTCGCCCGGCACGATCGACGCCGACTACCGCGGCGAGATCAAGGTGATCCTGATCAATCACGGCCAGACGCCATTCGTGATCAAGCGCGGCGAGCGCATCGCCCAGGTGGTGATCGCCCCCGTCGTGCAGGCTGAGCTGGTTCCCGTCGCCACCTTGTCGACAACCGATCGCGGTGCTGGCGGCTTCGGCTCGACCGGCCGCTAACGCACGGCAATCCCAGCCGAATCATCCGAAGAACTGCGTGGCTTGAACAACGCATCCTGCATTTTTCTTGGGCCGCGTTTACGTTCACGATCTGGACTCTTACCGGCGGAGTCACGGTGAGGGTATTGTCTTTTGATTCGCGCGCGACGGGGGTCGTCGCGCGCAAATCCGTGCGATCTTGGGGCAACTATGTCAGGCGTGATCGTGTCGATGCGTCGGACGCTGCTGTCGTGCACATCGCTCGTGCGCAATGGCCTGTTGGGAGGCGCTCTGGCGGCTCTGCTGCCGGCTGCGCCGGCTGAGGCCGCCGACATCATCGACACCCTCTCCATCATGCTGGATTTCAACCGGCAGGAACTCGCGGTGCTCGCCACCGCGCTGGCCCTGCTCGGCTTCTCGGTGATGGCGGCCATCCTTTTGATGCGCACGCGCGTGCGCACCGCTAAAAACGAGGCCCGGCTACGCGCACGGATCGGGGAACTGCAGCTCCAGGCCGACCGGTTCGGCGCGCTGCTGTTCGCTGAGCCCCAGATCCTGATCTCCTGGCCGGCCGGCGACAATCGCGCGCAGATTTCCGGCGACATCGCCATGGTGCTGCCGCGTGATTCCTCGCCGCAGCGCGTGCTCGCTTTCGGAACCTGGCTGCCGCCGGAACCGGCGCTGCAGATGGACCACGCTGTCGATGCACTGCGCGAGCGCGGCGACGGGTTCCAGCTCACGCTGACGACCGCGCATGGCCATACTCTCGAAGCCATCGGCCGCGCCATCGGCGGCCAGGCCATCGTCCGGATCCGCGAGCTTTCGGGTCTGCGACGCGATCTCGCCGAGACCCATCTGCGCTACAAGGCGCTCTCCGACGAGACCGAGATGCTGCGCGGCTTGGCCGCAGCCGCGCCCTGGCCGATCTGGGCCAAGAGCGAGAACGGCGCGTTGACCTATGCCAATCCCGCCTATGTCCGCGCGACTGAGGCCGCCAGCATCACCGACGCCCACGAGCGCAAGCTCGAGCTGCTCGACAGCGCCGACCGCACCGCGATGGAGCGCGGCCTGAAGGATGCCGCCAGCTTCAATTCGCGACTGCCGATCGTCATCAGTGGCGAGCGGCGCATCTACGACGTGCGCGCGGTCAATGTCGGCAGCGGCAGCGTCGGCGTCGCCATCGATGCCAGCGAAGCGGATGCGCTGAGCTCGGCGCTCGTGCGCATGGCGGAGGCGCATCGCCGCACGCTGGACCAGCTGTCATCAGGCGTCGCCGTGTTCGACGGCCAGCGCCGCCTTGCCTTCTACAATGATTCCTATCGCCGGCTGTGGGACCTCGACCGCAGCTTCCTCGATGCCAACCCTGACGATTCCAGCGTGCTCGACCAGCTCCGCGCCGCGCGCAAGCTGCCCGAGCAGCCGGACTTCCGCGCCTGGAAGGCCAAGCTGCACGAGGCCTATCGCGCGGTCGAGACTGCCAAGGACACCTGGTACTTGCCCGACGGTCGCGCGCTGTCCGTCGTCACCACGCCGAACCCCGAGGGCGGCGTCACCTATCTGTTCGACGACGTCACCGAGAGCCTCGAGCTCGCCCGCCGCTTCGACGGCATGATCCGTGTCCAGCGCGAGACGCTGGACAGCCTCGCCGAGGGTGTCGCGGTGTTCGGCAGCAACGGCAAGGCGCAGCTGTTCAACCCGGCCTTCGTCCGGATGTGGAAGCTGTCCGCCGATGCCATGCGCGACGAGCCGCACATCCAGACCGTCGAGGGCTGGTGCCATCAGCTGTTCGACGATCCCGCGGTCTGGCGCCAGATCCGCGAGGCCATCACCTCGATCGAGAACCGCGCCGACGTGCCGCTGAAGCTGGAGCGCAAGGACGGCAGCGTGCTCGACGGCATGATCCGCCCGCTGCATGACGGCGCGACCATGCTGACGTTCCAGGACATCACCGACACCGAGAACGTCGAGCGCGCGCTGCGCGAGCGCAACGAGGCGCTGGAGGCTGCGGACCAGATGAAGGTGGATTTCGTCCACCACGTCTCCTACGAGCTGCGCTCACCGCTCACCACCATCATCGGCTTCGCGCATTTCCTCAGCGATCCCTCCACCGGGCCGCTGACGCCGAAACAGGCCGAATATCTCGACTACGTCACCAAATCGACCAACGCACTGCTGGCCCTGACCAACAACATCCTCGACCTCGCCACCATCGATGCCGGCGCCATGAAGCTGGAGCTCGGTCCGGTCGACGTCAGCAAGACCATCGAGCTCGCCGCCGAAGGCATCCAGGACCGGCTCGCCACCGACCGTATCCGCCTCAAGGTCGAGATCGCCCCCGATGTCGGCAGCTTCGTCGGCGACGAGAAGCGCGTGGTGCAGGTGCTCTATAACCTCCTCGCCAATGCCGTCGGGTTTTCTCCACAGGATTCCACCGTCGGGATCAGCGCGCGCCGCACCGAACGCAGCGTGGTCTTCACCGTGACAGATTCGGGACCTGGAATACCCGCCGACATGAAGGACAAGGTGTTCAACTGGTTCGAAAGCCGCTCGCAGGGGTCGCGTCACCGCGGCGCCGGGCTCGGCCTGTCGCTGGTGCGCTCCTTCGTCGAGCTGCATGGCGGCAAGGTGCGGGTGGATTCGATCGTCGGCCGGGGGACGGTCGTGATCTGCGATTTCCCGACCGACCAGGCGGCGCATCGCGACGCCGCCGAATGACCGGCCCCGTCACATTCTCCGTCGCGCTTCACAACGAGACGGCCACCGCGCAATTGATGGCCGACCTTGCGCTGTTGGTCGGCGCGGGCGACGTCATCACCCTCACCGGCGATCTCGGTGCCGGCAAGACCGCGGCGGCGCGCAGCCTGATCCGCTATCTCGCCGCCGACGACGCGCTGGAGGTGCCGAGCCCGACCTTCACGCTGGTGCAGGGCTACGAGCTGCCGCCCTTCCCGGTGCTGCATGCCGATCTCTACCGCGTCGAGGACGAGAGCGAGCTCGAGGAGATCGGGCTGTCGCCGCTGCCTGATGCCACGCTCATCCTGATCGAATGGCCGGAGCGCGCGCCCTCGGCGATGCCGCAGGACCGCATCGATATCGCACTGACGCATCGGCCGGCGGCGGGCTCGAATGCACGCGCCGCCGACGTCACCGGTCACGGCAAGTGCGCCGCGCAGGTCGCGCGGCTGCAGGTGCTGCGCGAATTCCTCGACGCCTCCGGTTACATGAATGCGACGCGCAGGCGCATGCCGGGCGATGCCTCGACCCGCTCCTATGCGCGTCTGCTGCGCGACGACGAGATCGTCATCCTCATGAGCTTTCCGCAGCGGCCTGATGGCGCAGCGCTGTACAACGGAAAATCCTACAGCGCCGCGGTGCATCTTGCCGAGAATGTAAAGCCCTTCGTCGCGATCGACGAAGGCCTGCGCGGACAGGGCATTTCGGCGCCCGCGATCCATCATTCCGATCTCGACCATGGCTTCCTGATCACCGAGGATTTCGGCAGCGACGGCGTGATCGAAGGCGAGCCGCCGCGGCCGATTCCCGAACGTTACGAAACTGCGGTGGACGTGCTGGCCATGCTGCACGCCAAGTCGCTGCCGGAAACCCTGCCGCTGGCCGGCCAGAGCTACGACATCCCGGTCTTCGACACCGACGCGCTCTTGATCGAGATCGGCCTGATGCCGGAATGGTATCTGCCCGACCGCAACGCGCCGCTGAGCGAAGCGGCGCGGGCCGAATTTTTCGCGATGTGGCGCGAGCTGCTCAAGAAACCGCTAGCGGCGCCGAGGACGTGGGTGATCCGCGACTACCACTCGCCCAATCTGATCTGGCTCGGGGACCGCAGCGGCATCGAGCGCGTCGGCGTGATCGATTTCCAGGACGCCGTGCTCGGGCCGCACTCCTATGACGTGGTGTCGCTGCTCCAGGACGCCCGCATCGACGTGCCCGAGAATATCGAGCTGACGCTGCTGTCGCGCTACATCAAGGCGCGCCGCGCGAACGACCCCGGCTTCGACGCCGCCGGCTTCGCCGAGCTTTACGCCATCATGTCGGCGCAGCGCAACACGCGCCTGCTCGGCACCTTCGCTCGCCTCAATCGCCGCGACGGCAAACCACATTATCTGCGTCACCAGCCGCGGATCTGGACCTATCTCCAGCGCTCGCTGGCGCATCCCACGCTTGGCCCGTTGCGCGACTGGTATCTCGCCAACGTCCCGCCGCCGCAAGGCTGATCCTGATACGATTTACCGGCCGTTAGCCAAGATGTCGCTATTCTGGCGGCGAGGAGCCAGATGATTACGGGGCTGGAGCGGGGCAGATGGCGGCGAAAGCGGATCAGCGCGGAAATAGCCGGGTTATTTTCGAGCGCGGAGTTCCGGCCCAGATGATGGGCATCGACGGCACCTGGCGGCGCGACTGCACCATGGAGGACGTCTCCGAGACCGGCGCCAAGCTGACCATCGACGGCTCGGTGGAAGGGCTTCATCTGAAGGAATTTTTTCTGCTCCTGTCGTCCACCGGACTTGCGTACCGCCGCTGCGAGCTGGCCTGGGTCAATGGCGACCAGATCGGCGTCAATTTCCTCAAAGTGGGCGACAAGAAGAAAAAGGTCCGATCCACAGCTGTTGGAGCATGACTGCAACACCCGTCGTACAACCGTCACGGCGGGCAATTAAGGCGGTTGGATGCGGTGCGATTGGCCGGTGCTCATGCTAGGATTGCCGCGAAAGCGAAATCAAGGGATCTGAGAAAGCAAGGATGTCCGTCAAACCGACCAAAGCCATGGTGCTTGCCGCAGGGTTCGGCCTGCGCATGCGTCCGTTGACGGACAGGATGCCGAAGCCGATGGTGCCGGTCGCGGGCCAGCCGCTGCTCGATCACGTGCTCGACAAGCTTGGCCAGGCCGGCGTGACCGAGGCGGTGGTCAACGTGCATTACCTGCCGGACCAGATCATCGATCACACCGCATCGCGCCAGCATCCGCGGGTGACCATCTCCGACGAACGCGACCAGGTGCTCGGCACCGGCGGCGGCGTGGTCAAGGCGCTGCCGCTGCTCGGCGATGCACCGTTCTTCCACGTCAATTCCGACACGCTGTGGATCGATGGCGTGCGCTCGAACCTGACGCGGCTCGCAGAGAATTTCGATCCCGCGCGGATGGACATCCTGCTCTTGATGGCGCCGACCGCGACCAGCATCGGCTATGGCGGCCGCGGCGATTACGGCATGCTGGCCGACGGCGCCCTGCGCAAGCGCAAGGAAAAAGAGGTCGTTCCGTTCGTCTATGCCGGCGCAGCGATCATGTCGCCGTCGATCTTCGCCGATGCGCCCAAGGGCGAGTTCTCGCTGACGAAGATGTTCGA
Organism: Bradyrhizobium daqingense; assembly: GCF_021044685.1. Lineage (NCBI taxonomy): Bacteria > Pseudomonadati > Pseudomonadota > Alphaproteobacteria > Hyphomicrobiales > Nitrobacteraceae > Bradyrhizobium > Bradyrhizobium daqingense. Next base: position 820,651 of record NZ_CP088014.1, read on the forward strand.
CCGCGCCAACGAGCAGGAGCGGCTGTTTGGCCTGCGCCTCGACGGCGTCTGGATGCATGTCGGCACGCCCGACGCGGTGCATGCGGCGGAAGAGGCGTTTTTGGAGAGCGTGGCGTAGGGCCCGGCTCTCGTGTCCCGGACGCGGTGCGGCGCCATAAGCGCGTTTACGCGCGTCTTCGACACGCTATGGTGCCGCTCCACTTCATTCTCACTCGCGGAAAGCAGACTGGGCCCCGGCTCAGCAGCGCATCACTGCGTGCTGCGTTGCGTCCGGGGCACGAGAGCGGCGTCCTTGCGAACAGCGGGGACGACTTCACCCGCACCCATGACCATTTGAGTCCACCTCCCTATATTGCCCTGATCTTCGAATCAGGCAGCCCATGCGCGTTTTCAGCGTTCCCATCTCAGTTCCGTTCCTGCGCACGGTCGTCGCGGCGCTGCTCGACGGCCGGCTGGTCGACGGCTTCGAGGCGCGCAAGGAACCGGCGCGGCTGGCGGATGCGACGCTCTATCTGCCGACCCGGCGCGCGATGCGCGTGGTGCGCGAGATCTTCCTCGACGAGATGAAGGCGGACGCCGTGGTGCTGCCGCGCATCGTCGCGCTCGGCGACATCGACGAGGACGAACTCGCTTTCGCCGACGAGGGCGAGCAGTTTTCCGGTGCGACGCCGCTCGACATTCCGCCGCGGCTCGGCGAGCTCGAACGGCGGCTGACGCTGGCGCAGCTCGTCGCGGCCTGGGCCAAGGGCCCGGTGCTGTCGCCGCTGGTGGTCGGCGGGCCCGCCTCGACGCTGGCGCTGGCGTCCGATCTCGCCCGCCTGATCGACGACATGGTGACGCGCGGCGTAGACTGGAGCGCGCTCGACGGACTCGTGCCTGACAACCTCGACCGCTATTGGCAGCACTCGCTCGAATTCCTGCGCATCGCACGCATTGCCTGGCCTGGCCATCTCGCCGAGATCAACCGCATCGAGCCCGCGGCGCGGCGCGATCTCCTGATCGCGGCGGAAGCCAAACGGCTGATCGCGCATCCGAACGGGCCTGTCATCGCGGCCGGCTCGACCGGCTCGATGCCCGCGACCGCAAAATTCCTCCATGCGGTCGCATCGCTGCCGCATGGCGCGGTGGTGCTGCCGGGGCTCGACACCGATCTCGACGACGACGCCTGGCGCAGCATCGGCGGCGTGCGCGATGCGCTCGGCAAATTCGTGGAGCATCCGGCCTCGAACCATCCGCAATACGCCATGAATGCGCTGCTGGACCGTTTCGGCATCAAGCGCGGCGACGTCGAGATCATCCAGCCGCCGGCCGAAGGCGGCCGCGACCTGCTCGCATCGGAATCGATGCGGCCATCGGCCAAGACGGAAGTCTGGCACGACCGTCTGAAGCAGCCTGACGTCGCCGCGAAGATCGCCGCCGGCATGACGAACCTCAAGGTCGTCGAAGCCCCCAACCCTGAAATGGAAGCGCTCGCGATTGCGATCGCCATGCGCGAGGCCCGGCATCTCGACAAATCGGCGGCGCTGGTGACGCCCGACCGCGCGCTGGCACGGCGAGTGATGGCTGCGCTAACCCGGTGGGACCTCGCCTTCGACGATTCCGGCGGCGACGTGCTGATGGAAACCTCGGCCGGCGTGTTTGCCCGGCTCACCGCGGAGGCCGCGACCAAGGGCCTGGAGCCGCCGACGCTGCTGGCGCTGCTCAAACATCCGCTGTGCCGGCTCGGCCGGCTGCCCGGCGGATGGAAGGCGGCGATCGAGGGACTCGAGCTCGCGGTGTTGCGCGGCACACGCCCGCCTGCAGGCACGGCCGGCTTGCTCCGCGAATTCAATCGTTTCCGCGACGAGCTGGCAAAGCTGTGGCGCAGCGAGACATCCGCGCTGCATCGCGCCGAACCGCGCGCGCGGTTGAAGCCGGAAGACCTCGATCGCATCCAGTCGCTGATCGATACCTTGCAAAAAGCACTGGCACCGATCGAGAGGCTGGCGTCATCGAAGCCGTACGACTTCGCCGAGCTTGCGCACCGGCATCGCGAGATCATGATCGAGCTGTCGCGCGACGAGCAGGGCCTTTCGCTCGCGTTCGAGGAGCGGGAAGGCCTGGCGCTCGCGAGTGCCTTCGACGATCTCCTGCGCGGCGGCACGACCAGCGGGCTGATGGTGCCGCTGCCCGATTACCCCGACGTCTTCCAGACCGCGTTCAGTGATCGCGCGGTGCGGCGGCGGGACAGACCGGGCGCCCGCCTGCAGATCTACGGCCCCTTGGAATCGCGCCTGATGCAGGCCGACCGCATCATCGTCGGCAGCTTGATCGAGGGCGTCTGGCCACCGGCGCCGCGCATTGATCCCTGGCTCAGCCGGCCGATGCGGCACGAGCTCGGCCTCGATCTGCCGGAGCGCCGCATCGGCCTGTCCGCACACGACTTCGCGCAGCTGCTCGGCGGCGGCGAGGTCATCCTCACCCATTCCGCCAAGGCCGGCGGCGCGCCGGCGGTCGCCTCGCGCTTCCTGCATCGGCTGGAGGCGGTTGCGGGCGACGAGCTCTGGAAGGCGGCCATCCGCGCCGGCGAAAAATACGTGCAGTTCGCCGCCGCTCTGGATCAGCCCGCCGAGGTCAAGCCGATCAAGCAACCCGAGCCGCGCCCGCCGCGCGCCGTGCGGCCGCTAAAGATGTCGGTCACGGCGATCGAGGATTGGCTGCGCGACCCCTACACGATCTACGCCAGGCACATCTTGCGACTCGATGCGCTTGATCCCGTGGACATGCCGCTGTCCGCCGCCGACCGCGGCTCGGCCATTCACGATGCGCTCGGCGAGTTCACCGAAACCTACGCCGCTCACCTGCCCGACGATCCCGCGCGGGTGCTGCGCGCGATAGGCCAGAAGTATTTTGAACCACTGATGGAGCGCCCCGAGGCGCGTGCGCTGTGGTGGCCGCGCTTCCAGCGCATCGCGCGCTGGTTCGGCGAATGGGAGGCGGCGCGGCGCGATGCGATCGAGGCCATCACGGCGGAGACTCACGGCGAGATCTCGATCACGCTCGACAACGCGCGTAGTTTCCGCCTCTCCGCACGCGCGGACCGTATCGAGCGCCGCAAGGGCGGCGGCTACGCCATCCTCGACTACAAGACCGGACAGCCGCCGACCGGCAAGCAGGTCCGCATGGGCCTGTCGCCGCAGCTCACGCTGGAAGCCGCGATCCTGCGCGAAGGCGGCTTCCCCGATATCGATGCCGGCTCCTCCGTAAGCCAGCTCGTCTATGTCCGCCTCAGCGGCAACAATCCACCAGGCGAGGAGCGCATCCTCGAGCTCAAGTACAAGCCGAGCGAGGAGCCACAGCCGCCGGATACGGCCGCCGCAGAAGCGCGGGCCAAGCTGGAAGCGCTGATCCGCGCCTTCGAGGACGACAATCAGCCCTACACCTCGCTGAACCTGCCGATGTGGACGAATCGCTACGGCGCCTATGATGACCTCGCGCGCATCAAGGAATGGTCGGCGGCCGGCGGATTGGGGATCGAGGAATGGTGAAGGCGCCGCGCCCGATTCCCGACGAAGTCCGCGCGCGTCAGGCGCGCGCATCCGATCCGACCGCATCGGCCTTCGTGTCGGCGAACGCCGGCTCGGGCAAGACGCATGTGCTGGTGCAGCGGGTGATCCGTCTGCTACTCGCAGGCGTGCCGCCGGAAAAGATCCTCTGCATCACCTTCACCAAGGCCGCCGCCGCCAACATGGCCGAGCGCGTGTTCATCACGCTCGGTCATTGGGTGACGCTGGACGATGCCGCGCTCGATGCCGCAATTCGCGCCGTCGGCATTCCGCATCCGAGCGCGAAGCTGCGGCGCGACGCGCGAAAACTGTTCGCCTGCGCGCTGGAGACGCCGGGCGGCCTGAAGGTGCAGACCATCCACGCGCTGTGCACCCGCCTGCTGCAGCAGTTTCCGTTCGAGGCCAACGTTCCCGCGCGCTTTGCCGTGATCGACGAGCGCGACCAGACCGACATGATGGAGCGCGCCAATCTGAAGGTGCTGCTGGAGGCCGCGCGCGATCCTGACAGTGTCACCGGCCGCGCCCTGCTGACGGCGATGGCGAGCGCCGCCGACGTCACCTTCAAGGAGGTCGTGCGCGAGGCGTGTCTCAGCCGCGACCATTTCATGGCCTGGACCGACGAAGCCGGCAATGCCGAATCCGCAGCAGCGCAGATGGCTGCGGTGCTGGGCGTTGACGTGAGTGATCGCATCGAGGACGTCGAAACGGAAATTCTGGACGGTCCGTTCCTGCCGCGCTCGCGCTGGGACGACATCGCCTTTGCGCTCGAAGATGGCAGCAAGTCCGATAACGACCAGGCCGGCCGGCTCCGCGAGGCAAAGGTGTTTTCCGGCGGCGCGCAGGTCGATGCCTATCTCTGCGTCTTCCTCACCGACGACAAGCTGCCGCGCAAGGCGGTGTTGACCAAGAAGTTCTGCGATCACAATCCGTCCGTGGCCCGCCTGTTCGAAGCCGAGGCGCAGCGCCTTGCAGGGTTGATCGAGAAGCGTCGCGCCGTGACGGTTCGCGACCGTACCGCGGCCCTGCTGCACATCGCGACCGCCGCTGCCGCGAATTACCGCCGCGAGAAGCAGGAGCGCGGGCTGCTCGACTACGACGATCTGATCGACAAGACGCTGGCGATGCTCAATCGCATCGCCTCGGGCTGGGTGCATTACAAGCTCGACCGCGGTGTCGATCACGTCCTGATCGACGAGGCCCAGGACACCAGCCCGCGGCAATGGGATATCGTCGCGCATATCATCTCCGAGTTCACAGCCGGAGAAGGCGCGCGCGAAGGGCTGAACCGCACGGTGTTCGCGGTCGGCGACGAGAAGCAGTCGATCTTCTCGTTCCAGGGCGCGGCCCCCCATGAATTCGATGCGCGGCGGCGCGAGCTGCATCGCAAGTTCACCGCGGCCGGGCTGAAGTTCGATCCCGTCGCCTTCACATATTCATTCCGCTCGGGCGCCACGATCCTGCACTCGGTCGATCACGTCTTCCGCGATCCCCAGATCTACAAGAGCATCCATTCGGTCGAGATCGGCCATCCCCTGCACAACGCGCTTGCCGATGCCGGGCCGAGCGTGATCGAGCTGTGGGATCTTGCGGAGGCCGACGAGCGGCAGGACATCGAAGGCTGGCGCGCACCGTTCGACGGCGTCGCTGTCACCAGCCCCGAGGTGAAGCTCGCGCGCCGCATCCAGGCCGAGATCAAACGGCTGGTCGAGAGCGGCACGCTGACGGGGCATGAAGGCGAGCGCCGTCCCTTGCGTTATGGGGACATGCTGATCCTGGTGCGCCGCCGCGGCAATGCCTTCGATGCCGTGATCCAGGCACTGAAGCACGCTGGCGTGCCGGTCGCCGGCGCCGACCGCCTCAAGCTCACCGAGCATATCGCCATCATCGATCTGATGAACCTTGCCGACGCGCTGCTACTGCCGCAGGACGATCTCGCGCTGGCGGTGGCACTGAAAAGCCCGCTGTTCGGGCTCGACGACGACGACCTGTTTCAATTGGCCCATGACCGCAAGGGCTCGCTGCGCCGCGCGCTTGGCGAGCATGCAGGCACAAGCGAGAAATTCGCCACGGCATTACGCTGCCTGGAAGCCTGCGAGATGTGGGCGCGCGAGGAGACGCCGTTCGCGTTCTACGCCTGGCTGCTCGGCGGCGACGGCGGGCGCGCGCGCATCCTGCGCCGCCTCGGCCATGAGGCCAATGACGCGCTCGACGAGTTCCTGGAGCTGGCGCTGAGCTACGAGCGCAAGGCGCCGGCCTCGCTGCAGGGCTTCATTGCTTGGCTGCGTTCGGCTGATACCGAGGTGAAGCGTGACATGGAGATCTCGCGCGACGAGGTGCGGGTGATGACCGTGCACGGTGCCAAGGGCCTGGAGGCCTCGGTCGTGTTCATGGTCGACACCACCTCGTCGCCCGCGGATTCGCAGCGGCTGCGGTTGATCCAGGTGCCGCGCGGCAATGGCGGCGAGGTCGTGGTCTGGGCCGGCCGTAAGGCCGACGATCCGAAGCCCGTCGTCGAGGCGCGCAAGGCGATGCTCGAGGAGACCGAGGACGAATACCGCCGCCTGCTCTATGTCGCGATGACGCGCGCGGCCGACCGTCTGATCGTCGGCGGCTGCATGCCCGGCAACATGAAGACGGTGCGCAAGCTGAGCTGGTACGACCTCGTCGACACCGGCCTCGCTAGCTCAGGTCTCGACAAGCAGGTGATCGAGACGCCGCTCGGCAAGGTGACTCGATTCGCCCGTCCCGAGGATGTCGCAGCGCTGGGCACGCCGGCGAGGTCCGTCGACCAGACCATCGCCCTGCCCGATTGGCTGCGTCTGCCGGCGCCACGCGAGATCGCCGACGATGATCCTGTGCGCCCGTCCGGCCAGCCTGCCGAGGAGGGGCGCGCGGTGCGGTCGGGCGAATCGGTCCAGTCCCGCGCGCTCGCGCTGCAACGCGGCACGCTGGTGCACCGGCTGCTGCAATCCCTGCCCGACATGGCCAGCGAGCGCCGCCGCGAGGCCGCGCTCGGCTTCATGGCGCGCAACGCCTCCGACTGGCCGGAGGCCGACCGCACCGCGCTGGCCGACAAGGTGCTCGCCTTGATCACCGAGCCGCGTTTCGCCGCGGTTTTCGGTCCCGGCAGCCGGGCCGAGGTCGCGATCGCCGGCAAGCTGGACCGGCCGGGCCGGCCGCCCGCGCTGGTCTCGGGCCAGATCGACCGGCTGGTCGTCCGCCCCGACGAGGTCCTGATCGTCGATTTCAAGACCAACCAGGCAGCACCCAAGAGCGCGACGGAGGCGCCGGCGGCCTATGTCCGGCAGCTTGCGCTGTACCGGGCGGTGCTGTCGCGGCTTTATCCCCAAAAGCCTGTCAGAGCCGCCCTGCTCTGGACCGAGACCCTTGAATATATGGAGATTTCGGCCCCCGCGCTGGACGCGGCGCTGGCATCCCTTCATCTCGGTGTGAGCGTCCTTGACCCGGCAAGGAGCCGTTCATAGGTTCACCCCATGATCCCGGGCGCGATTCCAGATCGCGCCGATTCTTTCAACCGAGTGAGGTACTCCAATGGCCGTTAGCAAGGTTTCCGACGCCGATTTCGAAGCCGAAGTGCTCAAGGCGAACGGCCCCGTGGTCGTCGATTTCTGGGCCGAATGGTGCGGCCCCTGCCGCATGATCGCGCCCGCCCTCGACGAGATCGCCGGCGCGATGGGCGACAAGGTCAAGATCGTGAAGCTGAACGTCGACGAGAGCCCGAAGACCGCGTCCAAGTATGGCGTGATGTCGATCCCGACCCTGATGATCTTCAAGGGCGGCGAGATGGCCTCGCGCCAGGTCGGCGCTGCGCCGAAGGCGAAGCTGCAGCAGTGGATCACCTCCGCGGTCTGATCCACGCCGCTTCCAATTATTTTCGACAACGGCCGGCGAAATGCCGGCCGTTCTGCGTTGATGGGGCGTGTTCAGCGTATGACGAGTCCCGCCCTTGCCAGCCCCTCCCCGAAAGCGCGACCGCAAAGCCACCTCTCTCGTCGCGATGGAGGCGCGTTCGGTCGACGAGATTCCGCGCGGCAAGGAATGGCAATATGAGCCGAAATGGGATGGCTTCCGCTGCCTGCTGTCGCGGAGCGGCAGCAACATCGACCTGCGCTCGAAGTCGGGCGAGGACCTCGCGCGCTATTTCCCTGAAATCGTCGACGCTGCGTTGGGGCTGAACGCGGACCGCTTCACGCTCGACGGCGAGATCGTCGTGCCGCACGGCAAGAGCTTTTCCTTCGATGCCCTGCTGCAACGGATTCACCCGGCTGCAAGCCGCGTGAAGAAGCTCTCGCAGGAAACGCCGGCGCTCTATCTCGGGTTCGATCTGCTCGCGACGGCGCGAGACAAAGGCTTGGCAGAGAAGACGCTGCGTGAACGCCGGCCGGCGCTAGACGCCTTTGCGACGTCCACCCTCAAGGGCAGCCTCTTCCGTCTCTCACCGTCGACGACGAGCTACGCCACGGCCAAAAAATGGCTGGCACAATCCGGCGGCGGCTCGGACGGCGTCATCGCCAAGCGCATCGACCTGCCCTACCAGGCGGGCAATCGCGACGGCATGCAAAAGATCAAGAAATTCCGCAGCGCCGATTGTGTGGTCGGCGGCTTCCGCTATGCCACCAACAAGATCGCCGGCCGGAACGTCGTCGGCTCGCTGCTGCTCGGACTCTACGACGACGATGGCTTGCTGCACCATGTCGGCTTCACCTCGGCGATCAAGGCAGAGGCGAAGCCAGCCTTGACCGATCGACTCGAAGCCTTGATCGGCGAGCCCGGCTTCACCGGCAACGCGCCGGGCGGGCCGAGCCGGTGGTCGACCGAGCGCTCCGCGAAATGGTGTCCGCTGAAGACGAAGCTGGTGATCGAGGTCTGCTACGACCATTTCAGCGGCGAGCGTTTTCGCCACGGCACCTCGATCCTGCGCTGGCGCCCCGACAAGGCACCGGGCCAATGCACATTCGATCAGCTGAAGCAGAAGGCGGCCGACCCGATGAAGTTATTGAAGTGACGCGGTCTCGTGCCCCGGACGCAGCGCAGCGCGTCTTCCGCGGTGCGCTGCAGAGCCGGGGCCTAGAAGCCCCGACCTGGATCCCGGCTCTGCTTCGCGTCATTTCATGCCGCGCCGCGTCCGGGACACGAGCCGTGACTACCCAATCCATCCCGTCGCCAGCGCATTCGCCAGCTCCGGCTGTCCGTTGCGCCGCGCCAGCGCGGCCATGACTTCGTGATCATAAGTGACGTGGCGGAACGTCACTTGCCAAGCGCCGTTCACCAACTCGAGGATCGCATAGCGCGCGTGCGGCGTACCGGCCTCCACCACGTGCGGATACGGATGCTTGTCGCGATAGCCGGGGCTGCCGACGCTGCCGGGGTTGACGATCAGCCGACCGTCGCGCAGGCGCACGGCGCGGGCGAGATGGGTGTGGGCGCAGAGGATCAGCGACTGCGTGACGCCCTGTGCGAGCTGCTCGATCCGATCGAGCGGCGACAGCGCCACCGTGCCATCAGGGTGCACGGTGTCGAGCCAATACACCTCGTCGCTGCCGGGCGTCGCATGGCACAGGAACACCTGCTCGCGGAAGACCCGCGTCATCGGCTGCGCGCGCAGCCAGTCGAGTTGCTTGGCGTCGAGCTGTTCATAGGCGGGACGGTCCCACGAGCCCATCTTCTCCGGGGGACGGTCGAGCAGATAGCGGTCGTGATTGCCGAGCACGTGCACGGCGTCGAGCTGCATCAGGATCTCGACGGTGCGGCGTGCATCGAGCGGCCCGCTCAACATGTCGCCGAGATTGACGATGTCGACAATGCCGAGCGCGCGGATGTCGGCGAGGACAGCCTCAAGCGCGAGATGGTTTCCGTGGACGTCGGCAATCGCTGCGAAGCGCATTGTTGTTATCCCAACTCTCGTGCCCCGGACGCAGCGCAGCGCGCAGTGGTGCGCTGCAGAGCCGGGGCCCATTGCGGCATTCTGGGTCCTGGCTCGCGCTTCGCGCGTCCGGGACACCGAGACTCATGCAGGAGGCGTGCCGTTGATCGCGAGCACGTGGCCAGCCAGATACAGCGAGCCCGTGATCAGGATGCGCGGCGGCACCTCATAGGCGAGCTTCGCCAGGCCGCGCAATGCGGCTTCGATGCCGGGCGCGGGCTCGACGCGCATGCCGAGGCTGCGCGCGGCGTCGGCGAGACGGTCGGCCGGCATCGCGTTCTCGTTATCGGGGATCGGCACTGCGATGATGTGACGGGTGAGGCCGGCGAAATTGGCGAGGAAACCCTGCGCGTCCTTATTCGCCATCATGCCTGATATCACGACCAGCGGGCGCGACACTCGCTCTTCGAGGTCGCCCAGCGCTGCCGCCGCGACCCGGCCGCCTTCGGCATTGTGCCCGCCATCGAGCCAGATCTCCGAGCCTTGCGGTCCCCAGGAGAGCAGCTCGCCCGAGGTGATGCGCTGCATCCGCGCCGGCCATTCCGCGCCGACGATGCCAGCCTCGAAGGCGGCGTGGTTGACCTTCAGATCCGGAAGCGCGCGCAGCGTGGCGATGGCAAGCCCGGCATTGGCGAATTGGTGCCGGCCGAACAGGCGCGGTGCCGGCAGGTCCATCAGGCCGCGATCGTCGGAATAGACCAGACGTCCACGCTCGACATTGACGTGCCAGCTCTCGTTCGCGGCAAACAGCGGCGCGCGCATGCGTTTGGCCTGCGCCTCGATCACCGCCATCGCCTCCGCCGCCTGCTCGGCGCAAATCACGGGCACGCCGCGCTTGATGATCGCGGCCTTCTCACCGGCGATCGACGCCAGGGTATCCCCGAGAAACTCCATGTGATCCATGCTAACAGGCGTGATCACGCAGGCCGCCGGCGTGTCGACCACGTTGGTCGAATCGAGGCGCCCGCCGAGGCCGACTTCGAGCAGCACCACATCAGCCGGATTCTGCGCGAACAAGTGGAAGGCGGCCGCCGTCTTCAGCTCGAACACGGTTGCGGCTTCACCGGCATTGACGCGCTCAACCTCTTCAAGCGCGGCGCGCAGCTCGTCGTCGCCGACGAGCACCCCGCCGCCGGCGCGGCCGAGCCGAAAGCATTCGTTGATGCGGACGAGGTAAGGCGAGGTATAGGCGTGGACGCGCAAGCCTGAGGCTTCCAGCGTCGCGCGCAGATAGGCCAGCGTCGAGCCCTTGCCGTTGGTGCCGGCGATGTGGATCACCGGCGGCAGCTTGCGTTCGGGATGGCCGAGCCGCTCGAGCAGGCGGTGCATCCGCTCCAGCCCGAGATCGATGCGCTGCTGATGCAGGACCGACAGCCGCCCGATCACTTCGCCGAGCGTTGTCTTTGCACTGTCAGGGGAGGCGTTCACGCGTGCGGCGCAGCCGGCGCCGTCTCGGCGGCCGAGACGATCTGCGCCGGGCTCGCGACCGGCAGCACGGACTTCGATGCGCCTTCCTGCGCCGGCGCCTTGGTCAAGAGGCGGCAGAGCCGCGCCAGGGTCGGACGCAGCTCGTGGCGATGCACGACCATGTCGACCATGCCGTGCTCCTTGAGGTACTCGGCGCGCTGGAAACCTTCGGGGAGCTTCTCGCGGATGGTCTGCTCGATCACGCGCGCGCCGGCAAAGCCGATCAGCGCGCCGGGTTCGGCGATCTGCACGTCGCCGAGCATCGCGTAGGACGCAGTGACGCCGCCGGTCGTGGGGTTGGTGAGCACGACGATGTAGGGCAGCTTTGCCTCGCGCAGCATCTGCACCGCTACGGTCGTGCGCGGCATCTGCATCAGCGACAGGATGCCCTCCTGCATGCGCGCGCCGCCGGACGCGGCGAACACGATGAACGGCGAGTTCTTCTCGACCGCAAGCTCCATGCCGCGAACGATGGCTTCGCCCGCGGCCATGCCGAGCGAGCCGCCCATGAAATCGAAATCCTGCACGGCGACGACGACCGCAGCGCCTTCGAGCTTGCCATAGCCGACCTTGATCGCATCATTCAAATTGGTGCGGGCGCGCGCGTCCTTGACGCGATCGACGTATTTCTTCTCGTCGCGGAACTTGAGCGGGTCGGGTGTGACCTCGGGCAGCGCAACGTCGAACCAGGTTTCGTTGTCGAAGATCGACTTCAACCGTGCCACCGCGCCCATGCGCATGTGGTAGTTCGAGCCGGGGATGACGAACTGGTTGGCTTCGACGTCCTTGTAGAACACGAGCTGTCCGGAATCCGGGCACTTGATCCACAGATTCTCCGGCGTCTCGCGCCGCAGCATGTTGCGGATCTTCGGCCGGACCACATTGGTAAGCCAGTTCATGGTTTGCTCCGATGTGCGAACCCGCGTAGGGCTGCCTGAAAGGATATATGGCTGCCGGGCCCCTGCTCAGCAAGCCGCCGTGTCACCCGCCCGAACAGCGGAATTATGGCCTATTCAGCCGCCTGTTGCGCGCCCTTGACGCCCTGAGCCAGGGCCGCCGTCAGCTCAGCCACCGCGTTAACGGTTTTGGCGGTCGCCCGTCCCTCGGCATCGAGGCTGTTCTTCAGTGCATCGACTAAGGCGGTGCCAACCACCGAACCATCGGCCTTCTCGGCAATGGCGCGTGCCGCCTCCGGCGTGCGGATGCCGAAGCCGACGCAGATCGGCAGCTTGGTATGACGCTTGATGCGCGCGACGGCTTCGCCGACCACGTTCGCGTCCGCCGCCGCTGCTCCGGTGATGCCGGCGATCGAGACGTAATAGACGAAGCCTGACGTGTTCGCGAGCACCGCCGGCAGGCGCTTGTCGTCGGTGGTCGGGGTCGCGAGGCGAATGAAGTTCAGGCCCGCCCTCAGCGCGGGAATGCAGAGCTCGTCGTCTTCCTCCGGCGGCAAGTCGACGATGATCAGGCCGTCAACGCCTGATGTCTTGGCATCCGCCAAGAACTTGTCGACGCCGTAAATGTAGATCGGATTGTAGTAGCCCATCAGCACCAGCGGCGTGAGGTTGTCGTCCTTGCGGAAGTCGCGCACGAGATCGAGCGTCTTCTTCAGCGTCATGCCGACCTTGAGCGCACGTAGACCTGCAGCCTGGATCGAGGGACCATCCGCCATCGGATCGGTGAAGGGAATGCCCAGTTCGATGACGTCGGAGCCTGATTTCGAGAGTGCCTTGACGATCTCGAGCGACGTCGCCGGATCGGGATCTCCGGCCATCACATAGGTCACGAAGGCCGCGCGGCCTTGCTTCTTTAGCTCAGCGAAACGGGTGTCGATACGCGTGATCACTTGCTCTTGCCCCTCAGGATGTCGCCGACTTGCGGGACGTCCTTGTCGCCGCGGCCGGAGAGGTTGACGACCATCAGGTGATCCCGGGGTCGCTTCGGGGCGAGCTCCATCACCTTGGCGATGGCGTGCGCGGGCTCCAGCGCGGGAATGATGCCTTCGAGCTTGGAGAGCAGCTGGAACGCGGCGAGCGCCTCGTCGTCGGTCGCGGAGAGATAATTCACGCGGCCGACCTCGTGGAGCCAGGAATGCTCGGGACCGATGCCCGGATAATCGAGGCCGGCCGAGATCGAATGCGCGTCCTGGATCTGGCCGTCGGCATCCATCAGCAGATAAGTGCGGTTGCCGTGGAGCACGCCCGGGCGGCCGCCCGCGATCGAGGCCGCATGCAGCTGGGTCAGGCCATGGCCGGCGGCCTCGACGCCGAAGATCTCGACGGAGGGATCATCGAGGAACGGATGGAACAGGCCCATCGCGTTCGAGCCGCCGCCGATGCATGCGACCAGCGAATCCGGCAGGCGGCCCTCGATCTCCTGCATCTGCGTCTTGGTCTCGTTGCCGATGATCGACTGGAAGTCGCGCACCAGCGTCGGATAGGGATGCGGGCCCGCCACCGTGCCGATGCAATAGAACGTGTTGTGCACGTTGGTGACCCAGTCGCGCAGTGCCTCGTTCATCGCGTCCTTCAGCGTGCGCGTGCCCGACTGCACCGGCACCACCTTGGCGCCCAGCATCTCCATGCGGATGACGTTGGGCTGCTGCCGCTCGACGTCGACGGCGCCCATATAGACCACGCATTCGAGGCCAAAGCGCGCGCACAGCGTCGCAGTGGCGACGCCGTGCTGGCCGGCGCCGGTCTCGGCGATGATGCGCTTCTTGCCCATGCGCCGCGCCAGCATGATCTGGCCGAGCACGTTGTTCACCTTGTGCGAACCGGTGTGGTTGAGCTCTTCGCGCTTGAGATAGATCTTGGCACCGCCGAGATGCTCGGTGAGACGCTCGGCGAAATACAGCGGCGAGGGCCGGCCGACATAGTTCTTGAGGTAGCCGTTCATCGCGCCCTGGAAGGCCGGATCGGCCTTGGCCGCGGTGTAGGCCTTCTCCAGGTCGAGGATTAGCGGCATCAGGGTTTCGGCGACGAAGCGGCCGCCGAAATTGCCGAAATGGCCGCGGTCGTCGGGGCCGCTGCGGTAGGAGTTTGGTTTGGCGATGTTCATCGTACGCTCAACTCTTGGATGGCGCGCGCGGCGCGGATGAAGGCCTTGATCATGTCAGGATCCTTGACGCCGGGAGCGCTCTCGACACCCGAGGACACATCGACGCCACCGGCGCGGGTGACGCGGAGGGCTTCCGCGACGTTATCGGCTTGAAGCCCGCCCGAGACCATGTAGGGCAATTTGAGATCGAGGTTTTCGAGCAGGCGCCAGTCGAAGGGCGCGCCGAGGCCGCCAGGGCGGGTTGCGTCCTTCGGCGCGCGCGCATCGAACAGGATGCTGTCGGCGATCGCGGCATAGCCGGGCAGCACGGTGAGATCGGCAGTGGTCGCAACCGGTACGGCTTTCATCACCGGGCGGCCGTACTTCTGCTTGATGTCGCGCAGCCGCGCGACGCTCTCCTTGCCGTGGAGCTGCAGAATGTCCGGCGACAGCACGTCCATGATGTTGTCGAGGGTGGCGTCATCGGCATCGACGGTGAGCGCGACTTTGAGCGCGCGCCGTTTCACTTGCCGGCCGAGGTCGCGTCCCATCTCGAGCGACAGATGCCGGGGCGACGGAGGGAAGAACACGAACCCCACCATGTCGGCGCCCGCGTCGAGCGCCACTTCGAGCGTTTCGCGCGTGGACAGGCCGCAGATCTTGACGAGCAGGGACATGGTCTCAAAGCAAATGGAGGCCGCAAGCGGCGGCCGGGAAGCGGGTTTTCAGGTCGGGCCGCTTCTACAACGTCGCGCGCTGCTTGTCTCGCCCGATGGGCCCGTAAAGGCCGACCCCCGAGGGGACCGGGAGGCGCTGGGCTTCGGGCCTTGCTGCGGCCATCCGGGCCCGCAGATCGGCCAGTTCGCCCCTGGCCGCCCGGGCATCCGCATCATTCCGTCGCGCAGCGCGCCGCCAATGCCGCTGCCCGAGCCAGACGGCACATCCCCCCGCCAGAACGCCGAAGGCGGTGACCAGGGTCAGGAGCAGGAAGAGCGGCAGGGTGACCGAAAGAGACGGATCATCCGTCATGAAGGGATCGAAGGAGACGGTGACGAATTGCCGGTTGGCGACGGCGAAAGTCACAAGGATCAGGCCCAGCGGAATCACGATCAGCGCGGTCAGGAACTTTCGCATCTCGCTTCGCTCGCCTTGAATCAAAGCTTCCGGCCGCGTGGTGTGCGACCCCGGGATTCCCCTGACGCCGGCTCAATCTGCCGCGCCGGGATCCGGATGGTCGCGGTTCAGCCGCTCGCGCATTTCCTTGCCGGTCTTGAAGAATGGAACGCTCTTCTGGTCGACGGGCACATGGGCGCCGGTGCGCGGATTGCGGCCGGCGCGTGCAGGGCGATGCTTGACCGAGAAGGCACCGAAGCCGCGCAGCTCGACACGATCACCGCGTGCGAGGGCCGCTACGATCTCTTCGAGAATCGCATTCACAATGTTCTCGACATCCCGCTGGTACAGATGCGGGTTGTGCTCGGCGATACGCTGAACAAGTTCGGATTTGATCATCGAGAGATAGGACCCGGAAGCGTCGGATGACCATTTCCGTGAAAATACCGTGATCTGTCAAGACGCTAAATCAAGGTTGAGCGTCGTGAAAATGCGTGACAAATGCCGAAAAAGCAGGCTGGCCCGGCACGCGCGAGACGGGAAAAACCTTCGGAACTCGCCTGGTTCCCTCAGTTTGACGCGGCCGGCTGCCACAGGGCCAGCATTCCATCCATTCCGAACCGATCGACAGCCTGTACGACACCGGTTTGACCGATTTGCTGCGCAATCGAGCCTAAACCCAGCGCTTC
The DNA here is from genome assembly GCF_021044685.1 of Bradyrhizobium daqingense. Taxonomy (NCBI): domain Bacteria; kingdom Pseudomonadati; phylum Pseudomonadota; class Alphaproteobacteria; order Hyphomicrobiales; family Nitrobacteraceae; genus Bradyrhizobium; species Bradyrhizobium daqingense. Next base: position 836,448 of record NZ_CP088014.1, read on the forward strand.
CAGCGTCACGGCAGCGGCCGTCCTGAGGAACGTCAGATCGCCCAAGCGCGGCTGGAGCTTGTAATCGCGCACGCTGAGTCCCTTCTTCACGCCCTTGTTCTCAACCAGCCAGGTCACCGCCGTCTTCTCGTCGCCGATCTGGTCGATCAGCTTGAGGTCGATCGCTTGGCGGCCGGTGAAGACGCGGCCATCGGCCACTTTCTCCAGCTGCGTGTCATCCATGCCACGCCGTTCCTTCACCAGACCCCTGAACCAGGAATAGGAATCCTTCACCAGCGCGTCGAGCGCGGCGCGCGCCTCCGGGCTGGTGGGCTCGAAACCATTGGGCGCGGCCTTCAGCGGCGACGATTTCACCTCCTCGACCTTGACGCCGATGGTCTTCAACAGCTCGCTGACGTTCGGATACTGAAACAGCACGCCGATCGAGCCGACCAGCGAGCTCTGCTGGGCGACGATATGGTCGCTCGCGATCGCGGTGATGTAACCGCCGGAGGCGGCAAGGCCCTCGACCACGACGACCAGCGGCTTCTTCGCCTTCAGCCGGGTGAGCGAGTCATAGAGCTGCTCGGATCCGGCAGTGGTGCCGCCCGGCGAGTTGATGTGCACGATGACGGCAGCAGCCTGCGAATTCTCCAGCCGCTCCAGCGCCTGGGTGCGTTCGGAATCGCTGCGGATCAGGCCCTCGATGTTGACGCGCGCGATCGAGCCGGCAGATGCGAAGGTGCCGCGCGCGCCTGGGGTCGCGATCAGCGCAACGCTCGCAATCGCCGCGATCGCGATCAACGCAGCCATCACGCGCCAGAACGTCAGCTTGCGGCGGATCCTGCGGCGATCCACGATGATGTCAGAATCGAGCGACATCGAGATATCTCCAAATGAAAGATTGGGCGCGTTGTGCCGTCACGGCGTGACCAACGGCTTATCTGGATACATCAATTGCGGCGCAATTTGAAGAAAACAAGGCTGTGATGGCGGGGTGAGCAAGCCGCCGCAAACTCAGTCGTCACCCCCGCGAAGGCGGGGATCCATACCCCAGGGCGTATTTGTCGGAGGAAGCGGGTAACTCCGAATCCTCGTCAAACTTCTCCCTGTGGTTATGGGTCCCGGATCAGCGCTCCGCTTCGCTGCGCTTGTCCGGGCCGACAGCGGAATTTCTGGTGACAGCAACAAAAAAGCCCCGGCTCACGCCGGGGCTTCGATGCAGCGAGACGAAAGTCTCGCTTACTTGCTGTCGCGGTTCTTGAGCGCGGTGCCAAGGATGTCGCCGAGCGTCGCGCCCGAATCGGAGGAGCCGTACTGCGCGATGGCTTCCTTCTCTTCGGCGACTTCGAGCGCCTTGATCGACACCTGGACCTTGCGGGCCTTCTTGTCGAACTGGATCACGCGGGCATCGACCTTCTCGCCGACGGCGAAGCGTTCGGCGCGCTGGTCGTTGCGGTCACGCGCGAGCTCGGAGCGCTTGATGAAGGTGCTGAAGTCGGTACCGGCGATCTTCACCTCGATACCGCTGTCCTTCACTTCGAGCACCTCGCAGGTCACGACCGCGCCCTTCTTGACATCGCCCGGCTCGGCGAAGGGGTCGCCTTCGAGCTGCTTGATGCCGAGCGAGATGCGCTCCTTCTCGACGTCCACGTCGAGCACCACGGCCTTCACCATGTCGCCCTTCTTGTAGTTGTCGATCACCTGCTCGCCCGGAAGCTTCCAGTCGAGGTCGGAGAGATGGACCATGCCGTCGACGTCGCCTTCCAGGCCCAGGAACAGACCGAACTCGGTCTTGTTCTTGACCTCGCCCTCGACCACCGAACCGGTCGGGTGACCTTCGACGAAGACCTCCCAGGGGTTGCGCATGGTCTGCTTGAGGCCGAGCGAGATGCGGCGCTTGACGGAATCGACTTCCAGCACCTGCACGTCGACTTCCTGCGAGGTCGACACGATCTTGCCGGGGTGCATGTTCTTCTTGGTCCACGACATCTCGGAGACGTGGATCAGGCCTTCGATGCCCGGCTCGAGCTCGACGAACGCACCGTAGTCGGTGATGTTGGTGACGCGGCCGGTGAAACGGGCACCCAGCGGGTACTTGGCTTCGATGCCCTGCCACGGATCGTCCAGCAGCTGCTTCATGCCCAGCGAGATGCGGTGCGTCTCGTGGTTGATCTTGATGATCTTGACCTTCACGGTCTGGCCGATCGAGAGCACCTCGGTCGGGTGGTTGACGCGGCGCCACGCGATGTCGGTGACGTGCAGCAGGCCGTCGATGCCGCCGAGATCAACGAACGCACCGTAATCGGTGATGTTCTTGACCACGCCGTCGATGACCTGACCCTCTTCGAGGTTCTGCACCAGCTCCTGACGCTGCTCGGCGCGGGTCTCTTCGAGAACCGTGCGGCGGGACACCACGATGTTGCCGCGGCGGCGGTCCATCTTGAGGATCTGGAACGGCTGCGAGTTGTTCATCAGCGGCGCAACGTCGCGGATCGGACGGATGTCGACCTGCGAGCGCGGCAGGAAGGCCACGGCACCGTCGAGGTCGACGGTGAAGCCGCCCTTGACCTGGTTGAAGATGACCCCGTTGACCTTCTCGTTGTTCTGGAACGCCTTCTCGAGCTTGCCCCAGCTCTCCTCGCGGCGCGCCTTGTCGCGCGAGAGGACAGCCTCGCCGAGGGCGTTCTCGATGCGATCGAGGAACACTTCCACCTCGTCGCCGACCTTGATCTCGCTGTCGCGGCCGGGGCCGGAAAATTCGCGCAGGGCCACACGGCCCTCGGTCTTCAGGCCGACGTCGATGACGGCCATGTCTTTTTCAATTGCAACCACCTTGCCCTTGACGACGGAGCTTTCCTGCAGGTTCCCGCCTGCGAAGGACTCGTCGAGCATCGCTGCGAAATCGTCGCGCGAGGGGCTATAGGTATCAGCAGAAGTCGAAGCCATTTGTTCTCCAGTTGCGGATGTCGTGCCGGCCGTTGGGTTCATGGGCGCATCGCACGCGCAGTGTCGGAAGGTCCGCAAAACCTTCGAGCGACCGCTCGCTGCTCCGGCGCGGCGCCGAAACAGCGGAAACGGGCCGGCTGAGGCCCGCGCGTTCGATACGTGGAAAATTCTTTGTCCGGAGCCTCGATCGCGTCGGCCCCAAACGGGGACCTGACGTGTCGACCTCAAAGAGCGGGAGCGGGCACTTCCTCCAATGACGGCTGCGGCTTAACCCCGCGACCGGCCCGCTCGGACGGCCTCGATAATGTCGATGGCGGCCCGGACGCCGCCTTCTATATCCAGTTGAGAGTTATCTAGCAAGTAAGCATCCGGGGCCGGTTTTAAAGGCGCAATCGGCCGGTTCTTGTCGCGTTCGTCGCGCTGGATGATGTCGGCAAGCACAGCGGCCTCGTCCGCATCCTCGCCCCTCGCCCGGGCCTCCATGGTCCGGCGGCGGGCGCGGACCTTGGGGTCGGCGACGACGAAGATCTTCACGTCGGCATGCGGGCAGATCACGGTTCCAATGTCCCGGCCGTCCAGCACCGCGCCGGGCGGATCGGCGGCGAATTGCCGCTGGAAATTGAGGAGGGCTTCCCGGACCCTTGGGATTGCCGACACGATCGAGGCACCCTCGCCGGCCAATTGGGTTTTCAGGGCCGGATTGCCGAATTTTTCGGGATCGAGCTCCAAAGCGGCTTGCACCGCGGCCGCTTCGTCGTTGAGATCGTGGCCGGACTGCATGAGGGCATAGGCGACCGCGCGATAGATCACGCCGGTATCGAGGTGACGATAACCGTAATGGTGGGCAAGACGCTTGCCGAGCGTCCCCTTGCCCGAGGCCGCAGGCCCGTCGATGGCGATGATCATGTGACTCAAACCTTGGCTGTCTGGGGCCCGCGGGCGCGTCGCAATGGCCGTTCTTCGGTGAAAATGTTGCGAGACGCGAATTCGGCGGGACTCGCAAAGGTGAGATATTCGCGCATCGCGTCGGATGGCGACGACGCCGTGAACCATGGTTCTGCAAGGCGCCGAGCCGGATCGCAAACCCACGCCGGCACCCGGCCAAGGCGACGTTGTTTGGCCAGATATTCGGCAATCGCCCCGACCAAGGCGTCGAGCCGTTCGTTCCGCGTCAGTACCGGCTCGTCCGCGATCGCCTCATATTGAGCAAGGCCTGTCCCCACCAGCTCGAAGGCATCAAGGAATTCGGCCAACGTCGTGTCCTGCGGCGCACCGGCGCAAATGCGATCGACGGCTTCAGCGAGGGTATTCGGGCGCATCCGCTCCTCCCGCCACGTCCATGTTTTTCAGCAGGAAACGCTGCTTCTCGGAAGATGCCGCGCTCACCGGGAAATACCGGCCGAGCAGCGCGATGGCTTCCTCCACGGTCGAGATTCCAACCACTTTCATCAAGTTCAAAATATCCAGCCGCTCCGTCTCTCCGCGAACTGGGTCCGTGATCCGGAACGCCTTCAATTTCAGCGCCAATAGATATGCGGCGGAGGGCACCGAGACCTCAAGTCCTGGCGGCGTGCCGTCGCGCGGAAAAGTGCCGAATTCCAGATGATCCGCGGCGTGATCGGCGAGGGGGCTGAGGTGGAATGCCACATGATCATTGAACCAGTCGGCGCTCCATCCATTTTTGGCAGCAATTTCGGCCGTCGTTCTTTCCAGCCAGTCTGGCAGCGGATGCTCGAGCTTCGATACGTCGACGTCCTCGGTCGCAAAGCGAAAATTGCTGGCGAGCATGAGGGCGGAGCCGCCATAGACCGCGATCTGAAGCTTGGTTCCCGCATCGGCCGCGGCGCGGCCGATCGAATCGAAAGCATCCAGCAAGGCGTCGCGGTCGAAGGCTGCACTCATGGCCGCGGCCTCATGAAAACTCGGCCCCGAGGGAACGCATCATCGGAATGAAATCCGGGAAACTGGTGGCGATGAAAGCGGTATCGTCGACGCCCACCGGCTGATCGGAGGCACAGCCCATCACCAGGGCCGACATCGCGATGCGATGGTCCATGTGGGTGGCGACAACGCCGCCGCCGGGAACGTGACCGCGGCCCTCGACGATGAGGTCGTCGCCTGACACCTCGACCTTGACGCCGTTGACGCGCAGCATCGCGGCAGTGGCCTCCAGGCGGTCGGATTCTTTGACGCGCAGCTCCTGCAGGCCGCGCATGATCGTGGTGCCTTCGGCAAAGGACGCGGCCACCGCCAGCACCAGATATTCGTCGATCATCGAGGGCGCGCGCTCGGGGGGCACTTCGACGCCGCGCAATTTCGATGCGCGCACGCGCAAGCGCGCCATCGGCTCGCCGGCGTCGCCGCGCACCTCGCTCTCCTCGATCGAGCCGCCCATCTCGCGCAGTGTGGTGAACAAGCCGGTGCGCAGCGGATTGGTCATGACGTCGGACAGAACGACGTCGGATCCCTCGGCGATCAGCGCGGCGACGACCGGGAAAGCTGCCGAGGAGGGATCCGCGGGCACAACGACATTGGCGCCGTGCAGTTCGGCCTGGCCCGCCAGCGTGATGCGGCGGCCGTGCTGGCCTTCCTGAATTGAAGTGATGTCGGCACCAAAGTGCTTCAGCATCAGCTCGGTATGATCGCGGCTGGCTTCGCTCTCGATCACCGTAGTGGTGCCCGGCGCGGCCAGGCCCGCCAGCAGCACGGCCGACTTGATCTGGGCCGAGGCGACCGGGGTCTTGTAAGTGATCGGCAGGGGATCGCGTGCGCCCTGGAGGGTCAGCGGCAGGCGTCCGCCCTCGCTGCCCGAGACGACCTTGGCGCCCATCTTTTCGAGCGGATCGAGGATTCGGCGCATGGGGCGGCTGCGCAGCGACGCATCCCCGTCGAACACCGCCGAGATCGGGCAGCCCGCGACGGCACCCATGACCAGCCGGCAGCCGGTGCCGGAATTGCCGAAATCCAGCGCCGCCTTGGGCTGCGCGAAGCCCCCGACGCCAACGCCGTTCACCTTCCAGGCGAAATCGCCGGTCCGCTCGACCGTGGCGCCCAGCGCCTGCATGGATTTGGCGGTGTTGAGGACGTCCTCGCCCTCTAGCAGGCCAGAAATCCTGGTTTCGCCGACCGCGAGCGCACCCAGGATCAGGGCCCGATGCGAGATCGACTTGTCCCCGGGCACCCGTACTTTCCCGGTCAGGGGACCGCTGGCGCGAGACTGCAGCGGCCTCGGTTGGTCGGAATGAGTCAAGATTGTGTCCTTGGATGAGCCCTGAGGCGCTGGGGCGCAGGTACCACATGGTCCGTGCCCCGTCACGGGCATGTCGTTCTCCCGTAATGCGCTATTGACAGCGGGCCGCCAACTAGCCAAGTGAAGCACCGCTTTTCAGACATTCCCAGGATTCCTGCCGTGGCCAAGTCCGAACTCGGAACCAAACGCATTTGCCCGACCACGGGCAAGAAGTTCTATGACCTCAACAAGAATCCGGTGATCTCGCCCTATACCGGCGAGGTGGTGCCTATCGCGCCCGTTGCCCCCGCACGCGCGTCCCGCGGCGCCGAGCGCAACATGGCCCAGGACACTACGCCGGAGCCGGCCGAGGCCGAAGAGATGGTCTCGCTCGAGGAAGCCGATGCCGAGGAGAACACCGGCAAGGTCAAGGCCGTCGTGCCCGAATCCGAGGACGACATCGAGGTCGACGAGACCCTCGACGACGACGATGACGATGATTCGACCTTTATTGCCGACGAGGAAGAGGGCGATGAGGACGTGACCGACATCATTGGTGATGTCGGAGGTGATGAAGAGACTTGAGATCAGTCCTGATCTGTGAAAAAGGGTGCACCGCGCGAGTCGGAAAGGCTCGCCGGTAGGGGGTGATCCACCAGATTCACCCCGTTCAGGGTTAAGGGGCCATAGCTCAGCTGGGAGAGCGCTTGCATGGCATGCAAGAGGTCGGCGGTTCGATCCCGCCTGGCTCCACCACGCTTCGCCCTTCGGGCTACGCGTGGCGCAGCCACGGGGAGCCTGAAGGGCGAAGCGTGGTGTCCGGCGAAGCCCGAAGGGCGAAGACGGACCAGTGAGGCCCCACCTAACGACCACCCAGGCGATAGCCGTCAATGTGGTACGTCTACATCCTCCGCAGCATCGAATTTCCCGAGCAGGAATACATCGGCGCCACGCAAGACTTGAAGCGGCGGATTCCGGAACACAATGCCGGCAAATCCAGCCACACCGCCAAGTTCAAGCCTTGGACGTTGATCTGGTACTGCGCCTTCGCGGACAAGCATAAAGCGCTCGCGTTTGAGGCGTATCTGAAATCCCACTCGGGCCGCGCCTTCACGAAGAAGCGGCTGTCCTAGGCCGATCCCCCTACTCCCCGATCACCGCATTCAGCCGATCCCGCAGCGCGACGATCTCGTCCTTCATCGCGACCAGTTCCGACACCGAGCAATCCGACGCCGCCAGGATCGATTGCGGCACGGCGCGCGCCTTGTCCTTCAGCGCGTGGCCCTGCGGCGTCAGGGCGATCAGCACCTGACGTTCGTCCTCTTTCGACCGCGTGCGCTTGACGAGATGAGCGGCCTCGAGCCGCTTGAGCAGCGGCGTCAGCGTGCCGGAATCGAGGAACAGCTTCTCGCCGATGTCCTTCACCGGCACGTCGTCGCGCTCCCACAACACCAGCATCACCAGATATTGCGGATAGGTCAGGCCGAGCCGGTCCAAGAGCGGCTTGTAGACTCGGTTGAAGGCATGCGTGGCCGAATAGACCGCGAAGCAGATCTGGTTGTCGAGCCGCAGCGGGGCGTCCGCCGCCGATGGTTTCCGGGCCATGGAGAATCTCACAGGGATTTGCCGCATTGTGGGGGCGGGCGGCCGCATATTCAATTGCGAACAATTAAATGTGAGACCCAACGATTTAGATTGCGCGCAATCTAATTGTCTGCGATATGGACCCTGTCCACCCGAACCCCCAAGGGAGATGAAAATGTCCGTGAACGTCCTCTACAAGACCAGCGCCAAGGCGACCGGCGGCCGCGACGGCCATGCGGCAACCCTCGACGGCGCGCTCGACGTCAAGCTGACCACGCCGAAGGAGCTCGGCGGCGGCGGCGGCGCCGGCAACAATCCGGAGCAGCTGTTCGCGGCCGGCTATGCCGCCTGCTTCATCGGCGCGATGAAGTTCGTGTCCTCGCAGGGCGGCCCCAAGGTTCCGGCCGATGCCTCCGTGACCTCGACCGTCGGCATCGGCCCGCGCTCGGAGGGCGGCTTCGGTCTCGACATCGACCTCGCCGTCTCGCTGCCGGGCCTCGCCCGCGCCGAGGCCGAAGCGCTGGTCGAGAAGGCGCACCAGGTGTGTCCGTACTCCAATGCCACGCGCGGGAACGTCGACGTTCGCCTGACGGTCGTCTGACCGACGTGCGAATTGGCTGGCCCGGGATCCCCATCGGGCCGGCCGCTTCCGCCGATTTGCCATTCCGGGGAATGCGCATACGCCCCTGCCCGCGGGGCCATTGCTGGTATGCACGAACCTCGCTAGGCCTGTAATCAATTGTCGACACAGGGGAAGCGAAGGCATGAGTTCTGAAGCCGCGGGTTCTGAAGCCGTTCTGGGTGCCATGAGCGGATTGCGCGTCATCGATCTCACGCGCGTGCTCGGCGGTCCCTACTGCACCCAGATCCTCGCCGACCATGGCGCCGACGTGATCAAGGTCGAGCCGCCTGCGGGCGACGAGGTGCGCGAATGGGGCCCTCCTTTCCACGAGGAGGACGCGGCCTATTTCATCGGCATCAACCGCAACAAGCGCTCGATCGGCCTCGACCTCGCCGCCGAGGGCGGCCGTACCGTGCTGCTCAAGATGCTGGAGACCGCCGACGTCCTGATCGAGAATTTCAAGCCGGGCACGCTGGAGAAATGGGGCATCGGCAACGAAATCCTCAGCAAGAAATTTCCGCGCCTCGTGCATTGCCGGATCTGCGGCTTCGGCGCCGACGGTCCGCGCGGCGGCAATCCCGGCTATGACGCCATCATCCAGGCGATGACCGGCATGATCGCCGCGACCGGCTCGCCCGAGAGCGGGCCGATGCGGATCGGCGTGCCCCTGGTCGACATCACCACCGGCCTCTATGCGGCGATCGGTATCCTAATGGCTCTGTCGGAGCGGCAGCGGTCGGGCAAGGGCCAGTTCCTGGAGACGACGCTGTACGAGACCGGCCTTGCCATCATGCATCCGCACACCGCGAATTATTTCATGCATGGCAAGCCGCCCTCGCTGACCGGCAACGAGCACCCGAACCTCGTGCCCTACGCGATCTTCCCGACCAAGACCGACGACATCTTCATCGGCGTCGGAAACGACGGCACGTTCCGCAAGCTCGTCAAGGAGATCGGCAAGCCCGAGCTCGGCACCGACCCGCGGTTCGCCCGCAACAAGGACCGCATCGCCAACCGCGAGGCGCTGCGCGCCGAGCTTGCCGCGGTGTTCAGCCAGCACGAGGCCGAGCCGCTGTGCAACCGCCTGCTCGCGGCGGGCCTGCCCGCGGGTCCCGTGCAGAAGATCGATCAGGCCTTGGCCAACCCGCACACCGTCGCGCGCGGCGATATCATCGAGAAGGATTGGTACAAGGGCGTGGCCTCGCCGATCCGGCTCGACCGCACCAAGCCGAGCCTGCGCCGCGTGCCGCCGAAATTCAGCCAGCACGCGACGGAGGTGCTCGGCGAGTTCGGCTACGCCCAGGCCGAGATCGACTCGATGCTGGAGAAGGGCACGGTCTGCGGCCCCGAGCGCAAGCGCTAAGTCGCCGGCCTTCTCCATCCGATATCCATGCCGCATTGCGGCGCAGGCACGCACGTGCAGCGCGAACGAAAAAGGCTGCCGTCGGCATTCGCCTATTTTCCGGCTTCCCATTCCCTGCGCTTGCCGCTTTCGTTTCTCCCGCTTACACAGTCATGTGAACGTCATATGGCGCTGCTAGCGCAAGCGCTTCTTTAGTGACGGGCAAGGGAGGTTTTCTTGATGGCTCTTCGACACTTTGGTGCGGCTTTCGCAGTCGCCGTTGGCATGGCGGCCTCGCCGGCGCTGGCCGTCACCGAAATCCAGTGGTGGCACGCCATGACCGGCGCGAACAACGACGTCATCGTCAAGCTCGCCGGCGACTTCAACTCCGCGCAGAGCGATTACAAGGTGGTCCCGACCTACAAGGGCAACTACGCCGACACGATGAACGCCGGCATCGCCGCGTTCCGTGCCGGCAACGCGCCGCACATTATGCAGGTGTTCGAGGTCGGCACCGCGACCATGATGGCCGCGACCGGGGCGGTTAAACCGGTCTACAAGCTGATGCAGGACGCCGGCGAGAAGTTCGATCCCAAGGCCTATCTGCCCGCGATCACCGGCTATTACTCGACCTCGAAGGGCGAGATGCTGTCCTTCCCCTTCAACTCCTCGTCCACGGTGATGTGGGTCAATCTCGACGCGCTGAAGAAGGCCAATGTCGAGATTCCCAAGACCTGGCCCGAAGTGTTCGACGCGGCGAAGAAGCTGAAGGCGGCCGGCCATGCCACCTGCGGGTTCTCCAACTCCTGGGTCACCTGGGTCAATCTCGAGCAGCTCTCCGCCTGGCACAACGTGCCGCTCGCCAGCAAGGCCAACGGCCTCGACGGCTTCGACACGGTGCTCTCCTTCAACGGGCCGCTGCAGGTCAAGCACCTCCAGAACCTTGTCGAGCTCCAGAAGGACAAGACCTACGATTATGCTGGGCGCACCAACACCGGTGAAGGCCGCTTCACGTCCGGCGAATGCCCGCTCTACCTGACTTCGTCGGCCTTCTTCGGCAACGTGAAGGCTCAAGCCAAGTTCGCCTTCACCGCGGTGCCGATGCCCTATTATCCCGACGCGAAGGGCGCACCGCAGAACTCGATCATCGGCGGCGCCTCGCTCTGGGTGATGGGCGGCAAGTCGGCCGACGAATACAAGGGCGTGGCGAAATTCCTGACCTTCCTCTCGGATACCGATCGCCAGGTCTTCATCCACAAATCGTCCGGCTATCTGCCGATCACCAAGGCCGCCTATGACAAGGCCAAAGCCGAGGGCTTCTACAAGGATCAGCCCTATCTCGAGACGCCGCTGCTCGAGCTGACCAACAAGGAGCCGACCGAGAATTCCCGCGGCCTGCGCCTCGGCAACATGGTGCAGCTGCGCGACGTCTGGGCGGAAGAAATCGAGCAGGCGCTCGCCGGCAAGAAGACCGCCAAGCAGGCGCTGGATGCCGCCGTCGAGCGCGGCAACACGATGCTGCGTCAGTTCGAAAAGACCGCCGTGAAGTAAGGCGACCGACGGCAGGCCGGGATGCCGGCCTGCCGCTCCTGCGGGCATCATGCAAAAGCAAGCCATTTTCCAATCAAAGCTGCTGCCCTACGCGCTGGTTGCGCCGCAGCTCGCGATCGTGCTGATCTTTTTCTACTGGCCGGCCTTGCAGGCGGTGATCCAGTCCTTCCTGCTCCAGGATGCCTTCGGCCTGTCGACCAGCTTCGTCTGGTTCGAGAACTATCTCGACCTGTTCAAGGAGCGCGCCTATTTCGAGGCGATCGTCCGGACCTTCTTCTTCTCGTTCGCCATTGCGGTATCCTCGCTGTCCTTCGCGCTTCTGCTCGCCGTGATGGCGGACAAGCCGCTGCGCGGCGGAACGCTGTACCGCACGCTGCTGATCTGGCCCTATGCGGTGGCGCCGCCGGTCGTCGGCGTGCTCTGGATCTTCATGCTGCATCCCTCGCTCGGCGTGCTCGCGCGGTACTTGCGCGCCCTGGGCATCGACTGGAATCCGCTGCTCGACGGCGATCAGGCCGCGGCGCTGATCATCCTCGCCGCCGCCTGGAAACAGATCTCCTACAACTTCCTGTTCTTCCTCGCCGGCCTCCAGAGCATCCCGCGCAGCGTGCTCGAGGCGGCCGCAATCGACGGCGCGCGCCCGATGCGCAGGTTCTGGACCGTGACCTTTCCGCTGCTGTCGCCGACCATCTTCTTCCTGCTGGTCGTCAACATCGTCTACGCCTTCTTCGACACATTCGGCATCATCGACACCATGACCCGCGGCGGGCCTGGCAAGTCGACAGAGACGCTGGTCTACAAGGTCTATACCGACGGCCTGCTCGGCGGCAATCTCGGCAGCTCTGCCGCGCAATCGGTGATTCTGATGATCATGGTGATCGTGCTGACGGGAATCCAGTTCCGCTTCGTCGAACGCAAGGTGACCTACTGATGGTGGAGGAAGAGGGCTTCCGGCGCTACATCGCCCACATCATCCTCTGGATCGGGATCGCGATCGTCGCCTTCCCGGTCTATCTCGCCTTCGTCGCCTCCACGCAGGACAACGCCGTGATCGCCAACGGCCAGATGTCGCTGCTGCCGGGCGGCCATTTCCTCGAAACCTACTACCAGACGATCTTCGTCGGCACGAGCGGCTCCACCCGCGAGCCAGTCGGCAACATGATGCTGAACTCGCTGGTGATGGCGATGCTGATCGCGATCGGCAAGATCGCGGTCTCGATCATCTCGGCCTATGCGATCGTCTATTTCCGCTTTCCGTTCCGGATGGCGATCTTCTGGATCATCTTCATCACCCTGATGCTGCCGGTCGAGGTGCGCATCTATCCGACCTACAAGATCGTCGCCGACCTGCACATGCTCGACAGCTATGCCGGCCTGTCGCTGCCGCTGATCGCATCCGCGACCGCAACGCTGCTGTTCCGCCAGTTCTTCATGACCGTACCGGACGAGCTTTTGGAAGCCTCGCGCATCGACGGCGCCGGCCCGTTCCGTTTCTTCTGGGATACGCTGCTGCCGCTATCGCGCACCAACATGGCGGCGCTGTTCGTGATCCTGTTCATCCTCGGCTGGAATCAATATCTCTGGCCGCTGCTGATCACCACGCGCGACGACATGCAGACCATCCAGATCGGCATCCGCAAGATGATCACCACCACCGATGCGCTCACCGAATGGCCGATCGTGATGGCGACCGCCGTGCTCGCCATGCTGCCGCCGGTGTTCGTCGTCGTTGTCATGCAGAAGCTGTTCGTGCGCGGACTGGTCGAGACGGAAAAGTAGAGACTTATGGCTAACGTCACCCTGCGCAACGTCCGCAAGACCTATCCCGGCGGCTTCGAGGCCATCAAGGGCGTCGACGTCGATGTCGGCGACGGACAGTTCTGCGTGCTGGTCGGCCCCTCCGGCTGCGGCAAGTCCACGCTGCTGCGCATGGTCGCGGGGCTGGAGACCGTCACCGGCGGCGAGATCGACATCGGCGGGCGCGTGGTCAACCAGATCGAGCCCGCCGATCGCGACATCGCGATGGTGTTCCAGAATTACGCGCTCTATCCGCATATGAGCGTCTACAACAACATGGCCTACGGCCTGCGCAACCGCGGCATGGCGGAAGCCGAGATCAAGACCCGCGTCGAGGAAGCCGCGCGCGTGCTCGAACTGTCCGCCATGCTGGAGCGCAAGCCGCGCCAGCTCTCCGGCGGCCAGCGCCAGCGCGTCGCCATGGGCCGCGCCATCGTGCGCCAACCGAAGGTCTTTCTGTTCGACGAGCCGCTCTCCAATCTCGATGCAAAGCTGCGCATCGCGATGCGCGTCGAGATCCGTAAATTGCAGCGCCGGCTCAACACGACCTCCATCTACGTCACCCACGACCAGCTCGAGGCGATGACGCTCGCCGACATTCTGGTCGTGATGAACGGCGGCCAGGTTGAGCAGGTCGGCAATCCCCTGGCGATCTACGAGAAGCCGGCGACGACCTTCGTCGCCTCCTTCATCGGCGCGCCGCCGATGAATCTGATGTCGACACGTCCCGAGGAGATCAGATCGCAGCTCGCCGGCAGCAACGCCGCGGACGCCGGCATCCTCGGCATCCGCCCGGAAGACTTCGTCATCACCGACCAGACCCCGGCCGGCGGCGTCGCCTTGCCGCTGACCGTGGAGGCGATCGAGCGCGTGGGCGCGGAGACCTTCATCTACGGCGCGCGGGCCGAGGAAGACCAGCGCGTCGCCGCGACCCCGGGCGAGCTGCCGCCCGGCGAGATCATCGTCCGCATTCCCGGAACGGAAGCGCCCGCCATCGGCCAGAGGATCCGCGTCGCCGCAGCGCGGGCGAAGCTGCATCTGTTCAGCGCCGACGGGCGGAAGCGGCTCGAGGCCTGAGCTGGTTCCGAAACCAGAGTACGAAAACAACCCCATGCACAGTAGAGCAGGGCCTGTTTTCATTGGAGAAATTTTCTCGCGAATTCGCCCCGCCCGGATCGCCCCGGCATCCACGTTCTCAGTGCCGCGAGCAAGGTCGTGGTGGCCGGGACGAGCCCGGCCATGGCGCACCTGAGGCTATATCGAGCCTATCGATGGTGAAATCGGGCCATCCACAGCTTCCCGCTACCTGCTTGAACCCGCAGGGGAACATGCCCATATTGCTGATCAAGGGGTGCCGCTCGCGGGCCCTGATGCACCAAAGTCGCTTCGAGAGGACTTTGTAAACTATGTCTCGTGTTCCAACGCTCTCCAGTCCCTTCCTGCTGGGCTTCGACGAGATCGAGCGGGTGCTCGATCGGGTCGTCAAAGGCGCCGACGGCTATCCTCCCTACAATATCGAGAGGTGCAGTGGCGCGGACAACCAGCCCGAGCGTTTGCGCATCACGCTGGCGGTCGCCGGATTCACCCGCGACCAACTCGATGTAACCATTGAGGAAAACCAGCTCGTGATCCGCGGACGGCAGCAGGACGACAAGTCCCGGCAATACATCCATCGCGGCATCGCCGCGCGCCACTTCCAGCGCACCTTCGTGCTGGCGGAGGGGATGCTGGTGCTGGGCGCGGATCTGAAGAACGGGCTGTTGTCGATCGATCTTGCCCGGCCTGAACCGGAGAGGATCGTTAAGACAATCGCTATCAATGAGCACGAATAATGGAACGAGTAGCGGACTCGACCGCTTAGTGTTCCAGAGGAGTCGAGACCATGAGTGAAGGTCACGTTGCGTTCGAATACGAAGCCAAGAATGTCTCTCCGGAGACGCTGGCAACCCTGGGCGAAGGTCATATCGCCTATGTGAAGCAGATCCGTTCCGAGGACGTACCGGGCCTGTTTCCCGAGGCGCCCAAGATTGCGCCAGGCCTCAAGCTGTTCGCGCTCCACGCCGCCGACGGCACGCCGATCATGCTGACCGACAGCCGCGAAGCCGCGATCGCCAACGCCTGGAGCAACGAGCTGCAAGCGGTGAGTGTGCACTGAGCACACGCGCTTTCCGCGCGGATAGAGTTTCGAACGGGCACGCGAAAACGTGCCCGTTTGCGTTTGAGCAGTTGGGCAGGATCAATGCAACTTGGTCCGCGTGCTCTGAAATTGCTCGCCGGACTCGAAGCTGCTTAGATGCAGCATGCCAGCCAAAGCCGAACGTCTCACCAAGCAACAATTGTGGTTTCCGGCCGGCCGCTATTTCCTGCGCACGATCAAGCGGGATGATGCCTCGCAGCGCTGGGCGGACTGGCTCTCCGATCCCTGGACGGTGCACGTGCTCAACACGTCGCCGCGTGCGATGACCAAGGCCGACATCGTCGAATACATCAAATCCTTCGATCAGCGCGAACGGCTTCTGCTCGGGATGTTCGAGCGCGGCAGCCGCGCGCATGTCGGCTTCATCCGCCTCGACATCGATGCGCCCGCCAGCGAAGCGCTGGTCAGCGCCGTGATCGGAGAAAAAGAACATCGCAATGCCGGAGCGACGGTGAACACTTTCATCCCGCTGCTCAAGTTCGTGTTCGACGATCTCGAGCTGAGCCGCATCCGCGCGTTCGTGCTGGAGCGAAACCAGACCACCATTGAGTATCTGTCGAAGCTCGGCTGGACGCTCGAGCCAGAACCCGACAATCCCGTGCGATCGCACACGGATGGATCACTTCTGGTGTTGCGTCGGATGACCTGGGACAGGCCCGGTTTCCAGGCCTGGTTGAAGAGCCCGATCGGGCAGCGCATCGTGAAACGCATGGAAGCGGCACGGGGTTGAGCCCCGGCCGCTCCCTTGTCTCCTTACGCGATCAATCAGTATTTCGCGACGACGCGTGATCCGCCAAACCGATAGTTGATGCCCACCTTTACGATGTCGATGTCCTGACGAATATCGATCAATGCGGTGGTGGCGGCGACCGGATTGGCGAATCCCACGCGCTTGCTGTCGAAGCCGTAGTGAGTGTACTCGATCAAGGCCGACCAGTTGGGAGCGAAGGCCCATTCGACACCGGCACCTGCCACCCAGCCCACGCGATCGGTGCTGGCGCTTGAATTACAGGGATCAAAAACGAGGAATCCCACGCCAGGACAAACGAAGCCCCCCATCGTCGGGAAATTATTCAGACTGTACCGGTCATGCGCAAATCCGACGCCGCCCTTGCCATAAGCGAGGAAGCGATCCCATGTGTAGCCGAGCCGACCCGTGACGCTGGCGACCCAATCGGTGCGGCTCGATAGAGTGGCGGGCGCGCCGGTCTTGCCGGCGAAGAAGGGATCGTTGGCGGTGCCGTGAAGATCGGTGGCCGTGAAATCGCCGGCGATCCCGAGCACCCAGTTGCTGGCAAATTGGTAGTCGCAACCAGCCTGAACGCCTCCTACAATTCCGACGTCGCCGTTCACCCCAATGCGATCACCAGGCACATTGCCTATTGTCATTGCGGGCGAGATGACAGCTCCCGTTCCAATGCCGGGATCGGTGAAGCCCGTTCGGCTCGCACCGCCGCCGACATGACCGCCGACATAGCAGCCGGTCCAGCTGAAAGGCACGGCCGCAGCGATCGGTGCCTTCGTGTAGGGACGGGCGCCCAGATCTGCAGCCTGAGCCGAGCCTGCAACAATCAGAGCCGACGTCGCCAGTAGCAGTCGCTTCATCATCATTCCCCCGACAATCAGCAATAGAAAACACCGGTAAGATACATCGGCTGATTCACGCCCGCTGTACTCGGTCAGCAACACCCAGATACTTTTGGAAATGCAGCTTGTGAGAGGTGAGCGCAAAGCGCCGTAGCATGACGTTTTGAGCGCGACGACGACGCTTTGAGCTTAGTTTTCGACAAAGACAGACGGATGCGAAGCCGCAATCGCGCTTTGGCTCAAGCGAATGCGACGCGCGTTCTTTTGTCGCGGATGACGCTTCTGCATCGTCATTGCGAGAAGCACTTGCGACGAAGCAACGACGGAGTGCGAGGACACAAACGACGGAGTGCGAGGACACAGCGCGCTCAAGTCTCGTGTCCCGGACGCGCTGCAGCGTGCAACGCTGCTGCGCAGAGCCGGGATCCAGAAGGCAGCATGAGGAGATGCGGTGACATGGGGGTGACATGGGCCCCGGCTCTGTAGCGCACCGCTGACGAGCGCTGCGCTGGGTCCGGGGCACGAGAGTGAGTTAAGACGCTCGCACTCTCGCAGTCAGGGAGTGACGATTACGCCGCCGTCGCGGGCGGCAGGGCCAGCACCGAATAGATCGCCTGGGCATCGCGCGAGGCGCGGAGCTTCTTGGCAATGTCCTGGTCGCGCAGCAGGCGCGCGATGCGGGCGAGCGCCTTGAGGTGATCGGCGCCGGCGCCTTCGGGGGCGAGCAGCAGGAAGACGAGATCGACCGGCTGGCCGTCCATCGCCTCGAAATCGATCGGACGATCGAGCCGCGCGAACAGGCCGAAGATCTTTTCGAGCTTGGGCAGCTTGCCGTGGGGAATGGCGACGCCGTAGCCGACCGCGGTGGTGCCGAGCTTCTCGCGCTGGAGCAGCACCTCGAACACGGAGCGTTCGTTCTGGCCGGTCAGCTCGGCAGCCTTGGCCGCGAGCTCCTGCAAGGCCTGCTTCTTGCTGTTGACTTTCAATGCCGGGAGAATCGCCTCGGGTGCGACCAGATCGGTAATCGGCATGGAAGCTTTCCGAGGTGAATTAAACCGTCAGTTCCGATTTGGCCATCTTGGAAGACCAAGCGGGGCCGGCGTCAATAACATGAAGCAGGAGGGGGACTTAGTCCCGGTGCTGATGTGGGGCGCTTCTACTCCAACGCAATCCCGGTGCCAACTCCCGCGTGCGGCTTTGCCACGGGTCATTGTTAAGGGCCGGGATCGTACGGCCCCCCCGCCCCGGCCTAACCGCCCGCCTTGCCGTCGACCTTGGCTCCCGGCGGATCGATCCAGCCCACATTGCCATCCGCGCGGCGGTAAATGATGTTCACCCGGCCTGACGAGCCATGCTGGAATACCAGGCAAGGTGCTCCGCTGAGGTCGAGTTCCATGACGGCTTCGCTGACTGAGAGCTGCTTCAGCGACGTGGTTTGCTCCGCGATGATCACGGGACTGTAGCCGGTGACTTCCTCTTCGCCCTCTCCGGGCGCCTCGAGCACATAGCTCGTTGCATCGAGCGCAGCCATCGCCTCGGAGGCGGCATGGGCCTTGCGGGCGGAACGGTCCTTGAGCCGGTTCTTGTAGCGGCGCAGCCGCTTCTCGATCATCAGCAGCGCCTGATCGGCGCTGGCATAGGCATCGGGCGCGTTCGAATCGGCTTCGAGCGTAACCCCCGAATCGAGGTGCAGCGCACAGTCGGTGCGGAAGCCGAAGCCATCCTTGCTCAGCGTGATATGCCCGGAATAGCTGCCGTCGAAATATTTGCGCAGCACCTCGTCGGTGCGGCCGGCAACTCGGCCGCGCAGGGCCTCACCAACGCTGATGCTCTTGCCCGAAATCCGAAGAGTCATGGATGCCTCGCTTGGTTTGCTCCTCAGCTGCGACGACGCGTCGTCGCAGCCGAAGTCGTTCCCTGCGCATGATCCGCACCACGCTCCGCGCTTGTGGAGAGGGAAAGCCGCTGTGCACTTGTCCGGATCATGCGCGTGCTTGGATCGGTTGCAAAGGGGAGCCGAGAGTAGCGCGATTCCGCGCCAGTGCAATTAGGCCGGTTCGGTGTTGCGGGAGCGATCGGACATTGCGGTGGAGAGGACGTTACCAAGAGCGCTCTGCTTGTCACGGCGGCGTTGCACCGAAGAGGGTATGCGCATGGCTTCGCGGTACTTCGCGACCGTGCGGCGGGCAATATCAATGCCCGAAGCGCGCAAGCGTTCCACGATGGTGTCATCCGACAGGATCGCCGCCGGCTCTTCCGAATCGATCAGCTGCTTGATGTGATGGCGGACGGCTTCGGCGGAATGCGCCTCGCCGCCGTCGGCCGAGGCGATCGAGGCCGTGAAGAAATATTTCAACTCGAACGTGCCGCGATTGGTCGCCATGTACTTGTTGGCGGTGACGCGCGACACCGTGGATTCATGCATCTGGATGGCGTCGGCGACGGCCTTCAGATTGAGCGGCCGCAGATGCGCGACGCCATGGGTGAAGAAGCCGTCCTGCTGGCGCACGATCTCGGTGGCGACCTTCAGGATGGTGCGGGCGCGCTGGTCGAGCGCGCGCACGAGCCAGGTCGCGTTCTGGAGCGCATCGGTGAAGTAGGACTTGTCGCCGTCCTTGCCGAGCTTCTTCGACAGCTCGGAATAGTAGGTCTGGTTCACCAGCACACGCGGCAAGGTGTCGCTGTTCAACTCGACATGCCAGCCGCCGTCCGGACCGGGGCGGACATAGACGTCCGGCACCATGGTCTGGAGCCGGGCCGATCCAAACTTCATGCCGGGCTTCGGATTGAGCCGCCGGATCTCGCCGATCATGTCGGCGATGTCCTCGTCGTCGACGCCGCAGAGCTTGCGTAAGGACGCGATGTCGCGTTTGGCGAGGAGATCGAGATGCTCGACCAGCGCCTGCATCGCCGGATCGTAGCGGTCGAGCTCGCGCAGCTGGATTGCCAGGCATTCGCTCAAGTTGCGCGCGCAGACGCCGGGCGGATCGAATTTTTGCAGCACGGCGAGGACGCCCGCGACGTCCTGTTGCGATGCGCCGAGACGTTCGGCGGCCTGGCCGAGATCCGGCGGCAGATAGCCGGCCTCATCGACGAGGTCGATCAAGTACTGGCCGATCATGCGCTGCGCCGGCGCGGTGAAGGCGACCGAGAGCTGCTCTGCAAGATGGTCGGAGAGCGTCACCTCGGCGGCGACGAAGGCCTCGAGATTGTAGTCCTCGTCGCCGGAGGCGCCGCCGCCCCACTCGGTGTAGGTGGTCGGCGCAGCGTCCTGGGCATTGCGCGCGGCCGCCTCCGCCGGCTCCTCGGAGAAGACGTTGTCGAGGCCGGTGTCCAGGGTTTGCTCGATCTCGGCGCGGGTGCCGAGATCCTTGCTCATCCATTCTTCCTGGCCGGGCTCGAAGCCCTCCGCGCTGCCGCCAAAGCCGTCGTCGTGACCCTCACCCTGGCCGCCAGCCTCGCCATCGCCGAACTGGCCGGCCTCAGCCGCCGCCTCGCCGCTGTTGGCCTCGTCGTTGGCTCGCTCCAGGAGGGGGTTACGCTCGAGTTCCTCCTCGACGAAGGTGGTGAGATCGAGGTTGGACAATTGCAGCAGCTTGATCGCCTGCATCAGCTGCGGCGTCATGACCAGCGACTGCGATTGCCGGAACTCTAATCTCTGCGTAAGCGCCATGAAGCAAGAACCGTTCCCAAAAATTGGTCCGATTTTTGCTTATCCTAGTCCGAGCCCGATGTACACGCCTTGACGAATTGGAAAAACGGGCTAGAGGCGGAATTCCTCGCCAAGGTAAAGGCGGCGGACGTCCGGATCGGCAACGATCTCATCCGGAGTCCCCTCGGTCAAGATTTCACCGGCATAGACGATGTAGGCGCGATCGGTGAGGCCGAGCGTCTCGCGGACATTATGGTCGGTGATCAAGACGCCGATGCCGCGGTTGGTGAGGTGGCGGACGAGGTCCTGGATGTCGCCGACCGCGATCGGATCGATGCCGGCAAAGGGCTCATCGAGCAGCATGTAGTTCGGACGCGTCGCGAGCGCGCGCGCGATCTCGACGCGGCGCCGCTCACCGCCGGACAGCGCGATCGACGGCGATTTCCGCAGGCGCGTGATGTTGAACTCGTCGAGCAGCGAATCGAGCTGCTGCTCGCGCTTCTTGCGCGAGGGCTCGACCACTTCGAGCACCGCGCGGATGTTCTGTTCGACGGTGAGGCCGCGAAAGATCGAAGCTTCCTGCGGCAGATAGCCGATGCCGAGCCGCGCGCGCTGATACATCGGCAGCTTCGTCACGTCGTGACCATCGAGCTCGATCGCACCATGATCGGCCTTGATCAAGCCCGTGATCATGTAGAACACGGTGGTCTTGCCGGCGCCGTTGGGACCGAGCAGGCCGACCGCTTCGCCGCGCCGCACATAGATGCTGACGCCACGCACGACCTGGCGGCTGCCGAAGGACTTCTTCACGCCATGCACAGCCAGGAAGCCCGGCCGCTTCAGCAGTTGTGGCCCGCCGGCGCCGTTGGACGCGGCGGCGCTTCTGACGGGGTGAACCGCCTGCTGGCGCGGATCGGCATCGTAGTCAGGCTGGAACTGGTCGACCACGCGCGCCGGCTGATCCCTGATGGGACTGGGCACGAGGCCGCCAACGGCATCACCCAGCGCGGTGATGTCCTGACGTGCAAATCCTGGCCGGCCGCGCTCAGCGGGGCGCCGACGGAACATGCTGAAGAGATCGACCATCCCCGCCTTCTAGCCTTGCGCGGTTGTCCGCGGCGCTCACGCGATCTGCCGCCCGGCGGCGATTCGCCGGTGCAGCATGAGTGAAGGGATGTCTCATGCCCAGTGAGACACGCCCGAAAAGCGGCGAACCCCGCTTCGAAAGCCCTGCGCGCTAGATACAGTCTCGCCGGCCAAGCTTCAACCTCGTCTCAGGTCGATCGGGAGCAAGTGCCTGAATTTACTTTTGTTTACTTGTGCCTGGGATCTGCACAGGCGGCGCGGCGCCGGGCTTGGCACCCTGACCGCAGTCGCTGCCGGCGCCCTGCGGCAGCAGGACCTGGACCCGGCCAGTGTCGGATTCCACGCGCGATACCCCCGTGGTCATGTCGACGGTCAGCCGGTCGCCGCGCATGACGTTCTTGCACTGCGTCAGGACCACCTGGCCACCACCGCCGCCGAGCATGGTGATCAGATTGGTCCTGGTGTCGAACACGGCGGTCTCGCCTGTCACCACCTGGTCCTTCTGGGTGACCACGACATTGCCGCGTGCTTCCAGTCGCTTGATCGAGGAGCTGCCGCCCGGGCCCGGCGTCGCCGACTGCATCGGCGCCTTGGCGCCCTTCGCCCCCGGTGGCGGCGCGGCGGGCTTGTCGCCGCCGGAATCGTAGAACACCACCAGCGTCTTCGAGGTCATGGTGGTGTCGCCCTGCACGACCTTCACGTTGCCGGCGAAGGTCGCCTCCTTCTTCTTGTCGCGCATCTCGAGCGAGGCCGCCTCGATCTGGATCGGCTGATCGCGGTTCTGCGTAAAACCCTGCATCGCGTTGGGCACGCCTTGCATCGAGGTCTGCGCAAGGGCAGCTCCGCCGGCGCCCTGTGCAACGGCGGCTGCGACCAGCGCTGCTGCGGCGCGGATGATCACGCTGCGCTTGCTGTCGTTGCGCGAGAAAAAAACGTTCATGAAAATCACTTCGAGTTGGCAGATTTGTTCTGAGGCGTCCGCGTCTTCGCGGGCAGGGGCGCGGGCTCGGCTTGAGGCGCAGGCTGCGCGGCGGCGGGCTCCTCCAGCTTGTCGAGGTGCATCACCACGTTGCCTTCGAAGCGGATGAGCTCGCCGCCTTCCGTGATCCGCAGCCGGTCGGCGCTCAGCGTGCCGTTGGTCAGCTTGACGTCGACGCGTTCATCCGACGTCACCGTGCCCTTGTTCATGTCGACGAAGGCGGAGTTCAGCCGCGCCTCGTAGCCGCTCGAGGTGCGCAGCAGGATGTCCTTGCGCAGATCGAGCTGCTGCTGCTTGTTGTCGAAGCGGCCGGTGCGGGCGTCGAGGAACAGGGTGGATTGATCCTCCATCAGCACCTTTGCGCGCAGGTCGGAGAGATCGACGTGATCAGGATCGGTGATGTCCTGGGTCGCGGTCTTGGCCCAGAGCTCATAGGGCCGCTGATCCGGCGTGAAGCCGGCCAGATGCGGCGATTCCATCGTGATCTTGGTGCCTGACACCACCAGGCTTCCGGAATCGAGCGGCAGCTTCGGCATCAGCATGCGGAACGGATTGAAGATCGACACGCCGACGATGGCGGCCATGGACAGCAGCACCGCTCCCGGTACCGCGATGCGCAGAATCCGCACCAGGCGGCTGTGGCGCGCCGCGCTGGCAAACTTCGCCGCAAGCGCGGCGTCGTAAGTGGGATTCTGGGCCGAATTCACCTGAGCTCCTGAGGTGCCGCTCGCCTGGTCCGGTTGCAGGGCGCGTCCCATTGTACCCGGCGCCGCCGAAATATGCAGCCTTCGGCATTATCAGGCTTGGACAGGCCGTTACGAAAGTGTCCGAAACGGGGCGACAACCCTGAATCTAGCGGGCCCGCGCGGCGTCAGGAATGCGCGAAAATGTCCTCTTCCGCCCAGCCCTGGAGGTCAAGCACGGCACGAGTCGGCAGGAAGTCGAAACAGGACTGCGCCAGCTGGCTGCGGCCTTCCCGCACCAGCATGGCATCGAGCCGCTCGCGCAAGGCATGCAGATGCAGCACGTCGGACGCGGCGTAGGCGAGCTGCGGCTCGGTCAGGCTGTCGGAACCCCAGTCACTGGACTGCTGCTGCTTGGAGAGGTCGATGTTGAGCACTTCGCGCACGAGGTCCTTCAGGCCATGGCGATCGGTGTAGGTGCGGGTCAGGCGCGAGGCAATCTTGGTGCAATAAATCGGCCCTGTCATGACGCCGAAGGTCTGGTACAGCACCGCGACGTCGAACCGCGCGAAGTGGAAGATCTTCGTGATGGCGGGATTGGCGAGCAGGGCCTTCAGGTTCGGCGCGTCGGTATGGCCCTTGGGGATCTGCACCACGTCGGCGCTGCCGTCGCCGGGCGAGAGCTGCACCACGCAGAGCCGGTCGCGGTGCGGATTGAGGCCCATGGTCTCGGTGTCGATCGCCACCGCTCCGGCGTAGCGGGTGAGGTCGGGCAGGTCGCCGCGATGCAGGCGTACGGTCATGGCGTTTCAAAACCTCGAATCGGTCGGTCGGCCAACTAGGCTAATCCGCATGGCTCGCGATGTACCCACTCGCGGCGGGGCGCGCAAGCGCCGGCCGTGACCTTACGGGCACCGTCAAATCGCCGCCAGCATGATGCAGATCATCGCCGCGACCGCGGTGCGGCTCGGACCGTCGCGGAAGGCATAGAGAATCGGATCGTCGGGCATCTCGCGGCGGTGCGCCATCATCAGGGCGCGGCCGAACCAGTACAGCAGCAGCGGGGTGAGCAGCCACAGCATCCAGGGACGGCTGTAGAGCGGCGTCACCGCGGAGGAGGAGACGTAGAGCGAGAACACGGTCACCGCGTTCATGGCGCTCGCCGCCGCCATCGCGGCGATGATGTGCAGGTCGGTGATCCTGTAATCGCGGTTGGAGGGATCGGCGAGGCCTGCGCTCTCGCGCATGCTGAGCTCGCTGAAGCGCTTGATCAAAGCGAGCGAGGTGAACACGAACAGCGAGAAGATCAACAGCCATTCCGACAGCACCACACCGACGCCGACCGCGCCGGCGATGATGCGCAGCGCGTAGAGGCCCGAGAGCGTCACGACGTCGACCAGCATCTTGCGCTTGAGCGCGAGCGAATAGGCGATCGTGGTGACGAGATAGGCACCGAGCACGCCGAGGAAGAGTGGCGAGATGCAGAGGCTGGCGACCAGCGCGAACAGCCACAACGCCGGGATGGCCATCAGCGCCGAGGAGATCGGCAGATCGCCGGCCGCGAGCGCACGATGGCGCTTGGTCGGATGCTGCCGGTCGGCCGCGAGATCCAAGAGATCGTTCATCAGATAGGCCCCCGAGGCGCAGGCCGAGAACGCCAAGAACGCCAGCAGCGCATAAGAGAGCGTCGGCAGGTTCAACTGATGCGCGGTGATGGCAGGCACGAACACCAGCGTGTTCTTGGCGTATTGATAGACACGCAACGCCTTCGCCCAGGTCTTCCAACTGACGCGGCTTTCGCGGCGGCTGTCGATGCGTTCGATCGCGCCGGGATCGAACGGCAGCCCCTCGCCCGCGGCGAGTTCGGCCGGCGTGACGACGCCGTCGAAGCCAAGATGCGCGGCGATCGCAGCGGCATGATCGGGGAAACGTCCGGCGAGGAGATAGATCTTCTCGCCCCGCGCCCGCGCTGCCAGCGCCCGGTTCAGCACATCGGAATCATAGGGCAGATGGGCGTAGTCGATCTCGGCCTTGGCCAGGATGCGCGTGAGCGCGGCCATGCCCGCCTGTCCACCCGCGCCGAAGCGGGCCAACATGCGGGCGGGCGCACTGAACAGCGCCTCCATCAGCAGCTCGGAGCGCAGCAGCGCGCCTTCGAGATCGATCACGAGCGTCCGCGCAGCCGCAATTGCCGACGGTGCGGAGGCCTTGGAGTTGTACTGGCGGGCAGGCTGCTCCATCCGAAAACGCTCTTACTGACCGCAAAATGACCGGCATCCGGCCGGGGAGCAGGGAAATGGACGGTCGCGAGCCTAGAGGGCATTCGCTAAGGCCGGCTTAATCACCCGGAGCGGCGGACCGCGCCCGCCGCAGGCCTGTTGCCCGGATCCCACAATCCGGCGCGAGCGACCTTAGCCAGCAGGGCTTTTGCCTCGTGCCCCGTGGACATCGTCCAAGCCCACCCTATCTGCCCAGTTCCCATTCCGCCCGCCGACCGTGAATCAGGTGCCAATGACCGAACCGACGCTCGCCGCGCCGATCGACGACTTGACAGAGCGCCAGCGCGGCTTCTCGCGCTACCAGGCGCTCCTGATCGCGCTGCTGGCGTTCACGCAGTTCACGATCATCCTCGACTTCATCATCATGTCGCCGCTCGGCGCCATCCTGATGCCGGCGCTCAACATCACGGCCGGGCAATTCGGCGTCGCGGTGTCGGCCTACGCGTTCAGTGCGGGCCTATCGGGCATCCTCGCCGCCGGCTTTGCCGATCGCTTCGACCGCAAGCGCCTCTTGCTGTTCTTCTATGTCGGCTTCACGCTCGGCACGCTGCTCTGCGCGATGGCGCCGAACTTCCATGTGCTGCTGATCGGCCGGATCGTGACCGGATTGTTCGGCGGCGTGATCGGATCGGTCGTGCTCGCCATCGTCACCGACCTGTTCGCGCTGCATCTGCGCGGCCGCGTGATGGGCTTCATCCAGACCGCCTTCGCCGCAAGCCAGGTGCTCGGCATTCCCGCCGGGCTGTTTCTCGCCAATCACTGGAATTGGCATGTCTGCTTCTTTGCGATCGTCGCCCTGTCGATCGCCGCGATCGCGGTCATCGCCTTCGCCATGGAGCCGGTCGACGCGCATCTGAAGCTGCAGCAGGACAGAAACCCGTTCCGCCATCTGGTCGCGACCATCGGCGAGCCGCGTTATACGCTGGCCTTCGCTGTCACGACGCTGCTGGCGACGGGCGGCTACATGCTGATGCCGTTCTCCAGCGCCTTCACCGTGCACAATCTCGGCATCGACATCACGCATCTCCCGACGATCTATCTCGTCTCCGGCCTGTTCAGTATCGTTACGGGGCCGCTGGTCGGCCGCGCCAGCGACGCGTTCGGCAAATATCCGACCTTCGTGTTCGGCTGCGTGATGACCGTCGTCATGGTGCTGATCTACACCCATCTCGGCCACGTCTCGCTGACGACCGCGATCATCGTCAACGTGCTGATGTTCGTCGGCATCTTCTCGCGCATGATCCCGTCGCAGGCGCTGATCTCGGCGATCCCCGATCCGAGCCAGCGCGGCTCGTTCAGCGCCGTCAGCGCCTCGCTGCAGCAGCTCTCTGGCGGACTCGGCTCGGTGCTCGCCGCCGCGATCATCGCGCAAGGAGCGGACGGCTCGCTGCTCCATTTCGAGCGGATCGGCTACGTCGTCGTCACCACGACGATCGTCACGCTGGTGATGATGTATTTCGTGCAGAAGGCGGTGGCGGAGCGGGCGGGGCGGAGCGTGGTGTGAGGGGCGGCCGGAGGAGAGGCAGTATGGCGGAACCTACAAATTCAGAAGAACGCTCTGAAAAATATCCCACAAGGCTGATCGCCTTGAAGGCCGCGCTTGCCCGTGGGCTCGCCGATGCCGAGACGAAGCGGCGAAAGCCGATTTCCGAAGTTTTTGACCGGTTGGAGGCGAGATTGGCGGGCGAGGCCGAGCGCCTGCCTTCGTCGTCAAAGAGCCCGAAGGATCTTTAGAGGAGCGGCCTGCCAAGCGCAGCCACACAAATCTCAAATGGTGCCCAGGAAAGGACTCGAACCTTCACGGCCGTTAAGCCACTGGCACCTGAAGCCAGCGCGTCTACCAATTCCACCACCTGGGCATGCCGTTTGGGGCACGGAGGCGGTTACTACGGTTCGGTGACGCGGTTGTCAATTCATGCTTGAAGCCGGTTTCGGGATGCCGATTGCGCATCGCAAACCGGCCCGATACAAGCCTGACGATACGCGACCCACCCTGCAGGAACCGACCCCATGGCATCGAATCTGGACACGCTCGTCACGGTTTTCGGCGGATCGGGGTTTTTGGGCCGGAATGTCGTCCGCGCCCTGTGCAAGCGGGATTACCGGATCCGGGTCGCGGTGCGGCGGCCGGAACTGGCCGGATACCTCCAGCCCTCCGGCAAGGTCGGGCAGGTCCACACCGTGCAGGCCAATTTGCGCTATCCGGCCTCGGTCGCGGCGGCGCTGCGTGATTCGCATGTCGTCATCAACCTCGTGGGCGTCCTGACCGAAAGTGGTGCGCAGACCTTCGACGCCGTCCAGGCCAGGGGGGCCGAAACGGTCGCCAAGGCAGCCGCCGCGGCCGGCGCCGAGCTGATCCATGTCTCCGCCATCGGCGCAGACGCCGAATCGCCCTCCCTCTACGCCAAGGCCAAGGCGGCCGGCGAGGCGGCCGTGAAGGCCGCGGTGCCGGCGGCGACCATCTTCCGCCCCTCCGTGATGTTCGGCCCCGAGGACCAGTTCACCAACCGCTTTGCCGCGCTGGCCCGGATGTCGCCGGTGCTGCCGCTGATCGGCGGCGATACAAGGATGCAGCCGGTCTATGTCGGCGACGTCGCCACCGCGATCGCCGAGGCCGTCGACGGCAAGGCCGTTGCAGGCGCGACCTATGAGCTCGGCGGGCCGGAAGTGCTGACCATGCGCGAGATCATCGAGACCATCTTGGAGATCACCGACCGCGAGCGGATGCTGGTCCCGCTGTCGTTCGGCCTCGCCCGTCTCCAGGCCGCTGTCCTGCAATTCGCGCCGGGCGCGTTAAAGCTGACGGCGGACCAGGTCACGATGCTCGAGCGCGACAATATCGTGTCGGATGCGGCTAAGGCGGCAAGCCTGACGCTGGAGGGGCTCGGCATTACGCCGGATTCGCTGGAAGCCATCGCTCCGCAATATCTCTGGCGCTTCCGCCCGCAGGGCCAGTTCCAGCGCATGAGCGTGTGAGGCCCGTCTCTCTCCGTCGTCATGGCCGGGCATAGCCGTTCGAAGAACGGCGTCGCTTTGCTCGCCTATGTCCTGGGCATCCACGTCTCGCTGCAATCACGGATGCCCGTGGATGGCCGGGTCAAGCCCGGCCATGACGAGTATGTGGGACGAGCAGGGCCAGACAGCGGACTGCTGCCGCGACGACGGCCTCAAAACTTCAGCTTCTTGAACACCGCTTCCGGCAACGTCTTGATGATCAGCATCACGAGGCGCCATTTGCCGCTGACATAGACGACGTCGGTCTTGTTCCCGACGGCGGCAAGGATCGCATCGCCGACCACCGGCGCCTCCACCGTGAGCGGGCCGATCAGCTTCATGCCTTCCGTCATCTTGGTGCGGACGAAGCCAGGCTTGACGGTGACGACGTGGACGCCGCCGTGGCTGGCGCGGGCGCGCAAGCCGGACAGGAAGGCGGAGAAGCCGGCTTTCGCCGAACCATAGACATAGTTCGAGGCGCGGCCGCGATCGCCGGCGACGGAGGATACGCCGACCAGCGTGCCGCTGCCGCGGGCCAGACATTTTTCGGCGAATAGACCGAGGATCAGCGACGGACCCTCGTAGTTGGAGCGCATGATCGTGGCGGCATGGGCGAGATCGCTCTCGGCATTTTGCTGCACGCCGAGCAGGCCGACGATCGAGATGACGACGTCAGGCAGCGCCGGCAGGCCGGCGACGAAGCCATCGAACGAGGCAGTGTTGAGCACATCGAATTTATGCAGACCCACCTCGACATTGTAGCGCGCGCGCAGATCGGCGGCGTCGGGCTCCAGCGCGGCGACGTCGCGGCCCGCGAGCGCGACATCGTATCCCGCCTTGGCGAAGGCGCGCGCGGTGGCGCGGCCGATGTCGGAGGAGCCACCCAGCACGATAGCGGATTTGCGTGACATCACGGCTAGACCTCATCGAACAGACGTTGTGATAGCTTCGAGCGGATGTTGCCGGCGGGATCGAGCGATTTGCGGATCGCGTTGAAGCGTTGCAAGGCGGGATAGCCGGCCGCGAAGGTCGCGCGCGACTGGCGCGCATCCTTGGCAAGATAGAGCCGCCCGCCCGCGGCGACGACGAGGCGATCGATCTCGTCGAGGAAATTCAGGATGTCGCCCCGCACGGGGAAATCCAGCGCCAGCGTGTAGCCGGGCAGCGGAAACGACAGGATGCCGTCGCCCTGGCCGAGCTTCTTGAGCACCGCGAGAAAGGAAGCATCGCCACGCCGTGCGACGCGCTCGAGGATCTCGCCGAGCACATCGCGCGCACCGGCTTCCGGGATCACGCATTGATGCTGGAGGAAACCCCGCCTGCCATAGATGCGATTCCAGTCGGCAATGCTGTCGAGCGGAAAGAAATAAGGATAGAGCGAGACCACCCGGCTGCCGCCGGCGCGGCGTGCACCCATGCGGTAATACATCTCGTTGAAGGCGCGGATGCTGTAGCGGTTCAGCGTCATCGCGGGCAGATCGACGGGCACGCCGAGGCCGGAATCCTTGCCGACAGGAAATGCAGCGGCACCCTCCGTGAGCTCGTCCTTGCCGGCATGCTCACCGAGATAGATCAGCGAGCGGCCGAGATCCTTGCCGCGCGCCACGCAATCGATCCACGCCACCGAATAGGTCGCGCTATCGCCCGCATCGAGCGCGCGCATTGCCGCGTCGAGATCGGATGCACAGATCACGCGCTCGCGAATCCATCCGGTTTCGACGGTGCGCAGCCGCATCGTCGCTTCCAGGATGATGCCGGTCAGGCCCATGCCGCCGATCGTCGCGAAGAACGCATCAGAGTTCTGCTCGCGCGAGGCTTCGATCACCTCGCCCTGCCCGGTGCGCAGCAAGATGCTGTCGACATAGCGGCCGAAGCCGCCCTCGCAATGATGGTTCTTGCCGTGCACGTCAGCCGCAACGGCACCGCCGATCGACACGAAGCGCGTACCGGGCACGACGAAGGGCAGGAAGCCGCGCGGACCGAAGGTCTCGATCAGGTCCGCGAGCAGCACGCCGGCTTCGAGGCGGATACGGCCGGTTGCGGGATCGAACGACCTGACCCGGTCGAAGCCGGTCATCGTGACGGTCCGGACGGTTCCGATCGCGGCATCGCCATAGGCGCGGCCGTTGCCGCGCGCGATCGTGCCGGCCGCGACGGCCTCGCCGACCGCCGCGAACGAGCGCGGACGCAGCACGTCGCTATCGACGACCGGGAAGCGCCCCCAGCCGCTGACGAGGGTCATGGCTCAGCTCCTGTGCCGGACGCGCGCCCGGCGTTGGAAACTGACTACCGATCAAAAGCTTATTTTGCGTTGAAGGCGAGGTGGAAGTGTAGCCCGAGAGGTTAATGCCCGAGCGCCAGCGCGATCAGGCCGAGCGTGCCGGCGATGACGCGCCACCAGGCGAACAGCAGGAAACCGTGCCGGGTGACATAGGTCAAAAACGTCTTCACCACAATGATTGCAGTGATGAATGACACCACGAAGCCGATCGCGACGATGTTGATGTTATCCATCGTCATCTCGGCGCGGCTCTTGTAGAAATCGTAGGCGAACGCGCCGATCATGGTGGGGATGGCGAGGAAGAAGGAAAACTCCGCCGCCGCGCGCTT
Source organism: Bradyrhizobium daqingense (assembly GCF_021044685.1). Taxonomy (NCBI): domain Bacteria; kingdom Pseudomonadati; phylum Pseudomonadota; class Alphaproteobacteria; order Hyphomicrobiales; family Nitrobacteraceae; genus Bradyrhizobium; species Bradyrhizobium daqingense. The sequence continues at coordinate 867,568 of NZ_CP088014.1, forward strand.
GTCAGCGCCGAGGAGCATTGCGGCCACGATGCTGGCGCCGGAACGCGACACGCCCGGGATCATCGCCACGCACTGCGCGATGCCGATATAGAGATACATCAGCAGCGGAAACTTCGTGGCATCATGCTCGCGCGGCTTGAGCTCGAGCTTGTCGACCCAGAGCAGGATGGCGCCACCGACGATCAGCGTGAAGCAGATGACCCACGGATTGAACAGCAGGAGCTTGATATATTTGCCGGCCACGAGGCCGACGACGACAGCCGGCAGGAATGCGACCAGCACGCCGATCACGAAGCGGCGAGCATAGGCATCGCCGCTGAAGAAGCCGATGACGACGTCCCACAGCTTCCTGAAATACAGCCCGACGATCGCGAGGATCGCGCCGAGCTGGATCAGAACCGTAAACGAATCCCAGAAGGCACCTTCGCCGAGGTGAAAGAAGCGCTCGGCAAGCAGCAGGTGACCGGTCGAGGACACGGGAAGGAACTCGGTCACGCCCTCGATGATGCCGAGGATCACTGCCCGTATTGCATCTGACATATTTACGGTCCAATTCGGCTGGAAAAGCGGGGCCCTTCTCGCCTATTCGCCCCCATGCCGCAATCGCAAAATGCCAAATCACGCCCTTGCTTCGCGGTTTTGAAGGACTAGTGTGGCGCCGCACAAACATTGATGGATTCTTAAGCACCATCAAATAGTCAAAGGCTTCATGTTTACGCTGTTTCATCATCCGTTCTGTCCGCATTCGCGCTTCATCCGCCTGATCGTGGGTGAATACGGGCTCGACCTGAAGCTGGTCGAGGAGCGCAGCTGGGAGCGGCGCGAGGCGTTTCTGCTGCTCAATGCTGCCGGCACGACGCCCGTGATGGTGGACGACGAGCAGCCGCCGATTCCGGGCGCGGCGATCATCGCCGAATATGTCGACGAGGCCTACGGTGCCGAGATGGGCGCCAAGCGCCTGATGCCGGAGACGATTGCCGAGCGCGTCGAGGTGCGCCGGCTGATGGCCTGGTTCAACGAAAAGTTCTTCGAGGAGGTCTCGCATCCTCTCGTCACCGAGCGCATCTACAAGCGGTTCATGAACGAGGAGGACGGCGGCGGCCCGCCCTCGGCCGACGTGATGCGCGCCGCCAAGGCGAACGTACGCTATCATCTGGCCTATATCGGCTGGCTGGCGCAGACTCGCAACTTCCTCGCCGGCGACCGGCTCACTTACGCGGATCTCGCCGCCGCGGCGCATCTCTCGGCGATCGACTATCTGGGCGACGTGCCATGGAGCGAGGACGACGCAGCCAAGGCGTGGTACGCGCGGGTGAAATCCCGCCCGTCGTTCCGTCCGCTGCTGAGCGAATGGCTGGCCGGCGTGCCGGCGTCGCGGACCTACGTGGACCTGGATTTCTGATGGTGCGCGTCATGCCCGGGCTCGTCCCGGGCATCCACGCACTTCCTGTCTCGGTGAGGACTACACAAGAACGTGGATGGCCGGGACAAGCCCGGCCATGACGCGTGTGGATGCATCGGTGATTAAACCCAGCATCGACATTGATGAGCTTCGTACCGCGCTTGCACGCGAAGCGCGCGCGCTCGGCTTCGACTGCATCGGCATCACCGCACCTGGCACGATCGAGAACGCGGGAAAATACTTTCTCGAATTCATTGCCTCGGGTGGCCATGGCGACATGGATTGGCTCGCGGCGCAGCCGGAGCGCCGCGTCGATCCGCGCGGGCTGTGGCAAGACGTGCGCTCTGTGATCATGCTCGGCGTCAATTACGGCCCCGACCAGGATCCGCTCGCGATCCTGGAGCAGCGCACACACGCGGCGATCTCGGTCTATGCACAGGGCGATGATTATCACGACCTCATCAAGAAGCGGCTGAAGGCGCTCGCGCGCTGGCTGGTCGCAACCGCGCCGTCGGAGGTGAAGGTGTTCGTCGACACCGCGGCGGTGATGGAGAAACCCTTGGCGCAGACCGCAGGCCTCGGCTGGCAGGGCAAGCATACCAATCTCGTCTCGCGCGAGTTCGGCTCATGGCTGTTCCTCGGCGCGATCTACACCACGCTCGACCTGCCGCGTGACGAGGCCGAGATCGACCATTGCGGCTCGTGCCGGGCCTGTCTCGACATCTGCCCGACCGCGGCATTTCCCGTGCCCTACAAGCTCGATGCGCGGCGCTGCATCTCCTATCTCACCATCGAGAACAAGGGACCGATCCCGCGCGAATTCCGCAAGGCCATCGGCAATCGCATCTATGGTTGCGATGATTGTCTCGCCGCATGCCCGTGGAACAAGTTCGCGCAGGAGGGACGGGAAGCGAAACTCGCCGCACGCGACGCATTGCGGGCGCCTTCTCTCGCTGAGCTCGCCCGGCTGGACGACGCGGCATTCCGTGCGCTGTTCACGAAATCTCCGGTCAAGCGTATCGGCCGCGATCGGTTCGTGCGCAATGTGCTGATCGCGATCGGCAACTCGGGCGATGCTGCGCTGGCGGGTGAGGCGCGGCGATTGCTGGAGGATGCGAGTCCTCTGGTGCGTGGCGCTGCGGTGTGGGCGCTGGGGCAGTTGGTGGCGCGGGACGAGTGTGCCGAGTTGAGGCACGCTGCGTTGGACAAAGAATCCGACGAGAGTGTGCGTGAGGAGTGGCACGCCTTCTCCTAATCCACCGCTGTCATGCCCAGGCTTGACCGGGGCATCCAGTAAGCCGCGGCTTCTCGACTCGATCACTGCTGCCTCGGCGTACTGGATCGCCCGCCTTCGCGGGCGATGACACCGTTATTGTCGCGTCGTTGCGCGCACCACCACCCTTGATTTCCCCGCGCGTTTCTTCAATCTCGCGCATCATGACAAACATGCCTTTCTTCACCCGCGACGGCGATACATTCCATCCGACGGAAGTGGCGAATGGTCCGTGGGATCCGAAATCGCTGCACGGACGCGTCATCATCGGCCTGCTCGGCTTCGCCATCGAGGAGCGCCATTCCGGACCCGAATTCGTGCCGGCGCGGCTCACCGTCGACATGTTTCGGCTGCCGACCATCGACAAGCCGATTCAAGTGACGACGCGCCTCGTGCGCGACGGAATGCGCATCCGTGTGGTGGAGGCGGAGTTCGTCTCCGGCGGTGTCAGCATGGCACGTGCCTCGTGCCAGCTGCTGCGGCGAACGCAAAATCCTGAAGGCAATGTCTGGTCGCCGCCGAACTGGGACGTGCCGAAGCCATCAGACATTCCGAAACCCACCGATCCCAGACTCGGCATGAACGGCAAATGGGCGACACGTCCCATCGTCGGCCATATGGGCTCGCTTGGACCGCGAAAACTCTGGATGAGCGAGGTGCGCGAGCTCGTCGCGGGCGTGCCGATGACGCCGTTCGTGCATGTCGCCACCGGCGCCGATTTCGCCAGCCCGTTTGCGAATGCCGGCGACAAGGGGCTCGGCTACATCAACAGCGACGTCACCATCTATCTGCACCGCCTGCCGGTGACAAATTGGATCGGCTTCGAGGTGGTGAACCATCACGCCACCGATGGTGTGGCGATCGGCGAATGCTGGCTCTATGACGAAGAAGGCCCGATCGGCACCGCGACCGTCGCCGCGCTGGCGCAGCGCAAGCCGATGGCGAATCCGTCGAAAAGGTAGACTCGGTCATTCCGAGGCAGCCGGCAGGGCTGAACCCGGAATCTCGCGCAGCAATCTCGGGATTCCGGGTTCGCGCTCCGCGCGCCCCGGAATGACGACTTAAGCCAGATGCCGCTGCATCTCCGGCCGCGCTTTCAGCTCGGCGCCCTGCTTGGCGACGATCTTCGCGATCCGCTCGGGCGCAAACTTCAGGTCGACGAAGGCCGGCGCGGTATTGGCGACCTCGTGATAGCTCGCGATCCTGCCGTCCTTCAGCGTCATGATCGCCACACCCTCGAACATCGCCCGCGCGCCGTTCGCTTCCGACAGCGTCGAGCGATAGCTGAATGTGTAGCGCGCATAGAGCGTGGTGCCGTCGGTGACGGGGGCGTGCATGTCCCAGCGGAAGTCGGTCGCCGTGCGATAGAACCAGTCGTCGATCAGCTCGGCGATCTTGGCGCGGCCGACGAAGGCGCCGTAGAAAACGTCGTGATAGACGCCATCCTCGGTGAACAGCTCAGCGAAGGCTTTCCCGTTGCGCTGCTCGACCGCGTCGCAGAAAGCGCGCAGCATGGCGGTGGTGGTCATCGGCGCTTCTCCTTGCCGTTGCTGTCATGCCCCGCGAAGGCGGGGCATCCAGTACTCCGAGGCTTCCCGGCTCAGTCACAATCGCCGCGGCGTACTGGATCGTCCGACTTCGCGGACGATGACAGCGTGCATTGTAGAAACAACTTCACCCGATCTCCGCCACCGCCGCAAGAATTCGCGCGATGTCCTGCGGGCGCGACAAGCGGTGGTCACCGTCCTGGATCATGGTCAGCACGACGTCGTCGGCGGGCAGACGATGCGTCAAGGCAAACGCGTGCTGCCACGGCACATCAGGGTCTTTCGCGCCTTGCAGGATGCGGACGGGGCAGCCGAGATCGATGGCGCTGCCGAGCAAGAGATGATTGCGCCCCTCCTCGATCAGGTTTCGCGTGATCGGATAGGGCGAGCCGTCGCCATATTCCGACGGCCGCATCCAGACACCTTTGGTCTCGATCTCCTTCTTCACCGAAGAAGGGAAATTCTTCCACATCAGCTCCTCGGTGAAATCGGGCGCCGGCGCGATCAGGACGAGACCCGCGAGCGACGCTCTGGCCTGCTCCTTCTCTTGCTGCTTCCTGATCTCGCGCGCGAGCAGCAGCGCCATCCAGCCGCCCATGGAGGAGCCGATCAGAACCTGTGGGCCGGCGCAGAAGCGCTCGAACACCGCCATGCTATCCTCCAGCCAATGCCCGATGGTTCCATCGACGAATTCGCCGCCGGATTCGCCGTGACCGGAATAGTCGAACCGGACCACAGCACGGCCGTGCTCCCTGGCCCAGCCGTCCAGCGCCAGGGCCTTGCCGCCCTGCATGTCCGACTTGAATCCGCCGAGCCAGACCAGTCCGGGGCCCTCTCCGGTACGTCGGCGCACCGCGATCCTACGCGCCGACGGACCTTCGCCGACGGTAATGAACTCGAGCACGCTATCGGGAATTGCATCGGTCATGGAACGTTTACTCTGGCTGTGCAGTTTGAGCCGCTCGGACGGACTTTGTCGCGCGGCCCGACCCGGCATTGACCCTGCATTGACCCTTGGGACGCTTGCGGAACAGGGGCAAGGTGTCTATGTCGGTCGGCGTGGGAAAGGGCGTGACCAAAATGCCTCGCATTTGAGGGTTTTTCGCGTCTCACACGGGCGACTTGCTTGCCGGCAAACGCATCTTCCTTCAAGATAGCTGCTTCTTTCACAACTTTGGAGAACCACCCATTCGCCGTCCCAATAAAGCTCCGCCCGCTGCCAGCAAAGACGGGCCGCGCATCAATGATGATATTCGCAATGCGCAGATCCAGCTGATCGATCAGACCGGTGACAACAAAGGCACGGTCGAGACGGTCGTGGCCATCAAGATGGCCCAGGAAGCCGGCATGGATCTGGTCGAGATTTCGCCGAACGTCAGCCCTCCCGTCTGCAAGATCATGGATTACGGGAAATACAAGTATTCCGCTCAGAAGAAAGCCGCGGAAGCCCGCAAGCGGCAGAAGACGGTCGAGATCAAGGAGATCAAGCTCCGCCCCATGATCGACGATCACGATTACGACGTGAAGATGCGCGCGATGCAGCGGTTCTTCGAAGAGGGCGACAAGGTCAAGATCACGCTGCGCTATCGCGGCCGCGAAATGGCGCACCAGGAGATCGGCACCAAGCTGCTGGACAAGATCAAGACCGACGTCGCCGAACTCGCCAAGGTCGAGCAGGACGCACGGTTCGAAGGTCGCCAGGTCGTCATGGTGCTGGCGCCGCGCTGACGCCGGTTTGTCAGGACTGAGAGCTCAACGGCCCGTCCGGATCTCCGGCGGGCCGTTTTGTTGTTCACCTTCCCGCCTGCGGGCGAGGGAGCGCACCAGCCTCTTGGCGACTACGTCCGCGTCGCCTGCCAGGTGCCGCTGCACGGATCGCCGGAAATGACGCCCTTCCACGAGCCGGCGCCGTTCACGCCGGCGAGCCGGCCGCCGCCGGTCGCGTGGGAGGCGCCGACCGAGACCTGGACGGCGACGGCGCCGGACCGGTTGACCTTGCCCGAGACCCGGCCGCCGCCGGCGGAGGAGACGCGACTGCCTGTGACGCTGAAGGGAACGCTGTAGCCGGAGCTGCAATTGCCGCGCGTGGTGGCAAAGGTGACGTTCCAGATGCCGTCATAGCCGCCGGCGCGGGCATCGGCCGCCTGAGGCATCATGGTGGCGGCGAGCACGGCGAGCAGCGCCAGGCGGCGCGGACGGGCGAGGGTCGAGAAAGAGGAAATCGATTGCGGGAAACGGGCCATGGGTCCTGCTCCGGGACATGAAGGCGTGGGACATTGGGGTGGCAACCTCCAATAGTCTGCGGGCAGGTTCCGGCGGTTCATCGTTGCCAATCGGCCCGTCCTCTGTCATAAGCCCAGCCTTCATCGCCCGGCTGATTAAGGGCTGCCGTGGCGGTGTTCGTGCGGGTTTCGCGCTTGTTCGCAAAAACCTGAGCACAATCAACGCTCTAACGAGCATTTTAGACGGCCAGCCGCCTTCACGGGCGGATTTCTGTTGTGGCCATAGGAGAGCCAAATGCCCAAGCTGAAGACCAAATCGGGCGCTAAAAAGCGCTTCAAGGTGACTGCCACCGGCAAAGTGATGCACGCCCAGCGCGGCAAGCGTCACGGCATGATCAAGCGGACGAAGAAGCAGATCCGTCAGCTCCGCGGCACCCGCGTGCTGTTCAAGACCGACGGCGACAACGTCAAGAAGTACTTCTTGCCGAACGCCTGATCGCGTCCACGATCACTGCCACCGCTGCCGCGCATCGCGCGGCGATCCGAAAACCAAGTCATCTCTGAAGGATTTTTGTCATGTCTCGCGTCAAACGCGGTGTGACCGCCCACGCCAAGCACAAGAAAGTCTACAAGGCCGCCAAGGGCTTCTATGGCCGCCGCAAGAACACCATCCGCGCCGCCAAGCCGGCGGTCGAGAAGGCGATGCAGTATGCCTTCCGCGACCGCAAGCGCAAGAAGCGGACGTTCCGCGCGCTCTGGATCCAGCGCATCAACGCGGCCGTCCGTCCGTTCGGACTGACCTACAGCAAGTTTATCGACGGCATGGCTAAGTCCGGGATCACTGTGGACCGCAAGGTGCTGTCGGATCTCGCGATCAACGAGCCTGCGTCGTTCCAGGCGATCGCCGAGAAGGCCAAGGCCGCGCTGGCGGCGTAAGCCGCCGCTCTGCGCAGCGTTCAGCTTGTGATGGCCAGGGCACAGGCGCGTCTCGCGCTTTCATCGCCCCGGCCGTCATCTCTCGCGCATACACTTCTCCGACGTGGATGCCCGGCGAATCTAACGCGAAGACGCGCTTCGCGCTTTTGGCCGGGCGTGACGGGCTAGGATCATCGGCTCAGCATCCTGGCCAAAAGGGATTGCCATGACCGATCTTGCCCAGCTCCAAGCCCAGATCATCGCCGACATCGCCGCGGCCACCGACGAGGCCGCGCTCGAAGCCGTGCGCGTCGCAGCGCTCGGCAAGAAGGGCTCGATCTCGGCCTTGCTGGCAACGCTCGGCAAGATGTCGCCGGACGAGCGCAAGACGCAAGGCGCCGCGATCAACCAGGCCAAGGATGAGGTCACCCGGGCGATCGCAGCAAGGCGCGACGTCCTGAAGTCGGCCGCGCTCGATGCGCGGCTCGCCGCCGAGACCGTCGACGTCACCCTGCCGCTGCGCGATGCTGCGGCGGAGGCCGGCCGCATCCATCCGCTGAGCCAGGTCTGGGACGAGCTGACCACGATCTTCGCCGACATGGGCTTCTCGGTCGCCGAAGGCCCCGACATCGAGACCGACGATTACAACTTCACCAAGCTGAACTTCCCGGAAGGTCATCCGGCGCGCGAGATGCACGACACGTTCTTCTTCCATCCGAAGGAGGACGGCTCGCGCATGCTGCTGCGAACCCACACCTCGCCGGTGCAGGTGCGCACGATGCTGAGCCAGAAGCCGCCGATCCGCGTGATCTGCCCGGGCCGCACCTATCGCATCGATTCGGACGCGACCCACACGCCGCAATTCCACCAGGTCGAAGGCCTCGTCATCGACAAGACCTCGCACCTCGGCCACCTCAAATGGATCCTGCACGAGTTCTGCAAGGCGTTCTTCGAGGTCGATCACATCAACATGCGCTTCCGCCCGTCGTTCTTCCCGTTCACCGAGCCGTCGCTGGAAGTCGACATCCAGTGCCGCCGCGACAAGGGCGAGATCCGCTTCGGCGAGGGTGAGGACTGGCTGGAGATTCTGGGCTGCGGCATGGTGCACCCGAACGTGCTGCGCGCCTGCGGCATCGATCCCGACGAGTACCAGGGCTTTGCCTGGGGCATGGGCATCGACCGCATCGCCATGCTGAAATACGGCATCGCCGACCTACGCCAGCTGTTCGACAGCGACGTCCGCTGGCTGAGCCACTACGGCTTCAAGCCGCTGGAGGTGCCGACGCTGGCGGGGGGGCTGAGCTCGTGAGGGCTGTGATCGGGCATTCGAAGACTCGCACCGTTCCCGCTGAGGAGATAACCCTCTCCCTAACCCTCCCCGGCAAGCCGGGGAGGGAACGGATGGAGCGCGTGCGTAGCGTTCGTCGTATGGATACGTATTCGCCGTTCACTCGACAGGTCGGACTCCCTCCCCCGCCTGCGGGGGAGGGTTGGGGAGAGGGTTTCTCCGCGATGGGGCTGCCAATGGTCGATCCCAAGCATCCGGACTGGAAAATATCGCCCAAGCTGCGCGCCAATGCGCGCGCGCTCAGACGCGACTCGACTGATGCAGAGCGCATCCTTTGGTCGGAGCTGCGTGCAGCTCGGTTGAACGGCGCGAGCTTTCGTCGCCAGGTACCGATTGATCGCTACATCGCCGATTTCATCTGCCATGCAGCCAAGCTCGTCATCGAGCTCGATGGCGGCCAGCATTTCTCAGACGAAGGCGAGCGCGCGGATGCGCGTCGCTCTGCCGCGCTCGAAGCCAAGGGCTTCAAGGTGCTCCGCTTCAGCAATCTCGATGTCATGACGAATCGTGGCGGCGTTCTCGAAACAATCGCGACTACCATCGCGGAGAGAGCCCCCACCCCAGCCCTCCCCCGCAAGCGGGAGAGGGAGCCGACCATCTCCGTGGAGAAAAAGCAGCCATGAAATTCACCCTCTCCTGGCTGAAGGATCATCTCGACACCGACGAGCCGCTGGAAAAGCTCGCCGAGAAGCTCACCATGATCGGGCTCGAGGTCGAGAACATCGAGGACAAGGCTAAGGCGCTGAAGCCTTTCACCATCGCGAAGGTGATCTCGGCCGAGCAGCATCCCAACGCCGATCGCTTGCGGGTTTGCATGGTCGACACCGGCGACGGCGGCGCGCCGGTGCAGGTCGTGTGCGGCGCGCCGAATGCGCGCGCCGGCCTCGTCAGCGTGTTCTCGCCGCCGGGCACCTACATTCCCGGCAAGGACATCACGCTGGGCGTCGGCACCATTCGCGGCGTCGAGAGCCGCGGCATGCTGTGCTCGGCGGCCGAGCTGCAGATCTCCAACGACCATGACGGCATCATGGAATTGCCGGCGGACGCGCCAATCGGTGCCGGCTATGCCGAATGGGCCGCGCTCGGCGATCCCGTGGTCGAAATCAATCTGACGCCGAACCGGCAGGACTGCACCGGCGTGCACGGCATCGCGCGCGACCTCGCCGCTGCCGACATGGGCAAATTCAAGGATCCCACGATCAAGCCGATCAAGGGCGAATTCCCCTGCCCGGTGAAAGTCACGGTCGAGGATGCCACGTTGTGCCCAGGCTTCGCGCTCCGCCTCGTGCGTGGCGTGAAGAACAAGCCGTCGCCGGAATGGCTGCAGAAGCGGCTGACCGCGATCGGGCTGCGCCCGATCAACGCGCTGGTCGACATCACCAATTTCATGACCTTCGATCGCGCGCGACCGCTGCACGTGTTCGATGCCAGGAAGGTGACGGGCAATCTCGTCGTGCGTCGCGCCCGCGAGGGCGAGAGCCTGCTCGCGCTCGACGGTCGTACCTACAATCTCGATCCCTCGATCTGCGTGATCGCGGATGAGCACGGCGTCGAATCGCTCGCCGGCATCATGGGCGGCGAAGCTTCGGGCTGCGACGACGACACCACCGACGTGCTGATCGAATCGGCGCTGTGGAACGAGATCAACATCGCCCAGACCGGCCGCAAGCTCGGCATCAATTCGGACGCACGCTACCGCTTCGAGCGCGGCGTCGATCCGGCCTTCATGGTGCCGGGCCTGGAGCTCGCGACCAAGCTGGTGATGGAGATGTGCGGTGGCTCGCCGTCCGAGACATTCGTTGTCGGCAAAACTTTTGGTGACGATCGCCTGATCGAATTCCCGATCACCGAGGTCAAGCGCCTGTCCGGCATCGAGGTGCCGCAAATCGAGATGAAGCGCATCCTGAGCCATCTCGGATTCATGATGGCGGGCCCGGGTCCTGTGGTGAAGGTCGCGGTGCCGTCCTGGCGCTCCGACGTGCACGGCAAGGCCGACATCGTCGAGGAGATCGTGCGCATTTTCGGGGTCGACAAGGTGCCAATGACGCCATTCGAGCGCGGCGAGGACGCGCGCAAGCCAGTGCTGACGCCGCTGCAGCTCCGCACCCGCCGCGCGCGGCGTGCGCTCGCAAGCCGCGGAATGGTCGAGGCCGTGACGTGGTCGTTCATCGCAAAGCCTGCCGCCCAATTGTTCGGCGGCGGCCAGCGCGAGCTGGAGGTGGCCAATCCGATCGCCTCGGACCTGTCCGACATGCGTCCGACCCTTTTGGCGGGCCTGATCGCGGCGGCGCAGGCCAATGCCGATCGCGGCTTTGGCGATGTCGTGCTGTTCGAGGTCGGCCAATTGTTCAAAGGCGACCGCCCGCAGGATCAGTTCATGGCGGCGAGCGGCGTGCGCCGTGGTCTTGCTTCCTCTGAAGGGCCGGGAAGGCACTGGTCCGGCTCGGCGCAGGCCGACCTGTTCGACGTCAAAGCCGACGCGCTGGCGGTGCTGGCTGCCGCCGGTGCGCCGATGCAGGCGCTGCAGATCGTCGCCGGCGGTCCGGGCTGGCTGCATCCGGGGCGCTCCGGCACGATCCAGATCGGCCCGCAGAACGTGCTCGGCCATTTCGGCGAGATGCATCCGCGCGCGCTGGAGGCGCTCGGCGCCGACGGCCCGCTGATGGTGTTCGAGGTGATCCTCGATCGCATCCCCGAGGCCAAGAGGAAGCCGACCCGCGCCAAGCCCCTGATCGAGCTCTCGGCATTCCAGCCCGTCTCGCGCGACTTTGCCTTCATCGTCGACCGCACGGTGAAGGCGGGCGACATCGTGCGCGCCGCGCAGGGCGTCGACAAGAAGCTGATCACCGGCGTCAACGTCTTCGACGTCTACGAGGGCAAGGGCATCGATGACGGCAAGAAGTCGATCGCGATCGCGGTGACGATCCAGCCGCGCGAGAAGACCCTGACGGACCAGGAGATCGAGGCCGTCGGCACCAAGATCGTGGCCGAGGTCACGAAGAAGACCGGCGGCGTCTTGCGAGCATGACGCCGAAGAACGGAGCATGAGTCTCACCGACTTTCTTCCGAAGGACGTCAGTCTCACTCTTGCGATGGCGCTCTGCGCCGTCGCTTTCGTTTCGGGCACCGCGCGCGGCTTCTCCGGCTTCGGCTCGGCACTGATCTTCATGCCGCTGGCGAGCAGCATCGCGGCGCCGCGGCTGGTTGCCGCCTTGCTGCTCGTGATCGATTTCGTCGCGGCCGCGCCGCTCCTGCCCGACGCATGGCGCAAGGCCGACCGCAAGGCCACGGCCGTGATCGTGCTGGGCGCGCTGATCGGCGTGCCCGTCGGCACCTATTTCCTCAGCGTGCTCGAACCCGTCACCACGCGCTGGATCATCTCCTGCTTCGTCGCGGCGCTGCTGCTTCTGCTGCTGTCGGGCTGGCGATACCGCGGCAAGGACCACGCCTGGCTCTCGGTCGGCATCGGCGGCCTCTCGGGCTTTTGCAGCGGCATGGCGCAGACCGGCGGCCCGCCGATCGTCGGCTATTGGCTCGGCCGTCCCATCGCCCCGATCGTCGCACGCGCCAACATCGTGCTGTTCTTCGGCGCGTCGGATTTCTTCTCGATGGTCAGCTATGCCACCACGGGCCTGATCTCCCGCGAGTCGCTCACGCTGTCACTGATCGTCGGCCCGGTTTATGCGCTCGGCGTCGCCTTCGGCGCCTCGCTGTTCGGCCGAGCGAGTGAGACAATGTTCCGCCGTATTTGCTATGCGCTGATCGCGATAGCTGTGATCACCGGACTGCCGGTGCTGGACGGGGTGTTGCGCTGACTCTCTCCGCGGGGTCGTCCCGGCGGAGTGCGTTGCAGCTTGGTTACCCTATTGAGGTCTTGCCCGCCGCTTCTTCGTCGACTGCGTCGGCACGTCCGCCGGCTCGTCCTTGAGCGCGCCGATCTTCCGCAAGGCTGAGTCCGCGGCGCGTTCGCCGCTTTCCCAGGCCCCGTCGACGGTGCCCCAGAGCGTCTCGTGCGTGGCTTCGCCAGCGAGGAACATGTTGCCGATCGGTTCCGTCAGTATTTTTCGCGAGAGCTGGCCGCCGGGCGAGGATGCCGACATTGCGCCCATCACGTAAGGTGAGGCATTCCAGCGCGTTGCGCTGGTCTTCTGCACGGCGGCCGCAGCCTCGCTGCCGAACAGCTTCGTGATCCACTCCTTGGCGAAGGCCGCCATCGCCTTCTCGCCTTGCTCGGAGAGATCGCGGCCGAACGAGCCCCCGACATCGATCGAGCACAGCGAGGAGCCGCCGATGTTGGCGTATATCAGCGCGGTGCGCGTCGAACTGCTCTGCTCGATGAGAATGTCGTCGCGCGCAAGCCCGAGCGGATTGCGCGGCAATTGCAGCACGATATGATCGTAGCTGCCGAGGCTGAGCTTCGAGGCCGCATCCAACGTGCGCTTGGGGATGTCGGGCGCAAACTTGATGGCGCCCGACATCAACACGTTGGTGGAAACCGTGACGATGGCGGCGCGGGCGACGATCTTGCCGCTGAGCGTCTCTACAGCGACGTCGCGATTGCTCCAGACGATCCGGCTCGCCGGTGTCGCCAGCGCCACCGGCGCCTGCTCGCCGAGTTTTGCGATCAGGGTCCCCAGACCCTGGCGGCACGCGATCGCGCCGGTGCGGTCCTGCGCGCGGGCCTTGTCGATTGCCGACAGCTCCTTCAGATCCTTGCCGGCAAAGCCCGCGCCCAGCATGAATTCAGTCGCGCCGGCCCAGTCACCGAGATCCTTCGGCAGCACCGAGGCGCAGGACGTATCCAGCTTGCCGCGCGCGGCCTCGTCGATGGCGCGGTTGGCCCGGACCAAAGCGGCCAGGAATTCCTCGGTCTCGCCGGCACGCGCATTGCGGCGGCCGATGCGCATCTTCTGGCCCGAGGGGGCCGGCAGCACGTCGAGACCCGCGCTGCGCGCCAGGCGGATCATCGGATTGGTCTCGGGATTGTGCATCCAGCGTGCACCGCGGTCGAACGGCACGTCGAAGGTCCTGCTGTCCGTGATGCAGCGCCCACCGATCTCACCGGCGGCTTCGACCACCACGACCTTGCGGCCCGCCGCCATGATGCGCCGCGCTGCGGCAATTCCCGCAGCCCCGGCGCCGATCACGACGATGTCAGCCTCGCGCGGCAGGGGCGCGGCGGTCGCGCGCAGGACCGGCACCGCGGCAAGGGCCGCCGACGCCGAGAGGAAACCGCGGCGCGTGATTGTCATGTCATGGTTTCCGGGGACTTGCGGCGGACGGGAACAGCCAGAGAACCTTGCCGTATCTGATGTTGCGCAGCAACCATCATGGTGAATCAATCGTGCTTGATCTCACAGAGTGATGAACCGAATTGCAACACGTTTCGACCATGATAGAGAAGGGAAAAAGACGACCGGAAAAGGTCGTGGGGGGAGTGTGTAATGGGGACGGTCCTGGACTCAGTCGGCAAGCTGATTGCCGCGTACCTCTCGAAGGAGGTGCCGGGCTACGAGCCGTTCACGCCGAGCGACCCGGAGCACCTGCGCGGCGTCATCGAGGCCGGCGACGTGCTACTGGTCGAGGGCAACAACCGCATCTCCGGCATCATCAAATATCTGACCCAGTCGACCTGGTCGCACGCGGCGCTCTATGTCGGTCCGATCGAGGGTGCGGAAGAGGCGGACGGCGAGCCGCACGTGCTGATCGAGGCCAATATCGGCGAGGGCGTCACCTCTGCGCCGCTGTCGAAATACTTCCCCTATCACACCCGCCTCTGCCGCCCTGTCGGGCTGTCCTATGAAGACCGCACCACGGTGTGCCGCTATGCGATCAACCGCATCGGCTTCGGCTACGACACCAAGAACATCGTCGACCTCATGCGCTACCTGTTCCCGATGCCGATCCCGCAGCGCTGGCGGCGGCGCATGATCGCGCTCGGGTCAGGCGATCCGACCAAGATCATCTGCTCGGCCTTGATCGCGCAGGCGTTCGATGCCGTGCGCTATCCGATCCTGCCGAAGATCACCAAGGCCGGAAGCCGCGCCGCCCGCCGCGAGATCCTGCACATCCGCGATTCCTCGCTCTACATGCCCCGCGACTTCGACATCTCGCCCTATTTCGAAGTCGTCAAACCCACCATCGTGCACGGCTTCGACTACACGGCCTTGCACTGGGCCGACATGCAAAAGCCGCTCGAGGAGGTAGCGGGCACTTTCAGTGTGTTTCCAGAAACGCTCCGTGCGCCGCCGGTTGTTCCTGAAGCGATTGACGAGGAGGCGTCGGCTACGATTCCGGCTGAAGAAGTGAGTCCGCGCCACGCGGAAATAGACGCGACTTTCTCCGAGCATTTTGTGCAGCTGAGCGAGCTCGCGACGTATCGGGCACGCCGCCGTGGCGATACTTGCGAGATCGCGGCATAAGCACCGTGTCGTCCCTGCGAACGCAGGGACCCCTACCGCGTGATCCATCGATTGCCTGCGGTAGAAGTCCCGAACGACCAGCCGTCGCCAAACATCTCCCTGTGGTTATGGGTCCCTGCGTTCGCAGGGACGACAGCTGAGAGTGGGGTGCGACTCTCGTCACCACAACTGTCATTGCGATCCAACGGATCCGCGCGAAGCGCGGCCCGATGACAGGCTCCGCGAAGCAATCCAGACCTGTTACCGCGGTGGCAGTCTGGATTGCTTCGTCGCAAGAGCTCCTCGCAATGACGGCGGAGAGAGCGCGTTACCTTTCCGCCCGCCCGATCACCGCCATGAGCTCCGCGATCTTCTCGCGTTGATCGGCCTTGTCGCCGCTGGCGATGGCGTGCTCGACGCAATGGGCGACGTGGTCCTTCAGGACCTCCTCCTCGACCCGGCGCAGCGCGGCGCGCACCGCCGAGATCTGCGTAACGATGTCGATGCAATAGCGGTCTTCCTCCACCATTTTCGAGAGGCCGCGAACCTGGCCCTCGATCCGGCCGAGACGTTTTCCGACTGACGCCTTGATGTCGTTGCGCATGGCGTCTATATACCCCTACCGGGTATAGGTTGCAAGAGGCCGGAGCGTCGCAAATGAACAGCGAAGAAAACGGGCATCATCACGGGGCGGAAACGCATTCCAGGTGCGGCTGTTCCGCGAAGGCAGCGCCCCCAGCGGCCAAGCCCGCGGCCTCCTCGTGCTGCGGCGGACATGGCGATCATTCCGGCCACGCCCATCATCACGCGCATGACCATGATGATGCTGAAACCAAGGTGAAGGATCCCGTCTGCGGCATGACGGTCGACCCTGCGACCTCGAAGCATCACCTCACGCATCACGGCGAGACGTTCCATTTCTGCTCGGCCGGGTGCCGCACCAAGTTCGCCGCCGACCCCGCAAAATATCTCGCCAAGGAAAAGGCGCCCCCGCCCGAGATGCCCGCGGGCACGATCTACACCTGCCCGATGCATCCCGAGATCCGTCAGGTCGGCCCGGGGAGCTGCCCGATCTGCGGCATGGCGCTCGAGCCGGAAGTGGCGAGCCTGGAAACCGGGCCCAATCCTGAGCTCGCCGACATGACGCGGCGGTTCTGGATCGGCGGCGTGCTGGCGTTGCCGGCTGTAGTGCTGGAGATGGGCGGCCATCTCGCAGGTCCCCACAATTGGATCGATCCGACGCTGTCGAACTGGATCCAGTTCGCGTTCGCAACGCCGGTGGTGCTGTGGGCCGGCTGGCCGTTCTTCGTGCGCGGCTGGCAATCGCTGCTGACGCGCAACCTCAACATGTTCACGCTCATCGCCATGGGCACGGGCGTGGCCTATGTCTACAGCGTCCTCGGCGCCGTCGCGCCGCAGATATTCCCGGACAATTTCCGCGGCCATGGCGGCGCGGTCGCAGTCTATTTCGAGGCGGCCGCCGTCATCACCGTGCTGGTGTTGCTCGGCCAGGTGCTGGAGCTGCGCGCGCGCGACGCGACCTCGGGCGCGATCAAGGCGCTGCTGCAGCTGGCGCCGAAGACCGCGCGCCGCCTCGATGCTGACGGCAACGAGCACGAGGTCGAGATCGATACGCTCCATGCCGGCGATTCCTTGCGCGTTCGTCCCGGCGAGAAGGTGCCGGTCGACGGCATCATCCTGGAGGGACGCTCCTCGCTCGATGAATCCCTGGTCACCGGCGAATCCATGCCTGTTACCAAGGAGAGCGGCGCAAAAGTCATCGCGGGCACGCTGAATCAGTCCGGCAGCTTCATCATGCGTGCCGACAAGGTCGGACGCGAGACGCTGCTGGCGCAGATCGTGCAGATGGTCGCGGACGCGCAGCGCTCCCGCGCGCCGATCCAGCGGCTCGCCGACCAGGTCGCCGGCTGGTTCGTGCCCGCCGTAATCGTCGTCGCGATCGCCGCCTTTGCGGCCTGGGCCTGGTTCGGACCGGAGCCGCGCCTGGCCTTCGGTCTGGTCGCTGCGGTGAGCGTGCTGATCATCGCCTGCCCCTGCGCGCTGGGCTTGGCCACCCCGATGTCGATCATGGTCGGCGTCGGCCGCGGTGCGCAAGCCGGCGTGCTGATCAAGAACGCCGAGGCACTGGAGCGCATGGAGAAGATCGACACGCTGGTGGTCGACAAGACCGGCACGCTGACCGAGGGCAAGCCCAAGGTGGTCTCGATCGTTCCGGCCGCCGGCTTCGCGGAAGACGACATCCTCCGCATGGCGGCAAGCGTCGAGCGCGCCAGCGAGCATCCGCTGGCCGACGCCATCGTGCGCGCGGCCAAGGAGAAGCAGCTCACGCTCGCTCAGGTCGAGCAGTTCGATTCGCCGACCGGCAAGGGGGCGACGGGCAAGGTCGAGGGCAAGACCATCGTACTTGGCAATGCCAGATATCTGACATCGATCGGCATCGACACCAAGCCGCTCGACACCGAGGCCGAGCGCCTGCGCGGCGATGGCGCCACGGTGATCAACATGGCGGTCGACGGTCGGCTCGCGGGCCTGTTCGCGATCGCTGATCCGGTCAAGGCCTCGACGCCGGAGGCGCTGAAGGCACTTGCGGCAGAGGGCATCAAGGTGATCATGCTGACCGGCGACAACCGCACAACCGCCGAGGCCGTGGCGCGCCGGCTCGGCATCGCCGAGGTCGAAGCCGAGGTGCTGCCCGACCAGAAGAGCGCGGTGGTGACCAGGCTGCAAAAGGCCGGCCGCAGCGTCGCGATGGCCGGCGACGGTGTCAACGACGCCCCCGCGCTGGCGGCGGCCGAGGTCGGCATCGCCATGGGCACCGGCACGGACGTGGCGATGGAGAGCGCCGGCGTAACCCTGCTCAAGGGCGATCTCACCGGCATCGTGCGGGCGCGAAAACTGTCGCAGGCGACCATGAGCAACATCCGCCAGAACCTGTTCTTCGCCTTCATCTACAACGCCGCCGGCATTCCGATCGCGGCAGGCGTCCTCTATCCGGCCTTCGGCCTGCTGCTCTCCCCCATCATCGCGGCCGCGGCGATGGCGCTGTCCTCGGTGAGCGTGGTCGGGAATGCGTTACGGCTGCGCACGACGCAGCTGTGAGCACCGCGAATACCGTGTAAAACTGGTCCTTTCGGCGGCACGCACGGAGAGGACCTGATGCAGCGGATAACGATCACGATCGAGGACGATCTCCTGGCAGAGATCGATGCCGCAGCCGAAGCACGCGGCTATCAGAATCGCTCCGAAATCATTCGCGATCTCGCCCGCTCCGGCCTGCAGCAGAGCACGGAGGACACCGCGCAGACCGGCCAATGCGTCGCCGGGCTCGTCTATGTCTACGACCATGCCGCGCGCGATCTGTCGAAACGCCTGGTGCAGGAATTTCACGGCCATCACGACCTCGCGCTGGCGACCCTGCATGTCCATCTCGATGACAACAATTGCATGGAGATGACGGCGCTGCGCGGCGACGCCTCCGAGGTCAAGCATTTTGCCGACCACATCATCGCCGAACGCGGCGTGCGCTACGGCCGCGTGGTGATGATCCCGACGGGGGACGGCAAGCCGGCGAAGGGACGCAAGCACGGGCACAGGCATGAGTAAACGGTATCTTGCCCCGGACGCGGCGCAGCGCTCCTTCAGCGTTGCGCCGCAGAGCCGGGGCCCATCTCACCGCAAGCGCGTGGGTCCCGGCTCAGCAGCGCGTCATTTCATGCCGCGCTGCCTCCGGGACACGAGCCGCGTTAAGCCGCAGGTAGGAAAGTCTGCCTTGCCGAAACCGCTATGCATCTCTACCTCTCGCGAAGTGTTGACCTGAGAGGTGCCCCCATGCTGGATGCCGCCATCAAGGCGCTGTCGCAAATGATCTCGCCGCCGATGCGCTCGATCCTGTGGCGATCGATCGGGCTGGCGCTGGTGCTGATCATCGCGCTGGCGATCGGCCTGCAGCGGCTGCTCAGCTGGTTTGCGACCTCCGGTGGGGTCTGGCTGGAGGGCCTGCTCGGACCGGGCTGGCATTCGTCGATCGAGGTCCTCTCCTGGATCGTCTCGATCACGGCGGGCCTCGGCGTGGTGTTCGGCGGCGTCTTCCTGATGCCCGCGATCACCTCGCTGGTGGCGAGCCTGTTCGTCGATGATGTCGCCGACATCGTCGAGCGCGAGCATTATCCCGCCGAGCGGCCCGGCGTGGCGCTGCCGTTCAGCCAGGCGATCTTCGAGGGCGTCAAGACCGCGCTGCTGACGATCCTGATCTATCTGATCGCGCTGCCGCTGGTGCTGTTCGCCGGCGCCGGTTTCCTGATCTTCTTCATCGCCGCGGCTTGGCTGCTTGGCCGCGAATACTTCGAGCTCGCCGCGATGCGCTTCCGCCCACCGGCGGAAGCCAAGGCGATGCGGCGCGACAACGCCGCGACGATCTTCACGGCCGGCCTGTTCATTGCAGCCTTCGTCTCGATCCCGGTCCTCAATCTGGCGACGCCGATATTCGCCATGGGTTTCATGGTCCACATGCACAAGCGCCTGTCGGGCCCGCGCCCCGAGCTGATCGAGCCGGCGCGGCAGATGAGGTGACGGTGCTTACGTCGCTGTCACCCCGCATTTGCGCAGGAGCATCCTCGCGAAGCCGAACGGGGCCGGCGTGAACGGGCCCGTCGGGGCGCGGGTGACGAACGCGAGGACACCGAGCGCGGCCATCGCCAGCCAGAAGCACAGCCAGAAGCCGTCGATATAGGCGAGCACATTGGCCTCGCGCTGGACGACTCCCGCGAGCGTGCCGACAGCGCGCGCCTGCGCCGATCCCGTGCCCTGGGCGGCGAAATGGTCGGCGAGCTGCTTCAGTCGCTGCACCACATCGGCATCGCCGATGCTGAGGTTCTGACCGAGATAGAAAGAGTGGACCTGCTCGCGCACGCGCAGCCACGTTCCCATCAACGCGACGCCGATCTCGGCGCCGCCGAGCCGCATGATCTGGATATAGGCGGCAAAGGACGTCGCGCGGCTCGGATCGGAGTTGGACAGCAGCGTGATGATCAGTGGCAGCAAGGTCAGCGATTGTCCGATCGACTGCAACAGCACGATGCCGATGAAATCCTCGCGCGCCCAGAGGTGGGTGAGCTGCGTGCCCCAGAGATTGGCCGCGGCGAATGAGGCGAATCCCACCACCAGCACCGTGCGCGTATCGAAGTGCCTGAGCAACCAGATCGAGACCGGCACCAGCACGAACATCGGCAGGGCGCCATAGGTGAGCAGCAGCATGCCGCTCTGCTCCGGCCTCAGCAAGCCAATGGTAGCCAGGAAGTTCGGCACCAGCGAGGCATTGGACAGGCTGGTCAGCGTGTAGAGCAGGATCAGCACCAGGCCCAAGCCGATATTGCGCGAGAACAGTACGCTGACATGTGCCCAAGGTTGCCTGACCAGGGACTCGTTGACGAGGAAGGCGACGAACACCGCCGCGCCGCTGGCGAGCAGCGCCATCACCGTGCCGGAGCCGAACCAGTCCAGCCGGTTGCCCTGGTCGAGCCCGGCATAGATCATCGCGACGGAGGCGCCAAGCAGCAGCATGCCGCCCCAATCGGCCTCGCGCAGCAGCGCGCGGTTCACCGGCTCGTGCGGCGTGCCGAGATAGACCATCAGGCCCATCAGCGGCGCGATCACCACGCCCTGCCAGTACAGCCATTGCCAGCCGAGATGGTCGACATAGAAGCCGACCAGCGAGGTCGAGCTGTCCAGGGCGAAGCCGACACGGATCGCATAGATCGAGATCGCCGGCAGCCACCAGCGGATCGGCAGATTGCGGAACACGATCATCAAGGTCGCCGGCACGAAGGTGCCGAGCAGGAGGCCATGCACGACGCTGAGCGCGAGCAGCGTCGTATAGTCGGACACGAACGGGATGATGAACGAGACGGCGGCATAGACGAGGCTGGGGATGCCGAGCACGCGGCGCAGGCCGAACACGGTGGCGAGCCAGGCCACCGCAGGCGCGATGAAGATCTGCGAGCCGATGCCGGCGGTAGAGAGCCAGGCGCCCTCGTCGAAGGAGAGCGAGAACGCGCCGCGCAGGTCGGGGAGACCGACCGTGGTCAGGCGGCTGTCGAAATTGGCGAGGAACGAGCCGAGCAGCACCGCCGCCACGGCAAAGAGCGGCCGTGGCGCGACGCCGCCGCGCGAAAGCGGCCCGCGATCGGCGTCGTCATTTTCCGCCATTCGCAGCCTTCGTATCGATGCGGGTGACGACCGACATGCCCGGCACCAGCCGCGCCAGCAGCGGCTGATCCTCGTCGAACTGGATCCGCACAGGAATGCGCTGCACCACCTTGGTAAAGTTGCCGGTCGCGTTGTCCGGCGGCAGCAGCGCCACCTGCGCGCCGGTCGCCGGCGCGATGCGCTCGACCCGGCCGCGCAGCGTCTCGCGCGGGAAACTGTCGACGCTGATCTCGACCGGCTGGCCCGGTGCGACATGCGTGAGCTGGGTCTCCTTGTAGTTCGCGATCACATACACTTTCGGCAACGGCACCACGTTGATGAGATTGGTGCCGATATTGACGTAGTCCCCGGGCTGCACCTGGCGCTCGCCGACGACGCCGTCGAACGGCGCTGATATCTTGGTATATCCAAGCTTCAGCTTCGCGCTCGCCAGCGTTGCCTTGGCCGCCTCGACGTCGGCGGCGCGCTGCTTCCTGTTGCCTTGCAGCACTTCGAGCTGGTGCTGTTGCGCGGCGATCACGGCGCGGCTGGCGCGCACGTCGGCCTGCGCCTTGGCGTAGGCGGCAACCGCCTGCTCGAGCCGCTGCCGCGTGCCGGATTCGGTCTGCGACAACGACTGCTGACGTTCCTGCTCCTGCCTGGCCTCGACCTCCATGGCTTCGGCCGACAACCGCGCGGCCTGTGCCTGCGCGATGGTTGCGTATTGCAGCTCGATCTGGTTGGCGAGATTGTCGAGCGCGGCTTGCGCAGCGGCCACAGCGGCGTCGGCAGCCGCAACTTGCGCTTCGTAATCGGCGGGGTCGATCTGGATCAGGAGATCGCCGGCCTTGATGCGCTGGAAATCGGTGACGCCTACCTTGAGCACCTCACCCGCGACGCGGCTCGACAGCCGAGTCAGCTCGGCGCGGACATAGGCGTCATTGGTGGTCTGGATCGCGGCATTGCCGACCCATTCGTCGAAGCGCAGCGTCGCCAGCGCGACGAAGCCGAGCGCCACGATTACCGCGAACAGCGGGATCGCGAGCCGGCTCCAGAGCGAAGGGGCCGGGCGCTGGGTGGGTCTGGGCGGCGGAGCCTGCGATGTGGGGACGGATGACGACGGAACTTGTTCTTGTTGACTCACGACTTCACCCCAAAGCGGACTCGCCACGATCTCACACGGTCTTCTCCGGCCACCGGCAGAGATCGTTGATCAGGCAGACCTCACAGCGCGGCTTGCGTGCGAGGCAAGTATAGCGGCCGTGCAGGATCAACCAATGATGGGCATGCAGCATGAACTCGGCCGGGATCACCTTTTCGAGACCAAGTTCGACCTCGAGTGGTGTCTTGCCCGGCGCAAGGGCGGTGCGGTTGCCGACGCGGAAGACGTGCGTGTCCACCGCCATCGTGTGCTCGCCGAAGGCCATGTTGAGCACGACATTCGCCGTCTTGCGGCCCGCACCCGGCAGCGATTCGATCTCGGCGCGCGTGCGCGGCACCTCGCCGCCGAAATCATTCAGCACCTTGGCAGATAGTGCGATCACGTTCCTCGCCTTGGTGCGATAGAGCCCGATGGTCTTGATGTACTCACGCAGGCGCTCCTCGCCGAGATCGAGCATCTTCCGCGGCGTATCGGCGACCTCGAACAACGCGCGCGTCGCCTTGTTGACGCCGGCATCGGTCGCCTGCGCCGACAGCACCACGGCAACCAGCAGCGTGAACGGATTGACGTGCTCGAGCTCGCCCTTCGGTTCCGGATTGGCCTTGTGGAAACGGCTGAAGGCCTCGTGGACCTCGGCGGGAGTCCAACGCCTTGTCGCCTTGAGCGATTTTTTGGCCGGGGCATTCGGCTTCGCGACGACCGCTTTTGCCTTTTTCTTCGGCACGGCCGCTTTGCGCGGCGCCGGCTTGCGGGTGATTTTCGCCATGATCGGGATATACTGAGGGACGATGAGCACAGGCAACGAAATTGAGCGCAGCGCTTCTGCAGACCCCCGCGATGAGCAGATCTTCTCCGCGCTGCTGACGCCGCATCGCTCGCTGAACCGCACCGGCTTCCTCGCCGTGATGCTGTTCGTCAGCGTCGTCAGCTTCGTCACGGGCCTGGTGTTCCTGATGATGGGCGCGTGGCCGGTGCTCTTCTTCTTCGGCCTCGACGTTCTCGTGATCTGGTGGGCCTTCAAGGCCAATTTCCGCGCCGCGCGGGCCCGCGAGGAGATCGTGGTGACCTCTTCCGAATTGCGCGTGCGCCGCGTCAGCCATCGCGGCCAGGTCGCCGAATGGACGTTCAATCCGCTCTGGGTCCGGCTCGACATGGAGATCGACGAGGACTTCGGCATCGAGCATCTCTACCTGATCTCGCGCGGCCACCAGATCCAGATCGCACGCTTCCTGGGACCGGAAGAAAAAGCAAGTTTTTACAAAGGCTTGGTTGAGGCCCTGAATGCCGCTAGGCGCGGCCCGACCTACAATCCGGTGACCTGATCGCCGGATCGGAAATCGGGTGGTTTCGCTCCCGGGGCAGGCCTACATTTCCCGCCATGATGACACTCGCGATACATGACCAGCGCCTGGCCAAGCCGGGCCCCCAGAACGCCGCCCTGCGCGATTACGATTCCGTGCGCCGGGCGATCGCGTTCATCTCGGAGAACTGGCGCGCGCAGCCGACCATCGAGGCGATGGCGGATGCGGCCGGCGTCACGCCGGATGAGTTGCACCATCTGTTCCGCCGCTGGGCCTCGATCACGCCGAAGGCGTTTATGCAGGCGCTCACCCTGGATCACGCCAAGGGGCTGCTGCGAGATTCCGCCAGCATCCTCGATGCCGCGCTCGACTCCGGCCTGTCGGGTCCCGGCCGCCTGCACGATCTCTTCGTCACCCACGAGGCGATGTCGCCGGGCGAATGGAAGAACGGCGGCGCCGGTTTGACGCTGCGCTACGGCTTCCATCCCTCGCCGTTCGGCACCGCGATCGTGATCGCCACCGACCGCGGCCTATCGGGCCTGGCCTTCGCCGATCATGGCGAGGAGAAGATCGCGCTCGCCGACATGACGCGGCGCTGGCCGAACGCGACCTATGTCGAAGATCACGAAGGCACCGCGCCGCTCGCCGCGCGCGTCTTCGACCCAAAGCTGTGGCGGCCCGACCAGCCGCTGCGCGTGGTCCTGATCGGCACCGATTTCGAAGTGCGGGTGTGGGAGACGCTGCTGAGGATTCCGATGGGCCGCGCGGTGTCCTATTCCGACATCGCCTGCAACATCAATAGCCCGAAGGCCTCACGCGCCGTCGGAGCGGCGGTCGGCAAGAACCCGGTCTCGTTCGTGGTCCCCTGTCACCGCGCACTCGGCAAGAGTGGCACGCTCACCGGCTATCACTGGGGCATCACCCGCAAGCAGGCGATGCTGGGCTGGGAAGCCGGGCGGCTGGGGATGCAGTAGCTGCAGTGTCGTAGGGTGGGCAAAGGCGCACAGCGCCGTGCCCACCATCCTTCTGAATCGCAGACGCACGGTGGGCACGCTGCGCTTTGCCCACCCTACGGCAACGTGCTCGTGGCGAAAGCCTAACCCGCCAGATCCAGCTTCGAGGCCACCGTCGAATCCGCATTGAGGCGGTAGATGATCGGCACGCCGGTCGCGAGCTCGCGCTTCAAGATGCCCTCCGGCGAGAGCTTTTCCAGCACCATGATCAGTGCGCGCAGCGAGTTGCCGTGGGCGGCGACCAGGGTGCGCTTGCCGTTGAGCACGCCGGGCAGGATCTCCTGCACG
The DNA here is from genome assembly GCF_021044685.1 of Bradyrhizobium daqingense. Taxonomy (NCBI): domain Bacteria; kingdom Pseudomonadati; phylum Pseudomonadota; class Alphaproteobacteria; order Hyphomicrobiales; family Nitrobacteraceae; genus Bradyrhizobium; species Bradyrhizobium daqingense. Next base: position 892,644 of record NZ_CP088014.1, read on the forward strand.
TAGTACGGCAGCGCGCGCGCAAGCGTATCCTTCAGACTTTCGCCGCCGGGCGGCGGCACGTCGTAGGAGCGGCGCCAGATCAGCACCTGGTCCTCGCCCCATTTCTTGCGGGCGTCATCCTTGTTGAGACCGGAGAGATCGCCATAGTCGCGCTCGTTCAGCGCGAGGTCCTTCGAGGTCGGCAGGCCCTCCTGGCCGAGCTCGCCGAGGATGAGGTCGAGCGTATGCTGCGCGCGCGTCAGAACGGAAGTGAAGGCAACGTCGAACTCGAGTCCCTGCGCCTTCAACTTGCGGCCGGCTTCGGTGGCTTCCTTGACGCCGAGCTCGGTGAGATCGGGGTCCTTCCAGCCCGTGAACAGGTTCTTCAGATTCCATTCGCTCTGGCCGTGGCGCACGAGCACGAGAAGACGTTCGCTCATCAACTGCTTTCCGTTACCGTTGTCGTTTGAGCATGATCTGATCGGAAAACCGCTTCACACTTTTCCGGATCATGCTCTGGTTCAGATGTCAGACAGGCCGAGCACGTCGGCCATGGAGTAGTGTCCCGGCTTCTTGCCATGCGCCCACAGCGCCGCCTTCAGCGCGCCATGGGCGAACAGCATGCGGTCCTCGGCCTGATGCGACAGCGTCAGCCGCTCGAACGGGCCGAGGAAGGTGACGCTGTGATCGCCTGCCACCGTGCCGCCGCGCAAGGAGGCAAAGCCGATGTTGCCCGGCCGACGCGCGCCGGTGATGCCGTCACGACCACGCTCGGAATGATCATCGAGCGTGACGCCGCGGCCGGCCGCCGCCGCCTGGCCGAGCATCAGCGCCGTGCCGGAGGGTGCGTCGACCTTCATGCGGTGATGGGTCTCGACGATCTCGATGTCGAAAGTCGGGTCGAGCGCCTTGGCAACGCGCTTGACCACCGCGGCAAGCAGATTGACGCCGAGGCTCATATTGCCGGATTGCACCACGATGGCGCGGTTGGTGACGCTCTTGATCACGGCATTGTCGGAGCCCGACAGCCCGGTCGTGCCGACGACATGCACGATGCCGCGCTCGGCGGCGATCGCGACATTGGCGATGGTCGCCGCGGGCACGGTGAAGTCGAGAATGCCGTCGGCCTCCTTCGACATCGCCCAGAGATCGGCTGAGAGCTTGATGCCGTTGGCCGGCAGGCCCGCGAGCACGCCGGCATCCTTGCCGAGCAGCTCCGAGCCCGGCGCCTCCAGCGCACCCGCCAGCACCGCGCCTTTGCTCTCGGCAATTGCCCGCACCAGCGCGCGGCCCATCCGGCCGCCGGCCCCAGCAACAATCAAGCGCATGTCCGACATGGTGTGATCCTTTCAATGCCCTATTACCGGTCGGGGGCCGTTTGGGCAACTGATGGAACTGTCGGAGGTGCGCGGACGAGGGGTTTGGCACGCGCGCATAGCAATTGCGGGCTCTCGCGGCCCAAGACAACATCAGCTCAATGCGGTTGAACCGGGAGTTCCCAGCGCTCTCTCAGCACGATTTGGCCGGCTTGCTCGACCGTATATTCCGCTTTGTAGGTGCCCAGATCCCAGCCATTGGCGGGGCGCTTCCGACCCGTGAACAGGAAGGCTTGCGCCTTGTTGCTCTCGACGGGCGCAGCGTTGTTCTCGGCAATCACCTTGCCGCCGGGACTGCTGAGGACAAGTCGCTGAAGGTCGCCCGATTTCAAACCGATGGTGCGGACAAAGGCGACCATTGCTGCCGAGGTCGCCGAAGGCAATTCAGCGTTCGTTCGTCCATCCTCGATGAATTCCATCGTCACGGGGGCAGTGGCGAACCCGGCGTTCAGAACGGTGCGTTCTTGATAGCGAAGCCGCGCCTGTAGTGCGGCATCCCAGAGCATCTCTCCTCCCCCGCAGGAATCCGGGCTCGAGCCAAAGGCGAAAGGATCTATGATCGACCCGTTGTGCCGAACCGTGAAGTGGAGGTGAGGATATTCGGTCAAACCCGATAGGCCTACTCGGCCGAGCGGCTGCCCTCGCGTGACGGAGTCGCCGGACTTCACGCGAAGACTACCACTTGCCAAATGGCAATACTGCGTTTGCCAATGGTCGTCGTGTTCGATCAAGACGCCATTGCCACATTCGACATCACGAACAGCCTCGCGCTCGGCTTTCTGAAACGCTCCGTCCGGCAGATTCTCCCGAGTTCGCGACACCCGCCCGCTTGCGGACGCGAGAACATCAACGCCGGCCCGTTGCGCCTGCAGTGAGGGGAGTCGAAAGTCGGTTCCGTTGTGCCCATCGTATGTCAGCGTGCCACACTTGTAGTCCCTTGCCGCTGGCGACGGGTCCCGATCCACGTAATTTTGAATGTAGCAGGTCTGCCCGGGCTCGCAGGCGACCGGCATACCAAGTTGAATGGGGTCGGCGAGGCCAATTCCAGGGAATGCGAACACAACGACCACGATCGCCGACGAAAGAAGGAAAGAGGTGGCCGCGAGCGGACGGATTGATTTCATTGTGAGCGCTTCGAAGATCGATTTGGACGTTCGTCGATCGAGCCCCTCCAAGCAGGGCACCTATCCGCTCAAACGAACAGTGGAGGAAAGGCGGCGGGCCGACTTCTCGCGCATGCCCGAGCCGAACGGCGACTGCGTGAGATGATGAAGCACGAAGAACTCGGATTGGCGATTGATCCCCAACTTGAGCATTATGCGCTTGGTATAGGTTCTCACGGTCGCTTCGGTCAGCCGGAGGTCAGCACCGATCTTTCGCGGACACTTACCTTGAAGTATTCGAGTGACAATCCGTTCTTCCGCGAAGCTCAAGCCGAAAGCCGCGGCGATGCGGCGCGCTCCCGATACCTCATCGAATTGCGGCACGATGACGAGCGCTTTTTCTGTATCACAAGGCGGCGGTGCAGCTCCGATCCTGGCGAAGGCAAACCGCTCGCGCTCAGTCGAGAGCGGTACGGTCGTATCCAGCCATTCCCGATCGGCCCGCGAGCTCAACGATTCGTGGATCGCAGCTCTCAAGGCGATCGTTACCGAACTGCTCCGCCCCGCCACTCTGTTACCATTCGCCTTGAGGAGGTCGCCTCTGGCGATCAGCGATTGCGCGCTGCTGTTGATTTCGTGAACTTGAAGATCTGCGTCAACGATGAGGGCAGGAAACGCCAAAACTCCAAGCCAGGTCGCCGCATCGTCTTGGCGTTGCTGCACCCGTGCGAGGTCGTGGGCCATGCTCCAAATCGCCCGTATTGCACGCCCCAAGCATGGAATCTCGGCCCGAGTAAGACCCGTTGAATGCCATCCCGCGATAAAGACCACGGTCACGCCGTCTCCAGCGGTAAACCTTCCTATTACAGAATGACCTTCCACGACCGGTTCCGGTCCGATCAGCTTTCGCACGAAAGTCGTCCGCGTATGGACGGGTTCGAGTAACGTACAGCCTGTGCTAGCGCCCTTGCGAGCAATTCGTGTCACCATAGCCGTGCACGAAGGATCGATGGTCGCCTGCCCGATCCGCGCTTGAAGCAGTTGCTGGCCGGAGTTCCGACGCACTGCCGCCGCAACATAGCAGCTGCGGCATTCGAGGAGCTCTGCAATTCTCCAACCAAAGTACTCCATTGCCCGCTGGACGATGCTCTGGTCGGCTAGATTTACGGATTGTTCTGCCAGATCCTCAGCATCGATCGTCGAGCATGCGCTCTCCGTAGGGTAGAAATCGCCTCCATTCTGCCAGTGGGGCAGTACCTTGCCATTCTCGTGCAAGCGCTCCTCCCGCAATATAGAAGCCGTTGGCTTTGCGCCAGCAGCCTAACTCTCCCTGAAAGCGCGGTGGATCCGCAGCACCATAGGCTGCAGTAAATACTCCGCAAAGGTTCTTTCTCCCGTCTCGACGAACACCTCGACGGGCATTCCAGGCAATAGTGACGAAAGGTAATATGCTGTCTGCGTGGTGGTACCTAACTCGAGCTCGGCCATGTAGGAGGCGACGCCCGTTTTGGGGTCATTCAAGGCGTCCGCGGCAACTGCAACGATCTTCGCCTCCAGCATCGGTATTCGCCGGATGTTCAATGCGAGGACGCGCACGCGTGCGGTCTGTCCGGCGTAAACCTCTTGCCGATCCGTCGGCTTCAGCGTTGCCTCGATGACAAGCCGATCTTCAAGAGGCACGATTTCCAGTAGAGTTTCCCTGGGCGCAAGCACGGCACTGAGACCCCTGCTGTTGAGGCCGACGACCTTCCCACTTTCCGGTGCACGCAGTTCCGACCGAACAAGCTGATCGCGCAACGCGGCAATTCGATGTCGAAGCTCTCCAACCTCTGAGCTGGTGGCGTGTAACTGCTTAGCAATGTCCCGCTGCTGGTCCAGCTCCAACTGTCGACGCCTATCGTCCAACTCCGCGATCTTCGTTCGTGCCTGCGAGATTGATGCTGCATTGCGGGCGATCTGGCCCTTCGTTTCAGCCTGGCTACGTTGAAGAGCCAATAGCCGCGGCTTGCGCGCGAGCCCCTTGGCGAGCAAGGAACTCGTATCCGCGATCTCTTCGTTCAGAAGGGCAAGTTGCTGCTCCGCCCCCTTCGTGTCGCCCTCCAGGCCGCGAATGGTTTCTTCCGATTGCAGCATCTGCTGATCGATTTGTTTTCGCTCACCGTCGATCGCCGTCGACCGCGCTGCAAACTCCGCCCGCTGGGTTAGTACGGCTATGCCCGCGGCCGCGGCAGAACTCGTCCGCAGTTCAGCGGGGAATTGTATTTCCTTCTCGCCCGCTCGTTCGGCGGCCAATCGCGCTTCCATCGCAAGGTCCGCGAACAATTTCGCCTCGAACGAACCGAGCATCGCCTCGATCTGCGTGGTATCGAGCCGCGCAATGACTTGACCAGCTTGGACACGGTCATTCTCCCTGACCAAGATCGACTTTATGATACCTCCCTCGAGGTGCTGCACGGCTTTGCGCTTCGAATGCACTTTGGTGAAGCCGGACGCCACGACAGCGCTGCGGAGCGGAACCGTAGTCGCCCAAACGCCGATACAACAGAACTGCAAGACGAGCAACACACACCCCCACGCCACGATGCGCCGCATATCGGAGCTTGGTTCGCTGGTCGTTGCCCATCGATCGCCGGTCACCACATGGCGTGAAATGACGATGTTGCGATCATGGCCCGGCGATGTCATCGACTTGCTCCTCCGGCCCTATGCACGCGGGACTCTACTTCACGGGGGGCGTCGGCCGGCTTCGATAGCGGTGTGACGGCGGATGGACGGAGAGGCAGGACTTTGCTGGGGGGTCCAAAGGCGAGTTGCATACCGTCTCTCAGCAGCAATACCGCATCCGCGATGGTCAGGAGGCGAGGCCTGTGCGTCACGATGACCAACGTTGCGCCGCGCGCCCTGACTTGCAAAGCCGCAGAGCAGAGCGCTTCCTCTCCATCTGGGTCAAGATTGGCATTTGGTTCGTCCAGCAGCAACAACTTGCGATCGCCGTAGAACGCTCGCGCAAGGCCAATCCGCTGCCGCTGCCCCCCTGAAAGCTTGTTGCCGTCGCGGCCGATCTCGGTCTGATAGCCAGATTGCAGTGAGAGGATCATGTCGTGCGCTTGTGCAAGCATCGCCGCCGCGGTGATGTCTTCATCGCGCGCGCGTTCGTCGAATCCGGCGATCGCCTCAGCTACGGTACCGCCAACGAGCTGCACGTCTTGGGGAAGATATCCGACGAACCTACCGAGCTGATCGGCGTCCCAGTTATGGAGGGCGGCATGGTCCAGCCGTATCGTGCCGCTGCTCGGCAGCTCAAGGGCCGCCAGCAGCCGGAGCAGGGTCGATTTCCCGGCCCCCGTCGGGCCTATGACAACGACAATCTGCGAGGGGCGGCACTCGAAGTTTATGCCCGCGAGAATGGGGCGTTTGGCTCCGGCAGGCCGGTAGGCCACGCGCTCAACGACCAGCCTGCCGGACGGTACCGGGAGCAAGGTCTTTCTCTTTCGCGCCAACACTGGCACCGCTACGGCCTGGACCTGGGTCCAGGCCTCCTGCGCGGAGGCGAGCGCGCGCCAGGCCGAGATCAAGCTTTCCATGGGTTGGAGAGTTCGCGCGACCAGAAGTGAACTCGCAATCAGGCTGCCCGACAACACCTCATTTTGCAGTACCAGCCAAGCGCCGGCTCCGATCGCGGCAATCTGCAGGATCATCCTGACCATGCGCGCGGCAGCGCCAATCGCATAGACACGTTCACTCGCCCTGACAACGGGCGACAGTGCTTGATCGTTGAGCCGCATGAACTCACGAACTGCGCCGAGGGTCCACCCCATCGCGCGCACGAGGCTGGCATGCCGGACGATCCCGTCCAGTGCGGCCTGCGTCCGCAGGGCGGCTCCCGACGCCTCGGCGGTTTCGACGCGCGCGATCCACCGGCTGATGATTCCCATCACCAGCAGGATCGCCGTCCCGACCAAAGCGATGGCGCCATACCAGACGTGGAGAAAGAATAGAACGAGAATGAAGGCAGGCAGAAAAGGCGCGTCGATCAGCGTTGTAACGGTACCGCTTGACAGAAATGTCCTTAGCTCCCGAACCTTGACGAGATCGTGCGTCCCTCCATCGCCGCGACTTGCCGCGTCCACGATAGTGCCTTCGAGGACAATTGGAGCGACACACCGCTCGAACCCGACCGCGAACCGACTGAGGAGGCGGCTACGCAGGACATCGAATGCGGCGCTGAAGCCGAGAGCCGCTGCAGCGATCATCGTAAGGCCGACGAGCGTTTCGACGCTGCCGCTGCTAATCACCCGGTCGAACACCTCGATCGAATAGAGGGGGACGACCAGAAGCAGCAGGTTCACCGAGACGCTGAAGGCGAAGACCCACACGACTGCGGACCGCCCCGGAATCAATCCGAGCAGCGATCTCTTACCAGCCGCTGGGCTTTCAGGCGGACGCAAGTACATGACCGGCAGGCAATTTACGGACTGACGAGTACAGATTTCAGAAATGCAACAGCGGGGCGGACCAGCGGCCGCCCCGCCAAACAGGTCTCACACGACTTCGATGACCGTGGCTCCAGCGGCCACATTGATGTCATCGATCGTCTCGAATGGCGTCGCGCCTCCCGTGACGCCATCGAGTTGGATGGTTCCGAAGCCGAAGTCGAGCACAGTATTGGTGCCATCATCGCTGACCACGACCGTACTTGGATCGAATCCTGGTGCAGCATCGACCTGGATCAGGTCCCCGTCGGTGAGACTGAAGTCCGTTATCTCGTCGTCACCGAAGTTGGTGGCGGTGTCGTCACCGAAACTGAAGATGTCGGCACCTGCACCGCCGGTCAAGACGTCGTCTCCCGTCCCGCCATCGAGGACGTCGTTGCCATTACCACCATCCAGCTCGTCATCGCCTGCTTCCCCGGCAAGCGTATCGTTGCCATTTCCGCCCGCTAGCGTGTCGGCTCCGTCTCCGCCGTTTAGGGTATCGTTGTTGTCACCGCCAGCAAGCGTATCGTCGCCCGCGTCGCCGTTCAGCGTATCATTGCCCGTGCCGCCATCGAGATCGTCTGCGCCATCACCACCATTCATGGTGTCGTCGCCGGCGCCACCCAACATGGTGTCATCTCCGGCGTCGCCATTCATGGTGTCGTTGCCCGCATCGCCGTTCAGCGTGTCATTACCGGCGCCGCCATTCAAAACGTCGTCGTCGGCACCGCCGTTCAGCGTGTCGTTTCCAAGACCACCGTTCAGCGTGTCGTTGCCTTCATCACCGTTGATGACATCGTCGCCGAGGCCGCCGTTCAATGTGTCGTTTCCGAGGCCGCCGTGCAGCGTGTCGCTGCCCGCATCGCCATTCAGCGTATCATTGCCTGCATCTCCCCAAAGAGTGTCCGCTCCGGCACCGCCGTGGACGACATCATCGTCATCTCCGCCGTGGATCGAGTCGGCGCCCGCGTCACCGTAGAGCTGATCGTTACCCAGGCCGCCATCGATCGTATCGTTGCCTGCGTTGCCGTGGATCGTGTCCAGACCAGCATCGCCCGAAAGATCGTCGTCGCCCGCACCGCCGTTGATGGCATCGTCACCGTCGCCCCCGGCGATCGTATCAACACCGGCATTACCATTCAGAGTATCGTTGCCAGCGCCGCCATCGATATCGTCGTCACCCGCGCCGCCGTTCACAACGTCGTTGCCGTCCAGCCCGGTGATCGTATCATTGCCTGCCAACCCGTTGATCTGGTCGTCAGCTGCCGTTCCAGGAAGGGTATCGTCGCCTGCCGTTCCGTTGATGAGTGCCATGACTTCCGCTCCTTGATCCAAGATTTCCGTGATGCGGGTAGGCTTGCCTCCAACGAGGGACGTGGTGCCCTTCTGTGTGAAGACACCCATCGTCCTGTTGCACAGTTCGAGCAAAGCAACCTTGGCTGAAAATTGAGCAGCGTCGCAATCCCCATTTGGGGACAAAAAGAGTCAACGAATGGAAGCTGAGTAGGCGGCCACGACAGCGGGTGGTGCGACCAATCGATCCTTCGGGAACGTATTGGAACTGGCTTCGGTGCATGTGTCGGGGGTTACGCGACCACCGGTCTCGCACGGAATGGCGAACCGGCGGCTCGAGGCGAACCGCTCGCCGATCAGCGTGCGTCCATCACGTGAATACGACGGGGCGCTCCCGTCTACGACGGCTGCGGGCCGTCATAGCCCTCGATGATGATGAGGTCGGCGACGGAGTGCGGCTGGCGCACCTTGATGTTGGCCTGGTATTCCGGCGAGTTGTAGCAGGCGAGCGCGGTCTCGTAGTCCGGGAATTCGATCACGACATTGCGGGTACGGCTGGCACCTTCGACAGTGGTGAACTTGCCGGCCCGCACGACGAAGCGGCCGCCCCATTTCTTGAAGATCTGGCCGTTGGCGACGGCATAGGGCTTATAGCCCTCGTCATTGCTCACATCGACGCGTCCGATCCAGTAACCTTTTGCCATCGTCGTTCTCCCTGTGTTGTTGATCAGCCGAGCGCCTGAGCGACCTCGGCCTGGATGGATTCAGCGATCGCCTTGGGGTCCGCGGCTTCCACCACCGGCCGTCCGACGACGAGATAATCGGCGCCGGCACTGATGGCACGGCCCGGCGTCATGATGCGCTTCTGGTCGCCGCTGGCCGAGCCCGCCGGCCGGATGCCGGGCGTGACGAGACGCATCTGGTGGCCGACGATCTTGCGCAGGCTGCCGACTTCTTCCGGCGACGAGACGAGCCCGTCGATGCCGAGCACCTGTGCCTGCTGCGCCCGCGCCTCGACCAGCTCGGAGACGCCGAGCCGGTAGCCGGCTGCGTGCAGATCGTCGTCGTTGTAGGAGGTCAGCACGGTGACGGCGAGAATCTTCAGGCTGGCGCTGCCACGCCCTTCGACGGCGCCCTTCATGGTCTGCGGATAGGCGTGCACCGTGACGAAGGTTGCGCCAAGCTTGGCGACACTCTCCACACCACGCGTGACCGTGTTGCCGATGTCATGCATCTTGAGATCGGCGAAGATTTTCTTGCCCTTGTCGGCGAGCTTGCCGATCAGCGGAAGGCCGCCGGCATAGGCGAGCTGATAGCCGATCTTGTAGAACGTGACGCTGTCGCCGAGCCTGCCGACCATTGCTTCCGCGGCATCGACGCTCGGCACGTCGAGCGCAACGATCAGGCGGTCCTTCGGGGCGATCTCGGCTGGCGTCATGTCACCTCACATCATGCGTTGGGAAACGTCGATCAACTGTCGCACCAGCTCTTTCAACGCGGCGATATCGGCCTCGTTCTTGAGCCTGTCCATATCGTCATAGGCCTGGTCGGCAAAGGCCAGCGTGAGCTGGCTCGGGATCACATTGGCGTGGCAGGAGGTCAGGATCAGGCGCAACGCCTGGAGCGCGCGGGCGGTGCCAAGCCGGCTCTGCGAGGCGCCGGCGAGCGCGAAGGGGCGATTGCGGAAGACATCGCCGCGCGCCTCGTGCAGCTCGTGCACGCGGCTGACCCAGTCGATGGCGTTCTTCAGCAGCGGCGGCACCGAGGCGTTGTATTCCGGCGTGACGAACAGCACGCCGTGATGCGCGCCGATCATGCGCTTGAGATTGATGGCGTGCTTGGGCACGCCGGACTTGGCCTGGAGATCGCCGTCATAGATCGGCAGCGGGAAATCGGCGAGCGAGATACGGGTGACGTCGACGCCGGCCTGGGCGAATTCATAGGCCGCGACCGCCGCCAGCCTCGCATTGTGCGAGCCGGTGCGCAGCGAGCCGGGAATGACCAGGATCTTGGGAGCTGACATCCAATCCAATGCGTTCGGCGAAACGAGCCCGCCGCGCAAAGAGAGATGCCGGCGGAATTAGTCCTTGCGATACACCCAGACGCGGGCCGGCGGAAGGTTCATCCAGATCCGTTCCGAGGCCTCTGTGGACACGCCGTGCAGCGATTTCGGGATCGGCGGCACCACCGCGTAGGTGAACTGGATGAAAGGCGCGCCAGGCGCCAGCGCCGTGAAGGCGTCGCGGATGAGCCGCAGCCGGGTCAGCATCGGCTTCGTGACGAGTGGCAGGCCGGAGACGACGGCGGAGGCCGGCGCGCTCAGCACATTCCACAGCGTGTCGCGCAGGCGATAGGCATCGCCCTGCACCACCTTGGCTTGCGGATAGCGGTCGCGCAGCAGCGCACAGAAGCCGGGATTGTACTCGACGAGGACGAGACGCTTCTGGTCGACGCCGCGCTCGATCAGGGCCGAGGTGATGGCGCCGGTGCCGGGTCCGAGCTCGACCACGGGGGCGTCCGAGTCGATATCGACGTAATGGGCCATGGTCCGGGCCAGGAGCTTGCCTGACGGCATCACCGCGCCCATGTGCAGCGGCTTTTCGATCCACGACCGGAGAAACCGCACCTCGTCATCAAGACGAGGCTTCTTCAACGCACGCGCGGACGATGGCAAGGGCATGTCAGGACCGGACGGGACCGCGGGAGCGGCGTGTCAGAAAATGGTCATAAAGACGTATAGGCCGAAGGCGGCACGGTCAAGACGGGTCAACTCGCCCGATTACCGAAGAAATCCTTGACCTTGGCGAAGAAGCCTTCGGATTCCGGCTGGGTGTTGCCGGAAGAGAGCTTGTCGAACTCGGCCAGCAATTCCTGCTGTTTCTTGGTGAGGTTCTGCGGGGTCTCGACCACGACCTGGACGTACATGTCGCCCATCTGGCGCGAGCGCAGCACCGGCATGCCTTTTGATGCGATGCGGAATCGACGGCCCGACTGGGTTCCGGCCGGCACCTTCACCTTGGTCTTGGTCTTCTCGATGGTCGGCACCTCGAATTCGCCGCCGAGGGCGGCCGTCACCATCGAGATCGGCACGCGACAATGCAAATCCGCTCCGTCGCGCTGGAAGAACTGGTGCTGGGCCAGCGACAGGAAGATGTAGAGGTCGCCGGGCGGGCCGCCACGGACCCCGGCCTCGCCCTCGCCGGCGAGCCTGATCCGTGTGCCGTCCTCGACGCCCTGCGGAATGTTGACCGACAAAGTGCGCTCGCGGGTGACCCGGCCCTGGCCCGAGCAGGACGGGCAGGCGTCCTCGATCATCTGACCGCGGCCCTGGCAGCCGGGACAGGTGCGCTCGAGCGTGAAGAAACCCTGCGACTGCCGCACGCGGCCGGCGCCGCCGCAGGTCGAGCAGGTCTTCGGCTTGGTACCGGCCTTGGCGCCGATGCCCGAGCAGGCCTCGCAGGTGACCGAGACCGGGATCTCGATCTGCGCGGTCTTGCCGCTGAAGGCTTCCTCGAGCGTGATTTCCATGTTGTAGCGCAGGTCGGCGCCACGCTCGCGGCCGCCGCGGCCGCGCTGTCCGGCCATGCCGAACAGGTCTTCGAAAATGTCGGAGAAAGAGGAGGCGAAGCCCGCGCCGAAGCCGGCGCCACCGCCGCCCTGCTCGAAGGCGGCGTGGCCGTAACGGTCATAGGCCGCGCGCTTGTCCCTGTCTTTCAGGACCTCGTAGGCCTCGTTGATTTCCTTGAACTTGACTTCGCTGGTCTCATCCCCGGGATTGCGGTCGGGATGGAATTTCATCGCCAGCTTGCGGAACGACGATTTCAGCTTGCCTTCGTCGGCATCGCGTTCGACTTCGAGGGTCTCGTAGTAGCAGCGCTTGGTGGACGTGGACATGATGAGCTCGGTCTATCCAATCGCGAAACAAGTCGGAGCGAAACGATGCCGCTGCGCAACGACATAATCCTTCCGCCTCTTGGCGGAAGAGGGCACGGCGACGTTCGGCATAACGGCTGGGAATTGATCGATCGTAACGGGCATCGGGCCCGCCCTTCCCGACACGACGGCCTCCCCCGCGAGGGAGGAGGCCTTTGGTGCGTGTGGGGTCCAAGCCGCCCGCATGATCACCCTCTCGGGGCTTAAGCGGACTTCTTGTTGTTCTTGTCGTCGTCGACCTCGGTGAATTCCGCGTCGACGACGTCGTCCTTGGCCGCGTCCTTCTTGGCGTCGGCCTCGGCCTGCTGCTTGTACATGGCCTCGCCGAGCTTCATCGAAGCTTGGGCCAGCGTCTGGGTCTTGGCCTTGATCGCCTCGGCATCGTCGCCCTTCAGCGCTTCCTTGAGGTCGCTGACGGCATCCTCGATGGCGCGGCGCTCGGTCTCGGCGACCTTCGAGCCGTGCTCGGCCAGGGCCTTCTCGGTCGAATGCACCAGGCCGTCCGCCTCGTTCTTGGCGGTGACGGCCTCGCGGCGCTTCTTGTCCGCCTCGGCATTGGCCTCGGCGTCCTTGACCATCTTCTCAATGTCGGCTTCCGACAGACCACCCGAGGCCTGGATGCGGATCTGCTGCTCCTTGCCGGTGGCCTTGTCCTTGGCCGAGACGTTGACGATGCCGTTGGCGTCGATGTCGAAGGTCACCTCGATCTGCGGCATGCCGCGGGGCGCCGGCGGAATGCCCATCAGGTCGAACTGGCCGAGCATCTTGTTGTCAGCCGCCATTTCACGCTCGCCCTGGAAGACGCGGATGGTGACGGCATTCTGATTGTCTTCAGCCGTCGAGAACACCTGGCTCTTCTTGGTCGGGATCGTGGTATTGCGGTCGATGATGCGGGTGAACACGCCGCCCAGCGTCTCGATGCCCAGCGACAGCGGGGTCACGTCGAGCAGCAGCACGTCCTTGACGTCGCCCTGGAGCACACCGGCCTGGATCGCGGCACCGATCGCCACGACTTCGTCCGGGTTGACGCCCTTGTGCGGCTCCTTGCCGAACAGCTGCTTCACGACTTCCTGGACCTTCGGCATGCGCGACATGCCGCCGACCAGCACGACTTCGCCGATCTCGCCGGCGGTGACGCCGGCATCCTTCAGCGCCTTGCGGCAGGGCTCGACGGTCTTCTGGACGAGGTCATCGACCAGCGCCTCGAACTTGGCGCGGGTGAGCTTCATCGTCAGATGCTTCGGGCCGGTCTGGTCCGCGGTGATGAAGGGCAGGTTGATCTCGGTCTGGGTCGTCGACGACAGCTCAATCTTGGCCTTTTCAGCGGCTTCCTTCAGGCGCTGCAACGCAAGCTTGTCGTTGCGCAGATTGATGCCCTGCTCCTTCTGGAATTCGTCGGCGAGATAGCCCACGAGGCGCATGTCGAAGTCTTCGCCGCCGAGGAAGGTGTCGCCGTTGGTCGACTTCACCTCGAACACGCCGTCGCCGATTTCGAGAATGGAGATATCGAAGGTGCCGCCGCCGAGATCGTACACCGCGATGGTGCCGGCCTTGGTCTTGTCGAGGCCATAGGCGAGCGCGGCCGCGGTCGGCTCGTTGATGATGCGCAGCACTTCGAGGCCCGCGATCTTGCCGGCGTCCTTGGTCGCCTGGCGCTGGGCGTCGTTGAAGTAGGCGGGAACGGTGATGACGGCCTGGTCGACCTTCTGGCCGAGATGGGCTTCCGCGGTCTCCTTCATCTTCTGCAGGATGAACGCCGACACCTGCGAGGGCGAGTAGGTCTGGCCGTCGCCCTCGACCCAGGCGTCGCCATTGGAAGCCTTCACGATCTTGTACGGGACGAGCTTCTTGTCCTTCTCGACCATCGGGTCGTCGTAGCGGCGGCCGATGAGGCGTTTCACTGCGAAGAAGGTGCGCTCGGGATTGGTGACGGCCTGGCGCTTGGCCGGCTGGCCGACGAGGCGTTCACCGTCATCCGTGACGGCGACGATCGAAGGCGTCGTGCGCATGCCTTCGGAATTCTCGATGACTTTGGCGTTCTTGCCATCCATCACGGCAACGCACGAATTCGTGGTGCCGAGGTCGATCCCAATGACCTTTCCCATGGTCCTGATATCCTTCTTTTTGCGGCAGGTTGGCTGGGCCCAGAAGGCACCCAAACCGAAACCCCCTAAGATCAAACATCCGCGATATTGCGATGATTGAGGCTCATATAGGAGGGGGGGAGGGGCCCGCAAGGACCGAAGCAACGTTTCTGCCGTGAAAACATTGGGTTTTGGAGCACCATATCCGGGCTCCAACGGCCTTGCGGGAGAGGAATTATTAACGGGTCCGGGCCTCGGCAAGTCCCGCCTCGGCCATCTGCCCCACCCTGTTACGGCAGGGCCAAACCCGTTAAAGGCGGACCGGCCGGGCAGCCCCACCACGCTGCTCCGCGCGACAAAGCGGCCCGGTCTACGACCATCGAACGGCCTCAATGTGAACCAATCAGAGTGCCCATGAAGCTGATCCGCCCCCTCGCCGCGCTCGCCCTCCTCATTGCCTCCGCGTTTCCGGGGCTTGCTGCCGACGCCGTCTACCCGCCCGGCCTGCGCCTTGGCATGGTGCCGCTGGTCGGTCTCAATACGGCAAAAACTTTTCCGGGTTTCGAGAGCGAGGACGGCGGCGTCAAGGTGCTGATCACCGAGCTGCCCCCGGCCGCCTATGGCGAGGTCGTGAGCGCCTTCAACTCCAATCCGGCGGGCGCCAATGGCGTCAAGCAGGACAAGATCGAGACGCCTGCGGGCCTCGCTTATTTCACCACCGAAAGCGGCAAGGCCGGCGAGACCCCGGTGCGGCGCTATTCGATGATCGTGCCGGGCGCCGGCTTCTCCGGCTATGTCGCGGTGCAGATCCCGGAGAATGCCACCAAGATCTACACCGATGAGGCGGTGCGCCAGATGTTTGCGAGCACCGTGACCCGCAAGCAGGTCTCGGCCGAAGAGCAGATCGGGCTGATGCCGTTCAAGATCACCGATCTCGCCGAGTTCAAGGACATCCGCACGCTGGCGCCGGGCTCGAGCATCATCCTGGCCGACGGCGACGAGAGCACGGGCTACGAGTCGAAACCGTTCATGATCCTCGGGCTGATCGGCGCCACCCCGCAAGCCGCCGACGATCGCGCCCGCTTCGCCCAGGAGGCGGCGCTCCAGATTCCCGGCGTGCGCGAGTCGCGCGTCACCATGTCCGAGCCGATCCGCATCAACGGCCAGCAGGGTTTCGAGACCCGGATCGACGGCGTCAGCGGCAAGGACAAGGTTCCGGTGACCGTGGTGCAGTGGATCCGCTTCTCGAGCGGCGGCGCCTCGCTGCGCATCATCGCCAGCGCCCCGCGCGACCAGTGGCTGCCCGCCTTCGCACGCTTCCGCGCCGTGCGGGATGGGATTCAGCCGAAGGGGTAGGCCGAGCCGCTTCAACACTCGCTGTCGGCCGGCCCAGCGCAACCCCTCACCAAGACCGGCTGCATTTTCGGGCTTCTGTTCGTATACTTCCCCAATTAGATCATCCCAAGGGGAGGCGAACGATGCTTGATCGGCGACAAATCCTGGCGATGCTTGGAACGACGGCGCTGGTGACTCTCGCGCCCACGGCGATGCTAGCAGCTTCATCGATCAAGCCGGATGAGGCGTCCGCGCTGCTCGTGATCGACGTGCAGAACTGCTTCCTGCCCGGCGGGAGCCTCGCGGTGAAGGACGGCGAGCAGGTGGTGCCCGTCATCAACAAGATCGCGAAAGCGTTCGCCAACGTGGTGCTGACGCAGGACTGGCACACGCCCGGCCACGTCTCGTTTGCGTCAACGCATTCCGGCAAGAAACCGTTCGAGACCGTCGATCTTCCCTACGGCAAGCAGGTGCTGTGGCCGGACCATTGCGTGCAAGGCACCGAGGGCGCCGCGCTGTCGAAGGACCTTGCGATCCCGCATGCCGAGCTCATCATCCGCAAGGGCTTTCACAAGAACGTCGACAGCTACTCGGCCTTCCTCGAAGCCGACGGCAAGACCTCGACGGGCCTTGCCGGCTATCTAAAGGGGCGCAAGATCAAGCGCGTCTTCGTCGCAGGGCTGGCGACGGATTTCTGCGTGGCCTGGACGGCGCTCGACGCGCGCAAGGCGGGCTTCGAGGTCTATGTGGTGGAGGACGCCTGCCGCGGCATCGACACGCAGGGCTCGCTGGCAAAGGCCTGGGCCGATATGGCCAAGGCCGGCGTGAAGCGGATTCAGTCGGGTGATATCGCCGTGAGCGCTTAGGCGGCACGCTCAACCGCCAAACCCTCATCCTGAGGAGCGCGCGACTTCGCGCGCGTCTCGAAGGATGAAGGCCCCGCCGTTACATCTTGGCCTGCATGGTTCGAGACGCCGCGCAAAGGCGCGGCTCCTCACCATGAGGGTCTGAGACTCAGTTCGGCGCGCCGCTCGATTCGTTGTTGTTGGCTGCAGGCGCGGGCTTGGCGCCGCCCTTGGCGACACC
The DNA here is from genome assembly GCF_021044685.1 of Bradyrhizobium daqingense. Taxonomy (NCBI): domain Bacteria; kingdom Pseudomonadati; phylum Pseudomonadota; class Alphaproteobacteria; order Hyphomicrobiales; family Nitrobacteraceae; genus Bradyrhizobium; species Bradyrhizobium daqingense. The sequence continues at coordinate 909,308 of NZ_CP088014.1, forward strand.
GACCAGCGCGGGACGCAGCACGCGCTCGCCGATGGTGTAGCCGGCCTGCACCACCTGCACCACGGTGCCCGACGGCACCGACGCATCGGGCACCTCGAACATCGCCTGCTGGAAATTCGGATCGAACTTCTGTCCCTGCGGATCGAATTTCTTCACGCCGTGCTTTTCCAGCGCATTGAGCAGCGAACGCTCGGTGAGCTCGACGCCTTCGATCAGCGAGATGAGGCCGGGATCGGCCGCAGCACGCGTCTCGGCCGGTACGGCATCGAGCGCCCGCTGGAGATTATCGGCGATGTCGAGCACGTCACGGGCAAAGCCGGTGATGCCGTAGAGGCGGGCGTCGGCGACTTCCTTGGTGGTGCGCTTGCGCAGATTCTCCATCTCGGCCAGCGTCCGCAGCATGCGGTCGCGCGCTTCAGCGGCTTCCTTCTGCAGCGTTTCGACCGAACCCGGCTCCGGATCATCGGGCATGATGTAGGGTTTCGACACCACGGGCTCGCCGGTCGCTGCAGTCGTGTCTTGGGGTTGCCGGTCTTGCTCGGTCATCGGCTCTAATCTCGAACTCGTTTCAGGGATGTTGGCCCGGATATCGTGCCTTACCTTGCGAAAATCAAGCGCCCGTGATCGGCGGAAACGCCGGTCAGCCCCCCAGAAGGCGGCTGACGATGCGGGCCGCGTAGTCCACGGTCGGGATCACACGGGCATAATTCAGCCGCGTCGGGCCGATCACGCCCAGGACGCCGACGATGTGACCGGCGGCATCCCGATAGGGCGAGATGATGGTCGAGGAGCCCGACAGGGAAAACAGCTTGTTCTCCGAGCCGATGAAGATGCGCACGCCTTCGGCGGTCTCGGCCCGGCCGAGCAGGTCGATGACGCCGCGCTTGGTCTCGAGATCGTCGAACAACAGGCGCACGCGCTCCAGATCCTCCAGCGCGTGCAGATCTTCCAGCAGATTGGCGTGGCCGCGCACGATGAGCTGGCGGTCCTCGTTCTCGCCGCCGGACCAGCTTGCGATACCGGCCGAGATCACCTTCTGCGTCAACTGGTCGAGCTCGGCACGGGCCTCGGCAAGCGCGGTCTCGAGCTCGAGCCGTGCCTCGGCCAGCGTGCGGCCGCGGATGCGCGCATTGAGGAAATTGCCGGCCTCGGTGATGGCCGAGGAGGGAACTCCGGGCGGCAGCGTCAGCACGCGATTTTCGACCTGGCCATCCTCGCCGACCAGGATCACCAGCGCCTTTTCCGGTTCCAGCCGCACGAACTCGATGTGCTTCAGCCGCGCATTGGATTTCGGCGTCAGCACGACCGCGGCGGCGCGGGTCAGGCCCGACAGCCGCATCAGGGCCTGGTCCAGCGCCGCCTCGACCGACTGCGCCTCGCCGACGGAGGAGAGCTGGCTCTGGATCGAAGCGCGCTCGGCCTCATTGAGGTCGCCGACCTGCATCAGGGCGTCGACGAAGAAGCGTAAGCCGAGTTCCGTCGGCAGCCGGCCGGCGGAGGTATGGGGCGCATAGATCAGGCCGAGCTGTTCCAAATCGGCCATGACGTTACGGACCGAGGCCGGCGACAGCGGCATGGCGATCAGGCGGGAAATGTTGCGTGAGCCCACGGGCTCACCGGTCGCGAGATAGCTTTCGACAATTTGACGAAAGATGTCGCGGGAACGCTCGTTGAGCTGGGCAAGGCCTGCGCGCGGCGCGATCAGATTGATCGGATCGTGATGGGCCACAGACGGTAACTCCTCTCAGATACTCATAATTTGTCCATCCCGGACGCATCTGACAAGCGTGGCGTTGGCGGGGCCGCCATCGGGGGTGAAAAAACCTTGCCGCCCACCCTCACCCCCCCTACAAGCACCGCGAACAGCCCTACCCCTGCGAGTTTTGGAGGATTTCCCATGCGGCCAAGCCGCCGTGCGCCCGACGAATTGCGCCCCGTGACGCTGGAGCGCGGTGTCGTCAAATATGCGGAAGGCTCCTGCCTCGTGAAATTCGGCGACACCCACGTGCTGGTCACCGCCACGCTGGAAGACCGCCTGCCGCCGTGGCTGAAGGGCCAAGGCCGCGGCTGGGTCACCGCCGAATACGGCATGCTGCCGCGCGCCACCTCCGAGCGGACCCGCCGCGAAGCCTCGGCCGGCAAGCAGAGCGGCCGCACCGTCGAGATCCAGCGCCTGATCGGCCGCTCGCTGCGCACCATCGTCGATCTCGAAGCGCTGGGCGAGCGCCAGATCACGGTCGATTGCGACGTCCTTCAGGCCGACGGCGGCACGCGCACGGCCTCGATCACCGGTGCCTGGGTCGCGCTTGCGGATTGCATCGGCTGGATGAAGGCGCGCAACATGGTCAAGGCCAACGTGATGCGCGACAACGTCGCCGCGATCTCCTGCGGCATCTACAACGGCACGCCGGTGCTCGATCTCGACTATGCCGAGGATTCGGAAGCCGAGACCGATGCCAATTTCGTCATGACCGGCGACGGCCGCATCATCGAGGTGCAGGGCACCGCGGAACGCGAGCCGTTCACACAGGACGAGTTCCTGAAGCTGATCGCCCTGGCGCAGAAGGGCATCGCACGCCTGGTGGACTTGCAGAAACTGGCTGTGGCGTAGTCAATAGGCCATGCACCGCCGAATCACCGGAAAGCTCGTCATCGCGACCCATAATCCCGGCAAGCTCGCCGAGATGAAGGAACTGCTCGCGCCTTACGGCATCGAGGCGGTGTCGGCCGGTGAGCTCGGCCTGCCCGAACCCGAAGAGACCGGCAACGACTTCCGCAGCAATGCCGCGATCAAGGCGATCGCGGCCGCACAGGCGACGAAGCTTCCCTCCTTCGCCGACGATTCCGGCATCGTCGTCGACGCCCTCGACGGCGCCCCTGGCATCTACAGCGCGCGCTGGGCCGGTCCGGCCAAGGACTTCAACGCGGCGATGGCGCAGATCGAGCGCCTGTTGCAGGAGCGCGGCGCCGCCACGCCGGACCGCCGAAGAGCGCACTTCGTCTCCGCGCTCTGCGTCGCCTGGCCCGACGATCATCTCGAAGAGGTCGAGGCGCGCGTCGACGGCACGCTGGTCTGGCCGCCGCGCGGCACGGCCGGTTTCGGCTACGATCCGATGTTCCTGCCTGATGGCCACGACCGCACCTTCGGCGAGATGACCAGCATCGAGAAACACGGCCTGCCGCCGCACGGCCTCGGCCTGTCGCACCGCGCCCGCGCGTTCGTGAAACTGGCGGAGATCTGCCTTGAGCCGCGATAGAGCGTTTTCGAGCGAAGTGGATACCGGTTCGCGCCAGGAAAACGCGTCAAAACAAGAATGCCAAGCTTTTGGCGTCTATGTCCATTGGCCGTTCTGCCTGTCGAAGTGTCCCTATTGCGACTTCAACAGCCATGTTCGCCACGCCGCGATCGACGAGGCGCGGTTTGCTTCCGCTTTTGCGCACGAGATCGCGGCGACCGCCGAGCGCGCGCCCGGTCGCGAGGTCACCTCGATCTTCCTCGGCGGCGGCACGCCGTCGCTGATGCAGCCCGCAACCGTCGGTGCCGTGCTCGACGCCATCGGCAAGCACTGGTGCGTCGCAGGTGATGTCGAGGTAACGCTGGAGGCCAACCCCACCAGCGTCGAGGCCACGCGCTTCGCCGGCTATCGCAGCGCTGGCGTCAACCGCGTCTCCCTCGGCGTGCAGGCGCTCGACGATGCCTCGCTGAAGGCGCTGGGCCGCATGCACAGCGCGCGCGAAGCGCTCGACGCCGTCGCCATCGCGCGCCGCTCGTTCGACCGCTACTCGTTCGACCTGATCTACGCCCGTCCAGACCAGACGCCGGCGATGTGGGCCGATGAGCTGCGTCTCGCAATCAGCGAGGCAGCCGAGCATCTGTCGCTGTATCAGTTGACGATCGAGGAAGGCACGCCATTCTTCGGCCTGCACCAGGCCGGCAAATTGAAGACGCCGGACGAGGCGGTCGCGCGCGCGCTCTACGACGTCACGCAGGAGACCTGCGACAGGCTCGGCCTGCCCGCCTACGAGATTTCCAATCACGCGCGGCGCGGCGCCGAGTGCCGGCACAATCTGGTCTATTGGCGCGGCGAGGAATATGCCGGCATCGGCCCCGGCGCGCACGGCCGCCTCGACATCGACGGCATCAGGCACGCGACCGCCACCGAGAAGCGCCCAGAAGCCTGGCTGATGCGGGTCGAGACCAACGGCCATGGCGTCGTCACCGACGAGCTCCTCAACAGCGAGGAACGCGCCGACGAATTCCTGCTGATGGGTTTGCGCCTCACTGAGGGCATCGACCCCGAGCGCTACAAGGCCCTCTCCGGCCGCCCGCTCGACCCCAAACGCATCGCGCTCTTGCGCGAGGAAGGTGCGATCACGGTCGATGCGACGGGACGCCTGCGCGTGACCAGCAGCGGATTCCCGGTGCTGGATGCGGTCGTCGCGGATCTGGCGGCGTAGCGTGCTCTCGTAGGGTGGGTTAGCCGAAGGCGTAACCCACCCTTCTTTCACGCTCGCGGAACGAACTTGGTGGATTACGCCTTCGGCTAATCCACCCTACGTCACCGTCGTCCGGCTACGCTCCAAAACTCTTCGGCGAGCCCGCGACTGCCGCCCCGCCGCCTTGCGTCACCTTCATCACCGCAAGTCCCCGCTCGTTCGTGCCATCGGCGCGGAAGCGGAACAGGCCGTCGATGCCGGCGAAGCCGGAGGGGTTGGTGAGCACGTCCGAGGAGAAGCGCTGACCGCCCTGCGTGCGCGCGAGCGCGGCGACGAGGGCGACCGCGTCATAGGCGAGCGTCGCGGTACGGATCGGCTCCGCGCCGTATTTGGTGCGATAGCGGCCGGCGAACGCGCGAAAGCCGGCCGGATCCGGCGCGGCATAGAGACCGCCCTGCAGCGCAGCGCTGGCATAGACGCGCGGGCTGTCCCACAGCCCGGTGCCGAGCATCTGGATGTTGCGCAGATTCGCGCCCGCCGCCGTCATCGCATCCGCCACCGACACCACGGCATCGCCGTCATCGGCAATGAACAGCGCATCCGCGCTGCCGAGCTGCTGCGCCACGGTCCGCGCCGGGGTGGCCCGATCGGCGCCGTATCTCTCGAACGCAACGACGCGCCCGCCACGCCGCGGTACCGCCGCCTTCACGGCGGCCTCGACGACATTGCCGTAGGCATTGTCGGGCACGAGCACGGCGACCGAGCGCTTACCGATGCTGGCGGAATATTCGACGATGCGGTTGACGTCGGATTCCGGCAGGAAGCTGAGCAGATAGACGCCGCGTCCGGCGATGCTGGAATCGGTCGAGAACGCGATCACGGAGATGCCCCGCGTGCGCGCGACCTGCGCCACCGCCGGCACCGATTGCGCGAACAGGGGTCCCAGGATGATCTCGGCGCCCTCGTCGACCGCCTGCTGCGCACCGGCTTGCGCGCCTTGCGGGCTGCCATTGTCGTCCTTGATCAGGAGCTGAATGTTCGGATTCTGGAACTCGGCCAGCGCCATCTCGGCGGCGTTGCGCATGGATTGCGCCGCGAGACCGGCATTGCCGGCGGCCGACAGCGGCAGGATGACCGCGACCTTAACCCCGCCGGTGCCCGCGGTGGTGGCCTGCTGCGGCGGACCTGCCGGCTGAGCCGGAGGTGACGAGCTCGAAAAGGGGTTGGAGAACTGGCTGAGACTCTGCTGCACGCCGGCACAAGCCGAGAGCAGGGGTGTGCCGAGCAACAGGCCGAGCGCGCCCCGCCGGGTCGCCCCTGAGATCGGGGGTCCCGAAACGGAAGACTTTGGATGTCGCGGGCCCACCATGGCAGTTTCTCTTCCGACCAGCCGTTGCCAGCCGGTTACAACTCGTTCAGCGACACAAGCCGCGGATTCAGGCATATTGTCGGCAAATAGTTAACTAAAACAAAAGGATAATGATCGCTTAACGCGGCCGCACCTTAAAGTTCTGGCTAGCTCTCCACCGTCCGTCACCCCAGCATCAAGGTGGCGTTTCCGCCGCGAATATGACGCTGGTGCTTCCTCCCCTTGGGAATGTGATGCTCATCGGATCACTTTCCAGTCTTCCTCGCCCCTCACCTCGGCGCGATCTTTTTCGAAGAGCCGGTTCCCAGCTCTGCGGATCGTGCCTAAGTTGACTTCATTATGCGCGCAAAGCCGGCCCCGATAAATACGCCTGAAGACACAAACGCCGCCGCGCGCGGCTTCTCCATCGATGCCCAACGCCTTGCAGCGCCGAAGGCGGCACCAGGCCTTCATCTGGTCGCAACTCCGATCGGCAATCTCGGTGACATCACGGTCCGCGCGCTCCAGATCCTCGCCGGCGTGGACGTCATCGCCTGCGAGGATACCCGCATCACCCGGCGCCTGACCGAGCGCTACGCCATTACCGCGCAGCTGAAGCCATATCACGAGCACAACGCCGAAGTGGCGCGCCCGAAGATTCTCGAGGCGCTTGCGGCCGGCGGCTCGATCGCGCTGGTCTCCGACGCCGGCACCCCGCTGATCTCCGATCCCGGTTTCAAGCTGGTGCGCGAGGTCTGCGCCGCCGGCCATGCGGTCTACGCGCTGCCCGGCCCGTCCTCGGTGCTGGCTGCGCTGTCGGTGGCGGCGCTGCCGACCGACCGCTTCTTCTTCGAGGGTTTTTTGCCGGCGAAATCGGCGGCGCGTCGCGCGCGCCTCGTCGAGCTCGCCCGCGTCGATGCGACGCTGGTGATGTTCGAATCCGGCAACCGCGTGCAGGACACGCTCACCGAGCTCGCCGAAATCATGGGCGCGCGCGAGGCCGCGATCTGCCGCGAGCTGACGAAACTGCATGAGGAGATATCACGTGCGACACTCGCCGAGCTCGCGCGCAGCGCTGATGCGCTGGAGACGCGCGGCGAATTCGTGCTGGTGATCGCTCCGCCAGCGGCCGACGCCGACGTGCTGACATCGGATGCGCTGGATGATCTCTTGCGTGACCAGCTCGCCGCGCACAGCGTCAAGGATGCCGTCGCGCACGCGGTCGCATTGTCGGGCCGGCCGCGCCGCGAGGTCTATGCCCGCGCGCTCGAGCTTGCGAAGGACCTGCGAGGCGGCGATGGCGAAGACTGAGGTCCCTGCGGAACCGAAAGTCGCCTCGCCCGAGCGCGTCGCCGCGTTCCGTACCGGCATCTCGGCCGAGAGCCGCGCCGCCGCCTATCTCATGGCCAAAGGTTATCGCATCCTCGCCAAGCGTTATCGCACCCCGCATGGCGAGATCGACATCGTGGCGCGGCGCCGCAATCTGATCGCCTTCGTCGAGGTCAAGGCGCGCGCCACGCTGGATGACGCCGCCTTCGCCGTGACGCCGCGCCAGCAGCAGCGCATCATCAACGCCGCGCAGGGGTGGCTCGTGGCGCATCCCGAGCATGCCGAATTCGAATTGCGATTCGACGCCATGCTGATTGCGCCGCGGTCACTTCCGCGCCATGTGTTGGCGGCATTCGACGCCTCGACCTGAAAGGCAGACCATGAAACTCAATGTCGCCGTCCAGATGGACCCCATCGCCCGCATCAACATCAAGGGCGATTCCACCTTCGCGCTGCTTCTGGAGGCGCAGAAGCGCGGCCACGGCCTGTCCTATTACACGCCGGACAAGCTCTCGATGGTCGGCGACGAACTCGTCGCGCCGGTTCAGCTCCTCACCGTGCGCGATGAGCCGGGTGATCATTTCACTCTCGGCGAGCCCCGGCGCGAGGCGCTCAACGGTTTCGACGTGGTGCTGCTGCGCCAGGACCCGCCGTTCGACCTCGCCTACATCACCTCGACGCATTTCCTCGAGCGCATCCATCCGAAGACGCTGGTCGTCAACGACCCCGCCTCGGTGCGCAACGCGCCGGAAAAGCTGTTCGTGATGAATTTTCCGCAGCTGATGCCGCCGACCCTGATCTCTCGCGACCTCGACGAGATCAACGCGTTCCGCGACAAGCATGGCGCCGTCGTGATGAAGCCGCTGCACGGCCATGGCGGCGCCGCGGTGTTTCGCGTGATGCCCCAGGACATGAATTTCGGCTCGCTGTTCGACATGTTCTCGGTGACGTTCAAAGAGCCGTGGGTGATCCAGCAATTCATTCCCGAGGTGAAGCACGGCGACAAGCGCATCATCCTCGTCAACGGCGAGTTCGCCGGCGCCGTGAACCGCGTGCCGGCCGCGGACGACCTCCGCTCCAACATGGTGCGCGGCGGCGCGGCGCAGGAGACCGAGCTCACCCCGCGTGAGCGCGAGATCTGCGCCGCCGTCGGTCCGGCACTGCGCGAGCGCGGCCTGCTGTTCGTCGGCATCGACGTCATCAACGGCAACCTCACCGAGATCAACGTGACCTCGCCCACCGGCATCCGCGCCATCGCGCGGCTCGGCGGCCCTGACGTCGCGGCGAAGATCTGGGACGCGATCGAAGAGAAGCGGAAGAAGTAGCTTCGTAATGCGGAGGGAGCCGCCCCAGTCCGCTGTCATGCCCCGCGAAGGCGGGCATCCAGTACGCCGCGGCCTTTCGGTTCAATCACTGCCGCTTCTGGGATACTGGATCGCCCGCCCTTCGCGGGCGATGACAACGTCGCGCGCCCTGACACCCGCCCCCTAACCACCCGTTCACCATGACGCCGCCGCTGTCATGCGAGCGAATGCGCCTCCTCTGCGTGAATCTACGGGGACGCTGGCCGACTGACTAACGCCGCGTTCACCATTCGCGGAAAACCAGCGCTGTGACCGGCCATCACATTCAGGCTCGCAACACCCCTTATACTTTTACTCCCTACTCATCGACACGGGGAACCCGCCAGGTGCGGTTCGAGTGCCCCGCGTAAGAGTAGAAGCGTATGAATACCGCACGCATTGTCGTTCTCGTCATCGCGCTTGGCGCCGGCGGCGTCGCTGCGTATCTGGCGAGCGGCTATCAGAATGAACCCGCGCCCGTTCTGCCCGTCGCCGAGAAGCTGCCGACGGTCGAGGTCCTGGTCGCCAAGACCGACATCGCGCTCGGTCAAGCCGTGAAGCCCGAGGACCTGCAATGGCAGGTCTGGCCGGCGGCGACCGCGAGCAGCGCCTTCATCCGCCGCGATGGCAGGCCCGACGCGCAGACCCAGATCGCCGGCTCGATCGCGCGCGTGCCGTTGATGCAGGGCGAGCCGATCCGCGAGCAGAAGCTGGTCAGGGCCGAAGGCTCCGGCTTCATGGCCGCGATCCTCCCCTCCGGCATGCGAGCCGTCTCCACCGAAATTTCAGCCGAGACCGGTGCCGGCGGCTTCATCCTGCCGAACGACCGCGTCGACATCGTGCTGACCCGCCGCCTGAAGAATCCCGACGCAAACGGCGCGGCCGCGGCCAATGACCTCATCCTGTCCGAGGTCATCCTGACCAACATCCGCGTGCTCGCGATCGACCAGGCGCCGAAGGAAAAAGACGGCCAGACCGCCGTCGTCGGCAAGACCGTCACGCTCGAGCTCAAGCCCGACCAGGTCGCCACGCTGTCGGCCGCGCGCCAGGGCGGCACGCTCCAGCTCGCGCTGCGGAGCATCGTCGATGCCAAGGCCGTGGACGATCCGATTGAGGATCAGGCGGCCAAGCGTTCCGACGGCGTCAACGTGATCCGCTACGGGGTGCAGGCGCGGCAAGTGACGTCACAGAAGTGATGATGGGGATAGTATGAAGGTTGGGGACGATCGGACGGGCCTGCGCATTCGGGGGAAGCGCGCGCGCTCGTTCTGGACGGGGGCCATGTTGACGCTGGGGCTGCTCGCGGCTCCCGGGATCGTCAGCGCCGCAGATGCACCGGTCGGCGACCAGTCGCCGATGCAGGCGCCGGCGGATCTCAGCGTATCGCCGGTTGCGACCATCGCATCGGCCCGCACGCGCTTTCTCTCGCTTGGCATCGGCAAATCCGTCGTCATCGACTTGCCGCGCGAGGTCAAGGACGTGCTGGTGGCCGATCCCAAGATCGCCAACGCGGTGATCCGCTCGTCCCAGCGCGCCTATATCATCGGCGGTCAGGTCGGCCAGACCAACGTGGTGTTCTTCTCCGCCGACGGCCAGCAGGTCGCCTCCTACGACATCGCGGTGAAACGCGACCTCAACGGCATGCGCACCGCGCTGCGCCAGTCGTTGCCAGGCGTGCAGATCGAAGGCGTCGGCGACAGCGTCATGCTGACCGGCTCGGTGTCGAGCCCGGTCGAGGCGCAGCAGGCCGGCGAAGTCGCCGCCAAGCTCGTCGGCGGCGCGGACAAGGTCGTCAACAACATCGTCGTGCGCGGCCGCGATCAGGTGATGCTCAAGGTCGTCGTCGGCGAAGTGCGCCGCGACATCGTCAAGCAGCTGGGCGTCGACCTCAGTGCCAGCTTGAACGCCGGCACCGCGGTGGTGAACTTCAACAATTCCAATCCGTTCTCGGTCTCCGGCGGGCCGATCGTCGGCAGCAACGGGCTCGGCGTTACAGGCCTCGCCAAGGGCGTTGCCACCGTCAACGCCACGATGCGCGCGATGGAAAGCGCCGGCGTCATGCGCACGCTGGCCGAACCGAGCCTGACCGCGATCTCCGGCGAATCCGCCACCTTCATCGCCGGCGGCGAATTCCCGATTCCCGCAGGCTATTCCTGCGATCCCGTCACCCATGTCTGTACCACCCAGATCACCTACAAGAAGTTCGGCATCTCCCTGAACTTCACCCCGGTCGTGCTCAGCGAAGGCCGCATCAGCCTGCGTGTGATGACCGAGGTCTCGGAGCTGTCGAATACCAACGCGATCACGCTGACCCAGGCGCTTTCTTCGACCTCGAGCAACTCGGTCACCATCCCGTCGATCCAGACCCGCCGCGCCGAGACCACGCTGGAAATTCCCTCCGGCGGCTCGATGGCGATGGCAGGCCTGATCCAGCAGAAGACCAAGCAGGCGATCAACGGCCTGCCCGGCGTCGACCAGATCCCGATCATCGGCGCGCTGTTCCGCAGCCAGGACTTCGTCAACAACGAGACCGAGCTGATGGTGATCGTGACGCCCTATGTCGTGCGCGCGGTCGCCCAGAAGGAATTGTCGCGCCCCGACGACGGTTTCGCGCCGGCGTCCGACGCGCAGACGGCGCTGCTCGGCCGCATGAACCGCCTCTATGGCGTCACGCGCCGGGTCGATCCGATCAACGGCGCGCCCGGCGATTTCGGCTTCATCATCGATTGAGGACGAACGCGCGGCACGGAATTCGGGCAAGGGGATGAAGCGATGACGAAGACGATGACCGATCGACGTCGCAGTTTGAGCATCGTGCTGACGCTGGCGGGGCTCTCCGTCATGCTGGGCGCGTGCAACACTGCGGGCGACATCGTCACCCAGACGGTGCCAACCGATTATCGCCAGCGCCATCCGATCGCGGTGCAGGAAGGCCGGAAATCGATCGTGATCTTCGTCGGCAAGTCCCGCGGCGGCTTGTCGGCCGAGCAGCACGCCGATGTCGCCGGCGTTGCCCGGGACTGGATGCGTGAAGGCACCGGCTCCGTCGTCGTGGACGTCCCCGTCGACACCGCGAATTCGCGCGCTGCGGCGGCGACCTATCGGGAGATCCGTTCGGTGCTCACGTCCGGCGGCGTGCCGTCGCGTGCCATCGTTCAGCATCCCTATCGCCCCGAGGATCCCGGCCTGCTGCCGACGGTGCGGCTGAGCTATTCGAAGATCACCGCGACGGCCGGCCCCTGCGGGCTGTGGCCGGAAGACGTCGGTCCGAACATCCTCGACCCCGGCTACAACGAGAACAAGCCGTACTTCAATCTGGGCTGCGCCAGCCAGCGCAATCTTGCGGCGATGATCGACAACCCCGCCGACCTCGAGCAGCCGCGCGCGGAGACGCCCGCCTACACCGCGCGGCGCGACATCGCCTTCGAACGCTATCGCAAGGGCTCGACGACTACGACAACCTATCCCGAGGCCGACAAGGCCAAACTCAGCGATACCGGCAAATGACAGGCATCCACGACGAAGACGCGGACGATCCGCGCCACCCGGACGAGCACATCGCGCCGGTTCCGCGCATCTCGGTGCAGGCGTTCTGCGAGACCGAGCAGACGCTCGCCGCGGTGACCGCGGCCGGGCAGGATCGGCGACTGGCCAAGGCACATCTCACCGCCAAGGACGGCGGTCTCGCCGCGGCGATCGAGGTCTATGAAACGATGCCGACGCCGAACGTGATCGTCATCGAATCCGACGGCACGCGCGACATCCTGGAAGGACTCGACGACCTCGCCGGCGTCTGCGATCCCGGCACCCGCGTCGTCGTGATCGGCAATCCCAACGACACCGCGCCCTATCGCGAGCTGGTCCGCCGCGGCGTCAACGACTACGTGATCGGCCCGGTCGAAACCCTCGACGTGGTCCGCTCGATCTGCAGCCTGTTCTCGGCGTCCGAAGCCATCATCACCGGCCGCGTCATTGCTGTGGTCGGCGCCAAGGGCGGCGTCGGCGCGTCCACCGTCGCGCACAACGTCGCCTGGACGATCGCCCGCGACCTCGCGCTCGATTCCGTCGTGATCGATCTCGACCTCGCCTTCGGCACCGCGAGCCTCGACTACAATCAGGACCCGGTACAGGGCATCGCCAACGCGGTGCTGTCGCAGGATCGGCCGGACACCGCTCTGCTGGAGCGCCTGCTCGCCAAGTGTACCGATCGGCTCAGCCTGCTGGCCGCGCCCGCGACGCTCGATCGCGTTTATGATTTCGGCGCCGAAGCCTTTGACGCAGTGTTCGACACGCTACGCATGACCACGCCCTGCATCATGCTCGACGTTCCCCACCAATGGTCGGGCTGGACGCGGCGCGCGCTGGTCAATGCCGATGACATCGTGATCGTGGCCGAGCCTGATCTCGCCAATTTGCGCAACACCAAGAACATGCTGAGCGTGCTGAAGGCGGCGCGGCCGAACGACCGGCCGCCGCTGTACTGCCTCAATCAGGTCGGCATGCACAAGCGCGCCGAGATCGAGGTCAAGGCCTTCGCCAAGACGATGGAGAGCCAGCCGCTCGCGGTGATCCCGTTCGATTCGAAGCTGTTCTCCACCGCCGCCAACAACGGCCAGATGATCGCGGAGGTCGCCAAGAACCACCGCACCACCGCGCTATTCCAGACCATGGCGAACCGCCTCGCCGGCCGCGGCGAGGTGAAGCAGCCGAAGCGTTCGCTGCTCGGACCGCTCCTGAAGAAGCTGAAGGGCAAGTCGGGCCGCAGCTCCGCTCCGCATCGGAAGGCGTCGTAAGCGCCACCAGGAGAGGCGGACTACCTCTCCGCCCGCTGCTGCTTCTTGGCCAGCAGCTCCCGCAGCGCCGTGACCTTGGCCGCAGCCCGGTCCGGCGGCAAATCTGCCTTGACGAGGATTTCGGCCTCGGCCTGGCGGCCCTGCAATCCCAGCACGAGCGCGAGATTGGCACGGATCCGTACATCGTTCTGATTGCGCTGATGGGCCCGGCCGAGCACCTGTTCGGCCCGCGGCAGATTGTTCTGGAGCATGTAGGACAGGCCGAGATTGGACAGAACCTGCGGCTCGTCGGGCACGATCTTGAGGGCGCTCGCATAATATTGCTGCGCCTCCTCGTTGCGGCCGAGTTGATCAAGCGCGGCGCCCTGCGCCGACAGGATGCGCCAGTCCGGATCCTCGGGCGAATGTGCGCGGCCGAGAACGTCGAAGGCCTGCTGGAAATTGCCGTTGTCGGCGAGCGCGCGGCCATAGCCGGCGAGCAGCGCCTTGTTTTGGGGAGAGTTGAGCACGGCCTGCTCCAGCACCGCGACCGCCTGCGCGCGCTGACCGGTGTCACGCAGCGCCTTGCCATAGGCGAGCGCAATTGCGGGATCGCTGGGCTTGGCGCGGTAGCGCTCACGCAGGGCGTCCAGGTCCGGCCTAGCGTCCGGCTTGGCCTCGGCCTTCGCTTCGGCTCTGGCGCCGAGCGCGCCGGTCACGTCCTCGACGCCATTGGTCTGGCAGCCGCCAAGGGTGAGGACCACGAATGCAGAAAGCAGGAACTTCGCCGGAGCAAAGGCGGGAGACGAACGCTTGAACATACTCTGATCACTCGGGCGACTGATCAGAGATGCTGACCGATTAACGCTAAAGCCCGGTTAAGGAGGCGGGCGGAGCCGGCCTCAATCGACGAACTCGGCGCCGAACTCGCAGCCGATGCGCCAGCGCAGACGGCATTGGCGGGAATAATCGGGCGCGAAGATGATGGTGAATTGCGGCGGCACTTCCAAAAATTCCGCCACCACCTTCACGCCGCCGTCCGAAATATCCGTGATGGTGCAATCGCGCGGCAGCGAGCCCGCGCCAAAATGGATCTTGGCCAGCCGGCTGCACACCCGACGTTCGCTTCTCCGGCGATTTGCAAGCATTTGAACTCTTCACCCGTTAGACCACGGCCCATCCCGCAGGCCTAGGAGTAGCGGACATTCGTTGGAATGTGCTGAGGGCGGAAGCTCGCATTCGAGGCGTAGTGTCCGCGTCGCGTATACGACTGGTTAAGGGTTGGCCTGGCTCTCGGGGACGTTCCCGTATTGTTCTTGCGAAGCGCCGCGCGCCCTGCTACCCTCGATTGAGCAAAGGGCAGGCTGGTTCGAGCATGGTTCAGCGGGTTTCTACCGTCGCCTTCGAGGGGATCGAGGCCCGCGCGGTCGACGTGCAGGTGCAGGTCGCTCCTGGCCTGCCGGCCTTCGCCATTGTCGGCCTGCCGGACAAGGCGGTGTCGGAGGCGCGCGAGCGGGTTCGGTCGGCGCTGATCGCATCAGGGCTGGCGCTGCCGGCGCGGCGGATCATCGTCAATCTGGCGCCGGCCGACCTGCCCAAGGAGGGCAGCCATTACGACCTGCCGATCGCGCTCGGGCTGATGGCGGCAATCGGCGCGATTCCGCCGGATGCGCTGACGGGCTTCACCGTGCTCGGCGAACTCGGCCTCGACGGCTCGATCGCGCCGGTCGCGGGCGTCCTGCCCGCCGCGATCGGCGCCAATGCGCGCGAGGAGGGCCTGATCTGCCCCGCCGCCTGCGGCTCGGAAGCGGCCTGGGCAAGCCCCGACATCCAGATCATCGCAGCGAGCTCGCTGATCCAGATCGCCAACCATTTCAAGGGCACCCAGGTGCTGTCGCGGCCCTCGCCGAAGGTGCACGAGGCCGCCGCCTCCTCGCTCGACCTGCGCGACATCAAGGGCCAGGAGAGCGCCAAGCGGGCGCTGGAGATCGCAGCCGCCGGCGGGCATCACCTGCTCATGTGATCTTCCCAATGCCCAAAGTGGGCGCTATAGGGAAGACCAGACATGAACCGCATCACCACCGCAGCCATCAAGTTCAGTTGGGCCGTACAGATCCCAGGGGAGCGCAAGCAAGCCCTTGGGGAACGCGTGGAGGCGTGGGCGCACCGCTTAGCCGTCCGGTGGGGTTGCGTCGATACCGTACTCGCCACGGTCACACGCGAAGCTCTGAGCCGCTGAGGGAAGCCCATGGACACGCAGCGGCTCCCGAGGGCGTACAGCTACGTTCGGTTCAGCACACCTGAGCAGGCCAAGGGCCATTCGCTCCAGCGTCAGACCGATGCAGCGCGGGCGTGGGCCGCTGCAACCAAGGTCACCTTGGATGACGAGCTGACTTTTCAAGATAAGGGCGTCTCGGGCTTCACAGGGGCCAATAGAGAGACTGGGGAACTCGGGGTGTTCCTTGAGCGCGTCAAGGACGGGACGATACCGCACGGCTCTTGGCTCTTGGTCGAGAGCCTTGACCGCATCAGCAGGCAAGCAGCGCGACGGGCGGTGCGGGTCATTGAAGACATCATCGAGCATGGGATCACCGTTGTGGACCTGTCCGATGGAGGACGGGAGTACAGCGCCGAGACGCTCGAAAAGGACCCGTTCCTCTTCATGATGATGGTGCTCAAATTCATCCGCGCCAACGAAGAGAGCGCCACCAAGGGCGTTCGTGTGGCCAAGGCGCACGCCGCCAGACGGGAGAAGTTCAGGGGGCAGGAGAAGCTCACCAAGCCCTACACCCTGAAGCTCCCCGCGTGGATCCGCTGGAACACCCAGACAGCAAGCTATGAGCTGATTGAACACCGAGCGAAGTTGCTGCGGTGGATGTTCGAGATGTCTGACGACGGAACGGGGGCTCACAGCATCGCTGCGCACCTCAACGATACCAAGGAGGACACATGGGGCGCGGGGAAGTGGAAGGCCAAGTATTGGCACCGCTCCTACATCCGCAAGCTCCTGACCAACAAGGCCGCCATTGGGGTCTTTGTGCCGCACACGGTGCGGAAGATTGATGGCAAGCGCACCAAGGAACGGACACCGCAAGAGCCTATCGCGCACCGCTTCCCCGCTGCGGTAGACCGGGACCTGTTCGAGCGTGTGAACGCCCGCCTGAGCACCACGGCCCCACGAGGGAAGAACGCCAAGGAGCCCACACGGTCAATCTTCGCGGGGCTCATGAAGTGTCAGCACTGCGGGGGCACCGTTACTCGGGTCAACAAAGGGCAGCAGGTGTATCTCGTGTGCGCAGCGGCGCACGGGAAATCAGGGACATGCAAATACGAGAGCGTCCCCTATGCCGAAGCCGTAAGCGCCTTCAGGCTCCGCTTGCTCGGAACGCTCGATGATGCGCCAACCGGCAGCAACACCGCAGACATGGACGCCAAAATCGAGCAGTTGAAGGGGACAGTCGATGTAGGTGAAGGCTACGTAAACGAGCTGCTAGAGCTGCGCATCACCGACAAAAGCAGGGCCGCGTCACAACGGCTCCGGGACGCCGAGCGCGAACTTGATGAGCACCGGGAGGCGCTGAGGAAACTGTTGGAACGCAGGGACGCCCTCAGAAGCACCAACGTGAACATGCGACTGGCCGCCGTCGAGAAGGCGCTCACGAGGGAGCCCATGGACACGGAGGAGGCCAACAAGGCCTTGCGGGGAGCGGTAAGCAAGATGGTGATGCGACCGCAGGAAGCGGGCTTGGACATCTGGTGGCACCACGCGGAGACCCCGCAGGAGACGCTTTTCATGACGAGCCGCTTCAATTGGGACGCCAACTCAATCGAGAACATGATGGAAGAGGACTGAGCCGAGTGGCCAAGAAGAATACGCAACGGAAGCGCACGTTCACCCGCACTGACATCCAGACACCCGCAGACACCTACGAGAGCATTGCAGACCTTGAGGCCCGACTGAGGACCGAGGAGCAACCCGTGCTCCCGGCGAACGCCAGCGCAGGGACGGTGCTGGAGCGCGACACCATTAGGGTCGCGGAGAAGGCTTTCCAATGGCGGCTACCCAAGCGCAACATGGTGCCAAGACATGATGTCATCTACGACATGGCAAGGGCGCTGCGTGATGGGTTCAAGCTGCCACCAATCACAGTGTTCGCTGTTGGGACCGGGTTCTACGTAATTGACGGCCACCACCGCTTAGCGGCTTACGACACGGCGGGTGTGCGCCAGGTCCCAGCCAAGGTGTTCCTCGGGACATTAGAGGAGGCAGAGCGCTTTGCCCTGCGAAGCAATTCTCGGGATAAGATCCCAATGGGAAAGGCGGACAAGCTCGCAGCCGCGTGGAGGCTTGTGAGGCAAGACAAGGACGGGGACAGCATCTCCAGCATCGCCAGAGACGCCGGTATTGCCCAGAGCAGCGTAAGCAACATGAGGGCCGTGCTGAAGAGGCTGAGGGAGATGGGGCTGCCAGCGGACGACGTTCTGGAGATGTCTTGGAACACGGCGCGCGGACGAGCGCAGGGGATTACGGAGGACGCCGAGCTTGAGGATTGGCGCGAGGCTGAAGCTCAGAAACTGGTCGAAGCAATCGCCCGTGCGAAACTGGGAGCACGCCTGACCAAGAACCCGGACATCACGGCTATAGCTCTGGCCAAATTGAACGATGGGCTCCCGCAGGCCCTCATGGCCCAATGGACGGAGCCGGCCGAAGCGACCTACGACCCGGACGACAAAACGCCCGATGAGGACTTCTGAAGGTCCCCAAACACTACACCCCCCATTTGGGGAGGTTGAGAGACGGGGCTCCTCAGTTGAGGCACCCGGAAGGGGAGACATACGCTGCCAGTTTATAACAACGTGGGGAGGCGCCAGACGGCCCCCCCCCGGAGTTCC
Source organism: Bradyrhizobium daqingense (assembly GCF_021044685.1). NCBI lineage: Bacteria > Pseudomonadati > Pseudomonadota > Alphaproteobacteria > Hyphomicrobiales > Nitrobacteraceae > Bradyrhizobium > Bradyrhizobium daqingense. The sequence continues at coordinate 927,430 of NZ_CP088014.1, forward strand.
GTGAAATTGGGGCCAGATCGGCCACAATATTGTATCAACGCGGGTGGCAGGCGCGGCACTAGGGGCGTCCCCCCACCCCGAGGACGCAGCAGGAGAGCCCACCGGAACGCTCAAGCGCTCTGCAGGGATTGGGGGCTTGGATGACCGCAGGACCCACCGAGACACCAAACCCGCACCGCCGACCGCCAAGAGGATCCATCCGGGGCGGGCTCTCCGCCATCAGAACGGCAGGAGCCGCATCGACCAGAGCATCGGCGGAAACAACCAGCCAAGGAACACGTCAAGGCGGCCCTGAAATCCGGCCGGGGCTTGAGGCCAAAAAGGGTACCCGCCGAACGAGGCTCAGCGATAGGAGACCCGCTGCACTACGAGAGGGATCCACCGCGGCGATTAATGGGCGGATCCTGCGGCAGCGCGGCCCTTTGCGACGCCGGCCACGTATGCCGTTATGTGATTGAAAAACGCGTTGCTCTTTAGCAGCACGGGCCAGCTCTTATCGGCCTTGTCTTTGTTGTTCTTGGCAAAGTCGATGATATGGAGCAAGTGCGCGCGAATTAGCTCGTCTGCCTCCATGCTCACGATTTTAGAGATGTCCTTTAGAGCCGTCTTTCTAATCTCAACTAGTTCCCTGTAGATTGTGCCGCAGATGAACAACGAGCATTGCGGGATCACTTGGTGCATCACGTCGCTGTGTTTCTGCGCTAGAGGCTCTCCTAGAATGGGTTCATAAACAGTCTTCAAGTTAGTCGAAGCCTGCGCTTTCCGCCTGATTGCGGTGAACCGCTTCACAAAATCGTCAAGCCTTTGCTTCAGGTCGTGAGCGATCACGATTTTCTCTGCGGTCATGTCACCGGAAAAGATGCGCTCGTAGTAACCGCCATCTTCGACCGAGAGGAAAATCTTCTTCACGTTCTTCTTCGCGATTTCCGGCTGGCCGTAAAATGTAGCGGTGTAGGCTTGCGCGCCGTCCTTTAGGCGAATGATGCGGCCGTCAAGATGATGGCCAATACGCCGCTCAAGAGCCACCCGCTCGGTGTCCGTCAAGCTAGTCAGTTCTCCCTCTCGCCGTTCCAGCAACCACCCAAGCGAGGCAAGCGCATGATCTAGTTGAACGACGCGCTGATCGTTCGACCGCAGGAAGCCGGTGCCAACTTGGTTTTGGTTGTTTTGATTGACTGCGACATCGTTAGCGAAGTCCTTGTGACCACTTGACGTAATTGCTCTCGCTGGAACGATAACGTCTGACTTCAGCTTCCTTTTTTCGAGGGCTCGATGCAGCGCACGGATCGTTTGGCCACCGTTTACGACCTGAGCCCTCTCCAAGGTCAAGGTCTTTTGGAAAACGTCATAGAACGCTTTCTCACACAGGAACGTCACACCATTATTGAAGTGAAGGAAGTTAACAGAACCATCGCCCGTACACGTAGCCTCGATTGATCTGTTGGTAGCCGTATCGCGTTGATCAACCCGGATATTCCTCTGTAGCAATCCCTCTCCGTGTTGCGCGTACAGTTCGGCCAACGTGTTTCCAGGAATAGAGAACAGGTAGCAATCCGCAATGCCGGATCGTTGGGTGTAGGGAGTTACAGGAACGTCAAGTCGCAGCGGATCCTTAACAGCCGGAAGGGAGTGCTGGTAGAAGCGCTCTTGAAGGATTTCGATAGGTTGTTCATCCCACTCAATAAAGCTATCGGCGGCACGGCCCTTTAACGCCGTGACGAATGTGTCAAGTTTGAGCTTTGCCTCGGGAGCCAGCCCAGCGCCACTGCTAACGAAGTGAATGCGGTAACCGTTTGGGACCTGCTGATAGAGTTCCTCAAGTCTGGCCTTGAGATCAGGATTTGCTACCGCCTCGTGCTTTCGGTTCAAAATCAACCCCAAGCCAGAGATGACCTTATCTACGTCGCCAGTCGGGATCCCCTTGTCGATGCTCTGCGGGTTTTTGAATTGATAGAAGTGGACCAACTCATCATCGTCGATCCACAGAGCGTCGATGCCCAGATCCCCGCCACCGTCGCAGAACACTTCCTCGACGTCTGCGTCCATGAAATCATGGAGACGATTGAAATACCAATACAGGAGGGAATGGCCTCGCTCTGTAAGGCCATGGTGATCGGATAGCGTCTTGCACTCGGCCTCAAGTTGCTCCTTGAACAACGACAGCAGCGGATTGACGGCGGTCATGGGGTTCCTCTAGTGACGGCTTACAGTCGGGGCTAGCCCGTCTTATTCGCGAGAGGGCGCCTGAGAGGCTGGCGAGCGTGGTGTAAAGCGCTGATGCGGCGTAGGATTCGGTTGCGAAGCCACCCCATCACCTTCAACCGCGAACGCCACGCCCGCCATGACCGATGATACGATTTCAGACCACTATCGAGAAGCAAGAATTCAACACAAATAAAACCTCTGCCTCGCGCTCGATCTCTTCATGCTTGATAGTCTCGTTTCGGAGGCTGATCACCTACCGCGTCTAATAGGCCGCTCGCGCCGGTTTCTTTGGACGCGGCACGACCGCGACTCCACGTTTCGGCACAGAAATGATCGGGAGTCACTCAATCTTTCTTCAACTTAACCCGTCTTATTCGTAAGAGTGCGCCTGAGGGGTAAAGCGCTGATGCGGCGTAGGATTCGGTTGCGAAGCCAACCCCATCACCTCCAACCGCGAACGCCACGCCCGCCATGACCGACGATACGATTCCGCCCTTCTCGTTTCCAGCCGTTCACGCCAAGAAAGTCACAGCTGCCTTCGATGGTGGGCGCCTAACCTCGAACGGGGGCGTGATGCTTCTGGCGATGGCCGAGCGGCGTCTCGGTTTGGCCGACAATCTGGCCCGGGTGTTCCCGGATCGGCGCGATCCGACGCGGGGCGTGCACAGCCTGGTCGATATGTTCCGCGCGCGCATGTTCGCGATCTGCTGCGGCTACGAGGACGCCGACGACCTCGATCATCTGCGGTCCGATCCCGCATTCAAGCTGGCCTGCGGTCGCCTACCGGACACGGGCCGGGATTTGTGTTCCCAACCGACGCTGTCACGCCTGGAGAATGCGCCGCGCCTGCGCGACGTGATCCGGCTGACCTACATTTTGGTCGACGCATGGATGGATAGCTACCCGCGCGAGCCGGCATCCGTCACGCTCGACATCGATGATACCTGCGATGTCGTCCACGGCCATCAGCAGCTCTCGCTGTTCAACGCTCATTATGACGAACGCTGCTTCCTGCCGATCCACGTCTACGACACGGAGAAGAGCCGGCCCGTGGCGGTCGTGCTGCGGCCCGGCAAGACGCCGGGCGGCGTCGAGGTGCGTGCCCTTCTGCGCCGCCTGGTACGGCATATCCGGACGCGGTGGCACAACACGCGAATTACGTTCCGTGGCGACGGGCACTATGCCCGGCCGGAGGCCATGGCGTGGTGCGAGACCAACGGCATCGACTACATCTTCGGTCTGTCCGGTACCAAGCCGCTCGCCAGCGTCGACGAGGTCGCCGACGACATCCGCACCCGACGCGCCATCGAGAACCTGCCGGTTCTGCGTGGCTATACCGAGACGCGCCACAAGGCAAAGTCCTGGGATCGCGAACGGCGCACCGTCGCCCGTATTGAGGCGACGATGCTCGGCCTCGACATCCGTTTCGTCGTCACCAGCCTCGATGTCGGCTCGGCCGAGTGGATCTACGACAGCCTGTATTGCGCGCGCGGCCAAGCCGAGAATCTGATCAAGCTGCATAAGACGCAGCTCGCCTCCGACCGCACCAGCTGCCGTTCGGCGCTCGCCAACCAGGTCCGTCTCGTGCTCCATACGGCCGCTTATTGGCTGATGCTGACCGTGCGCGACGCCATTCCCAAAGCCCGGGAATTGGCCGCTGCCGAGTTCGCGAGGCTGCGTCTTCGGCTCTTGAAAATCGCCGCCCGTGTCGTCGAGACCACGAGCCGCATTCGCCTTGCGTTTGCCGCGGCATGTCCCGAAGCCGACCTGATCTGCGGCTTGCCCGGCGCGCTGCTGCCGCTCGGTCCTTGACCGGCGGGGCGTCCGCCCCCGTTCGCCCAACCCATCCCTCAAGCGCGTTGCAAGTACCGGTCGTCAGGCGGCGAAAAGCCGAAGGCAATCCTGTGCGCCTCGTCAGACAAGATGTGCGGCCGCATCAATCGGGCCCAAAAGCCGCACTCTCACGAATAGGACGGGCTAAGACGCACCCGCGCACCCCTTTTAGAGGGCCGCCCCTCAAGACTGCGGTGGGGGCCATGTTGGGCGCGCCCTACCGAGCCGTAAGGTGCCATACAGACGCACCCCGGGCAAGCCGAGCAACATCCCGCCGCGGCTCTACGCGGCCTCGTCAGCTTCTCGAAAGCTCGCGCGACTATAGGTCTGCTCAAGTGATCTTGGACGTGAGGCTAGCGTGGACCGGCAGAACTTTGATCCATCCAACGTAACAGCTTGGTCGCAAGTGCAGCACGACGTCTCGGAAGAGACGCACGCCGGCCAGGCCGGGCAAGAGGGCTTTGAGCAGCACTTGGCCGAGGCGCGCCCGCCTGATCCGGCTCCTGTCTCTAGGGGGGCGAGCCGGAGCCACCATCCCAATCTCTCTACGGAAGATCGGGACATTATCGACAAGGCGATTGCTCAATATGCAGGTCCGCGAAAACCGACAACGGTCTATCAGTATGCTCGAGGACTCCGTCGATTGATAAACGACATCCGCGGTCGTGGCCAATCGACCGATCTAAGGGATCACCAATCCCTGGCCGAGCACGCCAAAGCTTACTTTCCGTCAGACAATGCTATCGTAACGGGGTTGAACATCCTTCGTGCGTATTATGAGCCGGGCCATGTAGCTTATGGCGCGCGACGCGCTGCCCCCTCAGCGGAAGACGCCCTTCTCATAGAGCATCTGACTAATCCCGGCGGACTCAACGAGAGTTCCTTTGGTTTATATCAGAATGCTCTTCGCCAATTTTCTGACAAACTCAAGGGCAAGGGCCAGACGATATCTGAACTGGATCAGGATTCGCGAGTCGCGTTCGCTCGTAGGTTGCTTCCGACGCACGCAACTCTCATCTCCGCGTTGGGGACGTTGGGTGACCAGCTCGACGCGAAACAAGTTTCAGGTCCGGGCGGCCCTCGGGAAGCCGGGGGCGATGGTGTCCCGTCGCCCAGGTCAGGCGGGGTTCCGGCGGAAGTCTGGGGCCTGTTCGATGATGAGGCCGAGGAGCCGCCGGCCGATCCATCGGAACTTGAGCGGCTGGAGCATGAGCTTCGCGGGGAAATTCAGGGACGGCTAGGCGACCACCCCGCTCAGCCGCCCTTCTCCGTAGAGCCAGAGGGATTCACGTTTAATCCAGAGTCCCCTCCTGCGAAAGTTCGCCGATTGCTGGATGATCATTCCGCCCTGCCGCAAGTCTTCGTCAATCCAAACGACCTCAATGCAGACGCTGGCGTGCTGATGCGGGCTTCCCTCCACGAATTGGAGAGGCAGCCCACAATGCAGCAGAGCGGGCATGAACAACCTGCTGCACCGAGCAGGAGCAGCGTCCTCCCGAGCGGGGACAACCGACCGACCAGCTTCGTGATCAACACTGACCGTTACACGGCGTTGTTGGTGCCCGCGGGGATGACCAGGCAGAGCTTCCCGCTCCATCCTCGATCGGAAAACGCTCCGCAGCCCAGCGCGCCGTCGGGGAATCAAGCCTCGCCAGCACTGCCTTCACGCAGGATGGAGCAAGCCGCGCCGGCGTCCGACCGGGCTGAGGCGGTGTTCCCAGCGCTCGGCGAGACTTTTGATGCGTCTTTGTCCGCTCCCGAGGACTTCTCCCACGGCACCCAGCCTGCGCCGGGTATGATGCGGTCCAGGTTGGGCCGCTGGGGTCAGTTTCCGGATGTGGCAGAGCGGGTAAAGACCTACGACATTCGCGGTGAACGCTATACGGCCGTGTTGGGACCGGGAGGGCCCGATGATGTTCGGCTCATTCACCTGCGGTCTCCCGCTGTCGGCGATACATTCGATGTTTCGTTCGCCGTTCCCAAGGATTTTTCTCATCGCACCCAGCCGGCGCCCGACATGATGCTGTCCACGTTGGGCAAGTGGGACTTCTTGCCTGTCGCGGAACATCCAATCATGAACTACGAGATTGGCGGCGAACGCTACACGGCCGTTTTGGGACCGAAAGGACCCAACGACGTTCACCTCATCCATCATCCTCAAGTTGCTGATGAAGCTGCGCCAGCGGCACCGTCAGACGTCTACAACGTCCTTGATTTGCCGTCCACACCGGAGGAGCTGCCTGATTACGCGAACTATCTGTCGGCGTTCCCGCGCATACACTCCGGTGCCGAGATCGGGGCGTCGGGTCCGGCGGCCTCATCCCACGACCGTAGCGGGCGGGCTCTCGACCCCATGCAGTGGCTGGGCGACGAGCATATCCAGAGGGACTACGAGCTCCTGACGCAGGAGTTGCAAATGAATGATCCGAATCTTGCCGCCCGAACGCGGTTCGTCGATCCTCTCATTGCCTTTCGGTTGAGTTGGGGCGCCGAGCGCGACGCGCTCAGCGCATTGCAGCGCATCGTCTATGATCATGACAATGATGTAGCCGACTTCCTATTCCTGCCAGTGACCGATGCCAGTCCAACCCATCCTAACGGCACCCATTGGTCGCTGCTACTCGTAGATCGCTGCACGCGAGGAGTGCCGGTCGCCTATCATTACGATTCCGTCGAGGGACACAATGACGAGCCCGCAGAACGGCTCGCAGAACGGCTGGGCCTGACTCTGCAGCGAGCCGGAATGGCCCCGCAGCAGAACAGCTATGATTGCGGCGTGTTCGTGGTGGATGGCACACGGGAGCTGGTTCGACGATTGGCGCAAGGAGAGCGGCCACAAGCCGAGCCGCTGCACCTCGACAACCTCGTCGCCAATCGGCAGGAACTCCGGGACCGGCTTAGGGGTTGATGGCGATGCGCCCGTCCGGTAGGCGTGTCGATCTCCAGGGTTTTCGGCGGCGTTTCAGGACCGGCCGCTGTCGCCGCGAGCAAGCGCACGAAATCAGCTGAATGCAGGAGGACCTGTAAGGGTCGACGCCGTTAAAAAGGCAGTGAAGAGGGTTCACAACGCCGCCAGCGGCTATAAAAGCAAATCGTGCTGTGCGTCGGGCCGGCGGGTGGTTCCTGGAGAGACCATTCTGCCGGAGTTAGTTCAGCGCGAATCGTGACGAATTATTGCGATCACCTGCAGGGTGCTGCCTGCTACAGCGCAGAAGACGGCAAATCATGGATGTCCTAGCTAGCACCTTAGTTCCACTGCAACCAAGCGCAATGCCCGAAAAGTTTAGACAGCCGCAAGATAACCGCAGTGACACAACGTGCGACAGCTAGGGGAAGCACACTGCTTGCGACACGTCGGCGGCGGCTGCGCCCTTTAAGCCGGACATTCGAAATTGGGGGGCCGGGGTCAACTAAAAAGGGGCCCCAGTGCGCGATAGGGGACCCGCTAGAAAGTCCCGTTTTCCCATTGACGAAACGACATGTTGATGATCGGCGCTCCCGGCGCCGGCAAGTCGATGCTGGCCGCGCGCCTGCCCTCGATCCTGCCGCCGCTGTCGCCAAGCGAACTGCTCGAAGTCTCCATGATCGCGTCGGTGGCCGGCGAGATCGAAGGCGGCGCGCTGACCGCACGGCGGCCGTTCCGCTCGCCGCATCATTCCGCTAGCATGGCCGCGCTCACCGGCGGCGGCATGCGCGCCAAGCCCGGCGAGATTTCGCTGGCGCATCAGGGCGTGCTGTTTCTCGACGAGTTGCCGGAGTTCGATCCGCGCGTGCTGGATTCGCTGCGCCAGCCCTTGGAGAACGGCGAGGTCGCAGTGTCGCGCGCCAATCACCGCGTCACCTACCCTGCCCGCTTCATGCTGGTCGCCGCGATGAATCCCTGCCGCTGCGGCAACGCCTTCGAGCCCGGCTATGCCTGCAAGCGCGGCCGCATCGACCGCTGCACCGGCGATTACCAGGCGCGCATCTCCGGTCCGCTGATGGACCGCATCGACCTGCGCATCGAGGTGCCGGCGGTGACCGCGGCCGATCTGATCCTGCCGCCGCCGGCGGAAGGCTCGGCCGAAGTCGCCGCGCGCGTGGCGGCTGCGCGCGACATCCAGCTGGCGCGCTATGCAGCCGCGGGCCTGCCCAAAATCCGCACCAATGCCGAGGCGCCGGCCTCGGTGCTGGAAGAGATCGCCAAGCCGGATGCGCAGGGCGCCAAGCTGTTGCGCGACGCCGCCGAGACCATGCGGCTGTCGGCGCGCGGCTATCACCGCGTGCTGCGGGTGGCGCGCACGCTCGCCGACCTCGACAATGCCGACAAAATCGGGCGGCTCCACCTCGCCGAGGCCTTGTCCTACCGTGCACTCGCGGAGGATGTGCGGCAGCTGGCGTGATCATCGCGCGCATCAACCCGGCGGTAACGAGTTTCCTTTACGCTCTGCAAACCATAAGGCCCATCAGTTCCCGTACAGGGCCCGGCGAGTAGAGTGTCATGTTGCGTTTCAAGATTCTGGCCTCCGTTGTCCCCCTGCTGGCGGCAGCTGTGTTCGCCCGCGCCGAGATCGGATCGGTCTCGCATCCCTGCGTCGCCTTCGGCGACACCTCGGTCGAGCTCACCTCCCTGTTCTGGACCGCCGGCACGCATGTCGCCTTCACCGACGATCCCGCGCAGGCCACCGTGCGGGTTCAGATCACCGACAATGCGGATGCTGCGGACTTCGTCGTTGTCGACGACGGTCCCGGCTCGGAAGCGGACAGCTGCCAGGCCGGTCCGGTGAGACGCCTGATTTCGATCGCCGCGCAGCCCGTCGACGGCGGCCAGGTGATCTATCTCTCCACCGACGGGCCGGCCGATTACCGCATCTATGTCCGCTCGAAGACGTTCTCACAGCGCGAGGCGGCGGCCCTCATCGTCGGCGCCCGCGGCAGCCATGGCCACTTCCAGGCGGCCTCGCTCTGAGCCGTTAACACTTCGTCAACCCTGTTTGGAGCCGGCGCCGGAGCCTCAAACTGTTCGCAAGATCGAGACGACATCGTCGTTTCGGACAAGAATCGGGGTCGGTGGTGATGGGTCGGACGTTCCGGATCAAGGTGCGCATGCGCCGCTTCAGGCGACAGCATCCGCGCATCGCCTTCGCGCTCCGCTCTTTCATGATCTTCACGGCGACGTTCGGCGCAGCCTACGGCTTCGTCTCCGGCAGCCGTTACGAGAATTCCGGCTACGATCCGAATGCGTTCGCGATCGGCGCGAGCTTCCTGTTCGCGCTCGCCTGTCTCGGCCTTGCCACGCTGAGCATGCGGCTGCGCTTCGTCAACAAGCGGCTGCGGAAGCTGGCCGCCCACAACGAGGCGCTGATCGACCGCAATTGGGAGCTCAAGGAAGCCGAAGAGCGCGCCCGCAGCCTGTTCGAGCAGCAGGGCGATCTGATCGTGCTGCGCGACACCGACGGCCGCATCACCTTTGCCAACGACGCCTATTGCACACTGGCCGGAGAGGCGCGCAGCGCGCTGATCGGCACGCGTTTCGATTTCGACGTGCTTGAGCAGGGCGACAGCGCGCGCGAAAGCAACGGCACGCGCATTCACGACCAGAGGATCGCAACCAAGCTCGGCGCGCGCTGGATCGCCTGGCGCGAGGGCTATGTCCGCCGCGATGCCGGACAGCCCGCCGAATTGCAGAGCGTCGGACGCGACGTCACCGACCGCACCGAGACCGAACGCGCGCTGGCCGACGCGCGCGACCAGGCCGATGCCGCCAACCGCGCCAAATCGCGATTCCTCGCCATGGCCTCGCACGAAATCCGCACGCCGCTCAACGGCATCATCGGCATGGGCGGCCTCTTACTCGACACCACGCTGACACCGGAGCAGGCGACCTACGCCAAGGCGGTGAAAACCTCGGGCGAAGCTTTGATGGCACTGATCGAGGAGCTGCTCGATTATTCCAAGATCGAAGCCGGCAAGCTCGATCTCGAGCTGCGTCCGTTCGCTTTGTCCACGCTGGTCGAGGAAATCACCGAGCTTCTGGCGCCGCGCGCGCAGGCCAAGTCCCTCGAGATCGCGTCCTATATCGATGAGCGCCTGCCGCTCGAGGTTGTCGGCGATGCCGCGCGGCTGCGCCAGGTGCTGCTCAATCTCGCCGGCAACGCCATCAAGTTCACCGCGGGCGGCGGCGTCGCGCTGATCGTCGAGCCCGGGATCTGGCCGAACGAGATCAGCGTCCTGGTCCGCGACACCGGCATCGGCATCGCGCCGGACGCGCAGTCGCGCATCTTCCAGGAATTCGAGCAGGCGGACGAGCGTGTTGCACGCACCTATGGCGGCACCGGGCTCGGCCTGTCCATCAGCGAGCGTATCGTCAAGCGCATGGGTGGGCGGATCACGCTGGAGAGCGAGCCGGGCAGGGGCTCGACCTTCGAGGTCGCGGTGCCGCTTGCCCCGGCCCAAACGGCGAGCGGGCAGGCGGCATTCCCCAGCCCCGACCTCTTGGGCAAGCCGATCCTCCTCGTTGCCGACGGCATCGAGGCCTCGCTGATCGCGCGGCGCCTGGAGCGCTGGGGCGGTCAGACCTGCATGGTCGCGGATGCCGCGGTCGCCGAGGCCCTGTTGCCGGAACGCGCATGGCACGCCGTGCTGATCGATCGGGCGATCGGTCCCGCCATCGCCGACCATCTTAGTGAAGCCGCGCGCGCGCATGCGATGCAGCGCCTGGTGCTGCTGACGTCGAGCTCGCGCCACGAGACGTTTTCGCCGGCGTTCACCGGCTTCCTGATGAAGCCGCTGCGCGCGGCTTCGCTCGCCGCACGCCTATCGCCGACGCCGGAAGTCGCCTCGCCCGAGCTGGCGCCGGAGCCGCTGGCAGGATCCACCGTGAACGCTGCGCCCGCAAAAGGCCTGTCGATCCTCGTCGCCGAGGACAATGAGATCAACGCGCTCTTGATGCGCTCGCTGCTGACGAAACTCGGCCATCGCGTCGTCATCGCAATCCACGGCGAGGCCGCGCTGGAATCCTGGCTCGCCGCGTCATCGGCCGGCACGCCCTATGATCTCGTGCTGATGGACATCCAGATGCCGCAGCTCGACGGCATCGAGACGACCAAGCGCATCCGCGCCCATGAGGCGGCGACGGGCCGCCAGCGCACGCCGATCCTGGCGCTCACCGCCAATACACTGGTCGAGGATCGCTACGCCTGCTTCGAGGCGGGAATGAACGGCTTCCTGATCAAGCCGCTCGACCGGGAGAAACTGAACGAGGCACTGGCCGGCCTCGCCGCGTCCCGACACCTGGCCGTCTGATCAAGAGGCCCAAGGAACCCCGCCGTGCGGCCAATCGACAATTGAAATCGGTCCCGTTGCACGTCACCATATGCGGGGGCGTTTTTTGCAACGAAGGACTTTGCGCATGAACGTGCTTTGCCGCCTCGCACTCATTGTTTTCTTCGCTGGAATTTCCCGGCATGCCGCGGCCGATACGGCGGAACTCATCACATCGCTCAAGCAGGGCGGTTACGTGCTGATCTTCCGTCACACCGCGACTGACGACAGCCAAAAGGATGTTTTTCCTTTCAAGTTCGACGACATGAGCGCGCAGCGCCAGCTCAGCGAGAAGGGCAGGGACATGGCGCGCCAGATCGGGGCGGCGCTCAAGGATCTCACGATCCCGATCGGCGATATCTACACCAGCCGGCTGAACCGCGCGGTCGAGGCCGGCAAGCTGATCTCGGGACGCGACGTCAAGCCGGTCGATGCGCTGACGGACAGCAGCAACGCTAGTGCGTCGGGAATGGCGAACCCGACGGGTACCAACGCGAAGGCGGGCCAGGCCGTGCGGCAGCTCGTCGATGCGCCGCCGAAGCCAGGCACCAATACCGTCCTGGTCACCCACAAGACCAACATCGCGGACGCCTTCGGCAAGGAGGCCGGCGACGTACAGGAGGGCGAAGCCTTCGTCTACAAGGCCAGCACCTCCGGCTCCGCTACCTTTGCAGGCCGCATCAAGCTCGCCGATTGGGGCGCGAAGGCCGGCAAGTAAGAGACCGGGCATTCGCGCCGGACTGCCGGCCCGAAGGAAAGTCCGGACTTTGTGGATCCAGATCGGCGCAACATCGTTCTGACGAATAACCCTAAGGCCGGTCTGCCTGGGAAGGCCGGCCTTAGAGGTGCACGAACGCATGGTCCGGCCTGACTTGCTGCGGCGCCACGATCCTGTGATATCGAGGTCTGGGATCGGCGACTGAAAGGCTGGCGAATACGTGAAGACATCGGAAGACCGCTCATTCCTCATCCTGCTTGCCGCGATTTCGGTTGCGTTCGCCTGGGTGCTTTGGCCGTTCTCCGGTGCATTGCTATGGGCCATATTGCTGGCGATCATCTTCGCACCGCTCTATCGGCGCACGCTGGAAGCCCTCCCGGGCAGAGACAATCTTGCAGCCTTGTTCACGGTCGTCGTCGTGATCGTCATGGTCCTGATTCCCGTGGCGATCGTCATCGCCTCGCTCATCGACCAGGGCGGCGAGCTGTATCAACGCGTTCAGAGCGGGGAGATCAGTTTCGCTCATCCGCTGCAGCAGCTGAAATCGGCGTTACCGGACTGGGCGACTTCCTTGTTGGATCGCCTGGGCGCCATCGACCTTTCGTACGTGAAAGAACGCCTGTCCAATCTGGTCGTCCCGGCCGGCCAGCAGCTGGCCGGACATGCGCTCAACATCGGTCAGGTGACGCTGGAGTTCGTCGCAAGCCTGTTCGTGATGTTGTACCTGCTGTTTTTTCTGCTGCGAGACGGTGACGAGCTCAATCGACGCATCCGCGACGCACTTCCGCTGCGGCCGCGCCACACCGCCGAAATTCTCCATGCGTTCACCCTCGCGGTTCGCGGGACGATCAAGGGGATCGTTCTCGTTGCCCTGATTCAGGGAGCGCTGGGTGGGCTGATCTTCTGGCTGCTCGGCCTGACGGCGCCCCTGCTGTTCGGCGCGCTCATGGCGCTGCTCTCGCTGCTGCCCGTGCTGGGCTCCGCGTTGGTGTGGGTTCCGGCCGCGCTCTACCTGCTGGTGGCAGGTTCGGTCACGAAGGGACTCATCCTGCTTGCTTTCGGCACCTTCGTGATCGGTCTTGCGGACAATTTTCTCCGCCCGATCCTGGTCGGCCAGTCCATTCAGATGCCGAGCTATGTCGTGCTGCTTGCCACCCTGGGCGGGCTTGCCGCGTTTGGCGCGAACGGCTTCGTCATCGGCCCGCTGGTCGCCGCGATGTTTCTAACGGTATGGCAGATCTACGTCGGTTCGAAGACGCAACAGGAGATCCGGAAGTGACCTCCTATGCGGCATAGGCAATGAACCGCGGCGCCGAGAGCTTGTCAGGCGGCACTTGGGCTCCCTTAAAGATAGTCTCTGCCCGAGACGCACGCTTGCAATGCGGGCAGACGAAGAGGTGCGCGATGATCGGGGTGGGCTCGTCCGCGAGCAGCTCGGAGCGGAACCACTTCATCTCGATGTGGCAGTCCGGGCAGATCGGCGCTTCGAGCTGCTCCGCCGCACTTCTGAGACGATCGACCATGGTGCCTTTCCCGCCGTTTTCCAAGGAATAGCGGATTACCAGGTGCGGGTCTGCAACAAAAGATACCTAGTCAAATCAGCCCGCGTTCCCGGCGCGATCAGAGACGCCTGAGCGCCACGCTCTCCACCGTGTGGTCGGCGCCCTTCTTCAGGATCAGCGTCGCGCGGGGGCGGGTCGGCAGGATGTTGTCCTCGAGATTGGCGAGGTTGGTGCGCTCCCAGATCGCGATCGCGGTGGCAGTGGCCTCCTCGTCGGAGAGCAGCGCGTAGCGATTGAAATAGGATTTTGGATTGGTGAACGCGGTGTCGCGCAGCGCCAGGAAGCGCTTGATGTACCATTGCCGCAGCGCCGCCTCGTCGGCGTCGATATAGACCGAGAAGTCGAAGAAGTCGGAGACGACGGGCACCGCCTTGCCGTCGCGCGGCAGCTTGCCGGTTTGCAGCACGTTGACGCCTTCGACGATCAGGATGTCGGGCTGATCGACCTCGGCCCACTGGCCCGGCACAATATCGTAGGTCAGATGCGAATAGACCGGCGCGCGCACGTTGCGGCGGCCGGACTTGATGTCGGAGAGGAAGCTGAGCAGCAGCGGCAGGTCGTAGCTCTCCGGAAAACCCTTCTTCTGCATGATGCCCTGCCGCTCGAGCACCGCATTGGGATAGAGAAATCCGTCGGTCGTGATCAGCTCGACCTTCGGCCGCGGCGACCAGCGCGCCAGCAATGCCTGGAGCACACGGGCCGTGGTGGATTTTCCGACGGCGACCGAGCCGGCGACGCCGATGATGTAGGGCACCTTGCGGTCCCGAATGTTGAGGAACTGACGCTCGGCGTAATACAGGCGCTGCATGGCGTCGACATAGATCGACAAAAGGCGCGACAAGGGGAGATAGATGTCCTCGACCTCCTGCAAGTCCAGGCGATCGTGCAGCGAGCGCAGCCGGTCGAACTCGCCCGGCTCAAGCGTCATCGGCGTGTCGTCGCGCAGCCGCGACCACTCTTCGCGCGTATAGACGCGGTACGGATTATACTGCTGCTCGGGTGCGCGGATATCCATGACGCAACCTCTCCACCTCGGCTAGTTGCCGCTCTTGCGCGACGCCTTTTCTTCCAACCCTGACATCGACGTCCGCTTGTCCAGCACGGCCTCGACCTCCTCCAGCTTTACGCCGCGGGCCTTGAGCAACACAAGGAAATGGTAGAGCAGGTCGGCACTCTCAGCGATCAGATGCGCGCGATCGTTTTCGACTGCTGCGATTACGGTTTCGACTGCTTCCTCGCCGAACTTCTTGGCGCAATGCTCGGCGCCCTTGTCCAGAAGCTTGCGGGTATAGGAGGCCTCGCCACCGGAGGCCGCGCGGGCATCAATGGTCTCGGCCAGATCGTGGATCGTGAAACGCGGCATACAAGATACTCGGAAAACGCCCCCGGCCGCATGAGCCGGTCCCCACCAGCTCGTGTAGCACTTTTATGAATGGGAGTCGTCAGGCATCGAGGCGCATAGGCAGCCCGCGCCGGGCCATGTGCTCCTTGGCTTCACGGATGGTGAATTCCCCGAAATGGAAGATCGAGGCAGCCAGCACCGCCGTGGCGTGGCCGTCGCGGATACCGTCGACGAGATGATCGAGATTGCCGACGCCGCCCGACGCGATCACCGGAACGGACACACTGTCGGCAATCGCCCGGGTCAGCGGAATGTCGAAGCCCTGCCTCGTGCCGTCGCGGTCCATCGAGGTGAGCAGGATTTCGCCGGCGCCGAGCGAGACCACCTCCTGGGCATATTCGATGGCGTCGATGCCGGTCGAATTGCGACCGCCATGGGTGAAGATCTCCCAGCGGTCGCCGCCGGGGCGCTTGACGCGCTTAGCGTCGATCGCCACCACCACGCACTGCTCGCCGAATTTCTCGGCGGCTTCCTTGACGAACTCGCGCCGCGACACCGCGGCGCTGTTGATCGAGACCTTGTCGGCGCCGGCCCGCAGCAGAGTCTTGATGTCGTTGACCTCGCGCACGCCGCCGCCGACTGTGACGGGCATGAAGCAAGCCTCCGCGGTACGCCGGACCACGTCCAGCATGATGCCGCGGTTCTCATGGGTCGCGGTGATGTCGAGGAAGGTGAGCTCGTCCGCGCCGGCGGCGTCATAGGCGATCGCCGCCTCGACGGGATCGCCCGCATCGCGCAGATCGACGAAGTTGACGCCCTTGACGACCCGTCCGTCCTTGACGTCGAGGCAGGGGATCACGCGCACCTTGAACATCGGATCTGTCTCCTAGGCGGCGCGGGCGTTGCGGATCAAGGTGAGGGCGGCTGCGGGATCGAGCCGGCCGTCATAGAGCGCGCGGCCGGCGATCGCGCCGGCGAGCTTTTTCGCACGCGGCGTCAGCATCGCCTTCACATCTTCGATCGAGGCCAGGCCGCCGGAGGCGATCACGGGGATCGAGATGGCGTCAGCCAGCGCAATCGTGGCATCGAGGTTCAGGCCCTTGAGCAGGCCATCGCGCGCGATGTCGGTGAAGATGATGGCGGCGACGCCGGCATCCTCGAACCGCTGTGCGATTTCCAGCACTGTGACCTGCGAGGTCTCGGCCCAGCCTTCGACGGCGACCTTGCCGTCGCGCGCATCGAGCCCGACGGCCACGCGGCCGGGGAATTTCCTGGCGGCGCTTTTCACCAATTCGGGGTCGCGCACCGCGGCAGTGCCGATGATGACGCGGCTGATGCCCTTGTCGAGCCAGGCTTCCACCGTGGCGAGATCGCGAATGCCGCCGCCGAGCTGCACCGGAATCCTGATCGTCTTCAGCATCGCCTCGACGGCCTGTGCGTTCACCGGCTTGCCGGCAAAGGCGCCGTCGAGGTCGACGACGTGGAGATACTCGAAACCCTGCTCGGCAAAGCTCTGCGCTTGCGCCGCGGGATTGAGGTTGAACACGGTCGCGCGCGCCATGTCGCCTTGCTCGAGGCGCACGCACTGGCCGTTCTTGAGGTCGATGGCGGGAAAGAGGATCACGGTTTCCATCGCAAGAAGTTCGAGATCAGGGCCAGCCCGAAGCGCTGGCTCTTCTCCGGGTGGAATTGCGTGCCGATGGCGGTGTCTTTCGCCACGATCGCGGTGACGGGACCGCCGTAATCGGCCCGCGCGAGCACGTCCGCCTCGTTGGCGGGATTGAGGTGATAGGAGTGCACGAAATAGGCGTGCTGCCCCTTGGGACCGAGCGGCAGCTTGTTCAGCACTGGGTGCTCGCGCAGCACCTCGAGCGTGTTCCAGCCCATGTGCGGAATCTTCAGGCTCTCGTCGCGCGGCGTAATCTTCTCGACATCGCCGCCGATCCAGTTCAGGCCGTCCGTCGTGACGTGCTCCTTGCCGCGGCTCGCCATCAGCTGCATGCCGACGCAGATGCCGAAGAACGGCCGCGCCTTGACGCGCACCGCTTCCGTGATCGCCTCGACCATGCCGTTGACGGCGTCGAGGCCGCGCCGGCAATCAGCGAAGGCGCCGACGCCCGGCAGCACCAGACGGTCTGCCTCGTAAGCCTGGTCCGGATCGCTGGTGACAAACACCTTTTGCGGGCTCTCCAGGCTGCGTGCGGCGCGCTCGAAGGCCTTGGCGGCGGAATGCAGATTGCCGGAACCGTAATCGATGATGGCGACGCTCATCTTGACCCTCCCGGTTCTGGAAACAACCCGATGATGCCGCCGGCCGGAATGGGCGGCGGGTTCGAGAACTGCTGACCCGGCACGCTGCGGGTCGGCGGCGGCCCGCCGCGATCGACGGCCCATTGATCGCCAGCGATGCCCTGCTGCTTCTGGCTCCAGCGCTCGAAGAAGCGGTGCTCGGCCGCGTCCTCCTTGTCGGCGATCACGACGTCGAGCTGCCGCCACTTGCCGCGCGACAAGGTCCAGCGGCGCAAACTCGAGGCCTCGAGGCCCATCAAGATCGCGACGATGACATTGGCGTAGAAGATCGAGCTGCGTCCGACCCCAAGGCTGGACAGGGCGACATTGAACGCAATCACGACAACCAGCCAGCCGAGCAGCGCCAGCCAGAGCCGGTTCCACAGCAGCCAGAGCGGGCCGAAGATCATCGCCCAGAAATGAAAGCCGTCGCGCACGAAGACGAATCTGTCGGTCGCGCGCAGATCGGCTCCGGCAGGAGAGGGAGCATGAACTGTGTAGACAGGCATGGTGATGCCCCGTTCTCTAAATTCAGTGATACCGCAAGCGGCGCGCGCCGGCGGCCGGGATGTCAGCCGCCGAGCGAGCCCTTGGTGGACGGGATCTCGCCCGCAGCCTTCGGATCGATCGCGACGGCGGTGCGCAGCGCCCGCGCCAGACCCTTGAAGCAAGACTCGGCGATATGGTGGCTGTTATCGCCATATAGGGTCTCGACGTGGAGAGTCACGCCGGCATTGATGGCGAAGGCCTGGAACCACTCGCGCACCAGTTCGGTGTCGAACTCGCCGATCTTGTCGCGGGGAAACGCGGCCTGGAACACCAGGAAGGGGCGGCCGGAGATGTCGATGACCACGCGCGTCAGCGTCTCGTCCATGGGCATGTGCACGCCGGCATAGCGGGTGATGCCCGCCATGTTGCCGAGGGCCTGCTTGACCGCCTGGCCGAGCGCGATGCCGGTATCTTCGGTGGTATGGTGATGATCAATGTGCAGGTCGCCCACCGCCTTGACCGTGAGGTCGATGCGGGAATGGCGGGCGAGGAGATCGAGCATGTGGTCGAAAAAACCGATGCCGGTGGCGATATTGGCCACGCCTGATCCATCGAGGTTCAGGGAGACCTCGATGTCGGTTTCCTTGGTCTTGCGCTTGATCGTCGCGGTGCGCATTGAAGGCTTTCGCTGGGGTTTGGCCTGAAACGCCAGTCTCTTAACAGCCAAATGACGCCTTCGCTACTGCGGGAACGGCTGGCCGGGCCTCTACTTCTGCCTATGGTGAGCGAATTAGGCCCGGAGCGGCCCGTTGTGCGCCCCGCTCGGACCGCCTAAATCAGGCCGACAACGAGGATCGTTCATGCAGGATTCCCAGAACAGCTCACCGGGTTGGCACGGCACCACGATTTTGACGGTCCGCAAGGCCGGCAAGGTGGTGGTCGGCGGCGACGGGCAGGTCTCGATCGGCCAGACCGTGATCAAGTCCAATGCCAAGAAGGTCCGCAAGCTCGGCAAGGGCGACGTCATCGGCGGCTTCGCCGGCGCCACCGCCGACGCCTTCACGCTGTTCGAGCGGCTGGAATCCAAGCTGGAGCAATATCCGGGGCAGCTGACCCGCGCCGCGGTGGAGCTCGCCAAGGACTGGCGTACCGACCGCTATCTGCGACGGCTCGAGGCCATGATGATCGTCGCCGACAAGGACGTTTCCCTGGTGCTGACGGGCACGGGCGACGTGCTCGAGCCCGAGGCCGGCGTCATGGCGATCGGCTCCGGCGGCAATTACGCGCTGGCGGCAGCCCGGGCCCTGCTCGACACCGACAAGGACGCCGAGACCATCGTCCGCCGCTCCCTCGACATCGCCGCCGACATCTGCGTCTACACCAATCGGAATCTGACGATCGAGAGCCTGGCGACGGGATAGGCCATGGCGCCCTCCTACACCTTCCGCCCGATGACCGCGGCCGACATGCCACTGATCCGGCGCTGGCTGGACGCGCCGCATGTCGCCGAATGGTGGCATGATCCGGAGACGCTTGAGTTCGTCGGGGGCGATCTCGATCATCCGGATCTGGCCCAGTTCATCGTCAGCCACAACGATCGGCCCTTCGCCTATCTCCAGTGCTACCAGATCGGCGATTGGCATGTCAGCTTCGGCCCGCAGCCGGTCGGCACACGCGGCCTCGATCAGTTCATCGGCGAGGCCGACATGCTCGGATGCGGCCACGGCTCGGCTTTCATCCGTGCCTTCATCGACCAGCTCTTTGCGCGCGGCGTGCCACGCATCGTGATCGACCCCAGCCCCGCCAATCCGCGCGCCATTCGGGCCTATGAGAAGGCCGGATTCGTGGCGCAGCACGAGATCGTCACGTCTGATGGCCCCGCACTCCTGATGATCCGAGAGCCATGACGCTCGCAGCAACCCCCACCGTCAAGACCGCATTTCCGCCGCTCGGCTGGGCCGGCATCGCGCTGGTTCTGCTGGCGCTGCAGGCCGCGATCCTGTTCGCAATGGGACGCGTGCCGATCTGCACCTGCGGCACCATCAAGCTGTGGCACGGTGTGGTGAACAGCTCAGAAAACTCCCAGCACATCGCGGACTGGTACACTTTCTCGCACGTGTTGCATGGCTTCCTGTTCTACGGCCTGACCTGGCTGCTGTTCGTGCGCCTGCCGTTCCTCCATCTCTCCTGGCCGGCAAGGCTGATCGCCGCGATGCTGATCGAAGGCAGCTGGGAGATCGTCGAAAATTCGCCGTTCATCATCGAGCGCTACCGCGCAGGCACGATCTCGCTCGACTATTACGGCGACAGCATCGTCAACTCGGTCTCCGACAATCTGGCCATGATCCTGGGGTTCCTAGCCGCACGCGCGCTCCCCGTCAGCGCGACCGTCCTGCTTGGACTCGCCTTCGAGATCGTACTGGCGCTTCACATTCGCGACAATCTGACGCTGAATATTCTGATGCTGATCCATCCGATCGACGCCGTGAAGCAATGGCAATCGGGCCCGCCGATCATCTGAGATAAAATGCGGCTTGTCCTAGGCCGCCTCCCGCCCTAGCTAAGCAGACATGACAGACTTCTCCCCCCGCGAAATCGTCTCCGAACTCGACCGTTTCATCGTCGGCCAGGCCGATGCCAAGCGTGCGGTCTCGATCGCGCTGCGCAACCGCTGGCGGCGCCAGCAGCTCACCGGCTCGTTGCGCGAGGAGGTGCTGCCGAAGAACATTCTGATGATCGGCCCGACCGGCGTCGGCAAGACGGAAATCGCGCGGCGATTGGCAAAACTGGCGAATGCGCCATTCCTGAAGGTGGAAGCGACCAAGTTCACCGAGGTCGGCTATGTCGGCCGCGACGTCGAGCAGATCGTGCGCGATCTCGTCGAGGTCGCGATTGCCCAGGTGCGCGAGCGCAAGCGCAAGGACGTCCAGGCGCGGGCGCAGCTCGCCGCCGAGGAGCGCGTGCTCGATGCGCTGGTCGGTGCCAATGCCTCGTCCGCGACGCGGGAATCCTTCCGCAAGAAGTTGCGCGCCGGCGAGCTCAACGACAAGGAAATCGAGATCGAGACGCAGTCGTCCGGCGGCGGCATGCCGATGTTCGAAATCCCGGGCATGCCGGGCGCGCAGATGGGCGCGATCTCGATCGGCGACATCTTCGGCAAGTTAGGGGGCCGAAGCAAGACGCGGCGGCTGACGGTGGAGGGCTCGCACGAGATCCTCGTCAACGAGGAATCCGACAAGCTGCTCGACACCGAGCAGCTCACGCTGGAGGCGATCAGTGCGGTCGAGAACAACGGCATCGTCTTCCTGGACGAGATCGACAAGATCTGCGCCCGCGACGGCCGCGTCGGCGGCGACGTCTCACGCGAGGGCGTGCAGCGCGATCTCCTGCCGCTGATCGAGGGCACGTCGGTCTCGACCAAGCACGGCGCGGTGAAGACCGACCACATCCTGTTCATCGCCTCCGGCGCCTTCCACGTCGCAAAACCGTCCGACCTGTTGCCGGAATTGCAGGGCCGCCTGCCGATCCGCGTCGAGCTGCAGGCGCTGACCCGCGACGACATGCGCCGCATCCTCACCGAGCCCGAGGCCTCGCTGATCAAGCAATATGTCGCGCTGATGCAGACCGAGGGCGTGACGCTCGACATCACGGATAGCGCCATCGACGCGCTGGCCGACGTCGCGGTCGCCGTCAATTCCACCGTCGAGAACATCGGCGCGCGGCGACTGCAGACCGTGATGGAGCGGGTGCTGGACGAGATCTCCTTCACCGCCCCCGACCGCAACGGCGAGACCGTCCGGGTCGATGCCGATTACGTGCAGAAACATGTCGGCGATCTCGCCAAGAACGCGGATCTGAGCCGGTTCATTTTGTAATTCACCAAGGCCGCGCTATTCATTCCGGCGTCGTCCCGGCGAAAGCCGGGACCCATAAACACCGGCGGTCCTTGTTGAAACAGATAGCAGCTCCAGCTCTGCCGCACATAACCACCTCTGGTTATGGGTCCCGGATCGGCGCTCACTTTGGACAACGCTACGCGTTGCCAAGAGTTCGCTTGTCCGAGACGACGGCAAGGGTTGACGCCCGCTGGGTGCCGCGTGCCCGCTAATATCTGGCAAAACCCCTGGCGCCTGCTGCTCGCGGTCAACGCCGCCGTCCTCGTCGGCGTGTTCGTCCACAAGATCCAGCTGCCGCCTTACGTCCCCTATATCCACCTCGTCGTCGATTACCATTTCGGCTTCATCAAGCGCGCGCTGATCGGGGCGATCGTCGCACTGTTCATGGAGAAGGTGCCGGTCTGGCTGGTGTTCGCGCTCGGCGGCGCGACATGGCTCGTGACGCTCGGGCTCTATGCAAGACTGTTCCGGAAGACGTTCGGCTTCACCGCGGCGACGCTGCCGGTGTTCGTCTTCACCGCGGGCTCACCGTTCTTCCTGAAGAATTTCATGCACACGCTCGGCCATTTCGACATCTATGGCTGCGCGCTGGCGATCGTGCTGCTGCTGATGCCGGCGGGCTCGCTGCTGTTCGTGGCGGCGGCCGCGCTGTTCGCGATCATTCTGGTGCTGATCCATCACATCCATCTTTTGATGTATGTGCCGACGATCATCACCATCGTCGTGATCAGGCATTACCTGGCGTGCGGCTGCAATCGCGTCAACGTTGCGTTCGGCATTGTCGCCCTCGCCGCCGTCTCTGCATTGTTCTTCGCGGCCCAGTTCCTGGGAACGATGCCGATCCCCGAGGCGGATTTCGTCGCGTATCTGAAGACCCGGATGGCCGATCCTGCGCGGACCGACCTGCTGCAATTCAGCTACATCTGGTACCAGCCGCTGGCGAAGGAGATTGCGGATACCTGGGGACGTCTGCCGCACAACATCCTCGGCGTGCCGGTGTTCGCCCTGCTGATCTGGCTGCACACGCCGCTGTGGCGCTATCTTGCGCGCCTGATCGGCGCGCTCGCGAGCGAAGCCCACCGCCGCCTCGTGATCGCGGCGCTGATCGGCATCAGCCTTGCCTATCTCGTGATGTTCGCGATGGTGTTCGACTATTCGCGCTGGATCTCGAACTGGGCGGTCTGCATGTTCCTGATCCTGCATGCGGTGAAGATGTTGCCGGCCAAACGTGAGACGGCGCTGATACCGACCGATGATCGCGCGACGAACATCTTCGGCGTGATCATCACTTTGATTCCCCGCGTCGGAATCATCCGGCCGTTTTAGAAGGTGCCTCCCTCTCCCGCAAGCGGGAGAGGCAATGGAAGCCGCACGCCTCGTGCTGCTACCCTCTCGCCCGGCGGATCCGCACATACAGCGCGCCCTCGCCGCCATGGCCGATAGCGGCTTCCTCGAAGCCGACAACGAAAGCGCGGAATTCAGGCAGGCTGAGCCATTCCGGCACCTGGCGGCGGAGCACACCGCTCTCGCCACCGCTGCGGCCCTTGCCGGTGATAACGAGCACAAAGGTCAGGCCTTCGTGATGGGCGCGGTGCAGGAATCCTGTCAGCGCGCGATGGGCGCGCATCTGGGTCATGCCGTGCAAATCGAGCCGCGCGTCGATCTCGCTGCGCCCGCGCGACAGCTTTGTCCGCTCGCGCTTGCCGAGTGGCGCCAATGGCGGCATCACGGGCTTCGTGGCACGCGGCGCCGGCGCGGCAGCCATCGGCCGCGGCGATGGCGCGGGTCGCGCGACCGGAGCGATCGTTGCCGGCTCGCTGCGCGGCGGCGGCTGCGCCTTCACCACACGGTGCTTCCGCAGCGGCTTGACCTGTTTTGCGACGAGGTCCCAAAGCTCGCGATCCTCCTCGCTCAGCGCGCGGCGGCGCGGCGAGGGGCGAGGCTCCAGCACGGGCGGACGGGACGATCGCTTCATTGCTGATCGGATCGAGGATTCACGCGCTTGCGCTGTTCGCGGTCGGGCTTGATGTTGGGACGCGGCTCGGGCAGCGGCACTGGGTTCGCCACCGCGACGGCGGCATCCTTGTCTTGTGCCGTGGCAGTCGAGGTCGCAGCAGCCTTGTTGGGTTCAGCCGGCTTCACTGCGGCCGCTGGGTTCTTCGGATCCTTGTCAGAATCCTTGGCCGGATCGGTTTGCGGAAACAGCTTGGCGATCTTCTGCGAGGGCCGCGGATCCGGCACCGGCAGCCTAGCGGCCCGTAGACTGGGATCGAGGCTCTTCGGCACCAGCATCACGAATTGCATGGGGTGGCGCAGCCGCCCGGAGACGCGGCCGGCCTCTTGGCCAGCGCCAAAGAAGAGATCGGCGCGGGCGGGGCCGATGATGGCCGAGCCGGTGTCCTGCGCGATCATCAGCCGGCGAAATGGTGTCTTGGACCGTTCGGATTCGATCGGCAGCTCGCCCTCGATGAAGAAGGGCGTGCCATAGACGTGCAGCGCTTTGTCGACCGCGATCGAACGGCCGGCCGTCAGCGGAATGCCCTGCGCGCCCACCGCCTCCTCCTTGTCGGAGAGGTTGACCTCGCGGAAGAAGATGTAGGCGCGGTTCGCGCGGCGCAGCTCCTTGGCGCCATCAGGATTCTGCGTCATCCATTCCCTGATCTTCTGCATCGACATCTCCTCCCGCGGGATGATGCCGCGCTCGATCAGGATGCGACCGACGGCGGTGTAGGGATAGCCGTTATAGGCGTCGTAGTTGAGCCGAACCGAGCTGCCGTCCTCGAACTTGATCTTCGCCGAGCCCTGGATCTGCGCAAACAACAGATCGGTGGGGTCCTTCAGCCAGGCGATCTCCAGCCCACGGCCGGCGATCTTGCCGTCCTCGATCTCGCCGCGGTCGTAATAGGGTACGAGCTTGCGGCGACCGATCTTGCGATAGACCGGGCCCTTGTTGGGCAGGCTGAGCGTGTCCTGCTTGTAGCCGCGCACGAACAGATTGGACGGACGGCGATAGACCGGAACGTTGTAGATTTCGGTCTGCGTGCGCGATCCCTCCAGCACCGGCTCGTAATAGCCGGTGACGAAACCGTCGGGCTCGCCGAGGCGGGAGATGCGCAACGGCGCAAAATTCTGCTCGAAGAAGCTTTTGGCCTTCGCATCGTCGCTGAGCTCGAGCGATTTGGCGAGCCGGCACGGCTCGTTCAGCGAGCCGGCCAAAGCCTTCGGTTCGGATATGCCGGTCTGCGCGTTGATCGTCCGGCAGCTCCCACGGAAGGTCTTGTAGGCGGCGAGATGATTGTCCTCGCTCCAGCCCTTCACGTCCGCCCAGGTCACAGGTAGATATTGCGCGCCGGCAATCTCAAACGGCAAGGGAAGCTGCGGATAGGGCAAGGCCCGCGCCGGGGCGGCGGGCAAACGCGGGAGATGATGGTGGTGGCTGCGATGATGGCGGCGCGCCGCCTCGGCTCCGAGCGAAAACGACGACAGCGCGACGACACCTGCGCAAAGCGCCGCCGCGCTGGTCTTCAGGACAGTCTTAATTCGCGCTTCCGGTGCCAACCAGCTTCCAGTTCGGATCGCGAGAGGAGATGTCGCGGGCGAAAGTCCAGATGTCTGTGATGTCGGCGACCGTGTCGGCGCTGCCGTCGACGATGTTGCCGGCCTTGTCGCGGGTGGCGGAGATCATCTGCGAGACGAAGCGCACGGTGAGCTGGGCGTTGCGATCACGCACCTCGGCGCCGACGAGCTCGGCCTTGTCGATCGAGACGAAACGCGTCTCGGTCTTCTGCTCGTTCTTCTCGCGCTCCTTGATCGCGGCGTCGAAGCTCTCATAGACCTCCGACGACAACAGGTCGCGCAGCGCGCGGCGATCGCCATTGGCGAAGGCAAGCACGATCATCTCATAGGCGCCGCGAGCACCCGAGATGAAATGACGCGGATCGAAGCTGGAATCCTTCTCGACAATGGCGTCGAGACCCTGCGCGAGCGGGGTACCAGGCTCGGTCAGCCCCTTCCAGCGGTCGGCGGGCGGGGTCGGCTCAGCCGCCGGCGCCAGCGGGGCTTGGTCAATCACCTTGCCCGGCATGGTCACGACGTTCTTGTCTTGGGCGCCCTGGAGGGCGTCGCGGTTGAACGGCGGCCGCTCGTTGCCGGTGCGCTGCCCCAGCACGCTGCGCAGCCGCAGAAAGATAAAGACCGCCAGCGCCAGGAAGATGATAGTGTAGATGTCCACGTCGTATTCGCTTTCTGGTCTTTGCTCTGGGTCTTCAGGTCGTTGCCGGGAAAATCAATCCGGCCAGTCAACCGTTCCATACGGGAGCGGCAAGTCTACATCACCATTGAGGTCCGCGCGTCTGGTCCGTGGGATGTAGGCACGAAATCTCGCCCGGCCAATGGCGCCTTTTGGCACAGCGCGGAGTGTAGCGCGTTTTATGCTTAAGGGGAAACCCGATCCTGCCCGGAAATCGCGCATATTCAATCGTTTAAGGCGCGATTTCGGCAAAAGGCCGGGTTGAACGTCATAGTTGCAGGCGCGGCCCGGATAGGGCTACCGGAGCCGTTCGTCCTTGTGGAACGAGGCGGCCCTATGTTAGCCAACCGCCGCGAAATTCAGCCCAAATCGGGTAAGGAGAGACTTTCATGACCAACGGTAACGGCACCCCTCCCGAGGCGGCCCAGGCTCCCCAGCTGAACGTGCTGGCGCAATATACCAAGGACCTCTCGTTCGAAAATCCGAACGCGCCGAGCTCGCTCCAGCAGCAGAGCCAGCCGCCCCAGATCAACATCCAGATCAATGTCAGCGCCAACAACCTCAGCGAACAGGAGTTTGAGGTGACGTTGTCGGTCGAAGGCAAGGCCGAGGCCGCGGGCAAGGTGATGTTCTCGTTCGAGCTCGCCTATGCCGGCGTATTCCGCATCGCTAATGTGCCGCAGGAGAATTTGCATCCGCTGGTCATGATCGAGTGCCCGCGCCTGCTGTTCCCGTTCGCCCGCGAAATCATTGCGACCGCCGTGCGCGACGGCGGGTTCCCGCCGCTGATGCTGGACCCGGTCGACTTCGTTGGTCTGTATCGCCAGAACATGGAGCGGCAAATGGCCGCTCAGGGCCAAGCCGGTCAGGCCTGACCGGCCGCCACGGCTGCTGGAGCGGGAGCAGGAAGGTACTCGTTCCAGATCGCCTTGTCGCCGAGCGTTGCGATGAAGGCTCGATGGGCCTCGCGCTCGGCATCGGAAATCCGCGGCGCGAGCGGCACCAGGCGCTGCCGCCGCGGCGCTTCGCCGACGCTATTGACGCGAATCTCCTCGTTTTCCGAGGCCAGCAGCAGCTGCGACTGCCGCGCTCCGACCAGATCGACATAGACCTCGGCCAGAAGCTCGGCGTCGAGCAATGCACCGTGCTTGGTGCGGTGTGAATTGTCGATCGAATAGCGCGAGCAGAGATCGTCGAGCCGGTTTGACACGCCGGGATGCTTGCGCCGGGCCAGCAGCAGCGTATCGACCAGCCGTTCGCGCGGGATCGCCGCGCGCTTGATGCGGTCGAGCTCGGCATTGATGAAGCTGATGTCGAAGGAGGCGTTGTGGATCACCAGCGGCGCATCGCCGATGAATTCCAGGAAGGCGTCGACCACCTCGTGGAACAGCGGCTTGGTCGACAGGAATTCGGCCGACAGCCCGTGCACCGCAAAGGCCTCTGCCGGCATGTCCCGCTCAGGATTGATATAGACGTGATAGGTCTGACCGGTCGGCATGCGGTTGAATATCTCGACACAGCCGATTTCGACCAGGCGATCGCCGCGAAGCGGGTCGAGGCCGGTGGTTTCGGTGTCGAGGACGATTTCACGCATGATCTACGAAGCCGTGTGATCTAAGAAGCCGTGTGCACGCGGCGAATCAGGCCCGCCGCTGCGGCATCTTAACGACCTCGGCCAGGATGTGCTTGATTTGCGCACGCACCGGCTCGAGCCCGTGTGAGGTATCCACCACGAAATCGGCGCGCTTGCGCTTTTCAGCGTCGGGCATCTGCTTGGCGATGATGGCGTCGAGCTTCGCCTGGTCCATCGTGCCGCGCGCCAAGACCCGCTCGCGCTGAAGTTCCGGCGAGGTCGAGACCACGACCACAGCATCGACGCGTGTCTCGCCGCCGGTCTCGAACAGCAGCGGAATATCCAGCACCACGACCGGCGCCTTGGCGGCTTCCGCATCGGCAAAGAACTTCTGCCGGGACGCGCCGAGCATCGGATGGACGATCTGCTCGAGCTGCTTGATCGCAGCCGGATCGTGCACGACCCGCGCCGACAGCTTTGCCCGGTCGACCTTGCCGTTCGCAATGGTGCCGGGGAACGCCGCCTCGATCGCCGGCGCGGCTTCTCCCTCATACAATTGATGGACGGAGGCATCGGCATCGTAGACCGGCACGCCGGCTTCCGCGAACAATTTCGCGGTGGTGGATTTGCCCATCCCGATCGAGCCGGTCAGTCCAAGTATCCGCATCAAAGCCCAGCCATCTCTGTCGTTCACACCGCAACTAGCCGCTCGCGACGCAGGAACGCAAGCAGCGGCAGCAGCGGCAGGCCGAGAACGGTGAAATGGTCGCCTTCGATGCGCTCGAACAAATGGATGCCGAGGCCTTCGAGCTGATAGGCCCCGACGCTGGTCGTGACCACGTCGCCGGCCGCATCGAGATAGGCTGAGAGCTCCGCATCGGTCATCTGCCGCATGGTCATGCGTGCAATCGAAACATCTTCGAAGACAATCTTGCCGTCATGCGCGATCGCCACCGCCGAATTCAGCTCGTGGCTGTTGCCGGCGAGATCGCGCAGCTGCGCCATTGCCTGATCGCGGTCTGCAGGCTTGTTGAAGAGGCGGTCACCAAGCGCCAGCGTCTGGTCGGCACCGATCACGTAGCTACGGGGATGATGCGCCGAGACGGCTCTGGCTTTTTCGCGCGCCAGCAGCAAGCCGATCTCGCGCGGGTTCGAAAGCTTCGATGCGGCCTGAATGCCGCGCTCGTCAATGTCGGCCGTGATCGCCTTGAATTCGAGCCCGGCATTCGCCAGCAGCATCTTCCGCGCGCTGCTCTGCGAGGCCAGGATCAACGGAAACTTGCCGCGCCAGAGACCCATCGCCGCAACTACTCGGAGGGCCGGTTGCGCTGGCGGTCGCTGTAGAGCTTCATGATCGCCGCCGCGGTTTCCTCGATCGAGCGGCGCGTGACGTCGAGCAGCGGCCAATCATGCTTGGCGCTCAGCTTGCGCGCGAATGCGACCTCCTCGGTAACCGACTGCTTGTCGATATAGCTGTCGCTGCCGGAATCGGCGCCCATGGAGAGCAGGCGGTTCTGCCGAATCTGGATCAGCCGTTCCGGCGTCGCATGCAGGCTGACGACCAGCGGCCGCGTTAGCGTCTCCAGCTGCGAGGGCACCGGAATGCCCGGAACCAGCGGCACATTCGCAGTGCGAATGCCGCGATTAGCGAGGTAGATCGACGTCGGTGTCTTCGACGTGCGGGACACGCCCACTAGCACGACATCGGCCTCGTCGAGGCCTTCGACATGCTGGCCGTCGTCGTGGATCATCGTATAGTTCAGCGCATCGATGCGCTTGAAATATTCCGCATTGAGCACGTGCTGGGCACCGACGCGCCCAGTGGTTGCCGCACCAAGATAAGCTTCGAACAGCTGCATCACCGGGCCGATGATCGACAGGCTCGGGACGTTGATCTCCTTGCACTTGTTCTCGAGCCTGGAAACCAGATCCTTCTCCAGCAGCGTGAACAGCACGATTCCCGGCGCCTCCTCGATCTCGTCGAGCACGCGGTCGAGCTGCTTCTGGCTGCGCACCAGCGGATAGACGTGCTCGACCGGCGTCACATTGGCGTATTGGGCCGCGACCGCCCGCGCCACGGTGATGAGCGTTTCACCGGTGGAGTCGGAGACGAGGTGCAGGTGGAAATAATTGTTCGAGGTCGGCACAGAAACTCTTTGTATGGCGGCGGGGCAGATTGTGGATTTCTGTGGAGCTTAACCCCTTGGAAAGGGATGTGCGACACCAGGGACGGGACAAGTGCCAATTTTCTTCACACCGCTGCCCGTCAGAACAAGTTTGCCCGCCCTCCGCCACGGAAGCGGGATTGCGCGGACAAGTGTCTTGATAAGCTGCCGACAGGCCGGTGCAAGCCCTTGAGGCTCGGTGACTTATCCGAACGGCAGGGGTTCACAAAGGATATGTTGATGGATGTGAACAAGTGCGCGTGAAGTCACGGACGGAATTGCGTGAGTCCAATCCACGGTCACTCAGACTCAAACCTTAAGAATCTAAGATTCTAGATTTGAGGAAGGCTCTACGGACAGATATGTGTGCACGGTGAGACCTTAACGAGTTCTTACTATCCCCAGTTCCTTTTGGGCATGCATTCCGGGCGCAGAAAATGTTCGAAGACGTCTATCTCTGGATCAAGGCGATCCACGTGATCGCGGTCATCTCCTGGATGGCCGGCATGCTCTATCTGCCGCGGCTCTTCGTTTATCACTCGGAAGCCGAAATCGGCTCGAAACAGTCCGAGACGTTCAAGGTCATGGAACGGCGGCTGCTCAAGGCCATCATCAACCCCGCCATGATCGTCACCTGGCTCGCCGGGCTTTATCTCGCCTGGTCTGGCCATTGGTTTTCGTTCGGCTGGCTGCACGTAAAACTGGCACTGGTCCTCGCCATGTCTGCGGTCCACGGCTTTTTTTCCCGCTGGCTGAAGGATTTCGCCGCCGACCGGCGCCCGCGAACCCAGAAATTCTATCGGATTATCAATGAGGTGCCGACCGTCCTGATGATTTTCATCGTCATCATGGTGATCGTGAAGCCGTTCTAGGCAGGGCTTGCGACCATCCGCTCAGCGCTTCGGCTTGCGGAGCGGGAAGCGATTTTCTATATTATGTCCATCCCACCCAACGCAGGCGGATGTGGTTGTGTCTGAGCTTTTCAAAAGCCGGACACCGCATCAGGTTTGAAGCCTCTCCGGCACTTAACCTTGCCAGACCTGCGGACCTACCTGCTCACGTCCGCATTTCAGAGCCACCTCGCACCCCCCTTCCAAGGTTACCCCACAGGACCACCCCAATGCGGGAAATTAAACTTCAGGACCTCAAGTCGAAAACCCCGGCCGAGCTGGTCTCGTTCGCGGAAGAGAACGGGGTCGAGAATGCCAGCACCATGCGCAAGCAGGAGCTGCTCTTCGCCATCCTCAAGCAGTTGTCGCTGGCCGAGACCGATATCGTCGGCGAAGGCGTCGTCGAGGTGCTCTCGGACGGCTTCGGCTTCCTGCGCTCGCCCGATGCGAATTATCTGCCGGGCCCGGACGACATCTACGTTTCGCCCTCGCAGATCCGCCGCTTCGGCCTGCGCACCGGCGATACCATCGAAGGCCATATCCGCAGCCCGAAAGAGGGCGAACGCTATTTCGCGCTGCTGAAGGTCAACACGCTCAATTTCGAGGATCCGGAAAAGGCCAAGCACAAGGTCAATTTCGACAACCTCACGCCGCTGTTTCCGAATCAGCGCTTCCGTATGGAAATCGACGATCCGACGCGGAAAGACCTTTCTGCACGCGTGATCGACATCGTCGCGCCCATCGGCAAGGGCCAGCGCGCGCTGATCGTGGCGCCGCCGCGCACCGGCAAGACCGTGCTGATGCAGAACATCGCGCACTCGATCACGCACAATCATCCCGAATGCTATCTGATCGTGCTGTTGATCGACGAGCGTCCGGAAGAAGTCACGGACATGCAGCGCTCGGTGAAGGGCGAGGTCGTGTCCTCGACCTTCGACGAGCCGGCGGTGCGCCACGTCCAGGTCGCCGAGATGGTGATCGAAAAGGCGAAGCGCCTGGTCGAGCATGGCCGCGATGTCGTCATCCTGCTCGATTCGATCACGCGCCTCGGCCGTGCCTACAACACCGTGGTGCCGTCATCCGGCAAGGTGCTGACCGGCGGTGTCGACGCCAACGCGCTGCAGCGCCCGAAGCGCTTCTTCGGTGCGGCCCGTAACATCGAGGAGGGCGGCTCGCTGACGATCATCGCGACCGCCCTGGTCGATACCGGCAGCCGCATGGACGAAGTCATCTTCGAAGAGTTTAAGGGCACCGGTAACTCGGAACTGATCCTGGACCGCAAGGTCTCGGACAAGCGCACCTTCCCGGCGATCGACATCTCGCGCTCCGGCACCCGCAAGGAGGAGCTCATCACCGATCCGCAGGTGCTCAAGAAGATGTACGTGCTCCGCCGCATCCTCAATCCGATGGGCACGATGGACGCGATCGACTTCCTGCTCGACAAGCTGCGCTCGACCAAGAGCAATTCGGAGTTCTTCGACTCCATGAATACCTGAGTGCGGTGCAGTAAATCATCCAAGGGCGCCTTCGGGGCGCCCTTTTCTTTTGTGCAGCTTTGCTGCGCCAGATATGCAGCATGAAGGATGGCTTCGAGCTTTGTGTGCCTCTGCCATAATGTGTTGATATCTCGTAATAATCCTTGAAGTTTGTGCAGCTAATCCTCCTCCAAGTGAGGAAGTCTTGCAGCAAAATGCTGCGGATATATTGCACTGCAATAGTGGCATTTGCTGCATGTATTCGTGCAGCAATTGCGCCGGTCCGCCGACGATGTTTGCGTTTTCACCGGGAGCTGGACAAATAGGCCATGCATCCACGCGACCAGACCATCTTTGCGCTGTCGTCCGGCCGGACGCCCAGTGCGATCGCCGTGGTGCGCGTCTCGGGCCCGCAAGCCGATGAAGTTCTGACGAGGCTCGCCGGCAAGCTGCCTGCCCCTCGGCGGGCCAGCCGTCGGCTGCTGCGCGACCCCGCAGGGCAGCCGATCGACGATGCCGTCGTGCTGTGGTTTCCGGGGCCGGGCAGCGCGACGGGCGAGGACATTGCCGAATTCCACGTCCATGGCGGCCGGGCAGTGCTGTCCGCGCTGTTCTCCGTTATTTCTCTTATTCCGAATATCCGGGCGGCCGAACCCGGTGAGTTCACGCGGCGTGCCTTCGAGAACGGCAAGCTCGACCTCACCGAAGCCGAGGGCCTCGACGATCTCATCCACGCTGACACCGACCGCCAGCGCCGCCAGGCTCTGCGCCAGTTGCAGGGTCTGCTCGGCGACCGCGCGCGCGACTGGCGCGAGCGCATCATCGAGGCGTCGGCGCTGATCGAGGCCGGCATCGATTTTTCCGATGAAGGCGACGTGCCCGCAGAATTGATGTCACCGGCGATCACGGCGATCAAAGCGCTGCACGACGAAATCACAAAAGTCCTTGCGGCACAGGGACATTCGGAACGCTTGCGTGGCGGGCTGGTGGTTGCGATCGCCGGCGAGCCGAATGTCGGCAAGTCGACGCTGATGAATCAGCTCGCGCGCCGCGAGGTCGCGATCGTCTCGCCATACGCCGGCACGACGCGTGACGTGATCGAGGTGCATCTCGACCTCGACGGCTATCCGGTCACCGTCATCGACACCGCCGGGATTCGCGAGACCGATGATCCAGTCGAGCAGGAAGGCGTGCGCCGGGCCCGTGCGCGCGCCGAGGATGCAGACCTGGTCCTGTGGCTGGTCGAGGGGAGCCAGCCGACAGATCCCGGGGCGATGCGGTCGCTTCGGAAATCCGGAGACGTCGAGCGGCCGGGCGGGGCGGTCTGGATCGTCCGGAACAAGATCGATCTCGGCGAGATCGGAGCCGGTCAGGCTCGCGGCGAGTTCGGAATCTCGGCGAGCCGGGGCGACGGCATCCCGGAGCTGGTCGAAGCGCTCGTAGTATATGCAGCCGATTTTTTTGCAATGAGCGAGGGCGCGGTGATCACCCGGGCCCGACAACGGGACCTGTTGGTCCGGGCATCCGACAGCTTGCGCCGGAGTTTGGACCTCGTAGAAGAGGGCGAAGAACTCGCCGCCGAAGAGCTGCGCGCCGGGGCCTTTGCCTTGGGCCGTCTGCTCGGCCGAGTGGACGTCGAGGACGTCCTTGGGGCCATCTTCCAGAAATTCTGCATCGGAAAGTAAGGCTAGTTCTTCAATGTAGAACTAGCCCTTGTTCCGTTCCTTATGTTTCACGTGAAACAGGGACGCTCTTCGTTGCTATTGGTTCACGTGAAGCAGCAACGAAACAGCAATTGCATCCCTCCACGTCATTGCGAGGAGCCCTTGCGACGAAGCAATCTAGTCTGTCTCGGAGCGGAGATTCTGGGTGCTTCGGACGCGCGCAATGACGGGCGCGGCGCCCACCACTACTTATCGATCGGTCACGGCTTCGGCGCGTCATGTTTCACGTCAGTAAACCCATCAACAGCCTCTCTACTGTGCATGGGGTTGTTTTCGTGGATCGTGCCTAACTCTTCCAACCCTCGCTGTTTCACGTGAAACATGCACCCCAGTTTCCACTTCCGGCTTTCATACCTCTGAGCTAAAACTCCGGCCAATGCGAACAGAGCGAGAGAGTTTCGACGTCATCGTTATCGGTGGTGGCCACGCCGGCTGTGAGGCCGCGGCCGCTGCTGCGCGAATGGGGGCGACGACCGCTTTGGTGACGCACCGCTTCTCCACCGTAGGCGCGATGTCCTGCAATCCCGCCATCGGGGGTCTCGGGAAGGGTCATTTGGTCCGCGAAGTCGATGCCCTCGATGGTTTGATGGGCCGGGTCGGCGATGCCGGCGGCATCCAGTTTCGTGTCCTCAATCGCCGCAAGGGTCCTGCCGTCCGTGGTCCCCGGGCCCAGGCTGACCGGAAGCTTTATGCGGCTGCGATGCAGACCGCCATCCGCGAAACAGAGGGTCTCTCCGTCATTGAAGGCGAAGCCGACGAGTTGATCGTGGTCGAAGGACGGGTCACTGGGCTGCGCCTGGCCGATGGCCGCGAGCTTCGGGCAGGGGCCATTGTCGTCACCACCGGCACGTTCCTGCGCGGTCTGATCCATCTCGGCGAGAAGAACTGGCCCGCCGGCCGGGTCGGCGAGGCCCCTGCGATGGGTCTTTCGGCCTCCTTTGAGCGCGCCGGCTTCACCCTCGGACGCCTCAAGACCGGCACGCCGCCGCGTCTGGATGGCACCACGATCGACTGGTCGGCGGTCGAGATGCAGCCCGGAGATGAGCCCCCCGAGCCGTTCTCGGTGATGACCGACCGGATCAGGACGCCACAGATCCAGTGTGGGATCACCCGGACCACCGCGGCGACCCATGAGGTGATCCGAGCGAATGTGCATCGCTCCCCCATGTACTCCGGTCAGATCAAGAGCTCCGGACCGCGCTATTGCCCCTCGATTGAGGACAAGATCGTCCGTTTCGGTGACCGCGATGGGCATCAGATCTTTCTGGAGCCGGAAGGGCTCGACGATACGACCGTCTATCCCAACGGCATCTCGACCTCGCTGCCGGAGGAGGTCCAGCTCGCGATCCTCGCCAGCATTCCCGGCTTGGAGCAGGTCAAGATGGTGCGTCCAGGCTATGCCATCGAATACGACCATATCGATCCGCGCGAGCTCGATCCGACCCTGCAGACCAAGCGTCTGCGCGGTTTGTTCCTGGCTGGCCAGATCAATGGCACCACTGGATACGAAGAGGCCGCTGGGCAGGGCATCGTAGCCGGGTTGAACGCAGCGCTCTCCGCGAGCGGGGCGGCCTTGACGGTGTTCGATCGTGCCGACGGCTATCTCGGCGTGATGATCGACGATCTCGTCACCCGTGGGATCAGCGAGCCCTATCGGATGTTCACCTCCAGGGCCGAGTATCGGCTGACGTTGCGGGCCGATAATGCGGACCAACGACTGACCGAGAAGGGTATCGTCCTGGGATGCGTCGGGCATGCCCGCGCGCAGCACCATCGCGGCAAGATGGACGCCCTGAATGCCGCCCGGATGCTGTCGAAGTCGCTGACGATTACACCGAATGAAGCGATCAAGCACGGCCTGTCCCTGAACCGTGATGGCCAGCGCCGCTCGGCGTTCGAGCTGATGGCCTATCCTGAGATCGGCTGGAGCCAGGTCCGCGTGATCTGGCCGGAGCTGGCGAGCATCGATCCCGTCATTGCGACACATCTTGAGATCGACGCCAAGTACGACGTCTATCTGGAGCGCCAGAGCGCAGACGTCGAAGCCTTCAGGCGCGACGAGGGACTAGCGCTGTCGGAGGTTGACTACCAGCTGGTTCCCGGGCTCTCCAATGAGGTCCGGGCCAAGTTGGAGAAGGCGCGACCATTCACGGTCGGCCAGGCCGGGCGGATCGACGGCATGACGCCGGCGGCGCTCGGTATCCTCGCGGCTTATCTGCGCCGTGAGGCCCGGAAGACCTCCAAGGCCATCGCATAGGCGTTTCACGTGAAACAGCGCGGACGGGGCGGGGACAAACCGCTATCGCGACGACCCGGAGATGGTGAGGACGCCGAACGGCGATCCCCGCCGGTATCGGCCAAGCCGAAGATCGACAAGGCCGTCGCCAACGATCCGTCGCTCGATGCCGCCATCGCGGCCGACAAGCGCGAGGCGCTCAAGCTTGCTCCCGTTTCACGTGAAACCGAGGAGCGGCTCGATCGCTACATTGCCTTGCTCCGCGAGTGGCAGGCCAAGACCAATCTGATCGCGCCATCGACCTTGCCGCAGCTCTGGACCCGGCACATCGCCGACTCGCTTCAGCTCGTGGGTCTCGCGGCGTCCGCAAAACGATGGGCCGACCTCGGCAGCGGCGGCGGTTTTCCCGGCATCGTGCTGGCCTGCGCGATGGCCGGCACACCGGGCGCCACCGTGCATCTCATCGAACGTATCGCCAAGAAGGCCGCCTTTTTGCGTGAAGCGATCCGCGTCACCACATCTCCAGGAGTCGTACATCTCGCTGAGATCGGGGATAATGTGGATAGAATCACCGGCCCCGTCGATTGCGTCACCGCGCGTGCGCTGGCTCCGCTACATCAACTTATCGGCTTTGCGGAGCCGCTGATGCGTCAGGGCGCAAAAGCGCTGTTTCTCAAGGGTCAAGATGTAGAGGCTGAATTGACCGAAGCCGCTAAATATTGGAATATTCAGCTTCAGCTCTATCGAAGCCGTACTGGGGACGGCTGGATCGTCGAACTGACGTCCGTCGAACGGCGCGGGTGAGGCATTAGGGCCTGAGTGGGGAATTGGCGATGAACGTCATTGACGAACCGCAGCAAGAACAATCCGGCCAGGAGCAGGCCGAAGTGCCACATGGCCACCCGCGCATCCTGGCGCTGGCAAATCAGAAGGGCGGTGTGGGAAAAACAACCACAGCGATTAATCTCGGCACGGCGCTCGCTGCGATTGGGGAGCGCGTCCTGATCGTCGATCTCGATCCGCAGGGCAACGCCTCGACCGGGCTCGGCATCGATCGCCGCAGCCGCTCCTGCTCGACCTACGACGTCCTGATCGGTGAAGCTCCTCTGCGCGAAGCGGTGGTTTCGACTGCAGTGCCGCGGCTGCACATCGCGCCCTCGACCATGGATCTCTCCGGCCTCGAGCTCGAGCTCGGCACCACGCCCGGCCGCGCTTTCAAGCTGCGCGACGCGATCGGCGCGCTCAACAACAACGTCTCGCCCGATGCGGACTACACCTATGTGCTGATCGACTGTCCGCCCTCGCTCAACCTGCTCACGGTGAACGCGATGGCGGCGTCCGATGCGATTCTGGTGCCGCTGCAATGTGAGTTCTTCGCGCTCGAAGGTCTGTCGCAATTGCTGCAGACGGTGGAGCAGGTGCGCTCGACGCTCAATCCGAATTTGTCGATCCACGGCATCGTGCTGACCATGTTCGACTCGCGCAACAACCTCTCGAATCAGGTCGTCGCCGACGTTCGCCAGTTCATGGGCGAGAAGGTCTACAAGACCATGATCCCGCGCAACGTGCGCATCTCCGAAGCGCCGTCCCATGGCAAGCCGGTGCTGGTCTACGATCTCAAATGCGTCGGCAGCGAAGCGTATCTGCGGCTCGCCACCGAAGTGATCCAGCGCGAGCGCGAGCTGCGCGTCGCACATTGACGATGCCGTAGGGTGGGTTAGCCGAAGGCGTAACCCACCACTGTCTATCTCCGTGGAAACAGATGAGGTGGGTTACGCTTCGCTAACCCACCCTACGTTTCGAAATTTAGTTCTGGAGTGCTGCACCGTGAATCCAAGGGAGCTGGCGATGGCCGACGAAGCGCGTTCGCGACTGGGCCGGGGTCTTGCAAGTCTGATCGGGGATGTCGGCGGCGAGGCTCAGCACGTCGATCGTCCGCGCGCGCAGCGCAAGGTGCCGATCGAATTCATCAAGGCCAATCCACGCAATCCGCGCCGCACGTTTTCGGACACCGAGCTCAAGGAGCTCTCCGAGTCCATCAAGCAGCACGGCGTGATCCAGCCGATCGTGGTGCGTCCGGTGAAGGGCGCGCAGGACCGCTACGAGATCATCGCCGGCGAACGGCGTTGGCGCGCATCGCAAATGGCCGGTCTGCACGACGTGCCGATTGTGCCGGTCGATATCAGCGACAGCGATGCGCTGGAATTCGCGATCGTTGAGAACGTCCAGCGCGAAGACCTCAACCCGATGGAAGAGGCGCAGGGCTATCACGCGCTCGCCAACGAGTTCAAACGCAGCCAGGACGACATCGCCAGGGTCGTCGGCAAGAGCCGCAGCCACGTCGCCAACATGATGCGGCTGACCAAGCTGCCGACCGAGGTGCAGGCCTTCATCGCCACCGGCGAGCTGACCGCCGGCCACGCCCGCGCACTGATCGGCGTGCCCGATCCGCTCGCCGCCGCCAAGCGCATCGTCGCGGAGGGCCTCAATGTCCGCCAGACCGAAGCGCTAGCGCATGAAGAGGGCGTGCCGGAGCGCAAGCCGCAGAAGGCGCGCAGCACCGGGGCCAAGGAAAAGGACCCCGACACGATCGATCTCGAAAAGCGCGTCAGCGACGCGCTCGGCCTCAAGGTCACCGTCAACCACCGCGATCCCGGTGGCTCCGTGCAGATCAATTATAGCAACCTCGATCAGCTCGATGAGGTGATGAAGCGGCTGGCCAAGGGCGGGATTTGAATCATCAGTGTCGTCCCCGCGAAGGCCGGGATGACGGCTGAGTGTATGGCGCGCATCTGCATCAGCATCGTCATTGCGAGCGCAGCGAAGCAATCCAGATATTTCCGCAGAGGGAATCTGGATTGCCTCGTCGCTTACGCTCCTCGCAATGACGTGACGACACTTACCCCCGCCGCTTTGCATTCGCCGCGATCGCCATCAGCGTGCGCTGGGCGATGGCCGGAGCGAGGGCGGCTTGCTTGCGGGTGTCGAGCGCGGCGGTCGCGAGCTGCTCGATGATGGCAGCGAGCCGGGCCGGGCTGAAGTTGCGCAGCGCGGTCTCGACCGCCGGCTTTCGCGAAAAATGCAGGCGCGGATAGCCGCCGTCGAGCACGGCCGAAGCCGGCGTGCCGTCGGCGATCGCGAGCGCCGATTTGTGCAACCACGCGGCCTGGCGCTGCGCCGCCGAGATGATCACGCCGGGATAGGTGCCGGCGATCATGGCCTTGGCGAATTCGGTCTCGACGATGTCCGGCCGCCCGGCGAAGGCGCCGTCGACGATAGGATCGAGCTTCAGCTCGGAGGCATCGGCGACGACGGCCATCACGTCGTCCAGCGTGATCTCGCCTTTGCCGTGCGCATAGAGCGTGAGCTTGCGCAGCTCGTTGCGGGAGGCCTGGCGGTCGCCGCCGAGGAACGTCATCAGCGCCGCGCGCGCGTCCTGCGCGATACGCAGATTGGCGATGCGGAGCTCGTCGTCCATCAGCTTGGCCAGGTCGCGTTCGGTGTCGGGATAGCAGCCGATCGCGACCGCGGTCTTGGCTTTCTCGCAGGCCTTGCGCAGCGGTGATTCCGGGCGCAGCTCGCCGGCCTCGATCACGATGCGGCAATCCCTCACATTCATCTCGGCCAGGGTGTCGATGCCGCTGGCAAAGCTGCGGGAACCGGCACGGATGCGGATCGCGCGGCGGCCGCCGAACAGCGGCACGGTCATGGCTTCGTCGACGAGGCGTGACGGCTCGGCGGAGAGCTCGTCGCCGTCGATCTTCACCATCGCGAACGGATCATTGGGATCGTCGACAGCCGATGCGATCAGCGCGTCGGCGCGCTCGCGTACGAGGCCCGCATCAGGACCATAGAGCAGGATGATCGGTCGGCCCGCATCGGGGCGGGCGAGGAAGGCGTCGATCTCTTTTCCGCGCAGCGCGACCATGTTGCCTCAACGGCGTCATTCTGGGGCGGCTCGAACAGCCGAATTACGATGCGCAACTGCGCACCTGAGAATCTCGATCCGCAATGTCTGGATTCCGGGTTCATGCTTCGCAGGCCCCGGAATGACCGCGAGGGTCAGGTGCCCGCGGTGAAGAACGCGGCGAGCCGGGTATTGATGTTCTCGGCGATCTCGTTGGCGGCGCGGTCTTCCGCGTCGCGCAGCGCGCGGTTGCGGGAGAAGCGCTGGTAGGAGCCAGGCATGTCATAGGACACGCGGGCGAACGTGGTGCCGGTCATCACCGACTTGCCGCTGACGACCTCGACCAGATTGTACTGGCAGTCGATGCCGTAATTCTCGGTGCTCGGCAGGCCGGTGTTGGGATCGACGATCAGGGACGAGCGGGTGGAGTTGAAGCGGATGTCCAGGCGGTGCGTCGGCGGCATGCCGGTCGCGGTGCCGTAAAGCTTGAAGGCGAGGGCGTTGCGGACCTCGACCCCGATGCGCGCGTCGCGGGAGGCGTTGGGCTTGTTGATCTGCGGGAGCTCGACCCCCATCAGCTTCTCGCGCAGGCCGGGGGTGCCGTCGCCACGTTCGGCATACATCGGCTGGAAGCAGGCGGCCGTCAGCGCCGCCAGGGCGGCGACCGCCAGCAAGCGGGCTGCGATGCGGAACCTAGCCGACAACATTCACGATCCTCTTGGGGACGATGATCACCTTGCGGACGGGCTTGCCGTCCAGGGCCAGCTTTACCGCATCGAGGGCCAAAACGGCAGCCTCGATTTCCGGATTCTGGGCCAGTGTTGCAACTGTGACCTCACCCCGCTTCTTGCCGTTGACCTGGACCACCAGGGTCACGCTGTCTTCAACCAGCAAATCACGTTCGATTTGGGGCCAATTGGCCTCCGAAACCAGCCCGCTCTGGCCCAAGGCCTGCCAGCACTCCTCAGCCAGATGCGGCATCATCGGGGAGAACAGCTGGACCAGGATCTGGCCGGCCTCCCGGATCGCCCAGGCAAGGTCCGGGGTGGGCTGGCCGGGCCGCTGAAGCACCTCGGACAGCGCATTGGTGAATTCGCGGATATGGGCGAGGCAGACGTTGAAGTGCAGCCGCTCGATGCCGGTCGTGACCTTGTCCAAGGCGCCGTGGGCAGCCTTGCGCAAGGCGGTGGCATCCGGGCCGAACGAGGCCGGCCGGGCCGCCGGCGCGGCCTTACCAAGCTCCACGCTGTCGTTCACCAGCCGCCATAGCCGCTGCACGAAGCGAGAGGCGCCCTGGACGCGTTCGTCGCTCCAGATCACGTCGCGCTCGGGCGGGGAGTCCGACAGCATGAACCAGCGGGCGACGTCGGCGCCGTAGGTCGCGATGATGTCGTCGGGATCGACCGTGTTCTTCTTCGACTTCGACATCTTCTCGATCGGGCCGATCTGGACGTCTTCACCCGAGGCCAGCAGCGTCGCGCGACGGCCATTGCCGGCGACCTCGACCTTCACCTCCACCGGCTGCACGTAGGTGCCGTCGGCCTTCTGGTAGGTCTCGTGCACCACCATTCCTTGCGTGAACATGCCGGCGAACGGCTCGTCGAGCGCGATGTGCCCCGTCGCCTTCATGGCGCGGGTGAAGAAGCGGCTGTAGAGCAGATGCAGGATCGCGTGCTCGACGCCGCCGATATATTGGTCGACCGGCAGCATCCGGTTGGCGACAGCGGGCGTCGTCGGCGCGTTCTCGTTCCAGGGATCAGTGAAGCGGGCAAAGTACCAAGACGAATCCACGAAGGTGTCCATGGTGTCGGTTTCGCGCTGCGCCTTGCCACCGCATTGGGGGCAGGTGACGTGCTTCCAGGTCGGGTGGTGATCGAGCGCGTTGCCTGGTTTGTCGAAGGTCGCATCATCCGGCAGCTTCACCGGCAGATCGGCATCCGGCACCGGCACCACATCGCATTTCGGGCAATGGATCACGGGAATCGGGCAGCCCCAATAGCGCTGGCGCGAGATGCCCCAGTCACGCAGGCGGAAATTGACCTGACGCTCGCCGACCGGCGCGTTGCCGCGCAGTTCGCCTTCCAGCCGTTTTGCGACCTCTTCCTTCGCCGCATCGATGGTCATGCCGTCGAGGAAGCGCGAATTGATCATGCGCCCGTCACCGTCATAGGCGGTGTCGGTGATGACGAAGCTGTTCGGATCCTGCCCTTCGGGGCAGACCACCGGCGTGTTGCCGAGATTGTACTTGTTGACGAAGTCGAGGTCGCGCTGGTCGTGCGCGGGGCAGCCGAAGATCGCGCCGGTGCCGTACTCCATCAGCACGAAATTGGCGACATAGACCGGCAGCTTCCAGGACGGATCGAACGGATGCACCGCGCGGATGCCGGTGTCGAATCCCTGCTTCTCCGCGGTGTCGATCACCTCCTGCGCCGTCCCGATCTTCTTGATCTCGCCGATGAACGCCGCAAGCTCAGGGTTCTTCGCGGCCGCTGCCTGCGCCAGCGGATGATCCGCCGAGATCGCCATGAACTTGGCGCCGAACAACGTGTCCGGGCGCGTCGTGAAAATTTTCAGCTCGCTCTCGCCGGCGGGCGTCGTCGCCGCATCCAGCGCGAAGCGGATCAGCAAGCCTTCCGAGCGCCCGATCCAGTTGCGCTGCATCAGCCGCACCTTGTCGGGCCAGCGATCGAGCCCGTCCAGCGCGCTCAACAGCTCCTGCGAGTACTTCGTGATCTTGAAGACCCACTGGTTCATCTCGCGCTGCTCGACGACGGCGCCGGAGCGCCAGCCGCGGCCGTCGATCACCTGCTCGTTGGCGAGCACGGTCATGTCGACGGGATCCCAGTTCACCTTGCGCTTCTCGCGCTCGGCAAGGCCTTCGCGCAGGAAGTCCAGAAACATCTTCTGCTGGTGCTTGTAGTAGGAGGGATCGCAGGTCGCGATCTCCCGCGACCAGTCGAGCGACAGCCCGATCGAGCGAAGCTGCTTCTTCATCGCGGCGATGTTGTCGTAGGTCCAGGCCTTCGGCGCCACCTTGCGCTCGATCGCGGCGTTCTCCGCGGGCAAGCCGAACGCATCCCAGCCCATCGGGTGCAGCACGTTGAACCCCTTGGCGCGCATGAAGCGGGCCAGCACGTCGCCGAGCGTATAATTGCGGACATGGCCGATATGGATGCGCCCCGAGGGGTAGGGGAACATCTCGAGGACATAGTATTTCGGCCGCGGATCGTCGTTCTTGGAAACGAAGATGGCCTGTTCGTCCCAGAGACGTTGCCAGCGCGGTTCGGCGTCGCGGGCGTTGTAGCGTTCGGAGGTCATGAATCGTTGTTTTTCGTGGTTTCGGCCGGCTGAAGACGGCGGACTAGGCCATAGAAGTCCGTAAGGGGTCAATGGGTTGCCCCATTCTGGAACCAGCCGGGAGTCCTCCGCATAACTACCGAGGCCGTCGTTGGGGTGTGATTAAGGCGGCGATGCCAATTTGCGGCCGACAAGGCCGCATTACGATGAATTCCAGCTTCGACGATCCCGATTACGACTATGCCGCGTCCATCGCCGGACGGGCGATGCAGGCCATGGCCAAGCAGCGCATCGCGCCGACCCCGACCAACTTCGCGGTTTGGTACCAATATTTCGCAGGGGGCCACGACGATCTGCGCAACGCGATCGATCTTCTGATCGACCATAACCGCCCCTTCGACGCCAGAACCAATCAGGACCTGTTCGAGACCTATATCGCGCCCCAGGTGAGCGCCATCGTCGTTCATACCTCCGAGCGGCTGCATACCCTGATGGGCGCGGCAAAGGAGTTTCTGGCGACCGCGATTGCCGACAATCGCTCCCAGATGCAGGCGATCAGCGAAGTCGCAGACCAAGGCAAGGCCGGCGTCGATCCGAAGGCGCTGGTCGCTCAGCTCATGAACGAGCTGGCGCGGGCTGCCACCAGGACGACGCGGCTCGAGGCAGGCTTTGCGGAAAAGACCCGCGAGCTCGACGTGATCCGCGACTCGCTTTCCAAGTCCGAGGAGCGCGCCCGGACCGATACGCTGACGGGCCTTGCAAACCGGCGGGCGCTCGATGAATTCCTGCGCAAGGTGCAGGCGACGGCGGAATGGGGCGAGCCGCTCAGCGTGCTCCTGCTCGACATCGACCACTTCAAGTTCTTCAACGACAATTTCGGCCACGGCGTCGGCGACCAGGTGTTGCGGTTGATTGCAAAAGTGTTGCGCGAAAAGGTCCGCGCGCAGGATCTGCCGGCCCGCTATGGTGGCGAGGAGCTCATGGCGGTGCTGCCGGACGCCGACCTTGCCGCCGCTGCCGAGATCGCCGAGCGGATCAGGCGCGCGATCGCCGACGCCAGGATCACCCGCCGCTCGACCGGCGAGACCCTGCCCAATATCAGCGTGTCGATCGGCGTCGCGCAGCACCGGCAAGGCGAAGCGGTTACCGATCTCATCGAGCGCTGCGACCGCGCGCTCTATCTCGCCAAGGGCGGCGGCCGTAATCGCGTGGTGACGGAGATCGAGCTCGATCGTGCGGGAGCTGCCGGCTAGCGAATTCCCCTGCGGCGGATCTTTTGATGCGCTTGCTCAGCCCGCCGCCAGCATCATTTCCGTCGCGCCGGTCCCGATCGCCTGCACGCCGTGCTCGACGACGTTGTTGCGGCCGCGGTGTTTCGCGGCGTAGAGCGCGG
Organism: Bradyrhizobium daqingense; assembly: GCF_021044685.1. Classification (NCBI taxonomy): domain Bacteria; kingdom Pseudomonadati; phylum Pseudomonadota; class Alphaproteobacteria; order Hyphomicrobiales; family Nitrobacteraceae; genus Bradyrhizobium; species Bradyrhizobium daqingense. The sequence continues at coordinate 971,975 of NZ_CP088014.1, forward strand.
CGTCGGCGGCTTCGATGAGATCGCCGGGACGCAAGGCCTCGTTCGGCTTGGCTGCGGCAACGCCGATCGAGACCGTGACGATCATGTGGTTCGAGGTGATGTGCGGAAGGCACAATTTCAGCACGGCCGCACGCACCAGTTCGCCGATCTCGACGGCGCGGTTCACGTCCGTGTTCGGCAAGAGCAGGCAGAATTCCTCGCCGCCATAACGGGCCGCGAACCCCATCGTGTCGGCGGCAATGCCGGACAGCGATTCCCCGAGCCGGGTCAGGCAGGAATCGCCTTCGAGATGGCCATAGGTGTCGTTGAAGAGCTTGAAGTGGTCAACGTCGATCATCAGCAGCGCGAGGTCGCTGCCATATTGCTGCGCGCGCATCCATTCGAAATCGAGCCGGCTCTGGAAGCCGCGGCGGTTGGCGAGGCCGGACAGCATGTCGATCGAGGCCATCACCGTGAGGCGATCGTTGCTCGCGATCAGCTCGCGCTCCCGCTGGCTGAGCTGCGCGGCCATCGCATTGAAGGCGCGGGCCAGCGGCACGAACTCGGCGGGCAAGCGGTTGCGCGCCGCCCGCGCCGACAGGTCGCCTTCGCCGAGCCGCTTGGCCATGTCGGCCAGCATCTCGATCGGCTTGATCACCAGCTTCTCGGCGGCGATCAGCGCGCCGAGCAGGACGAACACGACGACGAAGGCGAGCTGGAGATAGGCGGTGCGGATGTCGCGGTTGACCGCAGCGGACACCTTGTCCTCGTCGATGCTCGCGATCAGCCGGGCATTGGTGCCGGCGATACGGATGTAGCTCACTGCGCGGCGCGAGCCGTCGGCCGCAAGAAACGACAGCGAGCCTTCGTCTTGGTCCGAGCGCAAGGCGCGATCGGCGATCGCCGACATCAGCGGCATGTTGTCGAGGGGGCGGCCGACCGCGCTGTGCTGGTCGGCGGGTGCGGCCAGCACGGTGCCGGCGCTGTCGACCAGCACGGCCGTGATGCCGGCGCGACCGCCGAGATTGCTCATGACCTTCGACATCCAGTCCAGGTTGACGGTGGCGAGCACGACGGCGTCCGGGACGCCGCTGAAGGCTGACACCGGATAGACCGCCATGACGGTCGGCGTCGACGCGGGCCGTGACAGGATGAAGTCGCTCAGCACGAAGCGGCCGGTCTCCTGTGCTTTCAGGACGTAAGGCCGGTCGCTGAGATCGAGGCCGACATACATGTTGTTTGTGGCGCACTGAATGCGTCCGTCCTGCCCGGCGATCAGAAGCGTACGGATCCAGGGCAGGCTCGACGGCAGGCTCGCGCGCAGCACGTCGCAGCTCTTGCTGATGCCGCCAGCGGACGCCCGGATGAAGGCCTCCGACTTCAGGATGGTCTCGACCGACGAGATCACTTGGCGCTGCGCATCGGCGCTGTGCCTCGCGACGGTGGTGAATTCAGCCGCGGCCTGCGCGATCTGCCGCGCGCGCGTGTCTTCGAACGAGCGGATGCGCTCGAGCATCAAGGGGGCCACCAGAATCACCGCGAGCAAAGCGAGCCGCGCCCGGATTCCGAGAACCTGCTTGAGTTTCGCCCGTTTGCGGTTGAGACTGACGCTTGCCATCTTCGCTACCCACCCCAATGAGCCAAGGTAAAGCGAAGGGTTCAAAAACTCTTTCTTGAACTCGGTAAAATTGGACTTACCTCGGTCACGACCACAGCCAATCGACACCATGACAGACGCCAATGCCGCGCCGGTAACCGGCCATTCACCAAACGCCCTTGCCGCCGTCGAGGCCGAAATTGCACGCGCCTGCAAGGACGCACAGCGCGATCGCGCCTCCGTCACGCTGATCGCGGTGTCCAAGACCTTCGACGCGGCTGCGATTACGCCCGTGATAGAGGCCGGACAGCGTGTATTCGGCGAGAATCGGGTGCAGGAGGCCAAAGGCAAGTGGCCTGCGTTAACGTCTGTTTACCCCGACATCGCGCTGCATCTGATCGGACCGCTGCAATCCAACAAGGCGAAAGAGGCGGTCGCGCTGTTCGACGCCATCCATTCGGTCGACCGTCCGAGCATTTGCCAGGCGTTAGCCAAGGAAATCGAATCCCAGAACAAGCACCCGCAGCTCTTCGTCCAGATCAACACCGGCGAGGAACCGCAGAAGGCCGGCGTCGCGCCCGGCGAGGCTGATGCCTTCCTCGCGAGCTGCCGCGACACCTATGGGCTGACGATCTCCGGCTTGATGTGCATTCCGCCCGTCGACGAACCGCCGGCGGCGCATTTTGCGCTCACCGCCAAGATCGCCGCGCGCAACGGACTGAAGAATCTCTCGATGGGCATGAGCGCAGACTTCGCCACCGCGATCATGCTGGGCGCCACCCATGTCCGCGTGGGCAGCGCAATCTTCGGGCATCGGTGAGAGCCGTTGGCGAAGGGCAGTGCCTGATAACGGCTCTCGATTTCGTCATTGCGAGCGCAGCGAAGCACTCCAGAATCTTTCCGCGGAAGGATTCTGGATTGCTTCGTCGCAAGGGCTCCTCGCAATGACGGCGGTATGTGACGCGCCTACACAAACCCCACCGACACCTTCCCCAGCACGCCAAAATCCGCGGTGAAGTGATCGCCGGCCTGGATCGGCAGCGGCAGATGGCATGTGCCCGTGGTCACCACCTCCCCTGCCCGCAAGGTGATGCCGATCCCGCGGAGCTCGTTGGCAAGCCAGGCGAGTGCTGCGCGGGGATCGCCGAGCACGTTTTTGCCGTGACCGAGATAGCGCTCGCCACGCAGCGTGATCTGCGGCCGTTCCTCGACGAGATCCAGCGCGCGCCAATCCGCTGATGTCGCCGCACCCAGCACGAATAGATGCGCGTACGCATTGTCGGCGATGAGCTGCGCCTCGCCGGCGCTGACGAAATCGACAAAGCGCGAGTCGGGGAGCTCGATCGCGGGATGCAGGGTCGCAACGGCGGCGAGCACTTCGTCGACAGCGTATGGCGCCGCGCGCGGCGGCAGGTCGCGTCCGATGCGGAAGGCGAATTCCGGCTCGCCGACGCGCATCTCATTGCCCTTCATCGACGCAGTGCCGCCATCGGCGATCACGGTGTCGCTCATGATGCGACCGGCCAGCGGTCCCGCGACGTTGATGTGCTTCTGCCCGGCCTCGCTCGTCGCCGCGATCTTCCAGCCGAACAGCTTTCCCGGCGACGTCGTCTCGAGCGCTGCCTGGATGGCATAACCCTCGGCGCGGCTCTGCGGCCGCAAGTGCGCGTCCAGCGCCTCCAGCTTGGTGCCGTCACGCCAATGCGTCACCAGAACCTGCGAAGCCGCGGCGATCTGATCCTTGTCGAGCATGCGTCCTCACCCGATGATGATTTTTGTTCGTGGTCCCAGTCGTCGCAGCAATTGCAGCATCGCAGATTTGGTCATGGAGACGCAGCCCGCGGTCGGGCCGAAATTGTCGCGGGCCAGATGCAGGAACACCGCGCTGCCGCGTCCGGCGATCCGCGGCCGGGTGTTGTGGTCGATCTCGACGATGAAATCGTAGAGGTGGTCGGCCCGCTTGAGCCGGTCACCGCCCTGCCCCTCGGCGAGCCGGACGCCCTGATTGTAATGCCGGTCCTTGGGGTCCTCGCACCAGGCGTCTGCGGCAGTGATGATCCGGGCCGGCAGGAACGTCTGCGGGCGGCTGTGCCGGTCGCCCCGCCACCACAAGCGCCGGGGACGAAAGCTGCCGCGCGGCGTGCCGCCATCACCCTCACGCTTGTTGGCGAGGATGCCACCCCGCCCCAGCGCCACCGGTATCGTCATGGCGCCGGCCGTCAGCCAGCCCCGCCGCCGATTACCGGCAGCAGGCTTAATGCGGATCGCGGACAGCGGCCTGGCACTCTGATTCATGGTGTAACTAGCTGACCCGGCTTTGTTTTTCATGTGAACGTGCAATGTCGAATTCATTACAGGACATTCATCAAAACGCCCTGCTATTTTGGGTTAGAGTGGTTCTGGCTTGTGAATCGGTAACAGCCCACTACTTCAACACGAACAACAATAATAACGGCGACCCCTAAACTTCCCCTCGCGGCTGGGTGCGGCATGGATGCGCGCCGAGCCGGACCCAAAAGGATGATCCCCTATGGCCAATGCCCGCAAGATCCTGATCGTGGATGACGATACCGATCTGCGTGACACGTTGGTGGAGCAATTATCGCTGCACGAAGAATTTGAAGCCTCCGCCGTCGACACCGGCGCCAAGGGCGCGAGCGCCGCAAAGGCCAATGCCCCCGATCTCGTTCTGATGGATGTCGGCCTTCCCGACACCGATGGCCGCGAAGTGGTTCGCTCCTTGCGCAAGGGCGGCTTCAAGGCCCCGATCATCATGCTGACCGGCCACGACACCGATTCCGACACGATTTTGGGGCTGGAATCCGGCGCCAACGACTATGTGGCAAAACCCTTCCGCTTCGCCGTGCTGCTCGCCCGCATCCGCGCCCAGCTGCGCCAGCACGAGGCCAGCGAGGACGCGGTGTTCTCGGTCGGCCCCTACTCCTTCCGCCCGGGCTCGAAGATGCTGACCGCGGCGAATGCCCGCAAGGTCCGTCTCACCGAGAAGGAGACCGCCATCCTCCGCTTCCTCTACCGGGCCGGCCAGATGCCGGTCTCGCGCGAGACCCTGCTGCAGGAGGTCTGGGGCTATAATTCCGGCGTCACCACCCACACGCTGGAAACCCACATCTACCGCCTCCGCCAGAAGATCGAGAAGGACGCCGCCAACCCGGAAATCCTGGTCACGGAAGCCGGTGGCTACAAGCTGGTGCCGTGATACGCTTGAAGGGCGTGCGAATCGTTTGAGATCGCATGCCCTTGAGCCTCGGACCTGAATGTCAATCGACGATGATGTAGCGCTTCTCGAGCGTGTCCCGACATTGCGCCTGTTGGGAGACGCCTCGTTGCGCATGCTGGCGATCGGCTCCGAGCAGCGCAACTTCGTCCGCGGCGACATCCTGTTCAATCTCGGCGACGATGCCGATGCCGGCTTCGTGGTCCAGCGCGGCGCCTTCCGCGTCGAAGACGGCGCCGGCGCGGAGATGATCGCCGGTCCCGGCGCGCTGATCGGCGAGCTCGCGCTGGTGGTGCCGATGAAGCGGCCCTCGAGCGCGGTCGCGCTGGAGCACGCCTCCGTCATCCGCGTCGCACGCAGCCTGTTTCAGCGCGTGCTCGAAAGCGATCCCGCCGCCGCGGTGCGCCTGCGCGACGAATTCGCGGTGCGCTCCAGCCAGCTCGCCAGCGATATCTTGATGGCCGGAGCCAAGCTGACGTCGTGAGCGGTCGTAGCCGGTAGCCCGGATGGAGCGAAGCGCAATCCGGGAATCGCGCCTACGGAAATATTGTCCGGGATTTCGCTGCGCTCCATCCGGGCTACGAACTTTCCGAGATTAGACGTCCAAGGTCACCGTCACAGGCACATGGTCCGACGGCCGCTCCCAGCTCCGCGCATCGCGCAAGATCCTGAAATCCTGGACCGCGTCCTTCAGCGCGCGCGAGATCCAGATGTGGTCGAGCCTGCGGCCGCGATCGCCGACGGTCCAGTCGGCGGAGCGGTAGCTCCACCACGTATAGACCTTCTCCGACATCGGGATGCGCTCGCGCGCGACATCGATCCATTCGCCGGCCTCGAGCGCGGCCTTCAGCTTCTCGGTTTCGACAGGCGTGTGTGAGACCACTTTCAGCAGCTGCTTGTGCGACCACACGTCGTTCTCGTGCGGCGCGACATTGAGGTCGCCGACCAGGATGTGCCTGTCATCACCGCGCGGATGCAGCGGCTCGCACGCTTTCATCTCGTCGAGAAAGCGAAGCTTGTGGTCGAATTTCTCGTTCAGCGCGGGATCGGGAATGTCGCCGCCGGCCGGCACGTAGAAATTATGCAGCACCAGCGGCTTTGTGATCTGCGCCTTCTCGCCAAACGACACCGAGATGTGGCGCGAATCCACCTTGTCGCAGAAGGTTCGGATGTCCTTCGATTCGAACGGAATCTTCGAGACGATGGCGACGCCGTGATAGCCCTTCTGCCCATTCAGCGCGACGTGCTCATAGCCGAGCCGCTTGAAGCGCTTCAGCGGAAAGGCGTCGTCGATGCATTTGGTTTCCTGGAGGCACAGCACGTCCGGCCGCGCGCTCTTGAGGAATTTCGCGACCAGATCGATGCGCAGCCGCACCGAATTGATGTTCCAGGTTGTCAGGGAAAAACGCATGGGGACGATCTAACAAAACTCCATCCGTCATGGCCGGGCTTGACCCGGCCATCCACGCCTTTTTCGGAAGCCGAAACGTGGATGCCCGGGACAAGCCCGGGCATGACGGTCAGCGGAACAGCCGGCAAGTCTATCCCGGCGATGGGCCGTAATTGGTGAAATCGATCTTGAACATGCTGGGATCGAGCTTCTTGCTCGAATCCAGATTGTAGACCGCGATCGTGGTGTCGTAGCCCTGCGGGTCGGTGACGGTCCATTGCTTCAGCTGGCCGTCCTTGGCGCCGAACATCAGGAGAAGGCGGCTGGTGCCGACCAGCGCCTGCTTCTCCTCGATGGTGACGCTGATGAAGACGTCGTCGGCCGAGACGTTGACGACATTGGTGTCCTTCATCAGGTCGATGCGGTCGGAGAGCAGGAAGCGCAGCGGCGTCTGCGACAGCGGATAGACGTCCTGGGTCGCGAGCTTGCGGTCGCGCACCACGAGGGATGATCCGTCGGCGACGATGTCGATCGGACTCGGTGCGTTGTATTCGAAGCGCACCTTGCCCGGCTTCTGGATGTAGAAATCGCCCTGCGTCTTGCTGCCGTCGGGCCCGACCTGGACGAAATTCCCGACCAGCGTCTGCAGCGACGACAGATAGGCGCTGACTTTGGCGGCCTGCGCCTTCTGGTTGGCATCGAAGGTCTGGAAGATGCTGCTGGGCACGTTGCGGCGCGGATCCGGAATGACCGGATTCGGCGGCGTCTGCGTCGCGCCGGTGATTGTGGGCCCGCCGGGGGCCGGACCGCCCTCTCGGCCCTTCGGCGCAGGCTTCGGCACGGGCACGGTTTGCGCGAAAGACGTCGCAGTCACGATCGCGGCGGTGACGAGAACCACGCCGGCCACGCGCGCGCCATGCGCAGCGATGGTGGCAGCGAATCGGATGTCCGGATGTCTGATCAACGCGTCTTCCTAACGGGGCTGGCGCCCTATTTAGCGTGATTTCGGGCAAAAGCAGATATCGATTTTGCGTGAAATAATAATGTTTGGAGGCTCCCTGCCTCACATATGGCTGTCTTCTTCCTCGACCAGGATCTCGCGCTTGCCGGCGTGATTGGCGGGGCCGACGATGCCTTCCAGTTCCATGCGCTCCATCAGCGATGCGGCGCGGTTATAGCCGATCTGCAGGCGGCGCTGGATGTAGCTGGTCGAGGCCTTGCGGTCGCGTTTGACGATCGCAACGGCCTGCGCGAACAGATCGCCGCCGCCATCGGCGCCCATGCCGGTTGCGTCGAACACCGCGCCGTCCTCGTCCTCGGTCGGCTCCTCGGCGGTGACGGCTTCGAGATATTCCGGCTGCCCCTGCGTCTTCAGGTGGCGCACCACCTTCTCGACCTCCTCGTCGGAGGCGAAAGGTCCGTGCACGCGGCTGATGCGGCCGCCGCCCGCCATGTAGAGCATGTCGCCCTGGCCGAGCAGCTGCTCGGCGCCCATTTCGCCGAGGATGGTGCGGCTGTCGATCTTCGACGTCACCTGGAAGGCGATGCGGGTCGGGAAGTTCGCCTTGATGGTACCGGTGATGACGTCGACCGACGGACGCTGCGTCGCCAGGATCACGTGCAGGCCGGCGGCGCGTGCCATCTGCGCCAGACGCTGCACCGCGCCTTCGATGTCCTTGCCGGCCACCATCATCAGGTCGGCCATTTCGTCGACGATGATGACGATGTAGGGCAGCGGATCCAGCGAGAGCTTCTCTTCCTCGTAGATCGCCTTGCCGGTTTCCTTGTCGAAGCCGGTATGCACCGTGCGCGTCGGCTCCTCGCCCTTGGCTTTCAGTTCGAGCAGGCGCGTGTTGTAGCCGTCGATGTTGCGCACACCGAGTTTGGCCATGTTCTTGTAGCGCTCTTCCATCTCGCGCACGGCCCATTTCAGCGCGACCACGGCCTTCTTCGGGTCGGTCACGACGGGCGTGAGCAGATGGGGAATGCCGTCATAGACGGAGAGTTCGAGCATTTTCGGATCGACCATGATCAGCCGGCACTGATCCGGGCGCAACCTGTAGACCAGGCTGAGGATCATGGTGTTGATGGCGACCGACTTGCCCGAGCCGGTGGTACCGGCGATCAGCATATGCGGCGTGCGCGCGAGGTCGATGATGACAGGGTCGCCGCCGATGGTCTTGCCGAGGCAGAGGGGCAGCTTGGCGACGGTGTCGGTCGCTTCCTTCGCCACCAGCAATTCGCGCAGATAAACCTTCTCGCGATGCGCGTTCGGCAATTCGATGCCGATGGCGTTGCGGCCGGGCACGACCGCGACGCGCGCCGACAGCGCGCTCATCGAGCGGGCGATGTCGTCGGCAAGTCCGATCACGCGCGAGGACTTGATGCCGGGCGCCGGCTCCAGCTCGTACAGCGTGACCACCGGACCCGGATTGGCCTTCACGATCTCGCCGCGCACACCGAAATCCTGCAGCACGCCCTCGAGCGAACGCGAATTGGTCTCCAGCTCGGCCTTGCTGAGCGGCTGGCGGTCGCCGGCCTTCGGCGCGGCCAGCATCGAGACGGAGGGAAGATCGAACTTGTCGGACGATTTCTTGGCAGGAGTTTTCGGCGCAGCCTTCTTGCGCGGGGCGCGCGCGGCCGGCTCCTCTTCTTCCTCTTCCTCCTCGGTCTCTTCTTCCTCGTGCTCGTCCTCGTAGTCCTCGTCTTCCGATTGCGGCGAGATCGGAGGCGCGGCGCGTCCGCCGCCGAGATTCGGCTCCTGGCGGCTGAACGCGGCGGCCTTGGTCTTGGGTCCGCTCGAGACCAGCGAGCGGTAGGCGGCGCCAAGCAGCCAACCCAGCCGCGCCTTGGTGCTCATCAGCGCATGGAACAGCCAGCCTAGCGACACCGAACCACGATCGCCCTCCTCGTCTTCGTCGAGCGGCTTGTCGTCGTCCTCGATTGCCGCGAGTTCTTCATCGTGCTCGCGTGCACCGAGACCGCAGGCGATCAGGAAGGTCGCAGCCATCGCGGCGAACAGGATCGTGCCCAGCACGATGCGATAGATCGTGCCGGCCGGCCCGAAGATGACGGCAGGCGCGCGCACCAGGGCATCGCCGACCACGCCGCCGAGGCCGGTCGGCAACGGCCAGGCGCCGCCATGCTGAAAGCAGCTGACGAAGCCCGCAGCGATCACCGTGCAGAGAATCCAGGAGCCCAGCCGCAGCGCTTCACGGTCGAACGGGCGATGCGTCATCATGCGCCAGCCCCAGACTGCGACCGTCAGGACCAGCATGATCGCGCCGAGCCCGAGAATCTGCATCGCAAGGTCGGCGCCGATCGCGCCGGCGTAACCGAGGATGTTGCGGATCGGCCGCGAGGTGGCGTGGCTGAGGCTGGGATCCTGCACCGACCAGGTCATCAGCGCCGCGGCGGCGACGCCCGACAGCCCGATCAGGCCGAGCCCGGTGAGCTCGCGCATCCGGCGCGCCAGTCCCTCGCGGATCGAGGGCGGCAGATGGCCGACCAGTGGAATGACACGTTCGATTGCCGACATGCTCATGGGCCCCGCCTAACCCAGAGTCTCGACCAGCCGGTGCAGCGCCTGCGCCGTGGTCTCGCTATCCTGCACCAGCGCGAGGCGAATGTAGCCCGCGCCGGGATTGAATCCGTCAGGCTGCTGCCGTGCCAGGAAGCTGCCGGGCACCACGCGCACGCCGGCTTCCTTGAAGAGTTTCAACGTCACCGAGACGTCGTCGCCGATCTCGGACGTGTTGAGCCAGACGCAGAAGCCGGCGTCGGGCCGGCGATAGCCGTAGCGGTTGCCGATGATCTGGTCGGCGAGATCGAACTTGATCCGGTAGAGCCTGCGATTCTCCTCGACATGCGCCTCGTCGCCATAGGCGAAGGTCGCGACGTGCTGGAGCGGCACCGGCACCTGCGGCGCCGCGATGTTGCGCAGCTCCAGGAACATGCCGATGAACGTCTTGTCGCCGGCGGCGAAACCGACGCGCAGCCCCGGAAGGTTCGAGCGCTTCGACAACGATTGGAACGCGGCCACGCGGGTGAAATCCGCACCCGCACATTCGAGGGCACTGCCCGGTGCTTCGCGGGTGTAGATCTCCGAATAGCACTCGTCGCTGAGGATCATGAAGCCGTAGCGATCGGCGAGGCCTTTCAGGCGCGTGAAGTAATCGCGTGAGGCGACCGACCCCTGCGGATTGGCGGGCGAGGCCAGATAGAACGCCACGGTGCGCGCGAGCGTCGTTTCGTCGATGGCGTCTAGATCGGGCAGGAAGCCGTTCTCGACGGTGGTCGGCAGATAGACCGGCTCGCAGGCGGCCGCGAGCGCGCCGGCGCCATAGACCGGATAGAACGGGTTCGGCATCAGGATGGCGGGCTTGCCGGGGCGCGGGCCGACATAGCGCGCTGCTGCGATCGCGGCGAGGAACAGCCCCTCGCGGCTGCCATTGAGGACGAGAATTTCGCTCTTGGGGTCGAGCGGCCGCGGCAGCCTGAAACGCGACGACAGCCAGGCGCTCGCGGCCTGGCGGAACGGGTCGGTGCCCTGGTTCATCGGGTAACGGCCGAAATCGGCGATGTGCTTGGCCAGCACGGGGCCGACGAAATCGGGCACGGGATGCTGCGGTTCGCCGACCGCAAGCGAAATCAAGGGTTTGCTGGGCTGATGCGGCGCCAGCAGCTCGTTCAGCCGGACGAAAGGCGAGCGTGCGTTGCTGGAGCTTCCACTGGCCTGCGGCGCACGGGATGAAGCGGTCATGACCATTCTGGGCGCCAGCACTCTTGGAACAGCCGGTCGCGCGAAGGCACCGGCGGGAAGCGGTTCAGTTCACCATAGATAGGGCGAGGTTAAGACGCGATTAACCATCGACCGCCCGGCCCGTCCAGAGCGGGAATAATAAGGCCGGATAACAAGGGGTGCATGGCGGGCGCCAGGCGGCTTTCGGGGCTTGATCATGTTCTTGCCGGGGACTGGGTGTTTCAGCGACTTCATGGCGGGCCTGTCCCGGCCATCGACGGCCTTTCCGGCCGTGTCCAAGAACGTGGATGCCCGGGACAAGCCCGGGCATGACGAGCTGTGCGATCCCGGGGCGCTTAATGCACGGCAGCTTCTCAATTGCCTTCATGCCGGCGGGCATGGAACTCCTGCGTGTCGCGCCTGCCAAACGTATGCGGCGCGATTGATGTTCAGGCCATGGATATTGCCTTGCGCCTATCGCTTGGCGAGGCCGCAGCCGTTGAAAGCTCGACTTCTCCAGCATCCGCTGCTCATGCATTCCGCTTCCTGTCGCACGCAAAATGTGGTGCCGCAATTCGGCGCACCGCCAAAGCTGACGCAAGCCACCGCGCAATTTCTGCGCATGATGGAGCAACTCATCACGTTGCCGCCCGGCGCAGCCTGTCCGCCCTCGCGCCGATCGGAAGGTGCAGCAGCCGCATTGTCATTGCGCTTTGCGGCGCGCTTCGGATCGGGCTGCCTCCGATCGGCTTCTGCGCTCGGCGCTGATACCTTCGAAAAGTCGTAGCGACACGGCCAATAGGTTTCAGTGCTGACCCCTGCCCCTTTGGAATCCTTCAGTTCGATCACGATCTTGTACTGATAGGACGATCCGCGAGTGCGGTTCAGCGGATCCTTGTCGCCAATGATACCGTTGACGGAGATGGTACTGCTGCCGTCCGGTTCGATCGTGCCGTCATGGATCACAGAGCCGGGCTTGCCCGCGTCCCCTAATACGGTGTGCAACACTCCGTCCTTGATGCGAAACACATATCGGCGATGCGCTTCCGGAAAAGGCGGCTTGCTTTCGCAACTTTCGTTGACGATCCAGGCCCCGTCGAAAGTCGTCGGGCGCTTCGCGCTTTCGACGGGTCTCGACAACAGCTCAATGCGGTATTTCGCAAGGTCTGCGAAGGCACAGGACGGGAAGCGAAGCAGATGATCCCTGAATGCCGCGACGGTGCCGAGCGCGTCCGCGCCGCGCCAATGGTCGGCGGCCTCTGTACAAGGGTTAGTCCGGGGTGACGATGGTGTCAGCGCTGCGGTTTCGGCTTTGCCATTGAGGTAAAATTCGCCGAAGAACGACAGTGACAGCTCCGGGACCTGTGATCCCCTGGTGCGCTGATAGACGTCGGCGCCGATCGTCTGGAACACCGTGTTTATGTTGTCCCTGTCGCCGATGTGCTCAAGGAACGCACCGGTATAGGGACTGTTGCGGCCGTTGCCGTCGTCGGCTGTGCGACCGGCCTGGGTCGCATAGGAGATGATGGTGCCTTCCGGGCTTTCCATCTTGGCCAGCCCGCGGCCGACGGCCACGCCGCGACCCTGTCCGATGTTGCGCCGAAGCTCGTCAGCGAATGGGTTGTCGCGGCAGGCGTCGAGCACGAGGATGCGCAGGTTCTTGGCCTGTTGCAGATCCGCCAGGATCTCGTCGGCGCGCACCAGGCGCCGCAGATCGACCTCGTCGCGCACGACAGCATCGATGGGCACCAGATAGTTGACGCCTGCGAATTGAAGCGCGTGTCCGCTGTAATAGAACAGAGCCACGTCGGCGCCGCGAGCCGCGCGCGCAAAACGAAGAACGGTTTCCTGCATGGCGGCCTGATCGAGATCGGTCACGACCAGAGGTTCGAATCCCGATCGCTTTAGGGCCGCGCCGACGTCGGCCGCATCATTGGTCGGATTGGCAAGGGTGGGAACGTTCCGGTAGGCACCGTTGCCGATTACCAGCGCGACGCGCTTGTCAGCCTTGGCGTCGAGGGCAGACAAGGCGAGCGACAGCAAACACAAGGTCACGTAACGCAACAGGCGCATGAAACCGTGCTCCGGACGGGAGCATGATATTCACCAGTCTCGGGACAATGCAATTTGGGCTTAATGCAGGCCCAGCCCCTGCGACGATGCGGCGCGCCAAAAAGAAAGGGGCTCCAGCTTGCGCTGGAGCCCCTCAACGGTCGGGGCATTGCCGGGTATGTGCCCGAACCGTAGGTCTGGACGCGGTCTCCGAAGAAACCGCGTCCGGGAGGAGAGGTTACATGTTGTAGGCGCGCTCGGTGTGCTCGGTGATGTCGAGACCTTCACGCTCGCTCTCGACATTGGTGCGCAGACCAACGATCACGTCGACGACCTTGTAGAGGATCGCCGAACCGATGCCCGACCACACCAGCGTGGTGGCGACGGCCTTGATCTGGGCCAGCATCTGCACGGCGAAGTCGTAATCGGCAACCTTCGGCGGGATCGCAGTGTAGTCGATGATGCCGGCGCCGCCGAGGGCGGGGTTGACGAGAATGCCGGTGCCGATGGCGCCGACGATGCCGCCGACGCAATGCACGCCGAACACGTCGAGCGAGTCATCGTAGCCGAGCGCGTTCTTCACGACGGTGCAGAAGAACAGGCAGACCACGCCGACCACGAGGCCAAGGACGATCGCACCCATCACGCCGGAGAAGCCGGCGGCAGGCGTGACGGCCACGAGGCCCGCCACAGCGCCGGAGATGACGCCGAGCACCGAGGGATGACCCTTGATGATCCACTCCGCGAACATCCACGACAGCGCGGCGGCCGCGGTGGCGACGAAGGAGTTGGTCATGGCGAGCGCAGCGCCGCCGCTGGCTTCGAGGTTGGAGCCGGCGTTGAAGCCGAACCAGCCGACCCAGAGCAGCGAAGCGCCGATCATCGACATGGTCAGCGAGTGCGGGGCCATCAGCTCCTTGCCATAGCCGACGCGCTTGCCGATCAGGAGAGCGCCGATGAGGCCCGCGATGCCGGCGTTGATGTGCACGACGGTGCCGCCTGCGAAGTCGATCGCGCCCATCTTGAAGATCCAGCCGGCGTCGGCATTGAGCTCGTCGAGCTTGGCCTGCGCTGCGGTCTTCGCCGCCGCGTCAGTGGCGGCAGCGAGCGCCTTGGCCGCATCCTGGATCAGGTCCGGACCCTGCCAGTACCAGACCATGTGCGCGATCGGGAAATAGACCAGCGTGACCCAGAGCGGGACGAACAGTGCGATCGCCGAAAACTTCATGCGCTCGGCGAACGCGCCGACGATGAGGGCGGGCGTGATCGCTGCGAAGGTCATCTGGAAGCACACATAGATGAGCTCCGAGATGTTGGCGTCGACCGAGAAGGTCGCGGCCTTCGTGTCGGTGGTGACGCCCATCATGAAGGCCTTGGAGAAGCCGCCGATGAAGTCCGAGCCGCCGGTGAAGGTCAGGCTGTAGCCGTACACGGCCCAGATCACGGTGACGACGCAGACGGTGTAGAACACCTGCATCAGGACCGAGAGCATGTTCTTGGAACGGACGAGGCCGCCGTAGAACAGCGCGAGGCCGGGGATGGTCATCAACAGCACCAGCACTGTCGATGTCAGCATCCAGGCGTTGTCTCCCTTGTTTACCGTTGGCTCGGCATAGGCTGCGGTCGCAGCGAACAGGCCGACTGCGAGAGCCGCCAGTCCCGCGCCATAGGGACGCTTAAACGTCATTGTATTCACTCCTGATTGGATAAAGGTTGAGCGCGAAATCAAAGGGCCGCAGCGTCGGCCTCGCCGGTGCGGATGCGCACCGCATGGTCGAGGTTGATGACGAAGATCTTGCCGTCGCCGATCTGGCCGGTCTTCGCGGCAGACGTGATGGCGTCGATGGTCTTGTCGACCTGGTCGGAGGCGACAGCGACCTCGATCTTGATCTTGGGCAAGAAGCTCACGGCATATTCGGCGCCGCGGTAGATTTCCGTATGGCCCTTCTGGCGGCCATATCCCTTGACTTCCGTCACTGTGAGACCGTGAACGCCGATGGCGGTCAGGGCGTCACGGACTTCTTCCAGCTTGAATGGCTTAATGATCGCCATAACAATTTTCATGGGTCCTATCCCCGCTTGGGCCCGGTCCGGACGTGGCCGGGCGTTCTCGACTGGTTCGCCACGAGGGAGAAGTTCACTACGCGGGCACAGCCAGGACCCGTAGAATCAAATGCCGTGCCAGATCGGGCGTATTGCCTAACGGACTATGAAAGCGGGTGTTTTCGCGTTTGACGGGTATCGCATTGCAGTGCGCTAATACGTCGCGCTCAAAAACTGATCACGCCTGCTCAAAATGCGAGCAAGACAGGCTGCCGACACAATGTTGCTCACGCGTCGGGCAATTCAGGGGTAATTAGGTAGCGCAAGGCCTATTGCAGCGCTTCGCCGTGCTGCGAAATATCCAGCCCCTCCAGCTCGTGCTCACGCGATACGCGTAAGGGCACGAACAGGCCGACCAGCTTGAGCAGGATGAAGCTCACCCCTGCGGCCCAGACGAAGGTGACGGCGACCCCGTAGAGCTGGATCAGCAGCTGCTGCGGATGGCCCTCGATCAGGCCGGCGGTGCCGCCGATGGCGCTGGTTGCAAACACGCCGGCGAGCAGGGTGCCGGTGAGGCCGCCGACGCCATGGACGCCGAACACGTCGAGGGAGTCGTCATAGTTGAAGCGGTGCTTCAGCCAGGTGCAGGCCCAATAGCAGACGGCACCGGCGATGATGCCGATGACGATGCCGTGCCAGGGCGCGACGAATCCGGAGGCCGGCGTGATGGTGCCGAGGCCGGCGACCGCGCCGGAGATCATGCCGAGCACCGAGGGCTTGCGCCGCGTCGACCATTCGATCGCGCCCCAGGTCAGCGCGCCCGCGCAGGCGGCGAGATGGGTCGCGATGATCGCCATCACCGCGCGCGAATTGGCCGCGCCGGCCGAGCCGCCGTTGAAGCCGAACCAGCCGACCCACAACAGACCGGTGCCCATTACCGCGAGCGACAGATCGAACGGCGAGAGATTTTCGCTGCCATAGCCATGACGGCGCCCCATCACCTTGGCTGCGACGAGGCCGGCGGTGCCGGCCGACAGATGCACCACGAGTCCGCCCGCGAAGTCGAGTACGCCCATGCCGGCGAGGAAGCCGCCGCCCCATACCCAATGCGCCAGCGGAATGTAGACGAAGATGAACCAGCCGACGGAGAACAGGAGGTAGGCGGAAAACCGCATGCGGTCGGCGACCGCGCCCGCGACCAGCGCCACGGTGATGATCGCAAACGTCATCTGGTACAGCATGAACAGCGCTTCGGGGATCGTCTTCGCCGCCGGGTTGACGCTGTCCATGGTCATGCCCGCCAGGAACCAGCGGTCGAGCGTGCCGATCCAGGGGCCGTCGCCGACGAAGCACAGCGAATAGCCGAACGCGACCCAGAGGATCGAGATCAGCGTCACCGCGGCGAGACTCTGCGCCATGGTCGCCAACACGTTCTTCTTGCGCACCATGCCGGAGTAGAACAGCGCAAGTCCCGGGATCGTCATCATCAGCACCAGCGCGGTGGCGACGATCATCCAGGCGGTATCGGCGGTGTTGATCTCGGAGCCTGCGGCGTGCGCCGGCGCAGCAATGAGCGACGCAAATCCGATCGGCGCAGCCATGGCAGCTGCGCGGCGCAAACATCCCGCCATGTCGTTTCCCCCAGCGTAGAAATTACGTCGCACGCTGTGGCGTCGTTGCCCGGTGCGATCGAAGAAAGTTTTTTAGAGCGCGTCGCTGTCGGTCTCGCCGGTGCGGATGCGCAGCGCGTGGTCGATCGGCGTAACGAAGATCTTGCCGTCGCCGATCTGGCCGGTGCGCGCGGTCGCGGTGATCACGCTGACCGCCTTGTCGGCGATGTCGGAGGCGACCGCGATCTCGATGCGCAGCTTCGGCAGGAAGTTCACGACATATTCGGCGCCGCGATAGATCTCGGTGTGACCCTTCTGACGGCCATAGCCCTTCACCTCGGTCACCGTCATGCCGTGGATGCCGATCGCCGTCAGGGCCTGGCGGACCTCATCGAGCTTGAAGGGTTTGATGATCGCGACGACGAGTTTCATGGTCAAACCTATTCCCCGGGATGCGCCGCGCCGTATGTCCCCGACGCAGCGTCAATCTGGCATCATTCCGGGCAAATGGCACAAAAAACTTGCAGATTGAAGCGGAAAAACGTTTGGCCAAGGGAGGCCATGTGAACAGCCGCCTCTGTACAGGGCAGCTGTTCATCCTTCACAATGCATTTTTGGCATGGATGCGGTGAACCCAGGCATCCCGGCCGGTACATAAGTATGTTGAGGGGGCGCTACATGGCGAGTTGGTTCTACGCATCCGAGGGCAAGCAGCAGGGGCCCTTTCCGGAGGGACAATTTCGCGATCTCGTCGCCCAAGGCGTCGTGCGTCCGGATACCCTGGTCTGGACCGAGGGCATGGCCGGCTGGCAAAAGGCCGCCGAAATCCCCGGTCTGATCGGCGGCGGCGCGCCGCCGAAGGTCCCGCCGGGCAGCCCGCCGATGACGGGCGGAAGCAGCTACGGCGGTGCCGGCGGCTACGCTGCGGCCACTAGCGGCGGATCGCTCTCGGTCGATTTCGGCATACTCGAGTTCACCTGGCGCACGCTCGTCCTCATCATCGGCTCGTGCTTCATCATCCCGGTGCCGTGGCTGTTCGTCTGGTACACGAAATGGATCGTGCCCTGCGTCAAGGTCCCCGGGCGCCCCAATCTCAGCTTCACCGGCAGCGCAATGACGCTGGTGCCCTGGTTTTTCGGCTTCATCGTCCTCGCGATCGCGCTCGGCTTTGTCGGCAGCGAGATCCTGAGCAATCTGCTTTTCATCGTGCAGATCGTTCTCTACTGGCTCCTGATCAAATGGATGATTGCGAACCTCGCCTCCAACGATCAGCCGCTTGGCCTGAGCTTCACGGGTTCGGTGTGGGCCTATATCGGCTGGAATCTGCTGTTCGCGATCTCGATCATCACCATCATTGGTTGGGCCTGGGTTGCCGCGGCGCAGATGCGCTGGTTCTGCCGCAACCTCGAAGGCACGCGGCGCGAGATCGTGTTCAGGGGCAGCGGCCTCGACATCCTCTGGCGCGGCATCGTGGCTGCGATCCTGTGCACGCTCATCATCCCGATCCCGTGGGTCTATCGCTGGATCATGAACTGGTTCGCCTCGCAGACTGAGCTCGCGCCGCGAGGGTCGCAGGCGGCCATGTGACGGGCCGCTGACCTCGGGTCGCGAGCGAACAAGATGGCGAACAGAATCTGGTTCTACGCATCCGAAGGCCAGCAGAAAGGTCCGTTTCCGGAGACGCAATTCCGCGATCTCATCGCCCAGGGCACCGTAATCGCCGATACGCTCGTCTGGGCAGAAGGGATGGCAGGCTGGCAGAAGGCCGGCGAGGTGCCAGGGCTCATATCCGGCGGCCCCGCGCCGCAGTCTCTGCTGTCCGATGGCAGCGGCTACAGCGGAGGCCCGCTATCGGTGGACCTGCCGCTATGGTCGTTCCTGGGATGGTGCATTCTGCTGGTGATCGGCAATTTGCTGGTGATCCCGGCGCCCTGGACGGCGACAGGCTACTATCGCTGGCTCTTCCCGCGCATTCACGTTCCTCAGCGGCCGAACATCACCTTCACCGGTCAGGCCGGCGACATCTGGTACGTCTTCGTCGGAATGGGACTGACGGGCTACGCGGGTTTCATTGACGATATCTTCCAGCTCGCGACGATACCGCTCCAGGCCGCCCTGTCCTGGATGATCGTGCGCTGGGTGATCGCCAATCTCAGCTCGAATGGTCAGCCGATTCCGATGGCGTTCAATGGCAGCGTCTGGGCCTTCATTAGTTGGCAGCTGCTGATGTTCGTCTCCATGTTCACGATCATCGGCTGGGCCTGGGTCATGGCCGCATGGATGCGCTGGATTTGCCGAAACATCGGCGGCACACGACGCGAGATGATCTTCGTCGGCACGGGCCTTCAGTTGCTGTGGCGAACCGTGGCCTTTGGCCTCGGATGTCTGCTGATCATTCCGATCCCCTGGCTGCTGCGCTGGTACTTCGCATGGACCACGTCGCAGTTCGGCCTTGTCGAGCGCAGCGCGGCAGGACGCGCCTAAGACCTGCGCTCGCGCACCGAGCCTTCCTGCGCGACGGAGGCGACCAGCGTGCCATCGGGCTTGAAGATCGAGCCGCGGGTCAGGCCGCGGCCGCCGCGGGCGCTCGGCGAATCCTGCGCGTAGAGCAGCCATTCGTCGGCGCGGAACGGGCGGTGAAACCACATCGCGTGGTCGAGGCTCGCCGGCATCATGCGCTTGTCGAACAGCGTGCGGCCATAGCGCGCCATGATCGCATCCAGCAGCGAAAAGTCCGAGGCGTAGGCGAGCGCGCACATGTGCAGTGCCGGATCGTCCGGCAGCGTCGCCGCAGTCTTGATCCAGACGTGAATGCGGCCGTCGTCGATCTTCTGGCCGAAATAACGGCCGAGCTCGACCGGGCGCAATTCGATCGGACGGTCGGATTCATAGTAGCGGCGGATGAACTCCGGCATCTCCTTGAACATCGGCTGTTTCGCCACCTCCTCCGCCGTGAGCTTTTCCGGCGGCGGCACGTCGGGCATCTTGTCCTGATGGTCGAACGCGCTCTCCTCCTCGGTGTGGAACGACACCATGATCGAGAAGATCGCGTTGCCGTGCTGGATCGCGGTGACCCGGCGCGTCGAATAGCTCTTGCCGTCGCGCAGGCGTTCGACCTGGTAGATGATCGGGATCTGCGGGTCGCCCGGCAGGATGAAATAGCAATGCAGCGAATGCGGCAGCCGGCCCTCGACGGTGCGGCAGGCCGCAACCATCGCCTGCCCGATCACTTGGCCGCCAAAGACCCGCTGCCAGCTCGTCTTCGGGCTGTTGCCGCGGAACAGGTTCACCTCGAGCTGCTCGAGGTCGAGGATCGAAATGAGGTCGATCAGGCTTTTGGACATGATGTTGCTTTCGCATGACGGAACGAAACCGTTCCGCCCTTGTTTCACCGCACTGTTTCGCCCACCTCAAGTCTGCTAGCAAGACTAAGAAAAGGCGAAGCGTTGGCCGGGAAGTCGAGTATGTCGGTACAGGGTAGCATTGTCATCGGTGGCGGCGCGTTTGCGGGGCTGGCGCTGGCGCTCGCGCTACGCCAGGGGCTCGGACCCGAGATTCCCGTCATCGTCGCCGATCCCGCGCTCAGCACGCGTCCGAGCCGCGACCCACGCGCCACCGCGATCGTGGCCGCCTGCCGCCGCCTGTTCGAGGCGATCGGCGCCTGGGACGACGTCAGGGGCGAGGCGCAGCCGATCCTCGACATGGTCGTCACCGATTCCAGGCTGGAGGACGCCACGCGTCCGGTGTTCCTGAATTTTGCCGGCGATGTCGCCCCTGGCGAGCCCTTCGCGCATATGGTCGAGAACCGCCGCCTGATCGATGCGCTGGTCGCGCGTGCCGAAGCCGAGGGCGTCGATCTTCGCGCCACCATCGTGTCGTCCTACGATGCGCGTCCCGAAGGTATCGACGTCACGCTCGGCGATGGCAGCGTGTTGGCCGCGAGCTTGCTGGTTGCTGCCGATGGCGCGAGGTCGAAGCTGCGCGAGCGCGCCGGCATCGCTACCCATGGCTGGGAATATGACCAGTCCGGCATCGTCGTCACCGTCGGTCACGAGTGCGATCACGACGGCCGCGCCGAAGAGCATTTTCTGCCCGCGGGTCCCTTTGCGATCCTGCCGCTCTCAGGCAAGCGCTCTTCGCTGGTGTGGACCGAGCGCCGAGCTGAGGCCGCGCGCATCGTCGCGCTGAGCGAAGACGACTTTCACCGCGAGCTCGAGCAGCGCTTCGGCCTGCATCTCGGCGAGGTCAAGGCGCTCGACAAGCCGCGGGCGTTTCCGCTGTCCTATTTCGTCGCGCGCTCGTTCATCGCCGAGCGCCTGGCGTTGGTCGGCGATGCCGCCCATGTCATCCACCCCATTGCCGGCCAGGGTCTCAACATGGGGCTGAAGGATGTCGCCGCCTTGGCCGAGGTCGTCGTCGACGCCGCGCGGCTCGGCATGGATCTCGGCGGCGCCGACGTGCTCGAACGCTACCAGCGCTGGCGCCGGTTCGACACCATGGCGATGGGCGTTGCCACCAACTCGCTGAACTTCCTGTTCTCCAATGAATCGACGCTGCTGCGCACCGTGCGTGACATCGGCCTCGGTCTCGTCGATCGCGCGCCGCCGCTGAAGAACCTCTTCATCCGCCAGGCCGCTGGATTGACGGGCGAGGTGCCGCGGCTGCTGAAGGGCGAGGCGTTGTAAGGAGCGAATGGTGAGTAGCAAATAGCGAGTAGGCCTATTCGCTACTCGTCATTCCCTATTCGCCATCCTCAATCGATCTTGCGCGCCTCTTCCGGCAGCATGATCGGAATGCCATCGCGGATCGGATAAGCGAGCTTGGCGCTGCGCGAGATCAGCTCCTGCTTTGCGGAATCGAACTCCAGCGGGCCTTTGGTCAGCGGGCAGACCAGAATCTCCAGCAGCTTGGGATCGACGCTGGCTTCGGGACGTTCGGTAGGCGCGTTCATTGGGGTCTCCGGCAATCGACTTGCCTCTAGCATAGAAAATCGGGGGCGCCCATCGCAGGTTCAGGCGGAGATCATCCGTAGGATCTCGTCCTCCAGGCGCTGCAGCCGCGCCGGCGCCGCCGTGCTGCTGCTCGCCGCGCTCTGGATGCAGACGAGCCTCGCCCGGCACTGGATCATCGTCACCCTCGCCGTCGTATTTGGCTTCGCGGGTCTCGCCAACGCCGTCGCGATTGCGGTTGCCGGCTGCTAACGGCCTGGAGTGTCGGCCCGTGAAGCGCAAAGTCAAAGCAGTACTTCATATGCGCACCGCCTACGGCGCGCCGAACTCTTGGCGATATTAGAACGAATCTAAAAACAGTCGCCCCCGCAGCGGATTGACTTAACCCCCGCCTTTGCTTCCTTCGGCTGCGCGTTGCGCTGAGCACACAGCGCACACGACAGAGGAGGAGACGTTCGTGAAGGTCATTCGTGTTGTTGCCATGGCACTGACGATCGGGATTGGCATGGGATCGGCGGCCATGGCCGACGGTTTCAAGAACTGCACCAAGCTCGACAAGGCGTCGTGGAAGCCGGCCAGCGAAGCCGAAGCCAAGGCCAAGGCGGCTGGCTATGAGGTGCGGCGCTCCAAGATCGAAGGCTCGTGCTACGAGGTCTATGGCGTCAAGGAAGGCAAGCTCTACGAGCTGTTCTACAGCCCCGAAGACCTCACCCTGAAGCACACGATCGCCAAGTAAAACCGCTCCAAGTGACGGCGGCACCTAAGCTGCGGCAAGCGAGCGCCAAGGCGAAACGGGCTTGATGGAACAAGCAGTGCGACAAGCGCGCGGGGCGTCCGACAGGAGCCCCGCGAACCCTAAGGTTCCGCGGGTGGTCGCAGTCTGGGACCTCCCGCTGCGTCTCTGGCACTGGCTGCTCGCGATCGCAGTTCTGATCGCTTGGTTCACGCCGCCCACCTACGACGGACTTCACCGTATCGTCGGCTATACGGTTATCGGCCTTCTCGCCTTCCGCCTGGTCTGGGGCTTCATGGGAAGCCGATACTCGCGCTTCCGCATGGTTGGCGTCAGGCTGCGCGCTGCGCCACACTATCTCTGGAACCTGCGCCGGGGCATCACCGGCCGCTATATCGGGCTCAACCCCGCCGGCACCTTGATGCTGGTGGCGTTGCTGATCTCCCTCGCGGTGTCGACGATCACTGGTGCGATGTCGGTCACCACCACGTTCTTCGGCGTCTGGTGGGTCGAGGACACGCACCATTATTCGTCGGATGCGGTCATCATCCTGGTCGTGCTGCACATACTCGGCGTGTTGCTGATGGGGATTCTCCAGCGCGAGGATCTGATCCGCGCGATGTTCACTGGACGCAAGCGCATTCGCAATCGGTCCTAGACGTTGCCGATCGCGGCAGACGTTGTTCGCGCCACCATCGCGACCTCGACTGCAAATGTTCCCAAAATTGAATTGCGCAGGCGGCGTTAAGGCGCCGGTAAGCATGCAATCAGGCGTTGCGCGAAATTAACGCGAAGAACGCTTGGCCCGTCCACGATCGACCACATTGACGATGGAGCTTTATTGCATGTTCCGCGTTTTTTCCTGCCTTACTGTCGAGCACGATTGGCGGCTCGTGCCGCTCGCTGGCCTGGTCTGCTTCGTCGCGAGTATTGTCGCGGTCAGCATCTTCCATCGCGCCATCGCGGCGCGCTCAAGGACGCGGTCGATCTGGATCGCGATTGCTGGCGCTGCCATCGGATATGGAATCTGGGCGACGCATTTCGTCGCCATGCTCGCCTACGAGCCCGGCGTGACAACCGGCTACGATATCGTGCTGACGGCGCTTTCGCTCACGACGGCTATGCTTCTGACGTCGGGCGGCTTCGCCATTGCGGTCGGCGATTACGGCCCGTGGCGCGCGGGCGCAGGCGGCGTCATCATCGGCGGCGGCATCGCCAGCATGCACTATCTCGGAATGTGGGCACTGGAAGTGCCGGGCCGCGTCGCCTGGTCGCTGGATCTCGTGCTGGTCTCGATCCTTCTCGGCATGTGCTTCGGCTATGCCGCCCTGTCCGTCGCGATCAAGCATCGGACCTATCGCGGAACGCTGGCGGCGGCAGTGCTGCTGACGCTTGCCATCGTGTCGCACCACTTCACGGCGATGGGTGCGGTGCAGATCATGCCCGATCCAACGCGTGCAACGGGCGCGCTGTCGCTGTCTCCGGCCGTGCTCGCACTTGCGATCGCAGGTGTCGCGCTGTCCGTGCTGGGGATGAGCCTGATCGGCGTGCTGGCCGATCGCCGCCTGGCCAGCAGAACCGCCAAGTTCGAGGAGATCATCAGCCAGCTTTCGGATGCAAGGCGGCAGCTCGAAGGTTCGCAGCAGGAATTGCAGGAGCAGACGCTGCGGCTGGATACGGCGATCAACCACATGGTCGAAGGCCTTTGCATGTTCGATGCCGATAAGCGGCTCGTCATATGCAACGAGCGCTACGCCAATCTGTATCGTCTGCCGCCGGAACTGCTGCGCGCAGGAACGTCGCACTGCGAGATCATCAGGCATCGTGTCACAAGCGGAACGCTCAAGGGCGACACCAGCGACATAGCCGCCGAACAGCTGATCGCGAAGCTGGACGCCCTGTCCGTCGATACGGTTTCGAGCCGGGTCGACGAGTTCGCTGATGGTCGGCTGATCTGCGTGACGAGACAGCCGATGGCTGGCGGTGGCTGGGTAGCCACGCATCTCGACGTCACCGAGCAGCGACTGTCCGAGGCCAAGATCACCTATATGGCGCAGCACGATGCACTGACGGAGCTGCCGAATCGCGTGCTGCTGAGGGCGCGTCTGGATCAGGCCCTTGCCAATACGCGCAATGGAGACCTCCATCTGGCGGTCCTCATGCTTGATCTCGATCGCTTCAAGGAGGTCAACGACACGCTTGGGCATCCAGCAGGCGACGCGCTGCTGCGCGCGGTCGCGACGCGCCTGCGCGAATGCGGCAGGGACATGACTTTGATCGCCCGTTTGGGCGGCGACGAGTTCGCCGTCGTGGATTACGTGACGGATCCGATCGTGGAGGCGACGTGTCTCGCGGAGACGATCAAGGCCTCACTCTGCGAGCCCTTCGACCTCGGCGATCATCAAGTCACGGTGGGAGCCAGCATCGGCATCGCCATTGCGCCCTGCGATGGCGCCGATTCCGACCTCATCCTCAAGAGCGCCGATCTCGCCCTCTATGCGGCAAAGGGCGGCGGACGCGGCGCATTCCGTTTCTTCGAGCCGGAGCTGGACCACCTCATGCATGTCCGCCGCAACCTGGAAAAGGATATGCGCAAAGCGCTGGCGCGAGGGGAATTCGAACTTCACTTCCAGCCGATCGTGCGTGTGGAAGGCGGACGAACCAGCGGCTATGAGGCGCTATTGCGGTGGCACCACCCCGAGCGCGGAATGGTCCTGCCCGGCGAGTTCATTCCGCTCGCGGAGGAAACCGGCTTGATCCTGCCCATCGGCGAATGGGTCTTGAGGGCAGCCTGCGCCGAGGCCGCCAAGTGGCCGTCCGATCTGACCATCGCAATCAACCTGTCGCCCGCTCAGTTCAGGAGCAAGGAGCTCGTTTCCATCATTGTCGGCGCCCTGGCGACGTCAGGGATCGAGCCGCACAGGCTCGAACTCGAGGTCACCGAGACGGTCATCATGCATGACAGCGAAGCGGTGTTCGCAGCACTCGGACAGCTGCGCGAGCTCGGCGTGCGAATTGCCCTAGACGATTTCGGCACGGGCTATTCGTCGCTGAGCTTCTTGCAGAAATTCCCGTTCGACAAGGTCAAGATCGACCGCAGCTTCGTCAGCGAGCTCGCCAGCAAAAGGGAAGAGGCGCGTCGGATCGCCCGTGCCGTGGTGGCCTTCGCCGTCAGCCTCGGCAAGATGACGACCGCCGAAGGCGTCGAAACCGCCGAGCAGCTGGCCATTTTGCGTGAAGAGGGCTGCGTCGAGGCGCAGGGCTACTATTTCAGTCGGCCCATGCAGGCCTCCAGTATCGCGCAACAGGCGCAGCGGAAGGCTGAAGCCGCGGTGTGTGCTGCTTGAATCCTTACTGCAGCGGCGGATCGCCGCTGGTGCGTTTCTTGGCGAGATCCATCTCGGTGACCGCGATCAGGATCTCGGCGCGGGTCTTCAAGTCGGGCGCTTCCAGCATGGCCTGCTTCTCGGCGGGGCCATAGGGCGACATCATCGCCAGCGCGTTAACCAGCGCCTCGTTGGGCGCACTCTCGACGCCCTCCCAGTCGACCTTGAGATTGTTGGCTTTCAGGAAGTCTGCCAGCACCGCCAGCAGCGCCTCGCGGTCGACCTGGTCTTCGCCCATGCGCGCAGTGAAATCGTCGACGAAAGCGAAGAAATCCACCTTGCATTGCCGGTAGGCGGTGAGGACCTCGAGCTCCTCGACCACCTTGAAGCGTGAGACGCCGGTGAGCTCGAGGATGTAGCGGCCGTCGCCGGATTCGGCGAGCTGGGTGATACGGCCGACGCAGCCGACGCGAAACAGCGCCGGCTTGTCGGAATTCTTCGGCGAGTGCGCCACATCCGGCTGGATCATGCCGATCAGGCGATGGCCATCGCGGAAGGAATCGTCGACCATCGACAGATAGCGCGGCTCGAAGATGTTGAGCGGCATCTGGCCGCGGGGCAGCAGCAGCGCGCCCGGCAGCGGAAACACCGGAATGATCTCCGGCAGGTCGGCGGGCCCGCGATATTCGATGTTGATCGGCATCAGCCCGGTCCCCCTGGCTTTGCTAGCGCATGATCCCGAAAGGTCTGAAGCGATCTTCCGAACAGATCATGCCCAAAAGAGGGCCTCTACGAAAACAGGATGGTCGACAAACGCTTGCGTCCCTCGACGGTTGCATCATCGGTGCCGCCCCAGGCCTCGAAGAACTGCACCAGCTGCTTGCGGGCGCCATCGTCGTTCCACTTGCGGTCGCGCTTGACGATCTCGAGCAGCTGCTCGGTGGCTGCGGCGCGGTTGCCTTGCGCGTTGAGCGCGGTGGCAAGGTCGAATCGGGCCTGATGATCGAGCGGGTTTGCGGCGACTTTCTGTTCCAGCTCGGCCACCGGCCCCAGCGCCTCCGCCTGCTCGGCAAGGTCGATCGCGGCCTGCACAGCTTTCACCGCGGGGTCGTTGCGCTTGGATTCCGGCACCATGGCGAGCGTCTGCTTGGCCTGCTCCATCGCGCCGGAGACGGCGTAGCACTTCGCAAGGCCTGCCAGCGCCGCGATATTGGTCGAATCATGCTGCAGCACCTCGGCATAGATCTGGGCTGCCGCAGCCGGATCGCCCTCGGCGAGCACGGCCTCGGCCTCTTGCAGGATCTCGGCGATGTTGGGCTCGCCCGGCGCGGTCACGCCCTTGGTCAGCTTATCGATGAAGGCGTTGAGCTGGCTCTCCGGCACCGCGCCCATGAAGCCGTCGGCCGGCTGGCCATTGACGAAGGCAATGACGGCCGGGATCGACTGGATGCCCATCTGACCCGGGATCGCCGGGTGCTGATCGATGTTCATCTTGACCAGCTTGACCTTGCCCTTGGCGGCCTTGACCGCCTTTTCAAGGATCGGGGTGAGCTGCTTGCAGGGTCCGCACCACTCCGCCCAGAAGTCGATCAGCACCGGCTGGCGCTTCGATTCCTCGATGACGTCCTTCATGAAGGACTGGGTGGTGGTGTCCTTGATCAGATCGGCGGCGGCCGGGCCCGCTGCTCCGTTACCCTGGTCGATGATCGTCACGGGATCCCCTCGTCATGTCTGGAATGGCGGCTCTTTAGCACGTCGGTGCCGGCTATGCTTGGTGTCGGCTCCTAAATTGGGCCGAATGGGCCGAATTTCAATCCATCACGGCCGATTCGCCTGTTCCGGGGCCGTTTCGGGCGATTTGGTCGCATTCAGGTCCATATGGGGCCTGCGAATACGAATTGATGCTGCCGGTAGCTGTTGCATTCCCCTCCCGCTTTTGGCATACGACAGCCGTTGCCGGCGCGTCACGCGACCGACACAGGATGCGGGTGTAGCTCAGTGGTAGAGCACGACCTTGCCAAGGTCGGGGTCGAGGGTTCGAGCCCCTTCGCCCGCTCCAGTTTTTTCCCAGAGCATCCAGCCAAACCGGATCGGGTCGTGGTTTTCCACGCCGCGGGCGGCTGGTTCGCGTCTCCTCTACTGGGCCTGCAATGACAATCCTGGTCACCGGCAGTGCCGGCCATCTCGGTGAAGCCATTATCCGCACCCTGCATGGGCGCGGGTCGCCTGTACGCGGGGTCGATCTGAAGCCCTCGCCCTTCACCGACGCCGTCGGCTCCATCGTCGATCCCGGCTTCGTGCGGCTCCAGATGGAGGGCGTCACGGCTGTGATCCACACTGCCACGCTGCACAAGCCGCATGTGGCGACCCAATTTCGTCGACACCAACGTTTCGGGGACGCTCAATCTGCTCGAGGCTGCAGCTTCCGCCGGCGTGAAGAGCTTCGTCTTCACCAGCACGACCAGCGCATTCGGCTCGCAGCTTCGCCCCCAAGCGGGACAGGCGGCGGTGTGGGTCACCGAGGAGCTCTCGTCAGTACCGAAGAACATCTACGGCACGACCAAGCTGATGGCCGAGACGCTCTGCGAGCTGTTCTTTCGCGAGCGCGCCTTGCCGATCGTTGTGCTGCGGACCTCGCGCTTCTTTCCCGAGGATGACGATGATCCCGCGATGCGGTCCGCTTACACACTGGACAACGCGCAGGCCAACGAGCTGCTGTATCGCCGGCTGGACGTCGCAGATGCGGTGAGCGCCCATCTGCTCGCCGCCGAGCGCGCGCCGAGAATCGGGTTCGCCCGCTACATCGTCTCGGCCACGAGCCCGTTCGAACAGCGCCATCTTGCGGCGCTCGCGCGCGATGCCGCCGATGTCGTCCGCGAGCTCTATCCGGATTGTGCGCAGCTCTATGCGTTGCGCGGCTGGCACCTCTTCCCCGCAATCGACCGTGTCTATGTCAATGCGCGGGCGCGGTGCGAGCTGGGCTGGCGCCCCGAATTCGACTTCGCGCATGTGCTGAGCTGCCTTCGCGGCGGGCGAGATTTCCGCAGCACGCTGGCGCGCGAGGTCGGGTCGAAGGGCTATCACGACACGACATTCGACGACGAGCCCTACCCCGTCGCTCGTTGAGCGTCGCTGCGGTCATTTTGCTCGATGCATCAAGTGCCTGTCCCGCGTCACCGCGCGCAAGCCGGCGAGAGCCCGTTCTACTGTGCATGGGGTTGTTTTCGCATTTTGGTCTGGAGCCCCATGCCGTCCAAAGCGATCCACGCGTGAATTTGATTCCGCGTTGCAGCGAGAGCGCCGTCGTCACCGCGCTCGCCCGTTGACGTTCCGTCTCAATTTTTATTGAGCGCAATCGCGACGGACGCGGGGCGCTTCTCACGGTGCGCGGATGTGCTAACCTTTTTGGGTCCGTCGTCCCGACGGATACAACCTCGCCTCTCGACGAGCAAAATAGAATAAATCGCAGCCCTGACGGCTGCCTTAGGGGAGTGACGCGATGACATCGATGTTCCATCGATCCGTGTTGGCGCTTGCAGCCGTGGCCCTTCTCGCAGGGGCCAGCTCTGGCCATGCGCAGGACAAGAGCAAGCCGCTGAAGAAGTACGACTCCAGCACCAAGGAGTTCTGGACCCATCCGCCGGACGACTGGTTCCTCGGCGACGAGACCGAGGCGCAAAAGGGCCTGGCGCCGCCCTCGGGCCCGCCGACCGGCGCTTCCGACGCCGAGCTCGCCAACATCGTCAAGAAGATCAAGCTGCCGGCGGGCTTCAAGATCGAGGTCTACGCCTCGGGCGTGCTGGCCGCGCGGCAGATGGCGTGGGGTGACAAGGGCACGCTGTTCGTCGGTTCGTTCGGCCTCGGCAACGTCTATGCCATCAAGGACAACAACGGAAAGAAGGAGGTCAAGACCGTCCTCAAGGGCCTCAACATGCCCACCGGTCTCGCCTTCAGGGACGGCGCGCTCTACGTCATCGCCGTCGACAAGCTGATCCGCTACGACAACGCCGAAGCCAACCTCGACAAGCTTGGCGATGGCAAGGTCGTCTATGACGACATGCCGTCCTACGCCGCGCATGGCTGGAAGTATATCGCGGTCGACAAGGAAGGCTGGTTCTTCCTGCCGTTCGGACCGCCCTTCAACATCGGCATTCCGCCGACCAGCGTGTCGCAGATCAGGCGCGTCGATCCCAAGACCGGCAACGCCGAAATCTGGGCGCTCGGCGTTCGCAACTCGGTCGGCGGCGATGTCGATCCGCGCACTGGCAAGCTCTGGTTCACCGAGAATGCCCGAGACTGGATCAGCGATGACCTGCCCTCGGACAAGCTGAACATGATCAACCGGATCGGCGAGCATTTCGGCTATCCCTACTGCCATCAGGGCAACCTGCCGGACGACAAGTTCGCCATGGGTCACAAATGCTCCGAGTTCACGCCGCCAGTGCTGAATCTCGGCGCGCATGTCGCTCCGCTCGGCATGAAGTTCTACACCGGCAACCAATTCCCTGCCGATTACAAGAACAACATCCTGATCGCCGAGCACGGCTCCTGGAATCGTCACAAGTACCAGGGCGCGCGCATCGTGCGCGTGATCGTCGGGCCCGACGGCAAGAATCCCAAGCGGGAGGTCTTCGCCTCCGGCTGGCTCGAAGGCGACCAAGGTTATCTCGGCCGTCCCAACGACATCCTGCTCGACAAGGACGGATCGATCCTCGTTGCCGACGACTGGGCCGGCGCGATCTATCGCATCAGCTACAGCAAGAAGTAACGCGACGTAACGAAGAGGCTGCGACCGGGTGACGGCCGCAGCCTTTTCATTTTGAAGCTCCACATTGTCGTTCCGGATTGCGCGCAACTTGCGCAAGTCCGGAACCCATAACCACGAACAGGGATTATGGATTGCGGGCTCGCGCAGGGTGCGCGCTCCGGAATGACGCAGTCGACAGAACGGGTTTTCCTCATGCGCCGGCAGTTTTCTTCGTACGCAATCGGCGCGCTGTCGCTCGCCGCGATCGCATCCATCCCAGCCCAGGCCGCCGACAATGCCGCGATCAAGGAGAAGGCTTCCGTCTGTTCCGGCTGCCACGGCGAGAACGGCATCTCGCAGACCGAAAACATTCCCTCGCTGGCCGGCCAGCCCGATCAATTCCTGCAATGGCAGCTCGTGTTCTTCCGCGCCGGCTCGCGCAAGAACGACCAGATGCAGCCGATCGTTGAAGGGATCAGCAACGAGGACATCCGCAATTTCGGCGCTTACTTCGCGCAGCTGACGCCGCCGAAGGGCCCGGAGGACGACGACCCCGATCTGTCGAAGAAGGGCGCGCAGGTCGCCGTCGGTCGCCGCTGCGCATCGTGCCATCTGGACACTTATGCCGGCACCAAGGCGGTTGCACGGCTCGCGGGCC
Source organism: Bradyrhizobium daqingense (assembly GCF_021044685.1). Classification (NCBI taxonomy): domain Bacteria; kingdom Pseudomonadati; phylum Pseudomonadota; class Alphaproteobacteria; order Hyphomicrobiales; family Nitrobacteraceae; genus Bradyrhizobium; species Bradyrhizobium daqingense. The sequence goes on from NZ_CP088014.1 coordinate 1,003,035, forward strand.
AGCGCGAGGAATATCTCGTCAAGGCGCTGCGCGACTACAAGGCGGGCCAGCGCGTGGGCGGCGGCGTCGCGGCGATGGCCGACGTCGCCTATCACATGAGCGAAGAGGAAATCACCGCCGTCTCGCACTATCTGGCGCATCTGAAGTAGCGCGCCGTGCTGTGCGCGCCCCGGGACGACAGCTGAGAATGTAGCTGGCCGCTACCCCGCCCGCTGCTTCTCATACGCCTTCAGATGCGTATAGGCGATGCGCAGCTTCGGCACCGGCACCTTGGCAGCGTCCGCACGTGCGATGAGATCGCCGATGACGTGATCGGCTTCGACCGGCAGGCCCGCTTTGATGTCGCGGAACATCGACGCCGTCATCGGCGAGCCCTCGGCGGTCAGATTGCCCTTCACCCGCTCGAAGAACGGTCCGCCCGGCGGATAGCCCGACGCAGCTGCGATCGCGCTGGTCTCGTCCAGCATGCCCAGCAGGAAATCCCGGCCGCCGGGCGCCGCGAGGATGTTGCCGACCGAGGTACGCATCAGGCTGGTGCTGGCCGCGAGCGAGGACAGGAAGACCCATTTCTCCCACATGTCCTGCATGATGTTCTGGCTGGCGGTGGCGCCATTGATGCCGCTCCTGAAGGCCTCGTCGATGGCCTTGGCGCGGTCGGACAGCTTGCCATCGCGTTCGCCGTAATTGATCGACTGCATCGGCTGCAACTGCACCACCTCGCGCTGCTCGTTGAGCGTTGCGGCGATGGCGCAGAGCCCGCCCAGCACGCGCTCGTTGCCGAATTTGGCGTCCAGGATGTCGAGATGCTTCATGCCGTTCAGCATGGGGAGGATCGCGGTGTTCGGCCCGACCGCGGCTGCGAACGACGTGATGGCGTCGTCGAGGTCGAACGCCTTGCAGCTGAGCAGCACGACGTCGAACTTGTCCTTGATCGCGTCGGCCTGAAGCGTCGGCGGGTTCTTCAAGGTCACATCGCCGTTCGGGCTCTTGATGACGAGGCCGGCGCTCGCCAGCTCGCCGGCGCGGCGCGGCCGGACCAGGAAGGTGACGTCGCGGCCGGCCTGCAACAGCCTGCCACCAAAATAGCCGCCGATGGCGCCGGCGCCGACCACGAGGATACGCATGAAGAAGCTCCGTTCTAATCCTGGCGAATGGCGAATAGGGAGTAGCGAATAGTAAGCAAGATTTCCACTCGCTATTCGCTACGCGCCACTTGCGAGCTTCACTTTCCCGACACCATCTCCTCGACGTCGCGGAGCTGCTCCTTGCCGAAGAACATCTCGTCACCGACGAAGAAGGTCGGCGAGCCAAAGGCGCCGCGCGCCACTGCTTCCTCGGTGTTCTTGATCAGCTTGCCCTTCACCTCTGGTTCCTGCGCGCGGGCGAACAGCTTTTGTGCATCGAGCCCGGAGGACGCCAGCGCCTTAGCCGCGATCTCGGGATCGTCCATCTTCTTGGGCTCGCGCCACATGTGATGGAAGGCGGCCTCGACATATTTTTCGAATACGCCCTCGATCTGCGCCGCGATCGCCGTGCGCATCAGGTTCAGCGTGTTGACGGGGAAGTGCGGGTTCCAGACATAGGGCTGAACCTTGAAGCGCTTGATGAAGCGTTCGGTCTCGATCTGCTGGAACTCGCGCTTGTTCTTGATGCCGGCGAGCGACTCGGCCGGCGACTTGTTGTTGGTGGATTTGAAGATGCCGCCGAGCAGGATTGGAACATACTCGAACCTGACGCCGATGCGCTGCTCGATTGCCGGGATCGCCAGATGGCTGAGATAGGCATTCGGGCTGCCGAAATCGAACAGGAATTGCGGGGCGGTGCGGGTCAAGTCGGAATCTCCCTTGCGGCGCTTTTCACTCATTGTGGCGCAGCGCGCGTCATAGGTCCACCGTTTAATGATGGTCATAATACTCTGACGGTCTGATCAGATGCGCGATCGTATGCTTGCGCCAATTTTGCCTTTCATCAGGCGTGCAAAATCGTTGCCGCGCAATGCGCGGCTCTCGATGGGTCGTGTGAAGGCGCGCCTAGGCGCGGTCGCTGTAGGCGAGCTTGACGATGTGATCGCGGATGTCGGTCGGCCAGTCCGCGATCAGCCCGGTGAAGCGCCGCCGGTCGTCTGCGAACAGCGCGCGCGAGGCTTCCTCGAACTGCGGCAAGTTGCCGGCCATGGTCGACATGAAGTGATAGGCCGCATCGCGTGCCTGCCGCTCACGGTCCTTGTCGCCGCTGGCGCGCCTGGCCTCGTCGACCAGCTTGCGCAGCGCCACCGAGGCGCCGCCGGCCTGCGCGTTGAGCCACTCCCAGTGCCGCGGCAGCAAGGTCACCTCGCGCGCGACCACGCCGAGCTTCGGCCGGCCGCGGCCGCGCGGCTCGCTCGGCGGCGTGCTCTCTTCAACCTGCGGCGGGACAAGCGTGGCCAGGCGCGCCAGCACCTCGCGGTCGCCGCCGCGCAGATCGAAATCGATCGATCGGCCCGTGGCGTCCTCGAAGATGATGATGGCCCCGTCCGGTCGTGGCGCCACCCGCTTGACGATGAGCGCGACCTCGCCGGCCGCCCCGGACACGAGGCGACGCTGTCCCTGGAAGGCGGTGAATGTTCTATGCATTGAAATCATTGCCATATTTAGTGTTGCAAAGTCCCTTAATACCCGGGTAAATTTGAAACGTCAATATACCCGGGTGAAAATATCTGCACCGATGGCTCGACATTGCGTTCCCGGGCTGGCACCAACGCGCGGCTGACCAAGCCTATCTGGGGATCTACCGATGCTGACCGTTCATCACCTCAACAATTCCCGCTCGCAGCGCGTGCTGTGGCTGCTCGAGGAGTTGGGCGTGCCCTATGAGATCGTGCGCTATCAGCGCCAGCCGGACATGCGCGCACCGAAGGAGCTGCGTGCGATCCACCCGCTCGGCAAGTCGCCCGTCATCACCGACAACGGCAACACCATCGCCGAGTCGGGCGCGATCATCGAATATCTCATCGCAACTTACGGCAACGGCCGGCTGATCCCGCCGCCGAACACGCCGGAGCGGCTGCGCTACACCTACTGGCTGCACTATGCAGAAGGCTCGGCGATGCAGCCGCTGCTCCTCAAGCTGCTGTTTACGCTGATGCCGAAGCGCGCGCCGGCGCTGCTTCGGCCGCTGGTGCGCAAGGTTTGCAACCAGGCTCTCACGGCGTTGGTCAATCCGCAGCTCAAGCAGCACATGGACTATTGGGAAGGCGAGCTCGCGAAGAGCGCGTGGTTCGCCGGCAACGAGTTCACCGCCGCCGACATCCAGATGAGCTTTCCGTTGGAAGCAGCCCAGGCCCGCGGCGGGCTGGAACAGGGCCATCCCAAGGCAATGGCATTTCTTGAGCGCATCCACGCGCGCCCGGCCTATACCAGAGCGCTCGAAAAGGGCGGGCCGTATCAGGTGGGACGGTGAGTCAATCCGCGTGCAGCACGCGCCCGCGCGTCTCCGGCAGGGCGAAGGCCGCGATGAAGAACACCGCATAGGCGACCACGGCGAAGATCGCGATGGCGTTCGCAAGGGACGTCGTCGCTGACAGAGCACCAACCAGGAACGGAAACAGCGCGCCGATTCCGCGGCCGAAATTATAGCAGAAGCCCTGGCCCGAGCCGCGCAGCCGCGTCGGATAGAGCTCGGTGAGGAAGGCGCCGATTCCCGAGAAATAGCCTGAGGCGAAGAAGCCGAGCGGGAAGCCGAGCACCCAGAGGATCTCGTTGGTGAGCGGCAGCTGCGTGTACAGCAGCACGACGGCCATGGCGCCGATCGAGAAGATCAGGAACAGATTGCGCCGGCCGATCCGGTCGGCGAGCCAGGCGCCGACGAGATAGCCGATGAACGAGCCGATGATCAGCGTCGCGAGATAGCCGGTCGAGCCGACGATCGACAGGTGCCGCTCCTTGGTCAGGAACTGCGGCACCCAGAAGGTGACGGCGTAATAGCCGCCCTGGCAGCCCGTCGCCATCAGCGACGCCAGGATCGTGGTCTTCAGGATCGGGCCGGAGAAGATCTCCCAGAGCGCCGGACGATCGCCGCTCGCGGCCTGCTTGGCGCGGGCCTGGGCGGAGATTTCCGGCTCGGTGACCGAGCGGCGGATGTAGAATACGAGCAGCGCCGGCAATGCGCCGATCACGAACATCCAGCGCCACGCCGATTCCGCCGGCAAGGCCGAGAACAGGATCGCCTGCGACAGCACCGCAAGGCCCCAGCCGACGGCCCAGCCCGACTGCACCGATCCGACGGCGCGCCCGCGATATTGCGGCCGGATCGCCTCGCCCATCAGCACCGCGCCGGCGGCCCACTCTCCGCCGAAGCCGAGGCCGAGCAAGGCGCGCGCGATCAGGAGCTGGTCGAAATTCTGCACGACCGCACAGACCAGCGAGAAGAACGAGAACCAGATGATGGTGATCTGCAGCGTCCTCACCCGTCCGATATGGTCGGAGAGATAGCCGCCGAGCCAGCCGCCGATGGCGGAGGCCAGCAGCGTCACGGTGCCGGCGAGACCGGCCGAGGCGGCGTCGACCTTCCAAAGCGCGATGATGGTGCCGATCACCAGCGGGTAGATCATGAAATCCATGCCGTCGAGCGCCCAGCCCGCCGCGCAGGCCCAGAACGTCCGGCGCTCCGGCATGTTCATGTCGCGATAGAATGCGAGAAGGCTGGTGTCCTCGATCTCCGCGCGCTCGATGCGCTGGTTCGGATCGGCTGTGGTCATGTGCTTTTTTTCCCGGCAGTTTCTTATGAGAGCTTTGGTAGCACGCGTGGCGGCGAGAGCTAGCGGGCCCGCGCTCCCGTGCCATGCAAACAACGCGGCTACTGTCCCGAAGCCTCCGCGCCGCGCGTCCGCGGATCGGCCGCGCCGAGCGGCCCGCTTGACGTCACGAGGATCGAATTGGCCGAGGTCTGCCCCATTGGCTCGACGATGACGTGTCCCATCGCCTTCAGCTCGCCTAGCACATCGCTGGGAAAACCGCTCTCGACCCGCACCTCGTCGGGCAGCCATTGGTGATGCAGCCGCGGCGTGGCGACGGCGGCGGCAACGTCCATCCTGTAGTCGAGGACGTTCACGATCACCTGCAGCACCGTCGAGATGATGCGGCTGCCCCCGGGCGAGCCCGTCACCAGTACCGGTTTGCCGTCCCTCAGCACGATGGTCGGCGACATCGAGGACAGCGGGCGTTTTCCGGGCCCAGGCAGATTGGCCTCGAAGCCGACGAGGCCGTAGGCATTGGAAGCGCCGACCGCGGCGGTGAAATCGTCGAGCTCGTTGTTGAGCAGCACGCCGGTGCCGTCCGCGACGAGGCCGACGCCATAGCTGAAGTTCAGCGTATAGGTGTTGCTGACGGCGTTGCCGCGGCCGTCGACGACGGAGAAATGGGTGGTGTTGCTGCCTTCGCGCGGCGTGGTGGCGGCAGATACGAGCTCCTTCGACGGCGTGGCGCGATCTGTGGAAATGCCGGCGCGCAGCTTGGCGGCATAGTCCTTCGCGGTCAGCGTTTCGATCGGTGCTTTGACGAAGGCAGGATCGCCGAGATAGCGCGCGCGGTCCGCATAGGCGCGCTTCATGGCCTCGATCAAAAGATGTAGCGAGGCCGCCGATCCCTGCTTGAGATCGGCGAGCTGAAAGCCTTCGAGGATGTTGAGTGTCTCCACCAGCACCACGCCGCCGGACGAGGGCAGCGGCATCGAGACGATGTCGTAGCCGCGATAGGTCCCGCGCACCGGTGCGCGGATCACCGCTTGATAAGTCTTGAGGTCGGCCGGCGTCATGATGCCGCCGGCGTCAGTCACGGCCTTGGCGAGCTGTTCCGCAACCGGTCCCTCGTAGAAGCCGCGCGGCCCCTGTGCGGCGACGGCCGACAGCGTTGCAGCGAGATCGGCTTGCACCAGCCTGTCACCTTGAACAAGCGGCGTGCCGTCGGGGCGCGAGAAGATCTTGGCCGAGGACGGCCAGCGCGCCAGCCGCCGGTGCCAGCTCGGCAGCGTATCGGCCAAGTCATCGCTAACGACGAAGCCGTCGCGGGCGAGCGCGATTGCGGGCTCGAGCAGTTGCGTCAGCGTGAATCGGCCCGAGCCGTATTTCTCCAGTGCGAGCGCAAGACCTGCGACGGTGCCGGGCACGCCGATGCCGAGCGCAGAATCTCGCGACTTCGTCACGTCAGGCTTGCCATCGGGGCCGAGGAAGATTTGCGGCGTGGTCGCGGCCGGTGCGGTCTCGCGATAGTCGATCGTGATGTCTTCGTTACGATCGGCGGAATGGATCACCATGAAGCCGCCGCCGCCGATATTGCCGGCGCGCGGATAGGTCACGGCCATCGCAAAGCCGGTGGCGACGGCGGCGTCGACGGCATTTCCGCCCCGCCGCAGGATGTCGGCGCCGACCTGTGCGGAAATCTTCTCCTGCGCCACCACCATGCCGTGCTCGGCGGCGACGGCACGCACCGCGTCGCGCGCGGCCGGGACATAGCCCCGCCGTGCATCCTGGGCCGTCGCGGGCACGAGGCCGAGCGCCAGCGTGGCGATGACGGCCAACAATGTCCGCCGTGTCAAATATGACGACATTTCAAAATTCCCGTCGTGCCTTTCAGGCAGTCCCTTGGGGCAGTTCACAGCCGTCACTGCAATGCTATACGGTTTGCCCCGAGAGAGGCAAAACTGTTCGTGATGAGGACTGTGTGATGACGACGATTGCCCCGGATGCGCGCATGGCTAGCGCGCGGCGTACTTATCCGCCGCGCGCCGCCGTCGTCAGCTGGATCTTCTTCGATTGGGCCGCGCAGCCCTACTTCACGCTGATCACGACCTTCGTGTTCGCGCCCTACTTCGCGACGGCCATCGCGCCAAATCCCGCCGCCGGCCAATCCTTGTGGGGCTTTGCGATGGCGGCCGCGGGCCTTGCGATCGCGCTGTTGTCGCCGGTGCTCGGCGCCATCGCGGACGCTTCGGGTCGCAGGAAACCGTGGATCGCGGGTTTTGGCGCGGTGCTGGTGCTGGCGTCATGCACGCTGTGGATCGGCAAGCCCGGCGATGTCACCATCATTCCGCTGCTGCTCACCGCAGTTGCGCTCGCCAGCGTCGGTGCGGAATTCGCCACGCTCTTCAACAATGCGATGATGCCGACCCTGGTGCCGCCGGAACGGATCGGCCGCCTCTCCGGCACTGGCTGGGCGACGGGCTACATCGGCGGCATCGTCAGCCTGATCATCGTGCTCGGACTGCTCGCTGCCAATCCCGAGACCGGCCGCACGCTGCTCGGCTTCACGCCGCTGTTCGGGCTCGATCCCATCACGCGTCAGGGCGATCGTGCCGCGGGGCCGTTGACCGCGCTCTGGTTCATCATCTTCGTGACGCCGATGTTCCTGTTTACGCCGGATTATCCGGCCAAGCGTCCGCTGGGCAAGGCCCTGCGCGAAGGGCTGGCCGAGCTGAAGAAATCGATCAGCAGCCTGCCGAAGCAAAAGTCGCTCGCGGCGTTCCTGCTCGCCAACATGATCTACACCGACGGGCTGGTGTCGCTGTTTGCCTTCGGCGGCATCTATGCCGCCGGCACGTTCGGCTGGCACACGATCCAGATCGGCACGTTCGGCATCATGCTCGCGATTGCCGGCGCGTTCGGCGCCTGGCTCGGCGGCAAGATCGATGACCGTCTCGGGCCGCGGCGTGTGATCGCCGGTAGCCTGCTGATCCTGCTGCTGTCGGTGGCGGCAATCCTGCTGGTCGACAAGGACAGCGTATTGTTCGTCAAGGTCGCGCCGCCGCAGCCGGGTGCAGGCCTGTTCGCGAGCGCCGCGGAGCGCGCCTATCTCGTGCTGGGCTGCCTGATCGGCGCGGCCGGCGGCCCATTGCAAGCCGCCTCTCGCACGCTGTTGATCCGGCTGGCACCGAAGGACCGCATTGCCCAGTACTTCGGCCTGTTCGCCTTGACCGGCAAGGTGACGTCCTTCATCGGCCCGCTCCTGATCGGCATGATCACCGCGGCAACGGCGAGCCAGAAGGCCGGCATGGCCGTGCTGGTGGTGTTCTTCGTTGCGGGATTGGGGCTGTTGATGCGGGTGCGGGAGTAGCCGCACTACACGGTTTCGCCGCCGTCATTGCGAGGAGCGAAGCGGACGAAGCAATCCAGACTTTGTCTGCGGGAAGATTCTGGATTGCTTCGCTGCGCTCGCATGACGACGTCGGTGGGATCGACATCGCTCTGCAGCCATTAAGCCGGTCGGCTCAATGCCTGAAGTGCCGCGTTCCCGTGAACACCATGGCGATGCCGTGCTCGTCGGCGGCCTTGATCACCTCGTCGTCGCGCATCGAGCCGCCGGGCTGCACCACGGCGGTGGCGCCGGCCTCGATGCAGGCGAGCATGCCGTCGGCGAAGGGGAAGAACGCATCCGAGGCTACCACCGAGCCCTTGGTCAGGGGCTCGGCGAGCTTCAGCTCACTCGCCGCATCCTGTGCCTTGCGCGCCGCGATCCGCGCTGAGTCGACGCGGCTCATCTGGCCCGCGCCGATGCCGACGGTAGCGAGATCCTTGGCGTAGATGATGGTGTTGGACTTGACGTGTTTTGCCACACGGAACGCGAATTTCAGGTCGCGCATCTCGGCATCCGTGGGCGCCCGCTTGGTCACGACCTTGAAGGTCATGTCGTCGACCACGGCGTTGTCGCGGCTCTGCACCAGCAGGCCGCCGGCGACCGTCTTGGCGGTGAGGCCGGGCGCGCGCGGATCGGGCAGGCTGCCGGCGAGCAGCAGGCGCAGGTTCTTCTTCCCTCCGATGATGGAGGTGGCTTCTTCGCTGGCGTCCGGTGCGATGATCACTTCGGTGAAGATCTTCGTGATCTCGCGCGCGGTGTCGGCGTCGAGCGGACGGTTCATCGCGATGATCCCGCCGAAGGCGGAGGTGGAATCGCAGGCGAGCGCCTTGCGATAGGCGTCCACGAGGTTTGCGCCTTCTGCCACGCCGCAGGGATTGGCGTGCTTGACGATGACGCAGGCTGCGGTGCGCGCGGCATCGAACTCGCCGATACATTCATAGGCCGCGTCGGTGTCGTTGATGTTGTTGTAGGACAGCTCCTTGCCCTGCAGCTGGCGCGCGGTGGAGACGCCCGGGCGCTTGTCGGGCGTCGCGTAGAACGCCGCGGTCTGGTGCGGGTTCTCGCCGTACCGCAGCGATTGGATCAGCCGGCCGCCGAAGGCGCGGAAATCGGGCGCGTCGATTTCGAGCTGGCGGCTGAACCAGTTCGAGATGGCAGCGTCATAAGCGCCGGTGCGGGCATAGGCCTTTGCGGCCAGCCGCCGGCGCAGCTTCAGCGTCGTCGCACCGTTGTTGGCGGCAAGTTCGTCGAGCACGGCCTTGTAGTCCTCTGCCTCGACCACGACGGTGACATCGTCATGGTTCTTGGCGGCGGCGCGGATCATCGCGGGACCGCCGATGTCGATGTTCTCGATGCAATCCTCGAAGCCGGCGCCTTTGTCGACGGTCGCCTCGAACGGATAGAGGTTGACGACGAGCAGGTCGATCGGCGCGATGCCGTGCGCCTTCATCGCCTCGGCATGCTCCTTGTTGTCGCGGATCGCGAGCAGGCCACCATGCACCTTGGGATGCAGCGTCTTGACCCGGCCGTCCATCATCTCGGGGAAGCCGGTGAGGTCGGAGACGTCCTTCACCTTGAGGCCGGCCGCCGCGATCGCTTTCGCGGTGCCGCCGGTCGAGATCAGCTCGACATCGTGCGCGGCCAGCGTCTTGGCGAACTCGATCAGGCCGGTCTTGTCGGAAACGGAAAGCAGGGCACGGGTGACGCGGCGGGGATGGTCAGTCATGAGCAAGATCCTCTGCTAAGGGAGTGTCTATGCCCAGGCGCGCGGCGGATATGTGTCGCGCTTCCCGATGGTGCTCCATCCAAGGTCGCCAGTCGCGCGAGCGCGTGCTCGATAGCAGCTTTCGGCCGGTTTCACAACGCCGGACAAGATTGGCAGACCTGCGTCTACAGCGGCAATTCCGGCTCGCGCCGCGCATTTCGTCGGGCATTGGTGACCGCCGGCGAGGCCGTGGAACGCACGAAGCTCCAGCGGATCGAGGGCGCCTGCCGCGCGTCCTGCCGGATCACGATCTGCGCGGTGCGGCGCGGCCCGTCATTGCCGGCCAGGAACACGCTGTCCTCGAGGTCGACCTTGTCGTCCAAGGCTTCAAAGGTCCAGACGTCACGGTTCGGCAGCACCAGCATGACGCCGCGGGCATCCGAGAGACGGCTCGCCTTCACCGCCGGATGCAGATGGAAGCGCAGAGCGAAATCGGCATCCGCACCCTTGAAGCGCCCGCCCTGCGGGGGCGACAGCGTATCCTCACCGTCGATGCGCGCGCCGTCATTGGCGATCATCAGCACGCGGCGATGGATCGCGCCGAATTTCGAGAGATAGCCGTCATGCGAGGCCGTCAGCAGCGTGCCGTTCTGCACGATTTCGCGATAGCTCTCGACCTCGACGGGACCGCTTGTGACAGGCGCGCCGTGCAGCAGCCGCTTCATCGCCGACATCTCCACGAACTGGCATGAGGAGGTCTCGTGATAGGTCAGCGTCGAATGCGCCGCGGTGCCGCGCGCGAACGGCCTCCAATTGTCGCGGCCCGTGGTCGGCATGCCGCAATTGGTGACGATGCGGCTGATTCCGGAGGACAGTTCGAACGACAGGCAGCCGGCATGGGCGTCGTGGCTGACGCCGGCCGGCGGCGGCGGCCCGGTGTCGATGATCACGGTGGTCTGGCCGGCATCGAGGCGCTGGAAGCCGGTATGCGGCATGTTCGCCATCGGCGCGCCGTGGGTGTCGTCATAGGCGAGCAGCGTCGCGAGCAGGTCGGACGGCGTCGCGCTCATGCCGTTGAACAGCGCGAAATTGCCGTCGCCGTGCCGGAAGAAGCGCAGCATCGGCATCATGCGGTCGATCGCGTTGAGCAGCGCCGGCGGCGGCGCGATGTTGCGCGCGGCAAAGGTCTGCCGCAGCGGCAACAGGTCGATCAGGAGGTCGATCAGCGCGCCCGGGTTGCGCGAGATGTGTCCGCCGTCGGGCAGGATCTGCCGCTGCAATTCGTCGGAGAGCTTCTTGGAGGCGCTGCGGATGTGGCGCGCCTGGTTGGCGAGGCACAGCGCCGCGTAGCACAGCGCGATCAGCACCTGCAGCTTCGGCACGCCATCGGGAATGTTGACCATCGTGTAGCGCAGGAAGCGGATCTCGCGTGCGAGCGCGCGCAGGTACCGGCGGTAGAACTTGTTGTCGGTGTCGTTGAGCACCAGAGGTGCCTGGGACAACAGCGAGATCACGCGCCGTGCCAGCACGTCGGCGCGCCGTGCGACCGGACGGCGCTTGTTGGCGGGATTCGAGATCCAGTCCTCGACCAGCGCGCGCGCATTGGCCCGCGTCAGCGCGGTGTCGGCGGCGCGAAGGTGCCGCAGCCAGCCGAAGCCGAGCAGTGCGACCTCCCAATCCTCCGACGGCGGTTCGAGATCGAAGATCGAGCGGCCATGGCAATTGACGATCTTGCCGGCGAAGACGAAGCGGCCGGCATAGATCTCGGCGGCGCGGGTCGCATCCGCGGTGCGCAAATCATGCGGTGCGATGATCAGCCGGTCGGTGCGGCTCGGCCAGACCCGCGACACCGCGATGGACCCGCCGCTCGCGCGCGCGAGCATGTTCCGCGCGAAGCGGTTCATGACCAGCGTCGAGATACGTCTGCGTTGAGCGACCGACACGCCTTGCCTTGATGGGGAGAGGATTCCGACGAATCCTTATTAATCCCAAAATCGGACGGCTGACACCACCTTGAACGGCGCGAATCAGCGTCGCGCTTGCAAAATCCAGTGCAAAATCAGGATTTAACGAGCCGGGCCGCATAAAATCCGTCGAGCCCGCCGAGCTTTGGATCGGCGTTCGGCAGATGGCTGGGCAGGGTACGCAGATCGCCTTCTCTGGTGAGGATTTCGTCGAGACCCGCGACCTCCGACGCCTCGATCGGGACGCGGCGAAGCGCGGGCTCTGCCGCCAGCAGCGCGGCGATGGCGTGCTCGCCCTCTTCGGGTTCCAGCGAACAGGTGCAATAGACCAGCGTCCCTCCGGGTTTGAGCAGCGAGACGGATTTTTGCAGCAGCCGCTGCTGGAGCGCGGTCAGGGCGGCGATGTCGGATTCCTGCCGGAGCCAGGCCACATCGGGATGACGCCGAATCGTGCCGGTCGAGGTGCAGGGCGCATCGATCAAGATACCGTCGAAAGCCTCGGCAGGGCCGGCCCATTCCACGGCGTCAGCGACGGCAGTCTCGGCCTGGAGCGACAATCGCCCGAGGTTTTCGCGCAGCCGCGCCACCCGGGCGGGCGAGCGGTCGATCGCCGTGACATGCGCGCCTGACAGCGCCAGCTGCGCGGTCTTGCCGCCCGGGGCGGCGCAGAGATCGGCGATGGACTTGCCCTTGATGTCGCCGAACAGCCGGGCCGGCAGCGCGGCGGCCGCGTCCTGCACCCACCATTGTCCCTCGGCGAAGCCCGGCAGCATCGTCACCGAGCCGTGCAGCAGCATCCGCACCGTTCCGGTCGGCAACGTCTCGCCATGCAGGCGGCTGGCCCATTGTGCAGCATCCGACTTCACGGTGAGGTCGAGCGACGGCTCGTGGCCGAGCGCGAGCGCCATGTCTCTTGCGGTCGCCTCGCCATAATGCGTGCTCCAGCGTGCGAGCAGCCATGGCGGCAGGTCCAGCGATTGCGCGGCAACTTCCTCGACCAGGGCCTTGCCCTCGCGCGCGCAGCGGCGCAGCACGGCATTGACGAGGCCGGCATAACGCGCGGCGCGCCGGTCGGATTGCACGAGGCGGACGGAAAGATCGACGGCGGCGTGATCGGGTACGTCCATCCAGAGGATCTGCGCAGCGCCGATCAGAAGCGCGCTCTGCGCGCGCGGAGCGTCGGAGGGAATGCCCTTGTCGAGCAGACGGGACAGCACATGGCCGAGCGTGCCGAGCCGGCGCAGCACAGTGGCGACCAAGCGGCGCATCAGCGCGCGGTCGCGGTCGGCCAGTGTCTTCAATCCGGGATGGGCGCCGCCGCCGTCGAGCTGATCGTCAAGCGTGCGGTGCTTGTGCAGCACACCGTCGACGATGTCGGCGGCAATCCGGCGCGCCGCAAGACCCGGCACTTCGGATGGAGGAGCGAAACGTTGAGATGGCATGCGGAAGCAAGGTTCTGAGCGAGCGGCAGTTCCGCCGCGATGGGCGCATGCCTTAACCGGCTCATTTGTGGCACGCGAATATGCCAAATGTAAGAAGGCCTCTCGCGATTGCAGCCCGCCATGCCCATTTCAGCAATGCGTAAATTGGACCTCGCACCACGGATGATCTTGCGCTAGGAGCGCCGACATGAGTGACCAGCCCACTATTTCCGATCGCAAGCAGCTCCCGCCGGCCGCTCAGCGCGCCTTGGCTGAAGCCGAAGCGCGACGGGCTGCGGCTGCAGCACATGCCGAGGCGGCACCCAGGGAACTGCAGGGACCAAAGGGGCCCGAGCCAACCCGCTACGGCGATTGGGAGCGCAAGGGCATCGCGTCGGACTTTTAAAGCTCTCTTGCAGGTTCGGCCGACTCAGCCCTAGCGTGCGCGGGATGCCGCGCTTTGACCCAAGCCATCCCTCTCGGCCACATCGGTTTTCCTACAGCGGATCGCCGTTTGGCCGTCGCTTCTCCGGTCTGTTGCCATGGATATTCGTGGTCGGCGTCGTGACGGCCATCGTGCTCGGCTTTCGCCACGGCACCCACTGGCCGATTCCGCATGCGGATGATGGCCAGTCGCGCGATGCCGAAATCATCCTGCAGCAGTCCGGCAATTCCGATGTGCGTCAACCCGTCGATGTCGTTCGCACGGTCGACGGCGATACGTTCCTTGCTCGCGTGCATCAGCGCGACGGCCGTGACCTCGTGGCGCGCATCCGTCTGCGGGGCATCGACGCGCCCGAGATGAAAGCATCCTGCCAGGCTGAGCTGGAGAAAGCCGAAGCCGCTGGCGATGCCTTGCACAATTTGCTGAACCAGGGAGGCGTGACGATACACAATCTTGGTCAAGACAAATACGGCCGCGTTCTTGCCGACGTTTCAACCAAACGCACCCCCAATGTCGCGGCCACGCTGCTCGCAGGCGGTTACGTGCGCAGCTACAATGGCGGCCATCGCGACGGCTGGTGCGCACGCGGCTGGCGCTTTTGGTAACAAAAAAGCCGCGTGGCAACACGCAGCTTTCACACCCCTCGCGATCCCGGCGATCAGCGTGTCACGACCACCGTCGTGCCAACGGAGACGCGGCCGTAGAGATCGGTGATGTCGTCGTTGAGCATGCGGATGCAGCCATAGGAGACGAAGCCGCCGATCGAGCCCGGCACGTTGGTGCCGTGGATCGCATATTCGCCGCCGGCCAGCGTCATTGCCGCAACGCCCATCGGGTTGCGCGGCGAGCCCCCCGGGATCATGTCGGGAATGTTCGGCTTGTCGCGCTTCACCTCGGCGGGTGGCGCCCAGGCCGGGTTGAGATACTTGCCGTCGATCTTCGTTGTGCCGGCCCATTGCTTGCCGGACTTGCCGACGCCGACCGGATAACGCACGGCATGGCCGTTATCGAGGATGAGATAGAGCCGCCGCTCGCTCGTCTTGACCACGATAGTGCCCGGCGAATAGTCGGCCAGGTGCGCTCCCACCAGCTCCGGCCGCGCCTCGGCGACGGTCGACATCAAGACCCCAGCTCCGATAGTGGCGGCCAATGCCACCGCAATCCTCATCGACATCGATGCTTCCCCTCGCCCCAAACGGATCGTTCAAAAATTGACGCAGAACCCGGCAATCGCTGCGCACCCCGACATTCTTGACCGCGCCCGTTAACCAGATGGTTTCCACGCGCGCCGCCAAGGGGCCGCCAGCAGGGGGAACAAAGGAAATGTTCGTAATAAAGTAAATGACCTGAAAACAACACTGGGCGGCAAAGATGCAGGCGTGACGAGGCGCCCGCTGACAAACGCGTGAGGATGTGAATGGCCGTTGTCGTAGGGGAGCGCTGACGCGAAGACAGGTCTCATGTCCCGGACGCGCTGCAGCGAAACGCTGCTGCGCAGAGCCGGGACCCAGAAGCCACACGTTTTGTCGTTAGATGGGCCCCGACTCAGCAGTGCACCGCTGAAGTAGCGCTGCGCTGCGTCCGGGGCACGAGATCGGAGCCTTACGCCGACTTCTTGTTCTGCCGGTTCTTGACGAGGTCATCGACCACGGCGGGATCGGCGAGCGTCGAGGTATCGCCAAGGCTGCCCGGCTCGTCCTCGGCGATCTTGCGCAGGATGCGGCGCATGATCTTGCCGGAACGGGTCTTGGGCAGGCCCGGGGCGAACTGGATCTGGTCGGGCGAGGCGATCGGACCGATCTCCTTGCGCACCCAGGTCACCAGCTCCTTGCGCAGCTCGTCGGTCGGCTGCACGCCGGCCATCAGGGTGACATAGGCGTAGATGCCCTGGCCCTTGATGTCGTGCGGGAAGCCGACCACGGCGGCTTCCGACACCTTCTCGTGCGCGACCAGCGCGCTCTCGACCTCCGCGGTACCCATGCGGTGGCCGGAGACGTTGATGACGTCGTCGACGCGGCCGGTGATCCAGTAATAACCGTCGGCGTCGCGCCGGCAGCCGTCGCCGGTGAAATACTTGCCCTTGTAGGTCGAGAAATAGGTCTGCTCGAAGCGGGCGTGATCGCCATAGACCGTGCGCATCTGGCCCGGCCATGAGCGCGTGAGACAGAGATTGCCTGATGTCTCGCCTTCCAGCACCTTGCCGTCGGCATCGACGATCTCGGGCACGACGCCGAAGAACGGCTGCGTTGCCGAGCCCGGCTTCAGCTTGGTTGCGCCCGGCAGCGGCGTGATCAGGATGCCGCCGGTCTCGGTCTGCCACCAGGTGTCGACGATCGGGCAGCGATCGTCGCCGACGACGCGGTGATACCACTCCCAGGCTTCCGGGTTGATCGGCTCGCCGACGGAGCCGAGCAGGCGGAGCGAGGCGCGCGAGGTCTTCTTCACGGGATCGTCGCCGGCCTGCATCAGCGCGCGGATCGCGGTCGGCGCGGTGTAGAAGATGTTGACCTTGTGCTTGTCGATGACGTTCCAGAATCTGGAATTATCGGGGTAATTCGGCACGCCTTCGAACATCAGCGTGGTCGCGCCGTTCGCCAGCGGTCCATAGAGGATGTAGCTGTGGCCGGTGACCCAGCCGACGTCGGCGGTGCACCAGTAGATGTCGCCGTCGTGATAATCGAAGACGTATTGATGAGTCATCGAGGCAAACACGAGATAGCCGCCGGAGGTGTGCAGCACGCCCTTGGGCTGGCCGGTGGAGCCCGAGGTATAGAGGATGAACAGCGGATCCTCGGCATGCATGTGCTCGACCGGGCATTCGGTCGTCACCATCTTCGCTGCCTCATGATACCAGAGGTCGCGCGTCGGGTTCATGTCGATCTTGCTGCCGGTGCGCTTGACCACGACGACCCAATCGACGCCGTCTGCCTTTGCCAGCGCCGCGTCGACATTGGCCTTCAGCGGCACCTTCTTGCCGCCGCGCAGGCCTTCATCCGCGGTGATGATCACCTTGGATTGGCAGTCGTTGATGCGCTGGGCGAGGCTGTCGGGCGAGAAGCCGGCGAACACCACGGAATGGATCGCGCCGATCCGCGCGCAGGCCAGCATCGCATAGGCGGCTTCCGGGATCATCGGCAGGTAGATGGTGACGCGGTCGCCCTTCTTGACGTTGCGGGTGCGCAGGATGTTGGCCATCCGGCATACTTCGTCGTGCAGTTCCTTATAGGTGATGTGCTTGGACTGCGAGGGATCGTCGCCCTCCCAGATGATTGCGGTCTGGTTGGCGCGCTTGGCGAGATGCCGGTCGATGCAGTTCCAGGCGACGTTGAGGACGCCGTCCTCGAACCATTTGATCGAGATGTTGCCGGGCGCGAACGAGACGTTCTCGATCTTTGTCGGCGCGTGCATCCAGTCGATGCGCTTGGCCTGCTCCGCCCAGAAACGGCTCGGGTCCGAGATCGAGCGCGCATACATGTCCTTGTACTTGGCTTGGTCGACCCAGGCGCGCTTCGCCCACTCTGCGGGTACGTCGTAGATCTTCTCGGACATGTTTCCCTCCACATACGGCAAGCCCAGCACAGGCTTCTGGCGTACCGACTTGATCGTCGAACGATTATGCGTCGGGCTAACCGGACCCGACAAGGAGCACAAGCTGGACCTTCGGCGGGCTGCCGGCCATGCGGCGGATCGAGCCCGCCTGGCGCGACTGTCGCAGATCTGAAACAGGGCGGGCCCCTGTCGGAATTTACCCAGATTGGCGGATTCGCCTCCGCAGGGGGCCCATGCGACCGAAACGGTATTTAGAAACCGTCTCTCACTGATTCGGGACTCGCAATGCGGTTCGGAACACCCTAAATGGCCAACCCGGGTCCGGAGAGACCTCTTGGAACAAAAATTAGAACAGCGGCATTGAACGGTAACAGACAGGGCTAGGCATAAGACTATGATGGATCAGCAGAATCTCGGGACGATGCGGCCCGCTTCAGCCGATCCTGCGGCCATTGCCCTCGCCAAAGCCCTCGGACAATGGCCCAAGCCGGCCGGTTTCAGGCGTCCCAGCCCCAAAAAAACCTTCGACGGGGCGCCGGCGACGGTCGAGGCGCTCGCCAAGGAGCTCGGCCTGCGGCTCGGCGACCAGAACGAGCTGACCATTCGCCGCATCAGGCGTGGCAAGGGCTATTCCTTCGTGCGACCCAACGGCGCCCATATCCGCGACGCCCGCACCATCCGCCGGCTGCACGCCATGGCGGTGCCGCCGGCCTATCGCGAGGTGCGCTACTCCGCCGATCCGAGCTCGCATCTGCAGGCCGTGGGACGCGATGCCGCGGGCCGGCTGCAATATCGCTATCATGCCGACTGGGAGAAGGTTCGCGAGCATCGCAAGGCGCATCGCCTGGAGAAGCTCGTGGGCGCGTTGCCGAAGATCCGGCGCAAGGTCTCGGCATTCCTGTCGGGTGACGAGCCGACGCGTGAATTCGCGCTTTCGGCCGTGATCGAGCTGATCGCCCGCACGGCAATCCGCCCCGGCAATGAATCCTATGCTCGTCTCAACGGCACCCGCGGCGCCACCACGCTGCTCAAGTCCAACGTGACGCTGGAAGACGATTGCTTCGTGCTGACCTTCAAGGCGAAGGGCGGCAAGGCCGTGCGCAAGGAGTGCGATGCCGCCAAGCTGGTGCGCGCAATCGGCATTTTGCAGGGCGTGCCCGGCAAACGCATGTTCCAGTATCGCGACGCCTACGGCATCGTGCGCGCGGTCAACACCACGCAGGTGAACGCGTTCTTGCGCGAGATCGCCGGCATCAAGATCTCGCTGAAGGATTTCCGCACGCTGATGGCGTCCGCCGTCGTCGTGGAATCGCTGTCGCGGATCACGCCGGCGACCAGCCAGCGCGGCCGCAAGAAGCAGGTGCTGGACGCGATCCGTGCCGCCGCCGACCAGCTCTCCAACACGCCGGCGATCTGCCGCAAGAGCTACGTCCACGACACCATCGTCACCGCCTTCGAGGACGGCATCCTCGAACGCTTCGCCGCGACCATGAAGGGCCAGCGCTCGCAAGCGCGGCGCGAGCAGCTGCTGGCGCAGGTGGTGGCGACCGCGGCAGTGTGATCTCCCGTTGCTACGTCTGACAAGCCCCTGTCGGGACCGGGATCGCCGCCGGCGGCTGCGCTCGTGAGCCGTTCCAGATAATGCGCCCATCCCTTTGCATGCGCAGCGGCCTGTTCCTCGGTCGGCAGGCCGCTATGGGTCATCCGCAGCAGCGTGCCGCCGTCCTGCTCGATCAGGTCGATCTCGATCAAGCTCGAGCCGGGCGGCACTTCCTGGCCACCCTCCCAGCCGAATGTGTAGGCCAGGCGATGCACCGGCACGACCTCGCGGAAAGCGCCGCGGGCGATGCGGCCGCGCGGGCCAACGCCCTTGAGCAGGTACAGTCCGCCGGGATGCGGCTCAGTGGTCGCGTCGGAACCCATCCAGCTCAGGATTTTCTCCGGGTCGGTCAGGTAAGCGAAAACGGTGGCGCGTGGGGCGGCAATCTGGGTCTCGCGCCGCACTATGAAGGGTTCGGTCATTTGCGATCCTTGGGCCATCATCCCTGAACAGACACCCGGACATGGCGGTGGTGGCGCGGCGCGTCAAGGATTGCCCGTGACAAAGGCGGCGTGCCTTCGTCATGATCGGGCCATGCAGCTCTCTCCGACGCTGGCCTGGCTTGTCGATGCTGCCTCAGACAGTCCTGGGGCGGACCGTCTGCTTGCGGCACTCGGCGCACATCTGGTCGCCGACGGCGTGCCGCTCGCGGCGGGCGCCTTGACGCTGGAGGTGCCGCACCCGCTGATCGCAAAGCGGACCTGGTTGTGGCGTGCCGATAACGGCCGGGTGATCGAAGCGCTCGGCTTTGCACCGGGTGGCCCCGCGCCCGATCCGCCCGACGATGCTGGCCGTCGTTGGTTGCGCGACATTGCGGGCGGCGAGGTGCACGAAGACATCGTCGGACGACCTGACGGGCCGCAGCTCGGCTGGATCGGGCCGAGGCCGTTCACCGCAAGCGAGATCGAGCAGTTGCGTCAGGCGGCGCGATTTGCCGCAACGCCCCTCGCGGTGCTCGCCGGGCGCGCCACGTTGCGGGCGGCGCTGGATGCTTATCTCGGCAAGCGCAGCGCGGAACGGGTGCTCGCGGCGCCTCTGCGGCGCGATCTCGGCGAGACCATTCAGGCGGCGCTGCTCTATGCCGATTTGCGCAACTTCACGCTCCTGTCGGAAACCAGTCCGCCGGCCGAAGTCATCGCCGCGCTCGACGGCTGGTTCGACCGTATCGCCGGCGCGGTTCACGCCTTTGGCGGCGAGGTGCTGAAATTCATCGGCGACGGCGTACTCGCGATCTTTCCCGTGACCGAGGCGCCACCGCGCCATGCCTGCGAGGCTGCCCTGCGTGCTGCAGGTGCGGCCGAAGCCGGGATGGCCTTTCTCAACAAAGAGCGCCGCGGCCAGGGCTTGCCGCCACTCGCGTTCGGCGCCGCGCTTCATCTCGGCGAGATGCTGTGGGGCAATATCGGCGCCGCCAACCGGCTCGACTTCACGGCGATCGGTCCCGCGGTCAATCTGGCGAGCCGTCTCGAGGGATTGTGCAAGCCGCTCGGCAAGACTGTCCTCGTGTCTGGCGTGCTCGCCGCCGAAACCGACATGCCTCTGATTGCACTTGGATCGCACTCATTGCGCGGCATCGCCGTACCGTGTGAGGTGTTTGCGCTACCGGAGCCGCAGAGCCGGATGTCATAGCCCGCACGAGCGAAGCGACATGCGTGACCATTGCTCCCGGATGTCGCTGCGCTCATCCGGGCTCCAGCGGCAATTACATCCCACCCATCTTGCAGACGAGCTTCCACTCCTCCGCCGTCACCGGCTGCACCGACAGCCGCGAATATTTCACCAGCGCCATGTCTTTGAGCTTGGTCTCGGCCTTGATGGCAGCCATAGTCACCGGCGTCTTCAAGGGCTTGTCGGCCTTGATGTCGACGCAGACGAATTTCTCGGTTTTGTCGGTCGGATCCGGATAGGCCTCCTTGATGATCTCCGTGATGCCGACGATCTCCTTGCCCTCGTTGGAATGATAGAAGAACGCCTTGTCGCCCTTCTTCATGGCGACGAGATTCTGGCGCGCGGTGTAATTGCGCACGCCGGTCCAGGCCTCGCCCTTGGCGCCCTTCGCGACCTGCTGGTCCCAGGACCACACCGACGGTTCGGATTTCACCAGCCAGTAGTTCATCGCACGCCCTATCCATTCGTCATGGCCGGGCTTGTCCCGGCCATCCACGTCTTTGCTATCAGTTCAATATCAAGACGTGGATGCCCGCGACAAGCGCGGGCATGACGGAAAGACGTCATTCCTCCGCTTTGAAGGGGCGCGTCATCAGTGCCGAGATCGCAGTGTCGATCGTGCTGCGGCCGCTCAGGATCGACGCGACCGCGTTCGATACCGGCATCTCGATGTTTTGCGAAGCCGCGAGTTCGATCAGCACCGGTGCGGTGGACTCGCCTTCTGCGAGCTTGCCCGCAGGTGGCTGCTCGCCGCGGCCGAGCGCGAGGCCGAGCGCGAAATTGCGCGATTGCGGGCTCGAGCAAGTCAAAATGAGATCGCCGAGGCCGGACAGGCCCGTGAGCGTCTCGCCGCGTGCGCCGAGGGCGCGGCCGAGACGCGTCAGCTCGGCAAATCCGCGCGTGGTCAGCGCAGCCTGCGCGGAGGCGCCGAGCTTGCGTCCGACCGCGATGCCGACCGCGATCGCCAGCACGTTCTTGGCGGCGCCGCCGATCTCGACGCCGCGGATGTCGGTCGTGTGATACGGTCTGAATGTCGCCGAGCCCAGCGACTGCACCAGATTGCTTGCCAGTGCCTCGTCCTTCGCGGCCAGCGTCACCGCGGTCGGCAGGCCGCGCGCGACGTCGTCGGCAAAACTCGGGCCCGACAGGATCGCGGGCAGCGCATGCGGCGCCGCTTCGGCGATCACGTCGGTCATGAATTTATGGGTGCCGTGCTCGATGCCCTTGGCGCAGGCGACGACCGGCACCGGCTTTGCCATGTGCGAAGCCAGCAGGTTGACCGCGCCACGCAGGTGTTGCGCTGGCGTTGCGATCAACAGCATGTCGGCGCGCGCAGCGAGGGCCAGATCGCTCGTCACGACGATCTCCGGAGCGATCGGCACGCGGGGCAGCCGTGGATTGTCGCGCGTTGCGGCAATCCGCGCCGCATGCTCGGCATTGCGTGCCCACAGCGTCACGTTCCGTCCTGCCCGCGCCGCCACGGTGGCCAGCGCCGTGCCCCAGGCGCCCGCTCCGATCACCGCGACGGACTGGAACGGGGTCATGGCTAATATCCCGCCCGCGTCTTGCCGTAGCCCGCCGGTGCCGTCGCGTTGGCATCGAGCAGCCAGCGCGCGCGCGGCTGCGCGTCCATCGTGTCGGTCATGCCGAGCGCGAGACGCTCGGCGCCGGCCCAGGCGATCATCGCGCCGTTGTCGGTGCACAGCGCCGGCGGCGGCATGATCAGCTCGGTCCCGGCCTGCCGCGCGACCTCGTGCAGGGCGCCGCGGATCGCCTGATTGGCGGCTACGCCGCCGGCGGCCACGAGCGCGCGCGGCGCGCCGAACTGCTCGCGGAAAAGTTTCAGGCCGACGCTGAGACGGTCCGCCGTCGAGTCCAGCACGGCGGCCTGGAAGCTGGCGCAGAGATCGCTGACGTCCTGCGGCGTGAGCTCGGCGATCCGGCTCGCTTCGGTGCGCACTGCCGTCTTCAAGCCCGACAGCGAGAAATTGGCATCTGGACGGCCCTGCATCGGCCGAGGGAAGGCGAAGCGTGCGGCGTCGCCGCTTGCGGCAGCACGCTCGACCTGCGGACCGCCGGGATAGGGCAGGCCCAGCATCTTGGCGACCTTGTCGAAGGCCTCGCCGATCGCGTCGTCGACCGTGGTGCCGAGCCGCACATATTGGCCTACGCCGGTCACGGCCACGATCTGGGTGTGTCCGCCCGAGGCAAGGAAGAGGCAATAGGGGAATTCGATGCCGTCGGTGAGACGCGGCGTCAGCGCATGCGCCTCCAGATGATTCACCGCGACCAGCGGGGTGTCGTGCACCATCGCGATCGCTTTGGCGGTGGTCAGTCCGACGATGACGCCGCCGATCAACCCCGGCCCTGCGGCCGCAGCGACACCGCCCAGCTGGGCGTAGCCGATGCCCGCCTCACGCATCGCGCGGTCGATGATGCCATCGAGCAGATCGACATGGGCGCGGGCCGCGATCTCCGGCACCACGCCGCCGAAGCGGGCGTGCTCTTCGACCTGCGACCGGACGATGTTGGACAGGATCCTGCCGCTGCCGTCGGGTGCGCGCTCGATCACGGCCGCGGCGGTTTCGTCGCAGGTGGTTTCGATGCCCAATACCAGCATTGGCGAATTGTTATCCAATTTGCGCCCTTGCGCTCATCCGGAAAGCCGAGTTCTGGTACGTCCGGTAGCATTCCGGGGATGGCTTGCGCAATCGCCACGCGCGGTGGTCCTCGTCCATGCGCCGCCCATGGTTCGGGAACCGCAGCGATGTCCATTCTTGTCACACGGCCGCATCCCGACAATGAGGCGACGGTGGAGAATTTGCGCGCGCGGGGGCATGAGGTGTTGCTCGCGCCGGTGCTGAAGTTCGAGCCGGTCGCTTTTCGAGCCGAGAGCGAGGCGCGCTATGACGGCATCATCGTCACATCGGCCAACGCGATTCGCGGCATCGCACCGCAATTGCAAGATATTGGCCTATCGAACCTGCCGCTGTTTGCGGTCGGCGAGCACACGGCCGCCGCAGCGCGTGAGGCCGGCTTTGCCGACGTGACCGTCGCCGGCGGCGATGCGGCGGCGCTGCGCGACAAGGTGGTGCAGGGTGCACGCGACAAGGTGCTGAAGAAAAACAGCACGCTGCTTTACCTGGCGGGCGCGGATCTGTCGCGCGATCTCGGCGGTGAGCTCGGCGCCGAAGGATTCAACGTGGTCACGCAGACCACCTATCGCATGGCGCCCGTCAAGGTGCTGCCGCGCGAGGTGTGCGATGGCTTCGCTGCCCACGGCATCGAGGCGGTGCTGCACTACTCCCGGCGTAGCGCACGGGCGTTCCTGGACGCGGCGCGGGACGAAGGTGTCGAAATCTCGGCGCTGGCGATACCGCAATGCTGCCTGTCCGAGACGGTCGCTGGCGTGCTGCGCGAGGCCGGTGCGTCGCAGGTTCTGGCGGCCGCCACGCCGGATGAAAATGCCCTGTTCGACGCCTTGGAGCGTGCTTTGCGCACCCGTTTGGCGTAAGAGGTCGAGCCGAATCCGGCGCAATCGGATTACCTTGGGATCCGTGCAGGTATGGAAGTGTGAGGAACCGTCACGATGGCCGACGACAAGCCTGAAGACGCAGGATTGGCCCCCGACGCCGGTCGTGCCAAGCGCACCCCGCCCACCATCGACCTCGAGGCGACCGAAGTCTCGACCCAGCCGCGGGAGGCGGCGGGCGAGCCCGCAGCTCAGCCGACGCCGGAGCACGCCGAGACCGCGCAACCCCAATCCGAGCAGGCCAAGTCCGAAGAGGTTCAGCCCGAAGAGCTTCAGACCGAGCACGCCGACGCCGGGCCGGAGCGCAATGAGGCGGAAGCCGCCATCGCGGCTGCCGCCGGGTCGCCGCCGATTTCGCCTTGGGTGATCGCGCCGTTCTCCGGCGCTGCGGCCGCGGCCGTCGTGATCGCGGTCGGCTGGATGCTGGGCTGGCCCGCGGTAGAGGCGCCGCCTGTCGCACCGCAAGTCACGAGCGCGACGGTCGACGCGCTCAGCGGGCGTGTCAGCGCAGTCGAAGCCAAGGCGGGCAAGCCCGTCGCCGATCCGGCGACGGTGGCGCGAATCGATGCGCTGGAGAAAACCGTCGGCAGCCTGCGCAGCGACCTCGCCAATCTCCGCGCGCAATCCGATAAGACAGCGAGCGCATTGAACGACGTGAAGTCCGCGCCAGGCGCTCCCGCGCCCGACCTTTCCGCGCTCAACGACCGCATCGCGCAGCTCGAACGCGCCAGCAGGACCGAACGGGCCGAGATCGCGCAGCAGGGCGAGAAGATTGCCGAGGTCAAGGCAATGGACGACAGGCCGCTGCGCCACGTGGTGGCCGCCGCTCTGCTCGACGTCGCGGTTCGCCATGGCGATCCCTATCAGCAGCAATTGGCGGCGGCGCGCACGCTGGCGGCCAAGCCCGAAACGCTGAAGCCGCTCGATAATTTTGCATCATCGGGCATTCCGACGCCGGTCGCACTGAGCCGCGAGCTGCTCACCATCGTGCCGAAGCTGTCGCCGCCACCGGAACCTCAGACCGGTGGCACCGGTATCGTCGAGCGTCTCCAGGCGGGCGCGTCGAAGCTCGTCCGCATCGAGCGCACTGACGGCGTCGGCAATGACCGCGGTGCGATCGTGGCGCGCGTCACGGCGGCGGCGCTGCGCAACGATTTCGTCGAGGCGCGTCGCGAGCTGAAGTCGCTGCCGGAGACCGATCGCGCCGCGGCGCAGGCCTGGCTCGACAAGGCAGACGCCCGCGACGCCGCGCTCGCCGCATCCCGCAAATTCGCCGACGATGCCATGGCGAATCTCGCCAAATCCGATTCAGCCAAGTCCGATTCAGTCAAGCCCGCTCAATAAGGTTCGCGCAACAATCAGCGCGTATAGGGACTGTCATGCTTCGCATCGTGCTCTTTCTCATTTTGATCGCGCTGGCGGCGGCCGGCGGCGCCTGGGTTGCCGACCAGCACGGTGAGCTGGTTCTGACCTGGGGCGGCTTGCGCGCCACCACGACGTTTTCCGGTTTCGTGCTCGGGCTCGGCATCTTCGCCGCCGCGACCGTGCTGCTCTGGAGCATCGTGACAATGATCTGGCGCACGCCGGGACGTTTGCGCCGCCGTCGTCACGAGAAGCGCCATGCGCGCGGCCGTCACGCCATCACCCACGGCCTGCTCGCGATCGGTCACGGCGACACCGCGCTTGCCCGTCGGCACGCGGCGGCGGCGCGGCGGCATGCGCCGAACGATCCGCTCGCGTTGCTGCTGCATGCGCAGTCCGCGCAGCTCGACGGTAATCGCGACGAAGCGCAGCGCGTCTTCCGCGCCATGGCCGAGCGCGAGGACACGCGCCTGCTCGGCCTGCGCGGCCTGTTCATCGAGGCGCAGCGCGCCGACGATGCGGTCGGCGCCGTGATGATCGCCGAAGAAGCGATCAAGCTGTCGCCGTCCTCGACCTGGGCTTCGCATGCGGTGCTCGGCTTCCGCTGCGCGCGCGGCGACTGGAGCGGTGCGCTCGCGATCCTCGATTCCAATCTGTCTGCGGGGCAGATCGACAAGCCGACCTATCGCCGCCAACGCGGCGTCCTGCTCGCCGCGCGTGCGCTGGAATTGGAAACTATGGACCGCGACGTCGCGCGCGAGAGCGCGATGGAGGCGGTCAAGCTCGCACCGACCCTGGTGCCGGCCGCGGTGCTCGCCGCGAAATTCGAGAGCGAGGCGCATCAGGTGCGCCGCGCCATGAAGCTGGTCGAGGCCGCCTGGCTCGCCAACCCGCATCCCGATCTCGCCGATGCCTATGCCCACGTGAAGCTCGGCGATACCGCGTGGCACCGCCTGCAGCGGGTCGAGACGCTCGCGGCCAAGACACCGGCCGACAAGCCCGGTCATGTCGAGGGCCAGCTCGCGGTCGCGCGGGCCGCGATCGATGCCTCCGAGTTCGCCCGTGCGCGCGAGGTGCTCGCGCCATATCTCAAGGACCCGACGCAGCGCGTCGCGCTGCTGATGGCCGAGATCGAGCGCACCGAGCATGGCGACGGCGGCCGTGCCCGCGCCTGGACCTTGCGTGCGGTGCGCGCCCGCCACGATCCCGCCTGGACTGCGGACGGCTATGTCAGCGACCGCTGGCGTCCGGTCTCCCCGGTCACCGGCCGCCTCGACGCCTTCCAATGGCAGACCCCGGTCGCAAGCCTGCCCTCGGACAGGAGCACCACGATCGAATCCTCCGCCTTCGAGGAAGCCATGCTGGCGGCCCCGCCGCCGAAGCGAGTGACGGCGGCCGCCAGCGAAGCTCCGATGGAACCGCCGGTGGCGGCTCCGGCCCCAGCTCCGGCCGCTCAGGACAATTCGCCCCCACAGGCCAAAGAGGCCGCCAAGGAAGCCCCCGAAGCTGCCAACGAAGCTGCCACAGAAGAGCCGGCGGTCACGCCCGCCGAGCCGGCCGATCAGGCATCGGCGCCGGCCGAATCGTCTCCGCCGGCCACGCCGGTGTTCCGAAGCCGTGCCGATCTCGGCAAGCCCGGACCGGCCCCGATCCCCGCCGTGATCCCGATCGTCCGCGCGCCGGACGATCCCGGGATCGATGACGAGGGCCCGAGCGATGAATTTACGGAACAAATCGGCACGCCTAAGGCTCAGGCCGGCGGCTGGCGCGGATTCTGGTCCCGCTGGGGCGCGTGAGGCGCATTTCGAACGCCGCTTGTCCTTGCCAATTCGGGCCATGCCCGATATCAGGGGCGCGCGTATCGGAGCCGGCATCGCGCCAAGCTCCGGCAGGGTTCGCCGCAATAGCTCAGTCGGTAGAGCACGTCATTCGTAATGACGGGGTCGGGGGTTCGAATCCCTCTTGCGGCACCATCGCCTCGATTCTCCAGCCCGAAGACATACGTAACGGGTCGTACCCGAGACATCGGTGACAACCTCGTGCCGAACGGTTGTCGATGGTTGCGGGGGACTTCAGCGCCAGTCGCGACGACCAAGCCTGGCACCAGGACCACTTCAAAGTCGAACAAGCCGAAGCACACGCGCAGCTGGACCGAGCGCCGCATCATCAGCGAGCTGCACCGGCACGGCATCTATTGGTAAGCTGCTTGTCCAAAGCGCATGGCCGGGCGAAAGCCCGGCCATGCGAATATTGAAGCGTGATCGCGGTTTACTGCGAGACCGTCTGCACCACGCTTGCGATCGGACGGGCGTTCGTGCCGGCGGTCGGCACCTTCATGTCCTTCATCAGCGCCTCGTCATATTCCGGGAGCGTCTGCAAGCTCGTCTTGGCCTTCATCTGCACGACCTTGTAGCCGCCGGCCTTCAGCCGCGCGAGCAGCGTCGGCATGGCGATGCCGGTGTTCTTCTGGAAGTCGTGCATCAGGATGATGCCTTTGCCGAGCTTGTCGAGCCTGGTCATCACGGTCTCGACGATCTTCTCCGGCGTCGCACCCTTCCTGAAGTCGAAGGAGTCGATCTCGGTCGAGAACATCGCGACGTTGCGGGTGCCGAAATAGGCCACCATCGCGGGATTGTGCTGAAGCTGCGGGAAGCGGAAGAACGGCGCCGGGTTGGTGCCGAGCGCGAACCTCACCGCGCTGAAACCCTTCTCGACCTCGTCCTTGACCTGCTGCTCCGTCATCTTCTTGCTGTTCAGGTTGACATGCGACCAGGTGTGCGTGCCGACGGTGTGGCCCTGGGCGAGCACCTGCTTCAGGATCTCGGGATGATAAGTCGCGTGCTTGCCGACCGAGAAGAACAGGCCCTTGGTGCATTCATCCGCGAGCGCCTTCAGCACCGCGGGCGTGTTGACCGGCCATGGACCGTCGTCGAAGGTCAGCACGACCTCCTTCTCGGTGAGGAAGTCGAACTGCTTGAAGTGCTCGAAGCCGAAGCCGGGACCGCCGGTGGTGTCGATCTCGACCACGCGGGACACGCCGAGCGCGTTCGGATTGGCGCAGACCTGCTTCTGCTGCACCGGCATGACGGGGGCTGGCGCAGGTGCTGGAGCTGCCGGCGCCGGCTTGGCTGCGATCGTCGCGGTGGTCTGGACGTCGTCCTTGGCGGCGAGCTTCGCCGGTGCCGGCAACGGATCGGCAGCACGGGCGGCAACTGTCTTGGGGGCGCCCTGATCGGCGCGCGAGGAATAATAAAACCAACCCCCGGCGGCGATCACGACCGCCGCAACTACACTGGCCAGCATCAGGCCCAACGCATTACGCATCGCTATTCTTTCCAATTACGCAACCAAACCGGCGGAATTTCCCGCGCGACGAGCCATTAATGCGAAGGAACAGTTAACGTGACACCAACGCGACAGCGGTTGCGCAGGAATTTCAGCGAGGTGCGCCAAAGTGACCGAGGTCACAGAGGCTGAGCCGGTCGTGACCATCATCACAGTGGAAACGGTTTTGGCGGAGCATCGTAGTTCCCATCAACAACGGGCCCGCCCAGCGGCGGTGCCAATGGGAGCTTCAAATGACCAAGTCTTTTTCCAAGTCTCTGACGCGCAAGATCCGCGACACCGGCCTTGCCCTGGGTTTTGCTGCCATCATCTCGATCGTCTCGACGGGTTCGAGCTTCGCCTTCTCGGCGGAGGCGCAGCAGATGTGCACCGGCGACGCCTTCCGTCTCTGCTCGGCGGAAATCCCCAACGTCCCGAAGATCACCGCGTGCATGATCAAGCATCGTTCGGATCTGAGCGCCGGCTGCCGCGCGGTGATGGACAAGACTCTCGCCAAGGGCGCGTCGCGCAAGGTCGCTGACGTTCAGGGCCAACAGTAACCGAGACGATCGTTGCGTCGGTCAGCTCCCCTCGCGACGCCCTGGCTTCAAGGCCGGGGCCACGGGGCGGCAGCAACATCAGTCAACAAAGCCGTTGCGGCCTTGGGATCATCGCACTAGCTTCGCCCGCAACTCGTTCCGGGTAAGAGGCAATTCCGCGATGACCAGAGCTTTTTTCATTATTCCTTTTCTGCTGTGCGCATCCGCTGCATCGGCGCAACAGCAGCCCGGCCATGACGCGTGCGCGCGCGATGTCTCTCGCTTCTGCCGCGCCGTGATGAACAATGGCGATGGCGCCGTGCTCGCCTGCCTCAAGCAGAACCGCACCCGGCTGAGCAAGGGTTGCGACAAGGTGCTGACGGATCACGGGCAGTAGTCATTTCGTAGCCCGGATGAGCGCAGCGATATCCGGGACGCCTGACCCCCGCATGTCGCTGCGCTCATGCGGGCTACGATCAGACACGAACCTACGTGCTGCTCCCCGCTGCGGTCGCGACCACCGGCAGCACCTCGCTGTTGGCGCGGTCCGGCGTATCGTCCTTCCAGCGCACCGAGCCGAATGGACGCTCCAGCATGCGGCGGATCCGCACCGGCTCGGGGCCGATGTGGAAGGCGATGGCTTCCTGATGCAGCGCGCGTTCGGATTGGGTCGAGCGGTTGCGCTGGCGCAGGTAATCGAACCAGGTCGGGCAGTGATAGCGTTCGGTCCACAATTCGGGATCGGCGATGTCGCGCGCGATCGACCAGCCATAGGCGCCGTTGCGCTGTCGCGAGAGCTGCACGTCCTGCATCACGTTGTGGAAGGCGCGCGCGTTCTCCTGGGCGACCCGGTATTCGATCTCGACCACCAGCGGTCCGCTGCGGCCTGTCAGCGACAGCTTCACCTCGGGATCGGCCAGCACCTCCGCATCCTCGTTGCGTGCGCCGACGCGCGGCATCGTCAGCCAGATGCCGAGCACCGGCGAGATCAGCATCAGGCAGGCTGCCGCAAGCAGCGCGACCTCGACGCCGACATGGTCGGTGAGATGGCCCCAGCCCCAGGCGCCGATCGCGATGCCGCCCGAGATCGAGGCCTGGAACGCCGCCAGCGAGCGGCCGGCGACCCAGCGCGGCGCCGAGAGCTGCACGCCGATGTTGAACAGCGCGATGGCTGCCATCCAGACCGCACCGGCCAGCACCAGCGCGGTCGCCGTCAGCACCGGCTCCGTGCTCAAGGCGAGCGCGGCCATCGCAAACGCCAACGAGATGGTGCAGGCACGGATCGCGGCTTCGCCGCGCATGCGCTTGCGCAATTCATGGATGTTGAGCGCGCCGATGACTGCGCCCATACCGAAGGCGCCTAGCATGATGCCGTAGGTCTGCGCGCCGCCGTGCAAGAGGTCGCGCGCGACCAGGGGCATCAGCGCCATGACGGCGCCGCCGATCAAGCCCATGACCAGCGTGCGCAGCAGCACGATCTTGATCGGCGGCGAATTGGTGATGTAGCGGAAGCCGGAGACCATGGCGCGGTTGAGCTTCTCGCGCGGCAGACGCGAGGGTTCGGTGTTGCGGCGCCAGAGCAGCAAAACCACCAGCAGCGGGATATACAGAATCGCATTGCAGGCGAACGCCGCGACCGCACCAAGCGAAGCGACGATAACGCCGCCGACCGCGGGACCGAAGCTGCGTGCGATGTTGTAGCTGATGCCGTTCAGCGCCACCGCGGACGCCAGTGCCTCGGGCGGCACCTGTTCGCTGACCGAGGACTGCCAGGCCGGGCCGAACAGCGCATTGCCGCTGCCGACCACGAAGCAGAAGACGAGCAGCAATTCGGGGCTAATCATGTTGAAGCCGGCCAGCACGGTGAGCGCGCTCGCGCCGATCAGCGCGATTGCCAGCGAGATCAGGGTGACGATGCGGCGGTCATACATGTCGGCGATGGCGCCGGCCGGCATCGAGATCAGCATGATCGGCAGCATCAGTGCGGTCTGCACCAGCGCCACCTTGTCGGCGGAGGCTGCCATCTGTGTCATTGCCCAGGCCGCGCCCACGCCCTGGATCAGGAGGCCGAGATTGGAGAGCAGGCTGGCGAGCCAGATGCGCCGGAACAAGGTGTACCGCAGCGGGGCCGTGATGCCGTCTCCGGCAAATGTCTGGCGGTTCGTCGGCTCGGTCATATCCCCTTCCAAATCGGGTGTCAGAACTGGCTTCAGCGATTCCGGTCGGATCAGTGATGCCTGCGAAAGTCCTTCGCTGTCCAGTGGTTAGACCGGTATAAGCGGTGCAAAGACTGCTTTGCCGGGGAGGAACATATGAGGCTGTCGCGACGGACGATCCTGCAAGGCGTGGGCAGCCTGCCTTTCGCGGTTGCGAGCTTGCCGGCCGGTGCGATCGCTCAAACGGCACCTGCCGCCGTGCCTAGCACCGAAGTGCCGCCGATCCTGTTCGTCCACGGCAACGGCGATTACGACGCGCTCTGGATGACGACCTTGTGGCGGATGGAATTCAACGGCATCGCGCGCGATCGCATGATGGCGATCAACTTCACCGACCCCTTGGCGCGCAGTGACGACAAGGTCGAGCAGGCAAACCGCTCCTCGACCGAGGACCAGCGCCGCGAGCTCGCTGCCGCCATCGCCGAGCTGAAGCGCCGGACTGGAGCGCCTCGCGTGGCGCTGGTCGGCAGCTCGCGCGGCGGCTATGCCATCCGCAACGTTATCAAGAATGGCGGCGCCGGCGATGTCAGCCACGCCGTACTGTGCGGCACGCCCAATCACGGCCTGTTCGCAACCGACGATCAGCCCAACAACGAATTCAATGGCCGCGGCACATTCCTGCGCGGCCTGAACGAGGGCGAGAGCGAGGTGACGCCGGGCGTCGCCTTCCTCACCCTGCGCAGCGACGGCATGGACAAATACGCGCAAGCTGATGGCCGCTTCATCGGCAAGCCCGGCACGCCGACCGGTGTCACGAATGAAGGGCCGGAGCTGAAGGGTGCCATCAACCTCGTGCTCGGCGCGCTCGACCATCGCGAGGTGGCGTTTCATCCGCGCGCGTTCCGGGAGATCTACAAGTTCATCGCCGGCCGCGAACCCGCGCGCATCGCGATCACGCCGGAGGTCAGCGTCAAGCTGAGCGGTTTGGTCTCGGGCACGCCGGGCGGCGTGCCGACCAATCGTCCCGTCGCCGGCGCAACCGTCGATATCTTCCGGGTCGACCCTGATACCGGCGAGCGTGAGGGCGAGGCGCTGCACAGCTCCAAGACAGGCGCGGACGGCCGCTGGGGGCCGGCGCAGGTCGATCCTGCATGGTCGCTCGAATTCGTCCTGGCTTCGCCCGGCGCGCCGACGACGCACATTTATCGCTCGCCTTTCCCGCGTTCCTCCGACGTCGTGCATTTAAGGCCTGCGCGTCCGCTTGGGCCGGCCGACAAGGATGCTGGCGCCGTCGTCATCATGTCGCGGCCGCGTGGCTATTTCGGCCTGCCGCGGGACGTGGTGCTGTTCGACGGCAAGGA
This sequence comes from Bradyrhizobium daqingense, assembly GCF_021044685.1. Taxonomy (NCBI): domain Bacteria; kingdom Pseudomonadati; phylum Pseudomonadota; class Alphaproteobacteria; order Hyphomicrobiales; family Nitrobacteraceae; genus Bradyrhizobium; species Bradyrhizobium daqingense. The sequence goes on from NZ_CP088014.1 coordinate 1,035,766, forward strand.
GCCGGCCGACGTCAAGCCGGGCGTGCCCACCGATGCGGCAGCCACATTGCGGCTTGCAGCGGGCGAGGTCGGACGTAACATCGTGGCTCAATTCGGCGAAGAACGGATTGTGGCACGCGCCTGGCCCGCCGCCGAGAACAGGATTGCGATTGCCGAGCTGACTTACTAGCTGTTTGCTTACGACACTTCTCTCGGGAGGGAGCCATGAACATCGCCAGCGTGCGTCGGCCCATCATCCCCCCGGCTCCCCCGCGCGCCCCGGACGAGATGTCGTTCTTCGCCCGGGTTGCCGTGATCCGACGGAACATGATCGCAACCTGGGGGCAGCGCGCCTATGAAGAAGACGTCATCAAGGGCCGCTTCTTCTTCCGCAACAGCTTCATCCTGAACCAGCCGGATGCGATCCGGCACGTCCTGCTCAGCAATTACGAGAACTATACGCGCACGCCGGCCGGCATCCGCGTGCTGCGCCCCGTGCTCGGCGACGGTCTCCTGATCGCCGAAGGTCATTCCTGGACGTTTCAGCGCCGCACGCTCGCGCCGGCCTTCACGCCGCGCGCCACTGCGAATCTCGTCCCGCACATGACGGCGGTGCTCGACGAGACCATCGCAAAGCTGGATGCGCGCGCTGGTGAAGACATCGACCTGCGCGAGGTCATGCAGCGCATGACGCTGGAGATCGCCGGGCGCACGATGTTCTCCTTCGGCATGGAGCGCCACGGCGCGACCTTGCGCAACTTCATCATGGAATATGCCGCCCGGCTGGGACGGCCATACTTTCTCGACATGCTGCTGCCGGTGTCCTGGCCGAGCCCGATGGATTTTGCCCGCGCCCGCTTCCGCAAGCGCTGGACCGAGTTCGTCGCGATGCTGATCGCCGAGCGGCGTGCAATGGGCAAAAAGGACGGCGCGCCGCCGCGCGATCTGTTCGATCTCATGGACGCGGCGCGCGACCCCGAAACGGGCATGGGCTTCTCTGACGAGCAGCTCGTCGACGAGGTCGCGACCATGATCCTTGCGGGTCACGAGACCACGGCAACGGCGCTGTTCTGGGCGCTCTATCTGCTTGCTCTCGATCCGGAGACGCAGGAAGAGGTTGCCTCCGAGACGCGCGGCGAGCATCTCGACAGCATGACCGATATCGATCGCCAGAAATTCGCCCGCGCGGTGATCGAGGAGACGATGCGGCTCTATCCGCCCGCTTTCCTGGTGGCGCGTGCCGCGCGCGACAAGGACAATGCGGCTGGCGTCGAGATCGCCAAGGGCGACATCATCATGATCGCACCCTGGCTCTTGCACCGGCACGAGAAGCTGTGGGATCAGCCGAACGCGTTCATTCCAAAGCGCTTCCTGTCGAACGAGGCGCCCGATCGCTTCGCCTATCTGCCGTTCGGCGCGGGCCCGCGCGTCTGCATCGGCGCGCCGTTTGCGCAGGCCGAATCCGTGCTGGCGCTGGCCCGGCTGATCGGCGCGTTCCGTGTCGAGCTCGCCGATCCGAGCAATCCCGTGATCCCGCTCGGTGTCGTCACGACCCAGCCGGACCACTCACCCATGTTCCGCATCACGCGTCGGTGACGGGCGATTGCCTGGCCGGCAGCGTGATCCATCTCAGATAGAGTCTCGTCATGAGCGACATCCAGGCCCAATTATCCGTTCTGCAGCAGACCGCCGACGTGAAGGTGGTCGATGCAATTGCGCATCTCATCGAGAACGGCGAGGATCACGAGCTCAACCGCGTCAACGTCCTCGATTTCTCCCAGCAGCATGGCGTCGACGAAGAGCACGCGATCTCCGCCTTCCTGCATGCGGCGCGGCTCGGCTTGTTCGATCTCGGCTGGAACGTGCTGTGCCCGGGCTGCGGGGGCGTGCTGGGCGCGCATTCGACGCTGAAGGCGCTCAAGCCCGACGACTATCACTGCGCGCTCTGCGCCTGCGGTTACAAAGCTTCCGTCGACGATCAGGTCGAGGTTTCCTTCACCGTGAACCCGCGTGTCCGGCGCATCGCGGCGCATGATCCCGACACGCTTCCGGTGTGGGAATATTTCAAGCAGGTGTTCTGGAGCTCCGGCGTCGACTTCAACAAGGATTCGTTCGCGATGCTGGCGAACGAGGTGACGCTGGATACGATGGAGCTGCCGGCGGGCGAGAAAGCCACTATGTCGCTGCAGTTGCCGAGCGACTTCGTCATCATCTTCGAGCCGGTGACGCATGCCGCCCATTTCATCGACGTCCAGGGCGAGCCGACCAGGGATCGCCAGCAGCTCGCCATCATGTACAACAAGGTGCAGGCCCCGACCGGGACCACGACCATGCGGCCGGGCCCGCTCAGGCTGTCACTGGAGAACCAGGCCGGCGTGCGCGTGCTGCCGTCGGTTTTCATCGCGGCGGAGGCGCTCCATCATCTGATCGGCAAGCGCAAGCCGTTCCTCACCGCCAAGCGGATGCTGTCGAACCAGACCTTTCGCGACGTGTTCAAGGCCGACAATCTCAGTCTCGACCAGCGGCTCCAGATCACCTCGCTGACCTTCCTGTTTACCGATCTCAAGGGCTCGACCGCGCTGTACGAGCGCGTCGGCGATCTCGCCGCCTTCGATCTCGTGCGCGCGCATTTTCATGCCCTGCTCGAGATCATCTCTTCCGAGAAGGGCGCGGTGGTGAAGACCATCGGTGATGCCGTGATGGCGACCTTCGTCCGTCCCGAGCACGCCATCGTCGCAGGCCTGCGGATGCGCGCAGCGATGGACGAGCTCAACAAGAAGCGCGGCACCGCCGATCTCATCGTCAAGATCGGCATTCACGAAGGCCCGTGCCTCGCGGTGATGCTGAACGAGCGGCAGGATTATTTCGGCCAGACCGTCAACATCGCCGCTCGCGTGCAGAGCCTGTCCACTGCGCAGGAGATCCATATCACCGGCCCGGTGCTCGATGCGCCCGCGGTCGCCGAAGTGCTCGAGCAGCGCGCGATCAAGCCGATCCAGAAGCAGGCCGCCTTGCGCGGCATCGCCGACAAGATGGTGGTGTACGAGATACCGTGAGGGGCAATGACGTTGTAGAGGCGGATGCGCGCCAACTCTCCGTCGTCATGCCCGGGCTTGACCCGGGCATCCACGTCTTTAGTTGGTGGTGACGCATGGATGGCCGGGACAAGCCCGGCCATGACGGTGAAAGAGATAGCCCATATTGCCGAAACGTAATGCGGCGCGCGGAACTGACGCACGTTGCGCCGGTTGAGTTTCCCGCTCATATAATGCTGGTCACGTCGCACCCCGCGACGTCATCGATTTCGGTAGGATCTTATGCTCGACGGCCTGCGTCAATTCATCGCCGACATTGTTGCTCCCCAAGACCAGGACCGCGCATTTGGCGACAGCGACTATCGGCTGGCGGCCACGGCGCTGCTGGTTCACGTAATCTCGCTGGATGGCCAGCCGACCGCGACCGAGCAGCGCAAGCTGCACGGCTTGATTGAAAGCCACTTTGGGCTCGATCGGGGCACCGCGGACCGGCTGATCGCCGACGCCACCCAGGTCGAGGGCGAGGCGGTCGATCTCTATCACTTCACCAGCGTCATCATGCGCTCGCTCGACGAGGACGGCCGCAAGCGCATCGTGCAGATGATGTGGGAGCTGGTCTATGCCGATGGGCAGGTCAGCGAGTTCGAGGACAACGTCGTCTGGCGCGCATCCGACCTGCTCGGGATATCCCAGCGTGACCGAATCGAGCTGAAGCACGCGGTCGCCGAGCGTGCCGGCGGCCCGGTGAAGGACAGTGCCGTCGGTGGCTGACGGCTCTCATGTCGCTCAATAGCGGCTTGCGCGGGTACATGACGAAACTTTAATTTGTTCGTCGCCTGCGTCGAATTGCGCCTGCAAATCAACGGTTTTCCAGCACGTCCTGTCGTTCTGCTCAGGCGGCCATGCTGGTGGCACAGCTTGCATGCCGCGCGCGGCCTATGCTCTCGTTCCGCCATTGCAGGGCAAAAACTTGAACGCAAGAGACTTCGATCGTGACTGAGCGGGTGACGCTGATTACTGGTGCCTCGGCAGGCATCGGCGTGGAGCTGGCGCGCGTGTTTGCCGCCAATGGACATCGCCTCGCATTGACCGCGAGACGGGCAGACCGGTTGGAAGCGCTCGCCTCCGAGCTCGCCGCCAAGGGCGGCAAGAAGCCGATCGTGATCGTTTGCGATCTCGAGCAAGCGGATGCCGGCGAGACGATCGCGGCGGCGCTTGCCGCCGAAGGGGTCGAGCTCGATCATCTCGTCAACAATGCCGGCTTCGGCGTGTTCGGCGATGCGATCGAGCGTGATCGTGCAGAGCAGCTCGGCATCGTCGACGTCAACGTGCGGACGCTGACGGATCTGTCGCTGCGCTTTGCCGATCAGCTCATCAGGAACAAGGGCGGCCTTCTCAATGTCGGATCGGTCGCGGGATTCCTGCCCGGCCCGGGCATGGCCGTCTACTACGCGTCCAAGGCCTATGTGATCTCCTTCACCGAAGCGTTGCGGGCAGAGCTCGCGCCGCGCGGCGTCCGCGTCACGGTGCTTTGTCCGGGTCCAGTGCCCACCGAATTCCAGGCCCGCGCCGGCGTCGGCTCTCAACATGATACGGCCGCTCTCAAGGTCTCTGCCGCCGACGTTGCGCAGGAGGCGTATCGTGGCCTGATGGCGAACAAACGGGCAGTGCTGCCTGGTCTGGGCATCAAGATCGTGCCGTTCGCACTGCGTTTCTTCCCGCGCGGCTTCATCCTGGCTGCCACCAGCCGGTTCCAGCGGCGTCGGCACTAGATAATCGCCACGCCTCCGTAATGGCCCGGAGCTTGCTTCGTCCGGCTTGTGTGCGCGAACTCACACGATGTTAACCATCGCTTAGCTATGCTGATGGTCTGAACCGATAGCACTCGCAGAGGCCATGTCGTTCCGGACGGACAGGTTTGGTAGCGCAGAATTGGTGCCCTTCCCAAGAAGGACGCCGGGCGCGGCCGCCTCCGAAGCCCGGTTGCCGGTTCTGATCGTCCTGCATCAGGAATCCTCGACGCCCGGCCGGGTCGGCAATGCGCTGCGCGCACTCGGCCATCGCCTCGACATCCGCCGTCCGCGCTTCGGCGATCCCTTGCCCGAGACGCTCGACCAGCATGCCGGCGCCGTGTTCTTCGGCGGTCCGATGAGCGCCAATGATCCTGACGATTACATCCGCCGCGAGATCGACTGGATCGAAATTCCGCTCCGCGAACAGCGTCCGTTTCTCGGCATCTGCCTCGGTGCCCAGATGCTCGCGATGCAGCTTGGTGCTCGCGTCGCGCCGCATGCGGAGGCGTTGACCCAGATCGGCTATTACCCGATCAGGCCGACCGCAGCGGGCCACGCGCTCTGTCCGCATTGGCCGGCGCAGGTCTATCACTGGCATCGCGAGGGATTTGAGCTGCCGGTCGGCACGGAGCTGCTTGCGGAAGGCGATGATTTTCCGGTGCAGGCATTCCGCACCGGCAATGCCTTCGGTGTGCAGTTTCACCCCGACGTGACCTACGCGATGATGCATTGCTGGACCACGCGCGGCTATGATGGCTTCAGCGCGCCCGGTGCGCGGCAGCGGCATCATCATTTCGCCGATCGTGCCGTCTACGACGTCGCAGAGCGTGCGTGGCTCGATCATTTCATCGACGGCTGGCTGGCGCGCCGCCCGGTACTGGCGCAAGCCGCTGAATGATCGCGCCTCCGCGCAAGCCCTTGCGTCTCTCCTGGATATGCTACGCTCCCTGCCAACGCGCGCACGCGAAACTGCGCCGGCAAATACAGGGAGAGCGCCATGGCCTACGAACACATTCTCTACGAGGTGAGCGACAGGATCGCGACCATCACGCTCAATCGCCCGGACCGCATGAATGCGTGGACGCCGGTCATGGAGCGCGACGTGCGCCATGCGATGGAAGCGTCAAATACCGACGACGACGTCCGCGTCATCGTGCTCACCGGCGCGGGCCGCGCGTTCTGCGCCGGCGCCGACATGGATGCGCTGAAAGGCCTCGATCCTGACGACGTCAGGCGCGCCGCGAACCTGCCACCCTTCGACATGAACCGCCGGCCGGATTGGCAGACGCGCTACGGCTATTATCCTTCGATCAAGAAGCCGGTCATCGCCATGCTCAACGGTGCGACCGCGGGCATTGGCCTGGTCCACGCGCTCTACTGCGATCTGCGCTTTGCAGCCGACAACACGGTGTTCACCACCGCCTTCGCGCGGCGCGGCCTGATCGCCGAGCACGGCATCAGCTGGATGCTGCCGCGCATCGTCGGCCATGCCAATGCGATGGATCTGCTGCTCTCGGCCCGGCGCGTGTCGAGCGAGGAGGCGTTGCGGATCGGGCTGGTGAACCGGCTCTGCTCGCCGGAAAAGTTGCGCGAGGAGACCTATGCCTATGCGCGCGATCTTGCAGATATGGTCTCGCCGAGCGCGATGGCCGTGATCAAGCGGCAGCTCTACGAGGTCCCGTTCCAGACCCTGGCCGAGGCGACGATCGAGGCGAATCGCGAGATGATGGTGGCGCTGGCTGGCAGCGATTTCCGCGAGGGCGTCGCGAGCTTCATGGAGAAGCGGCCGCCGCGGTTTACGGGGAGGTAGGGGGGCGGCGAGGAGAAGTCCGCCGTCGCCCTTCGGGCTATGGCGTGACAGCCTTCGCTACATGAGGGCTTGCCTAGCCGAAGCAGGCGTAGCCTGCGAAGGCTGGTGGAGCCAGGCGGGATCGAACCGCCGACCTCGTCATTGCGAACGACGCGCTCTCCCAGCTGAGCTATGGCCCCTTTGCTGGCCGCTCTGGTGAATGCGGCCGACAACCGGGCGCCATTTAAGTCCCCGCCAAGGTCAAGTCAAGGACGGGTGTAACCCGGTTTTAGCCATCCGGGCGCCGACTTCCCTTGTTTGGGTCGGGGGGAACCGATATCTAGCAACGGGCGTCAATCCCGACCGCAGCCAGAGTTTCAAAAGGCAGAGTCTGCAAAGCCATGCGTGCCGTTCTCGACATCGTCATCATCGTGCTCGATCTCTACGTCTGGCTGCTGATCGCCTCCGCGATCCTGTCCTGGCTGATCGCCTTCAACGTGGTCAACACCCGCAACCAGTTCGTCTCGGCGGTGGCGGAGTTCCTGTATCGGATCACCGAGCCCCTGTTGGCGCCGATCCGCAATTTCCTGCCCAGTCTCGGCGGCCTCGACATCTCGCCGATCATCCTGATCCTGCTCATCATGTTCATCGAGCGGGTGATCCTGTATTACGTCTACCCGAACGTGATCTGAGCGGGCGGGAGCGCCTTGGTTGCTAACAAGGAGCCTTCGTGTAAGGAGCCTTCCTGTAAAGAGCCTTGGCGCTACTCGGCCTTGGGAATCAGCATCGCGCTGCGGGTGACGCCGCGCGGCGGACGCGACGAGATCGACGGCATCGAGCAGCTCTCCGACGGCCGCAGCGTGCTCAAGGTGCGGGTGCGGGCCATTGCCGATGGCGGCGCGGCCAACAAGGCTGTTGTGGGCCTGCTCGCGAAATCGCTGGGTGTGCCCAAGGCCAGCATCAGGTTTTTGTCCGGGGCGACCTCGCGGCTGAAGCGGATCGCGGTCGAGGGCGATCCGGCTCGGCTCGGCGCGACCTTGCGCCAGCTCGCCTCCGCGAAATCGACAGACCAGGGGAACTGACATGACCGCAGAGATCATCGATGGAAAAGTCATCGCCGCGGAGCTTCGTGGCCGCGTCGCCGATGAGGTCGCCCGCGTCAAGCGTGAGCACGATCTGGTGCCGGGCCTTGCGGTGGTCCTGGTCGGGAACGATCCCGCCAGCGAGGTCTATGTCCGCTCAAAGCACACCCAGACGCAGGCGGCGGGGATGGCTTCGTTCGAGCACAAGCTGCCGGCCGACGTCTCGCAAGGGGACCTGCTGGCGCTGGTCGCAAAGCTCAACCGCGATCCGGCGGTGCACGGCATACTCGTGCAACTGCCGCTGCCAAAGGGGCTGAACACCGAGGCCGTGATCAACGCCATCGATCCGGCCAAGGACGTCGACGGCCTGCATCCGAACAATGCCGGCCGGCTTGCCGGCGGTTTCGAGGCGCTGTCGCCCTGCACGCCGCTCGGCTGCATCATCCTGACCAAGAGTGTGCACGCTTCGCTCGAGGGCATGAATGCCATCGTGATCGGCCGCTCCAACCTCGTCGGCCGTCCGCTGGTGCAATTGCTGCTGAACGAGAACGCCACTGTCACGATCGCGCATTCGCGCTCGCGCGATCTGGCCGGGCTCGTGAAGCGCGCAGACCTCGTCTATGCCGCGGTCGGCAAGCCGGAGATGGTGCGCGGCGACTGGCTGAAGCCGGGCGCGACCGTGATCGACGTCGGCATCAACCGCATTCCCAAGGACGACGGCAAGACGCGCCTCGTCGGTGACGTCGCCTATCAGGAAGCGCTTGGCGTTGCCGGCGCGATCACGCCGGTGCCGGGCGGCGTCGGTCAGATGACGGTTGCGTGTTTGTTGGTGAACACGCTGCGTGCGGCGTGTGCGATTGCCGGACTGCCGAAGCCGGCGGTGTAGTTGAACTCTCGTGCCCCGGACGCAGCGCAGCGCTTCTTTAGCGGTGCGCTGCACAGCCGGGGCCCAGCAAGTGGCACCCTTGGGTCCCGGCTCTGCGACGCGTCACTCGTGCCGCATCGCGTCGGGGACACGCAAAGCTCACCCCTTCTTCTTCTTCTCGCGCTCGATGCCTTCGAGGATCAGCTTGTGCGCATCGTCCGGGCCGCCCCAGCGCAGGATCTTCACCCATTTGCCCTTCTCGAGATCCTTGTAATGCTCGAAGAAGTGCTGGATCTGCTGCAGCGTGATGTCAGGCAGGTCGGAATAGCTCTTCACCTTGTCATAGCGCTGCGTCAGCTTCGATGACGGCACCGCCAGGATTTTCTCGTCACCGCCGGCTTCGTCCTCCATGAACAGCACACCGACCGGGCGCACGCTCATGACGGCGCCAGGGATGATGGCGCGGGTGTTGATGATCAGGACGTCGCAGGGGTCGCCGTCATCCGACAGCGTGTGCGGGATGAAGCCATAGTTCCCGGGGTAACGCATCGGCGTGTACAGGAAGCGGTCGACGACGAGCGTGCCGGCCTCCTTGTCCATCTCGTACTTGATCGGTTCGCCGCCCACGGGGACTTCGATGACGACGTTGACGTCGTGGGGGACGTTCTTCCCGATCGAGATAGCATCGATACGCATTCAAAGCTCCGTTGTTGCCGAGGATAAATCGCGCCCGGCAGCGATTTTGGCGCTGTCATACGCGGGCTTGGCCCGCTGATCCATCGCGTTTTTGTGAAATAATGAATCCAGCGATCACCGGCGCAGAGGCGGGCGGTATCGACGGATGGAAAACGCTGCCGATTCGGGTTTCAGCAGCTCAATTGGTCCAAATTATTAGTTGGTCCAAGCGAAGGCAACCTTGTCGAGCGCCTTCGGCCCGAACCGCTCGGACGAGCGCGCCACCATGCGGCCGCCCAAAGCGCGGTAGAACTCGGTGGCCGGATCGTTGTCCGAGAGCGCCCACACCACCATGCTCTTCAGCCCGCTCTGCATCAAGTCGCGGCGGGCGGCGGCAAACAGCCGGCGGCCGAAGCCGAGGCCCTGGAATTCCGGGCGCAGATAAAGCTCGTAGATCTCGCCGTCGAAATGCAGGCTGCGGGCGCGGTTGCGGCCGTAATTGGCATACCCCGCAATCTTGTCGCCGAACACCAGCACGCTGACGCGGCTGCCCTTGCGGATCGCGCTGTCCCACCACTGCGGACCGCGGCGGTTGATCAGCTTTTCCAGCTCGCCGCCGGGAATGATGCCCTGATAGGCCGAGCGCCAGGCTTCGTCATGGGTCGATGCCACCGCAGTTGCATCTGCAGCTTTGGCCGGCCGGACCTCGATCAGGGTTGTGCTCATGGACGCGATCAAACCAAGTCGCCGCGCCGGCGGCAAGACCTATCGTTAATTATCGGTTAACGTGTGGATTTTCTGCATCAGTTTTTACCCATGTTGTACCGAAAGAGGACAAGCCGCAGGGTTGGATGGCATCGGCTCGCCATGCGTCGGTGCAAAACTCATTGCGGAAACGAATGAACGGCAATGGCAGCGCAGAAAGTCTGCCCGGACTGATTCGTTCCTAGTAGTGTGGCCATCGCAGTTCGGTCCGCCTCCCCTGGCAATACATGCGGCTCCTCATCGTCTCTGCGCTTCTTTCTTTGCTGGCGCTGGTTTCGTCGCCTTTGTGCGCTCAGGTCACGTTTGGGCCATCGGGCGCGGAGGGCGAGCCGTTGCGCCGGCAGGCGTGGCACGTGCCGTCACCGGATACGCGCCTTGCCGCGCATGCCCTGCTGTTTCGCCCCTTAGGTGCCGGCCCGTTTCGGCTCGCGGTCATCGCGCACGCGTCGACGCAGAATGGCTTGCGTCGCGCGCAAATGCCGCAGCCGGAATACCGAGCGCTCACGGCGCATCTCGTCGCGCGCGGCTTTGCCGTGCTGGTGCCGGAGCGGCTCGGCCACGGCGCGACCGGTGGCCGCTATGTCGAGGACCAAGGCAGCTGCAGCGAGGCGGATTACGCACGATCGGCCCGTGCGACGGCCGATCAGATCTGGCTCGCGCTGGACTATCTGCGGAAGCAGGATTTCATCCGCAAGGATGCCGCCATCATAATCGGCCATTCCGCCGGCGGCTGGGGTGCGCTGGCGCTCGCCAATGCCGATCCGAAGGCGATCTCCGCCATCATTGCATTCGCGCCGGGGCGTGGTGGTCATGCCAATGACGAGCCGAACAAGATCTGCGCGCCGCACACGCTCCTCGGTGCCGCAGCCGAACTCGGCAAGGTCGCGCGCATTCCCGTCACATGGCTTGTTGCGGCTAATGACAGTTACTTCGCGCCGGCATTCTCTACAAAACTGGTGGAGGCATTTCGCGGCACCGGCGGCAAGGTCGACTTCAATATCCTGCCATCCGTCGGCAACGAGGGGCATTGGATGATCGAGACCGAGGCCGGCGTCAACGCCGCAAGTAGCGACCTCGCACGCGCGCTGAACCCGCCGAAGCCAATGGCGACCAAGAAGCCATGACGCTCTACTTTCTGGTCAAGTTTCTGCATGTGCTCGGCGCCATCGTCATCCTCGGCACCGGGAGCGGCATCGCCTTCTTCATGCTGATGGCGCATCGCACGAACGATGCCGAGTTCATCGCCCGTACCGCTTCGGTCGTCGTGATTGCGGATGCAATTTTCACATTGTCGGCCGTGATCCTCCAGCCGGTCAGTGGCGGCCTGCTGATGATGCTGTCGGCGACGCCGATCACCGAGCGCTGGCTGCTGGCGTCGCTCGCGCTCTATGCCGTCGCAGGCCTGTTCTGGATCCCCGTCGTCTTCATGCAGATCGAGATGCGCGACCTCGCCCGCAAGGCGGCCGGGCAGGGCGTCGCGCTTCCGCAGCGCTATTTCGACCTATTCCGCCGCTGGTTCGCATTCGGCTTCCCCGGGTTCGGGGCGACCATGCTGATCCTCTGGCTGATGATTGCAAAACCGTTTTGAGACGTGAGATGAGTGAACGAACCATATTGGTCTTCGGCGCCTCCGGCCTGATCGGCCGTTTCGTTACCTGTGACCTACGCGCGCGTGGTTTTCGCGTCGTCGGTGTTGCGCGCAGCCTGTCGCCGGCGCAGCAGATGAGCGCGCTGGACATAGAGCTGCCGATCCTCACCCTCGATGCGGCCGCGCTGGCGCGTCTTCTCAGCGAGCACGCCGTCGACGTCGTGGTGAACTGCCTCGGCGTGCTCCAGGATGGCCCCGGCAGCGACACCAATGCCGTGCATCGCGATTTCGTCGCGCGTCTCGTGGAGGCGATCGGCGATAGCGGTCGTGCCATCCGCCTGGTGCACATCTCCATCCCGGGAATTGCAGAGGCCGACCGCACCGCCTTCGCCACGACCAAGCGCGAGGCCGAGCGTCTGATCGCGGCCTCCGGCATTCCCCACGCCATCCTGCGGCCCGGCCTCGTGGTCGCGCCATCGGCCTATGGCGGCAGCGCCATGCTGCGCGCGCTGGCCGCTCTCCCGATCGATCTGCCGGCGGCGGAGATGGCAACGCCGTTCCAGCCGGTCGCGGTCGGGGATATCTCGGCCACCATCGCCTGGCTCGCCGCGCGCGATACAGCGGACGTCGCGGTGAAAGCCGTGAGCTGGGACCTGATGCTCTCGGAGCCGGTTACCATGGCCGGCGTCGTCAAGCAGTTTCGCCTTGCGTTGGGCACCGAGGGCTGGCGGCGCCTCGCGATGCCGTCCTTCCTGCTCGATCTCGGCGCGAGAATCGGTGATTTGGCTTGCCACCTCGGTTGGATACCGCCGATGCGTTCCACCGCCATTGCCGAGCTGCGACGTGGCGTGCACGGTAATCCCTCGGCGTGGATCGCAGCGACCGGCATCGTGCCGAAGTTGTTGACCGAGACGATCGGGCGTCATCCCGCCGCCATCCAGGACAAATGGTTCGCGCGGCTGTTCCTGGCCAAGCCGCTGATCTTCGCAAGCCTTGTCGCCTTCTGGCTGGTCTCCGGCTTCATCGCATTGTTCGTGTCCTACCGCGCCGCCGCCGGCATCCTGACCGCGCACAATTTTCCGCCTGCGCTGGTCGACCCCATCACCGTTGGCACCAGTTTGTTGGATATGAGCATCGGCGGATTGATCGCTTTCCGCCGGACCGCCGCGTTCGGACTCGTTGCGGGCATTCTGGCTTCGCTTGGGTATATGTTCGGTGCTGCGATCCTCACCCCCGATCTCTGGATTGAACCGCTTGGTGCACTGGTGAAAACAGGGCCGGCCATCGTGCTGATGCTGGTGGCGCTTCTGATGCTGGATAATCGCTGATGAGCACGTGGCCCGAAGATGACGTGATACTGTTCGATGGCGTCTGCATCTTCTGTTCGCGCTGGGTGCGTTTCGTTGCCAAGCGCGATAAGGCGGGGCGGTTTCGTTTCACGCCGATTCAGTCGGATTACGGAGCGCGGCTCGCACGCACATTCGGCATCGACCCCGATGACCCCGACACCAACGCTGTGGTCCATGGCGGCGAGATGTTCATGAAATCGGACGCCGCGCTGACGGTACTGTCTCAACTCCCGCGCTGGGGCTGGGTCCGCGTCTTGTTCGCCGTGCCGAAGCCGATGCGGGACGCCGTGTACAGCCTCGTCGCGCGCAATCGCTATCGCATTTTTGGGAAGTACGATGCGTGTTTCGTGCCCGATGCCGATTTGCGGGCGCGGGTGATCGAGTAGTATTCTCGTCATTGCGAGGAGCGAAGCGACGAAGCAATCCAGATCGCCCCTGCGGAGAGATTCTGGATTGCTTCGCTCCGCTCGCAATGACGGAGCTTGCGGTTATTGCCTGCCGATCGCCGCCAGCACTTCCTTCGCCGCCCGCTCCCCGCTGTCGCGCGCGCCGTGTGCGGTAGAGAAGAAGCTCGGCGACGTCGCCTCACCCGCGAAGAACAGCCGTCCATCCACCGGCGCGGCCAGCGCCGCACGGTCCCCCGCGTGCCCCGGCAGCGCGTGCGAATAGGAGCCGCGCGCGAACGGATCATGCGCCCAGCGCGATTCGTACAGCGGCGTCAGCTTTCGCCTGATATCGTTGCCGAGAAAGCCAGCGATCTCGTCGATGCTCTGCGCGGCGATGGCGCCTTCGCCGCCGTCTTCCAGCGCGCGGGCAAAGCTGCCGCCGAAGAAGCCTTCGATGCAGGGCTGGCCGAACGGGCGGATATGATAGGTGCCCATGTCGGTGCGCATGGTGGCGCCGCGCAGGTTTGCTTCCTTCGGGAAGGCCTCGGCATCGCTGAGCGCGAGCGTCACCTTGTCGTCGACACCGAGCGGCAGGCCGGAGGCGGCATCGACCTTGGCCGGCAAGGGCGGTGAAAAGCGGATCGCCTCATCGGCGATCAGATTGGTCGGGACGGTGACGATCGCCTTGTCCGCGGTGAGCGTGCCCTGCGAGGTCTCGATGCGCAGGCGCTTGCCGGAATGATCGATCAGCGTGACGTTGCAGCTCAGCGCCACCGGGCAAGCGGCGCCATAGGCGGCAATCAGCGCGCCATAGCCGCGCCGGACGCGCCAGTTGAGGTCGCTGTCCTCATAGGCGTCCCAGTCCAGCGTCGACATGTCCTTCAGTTCGCAGCCGTTGATGTAGGTTGAGATCGCATCGATCATCGGATTCCAGCGATTGCCGGGCTCGAGGCTCAGGCTCGCAGGTTCGTCCTTGCCCTTCAGCGCGGCCTGCCAGAGGCGCTCGTAGAACGCGTCCATCGCGCGCATGAAATCGTCGCGCTCGGCCTGCGGAAACGCATTGCCGAAGGCCCGCTCGCGCCACGGCGGCAGATTCGTGTTGAGCTCGAAACCGAGCTGACGTGCGATCGCGACGAAGGAGTTCTGGTCCGCCGAATGCAGCCAGCCGCAGCCGACGTCGAAGGTCACCTCAGGCGAGGCCTGCACGGTCCAGGCGCGGCCGCCGAGCCGGTTGCGCGCCTCCAGCACAATCGCGGATCGGCCGGACCCCGCCAGCGCGTTCGCGGCGCCGAGCCCGGCGGCACCGGCGCCGATGATCGCGATGTCGACGGAGGCGGGAAGGGTAGGCATCGATTGGCTCTAGCACGTTGGCTGGGCGGCCACCACAAACGAGCTGTCATCACCCGCGAAAGCGGGTGATCCAGTATTCCAGAGAAAGCCGTGATCGAATCGAACGGCCGCGGCGTACTGGATTCCCCGCTTTCGCGGGGAATGACAGCTGGAATGGCGCTCTTACGCCACCGCTTCCTTGGCCTTTTCCGCGCGCTTGCGCTCGTTCGGGTCGAGGTGCTTCTTGCGCAGGCGGATCGACTTCGGGGTGACCTCGACGAGCTCGTCGTCCTCGATATAGGCCAGCGCCTTTTCCAGCGTCATGCGGATCGGCGGGGTCAGGCGCACGGCTTCGTCCTTCGAGGTCGTGCGGATGTTGGTGAGCTGCTTGCCCTTGAGGACGTTGATTTCGAGATCGTTATCGCGGGTGTGCTCGCCGACGATCATGCCGCGATAGACCTTCCAGCCCGGCTCGATCATCATCGGGCCGCGATCCTCCAGTTTGAACATGGCGTAGGCCACCGCTTCGCCCTGGTCGTTGGAGATCAGGACGCCGTTGCGGCGGCCCTGGATTTCGCCCTTGTACGGGGCATAGCCGTGGAACAGGCGGTTCATGATCGCGGTGCCGCGGGTGTCGGTGAGCAGTTCGCCCTGGTAGCCGATCAGGCCGCGGGTCGGCGCGTAGAACACCAGGCGCTGACGGTTGCCGCCGGACGGCTTCATTTCGATCAGCTCGGACTTGCGCTCGCTCATCTTCTGCACGACGACGCCGGAATGCTCCTCGTCGACGTCGATGACGACTTCCTCGATCGGCTCCATGGTGGCGCCGGTCGCTTCGTCCTTCTGATAGACGACGCGCGGGCGCGAGACCGAGAGCTCGAAGCCCTCGCGGCGCATGGTCTCGATCAGGATCGCGAGCTGCAATTCGCCGCGGCCCGAGACTTCCATCGCGTCCTTGTCGGCGGCTTCGACGACGCGCAGCGCGACATTGCCCTCGGCTTCGCGCAAGAGACGATCGCGGATCATGCGGCTCGTCACCTTGTCGCCTTCGGTGCCGGCGAGCGGGGAGTTGTTGACGATGAACGACATCGACACGGTCGGCGGGTCGATCGGCTGTGCCGGCAGCGGTACCTCGACGGTCGGATCGCAGAAGGTGTCGGCGACGGTGCCCTTGGTGAGGCCCGCGATCGCGACGATGTCGCCGGCTTCGGCTTCATCGAGCGGGGTGCGCTCGAGGCCGCGGAACGCCAGGATCTTGGTGATGCGTCCAGACTCGACCTGCTTGCCGTCGGCGTTGAGCACCTTGACCTGCTGGTTCGGCTTCAGCGTGCCGGAGGAGATGCGGCCGGTGATGATGCGGCCGAGATAGGGGTTGGCCTCGAGGATGGTGCCGATCATGCGGAACGGGCCTTCCTCGACCTTCGGCGCCGCGACGTGGCGCACGATCAGGTCGAACAGCGGCTCCATGCCCTTGTCCTGCGGGCCCTCCGGGCTATCCGCCATCCAACCCTGCTTGGCCGACCCGTAGAGGATCGGGAAGTCGAGCTGCTCCTCGCTGGCATCCAGCGCCGCGAACAGGTCGAAGACCTCGTTGATGACTTCGGTCGGGCGCGCGTCGGGCCGGTCGACCTTGTTGATGACGACGATCGGCTTGAGGCCGACCTTGAGCGCCTTGGAAACCACGAATTTCGTCTGCGGCAGCGGGCCTTCGGCGGCATCGACCAGCACCAGGGCGCCGTCCACCATGTTCAGGATGCGCTCGACCTCGCCGCCGAAATCGGCGTGGCCGGGGGTGTCGACGATGTTGATGCGGATGTCCTTCCACTGCACCGAGGCCGCCTTGGCCAGGATGGTGATGCCGCGCTCGCGCTCCAGATCGTTGGAGTCCATGGCGCGATCGGTCACCTTCTGGTTCTCGCGGAACGTGCCGGACTGCTGGAGGAGCTTGTCGACCAGGGTCGTCTTGCCGTGGTCGACGTGGGCGATGATGGCGACGTTACGGAGGTTCATGAGTGGGCTTCTTTGCGTTCGAACAATGGGTTAAGCGCGATCTCGCCGGTCGGACCGGGACCTCTTCTCGAAACAACGCTGGAAGACTGGAAACGGGCGCTCGCCGCCCAAAAGGGAAGCCCGGCCATATCGACCGGGCACCCTGCGCGTTGCGGCGCAATATATGCAAAAACCGCCAAAAAACAATGTGTTCTTTGGCGGTTGGTTGACTGAATTTTGTCCGGGAATCTCCGGTGCTTACGGCCCGGTCCGGGGATGGGGAGGAGCCTTCCGCCCCCTGATCGCCGCCCAGATCAGGGCGACCCCGCCGATGCCGATGACCAGCCCCAGAAAAATCAGCGACGCGATGTCGGATGGGATCTGCCCACCGTCGACCACCGACATTCCGCCGAAAAGCAGCGCACAGAAGCCGGGCAGCAGCATGATGATCCCAAAAACCACCATGAGTGCCGTCAGGCAGCCGTGCCGCTTTTGCATCGGCGGCGAGGGCGGCGGTACCGGGGGCGCCGGCGGCGGTGTGTCGCTGATGCTCATCCCTGCAGGACTCCTTCGCTCGCCTGCGCGGTCAGCGCCGCGCGGATGCCGTCGATCTTGCCGTTGCGGTAGAACAGATTGTAGGTGTCGAACGGAATGATCGCGCCCTGCTCCGTCACGAAATGGATGCAGCTGCGCTTGACGTTGCCGACGCAGAAATTGAAGCGGTCGAGGAATTGCACGATGGTGACGCGGAAGACATTCTCGTACGAGAGCCCGTCCGGCACCTGAAAGCTCGGCAGGCAGCACAGCAATTCGCAGACCCGTTCGCTGGTGTTCAATGGCCCCGACGACAGCGAGAACAGATCGACGAATTTTTCCCGCAGCACCGGATATTTTTCCGGGCTGATCGTGTTGGGCATCACCGCCACCAGCTGCTCCTGCGGTATCAGCGAGGTCAGCGGCAGCACCTTCTCGCCGTTGCGCAGGCCGTAGCCGATCGAGATGCTCTCGGGATTGCAGGGCAGCGGGATCATGTCCTTGTCGCCGAACACGCCGGTCTCGACGACGCGCTGACGGATCTCCGATAGCATGATGCGGTCGGTGTTCTTGTCGAAATTCTCGTTGCGGCCGGCGTCCTGCACCGGCTGCAGCGTGACGCCGCGCACGCATTTCCATGTCAATGCATGGCGGACGATGTCGCCGATCTCGGCATCGTTGACGCCGCGCTTGATGGTCGCCACCAGCGTGGTCGACACGCCAAAATGCTCGAGATTCTCCAGCGCCTGCTGGCGGATCTTGCGCAAATCCGCGCCGCGCAGATTGATCAGGGCGTCGCGCTGCAGCGAATCGAACTGCAGATAGACCTCCAGCCCGCGCCTGTTCTCGGCGAGCCGCGCCACGAAATCCTTCTCGCGGGCGATGCGCAGGCCGTTGGTGTTGATCATGACGTGACGTATCGGCCGTGCGCGCACGGCGTCCAATATCTCGAAGAAATCCGGGTGCAGCGTCGGCTCGCCGCCTGAGATCTGCACGAGGTCGGGCTCGCCTTCGCTGGCGACCAGCGCGTCCAGCATACGCTCGACCTTCGCGAGCGGTGTGAAGCGGGTTCGGGCGGGCGAGGATTCGGCGAAGCAGACCGGGCAGGTGAGATTGCAGTGCTCGGTGATCTCGATCAGCGCCAGGCAGGAGTGCTGCTCGTGGTCGGCGCAGAGGCCGCAATCATAGGGGCAGCCGAATTCCGTGCGTTGCTGGAATTGCAGCGGGCGGTCGCCGGGCTTGATGAAATCCTTGCACAGGCGCCAATAGGCGGCGTCCGTCGACACCAGCGTCGACTGCACGCCGTGCTGCTTGCAGCGCTTTTCGTACCAGACCTCGTTACCGAGAATCTGGATCTTGGTCGGCACCAGCGTCAGGCAGTTCTCGCAGAGAGACTGGGTCTGCCCCCAGAAGATATAGGGACGCGACTTACGCAGCGGCGCGTTCATGCAGGGATCTCGCTTTGGGCGCCGTCGCCAGTATGACGACGGCGTAGAGCAGGATGGACAGCGACAGCAGGTGAAACAGCGTGAACGGGCCGATCAGCGTGCCATAGGGCTTGAGGAATTCCCACAGGAAGCGCTGCGCTCCATAATAGACAAGGACGAGGTAGAAACCATTGGTGACCACAAATCCGTTCCGGTTCAAGACCGTCGCGACATAGAAGGTCGCGAACAGGGCCATGGCCGCGCTCTCGTAGAGCTGCACGGGATGACGAAGGACGCCATCGCCGAAATCATGGGCCCAGGGCAGCGTGGTCGGCGTACCGTAGGTGAAGTCGTCGAGGCCCGCGAAGTAGCAGCCGAGCCGGCCGATCGCGATGCCGAGCGCCAGCGGTAGTGCAAAGCGGGCACCGGTTCGTACGGTTATACCCGCCGACCATTTGTAGAGCTCGATCGCCACGATGCCGCCCGCGAGCGCGCCCTCAACCGACCGTGCAATGCCGCTCTGGCCCGACAGCCATAGATTGGCTGAGCCGAACCCATAGGCGCCGAGGCCTGCGCCGAACACCAACGCGGCGATGTAGGGCATTTCGAAGGCTTGCGCCGGAAACGCCAGGCGGCGCCGCGACAGCCAATAGACGGCAGCGGCCGCCACCAGCCACGCCGCGATGTCGAAGATGGTGTGAAGGAAAGCCCCGCCCATGCGGGCATAGTAGCGCAGGTTGGGGCTGCGCGGGATAGTGCGCCCGCCTCCTCTTCACGGCGGACGAGTGGACGGCCCGCTATCCCGCCTCCCGCTCCTCAGTGGGATAGACCCCGCGCAGCACCTCCTCGAAATGCATCTTCACGGCGTCGTTGCAGAGGCAGGCGCGCATGCGCAGGCCATCGCGGCTACGGACCAGGATCGAGCCGCGCCGGGTGTCGAGCACGCCTTCGGCCTTGAACGACTGCAGCACGCGGCTCGCATAGCTGCGGCCCACCCCGAGCAGCGTTGCAAGCTGCTCATGTGTCAGCGGCACGCTGTGCTCGTCGCCGGTCCGCTCCATCGCGGCCAGGATCCATTTGGCCGTGCGCTGTTCGATCGAGTGGATGGCGTTGCAGGCGGTCGACTGGAAGATCTGCGCCAGCATGCAGTCGGCATAGCGGGCGAAGATGTTGCGCAACGACGGCGAGCGCGCCTTGGCTGCTTCCAGCTTGCCGACGTGAATGCGCGCAAACGGCCCGCCGAACTTCACGCAGATGCGGGTATAGGCCGGCAAAAATCCCTCGCTGACGATGCCACCCACCGCGCCTTCACGGCCGACCAGAATGGTCTCGACATCGCGGCCGTCCTCGTTGGGGACGAGAAAAGTCGCGAGCGAGGGGCCACAGGGGAAGTGGACGACCTGGACGTCGTCGCCGGGATTGTACAGCAGCTGGCCGGCCGCGCAGTCCTCGAAGGAGACGTGCGATGCGAGCAGTGCGTAGTCTGCCGCGCGCAGGCGCCGTAACAGATTGTTGGCCGGTCGGCTCTCGACCTCGTTCGTACTGCCGATACGCGCATCCATCGTGAAACCCCTGTCCGCCTCCCACAATACCGAGTTCCGCCCGTTTCCTGTGTGCACAACTGAACAGACTGAAGAACTGTGATGTGGTGGGTTTCGTTCCGGGAACCCTCCGACGCGCTGGGCGCAGGCGTCGTGTCGTGGCTGTCCTGATCAGAAAATCTCTCGCTTCAGGATGCGACCATGGCACCCGCACTTCCCGACGACTCGCCCTGTCCTGCCGACGTCCTGGTCGTGGAGGACGATCCAATCATTGCAATCGATTTCGAGGACCGTCTGCTTGGCTTTGGCGCGACACATGTGCGCACCGCCGGGTCGGTGACGCAGGCGCTGGACGCAATCGAGAAGCGTGCCCCCCATTTCGCGCTGCTTGACGTTGAGCTGATCCGCGAGAAGAGCTTTGCGGTCGCCGAGCGACTGGTCGCGCTGAACATTCCGTTCGTCTTCGTCACCGGCTATGGCGCCGAGACCGGGATTCCGCCCGAATTCGCGGCGCGGCCGCGACTGCAAAAGCCGTGCTCGAGCGAGGCGCTGGAAGCCCTGCTGCGAGCGCACCGCGCCTGAGCGTCAGGCCAATTTCGGGTCGAGCGTGGTCGACCACAATGCGACGTCGGCGCGGTCGCGCAGGGTCACCGTCATCTGCCCGGAGGCGCCGTCGATCTTGACGTGGCCGAAAAACTGCATGCCGGCCGACGGTGGCAGGTTCTGGCTGTCCTTGCCCGGTGCCTTGATGAAGCGCACCTCCGGGCCGAACGTGTTGTCGAGCGCATTCGGGCCGAAGGTGCCCGCGTGCAGTGGCCCCGAGACGAACTCCCAGAACGGCTCGAACTCCTGGAACTGCGCCTTGTTGGGATCGTAGTAGTGCGCGGCGGCGTAGTGCACGTCCGCCGTCAGCCACACGGTATTGCTGATCGGCGCCATCTTGATGAAGCGCAGGATGTCCGCGATCTCGAACTCGCGGCCGCGCACCGGGCCGTCGCCTTGCGCGAATGCTTCCGAGCCGTCCTTCGACGTGTCCGGGACGACGAGGCTGAGCGGCATGTCGGAGGCGAGCACCTTCCAGGTCGCGCGCGAGTTGAGCAGACCGCGCTTCAGCCAGGCGATCTGGTCGGGTCCGAGGAAGTAACTGGCCGGGCCGTATTCCGCCTCCAGATTGGGGCCGTTCGCGCCGCGGTAGCTGCGCTCGTCGAGCACGAACACGTCGAGATGCGGGCCATAGGGGATATGGCGATAGACCCGGCCGGGCTCGTTGATGCTCTCGCGCATCGGGTACATCTCGTGGAAAGCGCGGGCCCCTCGCGCAGCGAGCAGCGCGATGTTGCGCTCCTTGTAGGCCGCCGGCAGCTCCTTGGAGAGCGACCAATTGTTGGTCACCTCGTGGTCGTCCCACTGCACGAAGATCGGCACCTCGGCATTGAAGGCGCGGAGGTTGTCGTCGGTCAGATTGTATTTGTGCGCGGCGCGGTACTCGTCCAGCGTCTCCGCGACCTTGGCCTTCTCGGGAATGGTGAGGTTCTTCCAGGTCTTGCCGTCGGCAAGCCTCACCTCGGACTGGATCGGACCGTCGGCATAGATGGTGTCGCCGGAATGCAGGAAGAAATCCGGACGATGCTTGCGCATCGTGGCGAAGGTGACCATGCCGCCGTCATCGGGGTTGATGCCCCAGCCCTGGCCGGCGACGTCGCCGCCCCAGACGAAGCTGATGTCGCGGCGATCGGCCGGTGCCGTGCGGAAGCGGCCGGTCACCGCTTCGCCTTCGACCGCGCTGTGCGCGAGATCGCGGAAGCGAACGCGGTAAAAGATGTCCTGGCCGGCGGGCAGATGTTCAACCAGCATCTTCGCGGTGAAGTCGCTCTCGGGCAGCGCCGCGATCGGCGGCAATGCGCGGGCATTCCTGAACGTATCAGTCGTCGCGACCTCGACCAGCATCTGCGCCGGCCGGTCGGTGCGCGCCCACACCACGCCGCCGCTGGCGGTGACGTCGCCCGATTGCACGCCGTGGGTGACAACTGGCCGGTCCGCGGCGCGCGAGAGAGAGGGCATCGCGATCGTGCCGAGCGCGCCGGCACTGCTGGTGAGGAAGCGGCGGCGGGAGAATTTGATGTTCATGAGGGACCGTCTCGTATCGCTTGGCATGGCCGTTGAGGCGGCAAGCCAGACGCTATATTGAGACAATGTGACGCAGCGATTACGCCTGCAAGCCGTCAGGCGTTGCCGGCGGCCCTGAACTGCGCGCCTGCGCGTTGCAGGTTCGGCGGCAGGCTGAACAGCACCGCTTTGCGGTCGGCGACGGCGGCATGGAATTGGTCGAGCGCGATGTTGAAGGCGGTGAGCGCGGCTTCCTCGATCGCGCCGTGATCGAAGCAGCGCAGGGTGTCGCGCAGGATCTCGTCGGCCTCGGTCTGCATCTGGTCGAGCTCTTCGGTGGTCTCGCATTTGCGAGCCGCGGCGATCATGTCGAGCAGGCGTTCGCGCTGGTGGTTGTTGTTGTCGCGCTCGTCCTTCTTCAGATAGCCGGCGAACCAGGCGCCGACCGAGCCCATGGCCGAGAGCGCCATCAGGCTCCACCAGATGTAATCGCTGTATTTGTCGAGGAAGGTCTTCTCCTCGCCATCGACGAAGGCGGCGGCGCCGGGATGCACGGGAATAACCGCATCCTTGTCGGTGTCGGGCGTTTCGATCTTCGCTGCCAGTGGGAATTCCGTCACCAATTGCTGCCGCACCGAGAAGAGCTGGCGGGTGAACGCCGCGATGGTGGTGTCGGACACGCCTTTGCGCGCCACGATGTGGTGCGCGAAACTGATGGTTTTGACCTCGTCCTCGGGTCGATCGGGCGAGCCGCCGTAAGTGCCTGCGGGGATCTCGGCCGCTTCATAGACCGGATGGTTCTGCGCGATCGCGTCGGCGGAATCGATGGCGAGGAAGGTCGGTGTGCCCCCCTCCTTGACCGACGCTGTGATCGCGTCCGCCGTGATCTTGCTGTTGACGGGACCGGCCGCGAGGTAGACGTCGGTCTTCTGCGCCTTGATCGCCTCGGCAACCTCGTTGACCGGGAACTGCACGATCTCGACCTTGGCGGGGTCGACGCCATATTGGTGGAGGATCACCTTGAGCAAATTGACGTTGGCCTGGGTGCGGCCCACGACGCCGATGCGATGGCCGCCGAGCTGCGAGATCTTGGTGATCTTCGCGCCCTTCTTCTTGCCCTTGGCCTGGACGGACCACAGCGCCACGACGTTCTTGCGCAGCGTTGCGACCGCCTGTGCGTTCTTGGGCACGTCGAGGTCGCCGCGCACGATCGCGAGGTCGACCTTGCCCTCCGCAAGCGCATTGGCGCTGGCGGTGGCGCCATCGGTCTGGATCGGGCGCAGCCGCACATAGCTCTTGTGCTGCGCGAAACCCTGCGTCAGCGCCTGCACCACCTTGACGTCATCGCTGTTGGCGGGACCGACCGCGATCTTCAGCGTCACCGGTCGCATCGCGAAATAGTAGCCGCCGACAAGCGCCCCGACGATGGCAAGCACCAGCGCGAGAGTCACGAGCGCCGTCTTCCGCGCCGCGGAGCGCGGCGAAGGCGGAGAGGGCGTTTCGGCCAGGTTCGATCCCCCGGTCATCGATCTCCCAAACAGGCGCTTAGGGCTCAGTTTCATCTTGGCCGGCGATTTACGCCGGCAATTGTAGCAAATTTCTTGTCCGGCGGGGTTACATCTGCGTCATGGTTAGCGATGGGGCAAATCCCGTATGAACCCAGGCACCCAGACGGTGTTAGGGTAAAGTTCCCCTGAAGACGGAGGCAATGATGGCAGAGCGGCTGACAGCGGAGGCGCGCAAGCAGGCGCTGGGCGCCATACCCGGATGGGGCGAGATTCCCGGCCGTGACGCCATCGGGAAGACCTTCGTTTTCAAGGATTTCAACCAGGCCTTCGGCTTCATGACCCGCACGGCGCTGATCGCCGAGAAGATGGATCACCATCCCGAATGGCGCAACGTCTACAAGACGGTCGAGGTCGTGCTGTCGACCCATGACGCCGGCGGCGTCACCGCGCTCGACATCGAGCTCGCCAAGGCGATGAACGCGATCGCCGGATGACGTCAGCTTGGCGTCTTGCGGCACCCGGCCTGATCCCCATCTTGTGATCAGCAGGTGAAGCGGCAAAGCGCCGTTCCGGCTGAACGGGGAGTTCTTGAGGATGGCTGCCGAACACAGCGTCGGTTTCGAGCCGGCCGATCGGCTCGCAGAGGACCGTGAAGGCGTTCGCCGCCGCTTCTGGCGCAAGCTGAAGCGCGTCGCTGCGCAATTGCCGTTCGCGGAAGACCTGCTCGCCGCCTATTACTGCGCCTTCGATCGCCAGACGCCGCGCCACGTTCAGGCTTCGCTGCTCGGCGCGATCGCCTATTTCGTCCTGCCGTTCGACTTCGTCGCCGACGTGATGCCGATGCTCGGCTTCGCCGATGATGCCGCCGTGCTCGCCACCGCGATCCGCATGGTCGCCGGCCACATCACGACCGAGCATCGCGATGCCGCCCGTGCCGCGCTGAAGCGCGGGCTGGATGAGGCGGACGGAGAAGCCAAAACCTAGAAGGGCTTACCACAAGCGCGCTGTCATTCCCCACGAAGGCGGGGAATCCAGTACGCCGCGGCCTCTCGGTCCAATCACTGCAGTTCCTGGAGTACTGGATCGCCCGGTCGAAGCCGGGCGATGACGGTTGAGTGTGTTGAAGCGGCTGCCTGCGGCTGCCCCATCCTCACGGATGCAGGATCACCTTGCCCATCGCCTGACGTCCGGCCAGCACCTTCAAGGCGTCGGCGGTCTGAGCCAGCGGGAAGGTGCGATCGACATGCGATGAGATTTTGCCTTGCGCGGTCCACTTCACGAGCTTCTCGAGATTGGCGCGGTTCTTCTCCGGATTCTGCCGCGTCCAGGCGCCCCAGAACACGCCGCGGATGTCGCAGCCCTTCAGCAGCGCGAGGTTCAGCGGCATCTTCGGAATGTCGCCGGCGGCAAAGCCGATCACGAGGAAGCGTCCTTCCCAGGCGATCGAACGCAGCGCCTGCTCGGCATAAGCACCTCCCACCGGATCGAAAATGATGTCGACACCCTTGCCGCCGGTGAGCTTGCGCAAACCCTCCTTCAGATCTTCCTTGGCGTAGTTCAGCGTCAGCTCGGCGCCGTGCGCCTTGGCGAATTCGAGCTTCTCGTCGGAGGAGGCGCAGGCGATCACCTTCAACCGCATCAGCTTGCCGAGCTCGCAGGCCGCAAGGCCGGTGCCTCCGGCCGCGCCCAGCACCGCGAGCGTCTCGCCCGGCTTCGGGCTGGCGCGATCCTCCAGCGCATGCAGCGCCGTGCCGTAGATGATGATGATGCCGGCCGCGCGGTCGTAATCGAGATTGTCCGGAATCTTCACGATCGATGCCGCCGGCAGCGCGATCTTCTCGCGCGCGCCGTTGTGGCCGCATGACGCCACCACGCGATCACCGACCTTCAGGTCGGTGACGCCCGCGCCGATGCTCTCGATCACGCCGGCGACCTCGGCGGCCGGCGAGAACGGGAACGGCGGCTTGATCTGGTACTTGCCCTGGATCATCAGGATGTCGAAGAAGTTCAGCGCCGCCGCCTTGATCGCGATCACGGCTTCGCCGGGGCCCGCCACCGGATCCGGCACGTCAGCCAGAACGAGATCGTCGGGCTGGCAATATTGCGAGCAGAGGATGGCTTTCATGGCGGCACCTTGAGGCGTTTCGAGTGGAATTATAGCTGGTCCGGTTTTGCCGGATTTAGGTCGGCCCGACAATCCGGTTTCTTTGCTCAAAGCGATGAGCAGTTCTATCCTCACGTCATTGCGAGCGCAGCGAAGCAATCCAGAACCCGTGCCGCGGAAATAAATTGAATTGCTTCGCTGCGCTCGCAATGACGGGAGTGTGGAACGACGAGGATTCAAACGATGTTTGAAACAGGCCTGCTCGAGAACAAGCGTATCCTCGTGACCGGCGGCGGCTCGGGCCTTGGCGCTGCGATGGGACGTCGTTTCCTCGCGCTCGGCGCGGAGCTGGTCATCTGCGGCCGCAAGCGCGACCGGCTCGAGACGGCGGCCGCGCAGATGCGCGAAGAGACCGGCGGCAAGGTCACGACCATCGCCTGCGACATTCGCGACGGCGCCGCCGTCGATAGCATGATGGACGCGATCTGGCGCGAAGCGCCGCTCGATATTCTCGTCAACAATGCCGCCGCGACCTTCATCGCGCAGAGCGAGCACCTGTCGTTCCGCGCCGCGGACGCGATCCTCGCGCCGACGCTGCATGGCGCGATGTATTGCACGCTGGCCGCCGGCAAGCGCTGGATCGAGGGCAAGCATGGCGGCGTCGTGCTCTCGATCCTCTCGACCTCGACCATCACCGGCCGCGCCTTCACCGTGCCGTCGGCGATGGCGAAGTCGGCGGTGCTGGCGATGACCAAGAGCCTGGCGGTGGAATGGGGGCCGAAAGGCATCCGCACCGTCGCGATCGCGCCGGGCCCGTTCCCGACCGCCGGGGCGTCGGGCCAGCTCCGTCCCGAGGGCCGTGACGACAGCTGGGCCGCGCGCAATCCGCTGGGCCGCGTCGGCGAACACGGCGAGCTTGCCGACCTCGCCAGCTTCCTGGTCTCGGACCGCGCCGGCTACATCAATGGCGAGATGGTGGTGATCGACGGTGGCGCACATTTGCGCAGTTCCGGCGCCGAGGACCTACTCGGCTGGAGCGAGGCGCAATGGGCCGAGCAGCGCGCCGCGCGGGGCAAAAGCTAGCTGTTGTCATCCTGCTAACTGCCTTCCCAAATTGGACTTTCCCGGCTATCCCTGCCGGGGGACAAAGCACGGCCGGGCCATCTTCCAGTCACAATATTGAGGGAACCACTCCAGCCATGTGGCGGGTGCTGATTTTAGCTTTGATGACTGGCGTGATGGCCGGTGGGGTCACCGACTCCGCGCGGGCGCAGACGGCGCAACCGGCGCCGAAAGCTGCACCTAAAGAGGCTGCGCCGAAATCGGCTGCCCCGGCGGCGGCCCCCACGACGGCGAAGACGACTGCAAAGCCCGAGAGCAAACCAGCGACCCCGCCTCCTGCGGTTGCGGGTGGCGCGGAGCCGACTTTGATCGGCCAATTCGGCACCTGGGGCGCCTATTCGGCGACGCCCAACGGCAAGAAGGTCTGCTTCGCCCTGGCCAAGCCCTCGTCCTCCAAGACAAACCCGCCGAACCGGCCGCGTGACCCCGCCTATGCCTTCGTGTCGACCCGGCCGGCGGAGAAGGTCAACAACGAAGTCTCGGTCATGATCGGCTACGCGCTGAAACCGGGCTCGGAATCCACGGCCGAGGTCGGCGGCGCTGCTTTCGCAATGTATACGCAGGGCGACGGCCTGTGGATCAAGAACGCGGCCGAGGAGGAGCGGATGGTCGAGGCCATGCGCAAGTCCGCCGATCTCGTGGTCAAGGGCGTCTCGGCCAAGGGCACCGAGACGACCGACACCTTCTCGCTGAAGGGCCTAGCCCAGGCGCTCGACCGGATCGCGCAGGACTGCAGGCGGTAAGGCTGCCGGCGGTAAGACTAAGCCACGGCTACGGTCGCAATCGGCGGTCCCGATTGCTATATAGGGCCGGTTCCACAATTTCGGCCGTCATGGCCGGGCTTGACCTGGCCATCCACGCGCAACCACGATTGACGAAAGACGTGGATGCCCGGGTCAAGCCCGGGCATGACGAATTCAAACAGCAGTAATCCCAGGTCCATTCAATGCAACCGACTGCCGAGCCGCACAACGCAACATTGGTGGAGAAGACTCCACTCGAAACCTATGTGCCGCCGGCCAGGCCGTCGTTGATCGGCCTGTCGCGCACCGAGCTTGCCGACCGTCTCGGCGAGATCGGGGTGGCGCCGGCGCAGCGCAAGATGCGCGTGCAGCAGCTGTGGCACTGGCTCTATTTCCGCGGCGTCCAGAGTTTCGACGACATGACCTCGATCTCGAAGGGCATTCGGGCCGAGCTCGCGCAGTACTTCACCGTCGACCGTCCCGAGGTCGTGGCCGAGCAGATTTCCAACGACGGCACCCGCAAATGGCTGCTGCGTCTGCCGAGCGGCGACAATGTCGAGCGCGCCCATGAAGTCGAGTGCGTCTACATCCCCGAGACCGATCGCGGCACGCTCTGCGTCTCCTCGCAAGTCGGCTGCACGCTGAACTGTTCGTTCTGCCACACCGGCACGCAGCGCCTGGTGCGCAATCTCACCGCCGGCGAGATCGTGGGACAGGTGATGGTCGCGCGGGATCGCCTCAATGATTGGGCCGATCGCGAGGATGGCACGCGCCGCGTCACCAACATCGTGATGATGGGCATGGGCGAGCCGCTCTACAATTTCGACGCGGTGCGCGATGCGCTGCTGATCGTCGGCGACAACGAGGGCATCGGCATCTCCCGCCGCCGCATCACGCTCTCGACCTCGGGCGTGGTGCCCAACATCGTGCGTGCGGGCGAGGAGATCGGCGTCATGCTCGCGATCTCGCTGCATGCGGTGCGCGACGAGCTGCGCAACGAGCTGGTGCCGCTCAACCGCAAATATCCGATCAAGGAGCTGCTGCAGGCCTGCCGCGACTATCCCGGCGCCTCGAATGCGCGCCGCATCACCTTCGAATATGTGATGCTCAAGGGCGTCAACGATTCGCTCGATGACGCGAAGCTGCTGGTGAAGATGCTCAAGGGCATTCCGGCCAAGATCAATCTGATCCCGTTCAATCCCTGGCCCGGCACCGCCTATGAATGCTCGGACTGGGACCAGATCGAGAAATTCTCCGAATACATCTTCAATGCCGGCTATTCCTCGCCGGTGCGCACCCCGCGCGGCCGCGACATCCTCGCCGCCTGCGGCCAGCTCAAGTCGGAGACCGAGAAGCTCTCCGCCCGCGAGCGCCAGGCGCTGCGCGCCATGGCGATGACGGATTAGTCTGTTATGCCCACGCTCTCGCATCCTCGTCATTGCGAGGAGCGTAGCGACGAAGCAATCCAGACTGCCTCCGCTGACGCATCTCTGGATTGCTTCGCTGCGCTCGCAATGACGATGAGGATGGCGTGATGTTCCTGATCGGCCGCCTCGTCGTCATCTTCATCGGCTTCCTCGCCGCCTGCTTCGTCGGCGGCATGATCGTCGTGGTCGCGCTACTGTTTCCGGAGTTCGCCGATCTCGGTGCGGGGCCCGTCGATCAGGGCACGATCGAGATCCTGCTCGGCTTCGGTTTCATCTTCGTCTCGGGCTTTGCCTTGGTGCCGGCGGCGGTGATCGTCGCGATCACCGAGGCGCTCTACATCCGCAGCGTGCTCGCTTATGCCGTCGGCGGCGGCCTCGTCGGGCTCGCCTGCTATCTCGGTCTCGTGCCCTTCCACCCCGACACGTTCCAGTTCGAGGGCATCGTGCGGCGGCATCTGGAGATCATGACGGGCGCGGGCATCGCCGCCGGCGTGGTCTACTGGCTGATCGCCGGCCGCAACGCCGGTGCCTGGCGCGAGCCGCCACCCGCGCGGAGACCGCCGCCGCCATTGCCGTCGCAGTCCCGGCCGGATGCGCGGTGAGGGTTTTCATCTGCGCTCCGCTCCGCTAAACCGCGCGCCATGAACCGCACTGGACTCTTCATCGCCCTGACGCTGTGGCTTTTGATCGGCGTCGTTTTCGGCCTTTATCCCGAGCTCGATCTCAAGCTCGCCGCGCTGTTCTTCGATCCCGCGACCAACACCTTTCCGCTCAAGCTGAACGGCTGGGCCAGTTTCGCGCGGGATGCGGCGATGTGGATCGCCTGGGCATTCGTGTTGCCGTCGCTGGTCGCGCTCGTGGTCAAGTTGATCCGCCCGGACCGGCCGCTGCTGGTGTCGGGTCGTGCCATGGTGTTCCTGCTGGTCACGATCATCATGTCGGCCGGCATCCTCACCAACCTGACCTTCAAGACCTATTGGGGACGTCCGCGTCCGGTGGTGGTGACGCAGTTTGCCGGCGAGCAGCAGTTCGTGCCCTGGTGGGACCCGCGCGGGGACTGCGCGCGCAACTGCTCGTTCTTCTCGGGCGAGGGCGCGACTGCGTTCTGGACGCTGGCGCCGGCCGCGCTGGCTCCGCCGGCATGGCGGCCGCTCGCTTATGCCGGCGCCGTGGTGTTCGGCGCCCTCACCAGCGGCCTGCGCATGGCCTTCGGCGGACATTTCTTCACTGATGTGGCGATTGCCGGCCTCGTCAGCTTCGTCGTGATCTGGTTCGCCTTTGCCCTGATCTACCGCTGGCCGCGGACGCGGTTTTCGGACGAGGCGGTCGATGCAGCCCTGACCCGTCTGGCCATGCCCGGCTACCGGCTCCGCCAGCGCCTGTTCGGCCGCAAGCCCGCCCCCGAGACCTCGGTTTGAGCCCATTAAATGGGTGCCGAGTCCTGCGAAATTTGATATTCGCGCGGTCAAACCCGCCCCTAGACCAGCCCTTGAGACCCGATTGGAAGCGCCATGACCACGATCCTGAAAAGCCTGCCCAAGGGTGAGAAAGTCGGTATCGCTTTTTCCGGCGGCCTCGACACCTCAGCGGCGCTGCTCTGGATGAAGCAGAAGGGCGCGCGCTGCTACGCCTACACCGCCAATCTCGGCCAGCCGGATGAAGCCGACTACAACGAGATCCCGCGCAAGGCGACGGAGTTCGGCGCCGAGAAGGCGCGGCTGGTCGATTGCCGCACGCAGCTCGTCCACGAGGGCATTGCCGCGATCCAATCTGGCGCCTTCCACATCTCGACCGGCGGCATCACTTATTTCAACACCACTCCGCTCGGCCGCGCCGTCACCGGCACGATGCTGGTCGCCGCAATGAAGGAAGACGGCGTCAACATCTGGGGCGACGGCTCGACCTTCAAGGGCAACGACATCGAGCGCTTCTACCGCTACGGCCTGCTCACCAATCCCGGCCTGAAGATTTACAAGCCCTGGCTCGACCAGCAGTTCATCGACGAGCTCGGCGGCCGGGCCGAGATGTCGGCGTTCATGACCGCGCAGGGCTTTGCCTACAAGATGAGCGCCGAGAAGGCGTATTCGACCGACAGCAATCTGCTCGGCGCGACGCATGAGGCCAAGGATCTCGAGAGCCTCGACAGCGGCATCAAGATCGTCAACCCGATCATGGGCGTGCCGTTCTGGCGCGACGACTGCAACGTCAAGGCCGAGAAGGTCGTGGTGCGTTTCGAGGAGGGCCAGCCGGTCGCGCTCAACGGCCAGACCTTCTCTGATCCCGTCGCGCTGTTCCTCGAGGCGAATGCGATCGGCGGCCGCCACGGCCTCGGCATGAGCGACCAGATCGAGAACCGCATCATCGAGGCCAAGAGCCGCGGCATCTATGAAGCGCCCGGCATGGCGCTGCTGCACATCGCCTATGAGCGCCTCGTCACCGGCATCCATAACGAGGACACCATCGAGCAGTACCGCATCAGCGGCATGCGCCTCGGCCGCCTGCTCTATCAGGGCCGCTGGTTCGACTCGCAGGCCCTGATGCTGCGCGAGACTGCGCAGCGCTGGGTCGCGCGTGCCGTCACCGGCGAAGTCACGCTGGAGCTGCGCCGCGGCAACGACTATTCGATCCTGAACACGGAAAGTCCCAACCTGACCTATGCGCCGGAGCGGCTCAGCATGGAGAAGGTCGAGGATGCCGCGTTCACGCCGGCCGACCGCATCGGCCAGCTCACCATGCGCAACCTCGACATCGCCGACACCCGCACCAAGCTGAAGCTCTACAGCGACACCGGCCTGCTCTCGGGCAGCGAAGGCTCGCAGATCTTTCAGCTCGAAAGCGACAAGGGTTGATTGCAGCCCGATCGGGCTAGGAACCGAATTGCCGGGATCGATAGTCTCGCGCGGCGGATAGCCTGCGCGAGCAGCGCGACATTGTGCGCCACCAACGGCCCGAGACCGAGGGCCGGCATGACGCGACTCACGATGAGAGCGGCCGTGCAAATGATGGAGCGATCAATGGCAAGATACAGATGCGACCTGCCGCAGCACCGCGGTGGGATCTTTCTGACCGATGGCGGCATGGAAACCACCCTGATCTTTCACGAAGGGCTGGAGCTGCCTCATTTCGCGGCTTTCGTGCTGCTCGACAGCGCGGATGGTCGCGCGCATCTGAAACGTTACTACGAAGCCTATCTCCACATCGCGCGGCAGCATGGACTCGGCTTCGTGCTCGACAGCCCGACCTGGCGCGCCAACCCTGATTGGGCTGCCAAGCTCGGCTACGATGCGGCCGGGCTCAAGGCCGTCAACATGCGCTCCATCCGATTTCTGGAGGAATTGCGCGGCGAATGGGAGGCACCCGGCTCACCTTGCGTGATCAACGGCGCGATCGGCCCGCGCGGCGACGGCTACAAGGCCGGCAACATGGACGCGGCGGAGGCGGAAGCCTACCACTCGGCCCAGATCGCGGCCTTCGCCGAGGCAGGCGCCGACATGGTGACCGCGTTCACGCTGAACAGCATCAACGAAGCCGTCGGCGTCGTGCGCGCGGCCAGGCGGCAGGACATTCCCGTTGCTATCTCCTTCACCGTCGAGACGGATGGTCGCCTGGTCAGGGGGGAGTCCCTGCGCGAAGCGATTGAAACTGTCGACAAAGTGACGGAGCGGGCTTGCGAATATTTCCTGATCAACTGCGCGCACCCGACCCATTTCGAGAGCGCGCTCGCGGGGGGCGAGGCGTGGGTCCAGCGCATTCATGGCGTCAGAGCCAATGCGTCGACCAAAAGCCATGCCGAGCTGGATGAGTCGGAGACGCTCGACAGTGGTGATCCCGTCGATCTCGGCCGCCGATACCTTTCGCTCAGGCGCGCCTTCCCCGGCATGCGGATTCTCGGCGGCTGTTGCGGCACCGATCACCGGCATGTTGCCGCCGTTTGCGAGGCCTGCCTGTCGCCAGAGGCGCTGACCACGTGATGCAGTTGAGAGGGCCGGTATCGCCCCCGGCCTTCGACCCGTTGCCCATTTGTCTCGCGCCATATGTGATGACGGTGTCATTCTCGATCGCTACGCTTTCTGTTCCTATCGGAACTGGATTGCGGAGCACCGCCCATGATCAAGAATTCGGCCCTCGCCTCTCTCGTCGTCCTCTGTTGGACATCGTCTCTGTCGGCACAGACGATCTATCCGATTGATCGCGCCGAGATCCTGGCCGGCGCCCAATTCGACTTCAAGGTCGAGCTCCCCGGGCTGGTCGATCCCGCCAAGCTGAAGGTGACGGTCAACGGCGCGGATTATGCCGGCGCGTTCGGCCGTTCCGGGACCTTCATCGAGCGCGAGGACGGCAAGGATCAGTCGGCCCTGATCCTGCGCGATGTCACGCTGACCAAGCCCGGCAGCGTCGCCGTGGAGGTGAGCGACGGCACGCGCCAGCGCAGTGTCACATGGACCGTCTACGACACCGGCCCGCGCAAGGCGAAGAACGTCATTCTGTTCATCGGCGACGGCATGTCGCCGGCGCATCGGATCGCCGCGCGAATCCTGTCCAAGGGCATCGCGGAGGGCAAGAGCCGCGGCAAGCTCGCGATCGACGACATGCCTCATATGGCGCTGGTGGCAACCGCCGGCTCGGACTCGATCATCACGGATTCCGCGAACTCCGCGAGCGCCTATGCGACCGGGCACAAGAGCGCCGTCAACGCCCTCGGCGTCTACGCGGATCGCTCTTTGAGCGCGTTCGACGATCCCAAGGTCGAAACCATCACGAGCCTTGCCAAGCGCCGGCTCGGCATGGCGATCGGCATCGTCACCAATACCGAGGTCGAAGACGCGACGCCCGCCGCGATGGTCGCGCACACCCGCCGGCGCGCCGCCTATGACGAGATCGTCGAGCAGTTGTTCGCGGCGAAGCCGGATGTGCTGATGGGCGGAGGCAGCGCGAACTTTCTGCCGAAGTCGGCCGCCGGCTCGAAGCGCAAGGACGAGACCGACTACGTCGCGAAGTTTCGTGACGCCGGCTATCAGGTGGCGACCACTGCGGGTGAGCTCAGCGTGTCTGCCGCAAAGCCGGAGACCAGCAAGCTGCTCGGCCTGTTCGCCACCGGCAACATGGACGGCGTGCTGGATCGCAAATTCCTCAAGGGCGGCGGCGTCAAGAAATTCCCCGAGCAGCCCGATTTGACCGAGCAGGTGCAGGCCGCGCTGAGCATTCTCGCGAAGAACGAGAACGGCTTCTTCCTGATGGTCGAGTCCGGCATGATCGACAAATATGCGCATTTGCTCGACATGGAGCGCGCCGTCTACGACACGATCATGCTCGACAACGCGGTGCGCCAGACGCGTGAATGGGCGCGGGCGCGTGGTGAAGATACCCTCATCCTCGTGGCGGCGGACCACAATCATCCCAACAGTCTCGTCGGCACGGTGAATGATGACATGGGCACGGCGCCCAACGTTCCCTTGCGCGAGCGCGTCGGCGTGTACGACAAGGCCGGATTTCCCAACTACCCGGCGGCGGATGCGGAAGGCTATCCGTCACGGGTCGATGTCAGCCGGCGGCTCGCCATCTTCTCGGCCAGCCTGCCGGATCACTACGAGACGTTTCGTCCGAAGCTCGACAATCCCAATGAGCCGACCGTCAAGGCCGGCGACGACGGAACCTTCAAGGCCAACGACAAGTACAAGGATGTGCCGGGCGCGGTGCTGCGGCCGGGCAATCTGTCGGCGATGATTGGCGCCAGCGTGCATTCCGGCGAGGACGTCATCCTGACCGCGACCGGACCGGGCAGCGAGCGCGTGCAGGGGTCGATGGACAATACCGAAGTGTTTCGCGTCATCGCCGATGCGCTCGGACTTGCCGCCGCGCAGTAATGGCGAGACACCAAACAAAAAATGGCCGGGATTGCTCCCGGCCATTTCCTTTTGCGAAGGGTTTTACTGGCGCGGCGGAGGCGGTGCCGCGCTGGCCTGGTCGCCGTTGAGCAGCGGCGTGATGCGACGGACGGTGACGCGCCGGTTGAACAGGCTCGGTCCTTGAGTCTGCTCCTTCAGGTACTGCTCGCCATAGCCCTGCGAGGTCAGGTTCTCCGCGGGCACGTTGAACTGCTGGGTCAGCAATTCAGCTGCGGCCTGCGCGCGGCGATCGGACAATGACAGATTGTCGACCTCGTTGCCGACCGCATCGGTGTGACCCTCGATCAGGAACACCTCCTGCGGGTTGGCCTGAATCGCCTGGTTGATACCGTCGGCGATCACCTGAAGCCGCGCCGCCTGATCCGGCGGAATGGTCCACGATCCCGTTTCGAAGTTGATCGTGTTGACGTCGATGCTCGGCATCTGCATGCGAACATTGGGGCTGTAGCGGATCTCGTCGAGCGAGTAGCGCCGATCGATCCGCTGCACCGGCGGGGCGCGCATCGTCTCGTAGATCACCTGCGGCGACGCGTCCTGGGCGTCGACGATGTAGCGATCGTAGGGGATGCTGACCACCGGCGGCGGGACGTCGACATAGAAGCCGCCGACCGCGCGCGGATCGCGGTAGCTGTTGTCGATGATGATAACTTCACGCCCGCGGGGATCCCTGCGGATGCGCCGCATCAGCCGGCCATCGGTGCCGACGACGGTGATGATCTCGCTGCCGTCTGGACGAATCACGACCGTGCGGGTTTCGCCGCCAACGGTGTCGGTGCGGATGTCGCGGGCGCCGTAGCGGAAGCGGTAGAGATCGTTGCCGCGGACATAGGCCTGCCCGCCCGGATCGCGGACGATGATGCGGTCCGGCTCGGTGTAGATGGTGCGGCCGCCTTCGATGGTCTCGCGTCGCTGGCTGTGGAGGTCGGCGATGGTCGCGCCGATCACGGCACCGGCCACTACGCCTGCGCCGACTGCGAGCGGCGTCAGGTCACGCTGCTGCGGACGCGGCGGTGGCGGCAGAGGCGTTGCGATCGTCGGCGCGGCCCGGAAGGCCGGCGCGACGGTCGGCGGCCTGTATTGTGCCCTGTCTGGTGGCGGAGCTGCCGCCGCTGAACCGGGGACTACCGAGGGCGCTGCGACGCCAGCGGGAGGTGCCGGCGGGCGGGGCGGGGCGCCGGCCTGCGGAGCCGTGGCCGGAGCTCCGGCTGCGGGTGCACCCGCCGGTGGCGTGCCGCCCTGCTGGCCGGGGGTCGGCGTCGCCGTCGGGGCTACGCCCGGTGCCGGTGCTGCGCCGGGACGTCCGGCTGGCGGAGTCGGGGTGCTGCCGGGCGCCGGGGTGGCCGTCGGAGCGGGCGGTGCGCCGGGAGCCGGCGTCGGCGATCCCGCAGCCGGAGGCGTGCCGGGACGCACGCCGGGCGGAGGTGCGCCCGGACGACCCGGCGGTGGCGCGGGGGGCGTGCTGCCGGGAGCCGGGGTCGCGGTCGGTGCGGGAGACGTTGCGGGTGCAGGCGTGGTCGCCGGCGCAGGTGCACCTGGACGGGCCGGTGGCGCGGCTGTCGGAGCAGGGGGTGTCGCCGTCGGCGCAGGCGTCGGCCGTCCTGCAGGACCCGCTGCGGGAGGCGGCGGAGGCGGAGGTGGCGTCGGGGTCGGGTGCGCGGCAGGGGGCGGCGTGGGAGGCGTGCGCTGCTGCGGAGCCGCGGCGGGAGGCGGTGGCGGAGGTGTGGGAGCCGGGCGTGCGGCGGGTGGAGAATGCTGCTGCGGGGCCGCGGCCGGGGGTGGCGCAGGCTGCTTCGGAGCAGCAGCCGGCGGAGGTGGCGGCGGCGGCGGAGCCGGACGGGCCGCAGGTGGAGGCGGCGGTGGCGGCGGAGCCGGACGAGCTGCGGGCGGGGGTGGCGGCGGCGCAGCCGGGCGCGGCGGCGCGGCAGCCGGCGGAGGCGCAGCGGGTGGAGGTGCGGCGGGGCGTGCCGGTGCCGCGGGCGGAGCTGCCGCTGGTCCCTTCGGCGGCTGCTTCGCTTTTTGGTCAGCCTCTGGCTGGGCCTGGGCGACAACGAGCGGCGGCGCACTTTGCGCATGCGATGCGGAGCTTGCGAATTGCATCGCGGTCAGAGCCGTCGTTGCAAGCAGCACGAGACGAAGGTTGGTCATGATGGTGAACTTCCCCGGAAGGTTCTTTGACGAAGTGTTGGGATGAACAGCTACGCGTTAGGCCGCATTGTGGCGGGCGAAGAGGTCGCGGCCCGATTTATTTCTGCACGCAAATCACCTCACTATGACGACGTTCATTGCGCATTCAGACGCAGGTTGCAATCGCCTCACATGTGTTCGCTCGCCTCATGTGTGATGCCGCGACGTGCATCCGTCGCAGGATTAGGCGTGAGCGGTCCGTTTGGTCCGCGTCGTGGAATCTCTTCGGGGACGTGTGGCGGCAATTCGTCCGGCGGCGCCGGCGCGTCGGGCTCGCGCACTGGCGGGGCGATGTCAGGCTGCGGGTTGCCAGGCGGAATTCCCGGCGGGGGCTCGGTGGGAGTCCCCGGTGTCGCCGGCGGAATCTCGGGTGGCTCGATCGGCATCGGCACTTTCGCGATCTGTTGTCCGAAGGACAACAACGATGCTGCCGAGCCGATGTTCCTCCTTGCCGCGGCGGAATCCGGCTTATCCCGGTGTATGACAGACGGCCTCGATGTTGTGGCCATCGGGATCGAGCACGAACGCGCCGTAATAGTTCGCATGGTAATGCGGGCGGATGCCGGGCGGGCCGTTGTCGCGCCCACCCGCCGCGATCGCCGCCTTGTAGAACGCGTCCACCGTGGCGCGGTCTTCGGCGCGAATGGCGATGTGCACAGGCTTGTTCATCGCACCTTCGCCGCCGATCCAGAAATCCGGCTTGCCGTCGGCGCCAAAGCCTGCAGCCGCGGCGTGCCCGGTCTGCTCCGCCGTCACTTCCATGATCAGGACGTAGCCGAGCGGCGCCAGCGCCTTGCTGTAGAACGCCTTGGCGCGCTCATAGTCAGAGACCGAGAAGCCCAGATGGTCGATCATCGCTACCTCCGTTGTTCGCTCCTGTCAGCGCGACAGGAACGTATTGCTCCGTGTCTTGCGCAGGATGGCAAAGCCGCGCGCGACCATGTCGGCAATACAGTCCTGCTGCCATTCGTTTTGTGACAGGTGCTCGATGACGACCGCGCGCGGCCACAGCGATGGTGGCGCGTCGCGGAAGAAACCGATCAGCACGCGGTCCTCAAAACCCTCGACGTCGATCTTGAGCGAATCGACCTGTGTGACGCCTGCCTCGTCGAGAATGCGCGTCAGGCGCAGCGACGGCACCTTGATCGCGTCGGTGCTGGCGGGGCCGGTGACGACATGCGTGGCGCCGAGATTACCGCCGCCGGTCTCGATCATCAGCTCGCCGTCGTTGTCGCCCGCAGCAGCCTGCACCAGGTGTACCTGCGTCGCATGCGAGGCGGCGTGATTGAACGCCAGCCGTGCAAATGTCAGGGGATGCGGTTCGATCGCGACGACCTTGCCGTTGGCGCCGACCTGCCGCGCCATCACCAGCGCGAAGGTGCCGACATTGGCGCCGACATCGACGAATGTGCCGCCCATCGGGGTGTGCTGGCGCAGGAAGTCGAGTTCGTCGAGATTGTAGTCGGGATTGAACAGCGCGCCGCGCTCGGTGGCGCTACCCTGGTGATAGAGACGAAACGAGGCACCCTGGTATTGCACGTCGACCGGGCCGCTGCGCAGCAAATTGACCAGCCGCGACATCCAGGGACGGAACGCGCCGCGCTTCAGCCCCGATCGTGTCGCGAGGCTGATGATCGCGGCCTGCGCGGCATTCGGCGCAAACGCGCCGAACGGCGCGGACGAAGGAGCGTTGTCGGGCGTCAAGCAGGCAGTCCTCATTGCAGGCGGCGCATGCATAGCCGGTTTTGATGAGAGCCACAATTTCGGTGTCGTTCCGGGGCGCGAAGCGAGCCCGGGACCCATAACCAAAGGGGGGAAGTGAGGCGCGAGATGCCCACTCCGAGTCTTCGCAAAAGTTCACCCTGGGGGTTATGG
Organism: Bradyrhizobium daqingense; assembly: GCF_021044685.1. Classification (NCBI taxonomy): domain Bacteria; kingdom Pseudomonadati; phylum Pseudomonadota; class Alphaproteobacteria; order Hyphomicrobiales; family Nitrobacteraceae; genus Bradyrhizobium; species Bradyrhizobium daqingense. Next base: position 1,074,867 of record NZ_CP088014.1, read on the forward strand.
TCCCGCATTTGCGCGCGCGCTTGTGGCGCGCGTGTCCGGGACGACAGAGAGAGTGCTACGCCGCCTTTTTCGGCGCCTTGCGCTGGCGCAGGAATCGCCCGAGCAGCTTGCGCCTGCCCTTGCGTGGGATCAGGTCGATGTCGCTGACGAGCTTGGCGCCGCCCTTGCGGCGCTCCAGCACGATCTTGCGGCTGTGAAAGGCCTCCAGCTCGGCGCGATGCGCGACGCTGACGATGGTCGCCTTGGGCAGTGCATCGGTGACCGTCTTCATCATCTTGTCCTGGCTCTTCTCGTCGAGCGCGGAGGTGGCCTCGTCGAGCACGACGATGTCGGGTTTGTGCAGCAGCAGCCGGGCGAAGGCGAGGCGCTGCTTCTCGCCGCCAGATAGCGTCTGGTCCCACGGCGCTTCCTCTTCGATCTTCTCCTTGAGATGATCGAGGCCGACCTCGTGCAGGGCCTCGCTGATCTCCTCAATCGTCCAGTCCTCGGCCGCGCCCGGATACGCCACCGCACGGCGCAGGGATCCCGAGGGCACGTAAGGCCGTTGCGGCAGCATGAACAGCCGACGGTCGGGATGGAAATTCACGCTGCCGCCGCCCCAGGGCCAGAGCCCCGCGATGGCGCGCACGAGCGTGCTCTTGCCGGTGCCGGATTCGCCGGCGACCAGGAGCCGCTCGCCCGGTTCGATCACCACTTCGGTCTCGCCGACCACGGCTGTGCCATCGTCGAGCGTGACCGAGAGATCGTTCAATTCCAGCATGGCATCGTTGCTGGTCTCGCCGCGCTTGATGCGGCCGAGGCCGTCACCCTGTTCTGCGCGTTCGAGGCCATCGAGCGACATCATCAGCGAGGCGATGCGGCGCGCGCAGGCGTTCCAGTCGGCGAGCCGCGGATAATTGTCCACCAGCCAGCCGAATGCACTCTGCACGATGGTGAAGGCAGAGGCTGCCTGCATCACCTGGCCCAGCGTCATGCTGCCCTCGAGGAATTTTGGCGCGCAGAGCAGGAGAGGCACCACGGGCGCCACGAGGCTGGAGCCCTGCGAGACCAGCGTGGTGCGCATGTGTTGGCCCGCGAGTCGTGCCCATTGCTTGAGCACGCCAGTGAAATTGCGGTCGATGCCGCCGCGCTCTTCTTCTTCGCCGCCGAGGAGCGCGATGCTCTCGCCGTTTTCGCGCACGCGCGTCAGCGTGTAGCGGAAATCGGCCTCGGCCTGGTTCTTGGCCTCGGACACCTGCACGAAGCGGCGGCCGATCACGACGATCGAGCCGGATGCGATCGCGGCGTAGACGATCGCGGCGATCACCAGGAAGCCGGGAATGGTGATGCTCGAACCGCCGAGCGTGACGGTGAGCGCGCCGCCGATGGTCCAGAGCACGACGATGAAGGTCACGGCCGACAGCAGCGCAGAGGTCACGCCGGCGAGGAAATCGACCGGTGAATCGGTCGCGATGCGCAAATCCTCGGCGATCCGGTATTCCGGATTCTTGTGGTCGCCGCCGACGAGATTGAGCTGGTAGTAGCGCCCGTTGGCGAGCCAGCGCGTCAGCACGCTGCTCGTCAGCCAGGCGCGCCAGCGCCGCTGGATGCTCATGCGCGCGAACACCTGCGCCACGGCGAGCACGATGCTGCCGATCGCGAGCGGGAAGAACACCGCCGTGAGATGGAAGACGCTGGCCGCATCGCGCTTCTCGATGGCGTCGAAGATCGCGCGATTCCAGATATTGATGCCGTATTGGAAGCCGACGGTGAGGACGATCAGCACGCCGAGGCCGACCGAGAACGGCCAGGCCAGGCGATCGCCATGGCGTCCCCAGAAGCCGCGCGCGCTGATCCAGAACCGCGTCAGCAGATAATCCTTGCGGACCTGCTCGGCTTCCTCGGGCGACAGTTCGGGATCGGGTTCGACGAGCGCCGGCGGCGGCGGTTCCACTTCATCGCCGTTCTCGCCCTTGATCTCGCTAATGGGCGGCTTCTTGCCCTGTTTGCGCTTGGTGGCCGGCTTGTCCATAGCCGGACAACGCAAAGGAAATCAAACGGTTCCCTTTGGTTCCAGGCGCAGTCACTCGGCGGCGCCGTCGCGCACCCGCCGCAGCCGCGCGGCCCGGTGCAGGACTCGCGACAATTCCTCGATCGAATAGGGTTTCTGCACGAGATCGAAGCCGGCCGCGCCCTCCTGTGACAGGGCCTGGCTGTAACCCGTGGTCAGCACGACTGGCACGCCGATGCCGCGCTCGCGGATCGCCTTTGCCAGATCGAGTCCGGTCATGCCCGGCATCACCACGTCCGAGAACACGACGTCGAAACGATCCGCGTCCACCACGAGCTCGGCGAGCGCATCGGTGGCATTGTCGACCAGGGTGATGCTGTAGCCGAGTTCGGTGAGGCCGTCGGCGGCAAAATTGGCGAGCTCGATATTGTCCTCGACCACCAGCACCGACATGCCGCTGCCGGCCACCGCCGGTGCGGTGTTCGGCGCGTGCCGCTGGGGCAAGAGGTCCGGCGGTACGCGCGGCAGATAGAGCGAGAAGGTGCTGCCGTGCCCGACCTCGCTCGTCACCGTCACCTCGCCGCCGGATTGCCGGGCGAAGCCGAACACCTGGGACAGGCCGAGACCGGTGCCGTGACCGACCTGCTTGGTGGTGAAGAACGGCTCGAAGATGCGCCCGAGGCGCGCGGCCGGAATGCCTATTCCGGTATCGCTGACCGTGATGCGGACGAAGCCATGGTTGCCGGTGGCAGGAGCCGCCGTGGCCGGAATGGCCGTCGTAGCCTCGACCGCGAAGGTGATCCTGCCCTTGCCCTGCATGGCATCGCGCGCATTGGTCGCCATGTTGATCAGCGCCGTCTCGAACTGGCCGGCATCGGCATTGACGAGACAGGGCTCCGCCGGCAGCCGCATCGCGATCTCGATGGCGGGGCCGAGCAGCGTCGCAAGCATGTCGTGGAGCGACTGCACTCGCTGGCCGACGTCGAACACCTCCGGCTTCAGGGTCTGGCGCCGCGCAAAGGCGAGCAGCTGGGAGGTCAGCTTGGCCGCGCGCGCGACCGAATCCGCGATGGCGGTGATGTAGCGCTGCCGCCGCTCCTCCGTCAGTTGCGGCCGGTTGAGCAGGTCGACCGAGGCGCGGATCACGGTGAGCAGATTGTTGAAGTCGTGCGCGACGCCGCCGGTGAGCTGCCCGAGCGCCTCCAGGCGCTGGCTGTGCTTGAGCGCATCCTCGGCTTCGCGCCGTGCGGCAGCCTCGGCCTGAAGATGCTGGGTGCGGCGGAATGCGAAGGCGAGCAGCAGGAACAACAGCGCGGTGGCGGGAATGCCGAACACCAGATGCTGGCCGATGGTCGCGAACCATCGTGCCTGGATCGCGGAGGTCTCGAACCCGGCGCTGACATAGATGGGATATTCGGCGATGCGCCGGTAGCCGATGCGGCGCTCGATTCCGTCCGACGGCCAGGCCACGGTGATCAGGCCATGCTCGGGGCTCGACGCGATCTTCTGGCCGACCGGGCCGCCCGGATCGAGCCGGAAGTCGCGGTCGAGCCGCGGGAAATGCGCGAGCACGGCGCCATCCGTGCGCCCCATCGCGAAGAAGCTGCCGGGATCGGAGCCGATCCTGGCATAGAAGCTCTCGAAATATTCCGGCAGGACCGAGGCCTGGATCACGCCGATGAAATTGCCGTCGTCGGACTCGCGGCGGCGGCTCATCCCGAAGAAGCGGGCGCCCTGATAGGGCGGGCGCGGCGTCAGGGCCGTGCCGATGTGGGTGCCGATGCTCTGGTCGACATGGGCGTAGAAATAGTCGCGGTCCGCAAAGCCGAGCGCCGGCGGCGGCGAGGCGAGGCTGTTGACCAGCGCCTTCCCATCCGCATCGAAGATCCAGGCCGATTTGAGCTGCGGCAGCGAATCGGCCAGCCGCTTCAGGCGGCGGTGCAATGCCGACTCGCGCGCGCGGATGGTGTCGTCGGGAAGGCCGCGCACGACCTCGCCCAGCTCGGCAAGGCTGCGGTCGATGGTCTCGAACACCTTGAGCGCATGCTCATGCGCGACGTCCAGCGTTCGCTCGATCTCGCGGTCGGCGGTATCCTTGGTCGAGGTGTAGGAGATCGCGGAGGCGATAGCGAACAGCGCAATCGGAAGCGCCAGGGATGCCGCCATCATCCACTGCAACAATTTTAGCGAATTGCGTTGCGCGCCCTGCACGGCTCCGGTCCCTGACCGGAGCTTAGCTGACTTTCCCGCTCGGAAGGAAGTCGCTTGTGATGGGAACCGGAGGTTGTATTACGCCGGCTCACGCGTGAAGCGTCGCGGGGACGAATTCCGCTGCGGCGGGCCGCGCCCGCAGAATGCCTGGCCGTTCAGGCCGGGGATCGCAGCATAACGCTCTCTAGATCTGCCGCTCGACCATCTTGAGCTTGAGCTCGGCGATGGCTTCCGCGGGGTTGAGGCCCTTCGGACAGGCCTTGGCGCAGTTCATGATGGTGTGGCAGCGATAGAGGCGGAACGGATCCTCGAGATTGTCCAGCCGTTCGCCGGTCGCCTCGTCGCGCGAATCGGACACCCAGCGGTTGGCCTGGAGCAGGGCCGCGGGGCCGAGATAGCGCTCGCTGTTCCACCAATAGCTCGGGCAGGAGGTCGAGCAGCAGGCGCACAGGATGCACTCGTAGAGGCCGTCGAGCTTCTCGCGGTCCTCGTGGCTCTGGCGCCATTCCTTCTGCGGCGTCGGCGAGGTCGTCTTCAGCCACGGCTCGACCGAAGCGTACTGCGCGTAGAAATTGGTGAGGTCGGGAACGAGATCCTTCACGACAGGCTGGTGCGGCAGCGGGTTGATCTTGACCGCGCCATCCTTCACGTCGTGCATCGAGCGGGTGCAGGCCAGCGTGTTCTGGCCGTCGATGTTCATCGCGCAGGAGCCGCAGACACCTTCGCGGCAGGAGCGGCGGAAGGTCAGCGACGGGTCGATGTGGTTCTTGATCCAGATCAGGCCGTCCAGCACCATCGGACCGCAATCATTGGTGTCGACGTAATAGGTGTCGACGCTCGGATTCTTGCCGTCGTCCGGGTTCCAGCGATAGACCTTGAACTCACGGAGCTCGGTTGCGCCCGCGGGCTTCGGCCAGGTCTTGCCGCCGGTGATTTTGGAGTTCTTCGGAAGTGCGAATTCAACCATAAGTCCTGCCTCTGGTTTCTTTCGTCATGCGCGAGCTTGCCCCGCGCATCCATCTTTAAGGGATGGATTGCCGGGTTGAGCCCGGCAATGACAAGCAGCAATCAATACACACGCGCCTTCGGCGGGATGTACTGCACGTCGTTGGTCATGGTGTAGTTGTGAACCGGGCGATACTCGATCTTGACCTTGCCGGCATCGTCCAGCCAGGTCAGCGTGTGCTTCATCCAGTTCTTGTCGTCGCGCTCGGAGAAGTCCTCGCGGGCATGTGCGCCGCGGCTCTCGGTGCGGTTGGCGGCCGAGTTCATCGTCACCACCGCCTGCGAGATCAGATTGTCGAATTCGAGCGTCTCGACGAGATCCGAATTCCACACCAGCGAGCGGTCGGACACCGCGATGTCGGTGATGCCGCTGTGGACCTTCGCGATCAGGTTCTGGCCTTCGCTGAGCACTTCGCCGGTGCGGAACACCGCGCAATTGGTCTGCATCACATTCTGCATGCCTTCGCGCAGCTTCGCCGTCGGCGTGCCGCCGGAGGCGTAGCGGTAATGGTCGAGGCGGCCGAGCGCGAGCTCAGCCGAGTTCGACGGCAGCTCGGGCTGCTTGGCATTGGGTGTGAGCTTCTCGGCGAGGCGGAGCGCCGCGGCGCGGCCGAACACCACGAGGTCGATCAGCGAGTTGGAGCCGAGGCGGTTGGCGCCGTGCACGGAGACGCAGGCGGCTTCGCCGATCGCCATCAGGCCGGGGATGATGGCGTTGTCGTCGCCGTCCCTCTTGGTCAGCACTTCGCCGTGATAGTTGGTGGGGATGCCGCCCATGTTGTAGTGCACGGTCGGCACGATCGGGATCGGCTCGCGCGTCACGTCGACATTGGCGAAGATCTTCGCGGATTCGGAGATACCGGGCAGCCGCTCGGCGAGCACCGCGGGATCGAGATGGTCGAGATGCAGGAAGATGTGGTCCTTCTTCTTGCCGACGCCGCGGCCTTCGCGGATCTCGATGGTCATCGCGCGCGAGACGACGTCGCGCGAGGCGAGATCCTTTGCCGACGGCGCGTAGCGCTCCATGAAACGCTCGCCCTCGGAGTTGACGAGATAGCCGCCTTCGCCGCGCGCGCCCTCGGTGACGAGGCAGCCCGATCCGTAGATGCCGGTCGGGTGGAACTGCACGAACTCCATATCCTGCATCGGCAGACCGGCGCGCAGCACCATGCCGCCGCCGTCGCCGGTGCAAGTGTGCGCCGAGGTGCAAGAAGCATAGGCGCGGCCGTAGCCGCCGGTCGCCAGAATCGTGGTCTGGGCGCGGAAGCGGTGCAGCGTGCCGTCGTCGAGCTTGAGCGCGATGACACCGCGGCAGGTGCCCTGGTCGTCCATGATCAGGTCGATGGCGAAGAACTCGATGAAGAATTCGGCCGCGTGGCGCAGCGACTGGCCGTACATCGTGTGCAGCATGGCGTGGCCGGTGCGGTCGGCGGCGGCGCAGGTGCGCTGCGCCTGGGCCTTGCCGAACTCGGTGGTCATGCCGCCGAACGGACGCTGGTAGATCTTGCCGTCCTCGGTGCGCGAGAACGGCACGCCCCAATGCTCGAGCTCGTAGACCGCGTCGGGCGCGTTGCGCACCATGTATTCGATCGCGTCCTGGTCGCCGAGCCAGTCCGACCCCTTCACGGTGTCGTACATGTGCCAGCGCCAGTCGTCCTTGTGCATGTTGCCGAGCGAGGCGGAGATGCCGCCCTGCGCCGCGACCGTGTGCGAGCGGGTCGGAAACACCTTGGTGATGCAGGCGGTGCGCAGGCCCGCTTCGCCGCAGCCGACCACGGCGCGCAGGCCGGCGCCGCCGGCACCGACGACGACGACGTCGTAGGTGTGGTCTTCGATCGGATAGGCCTTGCCGTTGGTGGCGGGAGCGCTGTTGCCCGAGCCATTCGTTGTGTTGGCCATGGGTTACACTCCGGAGGACAGTTTCAGGATCGCGTAGGTCGAGGCGAGCGCCACCGCGGCCGAGAAGAAGTTGTTGAGCATGATCGCCGTGAGCTTCAGCTTCTCGTTATGGACGTAGTCCTCGATCACCACCTGCATGCCGATCTTCATGTGCCACACGCAGGCGAAGATGAAGAGCAGCAGGATCACCGCGACGGGAATCGAGCTCAGGGTCTGCGCAGCGTAGACCTGGTTGCGGCCGACCAGCATGATGATGATCACCAGCGCCGGGATCATCAGCAGCGTCATGGCGACGCCGGTGATGCGCTGGCGCCAGAAATCGGACGTGCCGGAATGCGCGGCGCCGAGATTGCGGACGCGGCCGAGCGGGGTGCGCATGCTGCGCTTCGGCGTATCGGGCGCGCTCATCGGCCGCCTCCGTTCGCATAGGCGATGATCCAGATCAGCACCGTCAGCACGATGCCGCCGATCAGGGCGCCCCAGGTCAGCGCTTCGCGCTCATTGGCCTTGAAGCCGTAGCCGAGATCCCAGACGAAATGCCGGATGCCGCTGAGCATATGGTGCATCAAGGCCCAGGTGTAGCCGAACACGATCAGCCGGCCGATGATGCTGCTGGAGAAGGCCTGGACGTGCGCGTAAGCGGCCGGCCCGGAGGCCGCGGCAACCAGCCACCAGACCAGCAGCAGGGTTCCGACATAGAGGGCAATACCGGTGGCGCGATGGACGATGGACAGCGCCATCGTCAGCGTCCAGCGGTACACTTGCATGTGTGGCGAGAGGGGTCGTTCGATCCGTGCGGTCATGGGCTTTGATGTTGTATGGCGGCCCGTAAGGGGGCGCGCGGGGATCGGAAAGGTCGGCTCTATTTACGGAGTCGATTTCCCCCGCGCAATCACCAAATGGCCATAAATCGAACCGGGGTTCAGCTCTAGAGCCTTGATGAACCAAGGCCAATCAGCGGCTTGGTATACCAGGGCGTGGATCCACCAAGAAAGAACAGAATAAAAGTTCATTATTTGAGAAGTGAGCGCGATGCGTTGAAATTGCTATTGGAACGCATCTAAACGGACCATGCCGTCAAACGGTCGAGCGCGACCCAGACGAGGCGCCGATGAGACCCACGCACGCAACCCGCGTCCCGATCCGATCCCACCTGCTCCGAATTGGATATGCGCACTCTGCATCCCACCCCAGCCGGGAGGCACGACATGTCGACCGCGGGAATCAGATCGCCTAATGCTCACCGAGCAACGTTCCGCAAGCGACGGCTCGGAGAGGTTGCAGCCAGTCGCCGGGGCAGGTCAGGGGTGATCGCAGGTCTTGATATCAAGGAAATCGTCGAGCTGGCGCTGTTGCTGATCGCAACAGGCGCGCTCTCCGGATTCCTCGCCGGCGTATTCGGCATCGGCGGCGGCGCGATCCTCGTGCCTGTCTTCTACGAGTGCTTCCGCATTGCAGGCGTGCCGTTGGAGGTGCGCATGCCGCTGTGCGTCGGCACCTCGCTCGCGGTGATCATTCCGACCTCGATCCGCTCATTCCAGGCGCACTACAAGCGCGGCGCCGTCGACATGACGATCCTGCGGGCGTGGTGGCTGCCGATCATGATCGGCGTCGTCGCCGGCAGCGTGATCGCGCGCTACGCGCCCGAGCGGCTGTTCAAGATCGTGTTCGTCGCGGTCGCCTATTCGGCCGCCGCCCGCCTGATCTTCGCGCGCGAAGGCTGGAGGTTCGGCGAGGATCTGCCGAAGGGTCCCTTGATGCGCGCCTACGGCTTCTGCGTCGGCATTCTCTCGACCCTGATGGGCATCGGCGGCGGCTTGTTCTCGAACCTGCTGATGACGTTCTACGGCCGGCCGATCCACCAGGCGGTCGCGACCTCGTCGGCGCTCGCGGTGCTGATCTCGATCCCCGGCGCGCTCGGCTACATCTACGCGGGGTGGCCGGCGGCGGCGAATTATCCCGCCATTGCGGCGCTGCAAGTTCCGTTCGCGCTCGGCTACGTCTCGCTGATCGGTGCCGTGCTCGTGATGCCGATGAGCCTCGTCACGGCACCGCTCGGCGTGAAAGCCGCGCATGCGATGTCGAAGCGCACGCTGGAAGTCGCGTTCGGGGTCTATCTGTTCATCGTCGGCAGCCGGTTCGTGCTGAGCCTGGTGGGCGGGATGTAGTCGCCGCAACCTCCGTCATTGCGAGCGCAGCGAAGCAATCCAGGAATCTTTCCGCGGCGGCACTCTGGATTGCTTCGTCGAGCTCCTCGCGATGACGAGACGAGAGAGCGGTGTCCCACCTCACTTCTTCGCATAAATATCCTTGTAGGTCTCGCGCAGGATGTTCTTCTGCACCTTGCCCATGGTATTCCGCGGCAGCTCGTCGACGACGAAGACGCGCTTGGGCATCTTGAACTTGGCGAGGCGCCCGTCCAGTCCCTTCAGGATAGTCGCTTCATCGATGCTCGCGCCGGGCTGGCGCACCAGCACCGCCGTGACGCCCTCGCCGAAATCGGCATGAGGCACGCCGATGACGGCGGACTCGACCACGCCGGGCATCGCGTCGATCTCGCTCTCGATTTCCTTGGGATACACGTTGAAGCCGCCGGAGATGACGAGGTCCTTGCCGCGGCCGAGAATGTGGACGTAGCCCTTGCCGTCGATCTTGCCGAGATCGCCTGTGATGAAGAAGCCGTCGGGCCGGAATTCGGACTTGGTCTTCTCCGGCATGCGCCAATAGCCCTTGAAGACGTTCGGGCCCTTCACCTCGATCATGCCGATTTCTTCGCGCGGCAGCTCCTTGCCCGTCTCAGGATCGGTGACGCGCACCGAGACGCCGGGCAGCGGGAAGCCCACCGCGCCGGGCACGCGCTCGCCGTCATAGGGGTTCGAGGTGTTCATGTTCGTTTCGGTCATGCCATAGCGCTCGAGCACGGCGTGCCCGGTGCGGGCCGACCATTCGCGATGGGTCTCGGCCAGCAGCGGCGCCGAGCCCGAGATGAACAGGCGCATGTGCTTGGTCGTCTCGTGCGACAGCGCCGGATTTTGCAGGAGGCGCGTGTAGAAAGTCGGCACGCCCATCAGAACGGTGGCGCGCGCCATCAGCTTGATGATCAAGTCCGGATCGAGCTTCGGCAGGAAGATCATCGAGGCGCGCGCGAACAGCGTCACGTTGGTCGCAACGAACAGGCCGTGCGTGTGGTAGATCGGCAGCGCGTGGATCAAGACGTCCTTGTCGGTGAAGCGCCAGTAGTCGACGAGGCTGAGCGAGTTCGACGCGAGATTGTCGTGCGTCAGCATCGCGCCCTTGGAGCGCCCCGTGGTGCCTGACGTGTAGAGGATCGCCGCAAGATCGTCGTTTGCGCGCGACACCGTCGTGAACTCGCGGCTCGCCTTGTCGGCGGCGTCCGTCAGCGAGCCCTTGCCGTCGGGTCCGAGCGTCTCGACCTTGGCCTTCACCTTGGCCGCGATCGCCGCGAGGCCTTCCGCCTTGGAGGGATCGCAGACCACCAGCGACGGCTCGGCATCGCCGATGAAATAGTCGAGCTCGTTCAGCGTATAGGCGGTGTTGAGCGGCAGGTAGACTGCGCCGGCCCGTACCGTGCCGAGATACAGCACGATGTTGGCGACCGATTTCTCCACTTGCACGGCGACGCGGTCGCCGGGCTTCACGCCGCGTGCGACCAGCACATTGGCCATCTGCCCGGCCCGCGCGATCAGATCGCCATAGCTGATATGCGCGCCGTCATGCGTCTCGATCGCGAGGCGCTTGGGATCGGAAAGGCCGTCGAACAGGCGGGAAAACAGGTTGGCGTCGGCAGCTTGGTTCATGCAACATTCCTCGCCGGCAGAGGCCGGTCAAAACCGAGGGCTGGATTAGCAAAAACCGCCCCGCACAAGCAACGGAGACAGTTTGCATGACAAAAACCGGGAAACGCGTAGCCTGGGTCACGGGCGGCGGCAGCGGGATCGGGGAGGCCGGCGCCGAGGCACTGGCGGCCGATGGCTGGACGGTGGTGGTCTCGGGCCGGCGCAAAGAGGCCCTCGATGCCGTCGTCGCGAAGATCACCAAGGCGGGCGGGGCGGCCGAGGCGATCGCGCTGGATGTATCCAACGCCACCGAAGCCCAGAAGGCGGCCGATCAGATCGTCGCCACACACGGCCGGATCGATCTGTTGGTGAACAATGCCGGCATCAATGTCCCCAAGCGCAGCTGGAAGGACATGGAACTCGAAGGCTGGGATCAGCTGGTTCAGGTCAATCTCAACGGCGTGCTCTATTGCATGCGCGCGGTGCTGCCGACCATGCGCAAGCAGCAGGACGGCGCGATCATCAACGTCTCGTCCTGGGCCGGCCGCCACGTCTCGAAGATGCCGGGCCCGGCCTACACCACGACCAAGCACGCGGTGCTGGCGCTGACCCATTCCTTCAACATGGACGAATGCGTCAACGGCCTGCGCGCCTGCTGCCTGATGCCGGGTGAGGTCGCGACGCCGATCCTGAAGCTGCGCCCGGTGGTGCCGAGCGAGGACGAGCAGGCGAAGATGCTGCAGTCCGACGATCTCGGTCGCACCATCGCCTTCATCGCCAGCATGCCGGCGCGCGTCTGCATCAACGAGGTGCTAATCAGCCCGACGCATAATCGCGGTTTCATTCAAACGCCGAACAACAGGGATTGAGGCGCGGGAGAGCCGCGAACTCGTCATTGCGAGCCACCGGGTCCGCGCGAAGCGCGGCCCGATGACATGCTCCGCGAAGCAATCCAGGAATGCGTCCGCAGAGACAGTCTGGATTGCTTCGTCGCAAGGGCTCCTCGCAATGACGGCTGAGCCTTCACACGAACATCCCGCCCCATAGTTTCAAGCATCACAAAGAATTTTTCTCCGAAACCGCCTCGCGAACCCTCCCGTAGTTCGGACCAACGACGGCACAGCTGCATCACCTCACTGTCGCAGACGCCGTTGTTGCCGCAACTCAACGCCGGCGATTGCCGGTCTCAATTCAATCGGGAGACTCTCCATGTCGAAGCGCATTGCCTATCTCGCTGCCGCCGCCTTCAGCGCCCTCGCCATCACCGCGACCGTCGTCGCGCCTGTCAGCGCCGAGGAGAAGACCGTCATGGTCGGCGGCGCGGCGATGTTCCCGTCAAAGAACATCGTCCAGAACGCGGTCAATTCGAAGGACCACACCACGCTGGTGGCTGCGGTGAAGGCGGCGGGCCTGGTGCCGACGCTGGAAGGCAAGGGCCCGTTCACGGTGTTCGCGCCGACCAACGCCGCCTTCGGCAAGCTGCCAGCCGGCACCGTCGACAACCTCGTCAAGCCCGAGAACAAGGCGACGCTGACCAAGATCCTCACCTATCACGTGGTGCCCGGCAAGCTCGCGGCCACCGATCTCACCGACGGCAAGAAGCTGAAGACCGCCGAGGGCGAGGAGCTGACGGTGAAGAAGCAGGACGGCAAGGTCTGGATCGTCGATGCCAAGGGCGGCACGTCGATGGTGACGATCTCCAACGTCAATCAGTCCAACGGCGTCATCCATGTGGTCGACACCGTGCTGATGCCCGCGACGTAACACCGCGCGGTCCTGTTTCATCCCCGAACAGGATGCCTCGAGACAGCGAGCCGGGGGCGCCCGGCTCGCTTTTTTGTGACCGGCATGGCTGGCCGGTATAAATTCGATGCAGGACAGGCGTAACGAAAGCCGCAGGACCGGCGTATAATTGCTGTCACACGACCTTCAGGACGGAACCATCATGGCGAGCCTCACAGTCACGGACGAGCAGGTCGGAGCCACCCCGGCCAAAGTGATCCAGCCGGCTTGGGTGCGGATCATGCACTGGGTCAACGCGCTTGCCATGATCCTGATGATCCTGTCGGGCTGGCAGATCTACAACGCGTCGCCGCTGTTCGGCTTCACCTTCCCGCGCGAGTACACCCTCGGCGGCTGGCTCGGCGGCGGCCTGCTCTGGCATTTTGCCGCGATGTGGCTGTTGATGATCAATGGCCTCGCCTATCTCGTCACCGGTCTCGCCACCGGACGTTTCCGCAAGAAGCTGCTGCCGATCACGGCGTCCGGCGTGCTTCACGACGTCAGGGCCGCACTGACCTTCAAGCTCGGCCATGACGATCTCACGGTCTACAATTACGTGCAGCGCCTGCTCTATGCCGGCATCATCGTGGTCGGCGTGCTGATCGTGCTGTCCGGCCTTGCCATCTGGAAGCCGGTGCAGCTCTATTATCTCGTGATGCTGTTCGGCGATTATCCGGCCGCGCGGTACGTGCACTTCTTCTGCATGGCCGCGATCTGCGCCTTCCTCGTCATCCACGTCCTGCTCGCGCTGCTCGTGCCGAAGAGCCTGCGCGCGATGATCATCGGTCGCTAGAGCATGATCCGGAAAAGTGTGAAGCGGTTTTCCGACAAGATCATGCTTAGAATAGATATGTGAGGCGAACATGGCCAAGCGTTCATTCCTGATCCCCGGCGTCGATAAGCGGCTCCTGATCAAGGACTCCCTCAAGGCGATGCCCGACGTCACCCGCCGCCGCTTCATCGCGGGCGGCGCCAGCCTGGGGGCGCTGACGCTGCTCACGGGGTGCGACGTGATCGACTCGTCCTCAGCAGAGACCATGCTGGCGAAAGTGTCGAAGTTCAACGACGCGGTGCAGGCCTGGATGTTCAATCCCGACGCGCTGGCGCCGACCTTCCCCGAAAGCGCGATCACAAAACCGTTCCCGTTCAACGCCTATTATGATCTGGACGACGCACCGGACATCGACGGTAAAGACTGGAAGCTCGAGGTGCGCGGCCTCGTCGACAACAAGAAGTCATGGACGCTGGACGAGCTCTATCAATTGCCGCAGGTCACGCAGATCACGCGTCACATCTGCGTCGAGGGCTGGAGCGCGATCGGCAGTTGGACCGGCACGCCCATGCGCGATTTCCTCAAGCTGATCGGCGCCGACACGCGCGCCAAATACGTCTGGTTCCAGTGCGCCGACAAGGACGGCTACAATTCGCCTCTGGACATGCGCAGCGCGCTGCATCCGCAGACCCAGATGACGTTCAAATACGCGAACGAGATTTTGCCGCGCGCCTACGGCTTCCCGATGAAGATCCGCGTGCCGACGAAGCTCGGCTTCAAGAACCCGAAATACGTCGTCTCGATGGAAGTCACCAACGACTACAAAGGCGGCTATTGGGAAGACCAGGGATACAATTCGTTCAGTGGGAGCTAGCTCCCGCTGCCGTAGGGTGGGCAAAGCGAAGGGTGCCCACGCATTTCGTGCGATGGAGATATAGGTGGTGGGCACGGCGCTACGCGCTTTTGCCCACCCTACGACACCGGTTCCTTGGCTGGCCCCACCTTCCTCTGGCACAGCGCCGCGACTGCCCCGAGCGCCAGCAGCGCCGCCGAGACGTTCAGCGCGTAGCTCAGGCTCCCCAGCGCATCGGTGATCGCGCCGACCACGATCGGGCCGAGCGTCTGGCCGACGCCGAACGAGATCGTCATCGCCGCGATCGCGGTCGGCCACACCTTGGGCGGATAGTTGAAGCGGACGAAGGCGGTCGTCGAGCCGACCACGGCGAAGAAGGCAACGCCGAACACCACCGCGGAGACCGCGAGCAAAGCCGGCGAATGTCCGAACATCGGCAAGGCGGCGCCCAGCGCGTTGGTGCCGAGGATGATGGCGGTGGCGAGCCCGCCGCGATCCAGCGCCAGCACGCGGCGCCAGGCCCAGGGCGTAACGAAGGCGCTCAGCCCGATCAGGCTCCAGAACGCCGCCTGTGCCGCGGCCCCGCCGCCGCCGTCGCGCACATAGGCGATCATGAAGGTCATGTAGGCGATGTAGCCGGCGCCGAACAGGAAGTAGCCGGCGAGATAGATCAGCACCGGCAGGAGCGCGAACGAGGCGTGGCTGCCTTCGGAGAAGCGGGTGCTGCTCTCGATCCGGATCAGGAACAGCGGGATCGTCATCGCGACGGACAATAGCGTCAGCGCCCACCAGACGATCCACCACGAGCCCGGGCCGAAATATTGCAGCGTGAACGGGGCGATCAGCCCGGAGGACAAAATGCCGATGCCCGGTCCGGCATAGAACAGGCTCAGCAGGAAATTCGCCCGCTCGGGGCGCGACTGCGCAATGGTGGCGGCCAGCGCGCCGCCGGCGACGAAGCCGGCCGCCGCGCCCAGGCCCAGCACGAGGCGCGCCAGGCTCAGCGCGACGAAATTGCCCGTCAGCGCGCAGGTCGCGAGCGCGGCGACGCAGGCCAGTGTTCCCAGGCGGATCGCCGCCGCCCAGCCGATGCGCTGGATCAGCCGCGACGCCACCAGCGCGCCCACGAGGTAGCCGACGGCATTGATGGTGTTCATGAAACCGGCTGCCGAGTAGGACCAGCCGAGGTCCTCCCGCATGTCCGGCAGCACCAGCGCATAGGCAAAGCGGCCGATGCCGAGCCCGACCGTCGCCGCCAGCGACAGGGTCAGGATCAGCCGCGCGGGATGGGCGATGGACGGGGACTGGTCAGGGGCGTGCAAAGGGTACTCCGGCGGCGCGAGTGTGGCAGGCCCTATCCGCTTTGCACAGCCGGCTCCCCGGCAATGGTGTCTTGCCAAGCGCGCAACGCCGCTCTAGCACTCCGGCCGAAATTCATGCCCGCTCGTCATGCCAAGGGGTTTACTTGGCTTGACCCGGGCACCCATCCTTTCAAGAAAGCTGGATTGCCGGGTCAAGCCCGGCAATGACGAGATAAACTGAGGACACGACCATGGCGACCCACAAACTGCTGCTGCTCCCCGGTGACGGTATCGGCCCCGAGGTGATGGGCGAGGTGAAGCGGCTGATCGACTGGCTCAATTCGGCCGGGATCGCCAGGTTCGAGACCGACACCGGCCTCGTCGGCGGCTCCGCCTATGACGCGCACAAGGTGTCGATCTCCGAGGGCGACATGGCCAAGGCCAAGGATGCCGACGCCGTGATCTTCGGCGCCGTCGGCGGCCCGAAGTGGGATGCCGTGCCTTACGAGGTGCGCCCCGAGGCCGGCCTGCTCCGCCTGCGCAAGGATCTCGCTCTGTTCGCCAACCTCCGTCCGGCCGTCTGCTATCCGGCGCTGGCGGATGCCTCCAGCCTGAAGCGCGACGCCATCGAGGGCCTCGACATCGTCATCGTGCGCGAGCTCACCGGCGGCGTCTATTTCGGCGAGCCCAAGACCATCACCGATCTCGGCAACGGCCAGAAGCGGGCCATCGATACCCAGGTCTACGACACCTATGAAATCGAGCGCATCGGCCGCGTCGCCTTCGAGCTTGCCAGGAAGCGCAAGAACAAGGTGACGTCGATGGAGAAGCGCAACGTCATGAAGTCGGGCGTGCTCTGGAACGAGGTCATGACCCAGGTCCACAAGCGCGAGTATCTCGACGTCACGCTCGAGCATCAGCTCGCCGATTCCGGCGGCATGATGCTGGTGAAATGGCCGAAGCAGTTCGATGTCATCGTCACCGACAATCTGTTCGGCGACATGCTGTCCGACATCGCGGCGATGCTAACCGGCTCGCTCGGCATGCTGCCTTCCGCCTCGCTTGGCGAGGTGGATGTGAAGAGCAAGAAGCGCAAGGCGCTGTACGAACCCGTGCACGGCTCGGCGCCTGACATCGCCGGCAAGGGCCTCGCCAATCCCATCGCGATGATCTCGTCCTTCGGCATGGCGCTGCGCTACTCCTTCGACATGGGCGATCTCGCCGACAAGGTCGATGCCGCGATCGCCGCCGTACTCGCCAGCGGCCTGCGCACCGCCGACATCAAGTCGGAAGGCACCACCGCCGTCTCGACCACGCAGATGGGCGAAGCGATCCTGAAGGAATTGCAGAAACTGCACGCGTAGGCGGCAAGCGCCGCAATCGTAGGGTGGGCAAAGCGCGAGCGTGCCCACCACGTCCAGCGCGATTGACGAAAGATGGTGGGCGCGGCGCAAGTGCGCCTTTGCCCACCCTACAGCACCTCCTTTCGGAGCTCTCTCATGGACGCACCCCGCCCCAAGATCGCGGACACCATCATCCATGAGACGGTGCGCCTGCGGGAGGCGCAGATCGGGCGCCGCTGCGAGGTGCTCGCCAACACGCGCATCGAATATGCCTCGCTCGGCGATTACTCCTATCTCGGCGAGAATTGCGACGTCGCCGACGCAGTGATCGGCAAGTTCACGGCGATCGCCAATTCGGTGCGGATCGGCGCGCCGAACCATCCGATGGGCCGTCCCTCGCAGCACCGCTTCACCTATGTCCCCGAATATTACGAGGCGGGCGCGACGCGCGACCGCGACTTCTTCGCAGGTAGGCGCGGCGACCGCGTCATCGTCGGCAACGACGTCTGGATCGGCCATGCCGCCATCCTGCTGCCGGGCGCAAATGTCGGCGACGGCGCGGTGATTGCAGCAGGCGCGGTCGTCAGCCGCGATGTCGCGCCCTACACCATCGTCGGCGGCGTTCCCGCCCGTCCCATCCGCAAACGCTTCGATGATGCCGTTGCAGCGAGCCTGCGCCGCATCGCCTGGTGGAATTGGCCGGATGAGCTGATCTTCGAGCGCCTCGGCGATTTCCGCTCCGAAGCGATCGAGGATTTTTGCAGACGTTACGATTCGGCGTTTGGCGCTGAGATCTAGCTTCACCGTCATTGCGAGGAGCGCAGCGACGAAGCAATCCAGAATCTTTCCGCGGAGAGATTCTGGATTGCTTCGCTGCGCTCGCAATGACGGTGGAGAGGCGGAGTGTCCAAAGCACCTTCAAAAACGAAATGGCCGGGCGCGAGCCCGGCCATTTTGATTCGAGAGATACGCCCGCTCAATACAGCGGGAAGTTCTGCGGATAGCCGCCGACGTCCTGCGGCGGCGAGAGCGGCTGGCGGTCGATCGGACGGTTGAGGTTCTCGCGGGCGAAGGTCGGATAGCCGACGGCCGGCGGGAAGGCGTAGTCGGTGAATTTGCGGTCGCCGGGGTTGACCTCGGTGCCGCCGTCCAGCCAGGAGCGCTTGCTCACATAGATGCGGGTGCGGCCCTGCTGATAGACCGCGTTGGGGCCGGTCGGGCCGTAATAGGGTCGGCCGCGCTCGTCATAGCGCTGCTTGGTCCGGGTTTCGGCGGAAGCGGGCGACGCAAACGCGATGGCAATGACGGCGCCCGCCGCAAGCCAGGTCGCCAAGGTGTTCGCCGCAGAGAATTTCAAGCTCATCACGTCCCCTTCAGGCGGCAGGCCGCCAGTCGATTTCACCCCATACTAGCCCGGCCAAGGCGGATGCAACTAGGTCAATTGGGTCACACCAGGGGGGAATAATCGTGCGTGCCGGCAAAAGTTGCATCAATACCAGCCACTTGGGCCGCACGCCGCTTAAAGCGCTCCTCGCAATTGCGCGTTGGCGGCGCCCAGCAGCCAGTCCGACGATCCCTGAGAATCGCAACCGCGGCGCTTCAGCTCGGCATGGGCGAACAATTCCGCCAACTTTGGCTCGTTGCCCGAGGCCAGCAGCTTCAGGCGGTTCAGCGTGCAGGCGATCGCCGCGCGCCGGGCAGGCAGCGTGTCGCCCTGGCAGGAGAAGCCGGAGATCTGCAGCGCCGGCTCCTCGTAGCGCTTGAGGTAGCCGAGGCAGGTGCGCATCCCCTCCGCCGCGCCGACCGGCCGGAACAGGGCAACGGCGCCGAATTTGGTGTCGATCAGGCCAGCCTGCTCCAGCGCCATGGCCGCGTCCAATCCCATCTGAGCGGCGAGATCCGCGGTGGCGGGGCGGGCCAGATCGAATTCGCCGCCTTGCCGGTAGATATCGAGCTCGGCCAGAGGCTTGCTTGCATCGCCGATCCAGCGCAGCACGTCCCTGCGGCCGCCTTCGGGATGCCGGAGGATGGTGTAAGAGGCTGTTTTCTCTGATGAATCGGTCCGACTGACGGCGAAGGCCGGGTGCGAGCGATCAGCAATGCTCCAGCCCGGCTTGTCCGCGGGCTCATCGCCGCGCAGCTCGGGCAGCTGGCCCAGCGCAGCAAGGGCGAGGATGGCAAACAGCGCAAGCGCCCCCACATAGGCAACCAGACGCGCGAGCGTGCCGACGACCTCGTCGGCGACGGCCAAGAGCGTCAGCTGGATCTGGGTAGGGCTTGCGGCCGTGCTGGCCTCGGGCGACTGCATCCACGGCCTTCAGGCATGGTCTTGACGTTGTCTTGAGGCCGGTTCTCGCATAGAAGCGCTGCTCTTCCCGTTTAAGCGTCAGCTTCGGGAACGGGCTTTTTCATCGGAGAGTGAACGATGGGTTACAAAGTCGCAGTCGTCGGCGCGACCGGCAATGTCGGACGGGAAATGCTCAACATCCTGGATGAGCGCAAATTCCCCGCGGACGAGGTCGTGGCCCTGGCCTCGCGCCGCAGCGTCGGCGTCGAGGTCTCCTATGGCGACCGTACCCTGAAGTGCAAGGCGCTCGAGCATTACGACTTCTCCGACGTCGACATCTGCCTGATGTCGGCGGGCGGTGAGGTGTCGAAGGAATGGTCGCCGAAGATCGGCGCCGCCGGCGCCGTCGTGATCGACAACTCGTCCGCCTGGCGCATGGATCCGGACGTGCCGCTGATCGTGCCTGAAGTGAACGCAGGCGCGACCGAAGGCTTCAAGAAGAAGAACATCATCGCCAACCCGAACTGCTCGACCGCGCAGCTCGTCGTCGCGCTCAAGCCGCTGCACGACAAAGCGACGATCAAGCGCGTCGTGGTCTCGACCTATCAATCGGTGTCGGGCGCCGGCAAAGACGCGATGGACGAATTGTTCTCGCAAACCAAGGCCGTCTACACCAATGACGAGCTGGTCGCGAAGAAATTCCCCAAGCGCATCGCCTTCAACGTCATCCCCCACATCGACGTCTTCATGGAAGACGGCTTCACCAAGGAAGAGTGGAAGATGATGGCGGAGACCAAGAAGATACTCGATCCCAAGATCAAGCTCACCGCCACCTGCGTGCGCGTGCCTGTCTTCGTCGGTCACTCCGAAGCGGTCAACATCGAGTTCGAGAACCCGATCAGCGCGGACGAAGCCCGCGAGATCCTGCGCAAGGCGCCCGGCTGCCTCGTCATCGACAAGCAGGAGCCCGGCGGCTACGCCACGCCCTACGAAGCGGCCGGCGAGGACGCGACTTACATCAGCCGCATCCGCGAGGACGCGACAGTGGAGAACGGCCTCGCGCTGTGGTGCGTGTCCGACAACCTCCGCAAGGGCGCCGCGCTCAATGCGATCCAGATCGCGGAAGTCTTGATCAACCGCAAGCTGATCAGCGCGAAGAAGAAGGCGGCGTGAAACGGCGAGTAGGGAGTAGCGAATGGCGAATGGAGCCCTCCATTCGCAACTCGCCATTCGCTATTCGCCATTCGCCCTCTTGAACTCCTTCGTCGTCTTGTCCAGCACGAACAGCGATCCCTCCGCGACGCCGAAATAGGCGCCGTGGGTCTGCATGTGGCCGCTCTCGACCGCCTTGCGCACGAACGGGAACGTCATCAGGTTTTCCAGGCTGCGGAACACCGCCGCCTTCTCGATGCGCTCGACGAACTGCGCCATGGTCTCGTGCTCGCGCTGCTCGACCACCTCGCCCGGCTTGATGAACATCTGCATCCAGCGGCCGATGAAGTCGCCGGGCGTGAGCGGCTCGATCTTGTCGACGAAGGCGCGGATGCCGCCGCATTGGGCGTGGCCGAGGATGACGATGTGCTTCACCTTCAGCACCGTCACCGCATATTCCAGCGCCGCCGAGACGCCGTGCGCGTTGCCGTCGGGCTGATACACCGGCACCAGATTGGCGATGTTGCGGACGACGAACAATTCGCCCGGGCCGACATCGAAGATCACCTCGGGCGAGACGCGGCTGTCGCAGCAGCCGATCACCATCACTTCCGGGGCCTGCCCCTTCACCGACAGCTCGCGATAGCGGGTCTGCTCGGTCGGCAGCCGCTGAGTTGCGAAGGCCTTGTAGCCTTCCAGCAAATGCTTCGGGAATGTCATCATACCTATGCCTAATCATAGACCGCAGGCGCGAACAAGCCTTTCGAATAGGCAGGCCAGATGCTATCGGCTGAGGCCGGAAAGACGAGGAAGGAACGCAGCATGACCCGCCCGCGCCGCAGCCATCTGTTCATGCCCGGCTCCAACCCCCGCGCGCTGGAAAAGGCGCGCAATCTCGCCGCCGACGGCCTGATCCTCGATCTCGAGGATTCCGTCGCGCCCGATGCCAAGGCGGTGGCGCGCGACGGCATCGCCGCGGCGATCGCGGCCAAGGGCTTTGGCAAGCGCGAGATTTTGATCCGGACCAACGGTCTCGACACAGCCTGGTGGGCCGATGACGTCGCCATGGCCGCCAAAGCCTCGCCCGACGGCATCCTGGTTCCAAAAGTTTCAAGCGTCGAAGATCTCGACGCCATCGGTCGCAAGCTGGCCGAACTCGGCGCCGCGCCGACCGTCAAGGTCTGGGCCATGATCGAGACCGCGCGCGCCGTGCTGCATGCGGAGGAGCTGGCCGCCGCCGGCCTCGATCCGTCGCGGCGTCTCTCGGGTTTCGTGTTCGGCCCGAACGACATTTCGCGCGAGACGCGCATCCGGATGCTGCCGGGCCGCGCCGCGATGATCCCGATGATCACCCATTGCATCCTGGCGACCCGCGCCTATGGCCTGGAGATCCTCGACGGCCCCTACAGCGACATCGCCAATTCCGACGGCTTCGCCACCGAATGCGCGCAAGGCCGCGACCTCGGCTTCGACGGCAAGACGCTGATCCATCCCTCGCAGATCGATGCCTGCAACGCGATCTTCACCCCGCCGGAGGAAGAGGTCGCGCGCGCGCGAAAGATCATCGCGGCGTTCGAGCTGCCGGAAAACGTCTCGCGCGGCGCGATCCGTCTCGACGGCGCCATGGTCGAGCGCTTGCATGCCGACATGGCCCGGCGCACGATCGCAATCGCGGACGCAATCGCGGCGATGGGGAAGGGCTGAGGGGTGGGCCCAGCGCGTTCCGTCCTGCTCGATCTCGACGGAACGCTGGTCGATTCCAAGCCCGGCATTGTCGCCAGCTGCGCGGCGGCATTGCGCGTGCTCGGGCACGATCCCGGCCACGCGCCCGACATCGTGATCGGGCCGCCGCTTGAAGACATCTTGCGAATATTGCTGGCGGCGTATGGCGACGATCGGATCGATGAAGCCGCCATTGCCTATCGTCGGCACTACGGCGAAACCGGTCTGCTCGGCAGCGAGCTCTATCCCGGAATCAGCGGCGCGATCGAGGCGATACGTCGCGCCGGCTTGCGGATTTATCTCGCCACGTCGAAGCGCGAAATCTTTGCCCGCCGAATCCTGGAGAACTTGAACCTCGCAGCGTATTTCGACGGCATCTACGGTTCGATCCCGGGCGGTGAACTGGACCACAAGCCGGAGCTGCTCGCCCATATCCTGTCCAATCACGGTATCTCACCCTCGCACAGCCTCATGGTCGGCGATCGCCGCCATGACATCGTTGGTGCTCATGCGGTCGGGATGCGCGGCCTCGGCGCGCTCTGGGGATATGGCAGCCGGGAGGAACTGGAAGCAGCCGGCGCGGACCGCTTGGTGGAGCGGACTGTTGATCTCGCGCGCGCGGTTCTTTCGATGTTGGATCCTTAGTTTGAATGGATCCTTGGTCTGATCGTGCGGCGAAGTTCATAGATTGCCAGCTAACTTACCGCTTTGGTTCAGTCCAGGCTGGCTCCATTCAATGCCTCGCCTTAGTTGCAAATTGATCCGCTTTCTTCCGGTTGTGGAAATGTCTCGCGTCTACCGTGCACATGGCCTGCCCCCCGCTGTTCGGAAGCCTTGGAAATGCAACTACGCCTGCAATGGCCGATCGTGATCGTCGTCGTGCTAGTGGCGATCGCCGCGAGCGAGCTCATCTTTGATCTGCGGGCCCCGCGATCAGAGCTGCACCAGATGCACGCGATCACCACGACCGTGTCGCTCCAGACCGCCGGTTACAACGCTTTCGAGGCGGAGATGGAAAAGAAATACGGGCCGAACGTAGTGACGCTCCTCGATCTGCAATCGTCCCGCATGACGGCCAAGATCAACGGCAAGCTCGTTGACGACAGGCCGGCGCCAAGCTGGTTTTCAGACGCGCGGGGCTTCTTCCTGGTCGGAAAAGAAGGTGCCATGAGCACCTTTCCGTTCTCGATCAATCCTGCGGAGCCGCCGGAGCCCGGACGGCACGGAGGGCTGGGCGCCGGCTATCTCAGAACCCGGTGGGCAAAAAGGCTTCCCGCGAAATACGTCGATTTCGACGATCGCGACGTGGTGACGGACACCTGCGTGACGATCTCGTCGTCCGACTTCGGATGGCCAGGCCGATTCCTCCTTCTTCGGAATGGAGCATTCTGCGTTCAATTCTGGAAGGGTAGCTCGCCCGGCTCGATGCTGATCGGCGTCGTCGTGGCCGACGGGGATTCCTGGATGCGGCCGTTCACGCGCCGACTTTGCCGATGGTTCACATCCAAGGCGATCGGCCGCGTCGCCGCGACCGATCGCGCGGTGCCCGCGGACTATGCTGCCTGCGTGCTCGTGGACCGCCCGAACCGCCCAAGCGTGCCGGAAAAGCTCCAGAGCTACGTCTACGAGGTCCGTCGCGACGCGACCTTGGCGGCCATGAACTGAGCTATTTCAGGGTCGCGCGCAATGTGAAGTTGCCCGTCGCAGCGTAACCTTCGTTCTGTCCACCCGATTGACGGTTGGTATTGACGTTCACGCTGACGGACTCAAGCCGGCAGTTCTTCGTGAGGACCTGATCCACGATCGCGCACTCGCCCGCTGCCAGCTCGTAAATCGATCGGCGCGCACGCTCTCTGAGCTTCAGAGCCTCGTCGGTGTCGCCAGTCGGACCAGGAAGAAACAGGCTGACATTGACTTGAATTCGGAGCGGTTCCTCACGCCGTTCGTCTGCCAGAAGACTTGCTGGAGAAAACGTCATGATTGACGCTGCAATAATTCCGAGAAGAAAATTCGTATGACGCATGTCGCTTCCTCCGATGAACCGCGCGAGCTTTCTGGCGATCCGGTCGCCTTCTGAAGTAATCACAGCTTTTGGTTGTGTCTGGGAAGACTCTAACGTTCGGTAAACGGCACCGCGTCCGCGAGGTCCGGTCGCGCACTTCAGCGTCTAATTCGCTGTGATCGGGGTCACACCTCCAAGCCGATTGCTTCAGTAGATTTACGCCGTTTAAATATTGCCTTCAGTCCCGATACGGCGAGTGGGTCTCCTGATGCTTCGCAAATTATTCTATTGCCTCGCACTTCTTGTTCTCGCTGCCCCGGCAACCGCCACCGATCGCACCCAGGGCGAGGCGAACGCGGCCATTGCCGCGGCCTCTGAGGCGATACGGCGAGATCCCAGGGACGCGAACGCGTACTACAACCGCGGCAACGCCTACAGCGCCAGGGGCGATACGGACCGCGCCATTGCGGATTACAGCGCGACGATCCGGCTCGATCCCGCCCATGCGAATGCGCATTACAACCGGGGCAACGCCTACAGCAACAAGGGCGACACGGGTCGCGCCATTGCCGATTACACCGAGACGGTCCACCTGCAGCCGACGAATGCGAACGCCTATTTCAATCGCGGCAACGCATACGGAAACAAGGGCGACTCGGACCGTGCCATCGCGGACTACACGGAAGCGATACGCGTGGATCCGACCTACGCGAATGCCTATGTCAATCGCGGTCTGGCCTACGAGAAGCGCGGAGATTTCGCCAGGGCAAGAGCCGATTTCAACGCGACGCTCGGGCTGGCTCGGAGTGCCACGAAATGGGCTTTGGACAAGGCACGCGAGCGGCTTGCCGTCCTGCCTGCGCCGCGGCCGACAACGATATTGGTCGAGAAACCCAGCGTTCCTCCGGCCGTCGTGGCGCCGGGGGCTGCGATCGGTGATCGCCGTATCGCCCTCGTCATCGGCAATTCGGCTTATGAAAACGTCGCCGCACTTCCGAACCCCGTGCGCGACGCGAGCCTCGTCGCCGACGTGCTGAAGCTCACCGGGTTCGAAGCAGTCACGCTGCTGACCGATCTTCGCAAGGACGCTTTGGTGAATGCCTTGCGCGAGTTCGCTGCACGTGCGGAAACGGCAGATTGGGCCGTCGTCTATTATGCCGGGCACGGCATGGAGGTCGGCGGCGTCAATTATCTCATCCCGACGGACGCCAGGATCGCCGCGGATCGCGAGATCGCGTTTGAAGCCGTGCCGGTCGATCAGGTTCTCAATGCGGCGGAGCGCGCGAAAAAATTGCGCCTCGTCATTCTCGATGCCTGCCGTGACAATCCGTTCGCGGCCCAGATGAAGCGCACGATGACCGTGGCGTCGCGTTCGGTGTCGCGAGGTCTGGCCCCTGTCGAGCCGGAGGCCGGGACGCTCGTGGTCTACGCCGCCAAGGATGGTGAGACCGCGCTCGATGGCGAGGGGAGCAACAGCCCGTTCGCGGCCGCCTTCGTCAAGAATGTCCCGACGCCGGGCCTCGAGGTCCGCAGGCTGTTCGACTTCGTGCGCGACGACGTCATGGAAGCGACCGGCCGCAGGCAGAAGCCGTTCAGCTACGGCTCGATCTCCGGCCGGCAGGATTTTTACTTCGTCGCAGGCAAGTGAGGCCCGGCCTCGTAGCAGCACGATGACGGTTCATCCTGATCTCGTCGCGCTCTAGGGTTTCGTTTCGGCTTGGCGAGCGATGCCGT
Source organism: Bradyrhizobium daqingense (assembly GCF_021044685.1). Lineage (NCBI taxonomy): Bacteria > Pseudomonadati > Pseudomonadota > Alphaproteobacteria > Hyphomicrobiales > Nitrobacteraceae > Bradyrhizobium > Bradyrhizobium daqingense. The sequence goes on from NZ_CP088014.1 coordinate 1,100,717, forward strand.
GCCATATGGCATCCTTGAAAGCGATGAAGGAGGGCGGTGGAACGGTCGGCGGATCGGCAGGCCCGTTCGCCGCTCCCGGCACCAGGACGGCGACGTGGATCTCGCCATCCGTATAGTAGGGGTCGCCGCCACCATTTCGGCCGAACAGGGTCGGGCCTATGCCGGAGATCTGAAAGAACTTGCTGACGATGCGGGCCGCTCGCAAGTCGGCCATCAAGAGATCCCGCTCGGCATCGATGTTGGCCGCGATGTGATGGGTGACCTGTCCCGTATCATGGCTCAGCCCAACGCCTCGGTCGAAAGTTGCCGAACCGAGCCAGACTGGTCGACCGTCATCAGCCTTTTCGAGGGCCTTCCAGAACCGAACGTGATTCCGCCGATCTGCACTTTTTCCTGCAGGCTTCTCGAACGCGTATTGCTCCTTCTTTCCGAGATAGTAGAGCGGACTGACGGGCGCGTTGCGATACGGTCGATCCAGGACCACGCTCCCGACGATCTCGATGCTCGATCGCAGGGTCACGGCGTCGGCCGCAAACCATCCGGCGGCATTCATGGCGCGGACGACATCTGCGCCATCGCCGACAAGCCCAACGTTCAGGGGATCACCAGGGATATCGTCCGACGTCCTGGTGAGCATCGGCAACGAAGCCAGTCCTGCTTCGTGTTCGTGGTGAATCCACAGGGTGGGCAACAGAACGTATGCGAGGGCCAGATAGACGAGCACGACAAGGGCCAGCCCGTAAGGCCACCGTCGCTTCCTCGTCCCGGACTTGGCGGAATGGGTCATGCAGTATCGTTCGGGCCAGCATACGCGACACCATACCGATCCAGCATAGTCCGTTACAACGTCCGGCGCGAGGCTTGCGCCCGCATCGGCGTGCGCAAGGCAGACGGCCCCGTTCCGGTCGAGAATCTCATTCGTCGGTGCGGCCGCGACTCAGTGCGGCACGACATCGGCGCGATCGAGCGACTCCAGCGTGGACGCATTCGCGCAATAGCCGTGATAGTTCTCCGCGGCGGTGCCGGCGGCGAGCTCGCGGTCGCACTGGCCCTTGTGATTGCAAAGCGAGCAGACCCGCTCCATGTCGCGCAGCAGCAGCGGTTGCGCGCGGCCGAGGCCTTCGGCGCTGATGCCGAGCTGCTCCATCAGCTTCGGCAGCTCGTCGGCGGCGTGCTTGCCGTGGCGGACCAGCTCTTCGAGATCGTCAGGCGCGATCCTGAGATCGCCGGCGATCCGGTCGAAATCGGCGCGATCGAGCTGCCGTAGCTCGTTCATCTCGCGGCGATGCTTCAGCCAGCCGGCAAAGGACTCGATGAGGTCCTGAACGATGGGATAAGGCCTGCTTGCGGTGCTCATGCGAGGCTCCGTTGGGATCGTGGAATTGAAGCCAGATTAGGCACAATGATGCAGGCGCGCGTTGCGCTGGATCAAATTGAGAATGCGTCAAGGAAATGGCTCTCGTGTCCCGGACGCGCTGCAGCGTGAAACGCTGCTGCGCAGAGCCGGGACCCATCTCGCAGTGCTGCTGGGTCCCGGCTCTGCGGAGCGGCACTACGCGCCGCACCGCGTCCGGGACACGAGAGAGGTGTTATGAAAACCGCTCCGCCGCCCACGCATACAGGCTGCCCGGAATCGGCTTTTCGCCGCCGCGGCCCTTGGGAGAGATGTGCAGGCCGATGATCTCGGGGTTGGTGACGAGGCCGAGATAATTCGAGGGGTCGAAGAACAGCTTTGGCTCGGCATGCACTGCGTAGAACGATTGCTTCGGCAGCGCGCATCGCAGCTCCCCGGTACGCCGAGCGAGTGCGGTCAGAGCCGCTGGGCCGTAGATCGCAACGCGGATGTCGGAGAGGCGGTTCGAGCCGCCGCGCAGGCGGCGCATCATGAAGGTGATGCGGTGGCGCATGGACAGCCAGTTCGGCGTCAGCTCCTCCTGTTCCATCAGCTCTTCGAATGCGGCGACGATGCCGTGCTCGGGCGGCAGATAAATCACGGAATTGCCGAGTTGGCGCGACCGCTCCCAGGCGAAATATGGCTTCGCCGGATCGATCTCAACGGGCTTGAGCAGCAGCACGTCGGCGTCGAGCCAGAGGCCGAGATTCTTTGCCATCAGCTTCATGCGGAAGAAATCGCTGAACTGCAGCGTGGTCCAGTCGCGCCAGCTGCCGTCGGGCTGCGGCGGGCGCAAGCGTTCCGAGAACGCATGCGGCAGGATCGCCTCGGCATCCGCGTTTGCGATGCCTGCGGGAAGGCCGGGAATGGTGTCGAAGCTGTAGACAGTGACCTTGTGGCCGGCAGCCCGCTGCGAGCGCAGGCAGGTCTGGCGCAGGGCGTCCATCGGGCCATGCCAAAAGGTGACGATCTCGGGCAGCATGCGAGAAGTCTAAGGGATCATCAGGACAAACAAAAAGCCCCGGCGCTGACGGCACCGGGGCTCTAACTCACATTTGCGATCAGGCCCAGGCGCGTTCGCGCTTGAGCTTGTCCTCGTAAGTGTCGATCGAGGCCTTCTTTTCCATGGTGAGGCCGATGTCGTCGAGGCCGTTGATCAGGCAGTGCTTGCGGAACGGGTCGATCTCGAACTTGACCTTGCCGCCGTCGGGGCCGCGGATCTCCTGGTTCGGCAGGTCGATCGTCAGCGTCGCATTGGCGCCGCGCTCGGCATCGTCGAACAGCTTGTCGAGGTCTTCCTGCGAGACGCGGATCGGCAGGATGCCGTTCTTGAAGCAGTTGTTGTAAAAAATGTCGCCGAACGAGGTCGAGATCACGCAGCGGATGCCGAAGTCCAGCAGCGCCCACGGCGCATGCTCGCGGCTCGAGCCGCAGCCGAAATTGTCGCCGGCCACCAGCACCTTCGCGTTGCGATAGGCGGGCTGATTGAGGACGAAATCGGGGTTCTCGCTGCCGTCGTCCTTGTAGCGCTGCTCCGAGAAGAGCCCTTTGCCAAGGCCGGTGCGCTTGATGGTCTTGAGGTACTGCTTCGGAATGATCATGTCGGTGTCGACATTGATGATCTTCAGCGGCGCCGCAACGCCTTCCAGCGTGGTGAACTTGTCCATGGTTGCGCTTTCCCGGATGGGTCTAGGGGAACCGGTGTTTATCGCGATCGGGGCGGAAATCCTAGGCCGAATTCGGCAGGTCTAGTCTGCCTGCGCCTCTATCGCGGCCATATCGTCGTCCGAAAGACCAAAATGGTGGCCGATCTCGTGGATCAGGACGTGGCGGACGATGTGGCCGAGGGTCTCGTCGTGCTCGGCCCAATAATCCAGGATCGGCCGGCGATAGAGCCAGACCATGTTCGGCAGCCGCGCCACGTCGCCAAGGCTCTGCTGCGGCAAGCCAACGCCCTGGAACAGGCCGAGCAGGTCGAACTCGCTCTCGCATTGCATCTCGTCCAGGACGTCCTCGGTCGGGAAGTCGTCGACGCGGATGATGACGCCCTCGCACAGCTTGCGGAACTCCGCCGGCAGGCGCTCAAAAATGTCGTGCGCCGTCGCTTCCATTTCGGCCAGCGAGGGCGCTTTCAATTCAGTCCACATCAGGCTCTCTTAGCGCGGGTTCCTTGCCGATGCATCCCGCTTTATAAGGGCGGCGAGGTTGACGCGCGCCGCCAAAACGGGGAGCGTGGGAGCTCGAACGGGACGTTTCAGGTGGGCGGAAAAATGCGAGTAAAAACAGCGCTGACGCTACTGTGCATGGGGTTGTTTTCGCCGTGTGTTGGCGCCCAAGCCCAAACTCACGCCCAAACTCAGCCCGCTGGCCCCGCGATCCGCCTTGCCCAGGCCGCCTCGCCGGACGAGGTCCCGCCCTCGCGTAAGCGGCGTCTGCGCGTCACACCCTATTATAGCCCGGACGGCGTCTACCCGCGCTACAATCCCGGTCCTGACGCCGTGCGCGTGTGCAACGCCACCTACGTGCAGGAATTCCGTCCGAGCGGCACTGTGATCGTGCCGCGCGTGAGCTGCTACTGGCGCCGCGGCTGATGCCCGGCTCAATGCCATCGCTAACGAGGCAGCACCGCCGCCTCCTTATGGTGATACGATGGGTTGCATTGGCCATCGCCGCCACGCTGGCCGCTGGTCTGCCCCGCGCTTTCGCTGCGCAAAGGGTCACGGTGCCGGAGGCCTCGGCAGGGATCGCGGTTTTCGATGCGCGACGAACGGCGCGAACTCATGTCATCGCGCGACCTGCCATTCGTCGTGATCCACGCTACTACGCGCGGCCGGTCTACTACCGTCCCTATCCGTACGGCGTCCCGGCTCCCTTCGTGTTCGGCTACGGCCCCTTCTGATGAGACGCCGCTTGTCGCGGCACTGCGTCGCATCGCGGAGCGCAGCATCGTTCATTCATGGCGCGTTCACGTGGCTCTCCTCAGTTTGATCGTGGGAGCGACCGTAATTGAACAGCGATGGCGCGGCCGAGACGTCGCCTCGCAACTTTCGCTGTCCGACTTCAGAGAGGATTTCATGCTGAGAATATTGGGACTTCGAGCAAGCCCGATGCGCTTGCTCGGGCTCGCGGCCGCCGCGACATTGATGCTGTCGGCCGGCACCGCGCGCCGCGCTGAAGCACTCACCTTGATCAATCCGGCGACCTCGCCCGCGACCAAGGCGGCGGCCGACGACCTCGTCACGCAGGTTCGCTACGGCGGGCATGGACATGGAGGCGGCTTCCGCGGCGGAGGTTTCCGCGGTGGCGGCTTCCATGGCGGCGGCTTCCGCGGAGGACATATCGGAGGTTTCCGCGGCGGTGGATTTCACGGCCGCCATATCGGCGGCTTCCGCGCCGCACCGGCCTTCCGGCATGTCGGCGGCTATCACCATGGCGGCTTTCGCCACGGCGGATATGGCGGCTACCACCGTCACTGGGGCCACCATCGCCCCCATTTCGGCTATCGTCACTTCCACCGGCGCTACTATGTCGGCGGCTACTATCCCTACTACCACTATCCGCGCCGCTGCCGGATCATCTTCACCTATTACGGCCCGCGCCGCGTCTGCCACTGGCCGCGCTGGCATTATCCGCACCGGTACTATTGGTGATGTGAGCTACGGCTGAGATCAAATCCGTCATTCCGGGTTCGCCCTTCGGGCGCCCCGGAATGACACCGATGCTCAAGCTAATCCTTCAGCTTCCACGATGCGGATCTCCACCGCATCAGATTGTCGAGCTTCCATTGCTTGAACATCGCCGGCGGCCAGTGACTGAGCCTCGAGGTCTCCTCGACCTCCGGCTTGGCGACGACGCGCAGCGGCGCTACGCGCCGGTGCTGGCGCGTGGCCTCGCTGATCAGATCGACATATTCCGGCTTGTTGGCCATGAGCAGCGTCCTCGCGAAACCTTCGCGAGGACGAGAATGAGGCGGCGCGGATTAAGGGCGGTTTGCCGCGATCGCTACAATTGCCGGGATGGGCTTAACGCCAGTCCCTGACGTCGACGAAGTGGCCCGCGATCGCCGCGGCCGCCGCCATCGCCGGCGACACCAGATGGGTGCGGCCCTTGAAGCCCTGGCGGCCCTCGAAATTGCGGTTGGAGGTCGAGGCGCAGCGCTCTTCCGGCTTCAGCTTGTCCGGGTTCATGGCGAGGCACATCGAGCAGCCCGGCTCGCGCCATTCGAAGCCGGCCTTGATGAAGATCTTGTCCAGACCCTCGGCCTCGGCCTGCTCCTTCACGATGCCGGAGCCCGGCACGACCATGGCGTTGACGGTGCCTGCAACCTGTTTGCCTTCCGCGATCTTGGCGGCGGCGCGCAAATCCTCGATGCGGCCGTTGGTGCAGGAGCCGATGAAGACGCGGTCGAGCTTGATGTCGGTGATCTTCGTCCCCGCGGTCAGGCCCATGTACTTCAGGGCGCGATGCTTGGAGATGCGCTTGGCCTCGTCCGCGATCTTGTCGGGGTCGGGCACCATGCCTGTTACCGAGATGACGTCCTCGGGGCTGGTACCCCAGGTCACGATCGGCGGCAGCTTGGCGGCGTCGAGGCGCAGCTCGTGGTCGAAATGAGCGCCCTCGTCGGAGCGCAGCTTCTCCCAATAGCGCATCGCCGCGTCCCAGGCCGCGCCCTTCGGCGCTTTCGGCCGGTCGCGCAGGAAGTCGTAGGCCTTCTGATCGGGTGCAACCAGGCCGGCGCGGGCGCCGCCTTCGATCGACATGTTGCAGACCGTCATGCGGCCTTCCATCGAGAGCGCGCGGATCGCATCGCCGGCATATTCCAGCACATAGCCGGTGCCGCCGGCGGTGCCGATCTCGCCGATGATGGCGAGGATGATGTCCTTCCCCGTCACGCCCTCCGGCAAGGTGCCGTCGACGGTGACGCGCATGTTCTTGGCCTTCTTCTGGATCAGCGTCTGCGTCGCCAGCACGTGCTCGACCTCGCTCGTGCCGATGCCGTGCGCGAGCGCGCCGAACGCGCCATGCGTCGAGGTGTGGCTGTCACCGCAGACGATGGTGGTGCCGGGCAGCGTAAAGCCCTGCTCGGGGCCGATGACGTGGACGATGCCCTGGCGCTTGTCGAACTCGTTGTAATATTCGATGCCGAACTCCTTGGCGTTCTCGGCCAGCGCCTTGATCTGCTCGATGCTCTCCGGATCCGGGTTCGGCTTGGTGCGGTCGGTGGTCGGCACGTTGTGGTCGACGACGGCCAGCGTCTTCTCGGGCGCATGCACCTTGCGGCCTGTCGCGCGCAGGCCTTCGAATGCCTGCGGCGAGGTCACCTCGTGCACCAGATGGCGGTCGATGTAGAGCAGGCAGGTGCCGTCCTCGGCTTCGTGCACCAGATGGTCGTTCCAGATCTTGTCGTACAATGTGGTCGGCTTGGACATGAGCGTCAGCTCCGAAAGAATGTTGTGTAAGCGGATGTGCGCGGGCAGCGCGCAGGCAACAAAATCGTCAGCGCAGCCTGTCAGGCTGCGCGAATAAGCTCTGACGTTGCCGAGGTCGCGAAGCGTCCGAAGAACCGGCCAGGCAGCCGCGAGCGATCATCGATGACGATGCGCTGGACGGGGGCGAAGCTGGTCAGATCTGGAAACATTCCAAGAATATATAGCAGGCCGAATTGGAAGCGCGAGTGCTTTGACGCGCACGGCTGACGCAACAAAAAAGCGCGGAGCCGAGCCCCGCGCTTTCGGAAGACTTGCCTGGTGGCAAAGCTTACTCGCCGACGGCGGCCTGGCGGTCCTGCTTCTCGACGATGCGGGCCGACTTGCCGCGAAGGTTGCGGAGGTAATAGAGCTTGGCGCGACGCACCTTGCCGCGACGGACGACCTTGATCGAATCGATCATCGGCGACATCACCGGGAACACGCGCTCCACGCCTTCGCCGTAGGAGATCTTGCGGACAGTGAAGCTCTCGTTGAGACCACCGCCGGAACGGCCGATGCAGACGCCTTCATAGGCCTGCACACGGGTGCGGTCGCCTTCGACGACCTTCACGTTGACGATCACGGTGTCGCCGGGACCGAATTCCGGGATGTCCTTGCCGGCGGACAGCTTTTCGAATTGCTCTTGCTCGAGCTGCTTGATCAGGTTCATGGGTAAATCTCCATCGGCGCGCCCAGCCTTTTCAAACGGGGGCTGCGCAAAATTCGTCTATCCAGCCATTGCGGATTTGGCCGCTCCTATAAGGCAAGCCGGAGCGTTTGTCACCCGTCTGTCTTGTTTTTTGGCGTTTTTTGGCGGCCGGCCCGATTCGGCGGCTTGGCCGGGACTTGCGCCCACAAATCGGGCCGCCGCGCTGCCGTCAGGGCCTCGGATTGCGCGCGCCGCCAGGATGCGACCTTGGCATGGTCGCCGGAGGTCAGGATCTCCGGGATCGGAGCCCCCTCGAACAGCTGCGGGCGGGTGTATTGGGGGTATTCGAGCAGGCCGTCCGAGAAGCTCTCCTCGGTTCTCGAGGCCTCCTTGCCCATCACCCCCGGCAGCAGGCGGACGCAAGCGTCGATCAGGGCTAAAGCTGCGATTTCGCCGCCTGAGAGCACGTAATCGCCGATCGAGACCTCCTCCAGGCCTCGTCCGTCGATCACCCGCTGGTCCACGCCCTCGAACCGGCCGCAGACGATCAGGGGGCCCGGGCCCTGGGCGAGCTCCAGGACGCGGGCCTGGGTCAATGGCCGACCGCGCGGGCTCATCAGCAGGCGGGGGCGATCCGGGCCTATGTCAGCGGCGTCGATGGCCGCCGCCAGCACGTCTGCCCGCAACACCATGCCCGGCCCGCCGCCAGCGGGGGTGTCGTCGACGCTGCGGTGGCGATCGGTGGCGGAGGCCCTGATGTCGCGGGCCTCGATCTCCCAGATCCCGGCGGCGAGGGCCCGGCCCGCAAGGCTCGCGCCGAGCGGCCCCGGAAACATCTCCGGAAAGAGCGTCAGCACCGTCGCGCGCCAGGGGAAGGGGTGGGTCATAGTTTCCATCGTCGTCCCGGCGAAGGCGGGGACCCATAGCCACCGCACTTCGTTTTGCGACGGCTGGAGCGATCAGCTTAGCGAAAAATTTCAGCCTGTGGTTATGGGTCCCCGCCTTCGCGGGGACGACTCGCGGAGGAGTCGTCCTCCCCCTCCACCTCTTGCGGCAGCGCGATCACCACGCGGCCGCCGGCAATGTCGACCTCCGGCACCACCGCGTTGGAGAACGGCAACAGCATCGTTGCGCCCCTGAGGGGCGCGATCTCGATGATGTCGCCGGCGCCGAAATTATGGATCGCGAGCACGCGGCCGAGCGCGTCGCCGTCGGCGGTGACGGCGGCGAGCCCGATCAAATCGGTGTGGTAATATTCGTCCGCGTCGGTCGCGGGCAGTTTTTCGCGCGGGACGTAGAGCTCGATGCCGTTGAGCCGCTCGGCCTCATCGCGGGTCGTGACGCCCTTGAACGTCGCGACCAGATGATCCTTCGCCTCGCGTGCCGTAGCCAACTCGAACTGGCGCTTGCCGTCCTTGGCGAGCAGCGGACCGTAGCGCCTGACGGCAAAGGGATCTTCGGTGAAGGTCCACAATTTGACCGCACCGCGCACCCCATGCGCGGCGCCGATCCGCGCGACGCAGACCAGCGCCGACATGGCCCGACCTTACGACTTCGCGGCGGCTTCGGCCTGCGCCTTGCGCTCCTTGCGCGGCACGGCCTTCTCGGGGTTGTTGCGCGCTTCACGCTTCTTGACGCCGGCGGCGTCGAGGAAACGCGATACGCGATCCGACGGCTGCGCACCCTTGGCAAGCCAGGCCTTCACCTTCTCCATGTCGAGCTTGAGGCGGGTCTCGTTGTCCTTCGGCAGCAACGGGTTGAAATAGCCGAGACGCTCGATGAAGCGGCCATCGCGGGGAAAACGCGAATCGGCGACGACGACGTGATAGACGGGACGCTTCTTGGTGCCTGCGCGGGCGAGGCGGATGACGACGGACATCTAGTTCTCCTTCAAAGTACGTTTTATTCGGTTGATTGGTATTCTCGCGCCGCGCGAGACCGTGCGGTCTCTCGTGACGAATTCCTCATTTCTTCTTGCCGGGGAAACCGCCGAGGCCCGGCAGCGTCGGCTTGCCGCTCATCCCGGTCAGTCCGGGAAGGTTCGGCAGGCCGGTGCGAAGGCCGGGCGGCAAATCCTTCGGCAGGTTCGGCAAGCCTTGTCCGCCGCCGCTTTGCATCTTCTCCTGCATCGCCTTCATCTCTTCCGGCGAGGGCATCTTCATGCCGCCGCCGAAGCCCATGGCCTGTGCGATGCCGGCGAGCGGGCCGCGTTTGCCCGAGCCCATCGCCTTCATCACGTCGGCCATGTTCCGATGCATCTTCAGGAGCTTGTTGACGTGCTCGACGCTCTGGCCGGAGCCTGCGGCGATGCGCTTCTTGCGGCTGGCTTTCAACAGGTCCGGATGACGGCGCTCGTCGCGCGTCATGGAATCGATGATCGCGACCTGACGCTTCAGGATCTTGTCGTCGATGCCGGCCGCAGCGATCTGGTTCTTCATCTTGGAGATGCCGGGCATCATGCCCATCAGGCCGCTGATGCCGCCCATGCTGGACATCTGCAACAGCTGCTCGCGCATGTCGTTGAGGTCGAACTGGCCCTTGCGCATGCGCTCGGCGGTGCGCGCGGCCTTCTCGGCGTCGATATTGGCGGCGGCGCGTTCGACCAGCGAGACCACGTCGCCCATGCCGAGGATGCGGCCCGCAATACGGTCGGGATGGAAATCCTCCAGCGCATCGGTCTTTTCGCCGGTGCCGATCAGCTTGATCGGCTTGCCGGTGACGGCGCGCATCGACAGCGCGGCGCCGCCGCGGCCGTCGCCGTCAACGCGGGTCAGCACGATGCCGGTGAGGCCGACGCGCTGGTCGAACGAGCGCGCGAGGTTCACGGCGTCCTGGCCGGTGAGGCTGTCGGCGACCAGAAGCACTTCGTGCGGGTTGGCCGCGGCTTTGATCGCGGCGGCCTCCGCCATCATCTCTTCGTCGAGCGTGGTGCGGCCGGCGGTGTCGAGCAGCACGATGTCGTAGCCGCCGAGCTTGCCGGCTTCCAGCGCGCGTTTTGCAATTTGCGGCGGCTGCTGGCCCGCGACGATTGGCAAAGTGGGGATGTCGAGATCGCGGCCGAGCACGGCCAACTGCTCCATCGCCGCCGGACGGTAGACGTCGAGCGAGGCCATCAGCACCTTGCGCTTGTCGCGCTGGACCAGGCGGCGGGCGAGCTTCGCGGTGGTGGTGGTCTTACCCGAGCCCTGCAGGCCGACCATCATGATCGGCACCGGCGGCACCGAATTGACGTCGATGGTCTGGCCTTCGGCGCCCAGCGTGTTGATCAGCTCGTCATGGACGATCTTGACCACCATCTGGCCTGGTGTGACCGACTTGACGACGGTGGCGCCGATCGCCTGCTCGCGGACGCGCTCGGTGAAGCTGCGCACCACTTCCAGCGCGACGTCGGCCTCCAGCAGCGCGCGGCGCACCTCGCGCATCGCGGCGTCGACGTCCTTTTCGGTCAGCGCACCGCGCCCCGTCAGACGATCGAGAATGCCACCAAGCCGTTCCGACAGATTGTCGAACAATGCCGTTGTCCTTGTCCTGCTCGCCAGAAAGCGATCTTCCAAACACCTTTGCGCCCGAGGGCGCACAGCGCTGTCGGGCGTTGACCTCCAGCCTCGCAGGCCGGTCGGCGGGTCGAAAAGAAAGCCTTTCCGATGAAGTGGCGGGGTTAAACGCCGCTCACGCCCAAAAGTCAAGGAAAGTTAGGGTGCAAGGGCGCCGTTGTCAGGGCAAGATTTTGAAAACAGGACCGTTTTGCCTGCCGGTTCCTTTTTTGAGGGTTCCACCCATATGAGAGGTCATGACCTGCCTCCGTTACCATCGCTGAAACCGTGCCCATCACCCGCCGCCGCCTGTTCGGATTGCTTGCCGGGGCCGGCGCCCTGGTCGGCGTGTCCTCCCTTTGGATATCCCGCATGAAAACCTATGACGGCCCGGTTTCCGACCATTTCGACGGCCTGAATTTCTTCGATCCGGACGGCTCGCCGCCGAAATCGCTGCGAGAAGTGCTGCGGTGGCAGTTCGGCGGCAAGCGGCAGCGCGCTGCATGGCCGGATTGGGCGCCCAGTCCCCATGCCGACACCCCGCCGGCGCGTGTCGATGGCGACAAGGTGCGGCTCTCCTTCGTCGGCCACGCCAGTTGGCTGATCCAGACCGGCGGCCTCAACATCCTGGTCGATCCCGTTTGGTCGGAGCGGGTCTCGCCGGTCGCCTGGGCCGGGCCGAAACGGCACAACGATCCCGGCATCGCCTTCGAGAAGTTGCCGAAGATCGACGTCGTGCTGGTCTCGCACGGCCATTACGATCACCTCGACATCGCGACGCTGTCGCGGCTCACCAAGAATTTTGCCCCGCGCGTCGTCACCCCGCTCGGCAACGACGTCACGATGCGCAGCTGGGATTCCACGATCAAGGTGGAGGCGTTCGACTGGCACGACCGCGTCGAGCTCGGCGGCGGCATCGCCGTGCATCTGGTGCCGACGCGGCACTGGACCGCCCGCGGCCTGTTCGACCGCAACAAGGCGCTGTGGGCGAGCTTCGTCTTGGAGACGCCGGCCGGGAAAATCTACGTCGTCTGCGATTCCGGTTATGGCGACGGCCGGCATTTCCGCCGCGTCGCCGAGAAGCATGGCAAGCTACGGCTCGCGATCCTCCCGATCGGTGCCTACGAGCCGCGCTGGTTCATGCGCGACCAACACATGAATCCCGAAGATGCCGTAAAGGCGCTGGCCGATTGCGGTGCGGAAGCTGCGCTCGGCCATCACCACGGCACGTTCCAGCTGACGGACGAGGCGATCGACGCGCCGGCGAAGGCGCTGGTCGAAGCGCTCGACGCCGCGAAGATTCCGCAGGAGCGGTTCGTGGCGATGCAGCCGGGGCAGGTGGTGGAGATTTAGCTCACTCCGCGCGTGCCCCGGACGCAGCGTCTCTTCGACGGTGCGCTGCACAGCCGAGGCCCATCTCGCAGCGATGTACCGTGCAGCTTCTGGATCCCGGCTCTGCGCAGCAGCGTTTCACGCTGCAGCGCGTCCGGGACACGAGACCTATTGCTCCTTGGGCTTGATCGCCCAGCTCACATTCACCGTCACCGACAGCGTCTCTTCACCCGGAGCGACGGCGGCCTGCGGCGCTGCGGCCATCGGCGATGCCATGCGCCCCTTGAACAGCGGCACGGGGCCACCGCCCTCGGACACGCTGAGCGGCGCACCCAGCGTCACGCCGGTGGCCTTGGCATAGACCTCCGCCTTGCGCCGCGCATCGGCGATCGCCTGCTCGCGCGCGTCATCGAGCAGCTTCGAGGCCTGCGTCACTTCGAAGGAAATATTGCCGACGTCGTTGGCGCCGGCGCCGACCAGCGTGTCGATGATGCCCGCGATTTTGGTCACGTCGCGGATCTTCACGGTGACGCGGTTGGAGGCGCGGAAGCCGACCACCGGGGATGCGCCGGTGGATTTGTTCTGACCGTATTGCGGCTGCAGCGACAGCCGCGAGGTCTGGTAATCCTTCTCGGCGATGCCGGCGCCCTTCAGCGCCAGCAGCACTTTGCCCATCGCGGCATTGTTGGCGTCGGAGGCTTCCTTCGCGGTCTTGGCATCGTTGGCGACGCGGCATCGATCTGTGCGAGATCAGGAGCCGCGGAAATCGTGGCTTCGCCGCTCACCGAGATCGCGGAGGGAAAATCGTCGGCGAGTGCGGGCATGGCCAGCAGGGTGGTGGCGAAAACGGCGGCGAGTACGGCAGGCTTTTTCATCATTCTCACTTCAGCGGCACGAAAACATTGATCACGAGCTTATCCTCGGCCGTCTTGAGCGGATCGGTGAGGTACTCCTCGATGAAGGTGTCCTTGGCTTCCAGTCTCTTGTCGTCGAGGTGATTGGTGATCGCCTCGTAGGTGTTGTCCATGTTGTCGTAGGAACCGCGATGGACGAACTTCAGCGCCTTGCCCTCCGGCGACTTGCCGATGCTCATGTCCTTGGTGAGGTTCTTGGGGTCCTGGTCGACCGGGATCTCGGCGAGGAAGGTAAAGCCGGTGTCGTCGGTCGAGGTGTAGACGATCATCGAATTGCCGGCGGCCTTGATGCCCTGCTTGTCCAGCAGCGTGTTCAGCGCCTTGAAGGCGTCGACCAGGGTGTCGAAGGCCGAGTCCCAATTGGCAGTGCCCTTGACCATCACGACCTTCCTGGACTCGAGCGTGGTCTCGAGGCCGAAGGGATCGGCGGTCTGCACCGGGGCGGGGGTGGTGGCCGCGGCGGGCGGCGGAGCCGGGCTGGGTGAAGCGCTGGCTGCGGGGGAGGGTGTTGCCGCAGGGGCGGGCGAGGCGCTGGCGGCCGGCGCGGGCGTTGCCACCGGTGCAGGCGAAGCGCTCGCGGCAGGGGCCGGCGAAGCCGGCGAGGGGCTGGCCGACGCGGCGGGCGCCGGGCTCGGAGTTTGGGCCCGGGCGGCGGACAGACCCAGCGATATGGCCGCTGCCGGGATCAGCGCGGCCAAGGCGAGACGACGAAACCTGATCATTCTGTTCTCCCCAAGACCCTGGAAGACCTTGCCCACCAAGGCCGAAATTCCGTTATGCGCCCGGTCGCGCGCCCCGGTTCGCGCTAAGGGCGCCGTTCTAACACGCGAGCGCCGAATTCGTCCCATGACAGATGCGTCATGGCAGGCACCTTGGCCGATGTCCCGGCTCGGGCGGCAAATCACTGGCCAAGCCGGCAAGGATCGCCATATAAGGCAGGCGAAATTCGGGAATTTTCATGAGCGCGCTGGCCAACCACGCATTTGCCAAGATGAACGGCATCGGCAACGAGATCGTCGTTGTCGACATGCGCGATTCCGCAGGCCGCGTGACGCCGGACGATGCCCGCGCGGTGGCGTCCGCGAACGGCGGCGTGGCTTATGACCAGCTCATGGTGCTGCAGAAGCCGCGGCTCGACGGCACCGAAGCCTTCATCCGCATCTACAACAATGACGGCTCCGAAGCCGGCGCCTGCGGCAACGGCATGCGCTGCGTCGTGCGCCGCATTTTCGAGAAGAGCGGCCAGACCAATGCAACGTTCGAGACGGCAGCCGGCCTGCTCAATGCCTGGCAGGGCCCGGCGCCGGATCTCTACACCGTCGACATGGCTGCGCCGAAATTCGGCTGGCAGGACATTCCGCTGGCGGAAGAGTTTCGCGACACCCGCTACATCGAGTTGCAGATCGGGCCGATCGACAATCCGATCCTGCATTCGCCCTCCGTGGTGAGCATGGGCAATCCGCACGCGGTGTTCTGGGTCGACGACGTCAACGCCTATGATCTCGGGCGCTTTGGTCCGCTCTTGGAAAATCATCCGATCTTCCCCGAGCGCGCCAACATTACGCTCGCCCGTATCGTCGATCGCGACCACATTACCATCCGCACCTGGGAGCGTGGCGCAGGCCTGACCCAGGCGTGCGGCTCGGCGGCCTGTGCCACGGCGGTCGCTGCGGCGCGGCTGAAGCGTACCGAGCGCAAGGTCGAGATCACGCTGCCCGGCGGCAAGCTCGGCATCGAATGGCGCGAGCGCGACGATCACGTGCTGATGACGGGCACCGCGACCTTCGAATATGAGGGCAAGTTCGATCCGGCGCTGTTCGCGCAGGCCGGGTGATGCCTGTCGAAATCGTCACCTTCGGCTGCCGCCTCAATGCCTTCGAGGCGGAGGTGATCCGCCGTGAGGCGGAGGGCGCGGGCCTCTCCGACACCATCGTCATCAACAGCTGCGCCGTCACCAACGAGGCGGTGGCGCAGGCGCGCCAGTCGATCCGCAAATTGAAGCGCGAGCGGCCGGACGCGCGCATCGTCGTCACCGGCTGCGCGGCGCAGACGCAAAGCGCCATGTTCGCCGACATGGCCGAGGTCGATCGCGTCGTCGGCAATGACGACAAGATGCGCGGCGAAGCCTGGCGCGATGCCCGGAGCGCCTTCGATCTCGGCGCCAGCGAGAAGGTCGCCGTCAGCGACATCATGGCCGTGACGGAGATGGCGCCGCATCTGATCGATGGCTTTGCGGCCGGTCTGCCGCGCGTGTTCGTCCAGGTGCAGAACGGCTGCGATCATCGCTGCACCTTCTGCATCATCCCCTATGGCCGCGGCAATTCACGCTCGGTGCCGATGGGCGCGGTGGTTGAGCAGGTGCGGACACTGGCCGCGGGGGGCCATGCCGAGATCGTGCTGACCGGCGTCGATCTCACCAGCTATGGCTCTGATCTGCCGGGCGCGCCGAAGCTCGGCATGTTGACCAAGCAGATCCTGCGGCACGTGCCGGAGCTGAAGCGCCTGCGCATCTCCTCGATCGATTCGATCGAAGCGGACGACGATTTGCTTGATGCGATCGCCGGCGATGCACGGCTGATGCCGCACCTGCATGTGTCGCTGCAATCCGGCGACGACATGATCCTGAAGCGCATGAAACGGCGGCATTCGCGGCGCGATGCGGTTGCGTTCTGCGATCAGGTCCGCCGGCTGCGTCCGGACGTCGTCTTCGGCGCCGACATCATCGCGGGTTTTCCGACCGAGACCGAGGAGATGTTCTCGCGCTCGCTCGATCTCGTCGAAGAATGCGGCCTCACCTTCCTGCATGTCTTCCCTTACTCTCCGCGCCCGGGCACGCCGGCTGCAAAGATGCCGCAGGTTGCGGGCGGCGCGATCAAGGATCGTGCGCGACGGCTGCGCGCGGCCGGTGAAGCGGCGTTGCGGCAGCGCCTGCAAGCCGAAATCGGTGCGACGCGGCAGGTGCTGATCGAAAGCGAGGGGCAGGGCCGCACTGAGCATTATCTGCCAGTGGCGATCGCGGGCGAGCGTGTGGGCAGCGTGGTGCCGGCGAGGATCGCAGGAAGTGATGGCGAGCGGCTGACCACGTAATCAGCTGTCATCCCACAGCGCCAGCAGCTCCGCTCCAAAATGGGCTACGACGCCCTTACCTGCCAGAACCGTAGCGTCCGCTTTGCATTCTCCGCCGTCATTCTTGCGTAGTGCCCCTGCGCCCGCGCGAGATCCGCCGGCTTCATCGCGCCACTGGCAAAGCGGCTTTCGAGCACGGCGGCCGTCGTCTCCCAGCTGAGCTGCGCGGCCTTGCAAGGTACCAGCAGGCCATCCTCCCGCAGGCTCTGCATCAGCGGGCGAATGACCTCGACGGTCGACCCGGACAACGCCGCCAAAGCCGCGGTGGTCTCTTCATAGCGGCGCTGTGTTGCGAAACCGAGCAACGTCGCCTCGTTGAGCTGGCCGGTGGCCTTGAGGCCGGCAATGGCGCGCTTGGCGCCTTCGAAATCGCGCACGGCGGACATCTCGCGCTCGACGCCAACGGTGGCGGCGGCGATCGCGCTCTGGATTTCCTCGAACAGATGCGGCGGGGCGCGTGACAACAGGCGGGTGCGCACGGCGTCCGTCGCCGAACGCAGCAATCGGCGGCGCAGCTCCGAAGGCAGATCGACGCGAATGCCGACGCTGACTGCGAGCTCCGGATCGCTCTCGGCCTGTCCGACGATGGCGGCAAATCCCTTGCCGGAGACGCGCGCGCCGGGATTGGCCGCAAGCCGCCGGCTGACGCTCGGATAGCGGCGGGCCAGCAGCGCGTCGGTGACGATCTCCTTCAGCCACCAGCGCCCGGCGATCGCGAGCAGATGCGGCTCGCCCTTGGATGATGCGATCTGCACCAGCTCGCTGTCGTCGAGCCGCGCGGATTCCTGCAGCACCGGACCGGCGATGCGGATCTCATCGTTGCTGGCGAGGCGGCGGATCACGGAGGGCGGCGCCTGCGCGATCGGCGCGAGCTGGGCGCTGATCTCGGCGAGCGCGACGCGGGCGCCGATGTCGGCGATTGCACGCAGCTCGATGGTGCCGATCAGGCGATCGAGCACGTCGTCGAACAGCGCGATCTGCTCGTCGTCGAAGCTGCCGGCGGAGGACAGGAACAGCTCGGTGACGCGCCGCGCGGTTTCCAGGCCTTTTTCCGGCGAGCCCATCCGTAACGCGGATTCGACCTCGTCGATGATCGATAGCTGGGCCGGAGACATGACGCGTTGCTCGTCCTGAGCGATTACGGAAGCTTGTTCTAAGCAACCGCTATCATTAGAGGCGAGCGCTGAAGGTTTGGTAAACCATGGTGCAATGATCCTCATCCTGAGGAGCCGCGTAGCGGCGTCTCGAAGGATAGCGGCCCGTCTGCAGCAGCGGGGCCTTCATGGTTCGAGACGGCCGCTATGCGGCCTCCTCACCATGAGGATCGCTCACTCCCCGTTCCAGCCGCAGGCCCTGAGCTTCTCGTGCATATGCGGCGGGGCCGGCGCGACGACGCGGATCGGCTCCTTGTTCCGGGAGATCGGCACCACGATCTCGCGAGAATGCAGATGCAGCTTCGGTTCGCCGAAGCGCGGCCCGTTGCCGTAAATGTTATCGCCGAAGATCGGCCAGCCCGTCGCGGCCGAATGCACCCGCAATTGGTGGGTCCGGCCGGTGACCGGTTCCATGGCGAGCCAAGTCAGGCCTTCGCCCCGGCCCATCACCTTCCAATTGGTGATCGCCTTTTGCCCCTCCGGGTCCGGCTTTTGCCACCAGCCGCGCTCGGCATTGAGCCGGCCGAGCGGCATGTCGATGGTGCCTTCGTTTTCGGCAGGCCCGCCCTCGACCACGGTCCAGTAGGTCTTGCCGATCTTGCCGTGCTTGAACAGGAGACCGAGCGAGGCGGTCGCCTTGCGGTGGCGGCCGAGCACGAGGCAGCCGGAGGTGTCCTTGTCCAGCCGGTGGGCCAGCACCGGCGGCCGCGGCAGGCCGAAGCGGAGCGCGTCGAAGGAGTCCTCCAGATTGGGGCCGCCCTTGGGTCCGCGATGCACCGGCAGGCCGGCCGGCTTGTTGATGACCAGCATCAAGCCGTCGCGATGGAGCACGCGCGACAAAATTTCCTCGGCGGTCAATTCGGGAACATTGAGCAATTGCAAGACTTTCGTTTAATCGCCGGAACGGCTAACACACCCCCGCTATGAACGATACCTCCGAGACCCCCAAGCTGAGCTGGTGGCGCCGCCTGTCCAACGGGCTGAAGCGCACCTCGTCCTCGCTTGGCACCGCGGTCGCCGACCTCGTCACCAAGCGCAAGCTCGATCGCGCCATGCTCGACGACATCGAGGATGTGCTGCTGCGCGCCGATCTCGGCACCTCCGTCGCCGTGCGGATCGCGGACGCCGTCGGCACGGGGCGCTACGACAAGGCGATCTCGGCGGACGAGGTCAAGGACGTGGTCGCGACCGAGGTCGAGAAGGTGCTGGCGCCGGTGGCGAAGCCGCTCGTGATCGACACCGCCAAGAAGCCGTTCGTCATCCTCGTGGTCGGCGTCAACGGCTCCGGCAAGACCACCACCATCGGCAAGCTCTCGCAAAAATTCGCATCCGAAGGCCGCAAGGTGATGCTCGCCGCCGGCGACACGTTTCGCGCCGCAGCCATCGAGCAGCTCAAGGTCTGGGGCGAGCGCACGAAGACGCCCGTCATCGCGGGGGCGCAAGGATCGGATTCGGCGAGCCTCGCCTTCAACGCGCTCACCGCGGCGAAGGAGCAGAACACCGACGTGCTGCTGATCGACACCGCCGGCCGGCTTCAGAACAAGGCCGAGCTGATGAACGAGCTCGAAAAGGTCGTGCGCGTCATCCGCAAGGTGGATGCCACCGCGCCGCATGCGGTGCTGCTGGTGCTGGATGCCACCGTCGGCCAGAATGCGCTGTCGCAGGTCGAGGCCTTCCATCGCACCGCCGGGGTCACCGGCCTCGTGATGACCAAGCTCGACGGCACCGCGCGCGGCGGCATCTTGGTGGCGCTCGCGGAGAAATTCAAACTGCCGGTGCATTTCGTCGGCGTGGGCGAAGGCGTCGACGATCTCGCGCCCTTCACCGCGCGCGACTTCGCCCGTGCCATCGCCGGAATAGAATAGCGTCATCCTTCGAGACGCCGCTTGCGCGGCCCCTCAGGATGAGGTCGTGCCACACATGATATCCTCATCCTGAGGAGACCGCGGAGCGGTCGTCTCGTAGGATGGGAGAGACGGAAGAGAGAATGGACAAGACCCAGCCGCATCCGCTGTTCAAGCTCGCGACCGAGCTCGGTCCGCTGCTCGTGTTCTTCTTCGTGAACGCGAAGTTCAACCTGTTCGCCGCCACCGGCGCCTTCATGGTGGCGATCGCGGTCGCGATGGCGGCCTCCTACATGGTGACGCGCCACATCCCGGTCATGGCGATCGTGACGGGCGTGATCGTGCTGGTGTTCGGCACGTTGACCCTGGTGCTGCACGACGAGACCTTCATCAAGGTCAAGCCGACCATCATCTACGGCCTGTTCGCCGTCATCCTCGGCGGCGGCCTCTTGTTCGGCCGCTCCTTCATCGCCGTGATGTTCGACCAGGTGTTCAACCTGACGCCGCATGGCTGGCGCATCCTCACGCTGCGCTGGGCGCTGTTCTTCGCCGGCATGGCCGTCTTGAACGAGATCATCTGGCGCACCCAGAGCACCGATTTCTGGGTGAACTTCAAGGTCTTCGGCGTGCTGCCGCTGACCGCCATCTTCGGCATGATCCAGATGCCGCTGATCAAGCGCTATCATCTCGAGCCGGCGTCGCTGGAGGCGAGCGAGGCCGAGGCGGGAGATGTGAGCAAGGGGTAGTCGGTCTCTCAGCTCGTCATTGCGAGCGAAGCGAAGCAATCCAGAATGCCTCTGCGGAGGGACTCTGGATTGCTTCGTCGCAAGAGCTCCTCGCAATGACGGACTTTAGCTCCCCGCCTTCAACGCCTTCTCCAGTTGCGGCAGCAACACGGTGCGCAGATTGTCGGGCGTGACCGGCCCGACCAGCTTGTAGACGATGGTGCCCTCGCGCCCGACGACGAAGCTCTCCGGCACGCCGTAGACGCCCCATTCGATCGAGGCGCGGCCGTTGGCGTCGACGCCGACATGGCTGAACGGGTTGCCATAGCGCCCGAGGAAGCGCCGCGCGTTGTCGGAGGCGTCCTTGTAGTTAATGCCGACGAGCTGGAAGCGCTTGTCCTTGGCCAGCTCGGTCAGGAGCGGGGCCTCGTCGTGACACGGCACGCACCAGGACGCCCAGACGTTGACGAGGCTGACCTTGCCCTTGAACGCGGCGGGATCGAGCCCCGGCACCGGCGCATTGTCGGCCTGCAATCCCTCGAGCGGCGGCAGCAGCGTTTGCGGGGCCGGCCGCCCGATCAGCGCGGACGGAATCCGCGAAGGATCGCCGCTGCCGAGCCTGAACCAGAACAGCAGCGCAAGGCCAACGAAGGCGATCAGCGGCACCGCCATCAGGAAGGTGCGGCGCTGCGGCGACGCCGAGGTCGATTGATCGCTCATGAGTCCACCGCGCTGCGGCCCGAGCGGCGCGTGACGCCGCTGCGGTCGAACTCGCGCAGGCGCGCCGTCAGGCTGCGATGGTCCAGCACGACCCAGCCGATCAGGATCGCGATCACGACGGCAGCCGCGGCATAGGACGTCACGATGAAGGAGGCATAGGGACCGAGCGACATGGTCAGACGGCCCCGACTTCGTTCGAGGCATTTTCTGAACGCGAACCGGCTTCGCTCGAAAACGCGATGCGGCTCGCCTGCATCATCTGCAGGGAGCGGACGCGGCGGCGCAGGATCTCGTTGCGCATCGCCGCCAGATGCAGCGTGACGAACAGCAGGGTGAAGGCGATCGCCATCACCAGCAGCGGAATCAGGAACGACTTGTCCAGCGCCGAGCCGCCCATGCGCATCACCGATGCCGGCTGGTGCAGCGTGTTCCACCAGTCGACGGAGAACTTGATGATGGGCAAATTGATCGCGCCGACCAGGGTCAGCACGGCGGCGGCGCGCGCCGCGCGGGAGGGATCGTCGACCGCGCGCCACAGCGCCATCAGGCCGAGATACATCAGGAACAGGATCAGCACCGAGGTCAGGCGCGCATCCCATTCCCAATAGGTGCCCCACATCGGCCGGCCCCACAGCGAGCCCGTCAGCAGCGCGAGGAAGGTGAAGGCGGCGCCGATCGGAGCTGCTGCTTTCGCCGCGACGTCGGCGAGCGGATGCCGCCATACCAGCGTGCCCAGGGAGGCAATGCTCATCACGCCCCACACGAACATCGCGAGCCAGGCATTGGGCACATGGACGAACATGATCTTGACGGTCGCGCCCTGCTGATAGTCGTCGGGCGCCAGCGCGGCCTGGTACAGGCCGATCGCGAGCAGGATGACGGTCGCGGCCGCAAGCCACGGCAGCGCCCGCGCCGTCAGCGCAAGGAACCGCGTGGGGTTGGCAAGGTCGATCAGCGACATGGTACCCTGATAATCACCTGGGAGCGCTCAGGCAATCAGCACGAAAGCGCGCAGCGAAAGTTGATCCGGGTCAAGGTCGGCCTGCCTATCTCAATCGAGACCGTGCCGCAGGCTGGCTGCGGCCGCGAATGGGCCGATCACGAGGCTGACCAGCGACAGCGCGCACAGGATCGAGAACGGCGCACCGAACGTCATGGGGCCGACGATCACGGCCTGCGAGGCTGCGACGCCGAAAATCAGCACCGGAATCGACAGCGGCAGCACCAGCACCGCCATCAGCAGCCCGCCGCGATGCAGGGTCACTGCCAGCGCCGCGCCGATCATGCCGGTGAAGGTCAGCGCCGGCGTGCCCGCCAGCAGCGTCAGCGCGACCGCGCCGGTCGCGACCATGTCGAGATTGAGCAGGAGGCCGAGCACGGGGGTTGCGACAATCAGCGGCAGGCCGGCGGCGATCCAATGCGCCAGCGCCTTGGCGGCGCAGGCGAGTTCCAGCGGCGTCCGGCTCATCGTGATCAGGTCCAGCGAGCCGTCCTCGTGGTCGGCCATGAACAAGCGGTCCAGGGTCAGCAGGCTGGCCAGCAGGGCTCCGAGCCAGAGGATGGCCGGCCCCAGCCGCGACAGCAGCGCCAGATCCGGCCCGACCGCGAACGGCATCAGCACCACCACGGTGAGGAAGAACAGCACCCCGATCAGCGCCCCGCCGCCGACGCGAAGCGCGATCTTGATATCCCGGCGGATGAGGGCGGAGAGGGCGGTCATGGAGCACCGCGTACAGGCTCGCCGCCTGAAAAAAGCTGAGGGTGCCTCGAAATCACGCCACCCCCCCGATCCGCAGCTCGCGCGCCTCGATCCCCAGCGGGGCGTGGGTCGCGGCGATGATCAGGCCGCCGCGGGTGAGATGCTCCCGCATCAGGCCGCCGAACATCTCCTGGCCCGCGACGTCGAGCGCATTGGTCGGCTCGTCCAGCAGCCAGACCGGGCGGCGAACGGTCAGCAGCCGGGCCAACGAGAGGCGGCGGCGCTGTCCCGCGGACAGGAAGCCCGCGGGCAGATAAGCGGCGTGGTCGAGCCCGACCGTGGCGAGGCTCTCGACGGCATCAAGGCGTTCGCCACCCAGGAAATCGGCCCAGAATGCCAGGTTTTCCTGAACGCTCAGTGCCGGCTTCAGGGCGTCACGATGGCCGAGATAATGGCATTGCTCCGCCAAGGTCAGCTCGCTCTCGCCCCCCTCCAGCGCGATCGTCCCGCCGGCCGGAACGAGCAGGCCCGCGATCAGCCGCAGCAGCGACGTCTTGCCTGATCCGTTGCGGCCTACGACCGCCACGGCCTCGCCCGAGGCGGCCGCGAAGTCGAGCCTGGCGAACACCTCGCGGCCGCCCCGCACGCAGCGGAGTCCGCGGCCGTGAAGCTGCAACTCGCCTTGTTTCAACCCGCTCACGTCCAGGCCTCAGGAAAACTTGGGGTAGCGCATGGGAATTTTTGGCTCGGGAATTGCTGCGGCACGATTGTGGCTGTGGCGGCGCGGTTAGAAAGCTTCTATAAGCCCGGAACTACTTGATGCAGCAACTCAACCTGCCCTTGCAAGCGGCCCAGCCTGATACGCTGACGGTGTTAAAATACCCTGCCGGGTATAACTAACAATTGGGATTCCTACATGACCTCGCTCGACAGCTTCAAATGCAAAAAGACTCTCAAGGTCGGCGCCAAGACCTATGTCTATTACAGCCTGCCCACGGCCGAGAAGAATGGTCTGAAGGGAATTTCCAAACTTCCCTATTCGATGAAGGTCCTGCTCGAGAATTTGCTGCGCAACGAGGACGGCCGCTCGGTCAAGAAGGAAGACATCGTCGCGGTGTCGAAATGGCTGCGCAAGAAGTCGCTCGAGCATGAGATCGCGTTCCGCCCGGCGCGCGTGCTGATGCAGGACTTCACTGGCGTGCCCGCGGTGGTCGACCTCGCCGCGATGCGCAACGCAATGCAGAAGCTCGGCGGCGATGCCGAGAAGATCAATCCGCTGGTGCCGGTCGACCTCGTCATCGACCATTCCGTGATCGTGAACTTCTTCGGCGACAACAAGGCCTTCGCCAAAAACGTCACCGAGGAATACAAGCAGAACCAGGAGCGCTACGAGTTCCTGAAATGGGGCCAGAAGGCGTTCTCGAACTTCTCGGTGGTGCCGCCCGGCACCGGCATCTGCCATCAGGTCAATCTCGAATATCTCTCGCAGACGGTCTGGACCAAGAAGGAGAAGATGACGGTCGGCAAGAAGACCGGCACCTTCGAGGTCGCCTATCCCGACTCGCTGGTCGGTACCGACTCCCACACCACCATGGTCAATGGTCTGGCCGTGCTCGGCTGGGGCGTTGGTGGCATCGAGGCGGAAGCCTGCATGCTCGGCCAGCCACTGTCGATGCTGCTGCCCAACGTCGTCGGCTTCAAGCTGAAGGGCGCGATGAAAGAAGGCGTGACCGCGACCGATCTCGTGCTTACCGTGACGCAGATGCTACGCAAGCTCGGCGTGGTCGGCAAGTTCGTCGAGTTCTTCGGCCCGGGCCTCGACAACCTCTCGGTCGCCGACAAGGCGACGATCGCCAACATGGCCCCCGAATACGGCGCGACCTGCGGCTTCTTCCCGGTCGACGCCGCCGCGATCGATTACCTCAAGACGTCGGGGCGCGCGGCGCCGCGCGTTGCGCTGGTGGAGGCCTATGCCAAGGCACAGGGGCTGTTCCGCACCGCCAAGTCGCCCGATCCGGTGTTCACAGAGACGCTGACGCTCGATCTCGCCGACGTCGTGCCGTCGATGGCCGGTCCGAAGCGTCCCGAGGGGCGCATCGCGCTGCCGTCGGTCGCCGAAGGCTTCTCGCTTGCGCTCGGCAGCGAGTACAAGAAGGCCGAGGAGCCCAACAAGCGCTTTGCCGTCGAGGGCAAGGACTTCGAGATCGGCCATGGCGACGTCGTGATCGCCGCCATCACCTCCTGCACCAACACGTCGAATCCGAGCGTGTTGATCGGCGCAGGCCTGCTGGCCCGTAACGCCGCCGCGAAAGGCCTGAAAGCAAAACCGTGGGTGAAGACCTCGCTCGCCCCGGGCAGCCAGGTCGTCGCCGGCTATCTCGCCGACTCCGGTCTGCAGAAGGATCTCGACAAGGTCGGCTTCAACCTGGTCGGTTTCGGCTGCACCACCTGCATCGGCAATTCCGGTCCGCTGCCCGAGGAGATCTCGAAGTCGATCAACGATAACGGCATCGTCGCGGCCGCCGTGCTCTCCGGTAACCGCAACTTCGAAGGCCGCGTCTCGCCGGACGTGCAGGCGAACTATCTGGCCTCGCCGCCGCTGGTCGTCGCCCATGCGCTCGCGGGCAGCGTCACCAAGAACCTCGCCGTCGAGCCGCTCGGCGAGGGCAAGGACGGCAAGCCGGTGTACCTCAAGGACATCTGGCCGACGACCAAGGAGATCAACGCCTTCATGAAGAAGTTCGTGACCGCGTCGATCTTCAAGAAGAAGTATGCCGACGTGTTCAAGGGCGACACCAACTGGCGCAAGATCAAGACGGTCGAGAGCGAGACCTATCGCTGGAACATGTCGTCGACCTACGTGCAGAACCCGCCCTATTTCGACGGCATGAAGAAGGAGCCGGAGCCGGTCACCGACATCGTCGAGGCGCGCATCCTCGCCATGTTCGGCGACAAGATCACTACCGACCACATCTCGCCGGCCGGCTCGATCAAGCTGACTTCGCCCGCGGGCAAATATCTCAGCGAACACCAGGTGCGCCCCGCCGACTTCAACCAGTACGGCACGCGCCGCGGCAACCACGAAGTGATGATGCGCGGCACCTTCGCCAACATCCGCATCAAGAACTTCATGCTGAAGGGCGCCGACGGCAACATTCCTGAAGGCGGCCTCACCAAGCACTGGCCCGATGGCGAGCAGATGTCGATCTACGACGCCGCCATGAAGTACCAGGAAGAGAAG
The DNA here is from genome assembly GCF_021044685.1 of Bradyrhizobium daqingense. NCBI lineage: Bacteria > Pseudomonadati > Pseudomonadota > Alphaproteobacteria > Hyphomicrobiales > Nitrobacteraceae > Bradyrhizobium > Bradyrhizobium daqingense. Next base: position 1,126,515 of record NZ_CP088014.1, read on the forward strand.
GTGCCGCTGGTGGTGTTCGCCGGCGCCGAATACGGCAACGGCTCCTCGCGCGACTGGGCCGCGAAGGGTACGCGTCTGCTCGGCGTCCGCGCCGTGATCTGCCAGAGCTTCGAGCGCATCCATCGCTCCAACCTGGTCGGAATGGGCGTGCTGCCGCTGACCTTCGAGGAAGGCACCTCCTGGCAGTCGCTGGGCCTGAAGGGCGACGAGAAGGTCACGCTGCGCGGCCTCGTCGGCGACCTCAAGCCGCGCCAGAAGCTGACCGCGGAGATCGTCTCCGGCGACGGTTCGCTGCAGCGCGTTTCGCTGCTTTGCCGCATCGATACGCTGGACGAGCTCGACTACTACCGTAACGGCGGTATTCTGCACTACGTGCTGCGCAAGCTTGCGGCCTAAGCGCGGATTTGTGAACGATGGCTCACTGCGAAGTGAGTAGAAGCCTGAACGAAGGCGGCCTATCACAAGGCCGCCTTCGCGCGTTTGCGGCACGTTTCGGATGGGCCCGCCCGGCGGAAAACTTCGCATTGGACGGATGAACGTGTCGTGCCCGTAAGACTACGGTGACCATCAGGCGATAGAATCTTCCTCGACGAGTGACGGTGTGTGACGTTCGACATGACAGCAATGACGGCTTCTCATCTGGTTTCGCGTTGGTCCGGTGCGCTCTGGTCGGGAGCTCTGGGCATCTGTGCCATCGTCGCCGTCATCCGCCCCGCCGAGGCTGAACCCCGCGCCGTCGTCGAACTATTTACGTCGCAGGGCTGCTCCTCCTGCCCGCCCGCGGACCAGATTATCGGGGATCTCTCCAAGGACCCGTCGATCATCGCGCTGAGCATGCCGATCGACTATTGGGACTATCTGGGCTGGAAGGACACGCTGGCGGATTCGCGCTTCTCTGCACGGCAGCGTGCCTATTCGCGCATGCGCGGCGACCGCGAGGTCTACACCCCGCAGGTCGTGGTCAACGGCTCCACCCATGTCATCGGCAGCGATCGTACCGGCATCGAGAATGCGATCGGCAAGACCGACAAGGGCCCGGGCGTGATGAGCGTGCCGGTGACGATGTCGCTCTCGGGCAAGCAGATCAACGTCTCGGTCGCCGCAAGCAAGGAGCCCACGGTCTCGCATGGCGAGGTCTGGATCTGCTCGATCGCCAAGTCGGTGCCGATTGCGATCACCCGCGGCGAAAATCGCGGACAGCAGGTCACCTACCACAACGTGGTGCGCAACGTGCTCAAGGTCGGCGACTGGACCGGCCGTCCGGAAAGCTGGACGGTGCCGATCGAGAACCTCACGCGCGACGGCGTCGACGGCGCGGTGGTCTATATCCAGGACGGCAGCCGGGAGAGACCGGGTCCGATGCTGGGCGCGGCGTACACGTCGTTGCACTGATTTTCAGAATTTTCCAAAGGCTCAGCTCTCGACCCTCATGGTGAGGAGCGCGCCCTTGCGCGCGTCTCGAACCATGGAAGGCCCCCGCTGCTGCAGCTCGGCCTTGATCCTTCGAGACGCCACGCAAATGCGCGGCCCTCAGGATGAGGGGAGAGAGTCGTCACGCGGATGAGACGGACGGCGCGTCGGCAGAAACATTCCGGCACAAACAAAAAAGGACCAACTTGCGTTGGCCCTCCTTGCCGTGCGTACAGACCCGATCCTGTTCGACCCCGGGGGGCTGGGGGCTGAGGAATCCGGAACCGAAAGGACCGGGTCAACGCACGTGAGTCTTATCGCAACGCAGGGCGGCGGGCGCTTGGCGGAAAAGCGGCGACACTATGATTCGTTCTAACGATCCCGTGACGGTTCGTCGCGACAGAGTTCCACTCCTGCGTGTGCCCGGATTCGCAGCCGATTCGATAGGTTGAATAAGGAGCCCCTTGCGGCCCGTAACGGTTGGCGCAATCATGCAATTGTCATGATCCCCCAGGGTTCCGGGACGGTTTCTTGGGACGCGGGTCATTGTGGTGCGATGAGGAGGCGCTTCCCATGAGCCTGATGTCGGAGGATGCCGATCCGAGCGAGCAGCGCGCGGCGGCTCGCCCCGCCGCTGCGACGGCGCAGCCGAACCGGGTGACGTTCAACCGGCTCGAGCTGCATCGTATTCTCAATCTCTACGGCCGCATGGTCGCGGACGGCGAGTGGCGCGACTACGCCATCGACTTCCTGAAGGACCGCGCCGTGTTCTCGGTCTATCGCCGCGCCTCCGAGGTGCCGATCTATCGCATCGAGAAGGACCCGCGGCTTGCGCGCAAGCAGGGCATGTACAGCGTGATCTCGGCGACGGGTCTGATCCTGCGCCGCGGCCATGAGCTCGAGCGCGTGCTGCTGGTGATCGACCGGAAGCTGGCGGTGGTGTGACGACTGTCTTGGAGCCCGGATGAGCGAAGCGACACCGGGAATCGTCTAGCACCGTTCCCGGGTATCGCTTCGCTCAGCCGGGCTACGAGAATTGCGGCGCCCTACTTCGCCGGCACCGTGGTCGCGCCCTCGCCGAGCTCGCGCTGCATCATCACCGTGTCGAGCCAGCGGCCGAATTTCAGGCCGACATTGGGATGCGTGCCGATCATCTTGAAGCCGCCCTTGGTGTGGACGCCGATGGAGCCGGCATTGGCGGAATCACCGATCACAGCGATCATCTGGCGGAAGCCGCGCGCCTCACATTCGACGATCAGCCGCTCCAAGAGCAGCGAGCCGACACCGCGGCGGTGGAAGGAGGGATCGAGATAGATCGAGTTCTCCACCGTGAAGCGATAGGCCGGCCTCGGCCGGTAGGCGCCGGCATAGGCATAGCCGGCCACGCGGCCGTCGAGCATGGCGACGAAATAGGGATAGCCGCCGTCGATCAGCGCGCGATAGCGGCGGGTCATCTCGGCAAGATCAGGCGGCTCCAGCTCGAAGGTCGCCGTGCCCTCGCGGACGGCCTGCTGGTAGATGGCGGTGATGGCGGGAAGGTCGGCCTCGGTCGCGGGCCTGATTTCGGGTGCGGACATGGCGGGAAGATAGCAGTGGCGGCGCGATGAGCAACGCGGTTTCCGCATACGTCCTGGCCGGGCTTGTCCCGGCCATCCACGTTCCTTGATCTGGATGCCAAGTTCGTGGATGCCCGGGACAAGCCCCGGCGTGACGGGAGTTATGAAACAAAAACCCCGGCCTCTCGGCCGGGGTTGACGTCGTTCACTCTGGTTTCGTGCTTACTCGCGCTGGCCGAGGAGCTGCAGGAGCAGCGTGAACAGGTTGATGAAGTTCAGGTACAGCGACAATGCGCCTGTGATGGCCGCACGCTCAGCGATGTCGCCGCCGGACGAGGCGTAGCCGTAGATGTAGTCGTTCTTCAGCCGCTGGGTATCCCAGGCGGTGAGGCCCGAGAACACCAGCACGCCGACCACCGACACGATGAACTGCAGCAGCGAGCTGGCCAGGAACAGGTTCACCAGGCTCGCGAGGACGATGCCGATCAGGCCCATGAACAGGAACGAGCCCATACCGGTCAGGTCACGCTTGGTGGTGTAGCCGTAGAGGCTGAGCGCACCGAAGGTCGCCGCGGTGATGAAGAACACCCGCACGATCGAGGTGTGTGTGAACACCAGGAAGATCGACGACAGCGAGATGCCCATCAATGCCGCGAACACCCAGAACAGGATCTGTGCGGTCGAGGGGGCGAGACGGTTGATGCCCGCCGAGATCACGAACACCATCGCCAGCGGCGCCAGCATGAACAGCCACTTGAGGGGGCTCACGAACATCGCGTAGCCGAACGGCGTCAGGAACAACTTGCCGACGCGGACGGATTCTGCCGTCGGAACGTCAGTCACGGCCGCCATGTAGACGCCGAGCGCAGCCAAGCCGGTGATGGCGAGGCCGATGCTCATGTAGTTGTAGATGCGCAGCATATATGCGCGCAGGCCGGCATCGACCGTCGCGGCGTCAACGCGCCCGGCGGCCCTGCCGAAAGGAGAAGCGTAGTTACGGTCTAGGTCCGACATGGTCGAATTCCCGTTGGTTGGCCCGGTCCGGCACGAGGGTCGCCATGCCGCCGGTTCGTCAAATCTATCTCGGATGCCGATGCCAGCCGACTAAATTTTGGCTCACAATCGGGGCTCCGAACCCACTCGATATGTGGGAAACTAACACATTCGCTGCAACCTTCCACGCGCGGCTGAATGTCGCCCTCGGCGGCGAATCCTGACGGGAAGCTGACGGGCAGTGGTGGTTAATCGCGAGAATCGTGCGATTCCGTGCCCACCCGCTACATTTTGTCACAAATTCCGCAACACCGTCGCGGGCTTTTTGTTCAACGCCAGCAGCGTGCCGGCGAGCCCGAGCCCGACGGTGACGACAAGCGCGGCCGCGACCACGCCGGCCGCGCTGCCGGCCTGCCAGACGAAGCTCAGCGTCATCAGCCGCGTCACGATCATCCAGGCCGCCACGCTGCCGGCGATCACGCCGAACAATGCGGTGGCGAGTCCGATCAGGAGGTATTCGAGCGCATAGGCGCCAAGCAGCCGCAGCCGCGTCGCGCCCAGCGTCTTCAGGATCACGGCGTCATAGACCCGGTGGCGATGACCGGCGGCGAGCGCCCCGCCCAGCACCAGGATCGCCGAGATCAGGGTCACGGCGCTGGCGCCGCGGATCGCGAGCGCCAGATTGGTCACGACAGAGCCGACCGTCTCCATCACCTCGCGCACGCGCACGCTGGTCACCATGGGATAGGCGTCGGCGACCTGCTTGATGATGCTGCCGTCGCCCGCGGCATGGCCGCCCGCTTCGGTCAGCGTCGCGATATGGGTATGCGGCGCGCCCTTGAATGCGTTCGGCGAGAACACCAGGACGAAATTGATGCCGAGCCCCTGCCAGTCGATGGTGCGGAGATTGCCGATTCGAGCCGGGATGTCGCGGCCGAGCACGTTGACCACGATCTCGTCGCCGAGCTTGAGGCCGAGACCGTCGGCGATCTTCTTCTCCATCGAGACCAGCGGCGGGCCGGAATAGTCGGCGTTCCACCATTCGCCCTCGACCACCTTGGAGCCTTTCGGCAGCTCGCTGGTATAGGTTAGCCCGCGGTCGCTTTGCAGCACCCATTCGGAATCGGTGGAGGGCTTGAGCTCCTCGGCGCGCAACCCCCGCGCGCCGACAATGCGGCCGCGCAGCATCGGCACGTCCTCGATCTTGGCGCCGGGGGCGATCTGGCGCAGATAGCCGTCGAACTGCTCGGCCTGCGTGCTCGGGATGTCGATGAAGAAGAACGATGGCGCCTGATCGGGTAGGGCTGCAAGGAATTGCCGGCGCAGATTGCCGTCGATCTGGGTGATGGTGACGAGCACGGCGAGCCCAAGCCCGAGCGACAACACGACCGAGGGCGTCAGCGCGCCGGGCCGGTGAATGTTGGCGATCGCCAGCCGCAGCATTGGCAGCTGCGAGCGCGGCAGCCGCCGCGCGATCGCCATCAGCAGGGCGGCAATGCCGCGGAGCAGGGCGAACACGACGATCGAGGAGGCCACGAACACCGCGGCGATGCGCTTGTCGAACGAGAGCCCGACCACGACCGCGATGAGGAGGACGATCACGATGGCCATGAAGACGAGATAGCCCGCGCGCGGCCGGTGCCATTCGGAGCTGACGGTGTCGCGGAACAGCGCGGCCACCGGCACGTCATGGACGCGGCCGAGCGGCCACAGGCCGAAGGCGAGCGCGGTGAGCAGGCCGTAGACGAAGGAGAGCGCGAGCTCCTCGGCATGCACGGCCGGCACCACCGGGAGCGGCAGAAGCTTGCCAAAGAGGCCGACGATGGCGAAGGGCATGGCGGCGCCGAGCGCGAGGCCGATCGCCGAGCCGATGGCGGCGAGCAGGAGGACCTGCGCGAGATAGATGCCGAACACGTCGCGGCCGGTGGCGCCGACGGCCTTGAACGCCGCGATCACCTCGAGCTTGCGGTCGATATGGCTCTTCACGGCATTGGCGACACCGACGCCGCCGACCAGCAGCGCGGCGAGGCCGACCAGCGTCAGGAACTGGGTGAAGCGGTTGATGTTGCGCTCGAGCTGCGGCGAGGCGTTGGAGCGGCTGCGGACCTCCCAGCCGGCCTGCGGCGCGGCATTGCGCGCGTCCGCGATGAAGCTCTCGGTGGCGCGCTCTCTGTTGGCGCCGTCAGGCAGCTTGACCCGGTAGACCCAGCGCACCAGGCTGCCGGGCTGGATCAGATCGGTGGCGCGCAGGCCCGCCTCGCTGATCAGGAGGCGCGGTCCGAAGCCGATGCCGCCGGCGAGCTTGTCCGGTTCGGCTTCGACCGTCGAACGGATCTGGAAGGTCGCCGAGCCGATGCTGACGCGGTCGCCGATCTTCAGCGACAGCCGCGTCAGCAGCGTCGGATCGGCGGCGGCCCCGAAGGCGCCGTCGCGCTCCGCGAGCAGGTCGGACATCACCAGCTGCGGCGCAAGCTTCAATTGGCCGAGCATCGGATAGGTGTCGTCGACCGCCTTCATCTCGACCAGCGCCAGCTTGCCTTCGGCCGAGCGCGCCATGCCGCGCAAGGTCGCGGCGGTCGACACGGTGCCGCGCGAACGCAGGAAGGCGACCTCGTCGGGCTTGGCCTCGCGCTGGAACAGCACGAAGGAGACGTCGCCACCGAGCAGGGTGCGGCCTTCGCGCGCGAGGCCGTCGGAGAGGCTCGCCGACACCGAGCCGACGCCGGCGATCGCCATCACGCCGAGCGCGATGCAGGCGATGAAGACGTAGAAGCCGCGCAGGCCCCCGCGCAATTCGCGCAGCGCGTAGCGCAGCGACAGCGCGACGCCGTTGGGCTTTTCGAACGGTTCGGCTGACGTGCTCATGCGGGCGCGGACTGGGTGTCGATGCGCCCGGAGCGCAGGCGGATGACACGATCGCAGCGATGCGCCAGCGAGGAATCGTGCGTCACCAGCACCAAGGTCATGCCGCGCTCGGCATGCTTGCTGAACAGGAGGTCGACGATCTGCTTTCCCGTGGCCTCGTCAAGATTGCCGGTCGGCTCGTCGGCGACGAGGATGGCGGGATCGGGTGCCAGCGCGCGCGCGAGCGCGACGCGCTGCTGCTCGCCGCCGGACAGCTGCGTCGGGTAGTGATGCAGGCGATCGCCGAGCCCGACCGATTGCAGTTCCTGCGCCGCGCGCTTTGCGGCATCCGGATTGCCGGCGAGCTCGAGCGGCACGGCGACGTTCTCCAGCGCCGTCATGGTCGGAATCAGATGGAAGGATTGGAAGACGATGCCGACCTGGCGACCGCGGAAGCGGGCCAGCGCGTCCTCGTCGAGAGCATTGAAAGGCGTGCCGGAGACCACTACCTCTCCGCTATCAGGACGTTCCAATCCTGCCATCACCATCAGCAGCGTGGATTTGCCTGAGCCTGACGGGCCGATCAGGCCGATCGTCTCGCTCCGGCCGACGCGCAGGCTGATGTCCTTGAGGATGTGAACGCGTGCCGCACCCGTGCCCAACGAGAGATTGACGTTGGAGATGGCGATGGTGTCCGCGATGTCTGCGGCGAGCGAAGAGGTTTCGATGCGAGTGTCCATGGTCCGGTCATATGGCAACTCCGCTGGCGCGGTCGAGAGGCGTTACGGATTGTTCATGCACATAGCCGTGTTGATGCTCGCTTTGATGACGCTTGCGCACCCCGCCTGGGCGGAGGCGGCGAAGCCGGTCAAGCTCGTCGTTCTCGGCGATTCCTTGAGTGCCGGCCTCGGCCTGCCGGCCCGTGAGGCATTCCCCCAAAAGCTTCAAAAAGCGTTGCAGGCCAAAGGCATAGCGGTCGACATGATCAATGCCGGGGTGTCCGGCGACACCACCTCCGGCGGCCGCGACCGGCTCGACTGGTCCGTGCCGGAGGGAACCGAGGGCGTCATCGTCGAGCTCGGTGCCAATGACGCGCTGCGCGGCCTCGATCCCGATGTGGCGCGCGCCGCGCTCACCGACATCATCCAGCGGCTCAAGGCGCGCAAGATCGCGGTGATGCTGTGCGGCATGCTGGCGCCGCCGAATTACGGCGCCGAATACGCCGCGCGCTTCAATTCGATTTATCCGGATCTGGCGAAGACATTCGACGTGCCGCTTTATCCGTTCTTCCTGGAGGGCGTCGCCGCCGATGCCAAGCTCAACCAGGCTGACGGCATTCATCCGACCGCGGCCGGTGTCGACATCATCGTCAGCAACATCATGCCCACGGTGGAGGCATTCCTTGGCACGATCGCTGGGCAACGGCGTTGAAACGCAGGCAGCGTTCACCGGTATTCCCAGGGATTTTCCGGGGTGAGGGTGCCTAAGCTTCGCAGAGTCACACAACTGCGATAGGAATTAGGGTACCGGTGATTCGTCGCCGGCTCTAATTTGGATATGATCCTGCTCAGGGGTCGTAGCCAAGCATCGGGAGTGCGAAACGATGCCGCGTTTGTTCACGGGTCTGGAAATTCCGGCCGAGATCGGCCAGTCGCTTTCCAACTTGAGGGGTGGCCTTCCCGGCGCCCGCTGGATCGATCCCGAAAATTATCACGTCACCCTGCGCTTCATCGGCGACATCGACGGCGTCTCCGCCAACGAGATCGCCTCGATGCTGTTTCGCGTCGACCGCAAGCCGTTCGAGGTGAAGGTGCAGGGGCTCACGAGTTTCGGCGGCCGCAAGCCGCGCGCGGTCGTCGCCACGATCGCACCGAGCAAGCCGCTGATGGAATTGCAGGCCGAGCTCGAACGCATGATGCAGCGGATCGGCCTCGATCCCGAGGGGCGCAAGTTCATCCCGCACGTCACGCTGGCGCGGCTGCACGATGCCACCGACCGCGACGTCGCCGACTATCTCTCGCTGCGCGGCTACTTCCCGAGCAAGGCGTTCATGGCGGAGCGGTTCGTGCTGTTCTCCTCGCGCGCATCGACGGGCGGCGGACCGTATGTGGTCGAGGACGCCTACGAGCTGTGTGAGTAACGCGTCATCCCTGCGGCGTCGCGCCTGCCCGGCGGACGTCGGTCTTCGCGAAGTCTTCGCCTTTGAACAGCAGTGGTTCGTTGCTCGTGATCGCGAGCGCGTAGGAAAAGCAGTCACCGTGGTTGAGCGATGCGGCGTGGTGTCCTTTGCCGTAGCGTCGCCAGGCGCGTCGCGCTGCATCGGCTTGCACGGTATCGACCGCCACGACCTCGGCGCCGATCTTCACGAGCCAGAGGTCGAACTCACGCCCGCCTGCATCACCCAGCCGCGTCTCGATCACCATCGTTGCTTCAAGCACTGTTGCCGCAGAGATCAGGCGGATCGGATCGTCCGCGATCAGCCGCTCGATATCGGCTGCATCGTTTTCGTTGAGTGCGATGGCCACGATCGCCGATGTGTCGATCACCATCAGCGCGGCAATCCGTGCTCGTCGTATCCGAGAATTTCCTCGGGCGTGCGATCGTCCAAGACTCGCATCTCACTCCAGCGCCGCCTGATCTCCGCCATGTCTTCGAGCAGCGCGTCCTTGCGAGTTTGACCGCCGAGCCGGCGCAATCGCTCCTCGATGGCGCGCTTGGTGGCAGTCGTGATGTTCTCGCCGGTCAATCGCGCGAGACTTCGCGCCAATTGCTCCGTTTCGGGGTCCTTGATGCTCAGCGCCATATCGAGGCTCCTTGGTTCCTTGCTAGGTATATTCTACCTGGCTGGATGACAAGATGGGAGCCGATGAAAAGGGCGACCGGGTCATTATGGTCGGGTTGGCCTGCAACGGATCTGTGAGTCGAAGAAACAGGCGCATGAGCCGTTGCGCCAATACGCAGTTGCAATTTCCCCCGGTCTCTGGCGGTAAAGGGCCATGCTCTCGACCCCCAGTTCCCCATTCAGCGAGGCCTATCAGGCCCAGATTGCCGACGGCGCGATCGAGCCCGACGCTGCACAGGCCGAGGTCGCCGAGGCCTATGCGGCGCTCGACCAGCGGCTCGCGGACTACAAGCCGCAGCGCAAGCAGGGTCTGCTCAGCCGCCTGTTCAGCAGCGACAAGGACGAGGCGCCGCGCGGGCTCTACATCCACGGCGAGGTCGGGCGCGGCAAGACCATGCTGATGGATCTGTTCTTCCAGCACTCCTCGGTCGAGCACAAGCTCCGCGCGCATTTCCACGAGTTCATGGCCGAGGCGCATGAGCGCATCTACGACTATCGCCAGAGCATCGCGCGCGGCGAGATCGCCGATGGCGACGTCATCGCGCTGACCGCGACTGCGATCTTCGAGGAGAGCTGGCTGCTGTGCTTCGACGAATTCCACGTCACCGACATCGCGGACGCGATGATCCTGGGACGTCTGTTCGCGAAATTGTTCGAGCTCGGCACCGTCGTGGTCGCGACCTCAAACGTCGCGCCGGAGGATCTCTACAAGGGCGGCCTGAACCGCTCGCTGTTCCTGCCCTTCATCAAGCAGATCACCGATCACATGGACGTCGCGCGGCTCGATGCGCGCACCGACTTCCGGCTGGAGAAGCTTCAGGGCGTGCCGATGTGGCTGACGCCGGCGGACAGCGACGCCGATGCGGCGCTCGACCGCGCCTGGTCGAAAATGTCGGGCAGCGCGAAATGCAAGTCGCGCGATATTTCGATCAAGGGCCGCATCCTGCACGTGCCGTGCTCGGCCCATGGCGTTGCGCGCTTTTCGTTCGCCGATCTCTGCGAGAAGCCGCTCGGGGCATCCGACTACCTCAGGCTCGCGCAGGATTATCACACCATCCTGGTCGACCATATTCCAGTGATGGACTCCTCCCAACGCAACGCCGCCAAGCGTTTCATCACGCTGATCGACACGCTCTATGACAATGCGGTGAAGCTGATGGCCTCGGCCGATGCCAACCCGATCTCGCTCTACCTCGCCCACGACGGCAATGAGGCGATGGAGTTCAAGCGGACCGCCTCGCGTCTGATCGAAATGAGCTCCAAATCCTATCTGGCGCTGGCTCACGGCCGCAAGGATTCCACCGCCAGCGGCTCTACCAAGGGCCTGGTCGAGACTTAAGTCCTATGCCAGCGCTGTCATTCCGGGGCGCGCGCAGCGCGAGCCCGGAATCCATACTCCCGATGGTGGTTATGGATTCCGGACCTGTGCGCATTCCGGAATGACAGACAAGATATGGCTGCTATCGCGCCAAGCCCGACAATTGGGCATCCACCGACTTGAACGGGGGGGGCGAAAGGGATAACCACCCTCTCAGTTTTCCCTCCTTACGTGTCTAAAGGACAGGTTCACATGGCGCGCGACAAGATTGCTTTGATTGGCTCCGGCCAGATCGGCGGAACGCTGGCTCACCTCATCGGCCTGAAAGAACTGGGCGACGTCGTGATGTTCGACATCGCCGAGGGCGTGCCGCAGGGCAAGGCGCTCGACATCGCGCAGTCCTCGCCGGTCGACGGTTTTGACGCGCACTATACCGGCGCGAACTCCTATGAGGCGCTCGACAACGCCAAGGTCTGCATCGTCACCGCCGGCGTGCCGCGCAAGCCGGGCATGAGCCGCGACGACCTTCTCTCCATCAACCTCAAGGTCATGGAGCAGGTCGGTGCCGGCATCAAGAAATACGCGCCCGACGCCTTCGTCATCTGCATCACCAACCCGCTCGATGCGATGGTCTGGGCGCTGCAGAAGGCCTCGGGCCTGCCGCACAAGAAGGTCGTCGGCATGGCCGGCGTGCTGGATTCGGCGCGCTTCCGCTATTTCCTGGCCGACGAATTCAACGTCTCGGTCGAGGACGTCACCGCCTTCGTGCTCGGTGGTCACGGCGACACCATGGTGCCGCTGGTGAAGTACTCCACCGTCGCCGGCATTCCGCTGCCCGACCTCGTCAAGATGGGCTGGACCTCGCAGGCCCGCCTCGATGAGATCGTCGACCGCACCCGCAACGGCGGCGCCGAGATCGTGAACCTGCTCAAGACCGGCTCGGCGTTCTACGCGCCGGCGGCGTCCGCGATCGCCATGGCCGAGAGCTATCTGAAGGACAAGAAGCGCGTGCTGCCTTGCGCCGCCTATCTCAACGGCGAATACAGCGTGAAGGACATGTATGTCGGCGTGCCGGTCGTGATCGGTGCTAAGGGCGTCGAGCGCGTCGTCGAGATCGAGCTCGCCGGCAAGGACCGCGAGGCCTTCGATAAGTCGGTCGGTGCCGTGCAGGGTCTGGTTGATGCCTGCAAGAAGATCGCACCCGATCTTCTCGGTCGCTAACCGCCAGCAACGCCCCGCCGGAGACCGAAAAACGGTCTTCGGCGGTTTCACTTCCGGCGCCCATTGACCGGGCGGGCCCCGGGTTCGACAGTCCAGAGATCTCGAAATCAAAGAAACCGTGTTGCAGTTCCTGTGGTATATGGTATGCCAGCCACAAGACTGAGGTGGGCCCTTGAGGTCACCGCCCGCGGGTTCAGGGAGCGACCATATGAATATCCATGAATATCAGGCCAAAGCGCTGCTGGGTGAGTTCGGCGTGCCGATCTCCAAGGGTGTGCCGGTCCTCAAACCCGCCGACGCGGAAGCCGCGGCCAAGCAGCTGCCCGGTCCGGTCTATGTGGTGAAGAGCCAGATCCACGCCGGCGGTCGCGGTAAGGGCAAGTTCAAGGAAGCCTCGGCCGGCGACAAAGGCGGCGTCCGCATCGCCAAGTCGGCCGCAGAGGTCTCCGAGTTCGCCAAGCAGATGCTCGGCGCGACGCTGGTGACGATCCAGACCGGCCCTGCCGGCAAGCAGGTCAACCGCCTCTACATCGAAGACGGCTCCGACATCGACAAGGAGTTCTACCTCTCGATCCTGGTCGATCGCGAGACTTCGCGTGTTTCCTTCGTCGTCTCGACCGAAGGCGGCGTCAACATCGAGGACGTCGCACACAACACGCCCGAGAAGATCGTCACCTTCTCGGTCGATCCCGCCACCGGCATCATGGGCCATCACGGCCGCACCGTTGCGAACGCGCTGAAGCTCTCCGGTGATCTCGCCAAGCAGGCGGAAAAGCTCACCGCGCAGCTCTATGCGGCGTTCATCGCCAAGGACATGTCGATGCTGGAGATCAACCCCCTGGTCGTGACCAAGCAGGGCCAGCTCCGCGTGCTCGACGCCAAAGTGTCGTTCGACGACAACGCGCTTTTCCGCCATCCCGAGGTGCTCGCGCTGCGCGACGAGACCGAGGAAGACGCCAAGGAAATCGAGGCGTCCAAGTACGACCTCAACTACGTCACGCTCGACGGCAACATCGGCTGCATGGTCAACGGCGCCGGTCTTGCCATGGCGACGATGGACATCATCAAGCTCTACGGCATGGCGCCGGCGAACTTCCTCGACGTCGGCGGCAGCGCCAGCAAGGAAAAGGTCGCGGCCGCGTTCAAGATCATCACTGCTGATCCCAACGTGAAGGGCATCCTGGTCAACATCTTCGGCGGCATCATGAAGTGCGACGTGATCGCCGAAGGCGTCACGGCTGCGGTTCGTGAAGTCGGCCTCAGCGTGCCCCTGGTGGTCCGCCTCGAAGGCACCAATGTCGAGCTTGGCAAGAAGATCATCCGCGAATCCGGACTGAACGTGGTGCCTGCCGACAATCTCGACGACGCCGCGCAGAAGATCGTGAAGGCCGTCAAGGGAGGCTAAGGCCATGGCCCAGGACCATCTCGCCGCATCATCTCCGCTCCCCGAGCACGCGCGTCTTTCCGCGTTCGCCGGCGAATGGGATGGCGAAGAGGTGGTCTTCCCGTCGCGCTGGACGGCGGGCGGGCCGGCGACTTCGCGCACCGTCGCGCGCATGGACCTGAACGGGTTCTACCTGATCCAGGACAGCGTCCAGATGCGCGACGGCAAGCAGGTCTTCGCCACCCACGGCATCTTCAGCTTCGACCGCGACGACCGGACCTACAAATTGTTCTGGTACGATTCGCTCGGCTACACGCCGCCCTCGCCCGCCTCCGGCGGCTGGGTCGGCAAGACCCTGACGCTGGTGCGCGGCTCGCTCCGCGGCAATGCGCGCCACGTCTACGAGATCATCGACGACAATTCCTACTCGTTGAAGATCCAGTTCTCGCCGGACGCGGAAGGCTGGGCCGACGTGCTCACCGGCGTCTACCGCCGCATCCACTGACCTCTCACTCGTTAGTTCGCGAAAGCAGATCTCATGTCCATCCTGATCGACAAGAACACCAAGGTCATCTGCCAGGGCTTCACCGGCAAGAACGGCACCTTCCACTCGGAGGCCGCGATTGCCTACGGCACCAAGATGGTCGGCGGCACCTCGCCAGGCAAAGGGGGCTCGACCCATCTGGGCCTGCCGGTGTTCGACACCGTGCGCGAGGCGCGTGAAAAGACCGGCGCCGACGCGTCGGTGATCTACGTGCCGCCGCCGGGCGCGGCGGACGCGATCTGCGAAGCCATCGACGCCGAGGTCCCGCTGATCGTCTGCATCACCGAGGGCATTCCCGTCGTCGACATGGTGCGCGTCAAGCGCTCGCTGCTCGGCTCCAAGTCGCGCCTGATCGGGCCGAACTGCCCGGGTGTCATGACCGCCGGCGAATGCAAGATCGGCATCATGCCCGCCAACATCTTCAAGACCGGCTCGGTCGGCATCGTCTCCCGCTCCGGCACGCTCACCTATGAAGCCGTGTTCCAGACCTCCCAGGAGGGCCTTGGCCAGACCACCGCGGTCGGCATCGGCGGCGACCCGGTCAAGGGAACCGAGTTCATCGACGTCCTCGAAATGCTGCTGGCCGACCCCAAGACCGAATCCATCATCATGATCGGCGAGATCGGCGGTTCCGCCGAGGAGGATGCCGCCCAGTTCCTCAAGGACGAGGCCAAGCGTGGCCGCAAGAAGCCGATGGTCGGCTTCATCGCCGGTGTCACCGCACCTCCCGGCCGCCGCATGGGCCATGCCGGCGCGATCATCTCGGGCGGCAAGGGTGATGCCGGTTCCAAGACCGAGGCGATGAAATCGGCTGGAATCACGGTGTCTCCGTCGCCGGCACGCCTCGGCCATACGCTTGCCGAAAAGTTGAAGAGCTAATTCACTTCTTCGTGCTTTTCCGGGCGAAGTTTCGGAGCAAATAGGGTAAATGGTGCCAATCGCGTCGGGCCTCTGCCGGGGAGCCCGACGCCAGCGCCGTTTGTTATGCGCGAACCGAAATCGCCAGGAACTCAAGTATGTCTCGCCAAGACGCGAACGCAGCCTTTGCCCTCTCCTCCTTTTTGCAGGGCACCAACGCCACCTACATCGACGAAATCTACGCCCGCTACGAGAAGGACCCGTCCTCGGTCGACGCCGAGTGGCAAGAGTTCTTCAAGAGCCTGAACGACCAGCCCGGTGACGTCCGGAAGAATGCCGAGGGCCCGTCCTGGGAGCGCGACAACTGGCCGCTGACCCCGCAGGATGACCTCACCTCCGCCCTCGACGGCAATTGGGCCGAGGTCGAGAAGGCGGTCGGCGGTAAGATCGCCGCCAAGGCGCAGGCCAAGGGGGCGGGGCTCTCCTCCGCCGATTTGCTGCAGGCGACGCGCGACTCCGTCCGCGCCCTGATGCTGATCCGCTCCTACCGCATGCGCGGCCACTTCCACGCCAAGCTCGATCCGCTCGGCATCGAAGCCCAGCGCAACCGCGAAGAGCTCGATCCGCGCACCTACGGCTTCGTTGAGGCCGATTTCGAGCGCAAGATCTTCCTCGATCACGTGCTCGGCCTCGAATACGGCACGCTGCGCGAGATCACCGCGATCTGCGAGCGCACCTACTGCCAGACGCTCGGCGTCGAGTTCATGCATATCAGCAACGCCGCGCAGAAGGCCTGGATCCAGGAGCGCATCGAAGGACCCGATAAGGAGATCTCGTTCACCCGCGAAGGCCGTCGCGCCATCCTGATGAAGCTGGTCGAGGCCGAAGGCTTCGAAAAATTCTGCGACACCAAGTTCACCGGCACTAAGCGCTTCGGCCTCGACGGCGGTGAAGCGCTGATCCCCGCGCTCGAGCAGATCATCAAGCGCGGCGGCAATCTCGGCGTGAAGGAAATCGTGCTGGGCATGCCGCATCGCGGCCGCCTCAACGTTCTCACGCAGGTGATGGGCAAGGCGCACCGCGCACTGTTCCACGAGTTCAAGGGCGGCTCGGCCAATCCCGACGCGGTCGAAGGCTCCGGCGACGTCAAATATCACCTCGGCGCCTCTTCGGACCGCGAGTTCGACGGCAACCGCATCCATCTGTCGCTGACCGCGAACCCCTCGCATCTTGAGATCGTCGATCCCGTGGTGCTCGGCAAGGTGCGCGCCAAGCAGGACCAGCACGGTGATCCCCCGGACATGCGGATCTCCGTCATGCCGCTGCTGATGCATGGCGACGCCGCGTTCGCTGGTCAGGGCGTGGTCGCGGAATGCTTCGGCCTGTCGGACCTGAAGGGCTACCGCACCGGCGGCTCCGTGCACTTCATCGTCAACAACCAGATCGGCTTCACCACCTATCCGCGTTATTCGCGTTCGTCGCCGTACCCGTCGGACGTCGCGAAGATGATCGACGCGCCGATCTTCCACGTGAACGGCGACGATCCGGAAGCCGTCGTGTTCGCCGCCAAGGTCGCGATCGAGTTCCGGCAGAAGTTCCACAAGCCGGTCGTCATCGACATGTGGTGTTATCGCCGCTACGGCCACAATGAGGGCGACGAGCCCGCGTTCACCCAGCCCGTGATGTACAAGCGGATCGCGGCCCATCCCTCGACCCTCACTCTCTACTCCAAGCGCCTGATCGCTGAAGGCGTGGTCACCGAGGGTGAGGTCGACAAGCTGAAGGCCGACTGGCGCGCGCGGCTCGATGCCGAGTTCGAGGCCGGCACCTCCTACAAGCCGAACAAGGCCGACTGGCTCGACGGCAAATGGTCCGGCTTCAAGATCGCTGACCAGGAAGAGGACGCGCGCCGCGGCGTCACCGGCGTCGACCTGCCCATCCTCAAGGACATCGGCCGCAAGATCACCAAGGTGCCGGATGGCTTCCGCGTCCACCGTACCATCCAGCGCTTCCTGGAGAACCGCTCGAAGGCGATCGAGAGCGGCAACGGCATCGACTGGGCGACCGGCGAGGCGCTGGCGTTCTGCACGCTACTCAACGAAAACCACCATGTCCGCCTGTCCGGACAGGATTCGGAGCGCGGCACCTTCTCGCAGCGCCATTCGGTCCTGATCGACCAGGAGGACGAGAGCCGCTACACGCCGTTCAACCATCTCGGTCACGAGCAGGGCCATTACGAGGTCATCAACTCGCTGCTGTCGGAAGAGGCCGTGCTCGGCTTCGAATACGGCTATTCGCTCGCCGAGCCGAACACGCTGACGCTGTGGGAAGCCCAGTTCGGCGACTTCGCCAACGGCGCGCAGGTCGTGTTCGACCAGTTCATCTCCTCGGGCGAGCGCAAATGGCTGCGCATGTCCGGTCTCGTCTGCCTCCTGCCGCACGGCTATGAGGGCCAGGGACCGGAGCACTCCTCGGCGCGCCTAGAGCGTTACCTGCAGATGTGCGCGGAAGACAACATGCAGGTGGTCTATCCGACCACGCCGGCGAACTACTTCCACGTGCTGCGCCGGCAGCTGCATCGCGAGATCCGCAAGCCGCTGATCGTGATGACGCCGAAGTCGCTGCTGCGTCACAAGCGGGCGGTGTCGCGCCTCGACGAACTCGCCAAGGGCACGACCTTCCACCGCATCCTCTATGATGACGCCCAGATGCTGCCGAACGAGGCGATCAAGCTCGTCCCCGACGAGAAGGTGCGCCGCATCGTGCTGTGCTCCGGCAAGGTCTATTACGACCTCTACGAGGAGCGCGAGAAGCGCGGCATCGACGACATCTATCTGATGCGCGTCGAGCAGCTCTATCCGGTGCCGCTGAAGGCGCTGGTGGCCGAGCTGTCGCGCTTCAAGAAGGCCGAAGTGGTGTGGTGCCAGGAAGAGCCCCGCAACATGGGCGCCTGGCACTTCATCGAGCCCTATCTGGAATGGGTGCTGAACCAGGTGAACGGCGCGAGCCGGCGTCCGCGCTATGTCGGCCGCGCAGCTTCCGCCGCGACCGCCACGGGTCTGATGTCCAAGCATCAGGCGCAGTTGAAGGCGTTCCTGGACGAAGCACTGAGCTGAACTTTTTGACGCTGTCATGCCCCGCGAAGGCGGGGCATCCAGTACTCCGCGGCTTCGTTTTTATCACGAAGGTCACGGAGTACTGGATTGCCCGCCCCCGTGCGCAAGTGCGCACCAGGCGGGCAATGACGTATGAATTCATGACCGCACCGGCGATCCCTAAGGACAAAGACCATGACTGAAATTCGTGTGCCGACGCTCGGCGAATCCGTCACCGAGGCCACCATCGGCCGCTGGTTCAAGAAGGCCGGCGATCCCGTCGCCGTCGACGAGCCCTTGGTGGAGCTCGAGACCGACAAGGTCACGATCGAGGTCCCCGCGCCCTCCGCGGGCACGCTGAGCGAGATCATTGCCGCCGATGGCGCCACCGTTGCGGTCGGTGCGCTGCTCGGCCAGATCACCGACGGTGCCGGCGCGGCCAAGCCCGCCGCGGCGCCCGCCAAGCCCGCCGCTGCTCCGGCACAAGCTGCGGCTCCCGCGCCGGCCCCGGCCGCTGCGAAGGCGCCGCCCGCTGACGCGCCCCTTGCTCCGTCAGTGCGAAAGCTCTCCGCCGAGAGCGGCGTCGATGCTTCCACCGTTCCGGGCTCGGGCAAGGACGGCCGCGTCACCAAGGGCGACATGTTGGCTGCGATCGAGCGCGCGGCCTCGGCGCCGACGCCGGTCAACCAGCCCGCCGCTGCCGTGCAGGTGCGTGCGCCGTCGCCGGCCGATGACGCCGCCCGCGAAGAGCGCGTCAAGATGACCCGCCTGCGCCAGACCATCGCCCGCCGTCTCAAGGACGTGCAGAACACCGCGGCCATGCTTACGACCTTCAACGAGGTCGACATGACCAACGTCATGGCGCTGCGGGCGCACTACAAGGACGCATTCGAGAAAAAGCATGGCGCCAAGCTCGGCTTCATGGGCTTCTTCACCAAGGCCGTCGTGCAGGCGCTGAAGGACATTCCGGCGGTCAACGCCGAGATCGACGGCAGCGATCTGATCTACAAGAACTATTACCACATCGGCGTCGCCGTCGGCACGGACAAGGGCCTGGTTGTGCCTGTCGTCCGCGACTGCGACCACAAGTCGATCTCCGACATCGAGAAGGGCATCGCCGATTTCGGCCGCCGCGCCCGTGACGGCCAGCTCAAGATCGACGAGATGCAGGGCGGCACCTTCACCATCACCAATGGCGGCATCTACGGCTCGCTGATGTCGACCCCAATCCTGAACGCGCCGCAGTCCGGCATCCTCGGCATGCACAAGATCCAGGAGCGGCCGATGGTCGTCGGCGGCAAGATCGAGGTCCGCCCGATGATGTATCTGGCGCTGTCCTATGATCACCGCGTCATCGACGGCAAGGAAGCCGTCACCTTCCTGGTTCGCGTCAAGGAGAGCCTGGAAGATCCGGCGCGCCTCGTGCTCGATCTCTGATCCCTGCTGCATTGCGAGCGCCGTCGCCATGCGCGGCGGCGCGTGTCGAACCATGGAGGCGCGCGTGACGGATAAGGTCGTTGTCATCACCGGCGGCAGCCGCGGCATCGGGCGGGCGACGGCGCTTGCAGCGGCCGCGCGCGGCTATCGTGTCGTGGTCGGCTATGCCAGCAACAAGAAGGCGGCCCACGAGGTCGTCGCGCAGATCGAGGCGAGCAACGGCAAGGCCGTCGCGGTGAAATGCGATGTCGCCGAAGAGCGCGACATCATCGACCTGTTCAAGGAGGCCGACAAGTTCGGCACCCTCGGCGCGCTCGTCAACAATGGCGGCATCGTCGGCACCAGCGGCGTGCGCGTGGACGAGATGTCGGCCGAGCGCATCCAGCGCGTGCTGGCGGTCAACGTCACCGGCTCCATCCTCTGCGCGCGCGAGGCCGTCAAACGCATGTCGACCAAGCACGGCGGCAAGGGCGGCGTCATCGTCAATCTGTCGTCGGTTGCGGCCAAGTTAGGTGCCCCCAACACCTACGTCGATTATGCCGCCTCCAAGGGCGCCATCGATTCCTTCACCACCGGCCTCGGCTATGAGGTTGCAAACGAAGGCATTCGCGTCGCGGGCATTCGCCCGGGCTTGATCGATACGGAAATTCACGCCTCGGGCGGCGAGCCCGACCGGCATCACCGTCTCGCCCATATGGTGCCGATGAAGCGCGTCGGCACCGCCGATGAAATCGCCAATGCCATCCTCTGGCTGATGTCGGACGAGGCGTCCTACATCACCGCAGCCACTCTCGATGTGTCCGGCGGACGCTGACGCGCCGGCGGTCGCCGACACATCCTCATCACGTTAAACTCACGGGACTTTCTCTCATGGCTACCTACGATCTCGTCGTCATCGGCACCGGACCGGGCGGTTACGTCTGCGCGGTGCGCGCAGCCCAGCTCGGCATGAAAGTCGCCGTGGTCGAAAAGAACGCAACCCTCGGCGGCACCTGCCTCAATGTCGGCTGCATGCCCTCGAAGGCGCTGCTGCACGCCTCCGAAATGTTCGAGGAAGCCGGGCACTCCTTCGCCAAGATGGGCGTCAGCGTCTCGGCGCCGAAGCTCGAATTGCCGGCGATGATGAACTTCAAGCAGCAGGGTATCGACGGCAACGTCAAGGGCGTCGAGTTCCTGATGAAGAAGAACAAGATCGACGTGCTCAAGGGCACCGGCAAGATCTTGGGCACCGGCAAGGTCGAAGTGTCCGCCGACGGCAAGTCTCAGACGATCGAGACCAAGAACATCGTCATCGCCACCGGCTCGGATATCGCGCGCCTCAAGGGCATCGAGATCGACGAGAAGCGCATCGTCTCGTCGACCGGCGCGCTGTCGCTGGACAAGGTGCCCGGCAAGCTGCTGATCGTCGGCGCCGGCGTGATCGGTCTCGAGCTCGGCTCGGTGTGGAAGCGCCTCGGCGCCGAAGTCGTCGTGGTCGAATTCCTCGACCGCATCCTGCCCGGCATGGACGGCGAGATCGCCAAGCAATTCCAGCGCATCCTCGAAAAGCAGGGCTTTGCGTTCAAGCTCGGGGCCAAGGTTACGGGCGTCGATACTTCCGGCAAGGCGCTGAAGGCGATGGTCGAGCCCGCCGCCGGCGGTACTGCCGAGACGCTGGAAGCCGACGTCGTTCTCGTCTGCATCGGCCGCGTGCCCTACACCGACGGGCTTGGTCTGAAGGAAGCTGGCGTTGCGCTCGATGCGCGTGGTCGCGTGCAGATCGATCCGCATTTCGCCACCAGCCTGAAGGGCGTCTATGCCATCGGCGACGTCGTCGCGGGCCCGATGCTTGCGCACAAGGCCGAGGATGAAGGCGTTGCGGTCGCTGAGATCATCGCAGGCCAAGCCGGCCACGTGAATTACGATGTCATTCCGGGCGTCGTGTATACCACGCCTGAGGTCTCCTCCGTCGGCAAGACCGAGGAGGAACTCAAGCAGGCAGGCGTTGCCTATACGGTCGGAAAGTTTCCGTTCACCGCCAATGGCCGTTCCAAGGTCAACCAGACCACCGACGGCTTCGTGAAGATTCTCGCGGATGCGAAAACCGATCGCGTGCTGGGCGTGCACATCATCGGCCGCGAAGCCGGCGAAATGATCCATGAAGCCTGCGTTCTCATGGAATTTGGCGGCAGTGCGGAAGATCTCGCGCGCACCTGCCACGCCCATCCGACCCGCTCGGAGGCTGTCAAGGAAGCCGCGCTTGCGGTGGGCAAGCGGGCCATCCATATGTAACCACGCACCCAGCACCGGAACCGGCGGGAAACAAATGCTGCGCCGCCTTCTTCAACCGCTCTGGGTCCTGCTGGCGATCGTCTTCCTGATCGAAGCCTGGCTGTGGGACCATCTCGAGCCGATCGTTGCCAAGGTCGTCGCAGCCATCCCGCTGGCGCGCTTCAAGCAATGGCTGACGGAGCGCGTCGATTCGCTGTCGCCGGCCATGACGCTGCTCGTGTTCGCGGCGCCGGTCATCCCGCTGTTTCCGCTCAAGCTGGTCGGCCTCTGGCTGCTCGCGCACGAATACTGGACCAGCGCCGTCTTCACCATCGTGTTCGCGAAACTGATCGGCGTCGGCGTCACCGCCTTCGTGTTCGACGTGACGCGGGCCAAGCTGCTGGAGATGCATTGGTTCGAGCGGCTCTATGATCTGGTGCTGAAGGTGCGCGCCAAGGCCGCCGCGTTGGTCGATCCCATCAAGCGCCGCATCCGCGAGCTGATCGCCGGCAACGGCGAGGGCTGGTCGTCACGTACGCTGCGTCTGATCCAGCGCTTCAGGAAGAGCGTGCACGAGGCGCGGTGAGCTCGGTCTCGTAGCCCGGATGAGCGTAGCGACATCCGGGTCTCTGCGCGCGGTTCCCCGCATATCGCTTCGCTCATGCGGGCTACGAATCCATCACCGTCACCGTGAGGTCGCCGCTTCTTCAGCGGCCCTCGCACCTCAGGATGACGGATTTGATGTCGATGCTCCGGGCCGCATCACCCTCAATGCAAATGCAGCAGATGCGGCCACCACAGGCCGAGCGCGGTCATGATCAGGCCGGCGATCGTCAGCACGCCGCTGACATAGGCCAATGCGAGCATGCCAGTGATGATGGTGGCCGATGCCAGCACGATGCCGATCTGGAATGCGGCCGAGGCCAGCTCGAAATGATGGTATTTCGCGGTTGCTTCGTCGCGCGCGTGCTCGGCGTGCTTGGCCTTGTCCGCGAGCTGCTCGGTGCCTTCGCCGGTCTCCGGCTCGGAGCGGTAGCGCTGCGCGGTCTTGGTCCAGTCGTCGACCTGCTTCTGCACCGCCGCCTTCATGGCGTCGTCGCTCGTGCCGCCCAGCGTCAGCTTGCCCTGCTCGGCCGCGGTCAGCACCACGGTGCGGCGAATGCTCTTGGCCTGGAAGAACGCCCAGAGATTGGCGGCCTCGACGTTCTTGCTGATCGATTCGGTCTGCGCCCCCTTGCCGAGCGTCTCCGAGATCGCAAGGAACAGCGCCAGAACGGCAATCAGGAGCGCGATCTTCTTGTTCGAGCCGGACGCGTGTTCGGCGTGCTCGGCATGCTCCATGCTTTCATGTGCGCCCATAAATCTCTCCTGACTGTTTACCAACGATTGACCGAACCGCGCGGCAGGCGCAAGTGCCAAGCACCCTGGCAAATGCAATTAAGGGTTTCCCGCTCGGGCTGCTCTAATTCTGTTACATGACAACAGCGGAATTCATTGCAGCCTGCGTCTGGCCTTCCGTCCTGGTCTGTGCGTTTGCACTGCTGAAGGCCCGCAACACCGCGGCCTTTCCGTACGTCGGCAAGATCGTCTTCGCGCTCGGCCTGACCTATATCGTTCTGTTGCCGCTTTATGACAAGAGTTCGATCATCGCAGTCAATGACCTTCATATATTTATGGTCGTCATGGGCCTGATGACGGCGGGGGCGCCGCTGTGGCAACTTCCGCTTTACGGCTCTTGGCGGGACAAGGCGAAAGCGCTCGGCTCGACAATTCTGATCGCGGTGCTCGGGTGCGGCGTTGCATGGTACGCGGGACGGATGCTGTTTCTCGATCACTTGACGCCCCGAATCGTGATCGAAGGCCTTGTCGAGCGTGCCTGGAGGTCAAGTGGCAGCCGCAAGGCGGATTATCTCGTCCGCATCGCAAACGAAACGGTCAAGACTACAGAGCCGCTCTATGAGCGCCTGCAGAAAGGCAGGTCGAGGGTCCGCGTCGAGGTCGGACGCGGCTCGAACTATGTCTACGATATCGAGTATCTCTCCGACTGAGCTGCTATCGCCGCGGATGCGCGCTGGCATAAACCTCCAGCAACCGCTCAGAATCGATGCCGGTATAGATCTGCGTGGTCGACAGCGAGGAATGGCCGAGCAATTCCTGGATCGCGCGCAAGTCGCCGCCGCGCGAGAGCAGATGCGTGGCGAAGGAATGCCGAAGCGCGTGCGGCGTCGCGCTGTCGGGGAGGCCGAGCGCGCCGCGCAGCCGCTCCATCGCGAGCTGGATGATGCGCGGGCTCAGGGGTCCCCCGCGCACGCCGACGAAGATCGGTCCTTCGGCCGGCAGCGGATACGGGCACATCGCAACGTACTCCTGCACCAGCTCCAGCACGTTCTGCAGCACCGGCACCATGCGCGTCTTGTTGCCCTTGCCTGTCACGATCAGCACGTCGCCTTCGCCGGGCCGCGGCACCTCGCGGCGCTTCAAGCCGAGCGCTTCGGAGATACGCAGGCCCGAGCCATACAAGAGCGCCATCACCGCGGCATCGCGGGCCAGGATCCAGGTCTCGCGTTCCTCGCCGGCGCGCTCGTCGGCATCGGCAAGGCGTTTGGCTGAGGCCATCGGCAACGGTTTCGGCAACGACTTGGCAACCTTGGGCGCGCGGATCGCGGAGAGCGCGCCGACCTTCCCCTTGCCTTCGCGCTCCAGAAAGCGGCCGAAGGAGCGCAGGCCCGCCAGCGCGCGCATCAGGCTGCGGCCGGCAATGTCGTCGGCCCTGCGCATCGCCATGAAGGCGCGCACGTCGGTCGCCTCCAGCGCCGCGAACCGTGCCAGTGTCACGCGCTCGCCCCAATGGCTGCAAAGGAAATCCAGGCATTGCCGCAGGTCGCGGCCATAGGCCTCCAGCGTCTTCGGCGACAACCGCCGCTCGGCGCCGAGATGCGACAGCCAGCGCGCCATCTCCTGCGCGATCGAGGGATCGGCGCTGGCGAGCTCGATGTGAGGTGCGGCGGCTTTGCTCATGCGCTCTGGACGGATTGATTCCGCTCAGTATATCGCATCACACCCGTTTACTGTTCGCTAAGGCTGCCCCGGGGCGCTAGCCTTGACATGGCAGGTTCCGATTCTCCCTTCAAAAGACTGTTGATGGATCATTCGTCGCGCAGCACGACCCCTTCCGCCAACGCGACCCGCATGGTCGACGTGCTGGTGCCGGTCGCGCTCGACCAGACCTATTCCTACAAGGTGCCGCGCGGCATGGAGCTGAAGGCCGGCGATCTCGTCGGTGTGCCGCTCGGCCCCCGCGAGGTGCTGGCCGTGGTCTGGGGCGAAAATGCCAACCCCGATCCGCGCCTGCACAATCGCCTCAAGGAGGTCAGCGAGAAGCTCGATGTCCCGCCCCTCAAGCCCGAGCTGCGTTCGGTGGTCGACTGGGTCGCCAATTACACGCTGAGCCCGCGCGGCATGGTGCTGCGCATGTGCCTGCGCATGGGCGAGAATCTCGGCCCCGAGCGGGTGCGCCCCGGCGTGCGCCTGGTCGGGGATCCCCCCAAGCGCCTGACGCCGGCGCGTCAGCGCGTGATCGCCGTGCTGTCGGACCGGCTGCTGCACGGCAAGTCCGAGGCCGCCAAGGAGGCCGGCGTCTCCGCCGGCGTGATCGACGGTCTCGTCGACGAGGGCACCCTCACGGTCGAGCCGATGCCGCCGCCGGCGCCGCCGCCCGCCCCCGATCCGGAGTTCGGCCGCCCGGATTTTTCGCCGCTGCAACGTGCCGGCGTCGATGCGATGCGCGCGCTCGCGGCCAACGGCACCTTCCACGTCGCGCTGCTTGACGGCGTCACCGGCTCGGGCAAGACCGAGGTCTATTTCGAGGCCGTTGCGGAAACCATCCGTCGCGGCAAGCAATCGCTGATCCTGATGCCGGAGATTGCGCTCACCGGCCAGTTTCTCGACCGCTTCGCGCAACGTTTCGGCGTGCGGCCGATCGAGTGGCATTCGGAGCTGACGCCGCGCACCCGCGCGCGCAATTGGGCGGCCATCTCCGCAGGCAGCGCGCCGGTCGTGGTCGGCGCGCGCTCGGCGTTGTTTCTGCCTTACGCCAATCTCGGCCTCATCGTGGTCGACGAGGAACACGATCAGGCCTACAAGCAGGACGAGGGCGTGCATTATCACGCCCGCGACATGGCGGTGGTGCGCGCGCATATCGCCAAGATTCCGATCGTGCTGGCCTCGGCCACGCCCTCGGTCGAGTCCGAGGTCAATGCGCGCAAGAACCGCTATCAGCGCATTGCGCTGCCCTCGCGGTTCGGCGGCCAGCACATGCCGCATATCGAGGCCATCGATCTGCGCCGCGAGCCGCCCGCGCGCGGCCGCTTCATCTCGCCGCGGCTTGCGGGCGAGATCAAGACTGCGATCGAGCGGCGCGAGCAGGCGCTGTTGTTCCTCAATCGCCGCGGCTATGCGCCGCTGACGCTGTGCCGCGCCTGCGGCCATCGCTTTGCCTGCACCATCTGCGATGCCTGGCTGGTCGATCATCGCTTTCGCCAGCGCCTCGTCTGTCATCATTGCGGCTTCTCGATGCCGCGCCCGCATCTCTGCCCGCACTGCTCGGCGGAGGAATCGCTGGTCGCGGTCGGGCCCGGCGTCGAACGCCTGCAGGAGGAGGCGGCGGCGCTATTCCCGGATGCGCGCACCATGGTGCTGTCGAGCGATCTCATCACCTCGATCGAGACGATGCGAAGCGAGCTTGCCGAGATCGCGGAGGGCCGGGTCGACATCATCATCGGCACGCAGCTCGTCGCCAAGGGCCACAATTTTCCGCGGCTCAATCTGGTCGGCGTGGTCGATGCGGATCTCGGCCTCAGCAACGGCGATCCGCGCGCGGCTGAACGCACCTGGCAATTGCTCAACCAGGTGATCGGCCGCGCCGGCCGCGAGCAGGGCCGCGGCGTCGGCTACCTCCAGACCCACCAGCCCGACCATCCCGTGATGAAGGCGCTGATCGCCTGCGACCGGGAGGCTTTCTACGACAGCGAGATCGATCTGCGCGAGAAGACGCTCTATCCGCCGTTCGGCCGGCTCGGGAGCCTGATCATCTCCGCCGGCGATCGCCCGACCGCGGAAGGTTTCGGCCGCAAGCTTGTTGCGCTCGCGCCGCGCGACGAGCGCGTGGTGGTGCTCGGCCCGGCAGAGGCGCCGCTCGCGGTGATCAAGGGCCGCTACCGCTTCCGCATCCTGGTCAAATCGGCGCGCGGCTTCGATCTGTCGGAATACTTACGCAACTGGCTCGCGGCGTGCCCGAAGACCACGGGCAATCTGAAGCTGGAAGTCGACGTCGATCCGCAGAGCTTCTTGTAGAGGGTCCGACTGCTCTCTCCACGTCATTGCGAGCGAAGCGAAGCAATCAAGAATCCCTCCGATGAAGCAGTCTGGATTGCGTCGTCGCTACGCTCCTCGCAATGACGCCGGGAGAGCGGTGCCTATCCTCCCTCTCGTGCCACTGCAGAGCCGGGACAGGCGCTGCAACAAAAAAGCCCGCGGTCCCCCAAGACCGCGGGCTTGCTTCATGCGCGCATCAAACTGATGAAAACTGCGCGAAGGAAGGCGCTGGAAGAGCGCCTTAGATGACTTCCGCGGTGACGCGGCCGACGCCGCGGCTGGTGAGGCCGATGGCGCGGGCGGCACCCGTGGAGAGGTCGAGCACACGGCCGCGAATGAACGGGCCGCGGTCATTGATGGTGACGACGACGCTTTGGCCGCCATGGGTGACGCGCAGCTTGGTGCCGAACGGCAACGAGCGGTGCGCGGCGGTCATGGCGTTCTGGTTGAAGCGCTGGCCCGAGGCAGTCTTGCTGCCGGATTCGTTGCCATAGAAGGAGGCGACCCCTGAGAAGCTGCGGCCGGTGCCTGCGGTCGGCGTCATCGACGCATTGGCGTTACGCCAATCGGCGGTCGCGTTGGTGTCGGCCTGGGCGTGGTGGCGGTGATGATGGTGGTGACGGTGATGCCTGGATTTGGCGGAAGCCTCGGTGGCAGTTCCACCGATAAGGAGAGTTGCGGCGACGAAAGCAATCGCCGTGCGCGGCCGGGTCACAGAGCCCAGCGTCTTCAAAGACAGCATTTATCAGTCCCTAAGCTAGTATTGCCACATGTGTGGCAAGTGGAGCCCCCATCAGTTTGTGAGCGGGACCGCGTTTCGATTCCTAATGAGGCGTGAATTGGGCAGTAAAATCCGCTTATGTCGCCTTGAAATATCTTGTTACCGCCGGCCGATATTCAGCGCTAAGTTCGAAATCTTCGGCTTTAACGATTTATTAACCTCACGAATACCTACGATTATTGTAAAGCGAAGTCTTGGCGGCCGCTGTTTAGAATTGAGTAAGTATTCGGCGGGAGGAACTGGCAGCGGCGGATTCAC
Source organism: Bradyrhizobium daqingense (assembly GCF_021044685.1). Lineage (NCBI taxonomy): Bacteria > Pseudomonadati > Pseudomonadota > Alphaproteobacteria > Hyphomicrobiales > Nitrobacteraceae > Bradyrhizobium > Bradyrhizobium daqingense. The sequence continues at coordinate 1,154,679 of NZ_CP088014.1, forward strand.
GCCTCAGCGATCCGTGTTCATGGCGGCTATGCGCTGGAGGCAGGAACGAAACAGCGCGGTGCTGATCAAAGGTCGGAGCAATTCCGTGACGTGGCAGGTCCCTCATTCTGGCATCTTGAAGTGCGACGAACTGGCGACAGAACCCGAGGCCTTTAATTTGGCGTCATGTTGCACCTGCGCACCTGCTATGTTAGCAAAGCCGCGATTTTAACGAGCCCGGCACCTCCCGTGCTGGCCGGAAATCGAAGTCCCGCTTGAATTCCAAGGGCTTGGATCGCTAGGCGCCGCTTCGTGGCGACGGTTTTTCCCTTGCGAGTTTGACAGCAAAAAGAGCGCGTCTGTGGCTGCAGAAGATACGTCCGTTTCCGGTGTGTCCGGCCGTTATGCAACGGCTTTGTTCGAGCTGGCTCGCGACCAGAAAGTGGTCGACGAGGTCAAAGCTGATCTGGATAAATTCAACGCCTTGCTGAGCGAAAGCGCCGATCTCAAGCGCCTCGTCCGCAGCCCGGTGTTCGCCGCCGACGCCCAGTCCAAGGCCCTGACGGCCGTGCTGGATAAGGCGGGCATCGCCGGCATCTCCGCCAACTTCCTGAAGGTGCTGACCGCCAATCGCCGCCTGTTTGCGGTGGCCGACATCATCCGCGACTACCGCATCCTCGTCGCCAAGTTCAAAGGCGAGACGACGGCCGACGTCACGGTGGCGGAAGCGCTCTCCGACAAGAATCTCGACGCCCTCAAGGTTGCCCTGAAGTCGGTGACCGGCAAGGACGTCGCGCTGAACGTGAAAGTCGATCCCTCGATCATCGGTGGCCTCGTCGTCAAGCTGGGCAGCCGCATGGTGGATGGTTCGCTTCGCACCAAACTCAATTCGATCAAGCACGCGATGAAAGAGGCAGGCTGATGGACATCCGCGCCGCGGAAATTTCCGCGATCCTCAAGGACCAGATCAAGAATTTCGGCCAGGAAGCTGAAGTCTCCGAAGTCGGACAGGTGCTGTCCGTCGGCGACGGTATCGCCCGCGTCTACGGTCTGGACAACGTCCAGGCCGGTGAAATGGTCGAGTTCGAGAACGGCACCCGCGGTATGGCGCTGAACCTCGAAACCGACAACGTCGGCGTCGTCATCTTCGGTGCCGACCGCGAGATCAAGGAAGGCCAGACTGTCAAGCGCACCCGCGCCATCGTGGACGCGCCGGTCGGCAAGGGCCTGCTCGGCCGCGTCGTCGACGCGCTCGGCAACCCGATCGACGGCAAGGGTCCGATCCAGGCCGAGAAGCGCATGCGCGTCGACGTCAAGGCGCCCGGCATCATTCCGCGCAAGTCGGTGAACGAGCCGATGGCGACCGGCCTCAAGGCGATCGACGCCCTGATCCCGATCGGCCGCGGCCAGCGCGAGCTGATCATCGGCGACCGTCAGACCGGCAAGACCGCGATCGCGCTCGACACCATCCTGAACCAGAAGCCGCTCAACGCGCAGCCGGACGAGAACATCAAGCTGTACTGCGTCTACGTCGCAGTCGGCCAGAAGCGTTCCACCGTCGCCCAGTTCGTGAAGGTGCTGGAAGAGCAGGGCGCGCTCGAATACTCGATCGTCGTCGCCGCCACCGCCTCGGATCCGGCGCCGATGCAGTACATCGCGCCCTTCACCGGCTGCACCATGGGCGAGTACTTCCGCGACAACGGCATGCACGCGGTCATCATCTATGACGATCTGTCCAAGCAGGCCGTCGCCTACCGTCAGATGTCGCTGCTGCTGCGCCGCCCGCCGGGCCGCGAAGCCTATCCCGGCGACGTGTTCTATCTGCACTCCCGCCTGCTCGAGCGCGCGGCGAAGCTGAACAAGGACATGGGCTCGGGCTCGCTGACGGCTCTGCCGGTCATCGAAACCCAGGCCAACGACGTGTCGGCCTACATCCCGACCAACGTCATCTCGATCACCGACGGCCAGATATTCCTGGAAACCGACCTGTTCTTCCAGGGCATCCGTCCGGCCGTGAACGTCGGTCTGTCGGTGTCGCGCGTCGGCTCGTCCGCGCAGACCAAGGCCACCAAGAAGGTCGCCGGCAAGATCAAGGGCGAGCTCGCGCAGTACCGCGAAATGGCGGCGTTCGCGCAGTTCGGCTCCGACCTCGACGCCTCGACCCAGCGCCTGCTCAACCGCGGCTCGCGCCTCACTGAACTCCTGAAGCAGCCGCAGTTCTCGCCGCTGAAGATGGAAGAGCAGGTCTGCGTGATCTGGGCCGGCACCAACGGCTATCTCGATCCGCTCCCGCTCAACAAGGTGCGCGCGTTCGAGGACGGCCTGCTCTCGCTGCTGCGCGGCAAGCACGTCGACATCCTCAACTCGATCCGCGACAGCCGCGACCTCTCCGACGACACCGCTGCCAAGCTGAAGTCGGTGGTCGAAGGCTTCGCGAAGGGCTTCGCGTAAGAACGCCGTGATGGCCGGGCTCCGCCCGGCCGTCCACCTGCTCTGCGTGGAGACGAAGACGTGGATGCCCGGGACGAGCCCGGGCATGACGACTGAGATAGGCTAGCGGCTAGATCCGAGGGATCGAACCGTCGGGGACGAAGAATGGCGTCACTTAAAGACATGCGCGTCCGCATCGCCTCCACCAAGGCGACGCAAAAGATCACCAAGGCCATGCAGATGGTCGCGGCCTCCAAGCTGCGCCGCGCGCAGACCGCTGCGGAAGCGGCGCGTCCCTACGCCGACAAGATGACCGCGGTGATCTCCAACATTGCCAGCGCAGCCGTCGGATCGCCCGGCGCGCCGGTGCTGCTGGCCGGCACCGGCCGGGATCAGGTGCATCTGCTGCTGGTCTGCACCGGCGAGCGCGGCCTGTCCGGCGCCTTCAACTCCTCGATCGTGCGCTTGGCGCGCGAACGCGCCCTGGCGCTGATCGCGCAGGGCAAGGAGGTGAAGTTCTTCTGCGTTGGCCGCAAGGGCTACGAGCAACTCCGCCGCCAGTTCGACAAGCAGATCGTCGAGCACATGGACCTGCGCAGCGTTCGCCAGCTCGGCTTCGTCAACGCCGAGGAGATCGCCAAGAAGGTTCTGGCGCGGTTCGACAACGGCGAGTTCGACGTCTGCACGCTGTTCTTTGCGCGCTTCAAATCGGTGATCGCGCAGATCCCGACTGCCCAGCAGGTCATCCCGCTGGTCGTCGAAGAGGGCGGTGCCGCCAACACGACGACTTACGAATACGAGCCGGAGGAGGACGAGATTCTCACGCGTCTTCTGCCGCGCAACCTCGCGGTCCAGATTTTCCGCGCGCTGCTCGAGAACAACGCCTCGTTCTACGGCGCGCAGATGAGCGCGATGGACAACGCGACGCGCAACGCCGGTGAAATGATCCGCAAGCAGACGCTGGTCTACAACCGCACGCGTCAGGCGCAGATCACCAAGGAACTGATCGAAATCATCTCGGGTGCCGAGGCCGTCTGACCAAGGCGCTTCAGTACCCATCACACGCAACATCCCGGTCAGATTGACCGAGGTCTAGAAGTTCGGATCGAAGGAGACATTCAATGGCAGCCCAGGTCGGTCGCGTCACCCAGGTCATCGGCGCCGTCGTCGACGTGCAGTTCGAAGGCCACCTCCCGGCCATTCTCAATTCGCTCGAGACCAAGAACGGCGGCAACCGCCTGGTGCTCGAAGTCGCCCAGCATCTCGGCGAGTCCACGGTCCGCACCATCGCGATGGACACCACCGAGGGTCTGGTCCGCGGCCAGGAAGTGACCGACACCGGCGCTCCGATCCGCGTTCCCGTCGGTGAAGGCACGCTTGGCCGCATCATCAACGTCATCGGCGAGCCGATCGACGAAGCAGGCCCGGTCAAGACCGAAGGCCTGCGCGCGATCCACCAGGAAGCGCCGACCTACACCGACCAGTCCACCGAAGCCGAAATTCTCGTCACCGGCATCAAGGTCGTCGACCTCTTGGCGCCCTATGCCAAGGGCGGCAAGATCGGCCTGTTCGGCGGCGCCGGTGTCGGCAAGACCGTGCTGATTCAGGAGCTGATCAACAACGTCGCGAAGGCGCACGGCGGTTACTCCGTGTTCGCCGGCGTCGGCGAGCGGACCCGCGAGGGCAACGACCTCTATCACGAGTTCATCGAGTCCAAGGTCAACGCCGATCCGCACAATCCGGATCCGAGCGTCAAGTCAAAGTGCGCGCTGGTGTTCGGTCAGATGAACGAACCGCCGGGCGCCCGCGCCCGCGTTGCGCTCACGGGTCTGACCATCGCGGAAGACTTCCGCGACAAGGGCCAGGATGTGCTGTTCTTCGTCGACAACATCTTCCGCTTCACCCAGGCCGGCTCGGAAGTGTCCGCGCTCTTGGGTCGTATCCCTTCGGCGGTGGGTTATCAGCCGACGCTCGCCACCGACATGGGCGCGCTGCAGGAGCGCATCACCACCACGCAGAAGGGCTCGATCACCTCGGTGCAGGCGATCTACGTTCCCGCCGACGACTTGACCGACCCGGCGCCGGCGACCTCGTTCGCGCATCTTGACGCGACCACCACGCTGTCGCGCTCGATCGCCGAAAAGGGCATCTACCCGGCGGTGGACCCGCTCGACTCGACCTCGCGCATGCTCTCCCCGCTGGTCGTCGGCGAGGAGCACTACGCGGTCGCCCGTCAGGTCCAGCAGGTGCTGCAGCGCTACAAGGCGCTCCAGGACATCATCGCCATTCTCGGCATGGACGAGCTTTCGGAAGAGGACAAGCTGACCGTGGCCCGCGCCCGCAAGGTCGAGCGCTTCATGTCGCAGCCGTTCCACGTCGCCGAAATCTTCACGGGTTCGCCGGGCAAGTTCGTCGACCTCGCCGACACCATCAAGGGCTTCAAGGGCCTGGTGGAAGGCAAGTACGACCACCTGCCGGAAGCCGCCTTCTACATGGTCGGCACCATCGAAGAAGCCGTCGAGAAGGGCAAGAAGCTCGCCGCTGAAGCGGCGTAAACACTGCTCGTCATTGCCGGGCTTGACCCGGCAATCCATCGAAAATGAGAGTCTTTCGATGGATGGACCCGCGGGTCGAGCCCGCGGGTGACAAGTGAAGAGAACGGAAACACCATGGCCACCTTCCATTTCGATCTCGTCTCTCCGGAAAAGCTCGCCTTCTCGGGTGAGGTTGATCAGGTCGACATCCCCGGCGTCGAGGGTGACTTCGGTGTGCTGGCGGGACATGCGCCGGTCGTGGCTGCGATCCGCCCCGGCATTCTCACCATCACCACCGGCGGCCGCCACGAGAAGATCATCGTGCTCGGCGGTCTTGCCGAGGTCTCCGAAACCGGCCTGACCGTGCTCGCCGATGTCGCGACGTCGCTGGCCGAGCTCGATCGTGCGCAGTTCGCCGAGACGATCGCGGAGATGGAAGAGAATCTGAAGGAGCACGAAGGCTCCGAGCTCGATCAGGCCATCGAGCGGCTCGACCACTTCAAGAGCATCCAGCATCAGCTCAACGCCACGGCTATGCACTAAGCCCCGGGGCATCGCTCCGGGGCTCAAGCTCGACCCTTCCGAATGAATTCAGCGCTCGTCACGAAAGTGGCGGGCGCTGAAACTTTGTTGCACCGCGCTTGCGATGACGGCATTCTGCCTTGCGAATTTGTTCCGGGGCGGGCGCAGATGAAACGCAAGATCGCAGCGATTTTCGCAGCCGATATTGCCGGCTATTCGAGACTGGTCGCGGAAGACGAGGAGGAGACGCTGCGGCGTCTGGCTTCCTATCGCGAGGTCGTCGACGATTTCATCGCCAAGGCCGGCGGGCGCATCTTCAACACCGCGGGCGATGCCGTGCTCGCTGAATTTCCGAGCGCGGTCGATGCGGTGCGCTGCGCGATCGACATCCAGGAAAGCTTGCGAACCCGCAACATGGCCTATCCGCCGAGCCGGCAGATGTCGTTTCGCATCGGCATCACCATCGGCGACGTCGTCGAGCGCGACGGCGATCTCCTGGGCGACGGCGTCAACATCGCGGCACGGCTGGAAGGGCTCGCCGAGGTCGGCGGCATTTGCGTCTCGCGCGCCGTGCACGAGCAGGTCGCCAACAAGCTGTCGGTGCAGTTCGCCGACATCGGCGCGCAGGAGGTGAAGAACATCCCGACCCCCGTGCACGCCTACATGGTGGCGATGCGGCGCGAGGACGGCAGCTATGCCAAGCCGCAGCCGAAGAAGGCCGGCGCAAAGCTCGCCGCTGCGCCGGTGTGGATGTGGCCGCTGGTGGTCGCCGTCGTGTCGATCGTCGCGATCGGCGTCACCGGCTTTCTCTACAATACCAAGCTGAAGCAGACCGCGACCGTCGTGGCGACACCGGCCGCAACTCCGAGTGCGATGCCGACGCAAATGGCGAAGGCGCCGATGACGCCGATGGCTCCGGCGAATGCCGGCGCTGCGATGGCGCCGATGCCGGCACCGTCACCATCCGTCGCGCCGATGGCGAGCAAATTCTCGGCAGACAGCGTGCCCTTCATCAACGAGCGCGTGCGCAACTTCCTCGCCGATGATTATGCCACCTCCGGCGACTACAAGGCCTTCGCCCTCAATGTCGGCGGCTTCACCGGCTCGGCGCTGAACCAGCCGAGCGAGGACGCCGCGCGCAGCATGGCGATCGAGCAGTGCCAGAAGCGGGCCGATGCCGCGCAATCGCCGCGGCGCTGCGAGCTCTACGCAGTCGGCAACACCGTCGTCTACGCGCACGGCAAGCCGCCGATGCCGCCGCAGCCTTTCGTGCGACGCGATGCCATGACCGAGCGGCCGTTCGCGTCGAAGGACTTTCCGATGGTGCGCGATCCCCAGAAAGTCAGGCTCGAGAACATCTTCGTGCCGGCAGCGAAATCGCGCTCGGTCGCGCTGGGGCCGGGCGGCCAATATTTCATGGTGATGGGCGCCGCATCCGCGGACGACGCGGCACGGCGCTCCCTGGAATCCTGCGGCGCCATCGCCGGCATCGCTTGCCTCGTCGTCGCGGTCGACGACAATTTCGTCGTGCCGATCCCGACCCTGTTCAGGATCACCGGCTTCTTCAATGCCGCCGCCAACTCCTCGATCGCGGCGGATGCGCGCGCCGAGGTCATGCGCAAGCTTGGTGACGCCACGGGCTGGAATGCCGTCGCGGTCGGCACCGCAGGCCGGCCCGGCCTCGGCCTGAAGGCCGCCGACGAGCAGACCGCCGTCAGCACCGCGCTCGCCGACTGCGCCAAGCGCGACGGCGATTGCCGCGTCATCGCGGTCGGCCCGTTCACGGTGGGACCGATCAACTAAGGTGCTGCCGTGCCAGTCGGCCTTTCGCCGATCTCGCCCGGTCGTCGAAAAATAGCTCGATGTATCAAATACATCGCTACTGTGCATGGGGTTGTTTTCGCACCTCAGTTTGCGAAGGTTGCAAACTCTCGCGCTACGGCCCGATAAACCTCGCGTCGGAACGGCACGACGAGGTCGGCGATGCGGTCGAGGTGCTCCCAGCGCCAGGCGTCGAACTCGGCCGGCTGGCCATTGCGCGGCGTCAGCGGATCGATTTCGTCCTCCTTGCCGGTGAAGCGCAGCGCGAACCATTTTTGCCGCTGCCCGCGGAATTTCGCGAGGCGATGGGTTTGCGGTCCGTCATAGGGAGGGAATTCATAGGTGAACCAATCGGTCTCGCCGAGGTACGCGGCGCTGACGACGCTGGTCTCTTCCCAGAGCTCGCGCATCGCCGCATCGCGCAGGTTCTCGCCCTCGTCGACGCCGCCTTGCGGCATCTGCCAGTCGAGGCCCGGCAGGATGATCTCGGGACCGTCGCCCTTGAAGCGGTGGCCGATCAGCACGCGGCCGTCGGCATTGAACAGGGCGATGCCCACATTGGGGCGATAGGGTTTTTCACTCGTCACTTGCAAAATGTCCCTCGTCGTCATTCCGGGGCGATGCGAAGCATCGAACCCGGAATCTCGAGGTCCCGGGTTCGATGCTTCCGCATCGCCCCGGGACGACAATAGAGACTATCCCTCCGCCAGCGCGGAAAATTCCTGCACCACGCGCTCATAGACCGGGCGCTTGAACGGGATGATCAATCCCGGGAGGTTCTTCATCGGCTCCCAGCGCCAGCTGATGAATTCGGCCTTGTGGCCGCCGCCGCCCGGCTTCTCGACATTGATCTCGCCGTCCTTGCCGGTGAAGCGCACCGCGTACCATTTCTGGCGCTGGCCGCGATAGCGGCCCTTCCAGGCACGTCCGGCGACCGTGCGGGGAATGTCGTAAGTGAGCCAGTCCGGGACCTCGCCGAGCCGTTCGACCGAGCGCACGCTGGTTTCCTCATAGAGCTCGCGCTTTGCGGCTTCCCAGGTGTCCTCGCCGGGATCGACGCCGCCCTGCGGCATCTGCCAGACATGGGTATCGTCGACATGCTCGATGCCGCCGGCGCGGCGGCCGATGAACACCAGTCCGTCCTTGTTGATCAGCATCACACCGACGCAGGTCCGGTAGGGCAGATCCTCGTAACGCGCCATTCCGCCAGACCCCTTGCATGCCGTTGTCGGTCGGCGGATGCGCCCCCGCGGGGACCCACGCCGGACCAATTCGTTGATTTAGCTGGATTTTGATTTCAGCATCGCGGTTGTCAATGGCACCAAAAGGACACCCCGGTCGGCCAAGGTCTTGGTCCAGGCGCTGATGCGCTCGATCGAGACCGGCAGCGCCGAGGCGGTGCCGATGGCGATGCCGCGCTCGCGCGCCGTCGATTCCAGCTTGTTCAGGGCACGGTCGATTTCGGTCGGGGTCGGCACCACGTCGATCGCGATGTCGCCCTTGCCGAACGGCATCGCCTGGTTGGCCGCGGCCAGGGACGCGATGCTGCGGGGCGAGGAGCCGTCGTCGAAGAAGCCGAGCCCGCGCTTGGCCGCCTCGCGGATGATCGGCTGCATCGCCGGCTCCGTCGCGATGAAGCGGGCGCCCATGAAATTGGCCAGGCCGGCATAGCCCTGCATCCGGCTGAGATGCCAGTACAGGCGGTCCATGTTCTGGTCCGCGCTGAGCGAGGTCAGCAGCGTCTGCGGCCCGGGATCGTTGTCGGGGAAGTCGTAGGGCTCCATCGGGATCTGCAGGAAGATCTCATGACGCTGGGCGCGGGCGCGCTCGGCGAGCTTGCCGGGGTCGGAGCCGTAGGGCGTGAAGGCCAGCGTCACCGCCGGCGGCAGCTTCATGATCGCATCATTGGTCTTGGCGGCGCCGACGCCGAGCCCGCCAATCACGATGGCGACCACCGGCGACTTGGCAGCCTTGGCGCGGTCCGCGTCGGCCGCATACACGTTGAACGGCTTCAAGTCGCCGGCGACCACCGGGATCATGCCGTAGCGCGATTTCTCCAGCAGCTTCTGGTCGATCCCGGCCATGACGGGCGGCGCGGAGGCGGCGGCATCGCCCTTGTCGGCGGCGTCGCCGCCGATCACCACGTCGTGGCGCGCGCCGGTGGAGCCGTCGATCATGGTGACGGTCTTTGGCTCGCCCGCCTGCTTCGGCGCGTCCTTGGTCTCGTGCTTGCCCTCTGGCTTGGTGTCCGAGCCTTGGCCTGCGGCGGCGGGCTTCTGGTCCGCCGCCTTGTCCGTCGCATTGATCGCAATCCGCGTCATCGGCTCGCCGCCGAGTGGATCCTTGTTGAAGATGGCGAAGCCGGCAAAGGTGACCAGGAACAGGCCGAGCAGGACAGCGAGCAGCTGCATGGCCGTGAACGGCAGCCGCAGCCGGCGTTTCCGGCGCGGCTTGTCCTGTCCGAGCGGGGCGCTCAGATCATCGGCCGTTTCAGTCATGCGAGATCCCGAATCACTCGCGATGACGATACCACGCCGGGGTCAAGCGGCGGCAGGCCGGGATAGGCCGGGGGCATCAGCAGTTCCAAGCAAAAGGGCGGCTCCCAGAGCCGCCCTTTCGTCAGTTCGGATGAACGCGCCGCCCTTAGTTCGCAGCTTTGGGCTTGTCGGTCGTGGCCTTGTTGTCGCCGCCCGGCGTCGGTGCGGCGGAGGCGCTGTTCTTGATGCCATGGAGCAGGTCGCCGGCGAGCTTGAGCGCCTTGTCGTCCTTGGCGTCCGGCGGGACGTAGGACTGCGAGCCGGTCTTCTCGTCGCCGTCGTTCTTGAGATGGCCGCGCAGCGACGCCTCGCCCTTGGTGTCGGTGCGGGACTTCAGCTCGTCCGGCACGTCCTGCAGCACTTCGATGTCGGGCACGATGCCCTTGGCCTGGATCGACTTGCCCGACGGCGTGTAATAGCGCGCCGTGGTCAGCCGCAGCGCGCCGTTGCCGGAGCCGAGCGGGATGATGGTCTGCACCGAGCCCTTGCCGAACGAGCGCGTGCCGACGATGGTCGCGCGCTTGTGGTCCTGCAGCGCGCCGGCGACGATCTCGGAGGCCGAGGCCGAGCCGCCATTGACCAGCACGATGACCGGCTTGCCCTTGGTGAGGTCGCCCGAGTGCGCGGTGCGGCGCTGGGTCTCCTCGGCGTTGCGGCCGCGGGTCGAGACGATCTCGCCCTTCTCCAGGAACGCGTCGGAAACGGTGACGGCTTCCTCGAGCAGGCCGCCCGGATTGTTGCGCAGGTCGATGATGTAGCCCTTGAGCTTGTCGCCGATCTGGTTCGAGAGGTTGCCGACCTCGCGCTTCAGGCCTTCGGTGGTCTGCTCGTTGAAGGTGGTGATGCGGATATAGCCGATGTCGTCCTGCTCGACGCGCGCGCGCACCGAGCGAACGCGGATGTTGTCGCGCACCAGCGTGACGTCGAGCGGATTGTCCTGGCCCTTGCGGATGATCTTGAGCTTGATCTTGGTGTTGACCGGGCCGCGCATCTTCTCGACCGCCTGGTTCAGGGTCAGGCCCTGCACCGCCTCGTCGTCGAGATTGGTGATGATGTCGTTGGCCATGATGCCGGCGCGCGAGGCCGGCGTGTCGTCGATCGGCGAGACCACCTTGATCAGGCCGTCTTCCATCGTGACCTCGATGCCGAGGCCGCCGAACTCGCCGCGGGTCTGCACCTGCATGTCGCGGAAGCTCTTGGCGTCCATGTAGCTCGAATGCGGATCGAGTCCGGTGAGCATGCCGCTGATGGCGGATTCGATCAGCTTGGTGTCATCGGGCTTCTCGACATAGTCGGAGCGCACGCGCTCGAAGACGTCGCCGAAAAGATTGAGCTGGCGATAGGTGTCCGCGGTGGCGGCCCGCGCGCTGGAGCCCATGAACACGGCGCGCGGCTGGGTCACGAACAGCGTCAGCGCTGCGCCGGTGGCCGCGCTGAGGAGGATTACTGAAGTCTTGCGCATCATCCGCGAACCTTCTCGCCTTCATTTGCGGCCCACCATGGGCCTGGATCGATTGGAGTGCCGTCTTTACGGAACTCGACATACAGCACAGGTTGACTCGCGTTCGTGGCGAGAATGGAGGCGACTTGAGAGGTCGACCCCATGGTCGCGACCGGCTCCCCCGTGAGCACAAACTGTCCGATGTTGACCGAAATGCGCTCCATCCCGGCGATCAGGACATGATACCCGCCCCCGGCGTTGAGGATCAAGAGTTGTCCATAGCTGCGGAAGGGACCGGAATAGACCACCCAGCCGTCACACGGCGTCGTGACCTGGGAGCCGGGCTTGGTGGCCAGCGAAATGCCCTTCTGGACCCCGCCGACCCCGTCGGAACCACCAAAGTCCCTGATCTTGTTACCGTTAACCGGAAGAGGCAGCAGCCCCTTGGCCGAGGCGAAGGCGATCGCCGGCGTGGTCCGGGACTTGTCCTTGAAAGCGGCGGGGCCGGATTTAGCATTGGCGGCGGCCTTCGCTTCGGCCTGCCTTGCAGCCTCGGCCGCCTTCTCGGCGGCCTTGGCCGCGCTCTGCAGGTCCTGCTCCATCTTGGTGATCAGCCCCTGGAGGTCGCCGACCTGCCGTGAGAGTGCGATCGCGCGCGAATTCTCGGCGTCGAGATCCTTTTCCCGCGCGGCCTGCTGGCGCTGCCGCTCGTCGACCAAAGCCGTGAGCCGGCTCTGGTCGCTGCGGACCCTGTCGCGGTCGGTGGCGAGCTGGTCGCGCTCGGTGGCGATGGTCTTGCGCAGCGCCACGAGCTCGCCGAGCTCGCCTGCGATCTTTTCGGCACGGCCGCGCAACTCCGGCACGACGGCGCCGAGCAGCATCGCCGTGCGGAGCGATTGCAGCGCGTCCTCGGGCCGCACCAGCAGCGCGGGCGGCGTCCGCCGTCCGGCACGCTGCAGGGCCGCCAGCACCTCTACGATGTCGGCGCGGCGCGAATCCAGCGAGGCGCGCATCTCCTGCTCGCGGCCGTTGAGAGTCCGCAGCCGCGCTTCGGTCTCGTCGATCTTGGTCTCGACGCTGCGCACATTGGCGGCGGTATCGATCAGCTGCTGGTTGAGCTGGGTGCGGTCCTGGCCGAGCGCGGTGATCTCGGATTTCAGCTTGGCCTGCGCTTCCTCGGCGCTCTTCTGCCTGGCGCGCGCGGCCTCGAGCTCCTGCTCGCGCTGCTTGATCGCGTCGGGCGAGACCGCCACGGTCTGCGGCGGCGTCCCGGTCTGAGCTTGCGCGAGACTTGCGCCGGCGAAGCTCGTGATCAGCAACAGGTTGAGGAGCGGCGCTCGCATCGTGTCGGCAAAGGTGCTCGTTGTGGCGCGCATCACGCGCGGTGATAGGGGTGGCCGGCCAGAATGGTGGCGGCCCGATAAAGCTGTTCCAGAAGCATGACGCGGACCATTTGGTGCGGCCAGGTCGCAGAGCCGAACGCGATCGCGAGCTTGGCCTTACGGCGCAATTCGGGCGAAAGTCCGTCCGCCCCTCCGATCACGAAGATAGTATGTGCGGCACCCTCGTCGCGCCAGCGGCCGAGATGCCGTGCGAATACGGTGGACTCGAGATTCTGGCCGCGCTCGTCCAGCGCCACCAGGATCGCCTTGTCAGGAATTTGGGCTGAGATCGCCGCGGCCTCTTCGCTCATCCGCGTCGCGGCGTCGCGCGCGCGGCTTTCCGGAAGTTCATGAACGGTGAGTCCGCGAAAGCCAAGCTTGCCGCCGGCTTCGCAGAACCGCTCGAAATAGCGGTCGGCAAGCTCCCGTTCGGGACCCTGCTTCAACCGGCCCACGGCAATGACAGCAACACGCATGATGATTTCAGCGTCGTGTTCGAGGTCGCGCGCATCAGGCGCGCGCACGACGCTAGCATGCGCGTCAGCCGATTCGAAATCGGCAAGAACCTAAATCGCCTTCGAGCCTAGATCGCCTTCGCCGCCCCTGGGCCCTGCGTGTACAACCGCTCGAGGTTGTAGAACTCACGGACCTCGGGTCTGAACACGTGCACGATCACGTCGCCGGAATCGATCAGCACCCAGTCGCAATTGGGCAAGCCCTCGACATGGATGTTCTTGATACCGTTTTCCTTGAGGCTCTTGGTGACGTTTTCCGCGATCGCGCCGACATGCCGGTTCACTCGGCCGGTGGTGACGATCATGTAGTCGGAGTACGCCGATTTGCCGCGAAGGTCGATGGTGACCGTCTCTTCCGCCTTCATGTCCTCGAGGCGGGAGAGGATCAGGCTCAGCGTCTTGTCGGCGTCGGGTTGCGCCTCCAAGGCCGCAGCTTTGGTCGATGTTTTACGCGCCGGCTTTGCAACCTTGGGTAAAACGGACTTCGTCGAGGCTGACTTGGACAATACAGATGTGGTCAGGGACCATTCCTTTCCTGTATCGCGACCGCCGAATCCGGCGCTCACTGGTTACACTACATCATGTGGGGTTAAGGGTTTCAATATGCCAGAGAGCCCGACACCCCCACGCCGCCGGAACACTCCGTCTCACTTCGTACCTTTCCAGCTCCCATCCGGGTTCCGCAGGCCCGTTGAGGAGAGATTCAGCTTCAATCCGGTCAAAAAGACCCAGGCCGGCGCCGGCCGGTCCGCAAGCAGTGCCGCTTTTTCCTCGGGCAGGCGGTAGCGCGATAGCGCGTGTCCGGCGGGAGAGGCGAGGGCGCGAAAACTCTGCGGCGGGCGATCGATCACTGCCATCGGCACTTGGGCGGCGATACGCCGCCAGTCCTGCCAACGGTGGAATTGAGCGAGATTGTCGGCGCCCATGATCCAGACAAAGCGCAAGCCGGAGAAGCGGCGGCGCAGGATGTTGATCGTGTCGATAGTATAGCGGGTACGAATGACGGATTCGAGACAGCTCACCTCGATCCTGGGATCGCTGGCGACCTCGCGCGCCGCCTGCATGCGCGCGCCGAGTTCGTGCAGCGCGCCGTTCTCCTTGAGCGGGTTGCCCGGTGTCACCAGCCACCAGATGCGATCGAGCTGCAACCGCTTCAGCGCGAACTGGCTGATGGCACGATGGGCCTGATGCGGCGGGTTGAAGGAACCGCCGAGCAGGCCGATGCGCATGCCCGCGGAATGAGGCGGAACTGCTTGCGCCACGAAGCGCGGCACGACGAAATTGTTGCTCAATGCCGGCCCCGCGACGTCACACTTACGGCCGCGTCTGCCCGGTGCCGCGAACGCGATATTTGAAGCTCGTCAGCTGCTCGGCGCCGACCGGGCCCCGGGCATGGAAGCGGCCGGTGGCGATGCCGATCTCGGCACCGAAGCCGAATTCGCCGCCGTCGGCGAACTGCGTCGAGGCGTTGTGCAGCACGATCGCGGAATCGACCTCGCTCAGGAATTTATTCGCCGCACGCTCGTCCGCACTCACGATCGCGTCGGTGTGATGCGAGCCATGGCTCTGGATGTGCGCGATCGCGCCGTCGACGCCATCCACCACCTTCGCCGCGATGATCGCGTCGAGATATTCGGTGTCCCAATCCTCTTCGCTGGCAGGCTTGACGCGTGCGTCGGTCTTCTGCACGGAATCGTCGCCGCGCACCTCGCAGCCGGCATCCAGTAGCATCTCCACCAGCGGCTTCAGGTTCGACGCAGCCGCGGCGCGATCGACCAGCAGCGTTTCGGCTGCACCGCAGACGCCAGTACGGCGCATCTTGGCATTGAGCACGATCGACTTCGCCATCGCGAGGTCGGCGCTGCCGTCGATATAGACGTGGTTGACGCCTTCGAGATGGGCGAACACAGGCACGCGCGCTTCCTGCTCGACCCGCGCGACGAGGCTTTTTCCCCCGCGCGGCACGATCACGTCGATGGCGCCGTTCAATCCCGACAGCATCATGCCGACGGCGGCGCGATCGCGCGTCGGCACCAGCGTGATCGCGGCTTCCGGCAGCCCCGCTTCGCGCAGGCCCTGCGCCAGGCATTCATGGATGGCGCGGCAGGAGCGGAAGCTGTCCGAGCCGCCGCGCAGGATCACGGCATTGCCCGACTTCAGGCACAGCACGCCGGCATCGGCGGCGACGTTGGGCCGGCTCTCGAAGATCACGCCGACGACGCCGAGCGGCACGCGCACGCGCTCGATGGTCATGCCGTTCGGCCGCTGCCAGCTCTCGGTGACGATGCCGACCGGATCGGCGATGCCGCGCACGATACCGATGCCCTCGGCCATGCCTTCGACCCGCCCCTCGGTCAGCGTCAGGCGGTCGATGAAGGAGGAGGTGGCATTGCCGGACGCGCGGGCCTCAGCAACGTCCTCGGCATTGGCGGCGAGGATCGCCGCAGCATTGCTGCGGATTGCCCGTTCCATGGCTTCCAGTGCCCGGTTCTTCTGCTCCGGCGGCGCCAGCGCCAGCACGCGCGCGGCCGCGCGGGCTTTGGTAGCGAGATCGGACATCAGCGCCTGAAGATCGGCATTGCCATCAACGGCTTTGAGGGGGGCGGCCATGGGGTCAAACCTTCTGCTAAGGTGGTGTCCTAGCACGGAAATCCCGCATCTGCGAAGGGCGGGGAGGGTATGGCAGGTCCCCCGGCGGCGGGCCGGCTGGGTCAGTGAGCCCAGTCCAACGTCATGAGGGGGCATCCACGCGCCGCCTGCGCCGTCATTCCGGGATGGTCCGAAGGACCAGACCCGGAATCTCGAGATTCCGGGTTCGGTGCTAGCGCACCGCCCCGGAATGACGTAGGCGGCGGCTTACCCGCCCACGACCAGGTCATCCCGGTGGATCATCTCCGACCTGCCGCTGATGCCGAGGATCGCCATCACGTCCGGCGAGGAGCGGCCCTTGATCCGCTCGGCGACCTCGGCGTCATAGGCGATCAGGCCGCGGCCGATCTCGCTGGTGTCGGGGCCGCGCACGATCACGGCATCACCGCGGGCGAACTGGCCCTCGACCTTGACCACGCCGGCCGGCAGCAGGCTGGCGCCGGCGCGCAGCGCCGTCACCGCGCCGGCATCGATGGTCAGCGTGCCCTTCGGCTCCAGCGTGCCCGCGATCCAGCGCTTGCGCGAGGTAATGGGATTGGCCGGCGTCAGGAACCAGGTGCAGCGGCCGCCGTCGGCGATCGCCTGCAAGGGATGCTCGATCTTGCCGGAGGCGATCAGCATATGCGTGCCGCCGGTCGTCGCGATCTTCGCGGCCTCGACCTTGGTGCGCATGCCGCCGCGCGACAGCTCGGACTCGGCGTCTCCAGCCACCGCCTCGATCTCCGAGGAGATGCTTTCGACCACCGGGATGAGCTTGGCGTTCGGGTTGTTCTTGGGCGGGGCGTCGTAGAGGCCGTCGATGTCGGACAGCAGCACGAGAAGGTCGGCGCTCGCCATGGTGGCGACGCGCGCGGCGAGGCGGTCGTTGTCGCCGTAGCGGATCTCGTTGGTGGCGACCGTGTCGTTCTCGTTGATGACGGGAATGGCGCGCCACTCCAGCAGCTTGCCGATGGTGGAGCGCGCATTGAGATAGCGGCGGCGCTCCTCGGTGTCCTGCAGCGTCACCAGGATCTGGCCGGCGCCGATGCCGTGCGCGCCGAGCACCTCCGACCAGATCCGCGCCAGCGCGATCTGGCCGACCGCGGCCGCGGCCTGGCTCTCCTCGAGCTTCAGCGGGCCGCGCGGAAGTTTGAGGCGGCTGCGGCCGAGCGCGATCGAGCCGGAGGAGACCACGAGCACGTCGCGACCCTCGCGATGCAGTTTAGCCATGTCGTCGGCAAGCGCCGCCAGCCAGGATGCGCGCACCTCGCCCCGGTCGGAATCCACCAGCAGCGCGGAGCCGACCTTGACGACGATGCGGCGGAATTGACTGAGTTCAGGGCTGGCCATGGCGCGTCTGATCGATTGCTCTGCATTGGAAACGGCGGAGCGACAGGCGGCGCCGACGAGCCCTGCTTTTGCAGCAGGACGGTGACCGGCGCAAGGCAGCCGGCATGGTAAACGGCGCATGTCGGCCTTGTGCCGGGCGTCCGCCTGGCTCTAATGGCGGTCAACGATAACGGGCCGCAAGAGGAAACGAATGAATCGCCGCAAATTCATGGCCGGATGTCTTGGGCTGCCGCTCTTGGCGCAAGCGGGTGGGGCGCAGGCCCAGGCCGGGCTGACCAAAGTCATCTTCCCGTTCGCAGCGGGAGCCGGCGGCGACACGCTGTGCCGGCTGCTCGCGCAGGAGATGGCACCGATGCTGCAACGGACCGTGGTGGTCGAGAACCGCACCGGCGGCGACGGCCTGATCGGCATCAAGGCGGTGAAAGGCGCAAGCCCCGACGGCAGCATGGTGCTGGTGACGACGGGGCCGACCATGTACCTGCTGCCGATCGTGGAGACCACACCGAGCTTCGACGCCGCCAAGGATTTCATGCCGGTCTCGCTGCTGGCGCGGTTCGAATTCGCGCTGGTGATCAACCCGGCGGTCGATGCCACCGATTTCAAGAGCTTCGTGACGTGGCTCAAAGCGCACCCGGACAAGACTTCGTTCGGTGTGCCGAGCAACGGCACCATTCCGCACTTCATGGGCTCCAAGCTCGAAAAGGATCTCGGCATCCCCCTGACCCGCGTGCCCTATCGCGGCAGCGCGCCGATTCTCAACGATCTCGTCGGCGGCCACATCTCGTTCGGTATCACGACATTGGCGGACGCGCTGCCGCAGCAGCGCGCCAAGGGCGTGAAGATCATCGCGGTCTCGAGTGCAGAACGTTCGCCGTTCGCGCCCGACGTTCCAACACTGAAGGAGAGCGGCATCGATCTCGTCGCGGATGCCTGGTACGGCATGTGGCTCCCCGCCGGCAGCCCGCCCGACTTCGCCGGCAAGCTCGGTGCCGCCGCGAGCGCTGCGCTCGCCAAGCCCGACGTGAAGGAGAAGCTCACCGCGATCGGACTCATTCCGGTCGGCTCGACGCCGGACGGATTGACCAAGGAGCTCGCCGCGAACATCGCGCTATGGCAGCCGATCGTGAAGGCGACGGGCTACAAGATCACGAATTGAATCTGTCTGCGCTTCAAACTCCACCGTCATGGCCGGGCTTGACCCGGCCATCCACATACTTCCGCGATTGAGGTGAGACGTGGATGCCCGGGTCAAGCCCGGGCATGACGAGGCGAGAGCTGCGCGCTGGCTTCTTCTCCTCATCCTGAGGAGCGCGCTCTTGCGCGCGTCTCGAAGATGGAAGGCCCGGCTGTCACAGCTGGGGCTGCATGGTTCGAGACGGCGCTTCGCGGCTCCTCACCATGAGGATCGACAGTCACATCTTCGCGCGCTGTGCGATGCCGTCCTTGATCGCCGCGAGCTCTTTCTCATCCCAGATGCCGATCAAAATCCCGCCCTTCACCTGCAGCTGGTTGTCCGCATAGTTCGCGATCTTCTCGCGCGGCGTCGTGATGTGGTCGTTCGGATGCAGCGCCCAGTCGAACAGCTCGGCCTGCAACCGCGCGATGATCGCCGCGCATTCAGGATCGTCGCCGCGATCGAAGAACTCTTCGGGATCGCTTTCGAGATCGTACAGCATCGGGCGGAAGCCGGAAGCGTGGATGTATTTCCACCGGCCGTCGAACACCATGAACAGGCGGCAGCGTTCGATCGGCTGGTTCAGCTTCAGCCGCACGTCCTGCATGGCGTAGTCGTATTCGGAGAACGCCACCTTGCGCCAGTCCGGCGGCGTCGGGCCGCGCAGCAGCGGCAGCAGCGAGCGTCCTTCGAGGATGTGGCCGGGCACCTTGCCGCCGAAATAATCGACGAAGGTTGGCGCGAGATCAATCGCCTCGACCAGCGCGTCGCTACGCGTGCCGCGCGTGGCGTCGGCCTCCTTCACGGGATCGATGATGATCAACGGAATCTTCGCGGACTGTTCGTGGAACAGGTCCTTCTCGCCCATCCAGTGATCGCCGAGATAATCGCCATGATCGGAGGTGAACACGATCATCGTGGTGTCCAGCAGGCCGCGTCCCTCCAGAAATTTCATCAGCACGCCCATCTGGTCGTCGATCTGGGTGATCAGGCCCATATAGGTCGGGATCACTTTCTCCCGCGCATCATCGCGGGCCATGTTGCGGGAGTAGCGCATGTCCATATAGGCGCCGAACACCGGATGCGGGTTCTGCCGCTCGCGGTCGGCGCGGATCACCGGGATCATGTCTGATGTCGAGTACATGCTGGCGTAGGGCTCGGGCGCGATATAGGGCCAATGCGGCTTGATGTAGGACAGATGCAGGCACCACGGCCGTCCCTCGATCTCGGCCTCGCTGATGAAATCCATCGCACGCCGCGTCATGTAAGGCGTTTCGGAATGCTCGTCCGGCACGCGCGCGGTCTTGTCGGCATGCACCAGCAGCCAGCCATTCTGCAACGAGCCGTCGTCGGCTGCGCCTGAATTGGCCCAATGCTCCCAGGGATTGGTGGCTTCGAAACCTTGACTGCGCAGATAGTCGTCGTATTTCGGCCGCGGCCGGCCCGTCGGATGCAGCCCGTCGTCGCGCTCGTAAGGCTCGAAGCCGCATTCGGCGACATGCACGCCGATCACCGATTCCGGGGGAATGCCGAGCGCCTTCATGCCTTCGAGGTCGGGCGCCATGTGGGTCTTGCCGACCAGCACGTTGCGCACGCCGATCTTCTTGAGGTGATCGCCGAGCGTAGGCTCGCCGACGCGCAGCGGCCAGCCGTTCCAGTGCGAACCATGCGAGCGCATGTAGCGCCCGGTGTAGAACGACATCCGCGATGGGCCGCAGATCGGCGATTGCACGTAAGCCTTGGTGAAGAGCACGCCACGCCTCGCCATGGCGTCGATGTTTGGCGTCTTCAGCGTGGGATGGCCGGTGCAGCCGAGATAGTCATAGCGAAGCTGGTCGCACATGACCCAGAGAACGTTCTTCGCGCGCGCCATGCATCGTTCCTGCAGTTTCTTGGTTGTTGGATGCTGCGCTATCGTGGTCGCGATGGCAACCTGCCAGTGATGCGCGTGCCCGCAACCACGCACTCCGCTGTCGTCCCTGCGAACGCAGGGAACCATAACCACAGGGAGTGGTTTGGCGAGGACCGTCGTTCGGTACCTCGACTGATCGCAGCCGATAGATCACGCGGTATGGGTCCCCGCGTTCGCGGAGACGACGGTGGAGAGAGCTTACGCCGACCACGGCTCCGCTTCGGCCGCACTCTTCGCCTTGGCCGACACCGGGCTCTCGCCGATCACCTCCGCAAGCGCGCGCAGGGCTTCCTTGACGCCCTGGCCGGTGACGCCCGAGAGCAGCAGCGGCGTCTTCTTGGCGGCGCGCTTCAGACGGTCCTTCTGCTTCTTCAGCTCGTCCGGCTCGACCGCGTCGATCTTGTTGAGCGCGACGATCTCGATCTTGTCGGTGAGCTGCCCGCCATAGGCGTCGAGCTCGGTCCGCACCGTCTTGTAGGCCTTGCCGGCGTGCTCGCAGGTTGCGTCGATCAAATGCAGCAGCACGCGGCAGCGTTCGACATGGCCGAGGAAGCGGTCGCCGAGGCCGGTGCCTTCATGCGCGCCCTCGATCAGGCCGGGGATGTCGGCCAGCACGAATTCGCGGCCGTCGGCATTCACGACGCCGAGCTGCGGATGCAGCGTGGTGAAGGGATAATCGGCGATCTTCGGCTTGGCCGCGCTGACCTTGGAGAGGAAGGTCGACTTGCCGGCATTGGGCATGCCGACGAGACCGGCGTCCGCAATGAGCTTCAGCCGCAGCCAGATCCAGCGCTCTTCGCCGGGCTGGCCGGGATTGGCGTTGCGGGGCGCGCGGTTGGTCGAGGATTTGAAATGCGCGTTGCCGAAGCCGCCATTGCCGCCTTCGGCCAGCACGAACTTCTCGCCGACCTTGGTGAAGTCGTGGATCAGCGTCTCGCGATCCTCGTCGAAGATCTGCGTCCCCACGGGAACCTTCAGCACGATGTTCTTGCCGTTGGCGCCGTGGCGGTCCGAGCCCATGCCGTTCTCGCCCTTCTGGGCCTTGAAATGCTGCTGGTAGCGGTAGTCGATCAGCGTGTTGAGGCCGTCGGCGACCTCGAGGATGACATTGCCGCCGCGCCCGCCATTGCCGCCGGAGGGGCCGCCGAATTCGATGAACTTCTCGCGGCGGAACGCCACGCAGCCGTTCCCGCCGTCACCGGAGCGGATATAGACCTTTGCTTCGTCGAGGAATTTCATGGGCCATAGGTAGGCCAGCCGGTCCCGCGCGGCAACCCGCACTTATCCGTGAATCGGCGGAATTTGCGCGATTTTGGGCCGTGCTTAACCCGCCGGTCGCCTTCGGATCAGGAATTTCTGCGTGCCCTCCAGCACCAGCTCCTTGCGCTGGTTGAACACGGTGCTGCGCAGCGTCACCACGCCGGTCGTGCGCCCCGGCACGAGCTCGGTGACCTCCAGCGCCGGATAGATCGTGTCGTCGGCAAAGACGGGCTTGAGGAAGCGGCTCGATTGCTCGAGGAAGCCGACCAGGGAGTCCTCGACCATGAACGGAAACAGGCCGGCGCCCGGCGCGGTGTGGATCAAGGTCTGGAAGCCGTGAGCGAGCAGATGCGGCATGCCGCGGGCGCGGCAATATTCCACGTCATAATGCACCGGATGGGTGTCACCGCTCGCGGCCTGGAATGCGGCGAACAATGCTGAGGTCTGGGTGCGGCTCGGCAGCACGAAACGCTCGCCGACGACGAAATCCTCAAACCAGCGTTGCGTGGGGATCATGCGATGCTGGGAGGGATCGAAATCGGTCATGCGCTGCACCATCGGAACGGATTGGAGGAATGATCCGTATCGCGCCACGCGCAGTGCGACAATGCGTTCAATTCGGCGGAAGTGGGCTTGTCCCGGGTGCTCACGTCATTAAAATATCGCAAGCGACTCAATCTGCCGATTCCTGATGCTCTCTCGTCGCTCGTCATTGCGAGCGAAGCGAAGCAATCCAGTCTGCCTCCGCTGGACCAGCCTGGATTGCTTCGTCGCAAGAGCTCCTCGCAATGACGGCTTCCAGAACGACAGCAATGCCCCTGTTCAAATCTCTTTCCGCCTATGACGACCGATCGGCGCGGCTGGCCGGCATTGCCTTGATGGTGTTGTCGATCTTCATGTTCTCGTTCGGCGACGCCATGGGTAAGTTCCTGGTCGGCACGTATTCGGTGGGACAGCTCCTGTTCCTGCGGGCCTGCGCGGCGCTGCTGCTGCTGGCGCCGCTGATCTGGCGGCAGCGTCACCTGTTCCTGGAGCTGGAGCGGCCGCGCCTGCAGTTCATCCGCGTCGTGCTGTCGACGCTGGAGGTCGCCGCGTTCTTCCTCGCCACGGTGTATCTGCCGCTTGCCGACGTCATCACCTATTATCTCGCGGGTCCGATCTTCGTCACCGCGATGTCCGCGATCTTCTTAGGGGAGAAGGTCGGCTGGCGGCGCTGGACCGCGATCCTGATCGGCTTCTGCGGCGTCCTGATCGCACTGCGTCCCTCCGCGCAGACGGTCAGCCTGCCGGCGTTGATCGCGCTAGGCGGCAGTCTCTCCTTCGCAACGCTGATGCTGATCACGCGTAGCCTGCGCAAGACGCCCGACATCGTGATGGCCTCCTCGCAATTCGTCGGCACGTTCTCGCTGGGGGCGGTGCTGTCGGCCTTCCACTGGGTGCCACCGACCCCTGGCAGCCTCGCAATCTTCGCGCTGGCCGGATGCGTGTCCGTCACCGCGCTGTTCTGCGTCAACCGCTCGCTCAAGCTGGCCCCGGCCAGCGTCGTTGTGCCCTATCAATATTCGATGATCGTCTGGGCCGTGATCTTCGGCTTCGTCGTGTTCGGCGACGTGCCGTCGATCGCAACGCTCGTCGGCGCGGCGATCATCATTGGCGCCGGTTTCTATATCTATCTGCGTGAGCGCGATCTGGGGCGCGAGACCACGGACGTGAATCCGCCGGCGTAGGTGTTGCCGTCGTCCCGGTCTCGCGACTTCGTCGCGCCCCGGGACGACAGCTGTGTATGTGGCGCGCGCCCTACCTCACCCGCCGCGCACTGCTCCAGCTCTTCAGCGACGCCCACACGCCGCGTGACAGGCGGAAGCAATCGACCGGCGTGGACGACCCCAGCGCCAGGAACCGGTGCAGCTGCACGCCGCTCCACTGGAAGCCGCACTTCTCCAGCACCTTGCGCGAGGCCGGGTTGGTGACGCGCGCGCCGGCATAGAGATGATCGTCCTCGAACTCCTCGAAGAAGAAGTCGATCGCGCCCCGCGCGGCCTCGGTGGCGAAGCCCTGGCCCCAATGCTCGACGCCGAGCCAGTAGCCGAGCTCGGCATTGTCGGGCGAGGAGCAGTCGATGCCGACCATGCCGACCGGCCCGGTGTCGTGCTCGATGAGGAACACGGTCTCGCTGCCGAGCGCGGCGGTGGCGCGGATGAATTCGACCGCGTCGTCCTGCGAATAGGGATGGGGGAGGCGGCGGGTGTTTTCCGCGACGCGGCGGTCGTTGGCGAGCCGGGCGATGGTCCTGACGTCGGCGAGTGTCGGTCGCCGCAAGGTCAGCCGCTCGGTGGCGACGACGCTGGGTCTCGCCTCGGCCAAGGTCGCGCTCGAGAAATCCTGCAACATGTCCGGCTCCTGCAAAGTCACTAAGTCAAAGTGAGCAAGTCAAAAGAAAAGGGGAGGCCGGTTTCCCGCCTCCCCTTGGAGCCTTCGATCTCTCGATCTCTTGGACTCCGCCGGTTCAGTCGGGACCGGCGGACTCCAATTTGATCCACCGTCTATTCAGCAGCCTCTGCGATCGGGAGCACCGATACAAAGGTGCGGCCGTTGGCTTTGGCTTGGAACGCAACACGACCCTCAATCTTGGCGAACAACGTGTGGTCCGTGCCCATGCCGACATTAAGGCCGGGGTGCCAGGTGGTGCCGCGTTGACGCGCAATGATGTTGCCGGGCGTGACGATCTCACCGCCGAACGCCTTGATGCCGAGGCGCTTGCCCTTGGAATCGCGACCGTTGCGCGATGAACCGCCTGCTTTTTTGTGAGCCATGGCTCGTCTCCGAAATCCTGCGTATGTCTAGATCAATTCCTTGACGGAATCATTTCACGATTTCTCACGCATCAATTCGTGAATTGGCGTGATCAAATCTATTTATTCGGCGGCTTCCGCTGCCGGCTCCTTCGCCACCTTTTCTTCCTTCTTCGGACGCGGGCCCTTGGTGGGCTTGGCGCCGTCGGTCAGGATCTCGCTGATGCGCAACACCGTGATCTCGTCGCGATAGCCGCGCTTGCGGCGCGAGTTCTTGCGGCGGCGCTTCTTGAACGCGATGACCTTCGGTCCGCGCTTGTGGTCGAGCACCTCGACCGCAACGGACGCGCCTGCGACCGTCGGGACGCCCAGCACCGGCGTGTCGCCGCCGACCACGAGCACTTCATTCAACTGCACGATCGAGCCGACTTCGCCTTCGATCTTGCCTACTTCGAGAACATCATCCGGCACGACGCGGTATTGCTTGCCGCCGGTTTTGATGACTGCGAACATCGTTTTTTTCTCCGTGTTCAATCCCGGCCTCGGGACGAGCATCGTCCGGGTCGGCTTTTTGTCAGTCGCTACGGGTTCATGTGCGTTTTGTGCGGGTGGGAGTTATCCTTTTGAAAACCCACGCAAATACAAGCGGCGCGAGAAACGCCCCGCGCCGGCTGTGGGACTTATAGCCGCCGATCGCGCCAAGTCAAGGAAAACCGCCGAAAAAGGCCTGGATTCGAAGGATTTGACCGCGTTGAAAGCGCGCAGCGGAATCTCGACTGGCATTGCAACAAACGGGTTCCCCCGCAGTTGTCCAGGCCGGAACAGCTAAGTGGGCAGGGCTCTCATGGCAACGGACGAACTGGTCAAGACGACCACGGGCATCGCCCATCACGGCGCCGAGCGGCTCCCCTCGGTGGACATCGACAGTTTCAACATCGAGATCAAGGACGAGGACGGCTTCCTCGGCGACCGCGCCAGCAAGGGCGCGTTCCGGGAGGTGCTCGAGCGCTGGCGCAAGCCGCTGCGCAAGACCGGGGAGGACCCGTTCGGCAAGGTGCCGACCGAGGAGATCAACAAGAAGACGCTGGACGCGATCCTGGTCGGCGACGACGTCGAGGCCTCGGCCGTGGTGCACAGCGCGATCGAGGATTTCTCCCAGGAGCTCGTCTATGTCACGCGCCGTTTTCTCAAGACCAAGGCCTGGGCCAAGACCGAGCGCATCGTGGTCGGCGGCGGCTTTCGCGATTCCCGACTCGGCGAGCTCGTGATCGCCCGCGCCGAGATCATCCTCAAATCCGAGGACTTCAAGATCGACCTGCTGCCGATCCGTCACCACCCCGACGAGGCCGGCCTGATCGGCGCGCTGCACCTGGCGCCGTCCTGGATCTTCGAGGCCCATGACAGCATCCTCGCCGTCGACATCGGCGGCACCAACATCCGCTGCGGCCTGGTGGAAACCAGCTGGAAGAAGGCCAAGGACCTGTCGAAGGCCAAGGTCGTGCACTCCGAGCTGTGGCGTCATGCCGATGACGAGCCGACGCGCGAAGGCGCGGTGAAGCGGCTGACCAAGATGCTGAAGGCATTGATCACCGAAGCCGAGAACGAAGGCTACAAGCTCGCGCCGTTCATCGGTATCGCCTGCCCCGGCGTGATCAATCCGGACGGATCGATCGAGAAGGGCGCGCAGAATCTCCCCGGCAATTGGGAAAGCAGCAAGTTCAACCTGCCGGCGAGCCTGCTCGAGGGGATCCCGCAGATCGGCGAGCACGATACCGCGATCCTGATGCACAATGACGGCGTGGTGCAGGGCCTCTCGGAGGTGCCATTCATGCAGGACGTCGACCGCTGGGGTGTGCTCACCATCGGCACCGGCCTCGGCAATGCCCGCTTCACCAACCGCCGCAAGGAAAGCGGCAATGGAGGCAATGGAAAAAACCGGGATTCCACGGAGAACGGCAAGAAAAAGGGCAAGGACAGCAAATAGAGCGCGAGCGCAGTAACCTTGACCGGTTAGGTTAAGGACCGGATTGCGTTGCGGCGCGCCCGCCGCACGCTAGGGTCGAATCGTCGCCTCACCTGGCCGGCGAAGCCGCCCTTCACGGTCAGCATTTCAATGAGCGGCATCGGGACCGCCAGTGTTTACCGCGTCTGGCGGTCCCACCCCATTCCTCAGCTCCAGCCGATCCGCTCGAAGAACGCCGCGATCTCCGCGGCCGCGCGATCCGGGTCTTCCCGATGCGGGAAGTGGCCGACGCCGGGAAACATCTTGAGATCGAGCGCGCTGAAGCTCTCGGACAGCCGATCGGTCCACGCATAGGGAAACAGCGGGTCGTGCTCGGCCCAGCGCACGCAGGTCGGCACGCCGATCGGCGGCAGACGCGGCGCCTCACCCTTCATCATCGCGACGCGCCCGGCATGCGAGGCGCGATAATGCGCAAAGCCGCCGGCGAGATTGCCCTCTTTCAGGAAATTGTCGGCGAAGGCGTCGAGCACATCATCGAAGGCGTTCTTCCGGTGTGCCCAGCTTTTCAGGAAATGGCCGATATAGAGCCGACAGCTCTCGCGGCTGGCACCGACCAGCGCAGGCGCCATCTCCATCTGGTGGAAGGACTGGTACCAGATGTGGTTGAGCCTGTCGGGTGCGGCCATCCGCGCGCCGATCCCGGGATAGACGAAATCGAAGAAGAACAGCCCAGTGAGCCGCCCGGGCGCCAGCCGGGCCAGAGGCTGCATCACGGCGCCGCCGACGTCGTGGCCGACCACGCCGAATCGGTCGATGCCGAGCCGGTCCATCAGCGCCAGCATGTCCGCGGCATGGCCGTCCGGACCAAAGGGCCCATCGGGCTTGTCGCTGTCGCCGAAGCCGCGCAAATCGGGCGCTACAAGCGTGAAGCGGTCGGCCAGCCGCGCCATCACCGGCTCCCAGGTCAGCCAGAATTCCGGCCAACCATGCAGCAAAAGCAGCGGTTTGCCGCGACCAGTGCGGACCAGGTGGAAATCGGCGCCATTGGCCGAAACGGTGAGATGCTCCATGAGAGTTCCTCCAGGCGAGGGGAAGGGGGCGAAAGAGGCAGCGGATTTTCCCCTTTCGCGCCTTGTCTGGCCCGCCATCCTCGCCTATTAACGCCCCCAACCACAGGGGCCGCTGCTCCTATATGGCGCCTTCAGGAGAGGTGGCAGAGTGGTTGAATGCACCGCACTCGAAATGCGGCATAGGTGCAAGCCTATCGGGGGTTCGAATCCCTCCCTCTCCGCCATCAAAATCGAAAACAGCCGAAAACAGCGAGTCCTTCGATCCGAACGGCATGGCGCTTCCCGGTGGTCCCGAAAGCTCCTGCGCGGCTCAAGCCTAAAGCAGCTTGTCCGGTGTCAGCGGCAGATCGCGGATGCGCCTGCCGGTGGCGTTGAACGCGGCGTTCGCGATCGCCGCAGCGACGCCAGCGATGCCGATCTCGCCGATGCCGCGCGCGCCCATCGGGGTGCGGGGATCGGGAATATCGGTCCACAGCACGTCGATGTCGGGCACGTCGAGATGGGCCGGGATGTGATAGTCGGCAATGGACGCACTGATGATCCGCCCGCTGCGCTCATCGAGCAGGGTCTCTTCCGTCAGCGCCATGCCTATTCCCATGATCATGCCGCCGCGAAACTGGCTGGCCGCCGTCTTCGGATTGAGGATGCGGCCGCAATCGAACGAGCCGACGAGACGGTCGACGCGCACCTCCCCCGTCACCTCGCTGACGCGCAATTCGCAGAAGATCGCGGACCGGCTGTGCATCGAGAATTTCAGCACCTCCAGGGGCGCCGAGCTTTCGCCGACGACGCTGATGTCGCTGCGCGCGGCACGCTTCAGGATCGACGCGAAGCTTTCATGCCGCGACGGATCGCCGATCTTGCGCAAGCCTGCATCGGCGAACTCGATCTCGTTCGCCCGCAGGCCCGCCAGCGGCGTGTCGTTGCCGGCCAGGCGCAGCAGTTCGCCGGCAAGCTTCGTGCTCGCCGCATTGATCGCTGCGCCAAGCGACGCCGTTTGCGACGAACCGCCGGCAAAGCTGCCGAACGGCAAGCTCGTATCGCCGATCCGAACGGTGACGCTGTCGAGCGGAAGTCCGAGACGATCGGCGGCGTGCTGCCGCTGCACGGTTGCCGTGCCCATGCCCATTTCGTGCGCGGCACTCGCCACGGTCGCGCGACCATCGCCATCGATCGTGATGCGGGCGGACATGCCCGGCATCCGCACGTAGGGGAACGAGCCGGACGCGCATCCCATGCCGACCAGCCACTCGCCTTCCTTGCGCGAACGCGGCGTGGACGGACGCCGCTCCCAGCCGAAGCGTTTGGCGCCGAGGTCGTAGGCCAGCATCAGGTCGCTCTGCGAATGCGGCGCGCCGCTGACCGGATCGGAGTGACCGATATTGCGGCGCCGCAGCTCGATCGGGTCGATCTGCAGTTCATGCGCCAGCTCGTCCATCGCACTCTCGACCGCGAAAGTCCCTGGCGCCTCGCCCGGCGCGCGCATGAAAGTGTTGGCGAGCAAATCGAGGTCGATGGCGTGCTGCACGACGTCGAAGCTTCGTGCCGCATAGAGCGAGCGGCTGGTCAGCGTGAACGCCTCGTCGGTGACGCTGTGCGCGGGCTTGACCGAATAGCCGTGATGAAGAAGCGCCAGCAGACTGCCGTCGCGGTCGGCCGCGAGCGCCACGCGCTGCTCGGTCTGCGAACGGCCGCCGACAAGACGCTGCATGCTGGCCCGCGACAGCACCAGCCGGACCGGCCGCTGCGCGAGTTTCGCCGCCGCGGCGCCGAGGATCTGATGATCCCATAGGGCCTTGCCGCCAAAGCCGCCGCCGACGAAAGGCGAACTGACGAAGACCTGCGTCTCCTTGATGTCGAACACCTTCGCCAGCGAACCGGCCGTGCCGTTCAACATCTGCGTGGCGTCGTGCACGATCAGCCGGTCACCGTCCCAACGGATGGTTGCGGCATGGGGTTCCATGGGGCTGTGACTGTGCCAGGGCGTGCGATAGACCGCGTCGACGACAGTGGCCGCCGTCTTGAATGCGGTATCCGCATCGCCCTTCTTCAGCCGGTTACGCTCAATCATAAGCGAATCCGGCGTGCGGGCATTTGCCTTGCCGGCCTCGAAGTCCGTCCGCGCAGCGACCACCTCATAGCGGACGAGGACCAGCGACGCGGCGAAGTTCGCCTGCTCCTGCGTCTCGGCGAGCACGACGGCCACCGTCTGGCCGTTCCAGCGGATCTCTGCGTCCTGCATCACCGGCAGGATGTTGTTGCCGGCCGCCTTCAGATTGGTCAGGCCGATCGGCGGCGGCAGCGCCATTTTCGGGGCGTTGCGGTGGGTCATCACCAGCGCGACGCCGTCCGCCGCCTCGGCGGCAGCGATGTCGAGTTCGGCAATGCGCCCGCGCGCAATCGTGGAGTGGACGAAAGCCGCGTAGAGCAGCCCTTCCATGGGAACCTCGGCCGCGAAGCGCGCGGCGCCCTTCACCTTGTCGGGGCCGTCGACGCGCGACTGCTGCGTCCCGAGGTTGACGCGCTTGTCGATCAGCGGATCCGGCGTGCCGCCCGGCAACCAGCTGCCGGGAACGTAACCCATCGCGGCGCGGACGCCGCCGACGATCGCATTCTGCAGCTTGCTCATGCGTCCGCTCCGGTCAGTTGAGCGAGCACGGCCACGATGGTCCGCTTCGCGAGTTCGACCTTGAAGGCATTGCCGTCAAACGTGCTGGCCGCCGCCAGTTCGGCATCGGCCGCTGCACGAAAGCGATCCGGCGTCGGCGCCTCACCCAGCAGCATCTTCTCGGCCTGCCGCGCGCGCCATGGCTTGGCGGCCACGCCGCCGAGCGCGATCCTGATATCCCGGATCTTGCCGTCGACGACATCGACACCGGCGGCGACCGATATCAGCGCGAATGCATAGCTCGAACGATCGCGCACCTTGCGATAGGTCGAGCGCGCGGCCGCCGGGCCTGGCGTGAGTTCGATCGCGGTGATCAGTTCGCCCGGATGCAGCACCGTCTCGATCTCAGGCGTCTCGCCCGGCAGGCGATGGAAGTCGGTCAGAGGCACGCTGCGCGCGCCTCCGTTGCCGGCGAGATGAACCGTCGCATCGAGCGCCGCAAGGGCGACGCACATGTCCGATGGATGGGTCGCGATACAATGCGGCGATGCGCCGAGGATCGCGTGATAGCGGTTGAAGCCGCCGATGGCGTCGCAGCCGGCATGCTGCTCGCGCTTGTTACAGCGCGAGCCCGCCGCGTCGTAGAAATAGGCGCACCGCGTGCGCTGAAGGATGTTGCCGCCGACCGTCGCCATGTTGCGGATCTGCGCGGAGGCGCCGGCCAGCAGCGCGCGCGACAGCATCGGATAGCGCGCACGCACAGTTGGGTGCGCCGCCAGCGCGCTGTTGCGCACCGCCGCGCCGATCCTGAGGCCGCCATCAGGCAGCTCGATGATTTCGGCCGGCAGGCGCGAGACATCGACCAGCGCCTGCGGCGCCTCGATGTTCTGTCGCATCAGATCGACGAGATTGGTGCCGCCACCGAGGTAGCGGGCGCCTCCTGAGGCCGCGGCAGCCAGCGCCGCATCCTGGTCGGCGACGCGCTGATAGGCGAAGGGTCTCATGCCGCTTCTCCGTCCATCAGCGTCTCGATGGCATCGATGATCCCGTTGTGCGCGCCGCAGCGGCACAGATTGCCGCTCATGCGCTCGCGGATCTCGTGGCGCCGTGCGCCTGTCGGGCCTTCGGCGAGGTCGGCCGTGACATAGCTGGGATCGCCGCGACGCAATTCCTCGATCATGGCGATCGCCGAGCAGATCTGGCCCGGCGTGCAATAGCCGCACTGGAAGCCGTCATGTTCGATGAAGGCATGCTGCAGCGGATGCAACTCGCCGTCTTGAGGGGCGAGGCCTTCGATGGTGCGCACCTCGCGGCCATCGGCCTGGACGGCCAGTGTCAGGCACGACAGCACCCGCACGCCGTCGATGATGACGGTGCACGCGCCGCAGCCGCCCTGGTTGCAGCCGAGCTTCGTCCCGGTCAGGCCGAGGCGCTCCCGGAGCAGGTCGAGCAGGGACATTCTGGGGTCGTCGGGAGGAGGATGTGCGATTCCGTTGACGACGATAGCCATCGATGCCTCCATCTCTGGGCCAAGCTCAAGCTCCGGCAGCCATCACAAGATAATACGAACTTCGTACTATTCAAGTTTCGTTGTCGGCAATCTTTTCGGTCAGGCGGATCAGTTCATCCTGTTCGGACGTGTCCAGCGCCCGGAGCATGGTCCGGCACGCCTGCCGGTAACCCTCGATCTGCTCCTCGACCACCTGGCGCCCCCTGTCGTTGGCGCTCAGGGCCACCGCGCGGCGATTGTCCTCGGGCCGGCGACGCTCGACCAGGTCTCTCTTCACCAGCCGATCGACGGCAGAGGACATCGTCGTCATGGCGACATTGAGATAGCGCGCGACATCGCCCATGCCGCAACCGGGATGTTCGGCGATGAACATCAGGGTCTGGGCGTCGAGCGCGTTGAGCGCATTGTCGGCCGCAGCCACCGCCTCGGCCACCTTGAACCGCCGCGTGAAACGTCCGAACGCGCGCGTCAGTTGCTCGACTTGGTCTCGGGTTGGCTCAGGCATGGCGGCAACAAAACATGTTCGGCCGTTCGGGGCCAGAGATGGATGCAGGAAACAGCGATTGTTGCTGCAGGGATGCGTCCCCGGCAGAGCGTCGGGCAGACACTGCTCCAGCCGCTAACTCTTTCCGCCAGACCGATACCGCACATGATCAATCAACGCCCGCAGCTTCGGCGGAAGATTGCGCCGGTCGGGGAAGTAGAGGAAGAACCCGCGGAAGAACGGACAATAGTCCTCCAGCACCGGCACCAGCTCGCCTCGCTCGATATAGGGGCGGAACGTCTCCTCCATGCCAAACGTCAGGCCGCCGCCGGCACAGGCGGTGCGCACCATCACCCACATGTCGTTGGTCGTGATCCGTGGCTCCACCGCGACGTCGAACTCGCGCCCGTCCTCGGCAAATTCCCAGCGGTAAGGCGCGACGTGCGGCGCGGGCCGCCAGCCGATGCAGCAATGCTGTGGAAGCTCGCGCGGGTGAGACGGGGTGCCGAAGCGCTGCAGATAGGACGGCGCGGCGACGACGAGCTGGCGCTGATCGCCTGAAACAGGCACGGCGATCATGTCCTGCTCGATCACCTCGCCGAGCCGGACGCCGGCGTCGTAGCCCTCGGCCACGATGTCGAATTCCTCGTCGGTCACGCTGACGTCGACCTGCACGCCGGGATTCGCTTGCGTGAACTCGGCCAGCAGCGGGCCGCGGATGAATCGCTCGGCGATCGACGACACGGCCAGGCGCAGCTGCCCGGTCGGCTGCGCGTCGCGGTCGCGGGCGCCGTTGATCGCCTGTTCGACTTCGGCGACCGCCGGCGCCACGCGCTCATGCAGGCGCAGGCCGGCTTCGGTGAGGCTGACGCTGCGCGTCGTGCGCTGGACGACGGCCACGCCCAGTTGGTCCTCCATGCGCCGGATAGCCTGGCTCACGGCGGACCGGGTCACCCCCAGCCGGTCGGCGGCGCGGCGGAAGCTCTTGGCATCCGCGACGGCGATGAAAACGGCGACGAGATTGAGATCGGTGGCCATTGGTTAGTATAGCTTACCACCCCGGTCATCATTGGCCAACTTATCTCACGTGCCGCGCAGGGCTATCTCCCGGCTATCGGATGGAGGCTCTGATGACCGCACTTGATCAATACCGCCTGCTTGGCCGCTCCGGTTTGCGCATATCCCCGCTCGCCCTGGGCACGATGACCTTCGGGACCGAATGGGGATGGGGCGCCGACCCCGATGAGGCCCGGCGGATCTTCGACCTCTATGTCGACCGCGGCGGCAATTTCATCGACACCGCCGTGAACTACACCAACGGCGCGTCCGAGCGCCTGGTCGGCCAGTTCGCCCGCGACAAGCGCGATCGTCTCGTGCTCGCGACCAAGTTCACCATGGCGCGCGATCCCGGCAATCCCAATTCGGGCGGCAACCACCGGCTCAACATGATGCGTTCGG
The DNA here is from genome assembly GCF_021044685.1 of Bradyrhizobium daqingense. NCBI lineage: Bacteria > Pseudomonadati > Pseudomonadota > Alphaproteobacteria > Hyphomicrobiales > Nitrobacteraceae > Bradyrhizobium > Bradyrhizobium daqingense. The sequence continues at coordinate 1,188,049 of NZ_CP088014.1, forward strand.
TGGAGCAGAGCCTGCGGCAGCTCGCCACCGACCGTATCGAGCTGCTGTACCTCCACGGCTGGGATGCGACGACGCAGCCGCATGAAGTGATGCGCGGCCTGGACGATCTCGTGCGCAGCGGGAAGGTTTTGTATGTCGGCATCTGCAACACGCCTGCCTGGCGCATTTCACAGCTGCAGACTCTTGCTGAGCTGCGCGGCTGGTCGCCCTTCGTCGCCCTGCAGATCGAATATAATCTGGTCGAGCGCACCGTCGAGCACGAGCTTATTCCGCTGGCAGCCGCCCTCGGCCTCGGCGTGCTGCCCTGGTCGCCGCTCGGCGGCGGCGTGCTCACCGGCAAGTACACCCGGGCCGATCTCAGGGATTCACAGGAGCGCGGCGTCGGAACGACGCGCGCCTCGATCATCGCGTCGTCAGGCCTGCTCAACGAGCGGTCGCTGGACGCGGCGGAGATGGTGCGCGCCGTCGCCGCCGAGCTCGGTGCGACGCCCTCGCAGGTGGCCATCGCCTGGACGCTGGCAAATCCTGCGGTCGGCGCACCGGTGATCGGGGCCCGCACGCTGCAGCAGGCCGAAGACAATTTCGGCGCCGTCGGGATTTCGCTATCGCCTGAGCAGATGGCGCGCCTCGACCAGGCGACCGCGCCGGAGCCGATCTTTCCCGGCCGTTTCCTGCGCCGGCCGATGGTCGAGCAGCTCATCTTCGGCGGCGCCACAGTCGCCCGGCGCGGATAAATCCTGAACAACAAGTCGGCGATGTCTGGCCGACCCGCGCGTGCATCACTTCGGGGCAGACGACATTTTGCACCAGAAAGGGAGACACCAATGGCAACCATGCTCAACCGCGCACTTGCAGCGTGCGTCTACGCGGTCATCGTCACGGCCTCCACCCTGACCACGGCGGCGCCCTGCGGACAGGCCAATTCCGTGCAGGACGACAACAAGCGGATCGTCACCGATGCATTCGATCGGTGGGCGGCGGGAGGAACCAGCTTCTTCAACGACCTGCTGCACGACGACGCGGTCTGGCGCATCAAGGGATCGGGCTCAAGCGCCGGCGAATTCCGAGGGCGTGATGTGTTCGTGGATCGCGCGGTGCGCCCGTTCGCGAGCCGATTGTCGACGCCGGTGCGTCCGACAAGCGTGAGGATCTTTGCCGATGGCGACCATGTCATCGCGCATTGGGAGGGCAGCGGCGTGGCGCGCGACGGCAAGCCTTACGCGAACAGCTATGCGTGGATCATGCGCATGCAGGACGGCAAGGCGGCGGAGGTGACGGCGTATCTCGACCTCGCACCCTATGATGATGTCCTGCGGCGCATTCCCTCGCCGGCGCAATAGCGCCGGCTGCACGCTGACATGATGGCGATGCGGCCGCTCCATTCATGGCGAAGTCGCCGCATTGCCGGACGCTTCCGGGGGCCGATCCAGACGCCGCATCACCCGACCTGGCCCGCTCGGATGGTGCCCGACGCATGCTCGTTGAGGCGCCTGCGTAAGCCATTGATATTGCTGGCATCGTCTACTGTGCATGGGGTTGTTTTCGACTTTCATGTTGTCCAAGCCCCGCAAAACGGCCTCGAGCCGCCCTCTTGAACCCACGTCCCGCACGATCCGACCTAGCAAGGTCCCGCCATCCGGCGGGTGCCAGGTGATTCCAGGACGATGTTTGACAAGACCTACCGCCAGCGCCTCGAAGCCGATCTTGCGCGATGGGAGGCCGATGGCGTGATCGCGCCGGCTTCTGCCGCGTCCATCCGCAATGCGTTGCCGCCGCTTCCCGCCGGCATCAACATCGCCGTCGTCGTCGCCATCGTCGGCGGCCTCTTGATCGCGGCAGCCTTCCTCGCCTTCGTCGCGGCGCATTGGACCGAGATCGCGCGGCTGCTGCGGTTTGCGATCCTGCTCGCCGGCATGATCGTCTCCGGCGGCCTCGGCGCGTGGTTCGCCGCGAGGGGCCGCACCGTGCTCGCCGATCTCTGCGCCAGCATCGGCGCCATTGTTTTCGGCGCGGGCATCGCGCTGGTCGGCCAGATGTATCATCTCGGCGAGGATTTTGCCGGCGGCATGCTGCTGTGGTCGATCGGCGCCTTTGCCGGCGCGCTGCTGACCGGCTCGCGCGGCGCGCTCGCGGTCGGGCTCGTGGCTGCCTCGATCTGGACTTGCATGCGGACGACCGACACGCCGGATGCGCTGCATCTGCCGTTCGTGGCGGTCTGGCTGATCGCCGCCGCGACGGCCTTCGTGTGGAATTCGCGCGTCGCGGCGCATCTCGTCGCGACCGCGCTGCTGCCGTGGTGGATCGCGACCTCGCTGCGCTTCGAGTTCGATGGTGCCCAGCAGTCCTTTCTGCTCGCGAACGGAGCGGCCCTGGTGTTCGGTGCCGGGCTGGCGATCGCCGCCACGCGGTCGCCGCGCGCGCTCGTTCTCGGCAACGTGCTGTCGGTCTATGGCGCGTTTGCGCTGGCCGCCGTTGCCTGCCTCGAGGTGACCACCGCCGACGACATCCTCCGCATCCGCACCAAGACGGTGCCCGCTCAGCCGATCTGGGCGATCCTGTGCGGGGTCGCGGGCGTGGTGCTGGCGCTCGCATCCGCAGCGATCACCAGGCGCGCCGGTGAAGTCCTGGCGGCCAGCGCGATCGGGCTGGTGCTGCTCGCCGCGCCGCTCTGGCCGGCTGCCGAAGCCGGCGAGCCCTGGCTCGCCTATGCCGCGCTGCTCTGCGCCATGCTGTGCCTCGTCGTCTCGGGCATGCTCGATGACGTGCGCCCGCGCATCCTTGCCGGCTGGCTCGGCATTGCCGGCGTGGTCACGGGCATCACCTGGGCGGTGAAAGGCTCGCTGCTGCACCGCTCGGTCTTTCTCGCCGCGGCCGGCCTCGTCGCCGTTGCCTTTGCAACCGCACTCAACCGCATGCTGCCGAGGGCCGCGCGATGATCGAGCTTGTCACATCCGTCACAAGGCTCTGGCAGCGTATTCCGAAAGCCGTGCTGTTCGCTGTCGCCGTCTTGGTTCAATGCGCGCTGCTGGTGCTGATGGTCGCCGATCGCATGCAGATCCTGCGCGAAGGCACCGAGGTGACCCTGCAGACGCAGCCGGTCGACCCGCGCGATCTGCTGCGCGGCGATTACGTCGTGCTCAGCTACGACATCTCGCAAGTGCCGGCCGGCGCACTCGCCGGCAAGCCCGCCGACGCGCGCCATCCCGATGTCTTCGTTAAGCTCGCGCCCAATGCCAAAGGCCTTTACGAGGCGGTCTCCGTGCACGCCGAGCCCGTCGCCGTCACCGCGCCCCAAGTGCTGATCCGCGGCCGCGTCGGTAGTTACGGCGGGTCCTGCGGCGAAGATCGGCGCCGGTTCTGCGACAAGCTGCCGATCAAATACGGACTCGAAAGCTATTTCGTGCCCGAGGGTGAGGGCAAGAAGCTCGAGGACGCCCGCAACCAGCAGAAGCTGCGCATCGTCGCTGCGGTGTTGCCCTCCGGCCGCGCCGCCATCAAGCGCCTGCTGCTCGACGGCGAGCCAGTCTATGAGGAGCCGTTGTATTAGGCACTCGCTTTCAGCGCCCGCCGCAGCACGTCCCACACGCGCGCATCGTTCATATGCGCCACGTTGAACCGCATGAGATCCGGCGCCGTCTGCGCTACGCTGAAGACGTTGCCCGGCGCCAGCACCACGTCCTCTTCGAGTGCAGCACGCGCGACGGCGGTGGCATCCAGACCGCCCGCGAGGCGGCACCAGAGGAAGAAGCCACCGCGCGGCATCAGCCAGGGTTCGATCCGCAGCGCCTGAAGCTTTCGCGCGACGTCGCGGCGCGTGCGCGTGAGCTTCTGGCGGAGCTCGTCCATGTGCTTGCGATAGCTGCCGCCGGCCAGCACCTTGGCGATGATCTCGGTCGCGACCGGGCTCGGCCCGCCGAAATTGGAGGCGACCTGGAGGTCGACGAGATGCTCGATCCAATCGGCACGCCCGGCGATGTAGCCGCAGCGCACCGAGGCCGACAGCGTCTTGGAGAAGCTGCCGGTGCGGATCACGCGATTGAGCCCATCCAGCGCCGCAAGGCGCGGTGAGCGCTCCGGCTCGAAGTCGCCGAAAATGTCGTCCTCGATGATGGTGAGGTCGTGCGCGGCGGCCGCGGTCAGCAGCCGGTGCGCAGTCTGCAGCGACAGCGTCGCGCCGCTCGGGTTGTGCAGGGCCGAATTGGTGATGTAGAGCCGCGGCCGCTCGCTGCGGAGGATCTGCTCGAAGCGCGTCACGTCCGGTCCCGTCGGGGTGTAGGGGACGCTGACGATTCTGGCTTGATGCGCCCGCAGCAGCGCACGGAAGTTGAAGTAGCAGGGATCGTCGACCAGCACGGTGTCGCCGGGACGCAGCAGGAAGCGGCAGATCAGATCGGTCGCCTGCGTGCCGGAGCCCGTCAGCATGAGCTGGTCGGTCGATGCCTCGATCGCATCTTCGGCGAGGCGCGCGAGCAGCAGCCGGCGGAGCGCCATGGCGCCGCGCGTGCTGCCGTAATTGGTGAGCACGCTGGCGTCGGTGCGGGACAGCGCGCGGGCGGCGCGTCGCAGCGCCGCTTCCGGCATCCATTCCGGAGGCAGCCAGCCGCAGCCGGGCTTCGGCACGACCGCATCCGCATCGAGCGACTGACGCGAGACCCAGAACGGATCGACCGCCCGGTCGCGGCGCGGCTCGACCTCGGCCAGCGCAAGCGGCGGCATGATCGACGGCGCAACGTAGAAGCCCGAGCCGCGGCGGGCGCGGATCAGCCCTTCCGCGGCGAGGCGGTCATAGGCTTCGACGATGGTGGACGGCGAAACCTTCATCGTCGCCGCAAGGCTGCGGATCGACGGCAGGCGGTCGCCGGCATTGAGCGCGCGTTCGGCGACCTTGGCGCGGATCGCGCTCATCACATCAAGGGTCCGCGTTCCGCTCCGCCCCTTCGTTGGTGTCCCGCCGTCCAAGCTGTATTGCCTTCCATACCCGTACAGTTTTGTCGGATTGTACTGGATTGTCGCTGGCCTCGCCATCGCTGACGGACGAGGATCGCCGCCCGAAGGACAGGACGGATATGCAATCTGCGGCCAGCGGTTGGGGCAACGGGCTCCTCGGCGTCATCATCTTCAGCGGCTCGCTCCCGGCGACGCGTGTGGCGGTCGGCGGCTTCTCGGCGCTGTTCCTGACGTCCGCGCGCGCGGTGATCGCGGCGCTGATAGGCGTCGCCGTGCTGGGCCTGCTCCGGCAAGCGCGGCCGCAACGCGGCGATCTCGCCTCGCTTACCATCGTCTCGCTCGGCGTCGTGGTCGGCTTCCCCTTGCTGACCGCGCTGGCGCTCCAGCACATCACCTCGGCCCGTTCGATCGTCTTCATCGGCCTGTTGCCGCTGTCGACCGCGATCTTTGCCGTGCTGCGCGGCGGCGAGCGGCCGAAGCCCTTGTTCTGGTTGTTCGCCGTGCTCGGCAGCGCCACCGTGGCGGGCTTCGCCCTGTCGGACGGCGGCGCGGCTTCGCTCGCCGGGGACCTGTTGATGGTGGCCGCAATCGTTCTGTGCGGGCTGGGCTATGCCGAGGGTGCCGCGCTGTCGCGCCGGCTCGGCGGCTGGCAGGTGATCTCCTGGGCGCTGCTGCTCGCGCTGCCGCTGATGGTGCCGGTCGCGGCCTGGAGCTGGCCGCCGACCTGGAGCGGCATCGGCGCGCCCGCCTGGATCGGGCTCGCCTACGTCTCCGTCTTCAGCATGTTCGTCGGATTCATCTTCTGGTATCGCGGGCTTGCGATCGGCGGCATCGCGCGTGTCGGCCAGCTGCAGCAGCTCCAGCCGTTCTTCGGTCTGGCGCTCGCCGGCTTCCTGCTGCACGAGCCCGTCGCCTGGAGCATGATCGCGGCGACCGCGCTCGTGGTCGCCTGTGTCTTCTTCGCGCGCCGATTTGCGTGAGCTCGATGCAGCGCAATTCCTGACCAGGCATTTCGGGCCACCCGTGTTGATCTAGATCAACGTCTGTTCCAGCGCGCCGTGTGCCATTAGACGAAGACAGTTATCTCCTTTGCACATCGCGCGCCTATTTCGCGGCGACGGTACAATACCGGCTTGGCCGGTAGCTTCTGCTTTCTTTACGGATGGGGCGGTGACCGACATCGTCGCTCGACCGACAGAAGTCAGCCCATCATGCGGAGTGTCCATAGCCGATTGAACTCTCGACATCAGTGTAGCTGGGGAGTGGCGTCGTGAACATTAATCGTCGACCCGCTCTCGCCACCTCTAACGGGCGCGGGCAAGATCCGAAACGCGAAATGGCTTGTTCACAAACTGGAGCGAAGGAGGACGTCATGCGACACGGAACTCATCTTTGGTTGGCCGGCGCCGTTATTCTCTGCGCAGCGACGAGCTCGGTGCAGTGGTCGCCAGAGGATGGTCTTTCATGGTCGATTCAGAGCGCAGAGGCTCGCGTCGGGCGACCGGCGACCCCAGCGAGCGTCGCTGGCGTCGCGCGCCGGACGACGCGCCGTGCCGTCGTCGGTGGAGCGGCCGTCGGTGCAGCAGCCGCAGGAGCGGCCGTAGCGGCGCCGACCTGCGCCCGGGTGCTGGTGAACGGCGCCTGGGTCTGTCGCTAGGAGCACCAGCTTTCCCCCGAAGGTGATCGCGGCGACCACGCTCGTCGTCGTCGCGCGACGGTTCGCGTGAGGCCGCCCCTCACGCGCTCCCCATCACGGTCCGCGTCAGCGTGCTCCGTGCGAACTTCTTCAGCGGCATCGGCTTGCCGAACAGGAAGCCTTGCACGAGGTCGAAGCCGAGTTCGTTTGCGGCGACGAGGTCGGCGCGGCTTTCGACGCCCTGAGCGACCGCGCGCGCGCCGTATCCTTGCGCCAATTCGACGATGTGGCGGCACACCGTGCGTTTCAGCCGGTCACCGCCGCTGCCGGTGACGAACTGCCGGTCCGCCTTCAGCTTGACGAAGGGAATCTTGTCCAGACCCATCAGCGACGGCCAGTTGGCGCCGAGATTGTCGATCGACAGGCCGATATTGTGCAGGCCGACTTCGCGCGCGACCTCGGTCAGGAGATCGAGCTCGCCGATCGCCTCCTCGCTGTCGATCTCGACCGTCAGCCCACCGAAGGCCGGATGCGTCGGCACGCGGCGGCAGAGATCGCGCACCGCCTGCGGCTCCTTCAGATAGGACGCCGGCAGGTTGATGGAGAGATCGACCGGGGTCTGCTGCTCCAGCAGATAGTGCCAGTCCTGCATGGCGCGATCGATCACGAATTCCGAGAGGTCACGCAGATGCGGATCGTGCTCCTCGGGAATGAAATAGGCCGGCGGCACCACGCCCCAGGTCGGATGGCGCATCCGCACCAGCGCCTCGGCGCCGCTGCGGACCAGCGTGCGCGCGTCGATCTTCGGCTGGTACCAGAGCTCCAGCCAGCCGGCATGCAGGGCCTCGCCGACATGCACCGCCGGGCTCGGCGCCGGCTCTTCCGGCAGCAGCATCGCGACACGCTCGCGCAGCGTCTCCGCGGCAAAGGGCGTGGTCAGCGGCGGCAGCATCGCAAGGCCATATTCCTCGCCGACCTGCCGCACCGCCCTGACGATGATCGATTCACGGGCGCCGACCGCGAGAACTTTCCCGGCAAAGCCCTCGCGCACCAATATCTCCAGGAATCTGCTCGGCTCGATGCCGTCGGTGGCGACGCCGAGCAGGATCAGGTCCGGCAATTCGGTGGCGAGCACGCTCTGCAGCTCGTCCGCGCTGGCGCATTCGCTGGTGACGAAGCCAAGATCCTCGAGCACCTCGCTGAGAAAAGCGCGCAAGTGACGCTTGCTGTCCGCCACGCAGGCGCGCGGCGTCACCTTTCGTCGTCCGAAGGTCACAGGCCTTCGTCCGACGAGTTCAACAATCCCATCGTTCATCAACACCACTCCCGTTCCGTGACGGTTTCTTAAACGCGGAGCGTGGGTTCAAATAAGGAGAGCTTCACATCGTTGTTGAATTATTTGAGTAACGTTAAGCTCTGCAATTCGAGCTAATTTTTCGGAAGATTCTTCGAAAAGAATTTGCATACTCGGACACCGCACGCGCAACGACAGCCGGCGCATGCGTAATTTCGTGCGCGGGATCGACGCGTGCGCGGGCTTGCAGCATCATGCATCGAGCGATGCGATTGCATGTCACTTCGCTGCAATGACAAGGCCGGTTGAGGATTAATTTCCGGCGGCTTTTTTGGTGTTGCGCGGTGCCGACGGCCTCTTGGCCGCACGATGTGAGAGCAAAAGCGCTCATTCAGGGCGCGCGCATATGTCTCTTTCGCTCGCGACAGTTCTGCGACACTGCGTCCGTGCCTGACGACACGAATGTGAAGCACATCACATGTGCGTTGCTGCGCCTGCGCTATGGCTCGACACAGCCGGTGGTGGGGCTGTCGAGGATTGCAGCGATGACGACGCGGCGAGTGATGTATTGGTGGTTCAGATTCGTGCTGTCGGGGCGATTTCTCGATCGCTTCCTGTGTCTGCCGCGCGCGCATTGAAGCCAAACGCGTCGCGCAAGAGAGGCTGCGCGATCATCAGGTCTGCCCGATCAATTTGCGAAACGCCGCTGCGCCGTCCTGCATCGCGTCGCGTCCCTTCCAGGCGAGCTGGGTCAGCTTGCCGCCGAGCGTATCGTGGCTGCGCAGCCGGCGCGATCCGAGAATGTGACCGACATTGGCGGGGAAGCGGCTGACCTCGGCGGACACCAGCGCCTGGATCGCGTCCATCAATTGCTGAAGGCGGGCGCCCCATTCGCACTGCTCGATGCCGTCGATGCGGACCTTGAGCGCATATTCGGTGTCGTAGATCTCGGCGAGCAGATCGCGCGCGACCAGCACGCGGTTGTGCCGGAGCGCGACCCGGAGCGCCAGACGCTTGTCGTCGAGCCGGTCGAGCACCATGGGAACGACGCAGGCATAGGGGGCGGCGGCGACGTCCGCGGCGCTCTTGCTCGCGGCGGCCTTGGTGGCGAGGCGGACCAGTTGCCAAGGCGTCTTCAGGCGCCTTGCCACCAGAGCCAGCGCGAAAGGCAGCGCCTCGGGATGGGCTTTCTTGAAGGCATCGAGTTGCGTCGTGATCTGGGTGACCTGGCCGTCGTCGAATTTGGCGATCTTCTCGGGCAGTTTTTCGTTGAACTTGGGCAGTGCGTTGCCGGCGCGCAGCACCTGCTGCATCTTCCTCACGTCGTCGAAGGCGCTGCGCGATGCCGTGTATTGCGCGAGCTTGCCGCGCGCGATCTCGGCGCTCTCCGGCGAGGCGAGGGTGTTCTCGAGGACCTTGATGACCTTGACCTGGAAGGCCGCCGCGATCTTCTGCACTTCCTTCGGGTTGTTGGCGGCGACCTGGTCGTTGATCGCCTTGACGTAGTCGCGCGCCATAGTCGGCAGCAGGTCGCGGCAGATCCACTCCCAGATCGGGGTGAGGGTGTTGCGCGAGATCCGTCCCATATTGGCATGCTCGGGCGCGCCGTCGATCAGGAGCAGCTCGAGCGGTGCGAAGAAATAGCGCGACGGGCTGGTGGCGCGGGCCTGGCTCGATCCGTCCTTGCGAAATTCGGCGCGCAGGCGGGACTGGACGTCGGCCGAGCCCGGCATGTCGATGCCGCACAGCTCGAGCCGCTCCAATTCACTGAGCAGACAGCTGCGCGACAGCGGCGTCAGCCTCTGCAGGAATTCCGACAGCCGATCGATCTCGTCCATGGCACGCAATCTTCTGCAGCGTTTCCCGCAGGCCAAGGAGGCCCATGCGTGGAGGCATTTGCGCGCTCTCAACTCCCTTAGAGAAGCAAGTCGCCGTTAATTAATCCGTAAAATCCGGGGGGCGGCGGTGGACGCCGGCGGCCGTTAAGGAATTTACTGTCCGTCCATTCGGGATTTGCGCGGACATCTCAACTCTTGCGGGGCCGGCGCCAGCTTCGCGCAAGCACAAATTGTGCCCGTGCCGTCCTTTTAGCGTAAAACTGCCGAAATCACCGTAGTCTTACGGAGCAAAAAGTTAACTACAGACCGGGCCTGGCTCGGTAAACGAGTGACATGGCGTCACAGAATGATACGGCCACCGATTCGCGGCCGTCGGAATGGTACGAAAGCAGCACTGCTCCGGTCGAAGAGCTCGATTTCGTCCGCCTGAATGCCGCCCGCGCCAAGGCTGCCGACGAAATGGCCGCCGCCATTGCCCGCGAGCTCAACGGTCCTCTGACGGCGCTCCTGCTCTACATGGGCGAGATCAAGCATCACAGCGATCAGTTCGCGCCCGTCACCGGCGATCGCGCTTATTTGCAGCGCGTGGTGGAGAATGCGTTGGCGCAGACCGAGCGCGTCTGCGGCCTCGTCAAGCAGCTTGCCGGGCCTCACAAGGGCAGCAGCCTGCCGGTCCCATCCGAGGCCGACGACACTGAGGCGCGTGCCGCCCGCGTGCCGCAGCGCGTGCCCAGCGCCGAACTGCTTGGCCTGTCCGGTCAGAAGCGGCTCACCAAGCGCGAGCGCGAGGTGCTGAGGCTGATCAGTGAAGGCTATTCGAACAAGCAGGGCGCGCTGCGGATGCAGATCAGTCCGCGCACGTTCGAAAGCCACCGCGCCGAGGCGATGCGCAAGCTCGGTGCGCGGAACACCGCGGATCTCGTTCGCGCGGCGCTGCTGCATTCGATCGACTGAGATGGATGATTGCATTGAGCCCGGCCGGCCCGGGCGAAAGCCGATGGACTCAGAAATAGTCCTCGGCGAAGGGACGCGCGCGTGATGCGGGGCGCAGCGGCTTGGGCTCGTCCTTCGGCGCGTTAGGGATGATCGTGATGGTCCAGCGGGGAGGGATGCACGATTCCTGCTCCAGCACCGAGCGCACGAAGCCGGTCACCGTCGACTCGCCAGACTTCACCGTCGCCATCCGGCCGTTGAACTGAGCGATGCGGAAGCGACGGACTTCCTTCTGGTCCGCAGTCTCATAGGTGAACATGAAAACCCTCCTGGTTTCCCGCGACTATCGCCACCTATGATTAGCCATCTGTGAATATCCCAAGCCGTAGAAGTACGGCGGGTATACCCGCGCGGGTGGTTGGAGCGCTTTCGAGGATGCCGGTTCGCGTGACGAAAACGCGCCGAGCAAGGATCTATCCTTCCGGCTCCTGCGCGCGCGCCGTGGCGTAGGCGGCATCCATCTGGTCCAGGAGATCGCGGAGTTCGGCGTCGTGAAGCGTCTCCGCGGACTTCTCCAGCCGCAGCGCCAGCCCCGCCAGCCTGGTATAGCCGAACGTGCCGGCCGCGCTCTTCAGCGAATGCGCCTCGCGCGCGATCCTGGCGTGGTGCTGCTCGCGCGAAAGCGTGCGGAACAATTGCAGGCGCGCGCTGGTCTCGCTCCAGAACACGGCGCGCACCTCGCAGGCTCCGTCCTCGCCGATCTCGCGTACCAGCGCCGCGTAGGCGTTCGGGTCGCGCAGCGGGGCGCAATCGAGCACCTTCTGCGCCGGCGCGAGGGTCACTTCAAACATGGCTAGCCTGCCCCGATCACGGTTCGTTGCCGCGCGGGCCGATATCGGCGCGAGGCAGGTCGTGTCTAGGTCATTCGAATTTCAGTTCCGCAAGCAGGACGGTTCGTGTTTGCGGGTGGGCGTTAGCCGCAAGTTTACCACGCCTGCGGCTCAGCGCGGGCCGAGCAGCCGGTCGTATTGCGCCTTCACGGTGGCGTAGCACTCGCACGCGGTCTGGCGCAGGCCGTCCAGGTTCATGAGCTGGATGTGCCCGCGGCTGTAATGGATGAAATTGGCCTGCTGCAAGGTGTTGGCGACCAGCGACACGCTGTTGCGCCGCGCCCCGATCATCTGCGCCATGGCCTCCTGGGTCAGCAGCAGGCGGGACTCGCCCGACAGGTCATGGGTGTGCAGCAGGCAGCGCGACAGGCGGGACTCGACCGGATGGGCGGCATTGCAGCCCGCGGTCTGCTG